>CAVYNC010000005.1:0-220000 GCA_963769775.1 uncultured Acidimicrobiaceae bacterium | reverse complement strand
CTGACCCCAATCAAACTCCGAATGCCGATGCTTTAGAACCCGGCAGTGAGACTACGAGGGATGAGCTTCGTTAGTCGAGAGGGAAACAGCCCAGACCGCCAGCTAAGGCCCCTAATTTTTGACTAAGTGGAAAACGATGTGGGAACGCGAAGACAGCCAGGAGGTTGGCTCAGAAGCAGCCATCCTTGAAAGAGTGCGTAATAGCTCACTGGTCGAGTGGTCCTGCGCGGACAATGTAACGGGGCTCAAGTCAAAAGCCGAAGCTGCGGATTTCCATTCCGCCCGAGTATCGGACGTCCAGAGCAATGAATCACTTCGGTGGTTCGGCGCCGAGGACGCCGTATTGACGCTTGGGAGTCACGGGATGGGAGTGGTAGGGGAGCGTCGATCCTGCTGAGAAGCGGCGGTGGAAACCGTCGTGGAGCGCGGTCGAGTGAGAATGTTGGTATGAGTAGCGAGAGAGGGGTGAGAAACCCCTCCGCCGTAAGCCCAAGGGTTCCTGGGGAAGGCTAATCCTCCCAGGGTAAGTCGGGAGCTAAGGCGAGGCCGAGAGGCGTAGTCGATGCACAACTGGTTGATATTCCAGTACTTCCGTGTCCGCGCCCAATCCAATACCGGTGTCCTAAGGGGCTGTCCTTCGGGGCGAACCGACCGACCCGGTGGCGGATAGCGAAGGAGGGACGCAGGAGGGTAGGTGAGCCCAGGCGTTGGTTGTCCTGGGGTAAGCGAGTAGGGAGAGGTCTAGGCAAATCCGGACCTCATCAATCCTGAGACGCGATGCCGAGCCACACCAGGCGAAGTCACTGATCCCATGCTGCCGAGAAAAGCTTCTAGCGAGCTGGCACGGAACCCGTACCCCAAACCGACACAGGTGGGCGGGTAGAGAATACCAAGGCGATCGGGAGAACTGTGGTTAAGGAACTCGGCAAAATACCTCCGTAACTTCGGGAGAAGGAGGGCCTCACTAGGATGACGAACTTCGCGTTCCGAGTCCGAAGGGGCCGCAGAGAATAGGGGAAAGCGACTGTTTACTAAAAACACAGGAGCGTGCGAAGTCGTAAGACGATGTATACGCTCTGACGCCTGCCCGGTGCCGGAAGGTTACGGGGAAGGGTTAGCCCTCGGGCGAAGCTCTGAACCTAAGCCCCGGTAAACGGCGGCCGTAACTATAACGGTTTGTACACCACTGGCCGTTATAAAACCCCGCTATATGCTGGAACATCCGAGTATCCGGTGGTACTCGTCCATGTCGCACCTGCTTCATAGGGTGCCGGCGTGGGCAGTGAAAATCCATCCGGTGCGGACGATCAGCAGGAAACTGCCGATTCATTTCTTGTGCTCGATCCCCGACAAGGATTGAGTACGTATTGACAGGATCCTCAGAGACTGCACGCGAGGCTCTCCGACGAACACCGGTTCAGTTCCCACTGAGCACGGATCGTCGGAGATGAAGATACAGTCCGACCCCCATGGCGACATGGGGAGCCAGGCAGAAATGATCTGGCCGCTTGTTCAGACGAATGGCGAAGCTGCCAGTCGTCGGAATAGGTAGTAACAAAAGTGCCTAAGGTAGGGATGCCCCTTTGCAGGCAAAGGGGTGCTGCCCCACGTATCGGTGACGATACGATGAGCAGTCGGCTATATGCTGGAAAACCCGGTGAATCCTCCACTACTCGTCGCCCAAGAGTGATACAGCCGTTTTGTATTATTCAGCTGCATGGTCGGCAGTAACAATGTGAGAGGTGCGGACAATCAGCAGGAAAGACTCTGGATCCACGGATGGGTTGCCGGTTTTGTGAACGGGGAAGGCTGCTTCAGCTGTCCCCTCTACCGAAACTCAAAGACAACCATCGCAAGCCATCCGAATTCCTGAGAATCCTCAGAGACCATACGCCGACCAACTCATGGATTTGTGAGTTGAAGATATGGTCCGGACCCTATGGCGACATAGGGAGGCCGGCGGAAACGACCGGTCCGCTGATCATCGAATTCTGATTGATCAGTTGTAACAGACAGAGCGAAATTCCTTGTCGGGTAAGTTCCGACCTGCACGAATGGCGTAACGACTTTCCTACTGTCTCAACCACAGACCCGGCGAAATTGAAGTACGAGTAAAGATGCTCGTTAGCTGCATCAGGACGGAAAGACCCCGTGGACCTTTACTACAGCTTGCTGTTGAGTTTTAGTTCATATTGTGTAGGATAGGTGGGAGACTTTGAAGCATTGGCGCCAGCCAGTGTGGAGTCAACCTTGAAATACCACCCTTTATGTGCCGGAACCCTAACCTCGGTCCGTGATCCGGATCAGGGACAGCGTCAGGTGGGTAGTTTGACTGGGGCGGTCGCCTCCTAAAACGTAACGGAGGCGCCCAAAGGTTCCCTCAGGCTGGTTGGCAATCAGCCGTCGAGTGCAATGGCACAAGGGAGCTTGACTGCGAGACCTACAAGTCAAGCAGGTGCGAAAGCAGGGCATAGTGATCCAGCGGTTGCTTGTGGAAGCGCCGTTGCTCAACGGATAAAAGGTACCCCGGGGATAACAGGCTCATCTTCCCCAAGAGTCCATATCGACGGGAAGGTTTGGCACCTCGATGTCGGCTCGTCGCATCCTGGGGCTGAAGCCGGTCCCAAGGGTTGGGCTGTTCGCCCATTAAAGCGGTACGCGAGCTGGGTTTAGAACGTCGTGAGACAGTTCGGTCCCTATCCGATGCAGCCGTAGGAGATTTGAGGAAGGCTATCCCTAGTACGAGAGGACCGGGATGGACGAAGCTCTCGTGTGTCAGTTGTCCTGCCAAGGGCACTGCTGATTTGCGACCTTCGGGTGGGATAAGCGCTGAAAGCATCTAAGCGCGAAGCTCGTTCCAAGATGAGATCTCCCACAGGGTAAACCTGGTAAGGCCCGTGGCCAGACGACCACGTTGATAGGCCGGAAGTGTACGTGCGGCAACGCATTCAGCTGACCGGTACTAATCGGCCGAGGGCTTGGGAACTTGCTCGTGCTCGCTATGGAACGCTCAACGTGACCGATCGCGGTCATGTCGAGCCGGTGGTCGACCTCAGAGGTCGCTATTCCGGCTCGAGGGCGCACAGTTTCCGGTGGCCATGGCGGCGGAGAGACACCCGTTCCCATTCCGAACACGGCAGTTAAGCCCGCCAGCGCCGATGGTACTTGGGGGGTAGCCCCCTGGGAGAGTAGGACGCCGCCGGGATGCTCTCTGACAACGCCCCCGCAATGCGGGGGCGTTGTCGCGTGTCCAAGTAGAGTCGGCGCGTTGGTAACACCCTGTATCGGCGCCTCGGGACCAAGGACGAGAAACGGTATGGAGAAGAGCGCATCGCAGGAAGGCAAGTCTCCTTCTCAGCTGATCGACGCGAGAATCAAGGAGCTCGGCGACTGGCGGGGCGAGATGCTCAGCCGGCTCCGTGATTTGGTCAGGAAAGCCGATCCCGAAGTCGTCGAGGAGTGGAAGTGGAGAGGCGTTCCGGTCTGGGAACACGATGGAATGATCTGCACCGGCGAGACCTACAAGAGCGTCGTAAAGCTCACCTTCGCCAAAGGGGCATCACTGAAGGATCCCTCGGGCCTCTTCAACTCCAGCCTCGAGGGGAACACGAGGCGTGCCATTGACTTCCACGAGGGCGAGAAGATCAACGAGAAAGCGTTGAAAGCGCTCGTTCAGGCTGCGGCGGCTCTGAACAAGTCCAAAGTCAAACGCTGATCCGCGTGAGCGGAGCAGGTCGGAGTATTGCAGTCGGAGCCGCTGGCTCTGCAGGCGTCGCAGGTAGAGTTGGCGGATGACAGCACGCACGCCCCCTGGTTCGCCGCGCCCGCGTGGCGCAGGACGGTCCCCCCGGGCGGCAGGCGGGTCCCGTTCGGGTTCCGGCGCACGCACCGGCGCACCGCGCCGCGCCCGGACCGAGGACCCGGGCGGACGGGGTGGGGTGGTCCGCAAGGAGTGGGGGAGCGTGGCACGCCGCGGGGCGAGCACGGTCAGGGAGGGTGGTAAGAGCCAAAAACCCCGCACTGCCGCGCCGGACGCGCGCCGGGGAGGGCCCCCTCCGGACGCGTTCGTCCCCGAGCAATTCGTCCGGGTCGACGACCGGAGCCCCCGCGGGCGGGCGGTGGTCAAGCCACCGTCCCACCGTCCCGTGCAGCCTCCTGCCGAGCTCCCGGCCGACATCGCCCACGAGCTGGCCTCGGCGGCCGGTCCGGAGTGGGGCACGATCCGGGAGCGGATGACCGAACGGATGGCGGCCGGCATCGGCGCCTGCGAGCGCGAGCGGTACCGGGACGCGGCCCGGATCCTGCGTACGGTCGTCGACGCGATCCCGAGAGCCGCGTCGGCCCGCGAGCTGCTCGGACTGTGCCAATACCACCAGGGCCAGTGGAGGGCCGCCCTCGCCAGCCTGGAGGCCTTCGCAGCACTGACCGGGTCGGTCGACCAGCACCCGGTGCGGATGGACTGCCAGCGTGCCCTGGGCCGACCCGCCCGGGTCGAGGCCCTCTACCGGGAGCTCCGGAAGGGCTCGCCCGACCCCGAGGTGCTCGCCGAGGGCAGGTTGGTGCTGGCTGGGACACGGGCCGACCGTGGTGATCTCGAAGGTGCGGTGAGCCTGCTCGTCGAGGCCGGCGCGGGCAGGCTCGTCCGGAACCCGGCCGACCGCCATCTCCGCCAGTGGTACGTGCTCGGCGACCTCATGGAGCGTTCGGGCGACCTGTCGCGGGCCCGCGAGCTGTTCGGGAGGGTCCAGGCCGTCGATCCGGAGGCCTACGACGTGGCCGAGCGGCTCGAGTCGCTCGGACCGCCCGCCCGGGCCCGTCGCCGGCCGGGCCGACCCCACGGCGACCGTTAGGCTTTCCCCATGACCCTCGAACAACTGCTCGGCGACGAAGCGGACTCCCTGCTCGGCCACACTGCGAAGGCATTCCCGGCCCACCTCCTCACCACGCCCGGACCGGGGGTGATCGAGGAGGTCTTCCGCGACTCGGACCGCTCGGCGACCGTGCTGCGCAACCTCGGGATGGTCTGCGGGTGGGGGCGGCTGGGCGGCACCGGCTACCTCTCGATCCTCCCGGTCGACCAGGGGATCGAGCACTCGGCGGCGGCCAGCTTCTCCAAGGAGCCGGCCTATTTCGACCCGGCCCGGCTCTGCGACCTCGCTCTCGCCGCCGGCTGCAACGCGATCGCGACCACCCTCGGCGGCCTCGGGATCGTGTCCCGGCGCTACGTGCACCGGATCCCGTTCATCGTCAAGCTCAACCACAACGACTTCCTCAACTACCCGAACACCTACGACCAGGTGCTCTTCGCGAGCGTGGGCCAGGCCGCCGACCTCGGCGCAGTCGGTGTCGGCGCCACGGTCTACTTCGGCTCCGACGGTGCGGACCGCCAGATCGTGGAGGTCTCCCGTGCATTCGCCGAGGCCCACCGGCTCGGAATGTTCACGGTGCTCTGGTGCTACCTCCGCAACCCGGCCTTCAAACAGGGCGACACCGACTACCACCTCTCGGCCGACCTCACCGGCCAGGCCAACCACCTCGGGGTGACCATCGAGGCGGACATCATCAAGCAGAAGCTGCCCGAGAACAACGGCGGGTACACCGCCCTCCAATTCGGGAAGACCGATCCGTTGGTCTACAGCGAGCTCACCACCGACCACCCGATCGACCTCGCCAGGTGGCAGGTCGCCAACTGCTACGCCGGCCGGATCCCGCTCATCAACTCCGGCGGTGAGTCCAGGGGCGCCGACGACCTCGCCCAGGCGGTGCGCACCGCGGTGATCAACAAGCGGGCCGGCGGATCCGGCCTCATCGTGGGCCGCAAGGCGTTCCAGCGCCCGACCGAGGAGGGTGCGGCGCTCGTACGGGCCGTCCAGGACGTCTACCTGGATACCTCGGTCACCATCGCCTGAACGGTCGGACGACCGTCGTGACCGGGGGTCGGCGGTAGACTGGCCCGGCAGGGCTGCTTCGACCCGTTATCGCCCACGTGCGGCGGAGGCCGAGCGGCCTGCGGTCGCGCAGTGACGCGGCGAACGCGGTAGAGCAGTGACGAAGAGGAGCACGGTGTCCGACACCACGATCGATCCGAAGTCCCCCCAGCTGATCGACCGCGTGGTCATTCGGTTCGCCGGCGACTCCGGTGACGGCATGCAGCTCGCCGGCGACCGCTTCACCACCTCGTCGGCACTGCTGGGCAACGACCTGGCAACCTTCCCCGACTTCCCGGCGGAGATCCGTGCGCCTGCGGGCACCCTCGCCGGGGTCTCCGCGTTCCAGGTCCACATCTCGGACCACCACATCTCGACCCCGGGCGATTCGCCCAATGTCCTGGTCGCGATGAACCCGGCCGCGCTCAAGGCGAACCTGACGGGGCTACCCCAGGGGGCCACCATCATCGTCAACTCGGACGCGTTCGAGGAGCGCAACCTGGCCAAGGCGGGGTACGACTCGAATCCTCTCGCAGACGGGACGCTCGCGGCGTACACGGTCTACGAGGTGCCCATGACCTCGATCACGACCGAGGTGTCCAAGGAGGCCGGGGTCAAGCCGCGCGACGCCGAACGCTCCAAGAACTTCTTCGCCCTCGGCCTGATCAGCTGGCTCTACACCCGCCCCATCGACCCGACTGTGGCCTGGATCGAGGAGCGCTACGAGGGCAAGCCGCTCGTCCTCGAGGCCAACCAGCGCGCCTTCAAGGCCGGCTACCACTTCGGGGAGACCGCCGAGCTGTTCGAGTCGTCCTACGAGGTGCGGCCGGCCGTTCTCGACCCGGGCGAGTACGCCAATGTCACCGGCAACACCGCGACCGCCTGGGGTCTCATCGCGGCCTCGCTGCGCAGTGGCCTCCCCCTCTTCCTCGGGACGTACCCGATCACTCCGGCCTCCGACATCCTCCACGAGCTCTCCAAGCACAAGCAGTTCGGGGTACGGACCTTCCAGGCCGAGGACGAGATCTCCGGGATCGGCGCGGCCCTCGGCGCCTCGTTCGGCGGCGGCCTCGGTGTGACCACCACCTCCGGACCCGGCCTCGACCTCAAGTCGGAGACCATCGGGCTGGCCATCAGCCTCGAGCTGCCCCTGCTGATCATCGACATCCAACGTGGCGGTCCCTCGACCGGGCTGCCGACCAAGACCGAGCAGGCCGACCTGCTCCACGCCATGTACGGTCGCCACGGCGAGGCCCCGCTGCCGATCATCGCGGCCAAGACCCCGAGCCATTGCTTCGACGCCACAATCGAGGCCGTGCGCATCGCCGTCACCTACCGGACGCCGGTCATCCTGCTCTCGGACGGCTACCTGGCCAACGGGACGGAGCCGTGGAAGCTTCCCTGACATCGACGACCTGCCGCTCATCGATCCCGGGTTCGCCACCGAGCCCAACCACGTCGAGGACGACGGGGCGGCCACCTTCTGGCCGTACGTCCGTGATGAGCGGACCCTGGCCCGCCCGTGGGCGCCGCCCGGGGTGGCCGGGCTCGAGCACCGCATCGGCGGGCTGGAGAAGTCGGACGGCCAGGGCAACGTCTCCTACGACGGGCAGAACCACGAGCGGATGACCAGGCTGCGGGCTGCCAAGATCGCCGGGATCGCCGCCGACATCCCGCCGACCGAGGTCGATCACGAGGACGGTGCACGACGTCTTGGTGATCGGGTGGGGCTCGACGTACGGGGCCATTGCGGCCGGTGTGCAGCGGGTCCGAGCCCGCGGCCACAAGGTCGCCCAGGCCCACCTGGTCCATCTCAACCCCTTCCCGTCCGATCTCGGTGCGCTGCTCCGCCGCTACCGCCGGGTCCTGGTGCCCGAGGTCAACCTCGGCCAGCTGGCCCGGCTGCTGCGTGCCGAGTACCTGGTCGATGCCATCTCCTTCACCCAGGTCCAGGGGATCCCGTTCCGTGCCGCGGCGATGGAGGCGGCCATCCTCGAGCAGATCGCCTAGCGGCCGAGCAGCCCGACGGGTCCTCCACCGGCGCCGCCGGTGCCACCAGAGAGGTGTCCGACCGATGACCGACCTCGCCGAGCCGACCGGCCTCGCCGACCTGGACCCGGCCCCGCCGACCACCCGCAAGGACTGGTCCTCGGACCAGGAGGTGCGGTGGTGCCCGGGGTGCGGCGACTACTCGATCCTGTCGGCCGTGCAGATGCTGATGCCCGAGCTCGGGGTGCGCAGGGAGCGCACCGTCTTCCTCTCCGGCATCGGGTGCGCAGCCCGGTTCCCCTACTACATGAACACCTACGGGCTGCACTCGATCCACGGGCGGGCCCCGGCCATCGCCACCGGTCTCGCCACCACGCGGCCCGACCTCGACGTCTGGGTGGTCACCGGGGACGGTGACTCGCTCTCGATCGGGGGCAACCACCTCATCCACGCGCTCCGCCGGAACGTCGACATCACCATCCTGCTGTTCAACAACCAGATCTACGGATTGACCAAGGGCCAGTACTCCCCGACGTCGGAGGTCGCCAAGGTCACCAAGTCGACGCCGTTCGGCTCGCTGGAGCAGCCGTTCAACCCGCTCAGCCTCGCGCTCGGCGCCGAGGCCGGCTTCGTGGCGCGCACCCACGACATGGACCGCAAGCACATGATGGAGACCTTCCGTCGGGCCCACGACCACAAGGGCGCCTCCTTCGTCGAGATCTACCAGAACTGCAACGTCTTCAACGACGGGGCGTTCGAGCAGATCACCGGGAAGGACCACCGGGCCGACATGCTCATCCCCCTGGTCCACGGCGAGCCGATCTGCTTCGGCTCCGACGGGCAGTTCGGTGTGGTCATGGACAAGGACGGTTCGGTCGCGGTGGCCGAGGTGGCCTCGGTCGGAGCGGATGCCCTGCTCGTCCACGACGAGCACAGGGACAACCCCGGCCTGGCCTTCCAGCTCAGCAGGCTCTCCCGGGGACCGTACGAGCCCACCCCGATCGGCGTCTTCCGGGACGTCGAGCGCGCCGACTACGGGCAGCAGATGGCCGACCAGATCACCGAGGCCACCGCACGTCGCGGTCCGGGGGATCTGGCCGCCCTCCTGCGGTCCGGGTCCTCCTGGACGGTCGAGTAGTCCAGCCCGCTCCGGGACGGGGCCGCACATGAGCACCTTCGTGGTCATGCTCCGGAGCATCAACGTGGGCGGTCGCAACCGGGTGGCGATGGCCGACCTGCGCGCGCTGGTGAGCTCGCTCGGATTCGGCGACGTGGTGACCTACCTGCAGAGCGGCAACGTCGTCTGCTCCGGGCGGGGCGGTCCCCGGGTCGCGGCGAAGACCATCGCCGGCGGCATCGAGGAAGTTCTCGGGTTGGCGGTGCCGGTCGTCGTCCGCACAGACCGCGAGCTGGGCGGGATCCTGGCGGGCGAGCCCGTTCGCCCGTCTCGAGGACGATCCGAAGAAGCTCCACGTGACCTTCCTCGACCGGATCCCCGACCCCGACCGGGTCGCGCCGCCTCGAGTCCGAGGCGGAGCAGTTCGCCCCGGATCGCCTCGGTCGTGGCCGGCCCTGACGTCTTCCTGCACTGCCCGGGCGGGTACGGGGAGACACAACTCAGCAACGTCTTCCTCGAACGACGGCTCGGGGTCACCGCCACCACCCGCAACTGGCGGACGGTCGAGGCCCTGGCCGGGCTCGCCGGCGTGGACGGTGCGGCGACCGCCGGGTAGGCGCGCCGCCCGGCGCCGGTCAGGGTGCGACGCGGTCAGGGTGCGAGCGGGACGGTGGTCGGCGACGCGGGACCGCCCGGCGCCCGGGACCCTGGTAGGTGGCGTAGTCGCCGTCCCCGGTGAGGACCATGCAGAACTGTGCGGACGGGCAGGAGAGCGTCGTCCCGTCGCCGGTGTAGTCGGTCGGGGACGGGACCACCTTGAGTCGGTGTGGACCACGAGCCGCCGGTCCACTGCAGGACGTGCCCGGAAGCGTCGGCCGCCATGCAGAAGGTCGCGGTCGGGCAGGCCACCGCGTCGAGCCCGCCGTTCGGGTCGATGACCTGCGGCGCCGACCACCCCGAGCCGGCGTACCGCACAGAGACCGAGGTGCCGTGGAGGACGGCGCACAGCGACGGCCGTCGGGCAGGCGATGGCCGAGTCGCCGGGTCCGGTTGCCGCCGGCGGCGCCCAGGGTGCGGCCTCCTCGGCCCAGTTGGACCCGTCCCAGTCGAGCACGGCCGTGCCGATGACCGCGGTGCACGCCGAGTCCCCGGAGCAGGCGAGTCCGACCCGTCCGGTCTGGTAGAGGGCGACCGCCGGCCCGGACCCACCGGTCGGGTGCGCTGAAGGTCTGGGGTACGTCCCAGATGCCGGCGTGCAGGGTGGACACGTGGCCGGTGTTGTCGACGAGGGCGCAGAATCGGTCGTCGGGGCAGGCGACCGCCGCCGACCGGGATCCGGCGTGTCCCGGGCCCGGATCGGCCGGATTGGGCAGGGCGCCGGGTGCCGCGGCGAGGGGGACGGGCGGTGACCAGTTGGTGCCGTCCCCGTTGCTGGTGTGGTCCGACCCGTCGACGATCGCGCAGAACGGGCCGGCCGTGCAGGAGATGGCGGGAAGCTGCGGGTGCGGTCACGGCCCCGGATGCCGGCGCCGGGAAGTAGACGGACGGGGTCGACCAGGCGGCCCCGTCCCAGGACACCGTGACCCCCGCCCCGGCCGTCCCGCGTGGCGTCCGCCTGTTGGCACCCCCGCCGACGGCCACGCAGAACACGTCGGAGATGCACGAGACCGAGGTGAACCCGCCGCCGGGCGGCAGAGTGGTCAGCGACGGCGACCATCCCGGGGCCCGGACCACCGGGGTCGGCACGGTGGTCGGTGTGGCCGAGGGTCGGGTGGTGGTCGGCAGGGGAGCGGTGGTCGTGGTCGGGCGGATGGCAGCGGTCGCCGCCCGCCGCGCGGGAGCGGCGCTCGGGGACGAGCAGGCGGTGGCGATGAGCAGCAGGGAGGCGCCGAGCGAGCAGCGATGGGAGGCTACGGGGCCGCATCAAGCGGCCGGAAGACCATGCCGGTGCGCGGTTTGGGGTGGAAGTAGGTGCTCTTCGGGGGCATCCGCCGGCCGGCGTGGGCCCATTCCGCGATCTGGGCCACCGTGACCGGGCGGAGGAGGACCGCCGCCTGGGCCTCCTCCCGCCCCACCGCGTCGACCGCCTCCTGCCAGCTGTGGGCGAACCCGAGCTCGTGCTCGGGGAGTTCGGCGATCACCAGGGCCACCGTCGAAGAGTCGAGGTCGGCGCCCGCCGCCTGGACCGTGCCGTCCTTCGGGGAGAGCAACCAGGCTCCCGATGGCATCACCAGCGCCAGGGCGACCGAACTGCCCGAGGGCCTCGGTGGTGCGCGGCTCGAAGTCGCCCGCCCGGGTCACGTCGAACCACGAGGAGAACGCATCGGCGAGGTCGAGGCCGTCCGGGCAGGCACGAGAGCACCCGGTGGATGGGCCCGACCTCGAGCTGGTCCTCGGCCAGCTCCACCACCAGTGCGAGCACGGCGTCCGCTCCCGGCGTCCGGCCCGTCCCCGCCCCGTTCGGTGCGGTAGGTCCGCGCCGTCTCGTAGCGGTGGTGGCCGTCGGCCACCACCACCGGGGCCGCGCCCACCGCCGCCCGGATCGCATCGATCGCCGCCGGGTCGTCGATGACCCACAGCTCGTGCAGCACCCCGTCGCCGTCACGCGCGCCGGCGTCGGCCGGCCGGTCCTGGAGGAGGTGGGCGGTGAGTCCCGGACTGCAGGGACAGCCCCCAGATGGGCGAGAGGTTGGTCCGGGTGGCCCGCAGGAGCTCCAGCCGGTCGCTCTTGGCCTTGGGGAGCGTCTGCTCGTGGGGAAGGATGGCGGCGGTCGACTCGTCGTCGAGCCCGAGCGCGCCGAGCACCCCGTTGGTGGCGTGCCCGGAGGGCTCGGTCATCCGATAGGCGTAGAAGGCGGCGGTCGGGTCGCGGCCGCAGGATCCCGTCGTCGGTCCAGCGCGCCAGCTGGGCCGCGGCGCCCTCGTAGCGGTCCTGCCCGGTCCGGTTGTCCGGCTCGGGCAGCTCGACCAGGATCGAGTTGGCGCTGTGGCGCGCCACCAGGCGGGCCCGCTCGTCGGGCCCGACCACGTCGTAGGGCGGGGCCACCACCGTCGACAGGTCGACCCGGGACGGGTCGTACCGGAGACCGGCGAAGGGCTCGAAGCGCGGCATGCGCACTGACTAGCACATCGCCGTCCCTCTGCACGCTTCCCTCCCCCTGGGCCCGGCCGGGGCGGTCCGTCCCGGTGGACGGCGGTCAGGCGTCGGCGGCGATGAGCGCGGCGAGGGCCTGTGCCCCGGGCGGGGTCAGGTGCACCTGGTCTGCGGTGAACCACTCGGGATGCGCGTCGGCCAGCGCGTTCCAGTCGGCCAGCCGGCGATCCCCGGATAGCGGGCCACCCCGTCGGCCAGCACGGCATTGTCCGGCGCCGCCCACGGACGCGGCACGCCGACGTTGACGAAGACCACCCGGCGGACGCCCGTAGCGGCCTGCATCATGGCGTCGACGTCGGACGCGGTGACCGTTCCGTTGGTGCCGAGCTCGACCACCAGCACCTTGCCGAGGGAGCCGGCAGCCCGGTCGGCCCGGACGATGGCGATCCCGGCGTCGAATTGTCGGCTCACCACCCCGTCGACGGAGACGCCGGGGAGGTCGGCGGTGAGCTAGGGCTGGACGTCCAGCAGGACGAGTCGCCGATCGCCGTCACCGGTCCCGGCGTCGGCCCGCTGGTCGGAGCACTGCTCGGAGGAGTGGAGGGTGCGGTCTCGGGCGTCGGGGTGAGGAAACCGTCGGCGAGCTCCGGGAGGGCCGGGCGTGGAACCGTCCGTGTTCGGCGACCGCCGGCGATCCGGGGGCCCGCGGCGCGGATGGACGGGGGGTGCGGGACGCGCTGGACGAGGGCGAGCCCGGCGAGCGCGGCGAGCAGAACCGGGACCGCAACCACGATTGCCCGGTCGACCCGGCTGATGCCTGACATCGCCTCCAGTCTCGCCGGTGCACACCCTCGGAGGGGAGGCGCCTGGCCGGGCCGTGGTCCCCGCCCCGCGACCGTGCTCGTAGACTCGCTAGGTGGACTGCGTCGAGGCGAGGCCCAGGGGAGCGTCGGACGGAGCGCCCCCGGGGCCGGCCGGCGAGGACCGGGATCTCGACCGGATCCTCGACCGTGCCCAATCTGATCACCCTGATGCGCCTGGCCTGCATCCCGCTCTACGTCTGGTTGCTCTTCGGAGCCCACCGCCAGACCGCGGCGGCCCTGCTGCTCGCCGCCCTCGGCGCCACCGACTGGATCGACGGCTACGTCGCCCGCCGGTTCCACCAGGTCTCGACCCTGGGCAAGGTCATCGACCCGGTCGCCGACCGGGTCCTCGTGGTCACCGCGGTGGTGACGATCATCATCCACGGGGCGGTGCCCGTGTGGTTCGGCGTGGCCACCCTGGCCCGCGAGGTGGTGGTGTCGGGCGCCGTCCTGCTGCTCGCGTCGCTCGGCGCGGCGCGCATCGACGTGCTGTGGGTCGGCAAGGCCGGCACCTTCGCACTTGCTGTTCGCCTACCCGGCCTTCCTGGTGAGCGACGGCCCCGCCGGCTGGCAGAGCCTGCTCCACGTCGCCGCGTGGATCTGCGGTCTGCTCGGTCTGGCGCTGGCCTGGGTGGCCGCCGGCTCGTACGTGCCCGTGGCCCGCGCCGCTCTGGCCGACGGGCGCCGGGCCGGCCAGCGGAAGACGGTCCGATGAAGGCGGTGATCATGGCCGGCGGTGAGGGGACCCGCCTCCGCCCGCTGACCTCCAACCAACCCAAGCCCATGCTCCCGATGGCCAACATCCCGATGATGGAGCACGTGGTCAACCTGCTCCGTCAGCACGGGTTCGAGGACATCGTGGTCACGGTCGCCTTCATGGCCAACGCCATCCGCACCTACTTCGGTGACGGTTCGGAGTTCGGGGTCCGGATGGTCTACGCCACCGAGTCGACTCCGCTCGGTACCGCCGGATCGGTGCGCAACGCCAAGGACGAGCTCGACGAGCGGTTCCTGGTCATCTCCGGCGACGTGCTCACCGACATCGACCTGGGCACGGTGCTCGACTTCCACGACCGCCACGGCGGTCTGGCCACCCTGGCCCTCAAGGCCGTCGAGAACCCGCTCGAGTTCGGGATCGTGATCACCAGCGAGGACGGCTCGATCGAGCGATTCCTCGAGAAGCCGACCTGGGGCCAGGTCTTCAGCGACACCATCAACACCGGGATCTACGTGCTCGAGCCGGAGATCTTCGACTTCATCCCCGAGGGCCAGGTCGTCGACTTCTCCGGCGACTCGTTCCCGGCCGCGCTGGCCGCCGGCAAGGGACTGTTCGGATGCGTTGCCGACGAGCTACTGGGAGGACGTGGGGACGCTGGAGGCGTACCTCAAGTCCCATCAGGACATCCTGGACGGCAAGGTCCAGGTCGACATCGAGGGGTTCCCGCTCCGGCCGGGGATCTGGGTGGGCAAGGGGGCGGAGATCGACCCCAGCGTCGAGCTCGTGGCCCCGCGGTCATCGGCGACAACTGCGTCGTCGGGCCAGGGGCGCGGCTCGGTCAGTACTGCACCCTCGGCCGCAACGTCCGCATCGGGGACAACGCGGTGATCGAGCGGTCGGTCGTCCACGACAACACCTACCTGGGGTCGGGCGTCCGGATCGAGGGCGCCGTGCTCGGGCGCGGGTCGGACCTCCGTCAGGGGGTGCGCTGCGAGGAGGGCGTCGTGCTCGGGGACGAGTGCTTCGTCGGTGCCCTCGCCGAGATCAGTGCCGGGGTCAAGATCTACCCGTTCAAGACGGTCGAGGCCGGGGCGATCGTCAACTCGTCGATCGTGTGGGAGTCGCGGGGCGCCCGGTCGCTCTTCGGACGGGACGGCGTGCGGGGTCTGGCCAACGTCGACATCAGCCCCGAGCTCGCGGTGCGACTCTCGATGGCCTGGGCGTCCACCCTGGAGAAGGGGGCCACGGTGACCAGCTCGCGCGACACCAGCCGGGCTGGCGCGGGTGCTGAAGCGGGCGATCATGGTCGGCTGCAATGCGGCCGGGGTCAACGTCGACGACCTCGAGGCGGCGACCGTGCCGGTCACCCGGTTCCAGGTCACGTCGTCGACCAGCACGGCCGGGGTTACGGTGCGGCTTGCACCTGACGATCCCCAGTCGGTGGTCCTCCGCTTCTTCGACAAGGACGGGATCGACGTCGACGAGGCGACCCAGCGCAAGATCGAGCGCCTCTACCACCGCGAGGACTTCCGCCGGGTCCTCGCCCGCGAGATCGGCGACCTCGGCTTTCCGCCACGGACCCTCGAGCACTACACGCCGCCCTCATCGACTCGGTCGACCTCTCCGTCGGCCCGGGCGGCCGGCCTCAAGCTGGTCCTCGACTACTCGTTCGGGACGGCCAGTTTCGTCATGCCCAACCTGCTGGCCAAGCTCGAGGCCGAGGTGCTGGTGGTCAACCCGTACGCCAACACGGCCAACGTGCTGACCTTCGACCGCCCGGCGGCCGCGGCCCGGGTGTCGGAGCTGGTCCGGGCCTCGGGCGCCCACCTCGGTGCCGTCCTCGACCCCGGTGGCGAGTTCGTCGACATCGTCGACGACCGCGGCCACACGCTCGAGCCACGACGAGGCGCTCCTGGTGCTGGTCACCCTGGTCACCGAGGCGGTTCCCGGAGCCCGGATCGCCCTGCCGGTGGCGGCCAGCGCGCGCGGCCGAGAAGATCTGCCGCGAGGCCGGCGCCGAGATCGTCTGGACCAAGCTGTCGGCCTCCCACCTGATGGAGGTGGCCCGGTCGGAGAAGGTCACCCTGGCCGCCAGCCAGTCGGGCGGGTTCATCTTCCCGGCCTTCCTGCCCGCCTTCGACGGGGCGGCCACCCTGGTCAACCTCATCGCCCTGCTCACCTCGACCGGGCGGCAAGCTGTCGGACGTGGTGGCGGCCATGCCCGCCGGTGCGCATCGCCCACCAGTCGGTCCACACCCCGTGGGACCAGAAGGGCATGCTCATGCGCACCCTGGTCGAGCGGTCCCAGGGGCGGGACCTCGTCCTCGTCGACGGGGTCAAGGTGATCGAGGACGACGGTTGGGCGCTGGTCCTGCCCGACCCCGAGGAGCCGCTGACCCACGTGTGGGCCGAGGCCCCGAGCGCGGCCCGGGCCGAGGCCCGGGTCCAGGAGTACGCCACCCGACTCGAGCAGCTGCTGCACTGACCGGCACCGCGCCGCGGACGGTCACCGGTTCCGCCGGCCCGGGCTCCGCAGGCGCCCCGGGGGTCAGGTAGGGTCCGGAGCCATGAACGTGCCCGACGATCTGCGCTATTCGAGTGACCACGAGTGGGCCCGGACCGACGGGGACCGCATCCGGGTGGGGATCACCGACTACGCGCAGGACGCGCTCGGCGACGTGGTCTTCGTGGACCTCCCGGACCCGGGGGCCGACCGTCGAGCCGGGCGGCCTGCATCGGCGAGGTCGAGTCGACCAAGTCGGTCTCCGAGATCTACGCCCCGGTGGGCGGCGAGGTGGTGGCCGTCAACGCCTCCCTGGCCGACGCCCCCGAGCAGCTCAACGCCGATCCCTACGGCGAGGGCTGGATCTGCGAGATCGCGCCGAGCGACCCGGCCGCGGTGGACGCGCTGCTCGACGCCGCCGCCTACCGGCAGCTGACGGAAGGTTGACCCCCGCCACCGGTGCGCGGCTCGGGAGCGGATCGGTGGGAGCGACTACGTTGGATGACGTGTTCTGTCACCGCTGCGGCCACCGCAATCCCGAGGGCGTGAACTTCTGCTCGTCGTGCGGCGCGTCGATGGTCGCCGCCGTTCCCGACACGTCGGTGTCCGTCCGTCCCGGTCGAGGAGACCGAGCGACGGCGACCGATCTCGGTGCGACAGTTCGGGCCGCTCGAACTGCCCCGTGGAGTCGGACTGCTGGTCGTCCGCGCGGCACCGACGAAGGCGCCCGATTCCCGCTCGAGCGGGAGGTGACCACCGTCGGCCGCCACCCCGACAGCGACGTCTTCCTCGACGACATCACCGTGTCGCGCCGGCATGCCGTGTTCGTGACCGAGGGCCAGGTCACCATGGTGCGCGACGCCGGCTCGCTCAACGGCACCTACGTCAACCGGGAGCGCATCGACGAGGTGACCTGGCCAGCGGCGACGAGGTGCAGATCGGCAAGTTCAAGCTCGTCTACCTCAGGCGGCCGGCGAATGATCGGCGGCCGCCGGTGAGCGCCCGCTCCTACCTGTCGATCGGCGACGTGCTCACCCTGCTCCGCCAGGAGTTCCCCGACGTCACCATCTCCAAGATCCGCTTCCTGGAGAGCCAGGGCCTGGTCAACCCCGAGCGGACCCCGTCGGGCTACCGCAAGTTCTACGAGCACGACGTCGAGCGCCTGCGGTGGGTGCTGCGCCAGCAGCGCGAGCACTTCCTGCCGCTCAAGGTGATCAAGGACCGCCTCGAGGACGACACGGCCGGCGCGGCCGACGCCAGCCGCGGCGACGGTCCCCGGCGACAAGGGGCATGGTCCGCAGCCCGCCGCCCAACCGGTGCTGGTCGGTCACGGGTCCGCCGTGGTGCGGCGACCGTGGCCGGCGCGCAGCCGGCGGCCGGTGACGACGGATCGACCTTGCCCGGGATCGAGCGGTCGCCGGACATCGACACCGCCGCTCGCCGGCGCGGGTCGACCGTCACGACCGCTCCTGGCGGCGCGCCGCCGAAGGCTGCGGGTCCGCCGCCGCCGGCGCCGGCTGCGACGACACCACCCGACCCGGCGGTCGGCCCCGACACATCCGCCGGTCTTCGACCGCGGCACGTGGCCGCGCCGGGGAAGCGGTCCCGACCCGGTGCGGGCATGACCACCGGTTCGGACAACGGCGCGGGTCCCATCACGCGCCGAACACCCCGGCGGCTGCGACGGCGGGCGCGTCCGGCACCGGGCACGCGGCCGCAGCAGCGTCGTCCCGGTCGGCGAAAGGACGGACGCCTGCTTCGGCGGGTTCCGACCGCGCCGGGCGCAACGCCGCCGCCTCCGGCCGTCCACGAGGTCCAAGGCGGCGGTCCCGGCCGCGGCGCGAGCGGTGCGCCGGTTCCGGTGGACCTCAGCGGCGCGAGCCTCTCGCTGGAAGACCTCTGCGCGGCCAGCGGCCTGTCGCGGCCGACATCGACGAGCTCCAGGAGTTCGGCCTGCTCCGGTCCACGATGGTGGCGGGGGTGGAGTTCTTCGACGAGGAGTCGCTGGCCGTGGCCACCCTGGCGGCCAAGTTCGCCGAGTTCGGCGTCGAGGCCCGTCACCTGCGGCTCTACAAGAACGCCGCCGACCGCGAGGCCGGGATTCATCGAGCAGATCGTGATCCCGATGGTCCGCCAGCGCAACCCCGAGGCCCGGGCACGGGCCGTCGCAGACGGCGGAGGAGCTCGCCCGGCTGGGCCAGCAGATGAAGGCGCTCGCTCCTGCGCACGGCGCTGCAGCGACATCCTCTACGGTTGAGCGGGCCGGGCCTGGCCCCCGGGCCGGCTGCACGGCCCGTCTGCGGGGCCCCTTGCCGCGCCGCACTGATCGCATTCCCGTCCGCGGCGAGTAAGTTTGGTGCATGGTCGAGGTGCGGCTCCGTGCGGTTCGGGTGGACCTGCAGTCGAACACGCCGGTCCTGCTGCTCCAGGAGACCGAGGGGCTCGGGCGGACGCTGCCGATCTTCATCGGCGCCCCGGAGGCCACCGCCATCGCCTTCGCCCTCCAGGGGATGGACACGCCCCGGCCGATGACCCACGACCTCATCCGCGACCTGCTCGAGGCGCTCGGCGCCGACGTGGTGCGGGTGGTGGTGACCGAGCTCCGGTCGGCCACCTACTACGCCGACATCGTGCTGCGACCACGGCGACCGTCGAGATCCCGGTGTCGTCCCGGCCGTCGGACGCCGTGGCCGTCGCCGTACGCACCGGCGCCCCGCTCTTCGTGGCCGACGACCTGATGGACGCCGAGGGCATCATGCTGGCCGTCGACGAGGAGGAGGACGGCGACGAGGACGGAGGCGGAGGAGAGCGGCAATCCCGAGGAGATCGTGGGCGAGTTCCGGAGGTTCCTCGACACCATCCGCCCGGAGGACTTCTCGTCCTGATCACCCTCGCCGCGCGGGCCCGGGCCGCCACGCGGACCGTCCTTGCGATCGCCGTCGTGGCAGCGGCCGGCGCGGTACTCGGCGGCTGTTCGTCGGGGAGCTCGACCACGACCACCACGCCGCCTCGGTCGACGGCCCACCCGGACGACCGGCACCACCGGCGACCACGCGGCCGACGGGCGTCTCGGCCGACGTCGTCCGTCGCTACGGGGCCCCAGCGTTGCCCGACCACCCAGCTCGTCGGTTCGGTCGCCGCGGGAAACGGTGCCGCCGGGACCATCGAGACCACGGTCGTCCTCCGCAACACCTCGACCGCCACCTGCCTGCTCGGTGGCTACCCGGGCCTCCAGATGCTCGGCCCCGGTCGGACGGCCCTCCCGACCACCGTCGTCCGGAAGGGGGTGTACTCCTTCACCGCCCAGCTTCCGACAACGGTGACCCTGGCACCGCGTCAGGCGACGTCCTTCAACATCGGCTACTCCGATGTCCCGGTCGGTGGCGAAACCTCCTGTCCCACCTCGATCGCGCTCGAGGTGACCCCTCCGGGCGCCTTCGATCACCTGACGGTGCCGGCCACGTTGGCACCCTGTGACCATGGGACGCTGGTGGTCTCGCCGGTCCTCCCCGGCTCGGCTCCCGTCGGGTGAGGCGTCCAGCACGTTGCCTCCGGGAAGCCGCTAGCCCGGCGCGGACCAGCATCCGGCCCCGCACGCGTCCGTGCGAGGATCGCCCCGAGCACCGGCGCGAGGCCGTCGAGGTCCACCTCCCCTGCCGCCATCGCGTCGACCACGTCCGGCGGGAACGACCGTGGCCATCTCCTCCCAGACCGCACGGCGTTCTGCGATCGGCGTGAGGACGGTGTCGACGCCGAGCAGGGCGACGTTGCGGACGATGAAGGGGTACACCGACGTCTCGACGGTGCTCCCGCCGGTCAGCCCACTGGCCGCCACCGCGGCGCCGTACCGCAAGGAGCGGAGCACGGCGGCGAGGGTCGGGCCCCCCACACAGTCGATCGCGCCGGCCCAGCGCTCCGGCCCGAGGGTGCGCCCGGAGGGGCCGAGGAGGTCGTCGCGGCCGATGACCTCGGCGGCCCCAGGCCGATGAGGTACTCGTGCTCCTCGGTCCGACCGGTGCTGGCCACGACCTCGTAGCCGCGGGCTGCAAGCCAGGGCCACGGCCATTCCCCCGACCCCGCCCGAGGCGCCGGTGACCAGCACCGGACCGGCGCCGGCCCGCAGTCCGTGGTGCTCGAGTCGGCGCAGGGAGAGGGCGGCGGTGAACCCGGCCGTCCCGAGGACCGCCGCCCGTCGCGCGGTGAGCCCCTCGGGCAGCGGCACCACCCATCCGGACGGGACCCGGGCGTAGGCGGCAAACCCGCCGTGCCGGGCGACCCCGAGGTCGTACCCGTGGACGATCACCTCGCTGCCCGGCTGCGACGGCCGGGTCGGACGAGTCGACCACCCTCCCGACGAGGTCGACACCGGGGACCAGGGGGGAGGTACGGGCCACCCGGTTCCCGGGACGGGTCACCATCGCGTCCTTGTAGTTGACCGCCGACCACGCCACCCCGACCAGGACCTCGCCGTCGGGGGAGGTCGCCGGGATCGAGGGTCGTGACCCCGGCCTCGAGGGAGTCCCCGGCCCCGGTGACAAGGAAGGCCGGGAACGGCCCGGATGCCCCGGCGGTGGACGGCCATGACGGGTACCGTACTGATTCCATGAGCGGGGAGCGTGCGATCGGGGCCGTCCCGGGCGGGGACGCCGCCGCTCCTCCTGCTGCGGGGTGGTGGCCCTCCCGCTGGGCTGCGTCCGAGGTGGCGGCGGGCAGGATCTCGCGGAGCGGGCTCCAGACCGACGGGGCGTCGCTGTTCTGGACGGAGTCCCGACCGGAGGAGGGCGGGCGCCAGGTGGTGGCGCGGGTCGGGCGCCGGATTCCGCCACCGTCGGGATGTCTCGCCGCCGGGGGTCAGCGTCCGGAGCCGGGTCCACGAGTACGGCGGGGGAGCGGCGACGGTGGCCGACGGTGTCCTCTTCTACGTCGACCAGGACGATCAGGCCTGGTACCGCCTGCCGCTGGGCGGCGACCTCCCGCCGGCGCTGCTCGGGACGGGTGGTGGAGCCGGGCGTGAGCCGGGTGAGGTCGCTCCGGGCTCGGGGAGACCCGGGTGCGCCACGCCGACGGGCGCACCACGCTCGGGGGGCGCTGGCTGGTGTCGGTCGAGGAGCGGGTCTCGGACGACCACACCGACCACCGGCTGGTGGCGCTTGCCGACCGACGGGCCGGGGGCCGGCGGTGCCCCTCGTCGATCGAGGGCGACTTCGTGGCCGCCCCCCGCCCGTCCCCCGACGGCCGCTGGCTCGCCTGGTGAGCTGGGACCACCCGGACATGCCCTGGGACAGCCCGTCGTCTGGGTGGCGCCGATGGTCGGCGACGAGACCTCGATCGCTCTGGGCCTCCCGGCGCACCGTGGCCGGAGGGCACGGGGTGTCGGTCGGCCAGCCCCGCTGGAGCCGGCGACGGCGGACTGGTCCTCGTCGACGACCGGACCGGATGGTGGCTCCCTACCGGCTGGCACCCGCCTCCTGGGCCTGGAGGTGGCCGGCGGGGCACCGCCGGAGACCGCGCCGGGGCCGCCACTGGTCGATCTGGAGGCCGAGTTCCACGGCCCCGACTGGGCGTTCGGCCAGCCCACCCTCGCCGAGCTGGACGACGGGTCGATCGCCGCCCGGATGCGGCGGGACGGTCGCGACCACCTGGTCTGCTCCTGGTCCCCCGGACCGCGACGGCCCGCGTGGCGGCGGCTGGACGATGTCGGTCGTCGAACAGCCCTGCGTGACCCTGGCCGGCGTGGTCTGTCCCCGGACGGCGCGATCGTCGTGATGGGATCCACGCCCACCGAGGCCCAGGCGGTGCTCGGGATCGACCCGGACGGTCGGCAACAGCCCGCCGTCTGTCGGATCCGCCCGCGGCCCGAAGTCCCGGCCGGGCACGGTCTCGGTGGCCCGTCCGCTCTCTGCGCCGTCGGACGGCCGCACGGTCCCCGGGCTGTTCTTTCGCACCGATCAACCCCGACGTCGACCCCTCCACCGCTGGTGCCCCACCGCTGGTGGTCTTCTGCCACGGGGGACCGACCGGAGCGGCGGAGGCCGGGTACGACCCGGTCGTGCAGTTCCTCACCAGCCGGGGAATCGCGGTGGCGGCCGTCGACTACCGCGGCAGCACCGGGTACGGACGGGCCTACCGGGACGCCCTGCGCGGCCGGTGGGGGGAGGCCGACGTCGACGACTGCGTCGCCTTCGCCCTCGCCTGGCCGCGGAGGGCCGGGTGGACCGGTCGCCGGATGGCCATCCGCGGGACGAGTGCCGGCGGACTGACCGCCCTCGGCGCCCTGGTCCGGGCCCGCTGTTTCGCCGGCGCCGTGGCCTGGTACGGCGTGACCGACCTCGAGGCCCTTGCCGCCGACACCCACGACTTCGAGTCGCGGTACCTCGACGGTCTGGTCGGGCCGCTGCCCGAGGCGGCGCCGCGCCTACCGGGCCCGGTCGCCCGTCCACCACGCCGACCGGGTGGCCGGGAAGGTCCTCCTGCTGCAGGGGGCCGACGACCCCGTGGTCCCGCCCGACCAGGCCGAGCGTTCGCCGCCGCCTCGCCGGCGCGGGCGTCGACTGCCGGCTGGTCGTCTTTCGACGGGGAGTCCCACGGGTTCCGCCGGGCGGACGACCATCGAGGCCGCCCTCGAGGCCGAGCTCGCCTTCTACCGGGACGCTGTTCGCCCCCGGGGTTACCCTCGATCGTGGCTGTGCCCCCGGCCCGATGGCCCACCCCGGAGCGGGCGTGCCGACTGACCTTCCGCGCGGCGACCGCCGACCCGATGCGTGGCGCCGGGCGGTGGACGGGCCTCCGGGGTCTGTCAGCCGGCCGGCGCGACGCACTGCTGTACGGTGCCTCGGCCGTCTTCGCCGGGGTCACCGCGTTCGGCGGTGAGCATCCCGCTCTACCGGGAGTGGGGCCGGCTGGCCGTCGGCCCTACGCGGTGGCCACCCTGATGATGGCTGGTCGCGTGTGGACCCGTCGGGCCGGCGACGGACCGGGGGCCGCCACCGGCGGGCGCCCGGGGCGGGATGGCGCGCCAGGTGGCCCGCTCGTCGCCTTCGCCATCGTGCTGCTCGGGGCGACCATGGTCCCGCTCGCCCTCGAGGTGACCTGGGGCAGCCAGGGCAACGCCTCGCTCCACGTCCAGCCCGAGGTCCTGGTGGTCGAGCGGGCCGGGATGCGGGCCGCCCAGGGCAAGGACCCGTACCAGGTGGTCGACCGCAACGGGCACATCCTCATCCGCCAGACCAGGTCCCGGTCTACGAGCTCTACTACCCCTACCTGCCCGGCATGGTCGTCTTCGGGTTCTCGAGCGGGAGCAAGGTGGAGGCCCGGCTCACCGATGCCCGGATCCAGTTCCTCCTCTTCACCGTGCTGGTCACCCTGTTCGCCCTCAGCCGGCTGCGCCCGTCGACCGACGCCAGGACCCGGGCCCTCCAGGCGCTCACCGTGCTCCCCACCGCCGCCCTGCCGCTCGCCACCGGTGGGGACGACATGCCGGTGGTGGCGCTGATGCTGCTCGGCCTGGTCGCCCTCCAACGGCGGCGACCGCTGCTGGCGGGCCTCGCCCTCGGGGCGGCATCACCCTCAAGTTCACCGCCTGGCCCCTGGTGGTGCTTCGCCCTGTGGGCGGCCTCCGACCGGTCAGCGCCACCGGGCCGAGCGGTGGCTACCTGCTCGGCGTGCTGTCGCTGGTGGTCCCGGTCGTCGTCGCCGGTCGCCCTGCACAACCCGTCTGCCTTCATCGACAACGTCGTCCGGTTCCCGCTCGGCCTCGCCGGGGTCTCCTCACCGGCGGCCAGCGCGCTGCCCGGCCACATCCTGGTGTCGGCCTTCCCGGCGATCCACCGGCCCTACGTGATCATCGTGGGGGCACTCGGGCTGGCCGTGCTCGCCCGCACCTCGTCCGGCGGCCACCCCGGGACGCCGCGGCGGTGCTCGGCGCTGACCGGGTGGGTCATGCTGGTGGCCATCCTGCTCGCGCCGGCCACCCGGATCGGGTACCTGCTCTACCCGATCAACCTCCTCCTGTGGGCCTGGATGCTGCGCCGGGCGGAGGATCCGATCGCACGCCGAGCACGCACCCCGCCGCCGACACGGCGCGGGCTCAGCCGTTGTCGTCGGGGATCTCGAAGAGCTCGATCGAGAACGGGGTGATGCCGGCGCTGGTGGTCGGCGAGACCACCACGCCCGCCTCCCAGTAGTACCCGTCCCCGCTCGCGTGCTTGGCCAGCACTTCGCTGGTGCCCGCCCCCTTCTGCGGCGCCGGCCCGACGTAGAGGAGCTGCCAGCCCAGTCGGGGTAGGAGCGTCCGGTAGACGGAGACCACCTGTCCCGCGCCGAGCAGGCTGGAGAGCGACACCGTGCGGTCGAACTGGCTCGCGTGCTGGTCCGAGTCGAGCGTCCCGGTGACCCGGCTCCCGGTCGGCACCCCGAGGTTCCCGAGGATGTCGGCGGGGGGCTCGCCCGCGTCGACGATGCCGTGCAGCGCAGAGGTCGCCGGGGAGAGCGCCACATTGCTGCCGTCCGGGAGGGTCACCTTCTGGAGGGTGAACACCGGGGCGTTGCCCGAGACCAGGGCCGAGGCGAGGATCCCGACGAGGACGATGCCCACGGCGATGCCGAGCACGATGAGCGCGGGCACGCGCCCGGAGACCGGCTGGAAGGCCGACCCCGCCGGGTCCGGAACGTCGACGCCGTCAGCGTCGCTCCCGGGGGCGCCGCGCGCCCGGCGCGGGCGGGCCCTCCGACGTGGTGACCATCGCCACATGCTACCGGCGCCGGCCGGCACGACCCAGGCGGCGGGACCTGGGTACACTCCCGTCCACCGGCGCAGCCGCGCGGTGCGGGGACCGGGAGGAGCCAGCGTGTCCGGAGAGCCCGAGCGGAGCACGGAGCGGGTGTCACCGGCCGCTCGACCGTTGAGCCGGCGGGCACTGCTCGGATCGGCGGCGCTCGCCGCGGGCACCGCGCTGGCCGCCTGCGGTGGGACCTCCACGCCGGCGGCGACGACCACCACACGGGTGCCGACCCGGAAGGCCCGCGCGGTGGGCGTCCCTCCCGCACCCGACGTGGCGGTCGGCACCGATCGCCTGCCCCAGGTCGACCACATCGTGGTCGTGATGATGGAGAACCACTCCTTCGACAACCTGCTCGGCGTGCTGGGCCGGGGGGACGGCCTGCCGCGGTCCGCAGACGGGAGGCCGTCGGCGACCAACCCCGACGGGCACGGGAACCTGGTGCACGCGTTCCACATGCCCACCCCCTGCCAGGAGGACGGTCACCCCTCCCAGTCCTGGAACGCCTCGCACGTGCAGTTCTCCGGCGGCACCAACCGGGGCTTCGTGATCAGCGACTCGGGGCCGGTGTCGATGGGGTACTGGACCCCGACCGACATGCCGTTCCTCAACTCGCTCGCCCGCACCTACCCTCTCGCCGACCGCTGGTTCTGCTCGGTGATGGCCCAGACCTACCCGAACCGCCGGTATCTGGTCTCGGGCACGTCGCTCGGTCTGATCGACGACTCCCTCCCGTCGGCGCTGCCGCCGAACGGGACGATCTTCGACGCCCTCAACCGCCACGGGATCAGCTGGAAGAACTACTACTCGAGCCTCCCGACGCTGGCCGTCTATCTGCCCCTCTACTCCGAGCCGTCGATCCATGCCGGGCTCGCCCCCATCGGCGACTTCTACTCGGACTGCGCGGCGGGCACGCTGCCGTCCTTCTCGTTGGTCGATCCCGACTTCGGCACCCAGAGCGAGGAGGATCCCCAGGACATCCAGTTCGGCGACGCCTTCCTCGCCGAGGTGGTCCAGGCGGTGACCGCCGGTCCGGGGTGGGCGAAGACGCTGCTGGTGTGGTGCTACGACGAGCACGGCGGCTACTACGACCACGTCCCCCGCCACCCGCGGTCACCCCCGACGACGTGCCGCCCGCGCTGACCGCGGGCGATCTGCCGGGGGCATTCGACCGGTACGGCTTCCGGGTGCCGGCCGGACTGGTGAGCCCCTACGCGCGTCCCGACCACGTCTCGTCGACCGTCTACGACCACACCTCGGTGCTCCGCCTGGTCGAGACAAAGTGGAACCTGCCGGCGCTCACCCGCCGCGACGCCGCCGCCAACGACCTGCTCGACATGGTCGACTTCGAGGCGGCACCACGCTTCCTCCACCCACCGGCCCTCGCCCCGGCCGCGGACCCGGCGCTCCGTGCGTCGTGCCAGTCGACCGGGCCCGGGACGATCCCTCCGCCTGGCGCGGTGGTGCCCGTCCACTGATACCCGGACCCGGCCTCGGTGCATGCCTGGCCGACCACGGAGAGGGGTTATGGCAGCACTGTACGTGAGAGGAGTTAACGGGATGTTTACATTTGAGATGTGATCCCTCACAATGCAGTGAACGTCGACGGGGCTGGACCGACCGTCGCAAGGAGGGGCGCTCTCGTCAGGGATGACGAGCTGATTCCTGTGAATCCGGGGGGGTTCCAGGGGGGCAGTGGCCGGGTCTCACGACCCGGCCACTGGCATGTCCGGCGGCCTGCTCAGCGTCGGGGGCCCCAGCCGAACGGGTCGAGGGGTCCGTGACCCCGTCCGAGCTCCCAGCCGGCGGCGCCGGCGAGCGCCCGGTGGACGAAGCGCTTGGCCTCGGCGACCGCGGCGGGTACCTCGGACCCGGAGGCGAGCCGGGCGGCGGTGGCCGCCGAGAGGGTGCACCCGGTGCCGTGGTTGTTGCGGGTCGCCGACCCGGGGGCCCTCGAGGACGGAGACCTCACGTCCGTCGAAGAGGACGTCGGCCACCCGCCCGGGACCGGCACCCGCCGCCGGGGTCGTGCACGCCGGGGAGATGGCCCCCCTTGACCAGCACCCATGGGGCCCGAGCCGGTGGATCGTCCGGGCCAGTCGAGCCATGCCGTCGAGGTCGCGACGCCCCGGGGGGCTCCGTTCCGGCCAGGATTGCCGCCTCCAAGAGGTTCGGCGTCACCACCAGTGCGTGGGGGAGCAGGAGGTCGCGGTAGGCGGCGATGCCGGCTGTCGTCGAGCAGCGGACGACCGGTCGAGGCCACCATCACCGGGTCGACCACCAGGCGGGGCAGGTCGCCGGCGGCGGCCCGGCGGCCACCAGTCGCACGGTCTCCGCGGTCGCGAGCATGCCCGTCTTGACCGCGGCGACCGGCGAAGTCGTCGAGCACGGCGGCGATCTGGGCGTCGACGATCCGCGGCGGCACCGGGTGGACCGCCATCACCGCGGTCGCTGTTCTGGGCGGTGACCGCGGTGATCGCGGTCGTGGCGAAGACGCCGAGGGCGCTCATGGCCTTGAGGTCGGCCTGGATGCCCGCGCCCGCCCCCGAGTCGGACCCGGCGATGGTGAGGGCCACCGGCGGGGTCGCGGTGCGGGCTCACCGTCCGACCATGCCCTCGAACGGACGACGACGCCTCGGCCACGAAGCGGCGGGTGATCCGCCCGGCCTGCCGGGCCGCCCGACCGGCGGCCACCGCGTCGCGCATGGCCGCGGCCATCACCGCGGGTCCGGGCCGCCGGGTCACGGCCGAGGCCACCAGGACGGCGCTGCAGCCGAGCTCCATGGCCAGGCAGGCGTCCGACGCGGTGCCGATGCCGGCGTCGAGCACGACCGGGACGCCCGCTCCGGCGACGATGAGCTCGATGTTGTGGGGATTGCGGATGCCCAGCCCGCAGCCGATGGGGGAGCCGAGGGGCATGACCGCGGCGCAGCCGACCTGCTCGAGCCGGCGGGCCACCACCGGGTCGTCGCCGCAGTAGGGGAGCACGACGAACCCGTCGTCGACGAGCTGCTCGGCCGCCGCCACCAGCTCGACCGGATCGGGCAGGAGGGTCCGGTCGTCGCCGATCACCTCGAGCTTCACCCAGTCGGTGGCGAACGCCTCGCGGGCCAGCCGGGCGGTGAGGACGGCGTCGGCCGCGGTGAAGCACCCCGCCGTGTTGGGCAGGATCCGGATGCCGAGGCCGTCGAGGAGGTCGACCAGCGAGTGACGGGTGGCCGGGTCGACCCGGCGCACGGCCACGGTGGCCAGCGTGGTGCCGGACGCGACCAGGGCGTCGGCCAGCGACTCCGGGCTGGACATGCCCCCGGTGCCGAGGAGCAGCCGCGACCCGAGGTCGGTGCCGGCGATCACCAGAGGGTCGTGGGCGTCGGTGTCGCCATCGCCAGCCACGGTACCCCTGTGCAGGGCGCGTCGCCCGCCGGGCGTCAGCCCCCGGCCGCCGCCGTCACGATCTCCACCGCGTCGCCGGTCCCGACGGCGATCGTCCCCCAGGTGCTCCGGTGGCACCACCTCGCCGTTCACGGCCACCGCCACCCCGCGGGGAGGGGCACCGGGCCGCCACCAGGTCGGCCACCGTCGCCCCTCGACCGCCTCGAACGCCTCCCGTTGAGGGTGATCGCCGTGCTCACCGCATCGGTGGAGCGTGACCGCGCCGGTACCGTGGCCGGCCGCGGCACGGGTCGGTCGGCCGCGACCGGCCGCGGCCCCGGGCGGCAGGCGAAGCGGTCGGGGCGGAAGGCCTCGAATGCGATGTGCGTCGTCGACGCCCGCCGGCCGGGTGGTCGGGTCCGGCGTCGAGCAGCCCGACCACCTCGTCCGCGGTGACCGGGGCCAGGAGGATGCCGTTGCGGTAGTGGCCGGTGGCGAGCACCAGGCCCTCGACCCGGGTCGGCCCGACGATCGGGCCGTTGTCCGGCGATCCCGGGCGCAGGCCCGGCGTGATCTCGACGAGCGTGTACTCGTCGAGGGCGGGAACGAGACGCCGGGCGTCCTCCATGAGGTCGCCGACGCCACCGACTGTCAACGAGAGGTCGAATCCCCGCTCCTCGACGGTGGCCCCGACCACCAGGCCCCGTCGTCCTCGGGACGAGGTAGCAGGACCGCCCGTGGACGAGCCCGCGCACCGTGCGGCGCAGCCGCGGCGCACCGGCCGGCGGCCCGGAGCCGCAGGGTGACGCCCCGCACCGGACGCACCGGCGGGCGCACGTCCTCGGGGACTCCGGCGATCATGCCCGGACCGGCTGCCGGCCGCCACCACCAGCGCGTCGCAGGGGAGGCGTCCGCCGGACGAGAGGTCGATCCCCGTGACGCGGTCCGACGACGACGCCGACCGAGCAGACCCGGTCGGCGAGGAAGGACACGCCGGCCGACCGGCAGGCGGCGAGCAGCGCCTCGGTGGCCCGCCGGTTGTCGACCTGGTGGTCCTCGGGCAGGTCGACACCTCCGCTGACACCCGGGCTCAACAGGGGCTCGGACTCCCGGCAGGCAGCCCCGCCGAGGCGCTCCGCCGGCAGGTCGAGCGAGTGGCGGAAGGCGAGCTCGCGGTCGACCGCTGCGCGGTCGGACGGGTCGGCCGCCACGAACAACGTCCCGTCGGCCAGGTACCCGACGTCCACACCGGACGCCGCCTCGAGCGCGGCGGCGAAGCCGGGCCAGGCCCGGGCGGCGGCGACGGTGAGCCGGGTCAGATGCTCCTCCCCGAAGGATGCCTCACCCGCCGGGGCGAGCATCCCCGCCGCGGCCCAGGTCGACCCGTGGCCGGGGGCCGGGTCGACCAGGGTGACGGCCGGGCCCGACGACGCGGCGCGCCAGGCCACCGACAGGCCGATGATCCCGCCCCCGACCACCACGACCTCGACGGGTGCACGGGCGGGCATGGGCCCATGCTACGGCGGCCCTCCATCCGGGCCGTGCCGGTCCGCCCCGTGCGGGTCCGTCCACACGACACCCCCACCCCGGGCAACCGTCGGGCTTGTGTAGAATTGTCGGACCACGCATGGGCCAACGTCGTCCCGGCGGTAGATCCACACCCCCCCGTTGGAGCGACCCGATGACGACCACCCCAGGCATCTCCTGATGGCAGCGGCGGTGTCGGCGCGCGATCGGCCGTCAGCCGGGACCTCCACGCGGGGGGCTCTACGACCCCCGCTTCGAGCACGACGCATGCGGAGTGGCGCTGGTCGCCGACCTGCAGGGTCGTCCGAGCCACCAGCTTGTGCAGCGGGCGATCGCCGCGCTCGAGCACCTGGCCCATCGCGGGGCGACGGGCAGCGAGGAGGACAGCGGGGACGGTGCCGGCATCCTGCTCCAGGTGCCCGACGAGTTCTACCGCCAGGAGGTCGACTTCCCGCTCCCCGGACCTGGCGCGTACGCGACCGGCATCGCCTTCCTCTCCCGGGACACGGGGGAGGCGGCAACCGCTCGTAGGCTGGTCGGCAAGCTCGCCGCCGAGGAGGGGCTCGACGTGCTCGGCTGGCGGGTGGTGCCGGTTGTCGAGGACATGCTCGGGTCCATCGCCGACGCGGCTCGGCCCTCGATGCACCAGCTCTTCGTTGCCCCCTCCGAGAGTACGCCCATGAGCCCCGGGGATCCGGCGCTGGCCATCGACCGGCTGACCTTCGTGCTGCGGAAGCGGGCCGAACGCGAGATCGACGGCTGCTACTTCGCGTCGCTCTCGGCGCGCACGATCACCTACAAGGGCATGCTCACCTCCCATCAGCTGGCCGGGTTCTTCCCCGACCTGGCCGACCCGCGGCTGGCGAGCGGGCTGGCCCTGGTCCACTCGCGGTTCTCGACCAACACGTTCCCGTCGTGGCCGTTGGCCCATCCCTACCGCTACATGGCCCACAACGGGGAGATCAACACGCTGGCCGGCAACCGCAACTGGATGCAGGCCCGCGAGGCCCTCTGCACGACCGATCTGGTCCCCGGCCTCGAGCGGGCCTTCCCGGTGGTGACCCCGGGGGCCAGCGACTCGGCCTCCTTCGACGAGGTCCTCGAGCTCCTGCACCTGGGCGGCCGGCCGATCCAGCACGCGGTGCTGATGATGATCCCCGAGGCGTGGGAGAACCACACGACGATGGACCCCGCTCGGCGCGCCTTCTACCGCTTCCATGCGGCGCTCATGGAGCCGTGGGACGGGCCCGCCGCGGTCGCATTCACCGACGGGACGGTCATCGGGGCCGTCCTCGACCGTAACGGCCTCCGACCGGCCAGGTACTGGGTCACCGACGACGGGTTGGTGGTGCTGGCCAGCGAGGTGGGGGTCCTCGACGTGCCCCCGGCGAAGGTGGTCCGCAAGGGGCGTCTCCAGCCGGGACGGATGTTCCTGGTCGACACCGAGGCCGGGCGGATCGTGGACGACGACGAGATCAAGGAGATCCTGGCCTCGGAGCATCCCTACGCGGAGTGGCTCGAGGCCGGCGAGATCGAGCTCGACGACCTGCCGCCGCGCACCATGCTCACCCCCCAGCACGGTTCGGTGGTCGGCAGGCAGCGCCTGTTCGGCTACACGGACGAGGAGCTCCGTCTGATCGTCCAGCCGATGGCCCGCATCGGCGCGGAGCCGCTCGGGTCGATGGGCACCGACGCGGCCATCGCCGTCCTCTCCGAGCGGCCGCGGCTGCTCTACGACTACTTCACCCAGCTCTTCGCCCAGGTCACCAACCCGCCGCTCGACGCGATCCGTGAGGAGCTGGTCACCTCGCTGCGGTCCACCCTCGGCCCCGAGGCCAACCTGCTCGAGCCGACCCCTGACTCCTGCCGCCAGATCGTGCTGCCGATGCCGGTGATCGACAACGACGACCTGGCCAAGCTGCTCTACGTCAACGAGGACGGCAGCACTCCGGGGTACCGCGCCTTCGCCATCGACGGGCTCTTCGACGTGGCCGGCGGCGGGGAGGCCCTCCGAGCCGCCATCGAGGAGGTCCGGACGCCAGGTCGGCGCGGCGATCGAGGAGGGGGCGGACGTGATCGTGCTCTCCGACCGGAACTCGACGGCGGACCTCGCCCCGATCCCCTCGCTGTTGCTGGTGAGCGCCGTCCACCACCACCTGGTCCGGCAGAAGACCCGCACCCAGGTCGGCTTGGTGGTCGAGTCCGGAGACGCCCGCGAGGTCCACCACATGGCCCTGCTGAAGGGGTTCGGCGCGGCGGCCATCAACCCGTATCTCGTCTTCGAGAGCATCGACGACATGATCTCCACGGGGTTGCTGACCGGGGTGACCCCGCTGCAGGCCCAGCGCAACTACATCAAGGCCGCCTCCAAGGGCATCCTCAAGGTGATGTCCAAGATGGGCATCTCGACGGTGGCCTCCTACACCGGTGCCCAGGTCTTCGAGGCGGTGGGCCTGGCCGCCGACGTGGTCGACGAGTACTTCACCGGCACCGTGTCGAGGATCGGCGGGGTGGGGCTCGGCGTGCTCGCCGAGGAGGTGGGCCGGCGGCACCGTCTGGCCCATCTCGACAGGCCGAGCGAGCTCTCCCACCGGGAGCGGGAGGTCGGAGGCGAGTACCAGTGGCGCCGGGAGGGCGAGATCCACCTGTTCAACCCCAGGACGGTCTTCAAGCTCCAGCACGCCACGCGGTCCAAGCGGTACGACGTCTTCAAGGAGTACACCCGGGCGGTCGACGACCAGTCGACGGCGCTCGCCACACTGCGCGGGCTGATGCAGCTGCGCACGGGGATCCTCCCCCCGGTCCCGCTCGAGGAGGTCGAGCCGGCCGCCGCCATCCTGGCCCGATTCTCGACCGGCGCGATGTCCTACGGATCGATCTCGGCGGAGGCACACGAGACCCTGGCCATCGCCATGAACCGGCTCGGGGGCAAGTCGAACACCGGCGAGGGCGGCGAGGACCCGGACCGCTTCACCCCGGACGAGGACGGGACCCTACGCCGCAGCGCCATCAAGCAGGTCGCCTCCGGCCGCTTCGGGGTCACCTCGGAGTACCTGGTCAACGCCGACGATCATCCAGATCAAGATCGCCCAGGGGGCCAAGCCGGGCGAAGGCGGCCAGCTGCCCGGGTACAAGATCTACCCCTGGATCGCGAAGACCCGCTACTCGACGCCGGGCGTGGGGCTGATCTCGCCGCCGCCCCACCACGACATCTACTCGATCGAGGACATCGCCCAGCTCATCCACGACCTCAAGTCGGCCAATCCGGCGGCCCGGGTGCACGTCAAGCTGGTGGCGGAGATCGGCGTCGGGACGGTGGCCGCGGGGGTGGCCAAGGCCCACTCCGACGTGGTGCTCATCTCGGGCCACGACGGGGGGACCGGGGCCACGCCGCTCACCTCGCAGAAGCACGCAGGCATCCCGTGGGAGCTCGGACTGGCCGAGACCCAGCAGACCCTCATGGCCAACGACCTGCGTGACCGGATCGTGGTCCAGGTCGACGGGCAGATGAAGACCGGTCGGGACGTGGTGATCGGCGCGCTGCTCGGGGCCGAGGAATTCGGCTTCGCCACCGCTCCGCTGGTGGTGTCCGGCTGCATCATGATGCGGGTCTGCCATCTCGACACCTGCCCGGTCGGGATCGCCACCCAGAACCCGACCCTGCGCGCCCGCTACACCGGCACGCCCGAGTTCGTCGAGACCTTCTTCGAGTACATCGCCGAGGAGGTCCGCGAGTACCTGGCCGCCCTCGGGCTCCGCTCGCTGGAGGAGGCCGTGGGCCGGGTCGACCTGCTCGACGCAGCCCCCGCGGTCGACCACTGGAAGGCATCCGGGCTCGACCTCGCCCCCATCCTGCTGGCACCCGACGCCCCGGAGGGCGCGGTCCGCCACCGCATGCACGATCAGGACCACGGCCTCGAGAAGGCGCTCGACCACAGCTTCCTCGAGGCCTGCCGCCCCGCCATCGAGGACGGCACCCGGGTGACGCGCCGACGTGGTGGTGACCAACGTGGACCGCACGGTGGGCACCCTCCTCGGCTACGAGATCACCCGCCGGCACGGCGGCGCCGGGCTGCCCGACGGGACCATCGACCTCACCTTCCGCGGCTCGGCCGGCCAGAGCTTCGGCGCCTTCGTGCCCCGCGGCGTCACCATGCGCCTGTTCGGGGACACCAACGACTACCTGGGCAAGGGACTCTCCGGGGCCCGGATCGTGGTGCGCCCGCCGAGGACGCACCGTTCGCCGCCGAGGAGAACATCATCGCCGGCAACGTCATCCTCTACGGCGCCACCGGCGGGGAGGTCTTCCTCTCGCGGCCAGGTCGGAGAGCGGTTCTGCGTGCGCAACTCCGGTGCGATCGCCGTGGTCGAGGGCGTGGGCGACCATGCCTGCGAGTACATGACCGGTGGGCGGGTGGTCGTGCTCGGCCCGACCGGGAGGAACTTCGGGGCGGGCATGTCGGGTGGCGTCGCGTACGTCTACGACCCGGCCGGACGGCTGCCCGGCTGTCTACAACCAGGAGATGGTCGACCTCGAGCCCGTCGGGCACGAGGACCGGATCTGGCTGCGGGACCGGATCCTGCTCCACGCCGAAGAGACCGGGTCGGAGCTGGCCCGCCGCATCCTCTCCGACTGGACGACGGAGGCCGAGCACTTCGTGACGGTGATGCCCCGCGACTACCGCCGGGTCCTGGAGGCCACCGAGCGCGCGGTGGCCGAGGGCCGGTCGGTCGAGGAGGCGGTCATGGAGTCGGCCCATGGGTGACGTCACCGGATTCCTCAAGTTCACCCGCACGCTGCCCGCCCGGCGGCCGATCCCGGTGCGCCTGCGCGACTGGAGGGAGGTCTACGAACCGTTCCCGGCCGAGGACGCGGCCGACCAGGGCGCGCGCTGCATGGACTGCGGGATCCCCTTCTGCCACGAGGGCTGCCCGCTCGGCAACCTCATCCCCGAGTGGAACGACCTCGTCTACCGTGAGGACTGGTCCGAGGCCGTCGAGCGGCTCCATGCCACCAACAACTTCCCGGAGTTCACCGGCCGGCTCTGCCCGGCCCCCTGCGAAGGTGCGTGCGTGCTCGGGATCAACGACGAACCGGTCACCATCGAGCGCATCGAGTACGAGATCGTCGAGCGGGCCTGGAGCGAGGGCTGGGTCGTCCCGGCGCCCGGGGTGGCGACCACCGGGAAGCGGGTGGCCGTGGTGGGTTCCGGTCCGGCCGGACTGGCCGCCGCCCAGCAGCTGGGCCGCGCCGGTCATGCGGTGGTGGTCTTCGAGCGGGCGGAGCGCCCGGGCGGGCTGCTCCGCTACGGGATCCCCGAGTTCAAGATGGAGAAGGCCGTCCTCGACCGCCGCCTCGCCCAGCTGGAGGAGGAGGGCGTCGAGTTCCGCTGCGGCGTCTCGGTGGGGGAGCGGGCCCCCGAGGTGGCCCGGGCGGTCGCGCCCGGCGTCACGGTCGTCCACGCCGGGACGCTGGTCGACCAGTACGACGCCGTGGTGCTGGCGGGTGGGGCGACGCTGCCCCGCGACCTGCCGGTCCCCGGACGCGACCTCGACGGCGTCCACCGGGCGATGGACTACCTCAAACCCTCCAACATGGTCCAGGAGGGTCGCTGCCCGACTTCACCGTTCAGCGCCGAGGGCAAGAGGGTGGTGATCATCGGGGGCGGAGACACCGGGGCCGACTGCCTCGGCACCGCCCACCGCCAGGGTGCGCTCAGCGTGCACCAGCTCGAGATCATGCCCGAGCCACCCCACCAGCGCACCGAGGACAACCCGTGGCCCACCTGGCCGCTCATCCTCCGTACCTCTGCCGCGCTGGAGGAGGGAGGGGAGCGGGTCTTCTCGGTGACCACCGACGAGTTGCTCGGGGACGCCGACGGGCAGGGTCCGCGCGCTGCGCGGCCACGAGATCGAGACGGTCGTGGGTGACGACGGACGGCCGGCATTCGTTGCGGTCGAGGGGAGCGAGTTCGAACTCCCCTGTGAGCTCGTGCTGCTGGCCATGGGCTTCCTCGGTGCCGAGCGGAACGGCGTGGTCGCCGACCTCGGGCTGGAGCTCGACGCCCGGGGCGGTGTGGCCGCCGACGCCCGCTGGTCGACCAACGTCGAGGGAGTGTTCGTCTGCGGGGACATGACCCGCGGCCAGAGCCTCATCGTGTGGGCGATCGCCGAGGGGCGCTCGGCCGCCGCCGCGGTGGACCGCCACCTGATGGGCGAGACTGTCCTGCCGGCCCCTCTCGTCCCGGGGCAGCTGGCCCTGCGATAGGGGCTCCGTGCGCCGACCGGGCAGTGGCGGCTGCGAGCTCCGGACGCCGCTCAGCAGCGGACAGGAGGTGTCGGCGCCGAACAGGGCCACCCGGTCGCCCCCGTCCAGCTTCGCCGTCGAGCTGGCCAGGTCCGCCCGCGAGAGCACCTGGTCGCCGGCTCTGCCGAGGTGGTCGATCGCGACCCCGATGCTGGCAGTCACCGAGATCTCGTTGTCGCCCACCCGGATCGGGTGCCGCAGCTCGGCGAGGATCCGCTCCGCCAATCCGAGCACCTCTCCGGCGTCGGCGACGTCCTCGACCAGGATGCCGTATTCGTCGCCTCCGAGCCTGGCAGCGGTGTCGGCGCTGCGCAGGCAGCCGAGGAGCCGTTCCGCTGTGGACCGGAGGACGCGGTCGCCGGCCGCATTGCCCATGCTGTCGTTGATGGCGGTCATCTCGTCGACGTCGACCACGAGGACGGCCAGGCGCCCGCCGGTCCGCTCGAGCCGGGCCGAGGCGTGCTGCAGGCGGTCGAGGAAGAGCACCCGGTTGCCCAACCCGGTGAGCGCGTCGTGGACCAACTGGTAGGTCATGCGCTCCTCGAGCCGCTTGCGGTCGGTCAGGTCACGGAAGCTCCACACCCTCCCGACGGTCCGGTTCCCGAGGCGCTGAGGGGTGGAGAAGCGCTCGAACACACGTCCGTCGAGGAACTCCAGCACGTCGAGGCTCTCGGCATCGGGCTGGTTGTAGAGCTCGTCGATCCTGGCCACGAAGGCGTCCGGGTCGACCAGCTGCTCGCGGACGAAGGCGATCGCCCGGGCGTCGTCCCTGCCGACCGCGATCGAGTCGGGTAGGCGCCACATCTCGACGAAGTTGCGGTTGAAGCTCGCGAGCCGGCCGGCGGAGTCGACCACCAGGATGCCGTCGGCGGTCGCGTCGAGGGTGGCGGTCAGCAGCGACTGTGCCTTGCGCAGCTCGAACTCGGCGAGGGCACGCGGGGAGGTGTCGTGACCGGTCACCACGTATCCGGCCACCGTGGGATCGTCCACCAGGTTGACGATGGCGAGCTCGTAGGGGACCGACCCGCGCCCTCCCTCGCGCAGCAGCGAGACCTGGGCGGTGACCGGAAACGCCGCAGTGGCTCCGTGGGCCGCCCGGTCGAGCGCCCCGGCCAGGACCGGCCGATCGGCTTCGAGCACCAGCTCGGCCATCGGTCGTCCCTCGAGCAGCTCCGGATCGTGGCCGAGGCGTCGGGTCACCGCCGCCGACGTCGACTCGATCTCGCCGGCCGGCGAGACCAGCAGCGTGAGGCTCACCGAGTTCTGAACCATCGTGCGGAGCCGTGCGTCCTGGTTGTGGGCGAGGTCGAAACGGCGCCGCTCGGTGAGGTCGCGGCAGGGTGAGGACGAGGGCGTCGGTCTGCAGCCAGGGGACCGCGCTCCCGATGAGCTCCATCAGGCGCCACCCGGAGGCTGAGCGGAAGCGGACTTCGACCGGGGAGCCGATCTCCTTGCCGTAGATGGTGCCGAGCGAGCGGAACACGAGCTCCAGGTCCTCGGGATGCACCAGGTCGAGTCCGGCCACTCCGCGGCGACTCGGCCAGACCGCTCCCGAAGAAGTGCTCGGCGGCGGTGTTCCCCCAGAGCACCTGGCCACTGCTGTCGCAGACGATCACGACGTCGGGGAGGGCGCGCAGCAGCCGCGGCCAGGGTCGGTGCGTCCTCGGCCTCCAGGGCTGCAGGGATATCGCTGCCAACTGTCGGCATGGAAGCTTCATCGACCCGCCGGGTGGGCAGCTTGAGGGTCGTGGGATCCGTCTCGGCAGTCCTTGCCGACCGGACGAGGTGGCAACCAAGGGTGCGGGCGGACCCGCCTTCAGAACAGCAACCCAGAGTTGCACCCGGACCGGCGCGGAGACACCCAACCGAGGGTGCGGGCGGATCCGCGTGCAGGGTGGCATGATGCCCACCGTCAGCAACCCAGGGGCGCGAGGGCGCCCACCTCTGTCCACCGGGTGGTGCGGTCGTCACGATGAGGAACCCCTTGCGGAGGGTGCAGGTCGGCCTCGCGGCCCTCGCCCTGGTCTTCGTGGCCGGGACCGTCGGGTACCTCGTCCTCGGATTCGGCCTGCTCGACGCCTTCTACGAGACCGTGGTGACCGTCTCGACCGTCGGGTACGGCTTCCCCCACGCGCTCTCGGCGGCCGGGAAGATCTTCACCATCGCGCTCATCCTGGTCGGGGCGGCGACCGCGCTCTACACATTCACGGTGACCCTCGAGCTGCTGATCGACGGTCACATGCGAGACCTGTTCAGGAGGCGCCGGATGCAACGGGAGATCGATGCCATGGAGGGTCACGTGGTGATCTGCGGGTGGGGTCGGGTCGGGCGGGAGGTCGCCCGGTACCTCGACCGTGCGGGTCAGCGGATCGTCGTGGTGGACCGGGACGCCGAGCGGCTCTCCTCCGTCGTCCATCCGACGGTGTCCGGCGACGTGACCGACGACGAGACACTCCTACGTGCGGGGATCGAGCGGGCCGGGACGCTCATCGCGGCGCTCGACACCGACGCCGACAACCTGTTCCTGACTGTCGCCGGTCGCTCTTTCCAGCCGTCGATCCACGTGATCGCACGGGCGCGGAGCGATACGTCGGAGGCGAAGCTGCTGCGGGTTGGGCGCGGACAGGGTGGTCAACCCGCAACGGCTCGGCGGGGACCGGATGGCCGCATTCGTGACCCAGCCCCATGTGGTGGACTTCCTCGACCTCGTGATGCACGACGGTTCCCTCGAGTTCCGCCTCGAGGAGCTGAGCGTCGGCCCCGAGTCACCGCTGCACGGCATGACACTCCGCTCGAGCGGGGTCCACGAACGCACCGGCGCCCTGGTGATCGCCATCCGCCGCGGGACGGGACCTTCACGACCAATCCGTCGCCGGAGACCGCGGTCAACGCCGGAGACGTGCTGATCGGTGTGGGGACCTCAGCCCAGCTCGGCGCGCTCCAGGAGTTCGCGTCGCGTCCCTGATCGGTCACCTACCGGGCCGGCGGGGGAGCGGTGTCCTCCCCCGCGACGCATGCCCGGTGGGCCAGCGACCCCGTGTAGGTTCGGTGACGGTGGAGCACGCAGGTGAGCGGTCAGAGGGGTCGGCATCGGGGGACCGTGGCGGCGGGGACATCGTCGTCGTCCGGCGGTCGACCGCGGACGAGCTCGGCGGCAGGGTGGAGGTCGAGTGGACCCTGAGCGCGACGCCGGAGCTCGAATGGGTCGAGATCTTCGAGTTCGCGGCTGTCGCTGACCGCCAAGGTCCGGTGGACTGGGTCATGGGTGCAGGTCCGGACGTGATCGGAGGGGTCGTGCGGTGGTTCGTCCCCGCCGGCTCGTTGGAGAACGCCGAGACCGAGGTGGCCCATCGGCTCACCGTTGCGAACGAGCGGTTCCGCCGTGCGGATCGGGCCGGTGATGCAGGGAGCTGACCGTTGGACCGGGTGACCACCAGGCCGGGGCCGGACGCAGTGCGATCGGCGGCCTGGGATCCGTGGTCGGGTCGGCTCGTCGCGGCAGTCGCGCTCGGCGTTCTGACTGCCTCGGCAGGGTGCTCGAACACTACCCCTGCCGGAGCTCGGGTCGTCGTGGCCGGGGACTCGATCACGGCACTTGCGCAGCCGGCCATCTCCTCTGCCCTTGTGCCGCGCTACTCAGTGACCTACGAATTCCGGATCGGCACGCGTATCGATCAGATCGTCCCGTTGATCCAATCGGATCTGCGCCGGAACGGGATCCCGTCGGCCCTGGTCGAGAACCTCGGAACCAACGACGCGCTCCAGACCGGGGGGAGGGAGGATGAGCTGGCCTCGTGGAACCTGCTGCTCTCCACCGTGCAGCCGGTCGGATGCGTGGTCCTCACCACCCTCAACACGACCGCGGATGTGCGCAGTTCCGGCGATCGTGCCAGCAGAATCAATGCTCGCATCGCCATGCTCGTGTCGTCCGACCCCAGGAAGTACAAGGTCGTCGACTGGAACGGCCTCCTCGCCACCCTCTCGGTGCAGGAGCTCCGGACCTACCTGTTGACGGACCTCACCCACGAGACCGCGACCGGCGCGAGGTGGATCGCGGCCGCGGACCTTGCGGCGCTCGCCACCTGTGGGACCAGCAAGGAGCCTCCTCCACCCGCGCGCACGGGACGGTGACCCCCCTCGGCCCTTCACCGACCCGCTCTGCGGCCGCCAGGTCCGCCCGCTCCTCGTCGACCCGAGGAACATCCCGTCCATGACGGTACCCTCCGAGAGTGGAGTTCAGGGTTGAGAGAGTACCGGCACGCGCAACGTGGAACCTGCGGCACACGGTGCTTCGCCCGCATGAGTCGCTCGAACAGCTGGCTCTGGCCGATGACGACGAGCCCACGACGGGATCGTTCGCCGCGATCGATGAGGACGGGGTGGTCGTCGGTACTGTGCGGATCGCAAGGGAAGCTCCTCCGAGGACGCTGAACAGGCACGCCCCGCCCGGAGATCCTTCATGGCGGCTCCGGGGGATGGCCACCCGGGAAGACCTCCGCAGACTCGGGATCGGAGGTGCCGTGCTGGAAGCCGCGATCTCCCACGCCGCCGAGCATGGCGGTGGGCTGCTCTGGTGCAACGCCCGGGTGCCGGCGGTCACTCTCTATCTGAGGGCTGGCTTCGTCGAGGACGGCGAGGCGTGGATCGATCCCGTGATCGGCCCGCACGTCGTGATGTGGCGAACGGTCCAGCCCGCTCGGGCACCTCAGAACTGATGCAGGTAGAACCGGGTTCCCTGATCGTCGGCGCACAGCGACTCCAGGCCGTAGGGACGTTGTGCCACGTCGCTCCCTCGGCCGCCGGCATCACGGACACGTTGGAGCGCAGCTGCGATGTCATCGACCCGGTAGCACACGATCACACCGGGTTCCGCTGATCCGGCTCGAGGCCGGGTGGTCATGCCCAGCTGCGGCGCGACACCGGCCACCTGAGCGCCGCCGACGTGTCCTGCGGAGAACCTCCAGGGGAAGAGCCCACCGTAGAAGGAGTACGCGGCATCGAGGTCAGGAACCACCAGCGTCAGGTAGGACACGTCACCTTCGACTTCCCCGTTGCCGAGGTCCCCGTCGCCCGCCACCGAACCTCCGGTAGGCCGGGGCATTTCGTGGAGATAGAACGGGATTCCCTGGTTGTCGTGGCCTTCTGCAGCTGATCGCGTACGGCTCCCGATGGGGGTCGTTGACGGTCCCGCCGAGTGCCCGGACGGTGTCGACCGCACTGGTGATGTCATCAACCCGGAATCCGAGAACTGCGCCGTGCACCGGACCACCGCTCGGGTGCTCGCCCTCCCACAGACCCATCATCGGGACGATGTGATCGACCTGAGCGCCGTGCTCGCTGCTGCCGGGGCTGAACTGCCAACCGAGGACGGCGCCGTAGAAGGCCCGGCCGCGAGCCAGGTCGTGCAGACCGAGCGTGATGTACGAGACGTCGCCGTGGCGAGTGCCGTTGCGGGGACGGGTGGTCGTCTCGGTGCTCACGGCAGGCTCCTTTGCGGTGGGTGGACGTACGGCTCGGACGAGGCGGTTCCGCAGCTCGGCAGCGAAGGCCGGATCGGGCAGAAGCGGGATGATCGGGGCACGCAGCGCGTCGAGCGGATCGGTTCGGTGCTCAGGCATCGCTGCTCCCTTCGTAGACGGTGCGGAACTCCCGCCGGGCGCGCACGAGGAGGGCCTCGGTGGCGCCCACCCCACGATCGAGGACGGTGGCGGTCTCGGGGACACTGAGACCATCCAGGTAGCGCAGAGTCAGCGCGGCCCGGTGTTGAGGAGCGAGACGAGCAAGCACATCGTGAGAGCGCAAGCGGTCCAGTTCGACATCCCACGGGTCATCGGAACCGGACCAGGTACCGTCGGTCGACTGGAGCAGTCGCTCCTGGCGAGCTCGCCACCGCCAGTGGTCGGCGAGCTTGTGTCGGGCGATACCGATCAGCCATCCCACGGTGAGGGGGCCGTCCTGGCGACCCGCCGCGGCGAGGAATGTCTCCGAGGTCAGGTCCTCGGCCACCGGCCTGTCGCCGCAACGAGAGATCAGATACCCGTAGACCTGGGGCAACGCCCGGTCATAGAGGGACAGCAGGGATGGTTCGGGTCGGTCCGGAACTGCCTCCACGTCTCTATCATCGTCCGGGACCGGTCAGATCCGACGCCCGCCGGCAAGAATTCTGCCGACGGTGCTCGCAGGGCGACCGACTACGCGAGATGTCTCTCGCAGACCGGTATCCGAGGGAGGCCCTCGGCTTGAAGCTGCCGATAGGAGGCCGGCTGGAACAGGGACAATTGGTCTTGCTGTAAATCCCTCAGCTCCAAGGCGAACAGCGCGTTCTCGAGCGAACCCCGGGGGGGAGACTGCCGGTCGCGCGAATGAAGCAGGCTAGCTCTGACCGCCGTAGGCAGCGTGGCGACCACGTCGACGCGGGCGATGGCAAGTGCCGACTGTTTCATCGCATTCGCTTGTCGGAGGCCAAGGTCAGTTGCAATCACAGTTTGCGAGACGACGAGAACCACCAGGATCAGGTAGCCGAGTAGCTCCAAGACCGAGCGCGATCGGTCTCCGCTTCCAGACGGCAGGCACCCCACACCGAACACGACCAGGCCGGTGAGTAGGAATGTCTGCGGCATGACGTACTGCGTGTTTGTCGCATCGCCAAATCCAAGCCGACCCAACGTGATCAGCACGTCGAACATCAGGCCCACACCGACAAGGATGAGTGGGAGAGGTATGCGAGTACTTCCCTTCCGGCGCTCCCGGATCGATTGGACGACGACGAGGATGGCGAGCACGATCAGAACTGCCCCGATGATCTCATACCTGTTCGTCGAGACACCGCCAAACGTGCGGAAACTCGCTCCGACGAGCAGCAAGAGGAATTTGGCCAAGCTGAGCGGGTGCTCCAGCGAGTAGACGAGTGTGCAGTTGCGTGACGGAGGGCAGAGAGCGGTCCCGTAGCTTGTGTTGTACCCGTGCAGAAACGCTGACCGCACTGAGCGTGCACATCAGCAGCCAGATGCCCGCTTCGGCACGTGTTCTTCGCACCCAAGGCGTCGCCCAAAGCAAGAGAACGAATCCCTCCGGCCAGGCGATCACCCCCTGGAGAGCGGAGAATGTGGCGACGATCGCGGCGGCTATTGCCATCGCGACGTTGAGATTCCGCGGCCAAGGAGATATCAAGAGAAGATAGGGAATCGCAATGAAGCAGAAGAGTGCGATGTACCAGGCGATCTGAAATCCCCACAGTGCATTGTGTGAGTCGGCGACACTGAACCAGACAAATCCCAGCAGCAAGACCGGCACGGCGGTAAGGGGGCGCCCGAGGTAGACCCGGAACAGGCGCAGGAGTAGGAGAAATGCGCCAATATGGATCAGCGCGCTCAACAGCACGACCGTGCGAAGATCGAAGTGGTCCACGTAGCCGACCGCCAAGAAGATGAGATTCGGAAAGAAGATTCGGCTTTCGAGGTGTTGCAACCAGAAGGATCCGAATTGAAAATGACCGTGCAACGCGGGGTGAATCAGCGCCACGGTTCCCCAGTCGTCGCCTAACGGTACGTCGACGGAGTACGCCAAGACGAACAACAGATAGGACGCTGCAAGCAGGAAAACAAGCGCCGGAACGATGCACGAACACAGCCGCCTTCGTGGGCCGACTAGTGACGCGTGATCCTGGAGCGCACAACCCACCCCATCCTCAGAAGGCAGAATGCGATCATCGGCGGAACCCTGGTCACGAGGGGGTACGTCCGCTGTGACCAGTCGATGCCGATCGTCAGCCGCCATTCTGAACCGTCCCTCCAAGGGCTCGTGTGTCTGCTCATCGAATTCCGGAGCAAGTGTACGGCTCTCGCAAGACTCGGAGCGATTGGCGATGGCGCTCAGGCCGTTGGGTGGCGGAGCCGGCGTCGAATGGGCTCCCAGAGCAGTGCGCCGACCGCGATGATCACACCGAAGGCCGCGAGCCAGAGCCCGACGGTGAACCGTGTCGGCCAGTAGGTGATCATGATGTCGTGGTGACCAGCGGGAACATCGGCCTGCAGCATCACGCCGTCGAAGGGTTCGAGCGGAAGGGGTCGCCCGTCGATCGACGCGTGCCAACCCGGGACGTTGGTGAGACGCAGGCGGAGAACCTGCTCGACGGGTGCGGTAGTCTGCATCCGCCACGAATTCGGAGCCGGGTGGTCGACCGGGACGGTCTCCGTCCTACCGTCGAGCAGGGTAACCGTGGCCACTCCGACGCCGGGGATCCGGAACAACCCCTCACCGCCAACCGTCTCGACCGGGACGCTGCCCCGCGGTCCTGGCGTACCCGCGGGTTCGAGTACGTAGGTCACCCCGTAGCGACGGGCCAGCGCCACCGTCGAGATCCCCGGGCAGTAGTGGGAGACCCGCGGGCCGCCAGCAGGCCCGGGGCCCCCCCAACTCGAGTAATAGACGCGAGCGGTCAACGGGTCGTAGACAGCGAACTCGTGCACCCCGAACAGGATGTTGGCGTTGACGGGGATCCCCAGCAGCGGGGGGAGGAAGCACCCCGCTTTCCCGAGCCCCACCACCGACGAGCCGACAGCCCGTTGGAGCTGGCGAACCGCCGGTGTGGGCTGCAGTCCGTTCGGGCTCGACGACCACAGGCTGTACCCGGCGGCCACCATGAAGATCGTCTCGAACCCGAGGAGGAGTGCGCCCGCCCAGACCCGCAGTCGTGGCCCGCGCCACACCTGCCGAACCCCATCGGCACCTCCCCGGATGCCGCCTTCCCCGCCCCGCCTCACCTCGGCCAGGCCCAGCCCGACCGCTACCAGGCCGACCACGATCCCGCCGGCGGCCCATGCGTAGCTCGCCGTGTCCAGTGGAAAGAACGGATCGGGGTAGGCGTGGGGGTGGACGATCCACACCAGTGCGAGAACGACCCCCGAGACCGCGAAGAGTCCACCGAACAACTTGAGGACGTTCGGGCGCGGACTGCGGACGAAGGCTTCGATGCCCATGGCGGCGAGCACGGCCAAGCCAAAGCCGAGGAACGAGATGGCACGGGGCAGCCGGACCGCATGGAGCGCAGGAAGTGCGTTGAGCGCCCGATCGATCGGACCGAAGAAGGTCAAGACGAACGCCACCAGACACATGCAGCCCAGCGCGACGACCGGTGCATCCCTGGCATAGAGGACCAGTGCTCCGATTGCCAGGACAGCGGTGAGCACACCCACGTATTGGCCGTCGAGGTACACCGGTGTGCGCACCAGGGCCAGGCAGATCCCGTAGAAGAACGTGGCGATGTGGTCCGTGCTCTGGGCGTTGAGCCCCCCCCTGCCCGTTGGCCGACCGCACCGACTCGGAGACCAGCTGGAGACCGGGCAGGAGAAGGGGGGCGGAGAGCAACACGCCCAAGCCGACGGAGAGTCCGGTGTCGACGACGGGCCGGCGAAGGCGGAATCCCGTGCCCTCCGTGCGTTTGCGCCAGGCGAGCGAGATCACGACGTAGAGCGCGACGAAGAGGGCGAGCAGGATCAGGGTGTCCGGTTGCCCGGCGTAGACGGCGCAGGCCACGGCGATGCCGGTGAGCACGACGTACCGGGCACGGTGCCGGCCCCGTTGGATGAGGACGCACCCCGCGATTATCCATCCCGTCCAGGACACGACGGAGGCGACTGGCCAGCCGAGCCAGCCGAAGAACGGACCGCCGAGCTCGAACACGATGCCGCCGAAGGTGCTGGGCAGCACGCCCAGCCCGAGGACCCGGCACAGCACGTACGCCCCGGTTCCCGCGACGAAGAGCGTCACCAGCACTTGGCAGGTGTACGCCAGGTGTTGGGGGAAGAGATAACTGACGGCGGCCGGGACGCTGAACGCGGAAGACTGCCAGTTGAACGCCAGCGGCATGCCCAGAGCGTTGTACGGATTCCAAAGCGGAAGGTGCCCCGCGTGAACCTGGGTCCACGCCAACGACGCCCAGGGGATCATCTGGTCGATGAGGTCGCCGGCGAACGGGTCGTGCACCCCTCCCGGGCGAACCGTCAGTCCACTCTGGGAGAGCAGGTCGTAGCTGCCGAGATAGGACCCCTTCATGAGGCTCGGAAGCATCACGGCAACCCCGGCGAGGACAACGAAGGAGATACCCAGGACCTCAGTCCATCTGGACGGTGGCTCCCCCTGACCGCTCCGTGGGACAGCCGAAGAGGTCATCTGCCCCTCGTCTCCACCTCTCTCGAGCACTGTGCTCATTGGTCCGCATTTCCGCCTTCGTTGATCTGCTTCGCGGCGAGGCCCGGTGGCGACATCTCCATGGTGGGCGGTTTCAATCTACCGCAGTGTTCCGTTAGGCCTCAGAGCGACAACCGGCAGAGGTTCTGGCCAGCTGTGAGGATTATGCTCTCTGCAAGCTCCTGGCGTTCATGAGTGACCGGGGCTGTTGAAGATCTGGCGAGATGTCGCCGCGTCGAAAAGGGGGCCGGGTGACGACGGTGGCCAGCAGGTCCGATCCAGCGCCTACCGACGACCGGGACACGGCTCCCGTCACCCGCCTGGTCGACCGTTTCGACCCGAGACTGGTCAACGCCTTCACCGTCCTCGGATTCGGGCTGCCGGTGTGCGCCTACCTCTGGCTGGTCGCCCACTACAGCGTGAACACAGTGGTCAGCGATCAGTGGGACGACGTGACGGTGATCCGGGCCTCGTACGCCCACCTCTTCCCGTGGGGCGTGCTCTGGGCCCCGCACAACGAGAGCCGCGTCTTCTTTCCCAATCTCATCGTGATCCTGTTGGCCCGGACCACCCACTTCAACATCCGCTTCGAGGAGTTCCTGAGCGCCGGCATGCTGCTCGCGGCCATTGCCCTCCTCATCTGGGCACACAAGCGGCGCTCTCCCACCACCCCCTGGCTCTACTACTGCCCGGTCGCCTTCCTGGCCCTGACCTTCGCCCAATGGCAGAACGCCCTGTGGGGATTCCAGATGGCGTGGTACGTGGTGCTCCTGACCCTGGCCGTGACGATCGTCCTGCTGGACCGGCCTGTCCTGGGTCGTCTCGCCTTCGCCGGGGCAGTCCTGGTGGCCGTCATCGGGAGCTACTCGTTGATCCAGGGTTTCATATTCTGGCCGGTCGGGCTTCTCCTCCTCTACCACCGCCGCCGTCCCTGGCCACTGCTGGTCATCTGGGCCGCGGTGGGACTGGCAGCCATGCTCTTTTACCTGCACGACTTCCATCACCGGTTGGGAGGGCCGTATCCCGGGTACGCCTCCCAACACCCGTTGGTTTCTCTGAGGTTCTTCCTCGTCACTTTGGGTGACATCCTCGGATTGAAGATCACGGCGTACCATCAGGGCGCAGCGCGAGTGGCCATGTTCTTCGGAGTGGTTGTGCTCGTCCTCGCAATCGCCACTCTGCTCGCCTACGGGATCAAACGGGACGAGCACTCTGCAGCTCCCATCGGGATCGCGCTCACCTGCACCGGGTTGCTGTTCGCGCTGATGGTCACCAGGGGGAGGGTCGTCTTCGGCTACCCGGAGGCGGCCAGCTCGCGCTACACGACCTTCGACCTGTTGGTACCTCTCGGGGTCTACCTGACCGTTCTGGCACGGAAGCCGTTGGGTCGTCGATCCGGCGACTCCCTGCAGGCTGCCGAGAGCAGGACCCTGCGCGCGCGCTACAGGTACGCGAGGTGGTCCGGGCGCTGCCCGCCTGGGGGGACCGGTACCTCCTCCGCCTCATCCGGGTAGCGATCGGGGTGGTGATCGCCCTGCAGGTGGTCGTCAGCGTCCCCAACGGCATCGCCGCTGAACGCGGCGCGCACGCCTATCAGGTCGAGTCGGTCGTCGTCCTCCGCCACATCGACCGGTACAGCAACCGCATCGTCGTCAAGCGCCTGTACGTCTTCTCCACAGCATCGTTCCTACGATCCCGGGCGCAGTTCCTGGAGCAGCACCACTTGAACATCTTCTCCGGTAGTGGGTCCGGCGCCTGATGGCGACCACACCATGGCTGTGGGATTGTTCCCGGGGCGCCCGCCGCGCCAGCCCCGGCGCTCGGTAAGCTCGGTCGACCGGGATCCCCGGGCGCGGACAGGGGGAGGAGTCGCCATGCTGAGCACGATGCAGGATGCCCCACTGCTGGTCAGCGGGATCCTCCGTCACGGCCGAGCGGTGTACCCGGACAGCCGGATCGTGACCATCGTCGGTCCGGAGGGCGAGTCGGTCACCGCCTCGTTCGCCGAGGTGGCCGAGCGGTCCGAGCGGCTGGCCAGGGCACTCGGGCGGCTCGGGGTCGGCGACTCCGACCGGGTCGGCACCTTCCTCTGGAACAACCAGGCCCATCTCGAGGCCTACTTCGCCGTCCCGTCGATGGGTGCGGTCCTCCACACCCTCAACCTGCGGCTCTTCCCCGAGCAGCTCGCCTACGTGATCAACCACGCAGAGGACAGGGTCATCATCGTGGACGCCTCGCATCGCCGGGCTGCTCGCCCGGGTCCGCGACAAGCTGACCACCGTCAAGCACATCGTGGTGGTCGGGGACGGGGACACCTCCTCGCTGGGGGAGACCCTCGCCTACGAGGAGCTGCTGGCCGCCGAGGAGCCCGGCTACGACTGGCCCGTCTTCGACGAACGCCAGGCCGCCGCCATGTGCTACACGTCGGGCACCACCGGCAACCCGAAGGGTGTGGTCTACAGCCACCGGTCGACCACCCTCCACGCGATGGTCGTCTGCTCCGGATCGGCACTCGCCCTCTCCGAGCGGGACTGTGCCCTGTCGATCGTGCCGATGTTCCACGCCAACGCCTGGGGCACCCCGTACGCCGCCATGCTCACCGGGTCCGACCTCATCATGCCCCAGCAGTTCCTCCAGGCCGCTCCGCTGGCCGCGATCATCGCCCGGCACCGTCCGACCCTTTCCGCCGGGGTGCCCACCATCTGGAGCGACCTGCTCCGCTACGCCCAGACCCACCAGGTCGACCTCTCGTCGCTGCGCATGATCACCGCCGGGGGGCGGCCGTCCCGCGGCAGCTCATCGAGCGCTTCCGGGACGAGCTCGGCGTGCAGCTGGTCCAGGGGTGGGGAATGACCGAGACCAGCCCGGTCGCCGCGCTGGCCTTCCCACCGCGCGAGGCCGCCCCCGAGGACGAGATGAAGTGGCGCTCGATGAGCGGGCGGGTGGTGGCCGGCGTCGAGGTGCGGGTGGTGGGCGAAGACGGCATCCTGCCCAACGACGGCGAGTCGGTGGGCGAGTTCGAGGTCCGGGGCCCCTGGATCACCGGCTCCTACTACCTGCGATCCCACCCCCGAGCGCTTCCACGACGGCTGGTTGCGTACCGGCGACCTGGGCATCCCTCGACCGGATCGGCTTCATGCAGATCAGCGACCGGACCAAGGACGTCATCAAGTCGGGGGGGAGTGGATCTCCTCGGTCGAGCTCGAGAACGAGGTGATGGCCCATCCGGAGGTGGTCGAGGCGGCGGTCATCGCCGTGCCCGACGAGCGATGGAGCGAGCGGCCGATGGTGGCGGTCGTCCTGGAGGAGGGCTCGACGGCGACTCCCGACGATCTGCGGGAGTTCCTGACCGGTCGGGTGAGCCGGTGGTGGCTGCCCGAGCGGTGGACCGTCGTCGACGAGGTGCCCAAGACCAGCGTCGGCAAGTTCGACAAGAAGGTCCTCCGCTCCCGCTACGCCGACGGTGGGCTCGAGGTCGTCGAGGTCGTCGAGGTCGTCGAGACCACTGCCGCGCCACCAGAGGTCGCGCCGCCGGCCGATGACTGACCGGGCGGCCGACCAGCTCGCCGACCTCGCCGGGCGCCTGGCCGCGATCGGTGAGGAGCTCGCCGATCGGGCCCTCGAGCGGCTCCGCGAGGCCGAGGCCTCGGCCCGGGCAGGCGAGACCCCGGACCCCGCACGGGTGGCCGAGGAGCGGCGGATCACCCGGGCCCGCCGATCGGTCGAGAAGGCGGTGGTGCTGCTGCAGGGGTCCGCGAGGCCGTCGGGCGCCGACGACGGGCCCTGAGAGCGGCGTCCTGAGCGGTCAGGACCGCTGTCGCCCGAGTGGGTTCGACAGTTCGGCTCGACCAGTTCGGGCTCGACCATGTCGTTGATCGCGTCGATGAGCTCGCGGAGCCGCCCGTAGTGGACCTTGTCGAACCGCAGGGCGAGCCGGGGGAGGTCGAGCTGGTCGCTGTCCGCCCGTTCGGGCGGGAGCGGCCGGGTGGAGCGGATGACCCCGGAGGTCAGCGATGTCCGGGAACCGGCGGTTGAGGTCGGCGAGCTCGCGCTCGGTCGGGTGCGACGGCGATCCGGAGGACCAGCAGATCGCCGACCCACCGGCAGGAGCGGTAGTTCCGGTAGAAGCCGAGCAGCTCCGGGCGGCGGCGGCCGACGTCGTCGGTGAGGGTGAAGAAGGCGCGGTCGTCGGCGGAGACCAGGCCGCGGGGCTCGACCTCGTCGCGCAGGAACCGGTTCCAGCCCTGCCAGTAGGTGCCGCCGGGCACGTCGAGCATGACCACCGGCGCCGGCTCGGCCTTGCCCGGTCTGGAGGAGGGTCAGCAGCTCGAACCCCTCGTCGAGGGTGCCGAACCCGCCGGGGAGCACGACGTAGCCGTCCGACTCCTTCAGCAGCATGAGCTTGCGGGTGAAGAAGTAGCGCATCTCGACCAGCTTGGGATCCTGGGCGATGAACGGCGTTGGCCCCCTGCTCGTGGGGGAGGCGGATGTTGACCCCGATCGACTGGTCGCGGCCCGCGCCCTCCATGCCGGCGGCCATGATCCCCGGCCCGGCGCCGGTGACCACCATCCATCCGGCGCCGGCCATGGCCGCCGCCAGTCACGCGGCCTGGCGGTAGGCCGGGTGGTCGGGCTCGGTCCGGGCCGAACCGAAGATGGTCACCTTCTTCCTGCGCGGTACGGGCGGAACACCCGGAACGCCTCGGCCATCTCCGCGAGCGCGGTGTCGGCCACCTTGAGGTCGATGACGTCGGTGCCGCTCGGCGACAAGGCCGGCGACGGTGTCCAGCATCGACCGGTAGAGCCGCCGCTCGGTCGGGGTCGGCGCCGCGGCGATCATCGCCTCGATGGCGGGAGCCGCTCGACGGCCGCTCCGCCGCCGGGTGGTCAGGGTCGGCCATCTCAGCGGGCGCCGGCCAGCACTGCACCGTGGCCGTCGGGGTGGACGACCCGGCCGTACAGCGTGGTGCGCTGGGCCAGGGTGCGGCCGAGCGGTGCCACCAGGGCCCGGAAGTCGTCGGCGTCCATCATCTGGCCGTGGCTGGCCCCGGCCGCCCGGGAGATGTTCTCGTCGATCAGGGTGCCACCGAGGTCGTTGACGCCCGGCACGCAGGAGCTGACGGGCGCCGGCAGCGCCCATCTTGACCCAGCTCAGCTGGATGTTGTCGATGGCGCCCCGGTAGGCGATCCGGCCGACGCGTGCATGAGCAGGGTCTCCCGGAAGGTCGGGCCCGCGGCGCGCCCGGCGCTGGAGGTAGATCGGGGTGGCCATGTGGACGAAGGGCAGCGGCACGAACTCGGTGAACCCGCCCGTCTCGAGCTGCAGGTCCCGGGTGCGCACCAGGTGGCGGGCCCAGGACCGGGGTGCTCGACCGACCCGAACATGATGGTGACGTTCGAGCTGAGGCCGACCGAGTGCGCGGTGCGGTGGGCCTCGAGCCACTCCTCGGTGTTGATCTTGTCGGGGCAGATGACGGCCCGGACCTCGTCGTCGAGGATCTCCGCGGCGGTCCCGGGCAGGGTGCGCAGGCCGGCGTCGCGGAGCAGGACCAGGTAGTCGGCGAGCGGCAGTCCGGACCGGCGGGCCCCCTCGGTGACCTCGAGGGCGGTGAACCCGTGGATGTGGATGGTGGGCGACGCCGCACGCACCGCCCCGATGACGTCGAGGTAGTAGTCGCCGTCGAAGTCGGGGTGGATGCCGCCCTGCAGGCAGACCTCGGTGGCCCCCATGGCCTCGGCCTCGCGCACCCGGTCGGTGATGTCGTCGAGCTCGAGCAGGTAGGGCGTGCCCCGCAGGTTGAGCGAGAGGGGCCCTTGGAGAAGGCGCAGAACCGGCACTTGAAGGTGCAGACGTTGGTGTAGTTGATGTTGCGGTTGGCGACGAAGGTGACCTCGTCGCCGACGGTCTCGGAGCGGAGCTGGTCGGCGACCTCGGCCACGGCCCGCACCTCGGGCCCGCGGGCGCCGAAGAGGGTCACGATCTCGTCCTCGCCCACCTCCTGAGCCGGCGAGCACCCCGGCGAGCACCGTCGGCCACCGGCCCACCGCCGGACGGCTCGGTTCCCGGTGGACGGCGGGACCGTGTCCGGCATCGACCGGCTGGTCGGAGGGAGCAGGAGATCCGGCGGCGGGGTGTCGCCGCCGGACGCCCAGGGATGGTCCCGCGCCGAGCCCTTCGGCGTCGGCGGCGTCGAGCACCGGGAAGCGGAGGGCCGGGTCCAGCCAGCTGTCCGGGTCGAGGGCGAACTCGGGGTAGATGGTGAGCCGCGGGGCGAGCGTGTGGCCGGCTCGCCTCGGTGGCGGCGCGCAGGATGCCGAGGGCCGGCCAGGCCCGCTCGGGGTTCACGTGGTCGGCGGTCACCGGCGAGACCCCGCCCCAGTCGTCGATGCCGGGCCGACCAGCGGTGCGAGGTCGTCGGAGAGGTTGGGCGGGGCCTGCAGGTGGATGTCGGCAGGCAGCACCAGGCGGGCGACGGCGATGGTCCAGAGGAGCTCGTCGGTCGGGCAGGGGGCGGCCGGTGCATCGCGGTGCCCGGCTTGGGCAGGAAGTTCTGGACGATCACCTCCTGGACATGGCCGTGGCGCAGCGTGGCTGGCGGCGATCGCCTCGAGCGTCTCCAGGCGGTCGGCCCGCGACTCGCCGATGCCGACCAGCAGGCCGGTGGTGAAGGGGATCGCCAGCTCGCCGGCCGCCTCCAGGGTGGCCAGCCGGCGCGGCGGGACCTTGTCGGGGGCCGACCGGTGGGCGGCGAGGTCGGGGTTCATCGACTCGACCATCATCCCCTGGCTGGCCGAGACGGCCCGCAGGGCGGCCAGCTCCTCGGCGGAGAGGGCGCCGGCGTTGGCGTGGGGGAGGAGGCCGGTCTCCTCGAGCACCGCCCGGCACGCCGCGGCCAGGTAGTCGACCGTCGAGGCGTAGCCGTGGTCGGCCAGCCACCCGGCGGCCGCCGGATACCGGTCCTCGGGGCGCCTCGCCGAGGGTGAACAGGGCTTCGTGGCAGCCGGCATCCCGTCCCGCCCGGGCGATGTCCAGCACCTCGTCGATGGAGAGGTAGGGTGCTCCGAGCCGCGCCGGCGCCTTGGCGAACGTGCAGTAGCCGCAGTGGTCGCGGCACAGCATGGTGAGCGGGATGAACACCTTCGGGGAGAAGGTCATCCGCGTCCCGTAGACGGCGTCCCGCAGTGCCGCGGCCCGCTCGCAGAGCTCGTCGAGCGGCGCGGCGAGCAGGGTCTCCCGGTCGGGCGCGCCCGGACGGAACGGCGGCTGGGAGCCGTGGTCGACGGGCATCGGCGACACCTTACCGGAGGTCCCTGTCTGCCAAGCCGGACTCGTTGTCGCCGATCCGATCACCGAGGACCGCCGCGTCGACCAGCCACAGCACGTCACCCGCGGCCACCCGTGCGGCGGGGAGGTCGGCGCCTTCGGCGATCCGGGCCAGCGCGTCGCGCTTCGACTCCCCGGCGACGGTGAAGACGACCCGCCGGGCGCGTGCGATACCGGCGAGGGTGAGCGTGATCCGCTCGTAGGGGTTGATCCCCTGGGGATCGCGGTTGGCCGCCACCAGCCGGCCGGGGACCGGGTGGACGAGAGCCGGCGAGTCCGGGAAGAGCGACGCGGTGTGCCCGTCCGGCCCGAGTCCGAGATGGACGAGGTCCGGGGGGCCCGAGGTCAGAAGGAGCCGCTCGTAGGCGCTGGCCGCCTCCTCTGCACCCCCCGAGGTGTACATGGGATTGTCGGAGCGCACCGGGCGCACACCGGCGAGCAGGGTCTCCTCGACCATCCGGTGGTTGGAGTCGGGGTGGTCCGGCGGCACGCACCGCTCGTCGCCGAGGAAGACGTCCACCGACGACCAGTCGTCACCGCGGGTAGCCAGCGCGTCGGTAGCACTCGGCCGCGGTCCCGCCACCGGAGAGATACAGCGAGCACCCGCGGGAGCCCGCGTCGGTGACCAGCCCCTCGACGAGATCGGCGAAGGCCTCGGGCACCGACTCGACCTGCCGGACGGTGCCGATCACCGGGCGCGGGCCGATCCCGGAAGGTCGGTCACTGGGGGAGAGGGGTCTGGCGTCCGCCGCTCAACCCCAGGTCGACGACGGGATTGCGCCATTCGTCGCCGGAGCGCTCCACCAGGAGGTCGGCCATGTGCGGACCCCAGGATCCGGCCGGGTACGACTGGAGCGCACCTCCCGGCTGGGACCATGCGGTGAGGTAGGGGTCCACGATGCGCCAGGCCTGCTCGACCTCGTCCGACCGGATGAACAGGGTGGCGTCCCCGACGATGGCGTCGTGGATGAGCCGCTCGTATCCGTCGGCCGCCTCCGCCCCGGAGAACGCCTCGGCGTAGGAGAAGTCCATGGCCACCGAGCGGATGTGGAACTTCTCACCCGGGACCTTGGCCCCGAACTCGAGGCTGATCCCCTCGTCCGGCTGGATGCGGAGGACCAGGGTGTTGGGCCGCAGATCGCGGCTCGAGCGGTGGTCGAAGAGGAGGAAGGGCACCTGACGGAAGGTGAGGGCCACCTCGGTGACCCGTGCCGGCAGCCGTTTGCCGGTGCGCACGAAGATCGGCACCCCCGCCCATCGCCAGTTCTCGACTCGCAGCCGCAGGGCCAGGTAGGTCTCGGTCTGGCTGTCCGGGGCGACGTCCTCCTCCTCCCGGTAGCCGACAACCGGCACGCCGTCGATGGTGCCGGCCGAGTACTGGCCCCGGACCGCTTTGTCGACCGCTTCGTCCGGGGTCGGGATGTCGATGGCATGGAGCAGCTTGACCTTCTCGTCGCGGATCCGGTCGGCGTCGGTACTGGTTGGCGATTCCATGAGGGTGAGGGCCAGCACCTGCATCACGTGGTTCTGGACGATGTCGCGCAGGGCACCGGCCGTCTCGTAGAACCCCCCACGGTGTTCGACGCCGAGGCTCTCCGCCACGGTCACCTGGACCTGCTCGACGTAACGCCGGTTCCAGATCGGTTCGAAGATGGCGTTGGCGAACCGGAGGGCCAGGACGTTCTGGACGGTCTCCTTCCCCATGTAGTGGTCGATCCGGTAGATCTGGCTCTCGTCGAACGCGGCGTGCATGGTCTCGTTGAGGGCGAGAGCGCTGTCGAGGTCGTGCCCGAAGGGCTTCTCGACCACGACCCGGGCGAAGGTGCCCTGCTCCCCGGGGCCGTACAGCCGTGGGTGGCCAGGGCCCCGGCGACCAGACCGAAGACACTCGGGATGGTTGCGAGGTAGTAGAGGCGGTTCCCGCCCGTGCCGTCCACGCGATCGGCCTCGTGGAGGTGGGAGGCCAGACTGGCGAAGGTGTCCGGGTGGTCGTACTCCCCGGCGACGTATCTGAACCGTTCGCAGAGCGCTTTCCATTTGGGGCCACCGTCCGGGGTCGCGTCGGCGACGTGCGCACGGAACTGGTCGTCGGTCCACTCTGTGCGGGCGACGCCGATGACCGTGAACCCGTCGTCGAGGACCCCGCGGTCGGCGAGCCGGGCGAGGGCGGGAAGGATCTTGCGCGCGGTGAGGTCGCCGGACGCCCCGAAGATGACCATGGCCACCGGGGGGACCCTTGAGAGCACCGGGGGGAGCGACCGCCGCTTGTTTGCGGCCGCGCCCTGGGCGGGACCGGCCCCGTCGTCGCGGGTGGCGTCGACCGCGGTCATCGGGGGGTCAGGGTCTCGCCGCCCTGGGTGCCCTCGGTGGTGGTGAAGGCATGGCCCCCGAACTGGTTGCGCAACGCGGACACCAGCCGGAGACCGAAGGCGTCGGTCTTCTGCGAGGCGAACCGGGCGAAGAGCGCCGCCGAGATGACCGGCGCGGAGACACCGCGGCCGATGGCCTCCTCCACCGTCCACCGTCCCTCGCCGGAATCGGCCACGACCCCCTCGATGCGGTCGAACCCCGACTCGGGACGCAGGGCTCGCTCGGCGAGCTCGAGCAGCCAGCTGCGCACGACCGATCCGTAGCGCCAGATCGAGGCGATCTCGTGGAGGTCCAGATCGAACTCGGGCGCTCTGGAGAGGATCTCGAACCCCTCGGCGTAGGCCTGCATGAGGCCGTACTCGATCCCGTTGTGGACCATCTTGACGAAATGGCCCGCACCGGGCGGCCCGACGTGCGCGTAGCCCCCCTCCGGAGCGAGGGCGAGGAAGGCCGGCTCGCACACGGCGACCGCCTCCTTTGTACCGCCGACCATCAGGCAGTAGCCCTCGGCGAGCCCCCAGATGCCGCCCGAAGTCCCGGCGTCGACCAGTGCGACGCCTTTCGCGGCCAGGCTCGCCACCAGCGGCGCGGTGTCCTTGTAGTCGGAGTTCCCCCCGTCGACGATCACGTCGCCCGGGGCGAAGAGCTCGCCGAGGCTGGTGATGGTCGCGTCGGTCGGCGCGCCCGCCGGCACCATCACCCAGGCCACCCGGGGTGCCTCGAGGGAGGTGGCCAGCTGCTCCAGGGTGGCGACCGGTTCGGCACCGATCGCGGCCGCGCCGCTCCGTGCCTCCTCGGAGAGGTCGAAGGCCACGACCTGGTGCCCGTGCTCGACGAGCCGTTGGGTCATGTTGGCGCCCATCTTGCCGAGTCCGACCATCGCGAGCTTCATGTGCACTCCTCCTGTTGCGTGGTGGGGACGGGTTCGGGGTGGGACCCGGCCCGTCGGGTCAAGGTCGGTCGGTGCCCGGCCCGCCCGGCGCCGGGGTGGGTCAGCCCCTGGTCAGGGCCGCGGCCTTGTCCGACAGGGACTGCATCAGGTCGTCGAAGGAGGCGGAGAACGAGGCGACGCCCTCGACCTCGAGGGTGGCGGCCACCTCCTCCATGACGATGCCCGCGGCGGCCAGGTCGGCGATGAGCGCGGTGGCCTCGTCGATCCCGGTGTCGACGGTGCGGGCCACCGTTCCGTGGTCGAGGAAGTCCGCGATGGTCGCGTCGGGCATCGTGTTGACCGTATCCGGTCCGATCAGGGTGTCCACGTAGGCGAGATCGGGATAGGCCGGGTTCTTGGTCGAGGTGGAGGCCCACAGCGGCCGCTGGACGCGGGCGCCGCGTGCGGCGAGTACCTCCCAGCGTGGACCGGAGAACCGTTGGGTGAAGAGCCGGTAGGCGAGGCGGGCCTGGGCCACCGCGGCCCGGCCCCGCAGGGCGAGCAGGTCGGGTCCGCCCCCGTCGCCGGCGATCCGCTCGATCCGGCGGTCGACCTCGGTGTCCACCCGGCTGACGAAGAACGAGGCCACGCTCGAGACAGCGGAGAGGTCGTTTGCACCCGAGGCGGCGAGCTCCTCGAGCCCCGAAAGATAGGCCTCGATGACTTCGGCGTAGCGGGTGATGCCGAAGATGAGGGTCACGTTGATGCTCCGGCCCTCGGAGATCATCTGCCGGATGGCCGGCACGCACTCGACGGTGGCCGGGATCTTGACCAGCACGTTGGGTCGGGCAATACGGACGTGGAGGTCGCGGGCCGCGGTGATCGTGGCCCGGGTGTCGTGTGCCAGGGCCGGGGCCACCTCGACCGACACGAATCCGTCGGCACCCCCCGAGTCGTCGAACACCGGACGCAGGATTGCCAGTGCGCCGAGGATGTCGTCGATCACCAGGTCCCAGTAGGCGTCCTCGACCGATGTGGTCGCGATGAGCGAGCGGAACTGCTCGTCGTAGGTGTCCTGGCCGCTGATGGCCTTGGCCAGGATGGTCGGGTTGGAGGTCACCCCGCGGATGCCCTGGTCGACGAGGCCGGCGAGGGTGCCGTCCTGGAGCCAGTCGCGCCGCAGGTTGTCCAACCAGGGGCTCTGACCCTGTTGACGGTGGAGCTCGTGCAGTGTGGTCATCGGGATCCTCTCGATCTGCCTGGCCGTCCAGGACAGGCCACCCTCAGGCGGACGAGCGTTGGGCGACGAGGGCGCTCGCTGTGGCAGCGACGTTGTCGGCCGTGAATCCGAAGCGCTCCATGACCTGCCCGCCGGGTGCCGAGGCGCCGAAGTGGTCGATGCCGATCGACTCGTCGGCGTAGCGCTCCCAGCCGAAGGTACTGGCCGCCTCGACGGACAGGCGGGGCACCCCGGCGGGGAGCACCTCGGAGCGGTAGGCCTCGGTCTGCGCGGCGAACAGGTCCCAGCACGGGAACGAGACGACCCTGGCCCTGGTCCCGCGGACTGCCAGGAGGTCGGCAGCCTCGAGGCAGAGGTGCACCTCGCTCCCGGTCCCGAGCAGGACGAGGTCGATCGGATCGTCGACGGGTTCGCGCAGCACGTAGGCGCCGCGGGCCACGCCGGCCCGGGCGAGCAACGCGGTCTCGGCCAGGATCGGGACCGACTGGCGGGTGAGGATGAGCGCGGTCGGCAGGTTGCCCGAAACGGCCAGGCGCCAGGCCTCAGCGGTCTCGTTGGCGTCGGCGGGGCGGATGACCCGCAGGCCCGGCATGGCCCGGACAGCGGCCAGCTGCTCGATCGGTTGATGGGTGGGACCGTCCTGACCCAGGCCGATCGAGTCGTGGGTCCAGGAGTAGACGACGTGGACGCCCGAGAGCGCGGCAACCCGTACTGCGCCCCGCATGTAGTCGCTGAAGACGAAGAACGTGCCGCCGACCGGGAGGATCCCCCCGTGGGCGGCCATTCCGGTCATCACCGCGCCCATCCCGTGCTCGCGGATGCCGTAGTGGATGAGGCTGCCACCGGGCTCCTCGGAGGACTGCGCCGTGGCTCCCGGCCAATGCCATCCCCGTGTTGCCGGTCAAGTCCGCTGCGCCGGTGATCAGCCCGGGGATGGAGGCCGCCGTGGCGTCGAGGCACGCAGTGATCGCCTTGCGGGTGGCCATCGGCCCGTCGTCGGGGGTGAACGTCGGCAGCGCGTCGTCCCATCCGGACGAGGCCGTGGCCCTCCTGGGCGGCAGCCCAGGAGGGGGTCACCCCGTCCTGGGCTGTGACCCTCGCCGCCCGGGCGGTCCGCTCGGCGCGACCACGCGGGATGCAGGACCGGTACAGCTCGAGTACGTCGTCGGGGACCCAGAAGGTCTGGTCGTCGGGGAGGTCGAGCAGCTCCTTGGTGAGACGGATCTCCTCCTCGCTGAAGGGATCTCCGTGGGCCTTGGCCGTGTCGGTCAGATGCGGGGACGGGTAGCCGATGTGGCTGCGCAGGATGACCAGGGAGGGTCGGTCCTCGTGGGCCCGGGCCCGGAGCAGGGCCGCCTCCAGCGCGTCGAGGTCGTTGGCGACCTCGCCGATGTCGTCGACCGACCATCCGTAGGCGGCGAACCTCTCTGCCACGTCGTCGGTGTAGGCGAGCTCGGTCGGGCCGTCGATGGTGATGTGGTTGTTGTCGTACATGTAGACCAGCCGGCCGAGGCCGAGGTGACCGGCCAGCGAGGCGGCCTCGTGGGAGATGCCCTCCTCGAAGCAGCCGTCACCTGCCACCACATAGGTGTGGTGGTCGCAGAGCTCAGGGGAGAAGTGGGTGCGGAGCCACCGCTCGGCGATGCCCAGTCCGACACCGTTGGCCACGCCCTGCCCCAGAGGTCCGGTGGTCAGTTCGATTCCGACCGTGTGGTTGATCTCGGGGTGGCCCGGGGTACGGCTGCCAAGCTGCCGGAACGCCCGGAGATCGTCGAGGGTGAGCCCGTACCCGGTCAGGTGGAGCATCGAGTAGAGCAGGATCGAGGCGTGCCCGTTGGAGAGCACGAACCGGTCCCGGTCGGGCCAGCGCGGGTCCGACGGGTCGTGGTGGAGGACCCGGGTGAAGAGCACGTGGGCGAGGGGGGCGAGGGCCATCGCGGTCCCCGGATGGCCCGAGTTGGCGGCCCGCGGGGCGTCCATGGCCAGCCCGCGGATGACGTTGACCGCGCGCTGCTCGAGCGCATCGTCGGGAGGGGGGAGCAGGGGGGCCGGCGGCGGGTGGCTCATCCCTGCAGACCCTACCGGGCGGGCGGCGCGCCAGTGGCGCCGTGGTCCCGGTCAGCGGTCGCGGAGCAGGGCCATGGAGGCTGCGAAGGTATGGACGAAATTGACGCCGCCGATCGGCCCGAATTCGCCTGCGGTGAACAACCCGCCGACGGGCACCGGTCCGAGCGCGCGCTCGACCGCTCCCGCATCGTGGTCGCCCACGTCGAAGAGCCGGGTCCCCCGGCCGCTGCAGAGGAACACCAGCGCGGTGTCGGCTGTGCGCTGGTGCAGGAGGAGGTCGAGCTCTTCGCCCGCGGTCTCGGCGTCGCGGAGGTGGAACTGGATGGTGCTCCCGAGGGGCACCCGGTCCTCGACCGCGACAGCCCCGGTCGACCGGTCGACCCCGACCACGTTGCGCACCAGGAAGTCACCGGGCCCGGGGTGGGTCACGTGCTCGTCGACCAACCGTCCGATGAACAGCCCGTTGCCCTCGATTCCGGCCACGTCGGCGGGGCGCAGGGTGCTGGTGATCTGGTCGACCAGGCATTCCATCGCCGGCTTCCCGGCCACCTCGTAGACGATGTTGCGATCGGACCCGGGTCACGGTGAGCAGGCGTCCGTAGGGGCGGCATCCCTGGGAGACCAGCGGCTCGACCTCGATCCCGGAGCCGAGCAGGACCGCGGCCGCGCCCGAGCCGAGGACCCGCGAGCCGAGCACCAGCCGGCTGCCACCCGGTCCCCGTGCACCCGACGCGTTGCCGCCGATGACCGGGAGCCCGGGGCGCCGTTCCTCGAGCCAGCCGAGGAATTCGGGCATCGGGAAGGTGAAAGGGTCGGCCACCGCGAGCAGCGCCGACGGGGCGAAGTCGAGCGACTCGGGCCACCCGGCGAAGTGCCAGGAGTCGTCGGCGAGCCTGGTCGCGGTCAGCTCGACCGGCAGGAGCGGGCCGACCCGGCCCGCCCACAGGCTGATGGCCGGCGTCTCCTCCACCTCGGTCCCGCGTCCGACCACTGACTCGGCCGCCGCTCCGAGGGTGGCCAGGGGATGGAGGACCGCCCCGATGGTGGTGGCGACGTCCTCCAGGGCCCCGACGTGCGGGCGGGTGACCGTGACCACCACCAGATCGGGCCGGTCGCCGACCACCTCGAGCACCGCCCCGGCGACCTCCCCAACCGCCTGGGAGGTGATCGGGTGCCGCGAGACCGAGCTCGCGAACTCCACCAGACTCAGGCTTCCGGGGCGAAGCGGATGTCGAGGGTACGGAGATAGGTATGGAGGCCGGCGTCCTGGACGGGCACCAGATAGGCGGGGTGGCCGGACTCGTTGTGGTGGCTGTGCCACAGGCCGGGGGGCGTCACGAAGGCAGCCGCGGCCTCCCAGTCGACGCGGACCGGGTCGACGATCGACCCGTCGGCATCGAGCTCGTGGCCGACCAGCGAGTAGCAGCCGGGGCGGCACGCTGTGATCAGGTCGAGAGCGGCGCTCTGGTGGCGGTGCGGCCGCTGGACCCGCCCGGCGGGCAGGATGCCGAGCATGGCCCAGAGGGTGTGGGTTGCGGTGAGGGTCTGCGGGGTGGCTGCGTTCCCGAGCAGGATGCTCACCCGGCTGCGCCGCCCGGCGTCGGGGTCGCGCTCGACGGCTGCCAGGAGCTCCCGCGCGCGTCGCCCGTCATAGCGGGTCGGGGCGAAGCGGGCCTCGCCCGGGGTCGCCCCGAGGTAGTGGAGGAGCGGCGCGTCGGTGACCCGGTAGAGCAGGGCGCGACCCCCGGGATCGGCCTGGTGCTCGGTCGTGCAACCGGCCGGCAGGATCGACGAAGTCGCCCGGGGACCACGCGATGTCTCCGTCGGGCGGACCGGCTCCGGGGACCGAGGACCGGAACCGGCTCCGGCCGCTCCCCTCGAGGCAGTGGTAGAGCTCGCTCGTGCCCTCGCCCGTGGTGGTCAGGGCCGCCCCCGGGGAGAGGACCACGAAGGCGGCCAGCAGGGCGGGGCTCGACGCAGGGTAGGGGACCCCGAGCTCGATGGAGAGGTCGAGGGGCACCAGGCCGGTGTCCACGGCGCGGTGGATCTCGGCGGGGAATCGCCGCACCGGGACCGGCGGGATGGTCCGGTCCCGACCGGATCGGCGGCGGTCGAGTACTCGTGGAATCGGGCGTCCCCGGTCCAGTCCTCTGCGGCCTCGCCCACCAGGAGGACCGGTCCGGGCGACCTGCGCCGATCGGTGGCCATCTCTCCAGTATCGACGAGGCGGGAGGGGGTAGCGTCGCACCGTGGCTGACCAGCGAATCCAGGTGCCGCCCAACTGCGAGCTCACCCTCGGGATGACCTGCCTGGACAAAGCGGTCCCCGGTCGCACGGTGTGGCGGATGTGGGCCGACGAGCGGTTCGCCAACCCGGCGGGCATCGTGCAGGGGGGGTTCGTCGGCGCGATGGCCGACTCGGCCATGGGGTCGGCCGCGGTCACCTTCGCCCGGGCCGCCGGGCACAAGGTCTTCGCGTCGAACGTGGAGATGAAGACCAGCTTCCTCGCAGAGGCCCGGGTCGGGAGCGTGCTCGACTGCACCGCGGTCATCGTCTCGGGCGGCGCCCGGGTGGCCTTCGCCGAGGCCGAGGTCGTCGACGACGCGGGCCGGATGGTCGCCCGTGCCAGCTCGACCTACCTGTTCACCGGCCGCGAGTGAGCCGGAGCTCAGCGTCCGCTGGCTAGAGTTGGGCCGTCCCGGCACCCGGCCGGACGCCGTCGCAACACCCGAGGAGGAACGTGGCGCCAGGTCGGAGCGGTAGGCGGCAAGGGCCTCGGGGGCCTGCGGGCGACCGGCGGCGAGGCGGTGCAGCTGGTCGTCGACTACGTCAAGCAGGAGACGCTCGACCCGGTCAAGGGCCTCGGCAGGTACGTCCTGTTCGGTGTGGCCGGATCGGTTGCACTCGCCATCGGGCTGGTGATCCTGTCCGTCGGCTTCCTGCGGTTCCTCCAGGGGGAGACCGGGGACGCATTCGCCGGCAACCTGTCGTGGCTCCCCTACCTCATCTGCGCGGTGGCGGTCGTTTCGGTCGCCGCGCTGGCCGTCTGGGCGATCGGCCGTGGCCAGCGCCCGGGTGACGCCCGCCCCGAGAACCCGGGTGACGCCCGCCCCGAGAAGGAGCAGGCATGACCAGCGTCCGGCCCGAGGAGACGATCACCAGGGACCAGATCGAGGCCAAGTTCCGTGAGCTGACCGGTGGGGTGACCGAGGAGGTCGAGGGCGTCAAATCGCAGGCCGTCACCGTCGGTCTGGCCGTCGTCGTGGTGGCGGTGGCGGTGGTCTTCCTCATCGGGCGCCGGAGCGGCCGCCGCAGGTCGGCGGTCGTCGAGGTCCGGCGGATCTGATCCGTGGACTCGCTCCTCCACTACCTGCAGTTGAAGGCATTCGGCCGGGGGCTGCGTGGCTACCACACCGCCTGGTTGGTGGTCGGCGTGGCCATCTGGATGCTCACCCGCGCCCGGAACCGCCAGGACGTGATCTTCCGCACCAGGTTGATGCCGGGCGACCGCCTGGTCATCGGCTCGAGCCAGCCCGGCTCTGCCTCCCCGCCCGGGGACTGAGCCCCGTGCCCCCCGTGCAAGACCGGAGCCTGCTTCGGGCGGGCGAGCGGGTGCTGCTCGTGGACGCGAAGGAGCGGCGCTACCTGGTCACGCTCCGGGTCGGTGCCACGTTCCACACCCACGCCGGCATCGTCGCCCACGACGACTTGATCGGCGTTCCCGAGGGAGCGACCGTCCTCGGGAGCACCGGCCGCCACTTCCTGGCGGTCCGGCCGACCCTCTCCGATGTCGTGCTCAAGATGCCCCGTGGTGCCCAGGTGATCTACCCGAAGGACCTCGCGGCGATCCTCATGGAGTGCGACATCGCCCCGGGAGTCCGTGTCCTCGAGGCGGGGGTGGGATCCGGAGCCCTCTCCATGGCCCTGCTCCGCGCCGGCGCGGAGGTGGTCGGCTACGAGCTGCGGGAGGACTTCGCCGAGCGGGCCGGCATCAACGTGCGTGCCGTGGTGGGTGACGACGCGCGACTACCGGGTCGAGCTGCGCGACGCCTACGAGGGAATCGGGGAGTGCGGACTCGACCGGATCGTGCTCGATCTGCCCGAGCCATGGCGGGTGGTGCCCCACGCGGAGGTCGCGCTGCGCTCCGGGGGAATCCTCTGCGCCTACCTGCCCTCCATCAACCAGACCGCCCAGCTACGCGAGGCCCTGCAACGGAGTGCCTTCGGCCTGGCGTCGACCCTCGAGGTGCTCCACCGGACCTGGCACATCGACGGGCGCTCGGTGCGGCCCGACCATCGAATGGTCGGCCACACCGGGTTCCTGACCACCGCCCGACTGCTGAGACCCGAGCCCGAAGCCCGGCAATCCTCGGGCGAGGCGGAACGTTCCGACGCAGCCGGGGACCGACCGCCGGTCAGCCCTGCTCGATGAAGATGCACTCGCCGGGGCACTCCTCGGAGGCCTCGACCACCGCGTCCTCGAGATCGTCAGGGACGGCCGCCATGCCGCCCGACCCGCCCGGCTCGTTCTTCACGTCGGTGTCCTCCTTGACGTAGGCCAGACCGTCGTCGAGCAGGGTGAAGACCGCAGGGGCGATCTCCTCGCAGAGGCCGTCCCCGGTGCAGAGATCTTGATCGATCCAGACCTTCATCAGTCGTGTCACTCCTCGGTGTCGCTCGGCTCGCCCTCGGTGCACCCGGCCCGGGAGGCTCGCTCCGCTCGGGGACGGGTGGCCCTGCAGGACCCGGGCCCCGGAGGAGGACTCCGGTCCCACTGCACGGACAATGCTATCCGGAAGATACCCCCCATAGCAGACGGTCCATCAGTTCCGCACACGGCGACCGCACGGCCGCTGACGGATCGGGCCGGGGAGGCGCGTCGGCGACCGGGTGCCCAGGTGTAGGGTCGCCAGCAGGGCAGCTCACTGGAACGGGGTGATTGCGACGGTTGATTTCGACGATGCCGACCGAGACCGACGGCCGGCGGCCGACCAGGAATCTCGAGACGCTCACGGCCCGCGCCCTCGCCGCGGAGGAGGAGGTCACCGTCCTGCGCCGCCGGCTGCAGGAGAGCCCACGCCGCGTCCAGACGCTCGAGGAGAAGCTCCTCGAGACCAAGGGTCAGCTCGCCCAGGCCATCTCCCAGAACGAGAAGCTGACCTTCACCCTCCAGACGGCCAAGGAGCACGTCGCCAACCTGCGCGACGAGGTCGAGAAGCTGACCCAGCCCCCGTCGGCGTACGGCACCTACCTGGGTGCCAACGACGACGGCACCGTCGACGTCTTCTCCGGCGGGCGCAAGATGCGGGTCACCCTGCATCCCGACATCGAGATCGCCGACCTCGCACGCGGCAACGAGGTCGTCCTCAACGAGTCGCTCAACGTCATCCTGGCCCGCGACGGTGAGGCGCTCCGGCGAAGTGGTGGTCCTGAAGGAGCTGCTCGAGGGCGGCACCCGGGCCCTGGTCTATCGGCCGGGCCGACGAGGAGCGGGTGGCGGAGCTCTCCGACGCGCTGCTCGGGGTCAAGCTCCGCTCGGGCGACACCATCCTCATGGAGTCACGCACCGGGCTGCTCATCGAGAAGCTGGACCGGCCCGAGGTCGAGGAGCTCGTCCTCGAAGAGGTCCCCGACGTCACCTATGCCGACGTCGGCGGTCTCGACGAGCAGATCGAGGCGATCACCGACGCAGTCGAACTGCCCTACCTGTACCGGGAGCTCTACACCGAGCACAAGCTTCCCGCTCCCAAGGGGATCCTGCTCTACGGCCCGCCGGGCTGCGGCAAGACCCTCATCGCCAAGGCGGTGGCCAACTCACTGGCGAAGAAGGTCGCCGAGGTGACCGGGAACACCAACGCCCGCAGCTACTTCCTCAACATCAAAGGCCCCGAGCTCCTCAACAAGTACGTCGGGGAGACCGAGCGGCAGATCCGTCTGGTCTTCCAGCGCGCCCGGGAGAAGTCGGAGGAGGGCGTGCCGGTCATCGTCTTCTTCGACGAGATGGATTCGCTGTTCCGCACCCGCGGCAGCGGTATCAGCTCGGACATGGAGTCGACCATCGTGCCGCAGCTGCTGGCCGAGATCGACGGCGTGGAGACCCTGAAGGACGTCATCGTGATCGGGGCCTCCAACCGGGAGGACCTGATCGACCCGGCCATCCTCCGCCCGGGCCGACTCGACGTGAAGATCCGCATCGAACGGCCCAACGAGGCCGCCGCCGCCCAGATCTTCTCCCGCTACCTGACCGCCGACCTGCCGCTCGACGTCGAGGAGGTGCGCACCCTCGGGGGAGGCGACCCGGCCAAGGCGACCCAGGCCATGATCGAGGCCACCGTCGCCGAGATGTACCGCAACGACGAGGAGAACCGCTTCCTCGAGGTCACCTACCAGAACGGCGACAAGGAGGTCCTCTACTACCGGGACTTCTCCTCGGGAGCCATGATCGAGAACATCGTGCGCCGGGCCAAGAAGCTGGCCATCAAGCGGACCATCGCCGAACAGGTCCGGGGCATCCGCACCGCGGACCTCCTCGACTCGATCCGCCAGGAGTACAAGGAGAACGAGGACCTCCCGAACACGACCAACCCGGACGACTGGGCGAAGATCTCCGGCAAGAAGGGTGAGCGGATCGTCTACATCCGCACGCTGATCAGCGATCGCGAGGAGACGACCGGCGGACGCTCCATCGAACGGGTGGGCACCGGTCAGTACCTTTGATCGCAGCCCGGGATAGGGTCGACTGCATGGCCATCCCCAAGGTCTGTGGGATCGAGACCGAATACGGCATCCAGGTGCTGAACGGTGATCCGAATCCCATTTCGGCGTCGTCGTTGCTGGTCAACGCCTACGCGCACGACGTGGCGCGCCAGCAGATCGGGTGGGACTTCGAGGACGAGGCCCCCGGTAACGACGCCCGCGGGTTCGCCCGCGAGGGGTCCATGCCCCCCAGGTGGAGACCCACCTGGTCAATACCGTCCTGACCAACGGAGCCCGCTACTACGTGGATCACGCCCACCCCGAGTTCTCGACCCCCGAATGCCGGGACGCGCTCGAGTGCCTGCGCTACGACCGGGCCGGCGAGGTCATCCTGATCCGCTCGATGGAGGCAGCCGACCAGACCCTGCACGACGGTTCGCATCTGGTCGTCTACAAGAACAACTCCGACCGCAAGGGCAACTCGTACGGCTCCCACGAGAACTACCTCATGGACCGCGAGTGCCCCCTTCAACCGGGTGGTGGCCGGCATCACCCCCCACTTCGTGACCCGGCAGATCTACGCCGGAGCGGGCAAGGTCGGCGCCGAGACGGCCGCCAACGACGGGATCCCGGTCGACTTCCAGCTCTCCCAGCGGGCGGAGTTCTTCGAGGAGCAGGTCGGCCTCGAGACCACGCTCAAGCGACCGATCGTCAACACCCGGGACGAACCCCACGCGGATCCCCACCGCTACCGCCGGCTCCACGTCATCGTCGGCGACGCCAACCTCGCCGAGGTGGCGACCTTCCTCAAGGTCGGGACCACCGCGCTGGTCCTGGCGATGATCGAGGACGATGCCGTCGTCGGCCGCAGCCTCATCCTGGCCGATCCGGTCGGGGCGATGCACCAGGTGGCGCTCGATCGCACCTTCACCCGGCCCCTGGCGATGGACGACGGCTCGACCGCGACCGCCCTGGCCATCCAGTGGGAGCTGTTCTCGTCGGCCCGCAAGTACGCCGACGACGAGGGCCTCGAGTGCCTGGGCCCGGACGGGGTGGGGGAGGAGGTGCTCCGCCGCTGGGAGCACGTCCTCCACGGCCTGGAGACCGACCCGATGTCGCTGGCCGGCCAGCTCGACTGGGTGGCCAAGCTGCAGCTGCTCGAGGCCTACCGCGATCGCCACGACTGCAGCTGGGACGACCCCCGGCTGGCCGCAGTCGACCTGCAGTACCACGATCTGCGACCGGCGCGCTCCCTCTTCGCCCGCCTGGGCACCGAGGTGCTCGTCGACCGCGAGTCGGTGCTTGCCGCGGTCACCGAGCCGCCGCGGGGTACCCGCGCCTGGTTCCGCGGTCAGTGCCTCAAGAAGTGGCCCGCCTCGGTGGCCACTGCGAACTGGGACTCGCTCGTCTTCGATCTCGGGTCCGACCCCCTCCGGCGCATCCCTATGATGGATCCGCTGAAGGGAACGGCAGAACATGTCGAAGCATTGTTGGACGCATGTGCGAGTCCGTCCGAGCTGGTGGACCGGCTGAGCAGCTAGGGAGTGGTGATGGCAGAGCGAGAACAGAAGAAGAAGACCGCGACCCAGCGCACCGACGAGGCGGTCGAAGAGGTACCGCCATCGTCCGCGGCGGGGGAGAAGCTGAAGGCCGAGCTCGATGACCTGCTCGACGAGATCGACGAGGTCCTCGAGGACAACGCCGAGGAGTTCGTGCGCAATTACGTCCAGAAGGGTGGCGAGTAGCCCCGGTGACCCTGCCGTTGTTCAGCACGACCGAGGACCCTGGCCCGGACTTCGCCGGGTTGATCCGCCGGCTGCATGTTCCGACCCCTCCGATGCTCCCCTTTCCGGGGACCGCCACCCCCGACCGGTTCCGCCACGGCACGACCGTCGTCGCGCTTCGCTCCGCCGACGGTGTCGTCATGGCCGGTGACCGGCGGGCGACCGAGGGGCACACCATCGCCCACCGGGCGATGGAGAAGGTCTTCCCCGCCGATCGCTACTCGGCGGTGGCGATCGCCGGGGCTGCCGGCCCGGCCGTCGAGATGGTACGGCTCTTCCAGACCCAGCTCGAGCACTACGAGAAGGTCGAGGGGGTGGTGCTGAGCCTCGAGGGCAAGGCGAACCAGCTCGGCCAGATGGTGCGCGAGCACCTTCCCATGGCCATGCAGGGCCTGGCGGTGGTCCCGCTGTTCGCCGGCTACGACCTGACCCGCGCCACCGGGCGCATCTTCACCTACGACGTGACCGGCGGCCACTACGAGGAGACCGAGTACAACGCGACCGGTTCCGGCGGCCGGGATGCGCGCACCACGATCAAGCTCGGCTACCGGGACGGCCTCACTCGTGAGGAGGCGGTGGAGCTGGCCATCCAGTCGCTCTACGAGGCAGCCGACGAGGATTCCGCCACCGGCGGCCCGGACCTCATCCGGGGCATCTACCCGCTGGTGGCCACCGTCACCGCCGAGGGGTTCACCGAGGTACCCGAGGACGAGGTGGCCGCTGGGTTCTCCTCGCTCATCGAGCGCCGGCGGACGGAGGGTCATCAGCCATGACCATGCCCTACTACGTGGCGCCCGAACAGGTGATGAAGGACCGTGCCGAGTACGCCCAGAAAGGGATCGCCCGAGGCCGGTCGCTCGTCGCGACCACCTTCGACGCGGGGATCGTCATCGTCGCCGACAACCCGTCCCGCTCGCTCCACAAGATCAGCGAGATCTACGACCGGATCGCCTTCGCCGGCGTCGGCAAGTACAACGAGTTCGACCAGCTCCGGGTCTCCGGCATCCGCCATGCCGACACCAAGGGGTACGCCTACAGCCGCGAGGACGTGGAAGCCCGCTCGCTCGCCAACCTCTACGCGCAGTACCTCGGGCAGGTGTTCACCCATGAGATGAAGCCACTCGAGGTGGAGATCCTGGTCGCCGAGCTGGGCACCGGGCTCCGGGCGCCGCAGCTCTACCACATCGCCTACGAGGGGACCATCACCGACGAGGACCGCTTCGCCGTCCTGGGTGGCGAGACCGAGTCGATCGTGCTCCGCCTCACCGAGGAGTGGTCGCCCACCTGGAGCCTGTCCGAGGCGCTGCGGTCCGCGGTGGGCGCGCTGGCCGGCGCGGATCGTGAGCTCTCCGCCCCCGACCTGGAAGTGGCCGTGCTTGCCTCGGGCAACGGCCGGCGGGCCTTCCGGCGGCTGGTCGACGAGGAGCTCGAGGCCCTGCTCACCTGATCCCCCTGCACCCCGGGGAGCGCCCCGGGCGGGCAGTGCAATCCGGCAGCACCATCCTCACGGTACCGTGAGGATGGTGGACAAGCGCATCTACGGCCTGGAGAACGAGTACGGGGTCACCTGTACCCTGCGCGGCCAACGGCGCCTGAGCCCCGACGAGGTGGCCCGCTACCTGTTCCGGCGGGTCGTGAGCTGGGGTCGCTCCTCCAACGTGTTCCTCGAGAACGGTGCCCGTCTCTACCTCGATGTCGGCAGCCATCCCGAGTACGCGACCCCCGAATGCGACGACATCGGGGAGCTCGTGACCCACGACAAGGCCGGGGAGTGGATCCTGTCCTCGCTCGTGGAGGGCGCGGAGGCCCGCCTGCGCGAGGAGGGCATCCGCGGGGACATCTACCTCTTCAAGAACAACACCGACTCGGCCGGCAACTCCTACGGCTGCCACGAGAACTACCTCACCAGCCGGCGTGACGATTTCGTCCACTACACCGAAGTGCTGATCCCGTTCCTGGTGAGCCGTCAGGTCTACGCCGGCGCCGGCAAGGTCCTCCAGACCGCGCGCGGGCGCGGTGTTCTGCCTGAGCCAGCGGGCCGAGCACATCTGGGAGGGGGTGTCGTCGGCCACCACCCGGAGCCGGCCGATCATCAACACCCGTGACGAGCCGCACTCCGACGCAGAGAAGTACCGCCGGCTCCACGTGATCGTCGGCGACTCGAACATGAACGAATACGCCACCTACCTCAAAGTGGGAGCCACGAGCATCATTCTGCGGATGCTCGAGGATCCCTCGACCGTCATGCGCGACCTGACCCTGGAGAACCCGATCCGGGCCATCCGGGAGATCAGCCACGACATCACCTGTCGGCGCCCGGTGCGGTTGGCCAACGGCCGCGAGATGAGCGCACTGGACATCCAGGGCGAGTACCTCCAGCGGGCCATCCGCTTCCGCGACCGCCAGGGGCTGTCGCCGCAGGAGGACCGAGCCCTCGACATGTGGGAGCACTGCCTCAAGGGACTCGAGTCCGATCCGCTCTCGCTGCACCGCGAGTGCGACTGGGTGGCGAAACACCGGCTGATCGACCACTACCGGAACCGGCACGGCCTCCCGTTGCACAGCCCCACCGTTTCGTTGCTCGACCTGCAGTACCACGACGTCGACCGGACAAGGGGCCTCTACTACCGCCTCCAGCGCCACGACGAGGTCGACCGCGTCTGCGACGACCTGGACATCGCCACTGCGATGTCGGTCCCGCCACAAACCACCCGGGCCCGGTTGCGAGGCGAATTCGTCAAGCGGGCCAAGGAACGTCGCCGGGACTTCACCGTCGACTGGGTCCACCTCAAGCTCAACGACCAGGCGCAGCGAACGGTTCTGCTCAAGGACCCCTTCAAGTCCAAGGACGAGCGGGTCGAGAAGCTCATCGGCGGGCTCTGACCCGAACCGGCGTCGGAGCAATCCTCCCAGCGTGCGGTAGCGTCCCTGAATCGTGACCGGTGAACTGACCGAGCCCAGTGTGGTGCCCGACGACTCCGTGATCGGCGGAGGCGGTGGAGTGCCGTCCGAGCAGGTCGCGAGCGACGCCGGGCCAGCACGAAAGGGCGGCGGCTACCGCTGGGTGCTCGAGTGGGCGATCATCTTGATGGCGGTGCTGATCTGCACGGTGCTGCTGCGTACCTACGTGGTCCAGTCGTTCTTCATCCCGTCACCGTCGATGTACCCGACACTCCAGGTGGGCGACCGGATCATGGTCGACAAGCTCAGCTACCACCTGCATTCGGTGCACCGGGGTGACATCGTGGTGTTCAAGCGTCCGCCGCTCGAGCAGCAGGACTTCCCGGACCTGGTCAAGCGCGTGATCGGGCTGCCCGGCGAGACGATCTCGGCCAAGGACGGCCACGTCTACATCGACCAGAAGCTGCTGGCCGAGCCGTGGCTCCCACCGGGGGCGGGCAGCTACACCGGGGCGCTGCCCGGCGACCCGAACCAGCAGTTCAACCTGCCCGGGCCCGTGGTGATCCCCGCCGGCGAGTACTACGTGATGGGGGACAACCGGACCGACTCCGAGGACAGCCGGTTCTTCGGTCCGATCCCGCAATCCCTCATCGTGGGACGGGCGGTCGCGGTGGTGTGGCCACTCTCACACTTCAAGGGGGTGTAGTCCGGACGCCGGTCGCGGTCGGATAGCCTCACCCTGTCGTGGACCCCGACCACATACCTGCACCCATCGGGGCCCCCGCCCCACCCGGTATCTCGGACGGCGCCCTCGAGGGCGCCGTCCCGGGACCGCCCGCCCCGGTGGCGCTCCGACGGACGGAGCACCCCGCAGCACACCCGCGAATGGCGCGGCGGGTGACGCATCGGCGAACGGAGCACACACGGACGGTACACCTCCGGACATCACCCCTCCCGAGACCCTCCCATCAGGCAACCGCGGCCGCTCGGCCCGGTGGGTGGTCGAATGGCTGGCGGTCATCGTGGCCGCGGTGCTGCTGGCCGTCGGCGTGCGCACCTATGTCGCGCAGATGTTCTACATCCCCTCCGGTTCGATGCTCCCGACCCTGCAGATCGGGGACCGGATCGTGGTGGACAAGCTGGCCTACCGGCTCGGTTCGGTCCACCGCGGGGACATCGTCGTCTTCGCCCGACCACCCCTGGTCGAAGCCGACTACACCGACCTGGTGAAGCGAGTGATCGGGCTGCCGGGTGAGACCATCGGCACCGCCGACGGCCATATCACCATCGACGGCAAGACCCTGGCCGAGCCCTGGCTGCCACGTCCCCTGCCCCAGACCGAGCCCAGCTCGGTGCCCCAGGCCTTCAGCCTCACCCATCCCTACACCATCCCGGCCGGTCACTACTTCGTCATGGGGGACAACCGCCCCGATTCGGAGGACAGCCGGTATTTCGGCCCGATCCCCGCCAATCTCATCGTGGGGAAGATGGCCGTCCGGGTGTGGCCGCTAGGGAAGGCTGTCTGGGTCACCGCGCTGGCGGTGATCGCCGTCCTGCTGCTCGTCGGGCTGTGGGTGACGCTCCGGCGACGTCCGCGGGCGGGACCTGGGGACGCTGGTCCTGCGCCGGGTCCAGCGTCCTGACCGAGCCGACCCGCCCCGGTGGGCGGCCGGGGTCGCCGGTAGACTCGGGGAGTGCCCTTCCTCAGCCCGGCGAAGCTGCTGGTCATCCTCGTGGTCGCCCTGGTGGTGCTCGGTCCCGACAAGCTGCCCAAGGTTGCCAGGCAGATGGGGGCGCTGTGGGCCGAGTTCCGCCGGTTCCGCGAGCGGTTCGAGTCCGACGTGCGGGGCTCCTTCCCCGACCTGCCCACCACCGAGAAGATCTCCCAGGCGGTGCGCTCACCGATCTCCTTCCTGGACTCGCTCGCCGACGCCCACACGGAAGAGAACGGTGCGACGCCGTCAACCGGACCGGTCGGGCAGTCGCCCGAGGTGACCGGTGACGCGGTCGAACCCCCGGGCGGCTCGAACCGGCCGAGCGGGATGGTGCGCGCCGCGGAACAGACCTCGGTCCCCGGCACCACGATCAGCGATCCCCAAGGGGTCGTCCACCAGCTCCGGGTCGTTGGCCGGGTGCCACCCGACGACCCGGGTATGAACTGAGCGGGGTGCCCGGTGACCCGGCCGGGTGAGCCAGGAGGGCGGTGGCCGTGGCCATCTCCCTGAAGCGACGGACCGAGGAGCGCCCGACACCGGACGCGATGACCCTGGCGGAGCACCTCACCGAGCTGCGCCGCCGGACCCTGGTGAGCGTCGCCGCGTTCCTGGTGGGGGCGACGGTGGCCTTCCTCGCCTACAACTGGATCCTGGCGATCCTCAAGCACCCCTACTGCCAGGTCGACCCGCACCGGTGCGGGTTCTACGTGACCGGGCCGCTCGACGGACTCGCCCTGCGGATCAAGATCTCGGCCTACGGGGGGATGTTCCTCGCCTCGCCGGTCTGGCTCTGGGAGGTCTGGCGGTTCATCACCCCTGGGCTCAATCCGAAGGAGAAGCGGTACGCGGTTCCCTTCATCGTGGCCTCCATCTTGCTGTTCGCCCTCGGGTGCGCGGTGGCCTTCCTCATCTTCCCCCACGCCCTCGCCTGGCTCGGGAGCATCGGCGGGCCGACGCTCACCCAGATCCTCGACCCGAACAAGTACCTGGGCCTCATCGTGCTGCTGATGGTGGCCTTCGGGGTCACCTTCGAATTCCCCGTCCTGCTGGTCTCCCTCGAGCTGGCCGGGGTGCTCTCCCCCCAGCAGCTCTCCTCCTGGCGACGTTGGGCGATCGTGGTCATCGTGGTGGTGGCCGGGGTGGTGACCCCGAGCTCCGACCCGTTCTCGATGATGGCGATGGCAGTGCCGCTCTACATCTTCTACGAGCTCTCGATCCTCGTCGGCAGGATCGTCCGTCGATGAGCCCCGGGGGTGCCCGGGGCTCGGATGCGGGATCATCGCCGGGGGAGGAGCTACGCGCCCGCTTCGAAGGCGGTCTCGGGTTCCCCCTCGACCCGTTCCAGCGGCGGGCGGTCGAGGCGCTCGACCGCGGCGAGTCGGTCCTGGTCAGCGCCCCGACCGGTTCCGGGAAGACCCTGGTCGCCGAGTACGCCGTCGCCAGGGCCCTCGAGTCGGGAGGGAAGGCGTTCTACACGACACCGATCAAGGCCCTCTCCAACCAGAAGTTCGCCGAGCTCGCGGCGGGTCACGGCGCCCACCGGGTCGGGCTGCTGACCGGTGATGTCTCCCACCAGCCGCATGCTCCGGTGGTGGTGATGACCACCGAGGTGCTCCGCAACATGCTCTTCGCCCGGTCGTCGCTCCTCGACGGCCTGCAGGTGGTGGTGCTCGACGAGGTCCACTACCTCCAGGACCCCTACCGGGGGTCGGTTTGGGAGGAGGTGATCGTCCTCACCCCGCCGGGCGTCACCTTCGTGAGCCTGTCGGCCACGGTCAGCAACGCCACCGACTTCGGCAGGTGGCTTCGCTCGGTGCGCGGACCGACCCGGGTGGTCGTCGAGACCCACCGCCCGGTCACCCTCCACCACCACTACGCGCTCGCCGAGCGCGGACGGGACGGACTCTTCGTGCTCCCGCTGCTGCGGGACGGAACGCCCAATCCCGACGGGCTGCGGCTCGACGACCGCAGGGGACGCTCGCACCACCAGCGGCGGTTCCGTGCCCCCCGGCGCACCGAGGTCGTCGAGTATCTGGCCGATGCCGGCATGCTGCCGGCGATCACCTTCATCTTCTCGCGCGCAGCCTGCGATGACGCCACCCGCCAGTGCCTCCAGGATGGCATCCGGCTCACGACCGACGAGGAGCGGGGACGGATCCGGGACCTCGTCGAAGCGGCCGTCGACCGGCTCGGCGACGACGATCTCCGGACCCTCGGCTACGGCCCCTGGTCGGCAGCACTGGAGGCCGGCGTGGCACCGCACCACGCGGGCCTGGTCCCGGCATTCCGCCAGGCTGTCGAGCAGTGCTTCTCCGAGGGACTGCTCAAGGTGGTCTTCGCGACCGAGACCCTCGCCCTCGGGATCAACATGCCCGCCCGGACCGTCGTGGTGGAGCGGTTCGCCAAATTCAGAGGTACGGACTCCTCGGCCCTCACCTCGGGGGAGTACCGGCAGCTCACCGGTCGGGCGGGCCGGCGGGGGATCGACACCGTGGGCCACGCGTTCGTGCTCTGGTCGCAGGCCACCACCTTCGCCCAGGTGGCGCGGACGGCGGTGGCCCCGCCGCCCGACCTGGTCTCCTCGTTCCACCCGACCTACAACCTGGCCGTGAACCTGGTCCGTCGGTGGTCCCGTGACGAGGCCCACGCCCTGCTCGCCGCCTCCTACGGGCAGTGGCAGGCTCCGAGGGGATCGGAATCGCTCGCCCACCAGCTCGACCGGAGACTGGCCGTCCTCGACGACCGGGGCTTCGTGGACGGGTGGTCGCTGACCGGGGCCGGCCGGATCCTCGCGGGGATCTACCACGAGTCGGACCTGCTGGTGGCCGAGGTGCTCCGCGGCGGTCTGCTGGACGGCCTCGACCCGGTCGCCCTGGCCGGCGTGCTCTCCGGGCTGACCTTCGAGGCACGCCGGGAGGGGGTGGAGGCGCCGCCGCCCCGCGGAGCCCTCGTCGTCGAGCGGATCGGGTTGATCGAGTCGCTGGCGGCGGGCCTGCGGTCCGACGAGCGTCGGATCGGGCTGCCCCGAACCCGGCGTCCGGACGCCGGGTTGGCCCGGGCGGTGGTCGGATGGGCCGGCGGGGCCACACTGGACACGGTGCTCCGGGACGCCGGGGTCGCCCCGGGAGACTTCGTGCGCAACATCCGCCAGCTGGTCGACCTGGTCCGCCAGATCGCCCAGGTGGCCACCGAACCGGGGACCCGGGAGGCGGCGGCGCTGGCGGTCGCTCTGCTCCGGCGCGGGGTTGTGGGCGCCGACGACCCGGCGGCCCTGGGGTCCGCGACTGGGCGCCTGCAGCCGTCCTAGTGTGACCCGGGCATGTTCCCCTACGCCGAGGAATCGTTCACCGTCGAGGAGGAGGACGTCCTCCGGCGATACTTCACCAATCTCGACCAACCGGTGTTCGCCCTGGTCAACCTGCCCGAGGTGGTCAAGGGAGCGCTGTTCGCCCGCTACTCCCGGTCCCCGAAGAGCCTGCGCCGCCTGTTCCTGGACGAGTTCGTCGGGGAGCTGGACATCACCGGCGACGCCTCGGTCGACGCCACGGTCGGCCTGAAGCGTGCGGTCGAGCTCTACGAGAGGGTCTTCCTCGAGTACGGGGATGACTCGGTCGCCCAGCTCGGGGGTGTCCACCTCGCCTGCGAGCAGTCCTCCAACCTGCTCACCAAGGTCCTCGAGTGGGGCCGGCTCATGGCCTACCTCGAACAGTCGACCCGCTACATCGCCTACAACCAGCGGCTGACGACCGGCCACTACCGCTACTACCGCGACCCGAGCATCCTCGACTCGCCGCTCGGCGCGCGGTACGTGGGGGACATGGACCGGATGTTCGATACCTACGGCGCGCTCCTCGACGAGACCCAGGCCTGGCTCGCGGTCCGGCACCCGCGCCACGACGGCGACTCCGACTTCGTCCACCGCCAAGCGGTGCGGGCCAAGGCCCTCGACGCCCTTCGGGGCCTGCTGCCGGCCGGATCGCTCTCCAACGTCGGCATCTACGGCACCGGGCAGTCCTACGAGATGCTGCTCATGCGGATGCGCACCCATCCGCTGCCCGAGGCGCGCCGGTACGCCGACCTGATCCTCGAGGAGCTCCGCAAGGTGATCCCCTCCTTCCTGCAGCGCGTCGACCGACCGGACCGCGGCGGTGCATGGTCGGACTACCTGGCGACCACCCGGGAGGAGACCGGGCGCTTGGTGGGCGAGCTCTTCCCCGACCTGGTGGAGCCAGCCGAGCACCCGGTCGGCGGCCCCGCCGGCCTGCCCACGGTCACCCTGGTGGACTTCGACCCGGACGGCGAGGACAAGGTGGTCGCCGCGGTCTGCGCCCCGCTCACCGACCGGCCGGAGCACGAGGTGCTCGCCCGGGTGCGGCAGCTCGGTGCGGAGGAGAAGCGGTCGCTGCTGGGGGCGTACGTGGGGGAGCGGGTCAACCGTCGCCACCGTCCCGGACGCGCGTTCGAGCGCACCGACTACCGCTTCGACGTGGTCACCGACTACGGCGCGTTCCGGGACCTGCAACGCCACCGGATGCTCACCATCGAGTGGCAGCCCCTCGGCACAACGCTCGGCTACGACGTGCCACAGGTGGTCGAGGAGGCGGGATTCCGCGACCGCTACGTCGCATCGCTCGAGCGATCCCGCGAGCTGTGCGACGCACTAGCGGCTTCCTTCCCGCACCAGGCGGCCTACGGGGTGGCGCTCGCCTACCGCATCCGGTATTCGATGCAGATGAACGCGCGCGAGGCGATGCACATGTTGGAGCTCCGCTCGGGTACCCAGGGGCACCCGAGCTACCGCTGGGTGGCCCAGGAGATGCACCGTCTCATCGACCAGCAGGCCGGTCACCACATGCTGGCCGAGGCGATGAGCCATCTCGATTCCGGTGTTCCCGATCTCGAGCGGCTCGCGTCCGAGCGCCGCGCCGAGGACCGCCGCAATTCGTTGTCGACAACTGGAAATCCCGTAAGACGCTGAGCAGGGGTGTTGCCTATTCCTCCTGGTGACCGGGGGTGTGACTCATTTGACGACCCACCGGCAAGATGGCCTATGGTCGCGCGAGGTCCCAGTCGCCCCACGGGTCGTACCGAGCAGTTGCGACAGCCGGAGCTACCCGAGGCGGGGATGCTGTGAGAGGCGGAGGGAGGCCCAGGGGATCGAGTAGAAAACAGTCCCCCGAGACCGGCGGCGCGAGTCGGACGTCTCGGGGGGGTGGTGCCAAAGACCCCTGGGTCCGACCGCCTGGCCGACACGACCTGACCGACCCGACCTGACCCAACAGACCTGACCGACAGAGCGGTCGACACGGCCCGGCCGACCCCACCGGGGGCCGGGCAGGCACGGCCCCCGGGACCGGTGAACCGGTGGTACCGGCACGCGTGACCGAACCGTCGGCAAGCCGGGACGATGGCCGGTGGCGGTCCCCCCGCCGGGCGGACCGGAGTGAACGAACCGTCGGCCGGAGCGTCTATGCTCCCGGCCAACTCACCACCGAGAGACCCAGATGCCACAAGAACTCGACGAAGTCGACGGCCCGGACGAGCTCATCGAGGGAGACCTGGACGAGCTCACCGACGAGGACGACCTGATAGTGGACGACGCCCTCGTCCTTGCCGACGACGACGCCGACGTCGTCGTCATCGACGACGAGGAGGTCGAGGAGGTTGTGGTGGACCTCCCGGTGGTCGAGGCCAAGGTCGCCCCCAAGACCGCCGGCGAAGAATCCGAAGAGGAAGACGAGGAGGAGCCGGACGACGAGGACGTCGAGGCGAGCCTCGACACCATCCTCAAGGAGCGGCTGGTGGTCGAAGAGGTCGAGGACGACGACGAGTCGCCCGAGCCCGAGGACCGCACCGGGGAAGGCGTCGAACGGGTGCTGCCGAAGCAACCGGGGGAGTTCGTCTGCCGCTCCTGTTTCCTCGTCAAGCATCCCAACCAGCTGGCGGACCGCAAGAAGATGCTCTGCCGCGACTGCGTCTGACGGGAGCCGTACATGGCCGATCGAATCGACGGGAGATCCGGTGAGCCGCTGAGCGAGCGGGTGCTCGACGTCTTGATCTTCGTGCCGGCCGGCATCGTCGTGTCGGTGGTCGAGGAGCTGCCCAAGCTCGCCGAGCGGGGTCGCAGCAAACTCGGGGTCCGGGTGTCCTCGGCTCGGTCGGTCGGTCATTTCGCCTTCAAGGCCGGCCACCGCGAGCTCCGACGGCGGACCCGGCTGCACGGGGGCAGTGGCGAGCCTTCGGCGCCCTCGGCCGAACCGGAGCGCGGGCGCTATCCGATCAGGACCATCCCCCGCAACCCGCCGCCGCGCAGCGGAGCGCCTGCACCGGCGGCACCCGGGCCGCCGGCCGCACCCGTAACCGGCGGCTCCGCCTCGGTGGCCAACGGCCACGTACCCGAGGTCGCCTCGCTGGCCATCCCGGGGTTCGACACGCTCTCGGCATCGCAGGTGGTCCAGCGGCTCGACGGCCTCAGCCGCGCAGAGCTGGTCTCGGTTCGTGCCTACGAGACCGCAACCCGCCGCCGGCGGACCATCCTCAACCGCGTCGACCAGCTACTCGACGAGCGGTCCTGAGCCCGCACGCCGGCGTCCGGGCGAGGGGGAGCATGGAGTCGGTCCGGGAGGCCACCAACACCGATACCGAGCGCATCCTCGAGCTCGCGCGGGAGTTCCGTTCCGAGATGGCCGCCCGCCGGGGTGCCGCGCTCGGCCGGACCGAGGATGCCGGGATGGCCGATCCGATCAGTGGACCCGAGGACGTGGCCAGGTTGCTGGCCGAACCTGGGCGGACCGCCCTGGTGGCGTTGCTCGAAGGTTGGACGGCCGGGGTTGCGGTCCTACGGGTGACCGACGGTCCGGGAGGGGAGTGCCGGGGAGTCATCGATGCCTGCTATGTCGAACCGGCTGCCCGCGAGGTGGGCCTCGGGCATCTCCTCCTCGACCGTGCCCTGGAGTGGTTCGGCGATCACGGGTGCTCCGGGGTCGACGGGACGGCCCACCCCGGGGACCGGGAGGCGAAGAGCTTCTTCGAGTCGGCCGGCTTCAAGGCCCGGCTGCTGGTGATGCACCGACCGCTCGGCTGACCTCGTCGGCCGGCGGGCCGTGCCGGCGCCGGGCGGCGGGGGGGTCCGGGTCAGGACGCGCGTCGGCCGGCGGGCCGTGCCGGCACCGGGCGGCGGGGACCGGGTGGCGGTGGAATGGGGATCCCCATCAGGCGGGCGAGCTCGGGCACGTACCCGGACGCCTTGCGGGCCTCCTGGAGCAGCGGCTCCCCGGCGCCGGTCGGGATCCCGGCCGGCTTCACCGTGCGGCGCACCGGGGATTCGACGACCACCTCGAGCAAGGCCAACCACTCCTCGGGATCGGTGTCGCCGGACATCGACTTGCCGGCGGCCTCGGAGAGCCGGACCGCCAGCTCTGCGGAGAGTCGTGCCGAGGGCTCCGGAGGCCGGATCGAGGCGCGCACCGCGTCGATCACCCGCCCGTTGTCGAGTGCGGTGGTGATCCGCTCGACCCACCGCTCACGCAGGGCGGTGAGCCGCTGCTGGAGCGAGGCGCGCAGGGCGGTGGCGAGCTCGGTGCCCTCATCGTCCAAGGTCACGGTCGACGAGGCGGCCACAATGGAGCGCAGCTCGCGCAGTGGGGTCTCCTTGCCCGCAGCGCGGGCCGTCGAGGCCCGGTCCTTCCACGTGGCCAGGTTGACGATCGGTCGCAGCCGCTCGGCCATGGCGAGCAGCGGACCGGGGGTCACTTCGGGGCGCCCATCAGCGCGGGCCCGGGCGTTCTGCTCCTCGATGGCCTGGCGCACGGCCGGGATGCCGCCGCGCACGAGCTGTTCGGCCACCGGGAGCTCTTCGGGCTTGAGCGTGGCCAACGCCGCGTTGCGGAAGGCGGTGGATGCGGCGGGTCGCCGCGGGTGTTCGCGTCCCCCGGCGTCACGGGGTCCCTGGCCGGCCGGTGCGCTGCGGCGACGGGTCTGGTCCCGCCCGCGCTCGCCTTGGCTCTCGCTGCTGGCGCCATCACCGCTGTGGCCATCGCGCCCTGCGGTCTCGCGGCGTCCCGAACGGGGTGGCCGGGGAGTCCGAGGGCCATCCTCTGTCCGCGGCCGCCGTTCGGCTGGCCGGCGCGACTTGTCACCAGCGCTCTCTGGTCGCTCGTCGCGCCGACGTCGGCCCTTGGAGGCGAGCACCACGTTCACGTCCGGCCCGCTGCGTGGCGTGCCGAGGATCTCGATCCGCTCCACCGGGCGCTCGGAGGGCTTACCTTTGAGAGGCAGCAGGGCGATCACCGAGGTGCCGTCGAGGGTCGTTTCGACCTCGGCGCGCAGCACGCTGCCGACACCGGCTCCAGCGGGGACGAGACCGTCCTCGACCGTCCCCCGGGGCTGCTTTGCGCCTGCCGCGCGCCAGGTCCAGGTCGAATCCGTCGCGTGGCTGGTCAGTTCGACGTCGATGCGATGGGCCATACCGGGCGAAAGGCTACTGCCGCTCGGGTACCGACGCGAACGGGGCCCGCGGGTCCCGTCTAAGAAGCGGGTAAGAACTCATCACCCTCTGGGTTTCCCCTGTTCAACGCGTCGTAGCATGCACGAGACGGGGGGAGCCCGTGCAGTGGCCGCGTGCCGCTGCATGTGCGGGTCGAGGGGCGTTCTGCACTCGGCGCGCGAACTGGCCGGGGGAGGCAGGACATGGAGCATTCCGGAACAGACGGTACCGGCCTGGTGGGGAGCGAACCCACCGAGCCGGCCGACGAGCGCGGGATCGCCGACCCGCGACCTGGACCGTCACACAGCGTGCGGCCGTTCCTTCCGGCCGAGTGGCGGGAACCGGTCGGTGCCGGCGCCCCGCAGATATCCAGCCCGCGGCTGCACCATCGCTGGGTGCGGTCGGCCACAGCCCCGGCTCCCTGGACTCCCGACCTCCACCCGCCCCGGGCACGGCCGGCGCCACCACGCGAAGGTGCTCTCGGATGGCGGCTGGCGGGCCTCACGCTGGCCGCCGCACTGTTCGGCGCGGTGATCGGCGGGGGCATCGTGACAGCCACGTCCAATCGGGGTGGCGGGACGGTCACCATCCGGCAGATCTCGGCCGGCCCCGCGCTGCTCAACGGCACCACCAACATCGAGTCGGTCATCGCCAAGGTCCTCCCTGCGGTGGTCTCGATCGACGCCACGTCGCCGGCGACCTCCTCGCAGTCGCTCTTCGGGCAACAGGAGGACCAGGGGACCGGGATGATCATCACCCCGAACGGCGAGGTGATCACCAACAACCACGTGATCAGCGGTGCGACCAGCATCACGGTGACCCTCTTCGGAAGTCTCCGGGCACTGCCCGCCACCCTGATCGACACCGATCCGATCGACGACGTGGCGTTGCTCCAGATCGTCAACACCTCCGGCCTCCCGACCGTCTCCTACGGGAACTCGGACGACGTGCAGGTCGGGGATGCGGTGGTGGCCATCGGGAACGCCCTGGGGCTGTCAGCAGGCACGCCCACGGTCACCCAGGGGATCATCTCCGCCAAGGGCCGCACCGTGCAGGCCGGTGACGGAGGCGGAACGACCACGGAGACCCTGAGCAACATGTTCCAGACCGATGCGGCGATCAACCCCGGGAACTCGGGTGGGCCATTGGTCGACAGCTCAGGACGGGTCATCGGGATGAACACCGCGGTGGCATCCAGCGCGGACGGTACCTCGCAGGCCCAGAACATCGGCTTCGCCATCCCGTCCAACAAGATCAGACGGCTCCTCCCGGCGCTGCGCAACCGGTCGGTGCCCAATCCCGCCATCTCAGGGACCGCATTCCTCGGGGTGTCCCTCGAGACCCTCACCCCGGAGGTTCGTCGTGCCTACGACTTCGTTCCCACCCAGGGGGCGGTCGTGCTCCTGGTCCAGAGCGGAGCGCCCGCATATATGGCCGGCCTCCAGCAGGGAGATGTGATCGTGTCATTCGACGGCAGCATGGTCACCAGCGCTGACCAGTTGACCACCGCCATCCAGACAGCCCACCCGGGTCAGGCGGTCACCATCGGCCTCTACCGGGGGCAGACCGAGATGACCGTGTCCGCCACCCTCGGATCGACCAGCCAGTACCCACAGAGCGCTGGGGGCTGACCGGACCCGACCGTCGTGCCCTCTACGCTCGTGCAGATGAGCGAGACGCACCCGCCCGCGGTGGCCGGGACGGACTGGGTGGAGCGGCTGACGGCGCGTCGCCCCGGACCCCAGCACGACGGGCCGCCGCCCGGCGAGCAGTCGCTCTCCCGGATCCTCGCGGCCGCGGCCTCCGTTCCCGACCACGGCGGGCTCCGGCCCTGGCGCTTCACCGTGGTGTCCGGCGAGGGCAGGGAGCGGTTCGGGCAGGCCTTGGTCGATGGGCTGGTGGGGGAGCGGGGTCCGGGGCTCCCCGACGCGGCGATCGCCAAGATGCGGCGCAAGGCGTACGTCGCCCCCTGTGTGATCGTGCTCATCGCCTCCCCCGATCCGACCTCCAACGTGCCGGTCTGGGAGCAGGTGGCCTCCGCCTCGTGCACCGGCTACGCGATCGTTCTGGCCGCCACCGGGCTCGGCTTCGGCGCGATCTGGAAGAGCGCGGCGGTGCTGGACACCCCTCCGGTGCGGGCGCTGTTCGAGCTCGGACCCGACGAGCGCCTCCTCGGCTGGGTCAACATCGGGGCGCCGGAGCCGCCGGGCCGGCGGGCTCGGTCGACGCCGGACCCCGACCTGGCGGTCCGGGTCGGCCGACTCGACCATTGACCCCCTGACCGGCCGGCCGGGCGAACCTGCTACCAGCCCCAGCGGGCCATCGGAGGGCCGAGCCCGGACTCCTCGGCACAGACGCCGCAGAGGTCCATCCTGCGTGCCCCGGGCCGATCCGAGGCGGCGACCCGCCGCCATCCGTAGCGCCGGGCCTCCTCCAGGCAGGCGGATTCGGACCAGCGCGGCGCGGTCCGGGCGCCACAGCGCCCACAGGTGCGGAAGTAGGCTTCGTCGTCGTAGAGGTCCTCGAATGAGACCTCGTCCGGGTCGTGGTCCATGGCGGCTGCTCGTCCCGAGGATACCTTCGGCCGGTCGTACCGGAATCTTCTGCCTGCCTGGCGGGCTGCGCTGCGAGGCGCGAGCTGGCCCTGGTGGCAGGGCCAATTGCCGAGATCACGAGGCGGGGGTGACCGAGGCGGGGTTCTGCGAGCCCTACCTTAAACGCCGATAAGCCATATTATGTCAAGTTCAGGATTATGTCGTCCCGGGGTGAGATCGACGGCGAGGTGGCCCGGGTCGATGTCACACCCTCCTCCTACGCTCCGGCGACAGGGTCTCAGATCGAGACGGCACTGTACAGAGGGGCACTCTGAGCGAACTCTCCCCGAGCGCAGCGAGGGGTCAGACTGCCGCAGGGGTCCATGTAACCGGTTCGACTTGCGGTCCGGCCGACCACTCAACTGAGTAGTTGTAGCCGGAACCCACCGGAGTGAACGGGAGCGCACCCAACCGATTGGGTCCTTGGATACACGATTCGATCATCTGTCGAAGGAACGTCCCGACCTTGACACGACGAGCTTGCGCCATGTTCCGGACCTGCTCCGCAAGATCGATCGGCAACCGAACCGAAAGTACAACGTCTGGGCTCGATGCCGGCTCAACGACCTGCGAATTGCCCCATTCGCTCTCGTCATCTGCCAGTTCGTCAAAATCTTCAGTCATTGTCCGCTCCCTTCTCGACCGGCTGGGCCTTTCCTTTGTCGTCGATCGTCCTGCCCGTCTTGGCACTGTAGAGATTCCGCTGCCAAGCGCTCCGAGCTTGGTGTGCAGTCTTCGGTTTCCACAAATTCCTACCAACTGGTATGGCCGGCACCGCCAGCAGTCTGTCGTATCTGTCAACTCCGATGAACAGTTTGCCCTGTCGGCCATGCGTGTTGTCCATCGCGACCACGGGTAGCAGGAGGATGGAGTCGACATCGGATGGAGAGACGTCTGGATGGTATTCATCCAGGTGAGCGGTATTTTCCTCGTCCCAGTAGAAGGTGATTTGCCCGGCCACAGATCTAGTATACTAATGTTTACAATGTGGACGGCAAGGAGGTAGAGGCGTGAGAATGCGATATTTGGTCATCTGCGAGCACAGCGAGGCCGCTGGCAGCAAACATTTCATATCGGGAGGCGGGCTCGCTGCCTTCCCTGTGATGGGCCCGCCCGGGCTTGAGGCTCCGCTCATCATTCCTCGATTCAGCGTCGCCTTAGCTGTGGAAGTTCCGTACTCGGCCACGAGCGAGCCCCACACCGTCAGTGTTTCGATTGAAGACGAGGACGGAGTTCCCCTTCTACCTCAACCGCTGGCAGCGAAGTTCGAAACGGGGCGTCCGCCCGGTATGCGACAGAACGATGAGACGATCACGCTCATGTCCTTCAACATCCAGGGACTTCAGGTGCCTAAGGAGGGCAAGTTCCTGGTGGTTGCCGAGGTCGATGGCTTCGAAGAGTCCCGCCAAGCTTTCTGGGCAAGGAAGCCGACTGCGTTCGGTATGCCTCAGGCAGCGTCCTAGAAGCGTTGCCGTTACTCCGTAACGCACCTATGACAACCCGGCCCTTATAAAGTCACGCATCCGTAACGGGTAGCGTTCCCCCGGCGTGCCCCAGGCAAAGAGATGTCGCCGGATCTGCCCGTCGTGTCACGAACTGCGACGGATGGATGCCCGTGCGATCTACTGCTCCCCCGCCTGCCGGCAGGCGGCTTACCATCTCAGAAAGAAACACCAGGTGAACGCCAACCTGCCATATTATGTCAAGTTACTAATAATGGCCACTGGGGCTACTCGCGAGGTGGCCGCGGATAGCACGGCCGTCACGGGCGGGCCTGGCCTGGGCCGGAATGGCCCGGACCCTCAAGGTGCGGGTTCCCGGGGCCGATACTGAAAGGGTCTTGGCGTATACGCAGCGCGCCCACGCAGACGAGGTCGCAATGACAGCGAGTACATCTCATGACGTTTGAACGATGAGAAGGCCCTCCCCCACCAGCAGCGACCTGTTCATTCCGAAGAAGGGGGCGCTCTCCCGGGGGGCAGGACTGCTCACTCCTTCGCCGCGACGCCCGAGGCACCGGAAGCGGTCCCTCAAGGCCGCCGCCGGGCAGGTGGAACAGCTCCTGCAGCGCCACGAGCAGAAGGAGGAGCTGATCCGATCGACCATCGTCAATCGGAACTTCGAGACCTACTTCCAGCCGATCGTCGACCTGCAGAGTCGCCAACCGGTGGGAGCCGAGGCGCTCTCCCGCTTCGCCCACCTTCCCGTGCGGGCGCCGGACACCTGGTTCGCCGAGGCTGCATCGGTGGGCCTCGGCGTGGAGCTCGAGCTGGCCGCGCTCGAGATGGCCGTCGGCCAGCTGCGGCACCTTCCCGCGAACCTCTATCTTTCGCTGAACGCATCGGTCGAGACGCTGATGTCCGATCAGTTCCAGGCGATCATCGCCGAGGTTCCGGCCGAGCGGATCGTCGTCGAGCTGACCGAACACGCCGAGGTCGCCGACTACCAGAAGCTGGACCAGAGCATCAAGGGGATCCGATCGAGGGGAATCCGGCTCGCGGTGGACGACGCGGGCTCCGGTTATTCGAGTCTCCAGCACATCCTGAACCTGCAGCCCGACGTCATCAAGCTCGACATCGGGTTGACCCGGGGCATCGACCAGGACCCGGCCCGCATGGCGCTGGGTCGGGCACTGCTCAAATTCGGGTTCGACGCCTTCCGGGCGTCGATCGTCGCCGAGGGCATCGAGACCCTGGGCGAGTACGAGACCCTGCGCTCGTTGGGGTGCCCGGCCGGTCAGGGCTTCTACCTGGGCCGACCGAGCCGGCTGGCTCTCCAGCAGCTCGCGCCGATAGCCCCGATGCCCCTCCTCGCCGTTCCGGGTAGAGCTGGAAGAAACGGGATTGCGGGGAACGGGTCCACGAACGGTGCCGCGAGGTCAAGGACTCACAACGGGATGGCCGGAGGGGACGCTGCCGGAGAGGACGCTGAAGAGGACGCGCCTGATTCGGCCGACGACTACCTCGAGGAACGGGAGAGCCAGGTTCTGTACCGTCGGGGCTGAACGCGGGACGTCGGGGGGTGGCCGGGCGGGACCGCCCGAGCGTCAGGAACTCATCCCGACGACAGGCTTGTTGAGGGTGATCGCGCCGGTGGACCCGAAGAAGGAGGCGTCGCCGAAGGAGAAGATCCCCCCATCGGATGCGACCAGCCAGTAACCCTGACCATCGAAGGTGGTACTCATCCCCACGATCGGCTTGTTGAGGGTGATCGCCCCTGTCGAGCCGTCGAACTTGGCGTCGCCGAAGGAGAAGATCCCCCCGTCCGATGCGACCAGCCAGTAACCCTTCCCGTCCGGGGTGGAGTCCATCCCCACGATCGGTTTGTTGAGGGTGATCGCCCCTGTCGAGCCGTCGAACTTGGCGTCCCCGAAGGAGAAGATCCCCCCGTCGGATGCGACAAGCCAGTAGCCCTTGCCGTCGGGGGTGGCGGTCATCCCGACGATCGGCTTGTTGAGGGTGATCGCCCCTGTCGATCCATAGAACTTGGCGTCGCCGAAGGAGAAGATCCCCCCGTCCGATGCGACCAGCCAGTAACCCTTGCCGTCCGGGGTGGAGTCCATCCCCACGATCGGTTTGTTGAGGGTGATCGCCCCTGTCGAACCGTAGAAGTTGGAGTCGCCGAAGGAGAAGATCCCCCCGTCCGAGGCGACCAGCCAGTAACCCTCACCGTCCGGGGTGGCGGTCATCCCGACGATCGGCTTGTTGAGGGTGATCGCGCCGGTGGACCCGAAGAACCCGGCGTCGCCGTAGGAGAAGATCCCCCCGTCAGATGCGACCAGCCAGTAGCCCTTGGAGCCCGAGGTGATCTGCCCGTTCGTGATGCAGGACTTCGAGTAGGTCCCGATCCATCCGAGCGTGAGACGGACGGTTTTCGTGGCGCTTTGGTCTCCGAGGATGGTGATCACGAATTGCGGCAGCGGAGTCGAGGCGGTCAGGTCGAGTGGCGCCAGATCGATCGCTCCATTTGCGTCGACAGCCTCTGTAGGCACCCTCGAGAGGGGATTCCCCGTCTTCGATGCGAACTCGACGGTGGCAGACGTGTAGGCCGACCGCGGGGGGTTGGTGATCTGGAGCGAGGTGTACTGGCGGGGGATGCACGCTGCTCCGGGGGCCACGATCTTGGAGGACTGCACGACGATCGGACCCTCCGGGCACGGACCGCCGGTCAATGCGTCGAAGTTCTGGATCTGCCAAACGCCGTGGTCAGAGTTCACCCAGATACAGGCAGGCCTCAGGGGGTCGGGATTGACCGTGTAGAGGAGCAGTAACCCGGACAGGACCTTCGGGAAGTTGGCGCACCCTCGTAGGACCGCATAGTTGTAGCAGTCGACCTCACCGCCGTTGAAGTTGGCGACGTAGACGTTGCTTCCGATCGTCATCGCGGGTCCGTTTACCGGGTTGTTGAGTCCGATCGCGGCTGCCATTCCGGGCGGGGTCGCAAAGGGGATCCCGTTGCCCGAGGCGTAGCAGGGGTTCCCGGCCACCGGAAGGCAGAACCCGACGGGTGATCCCGAGGTAGTCAACAACGGGAAGGGTGACCCGGCCACTGCGCTCACGATCACGTCCGATGCCCAACATGCTGCATGGGTCGAGGTGCTGAAGCAGTAGAGGCGCGTATCGCTCACCCCGATGATCTGGACGATCACATCGCTCCCGGTGGACCCGATCGGAGTTGACGACACGAACGCTGCGAGCTTCTGGCTCCCGGTCGGGACCGGGAAGGTCGCGCCACTTGAGCACGGTGCGTCCCGGACGACGTCGAAGCAGAGAAGGCGGTTCTCCGTGCCGGTCCCTCCACTGGGTCCCGCCCCTCCGACCTCGTTGAAGGAGTACCACTCGTTGCCGACCTGTACCGGCGCCGAGAGCCCGGCGGTGCTGCTCAAGTCGAGGGGCGCGTCCCCTGTGCCGGTCAGCTGCGTATAGCCGCAGAAGAGCTGGGCGCCCGTGGCAGAGGCAGGAAGGGTGGTGTCGATGCAGACCACACCCCCGGACATGTTGCTCGTGTCCACCGCGTAGACGTACAGATGACCGGTGGCCGGGTCGAGCACGAGGCCCGGGGCGATCGATGTGGCGAAGTTGATGCTTCCGTCGGTCACCGTCTTGGGCGAGCTCCAGCACTCGGACGCGTCGGACAACTGGTGGCAGTCGACCTGGAGGGTGGACTGGTGGTGGAAGACGTTGAACGTCTGGGTCGTGCTGATGGCGAGCGCCCAGCCGTCCCCACCCGACGGGCCGGCGAACCGGGACGGCAGCGGCACAGGGGTGGACCCCGTCCCGGTGAACGACACCGTTCCGGTTGTCGACGCCGCGCCGGCGACCTGGTGGCCACCCACGGTGGTCGCCACCGAGAGGAGGGCGCATCCCAACGCGAGCGCGAGGAGGGTGCGCCCGATGCGGACCATCGCACTCGAAGGGGTGGAGGAGGTGTGCACGTCAGTCTCGATTCTCTCGGGCAGTCGACCGATCGGTGCGGCCCATGACTGCACCACGAAGAGACTCAACGCGCGTATACCGACCCACCATGCGCCCCACGACCCCTCGTTCGGCGGAGCCCGCAAATGCTGCGGACCACGGTCACGTTACCGTCCTGCGTGACAAACGAAAAGGGTCGCGGACGCAGAGTGATGGGTACATCACTCCTGGTGAGAATGCCCTTAGCGCTTCTGCTGGGATGCCCTTCCGGAACGGCGGATAACCGCGGGCGTAGTATCGGTGCAGTGCCAGTCCGCCCATGCCGGCGGCATCGGTCGAGGAGGAGGACCCTGTGCCAGAGATCATGAAACCCCCACGAGGGATGACATTCGAGTCGCCCGAGGTGGAGCAGCTCCACCGCAAGCAGCGGTTGGCTGCCGCGTTCCGGCTCTTCTCCAAGTTCGGATTCGACGAGGGGGTGGCCGGCCACATCACCGCGCGTGATCCGGAACGGCTGGACCACTTCTGGGTCAACCCACTCGGAATGCACTTCGGCCACATCTCGGTGTCCGACCTCATCCTGGTCAACGACACGGGTGAGGTCGTCGAGGGCGACCGCCCGGTGAACACCGCCGCCTTCGTCATCCATTCGCAGATCCACGCGGCCGCGGCCCGACGTGATCTCGGCCGCCCACGCCCACTCGATCTACGGCAAGACCTGGTCCTCGCTCGGCCGGACGCTGGACCCGATCACCCAGGACGTGTGCGCCTTCTTCGAGGACCACGCCGTCTTCGACGACTACACGGGTGTCGTCCTGGACATCGAGGAGGGCAAGCGCATCGCCCACGCCCTCGCGGGCCACAAGGCCGCGATCCTGCGAAACCACGGGCTGCTCACGGTCGGGCAGTCGGTCGACGAGGCCGCTTGGTGGTTCATCACCATGGAGCGGTCCTGCCAGGCCCAGCTCATGGCCTCGGCCGCAGGGACCCCGATCTTGATCGACCCCGAGATGGCCCGGCACACCGGTGGTCAGGTCGGCTCGCACCTGGCCGGATGGTTCAGCTTCCAGCCCCTCTTCGACCGCATCGTCCGAGAGCAGCCGGACCTGCTCGACTGACCGTCACCCCGGTCGCTCGGGGGTCAGGATGACCACCGGGATCTCGCGGGTGGTGTGGCGCTGGTAGACGTCGTACCGGCCGGTGACGCCGGGATGGAACAGCGGGGCCATGCCGCGATTGCTCCGGTTGACCTTCGGCCAGAGTTGGGCCTGTTCCTCCGGGGTCGCCACCCGCGCCGTGGCACGGAACACCCGTCGGCCCACCCGGACGGTGACTTCGGGGTCGGCCTGCAGGTTGAGCAGCCAGGCCGGAGGGCGGTCGCTCCCCCCGTTTGATGCGACAACCACCAGGTCCCCACGGTCACGGCAGTAGGTGAGCCCGTGGGTGCGGGGAAGACCCGTCTTGCGGCCGGTGGTCGTGAGCAGCAGTGCCGGCACCCGGTTGCTGTGCTTGCCCACCCGGCCGTCAGTCCCCTCGTAGACGTACCGGTGCAGCCGCAGGTACGGATCGACGAAACGGGTGGTGAAGATGCCGTCCACCGGTCCGTCCTCAGGTGCGCGCGTCGAAGGTCGGGATCAGCGTGCGGGCGGCTCGGGCCTCGTCGACCCGGCGCACCGGGGTCCGGTGGGGGAACTCGCTCAACCACCCCTCCCCCTCTGCGGCGGCCTCGGCGGCGATCCGTTCGAGGGCCGAGGCCAGCGCCTCGAGCGTCTGGGGGCTCTCGGTTTCGGTGGGTTCGATCATGAGCGCCTCGTCGACCACGAGCGGGAAGTACACCGTCGGCGCATGGAACCCCTCCTCGAGTAGGCGTTTTGCCACGTCCAGTGCTCGGACGCCGTAGTCCTGCTTGAGCGAGCGCGCCGAGAGAACCACTTCGTGCATGCACGGCCGGTCGAAGGGGACGTCGTAGGTCCCGTGCAACCGCTCGCGGATCCAATTGGCGTTGAGGACGGCGATCTCCGCGATACGCCGGAGGCCGTCGCCCCCGTTGACCAGGATGTAGGCGAGTGCGCGGGCCAGGACCAGCGTGTTCCCGTGCCAGGTGTGGACGCGACCGATCGACCGGGACGGCTGGACCCATGCGAACGAGGGCTCTCCGTCGGTGGTCACCCGTGTCGCACGTGGTCCCGGGAGGAAGGGGACCAGCTGCTCGGAGACCGCAACCGGGCCCGCTCCCGGTCCACCGCCCCCGTGCGGGGTGGCGAACGTCTTGTGGAGGTTCATGTGGACGATGTCGAAGCCCATGTCGCCCGGTCGGACGACGCCGAGGATGGCGTTGAGGTTGGCGCCGTCGTAGTACAGCAGCCCGCCGACCGCGTGGACCGCCGCCGCGATCGCCGTGATGTCCTCTTCGAAGAGCCCGAGTGTGTTGGGGTTGGTCAGCATGATGCCGGCCACGTCCTCGTCGAGCACCGTCTCGAGCGCGGCCATGTCCACGCAACCGCGGCTGTCGCTCGGGACGGTGACCACCTCGTAGCCCCCGAGGGTGACCGACGCGGGGTTGGTGCCGTGGGCCGAGTCGGGGATGATCACCTTGTGGCGCACCGAGCCCCGGGACTCGTGCCAGGACCGCATGAGCAGGAGACCGGTGAGCTCGCCTGCGGCTCCTGCCGCAGGCTGCAGAGTCGCGCCGGCCATCCCGGTGATCGAGCAGAGACTCTCCTCGAGTTCGACCAGGAGGGCGAGCCAGCCCTGGGTCATCGATGCCGGGGCGGCCGGATGGACGCCGGACAGCCCGGGCAGGCCGGCCACCTCGTCGCAGACCTTCGGGTTGTACTTCATCGTGCACGACCCGAGCGGATACATCCCCAGATCGACCGAGAACTGGCGGTGGGAGAGCCGGGTGAAGTGCGCCACGAGGTCGCGCTCGGAGACCTCGGCGAGGGGGACCGGCTCGTCGCGGCGGTGCAACGCGGGGACCAGCTCGCCCAGGTCCACCTCGGGGATCCCGGTGGTTCGGAACGAGCAGGCCCGCCGACCCGGCTGGGAGAGCTCGAAGAGGGTGGGCTCGGTGTCGCGGCCCATGAGAGGAGCCGAGGCTGCTCTTCCGCCTGGGGCACCGCGGTGGCCGCTCGTGGTCATGACCGTCTCCTCGCTCATCGGTCGATCGCCTTGGCAAGAGCGGTGACGTAGGCGTCGATCTCCTCACGGGTCCGGCGCTCGGTCACGGCCACCAGCAGCCCGTTCTCGCCGTCGACCACAGCTTCGGCGAGGGAGATGCCGGCCAGGAAGCCAGCGTCGGCCATCCGACCGATGACCGTCTCGGCGGGGAGGGGAAGGCGGACCGCGAACTCGCGCAGCACAGGTGCCGCGGCAAAGGGTTCCACCCCGTCGACCGCCAACAGTGCGTTGCGCATGTAGTAGGTGGCCTGCGCGCAGCGGAGCGCCACCTCCCGGAACCCGGAGGTACCGAGCCAGCCCAGCTGGACGGCGGCGGTGACCGCCATGAGGGTCTGGTTGGTGCAGACGTTGGAGGTCGCCTTCTCGCGGCGGATGTCCTGTTCGCGGGCCCGAAGCGTGGTCACGTAGGCCCGCCGACCCTCGATGTCGACGGTCTCCCCCACCAACCGGCCGGGAAGGCGGCGGACATGGTTCGTGGTGCAGGCGAACAGGCCGAGGTAGGGCCCTCCGAATCCGAGCGCGGTCCCGAAGACCTGACCCTCCCCCACCATCACGTCGGCCCCCCATGCACCGGCCGAACGCAGGAGGCCCGCAGCCAGCGGATCGGCTCCGACCACGAGCAGGGCGCCGGTCCGGTCGCAGATGGCCCGGGCGGCGCTCACGTCCTCGAGGCAGCCGAGGTAGTTGGGATAGCCGACCAGGACCACTCCCGGGGGATCCTCCGCCTCGTCCTCGGCGCCGGGCCACGCGGTCACCCCCTCGGCCAGGAGTACCGTCCGGATGCGGTTACCGGTCCCGTGCCCGAAGGTGGCGAGCATCTGCCGCCAATGGGGATGGATTCCCTCCGATACCCACACGGTGGATCGCCCGGAGGCCGCGACCCCGAGGTTGACCGCCTCCACTGCCGCGCTCCCCCCGTCGTAGAGCGAGGCATTGGCCACCGGCAGGCCGGCGATGCGGGACACCATGGTCTGGTACTCGAAGAGAGCCTGGAGGACGCCTTGGGCGACCTCGGGCTGGTATGGCGTGTACGACGTGACGAACTCGCTTCGACCGGCCAGTGCCCGGGTGACCGACGGCGTCTCGTGGTCGTAGGCACCGCCGCCGGCGAAGCAGACCAGACGGTCGGACCGGGCGCGGTTGCGCTCCGCGTAGCCGGCCATCGCGGCCAGCACGTCGGGCTCGCCTGACCCGGCGGCCAGCTCCAGAGCGTGCTGCAACTTGACCGCTTCGGGCACCACTGCGAACAGCTCGTCGACATCGGACAGCCCGAGGAAGGCGAGCATGCTCGCCACCTCCTCGTCGGTGTGCGGGATATAGGTGCCCACGGGTGCTCCTCTAGCGGTTCGGGGTCGGTGCGACGGCCGTGAAGCCTGCCTCAGGACGGCGGCTCACAGTGGGACGGCCCACTGACCGGCCCGGACGAAGGGGGTTTCGGCGACGGTGGCGGGCAGGGTCCTGCCCCGCTGGACGATCTCGAGGGTCCGGCCCGGTGTGGGATCCGTGGCTGCGTCGAGGAGTGCGAGGGCGATGCCGTGCCCGAGCATGGGCGAGAAGTTGCCACTGGTGACGGTGCCGACGCAGTTTCCGTCGAGACGGAGCTCGGCGCCCTCGCGGGGAGGTTGGCGACCCTGCGTTGCAAGACCGACCAGCCGGCGGGAGATCCCCCGTTCCCGCTCGGCGAGGAGCGGCGCCCTACCTCGGAATTCTTCCTTGTCCCACCCGACCACCCACACCAGGCCGGCCTGGAGGGGGGTGATCCCAGGTCCGAGTTCGTGTCCGTGCAACGGCAGGCCGGCCTCGAGGCGGAGCGTGTCCCGTGCCCCGAGACCTGCCGGGACGATGCCGCATCCGAGGAGCTCGTCCCAGAGATGCTCAGCCGATGCCGCGGGAACCGCGATCTCGAATCCGTCCTCACCGGTGTATCCGGTTCCGGCCACCACGCACGGATCGCCGTGCCAGTCGACGATCCTGACCGCGAAACGGGGGACGGTCGCGGCGTCACCCAACACCGCGGCGGCCCAGTGCCTGGCGTGCGGGCCCTGCACGGCGATGACACACCGGGTCGCGGTGGTGTCCTCCCCGTCGACGGCTGCCACCACACGCTCGGTATTGGAGGCGTTGGGCATCACGTCGAACACCTCGTCCGCGATCCACCAGACGATGATGTCGTCGACGACCGACCCGTCGTTCTCGTCGAGGAGGTGGGTGTACTGGGCGCGCCCGGGCCTGATGCGGCGGAGATCATTGGACAAGGCTGCTTGCAGCCGGTCGACGCCGCCGGCGCCCGCGACCCGTACGGTGCCCAGATGGCTCACGTCGAAGAGGACCGCGCCCTCGCGGCAGGCCCGGTGCTCGGCGATGGTGCCCGCGGGGTAGGCCAGGGGCATCTCCCACCCGCCGAATCCGACCAGCTTGGCTCCCAGCCGACGGTGGGCGTCGAAGAGGGCCGTGCGGCGAAGAGCGACCTGTTGCGTGGGGACGGTGCTTCCGTCTGTGTGGGGGGTGGTTGCCTGGCCGGGGGTCTCGAGCACGTCGAAAGGTTACCGGCGGGTGCGTTCAGGCGGAGTTGGCCACTGCCGGCCGGCCGCTCTCGCCGGCCAGGCCGTACTTGGCCAGTAGGGCCAAGGTGTCCCGTTGGTAGAGCACGGTGACCCGCACGTCGGGGTAGAGCTCGGCCAACCGCCGGACCTTCCCGTTCTTCTTGGTGACCAGCCGCTGGTTGAGGGTCGTGAGCTCGACGAACAGTCCTGGTTGCGGCAGCCAGAAGTCGGGCCGGAAGGCCGCCCGGGTCCGGCCACCGGCATCCCAGTCGAGGGCGAACTCCACCGGCTCGTACTCCCACTCGACGCCGTAGAAGTCGAGGATCCGGGCGAACCGGTGCTCTGACTCGTGGGCGAACCGCACCGGCCGGCGCGCGGGCGGCGGGCCGAGTGCGGCGATCCGGGAGGTCAACGTTCGGCGGCCTCGGTCGTGGCCGGCTGGGCGGTTCGAGGGCCCGGGGCCGTGTCGCCGGCGGGCGCGGTGATCTCGATGATGGCCGCCTCGAGTTCGGAGACCACGCCGGAGAGAGGCAGCACGTTGAAGACGCCCTGTCCGCCAGCCAGTAGATCCACCAGCTCACCGTCGGAACGAGCGAGCGCCGAGCGGCTGTCGGCGAGGACCAGCTGGGCCGAGGCCAGGTCCACGCCCAGATCGCCGCGCAGGCACTCGATGGCTTGTCGCGCCTGGCGGAGCTTGAGCCCCGCGTCGAGCAATCGCTTGATCACCTTCAGCTCGAGGACATCGCCGTACGAGTAGCGCCGCTGGCTGCCACTCCCCGTGGCGTCGGTGATCGACGGGCGGAGCAGGCCTGTACGCGCCCAGTAGTCGAGTTGCCGGTAGGTGATGCCGACGACTGCGCACACCTGCGAGCCCCGGAATCCTTCAGCTGGGCCGGACGAACGTGCGCCGCCCGGCGTGCCAACGGGGCGTTTCGGGGCCCCGCCTGTCCTGCGAGCGGCCATCGTCATTCCTCCACCTCGATCAGAGGTCCACCCTCAACCGCAACCTCACGGTCACCGCAACCTCACGGTCACCCTGCAGCTCAGGGTATCACACGGACGTAATTACGTGCCTGTGACCCGCCAGCCCGGGAGACGTGGGGCATCGGAGCCCGGGCCCTGCACGGATTTGGAGGCCTGCAGGAGTCGGGCCATGATCGGCGGGTGCCTCCGGTGCCCTCTGACAGCACGCCCCCAGGGAAGCCATCCGCCGCCCCCGGTGGTGAGGAGGTCCTCCTCCATCAGCGCTCGATCGACTTCCGCGCCTTCGACGAAGGCGAGGAGCTGCTGGTGATCGGCCGGCTCCGCGACACCCGCCCGTGGGCCGAGCACGGAGATTCGGTGGTCACCGTGCACGACATGGAGCTCCGTGTCCGCGTAGCGATCGCCGACCTGTGCATCACGGAAGCGACCGCGCTGATGCACACGTACCCCCATGCCGAATGTCCCGTGATCGAGGACGCCTTCGCCCGCCTCGCCGGCCTCGACGTGGCCCGCGGGTACACCCGGGAAGTGCAGCGCCGCTTCGGCGGGCCACGGGGTTGCACGCATCTCGAGCACCTTGCCCGCTCGCTCGGGCCGGTGGTGGTCCAGGCGGTGACCTCGCGCCGGGCTCTCGCTGCCAGCCGGCGCGACGTGCCCGAACCGACCACCGGGACGCAGAGTCCGTGGGTGCTCGACTCCTGCCACGTCTGGAGTGCAGGCGGCGTCGCCGAGCAGAAGCTGGCTGCCGGGTGGCGGCCGGGAACGGGACCCTACCCTGCTCCCGCCCTGATCACCTTCCGCCGACGGGAAGGGCCGACGTGACCGGTCGTTTCGGCCGCCCCACCCGCTCACGGGTCGCCGCGCTCGGCGTCGCAGCAGTCGTCGCGGCATCCGCGTTCGGATGCACGAACGGCACCTCGATCACCACGCCGTTCGACACCAGCCCTCCCGTCCTCCAGCACGGGCCGGCCTATGAGCTCAAGGCGGGGCAGATCGCCGGTCTCGGAACGGTTGTCGTGGACGGTCAGGGGATCACCCTGTACACCTACGCGACCGACCGGCGGGGGTTCCCCTCCCGTTGCGCGGGCATCTGCGCGGTCCAGTGGCCACCGATGGTCCTTCCGCCCGGTGTGGACCGCCCGGTCGCCGGCCCGGGGATCCGCAGTGCGCTGCTCGGCACGGCACCTCGTAGCGACCACAGCGTCCAGATCACCTACGACGGTTGGCCCCTCTACCTCTGGCCTCCAGATCGAGCTCCCGGCCAGGCGACCGGGCAGGCCCTGACCAACGCCGGAGGGCTCTGGTACGTGATCCGCCCTGACGGCTCGGTCGTCGTCACTCCGGCGTAACCCGGCCCGGCCCGCACCGACCCCTGGACAGACCCGGTCAGTCGGTCGGACCCCCGAGCCAGCCCGCGCTTCCGGAAGAGGTAGAGCAGCCCGGCGGCCGAGACGAGTTCGAGTCCGATCCCGAAGATGAAGAACGGGGCACGCCCGGTGATGTGGACGATGAGGAACGAGAAGTTCTGACCGAAGAACCCGGTCAGGAAGCTGAGGGGTAAGAAGACGGTGGCGATGATGGTCAGCTGCTTCATGACCACGTTCAGCCGGTTGGAGACCGTCGAGAGATGGGTGTCCATCACCCCGCTCAGCAGGTCGCGGTAGCCGTCCACCAGGTCGCTGATCCGGATCAGGTGGTCGTAGATGTCCCGCATGTAGCGCTGACCCTCGTCGGTGACCCCCGGGAGGTCGACGACGCCGGAGGTGACCCCTGGCGAACATGTCCCGCTGCGGCGTGATCACCTTGCGCACCGCGATGAGCGAGCGCTTCATGGTGAAGAGCGTGCCCAGCTGGGCCTCGGTGGGCTTTACCAGGATCGCATCCTCCAACTCGTCGATCTGGGAGTCGAACTGGTCGAGCATCGGGAAGAAGCTGTCGACCAGGCCGTCGACGATCAGATAGGTCAGTGCGATCTGATTGGACCCGATCGACGTGGCACGCTGGTGGCTGAGGCGGGCACGCACCTCCTCCATGGCCCGACAGGCTCCCCGCCGTACGGTGATCACGAAATGCACACCGAGGATGAAGTGGACCTCCTGGATCGAGGCGCCATCCCCGGACGCCCCGTGGACCACCATGTAGGTCACCGTGTCGTAGTCCTCGATCTTCGGCCGTTGGCCGAAGGTCTGGACGTCGTCGACCACGAGGTGGTGAACGCCGACGTCGTTCAACAGGAGATCGCGGGTCTCGTCGTCGACGCCGTCGAGGTCGAGCCAGAAGAAATCGGTGCCGGTCAGGGACTGCCGGACGGACGCCGCGGTGGCCTCGGCGGCGGTGCCGTCGACGGTGAGGATGCCGTGCATCTCACGAGTCTGCCCCATGGTCCTCCACCGCCGGTGGAGGACGGTCACTCGGCCAGGCGGAGCGCCTCCCGGTAGCGCCGACCGTTGGCCACGTACTCCTCGGCGGCGAGCCGGATCAGGGAGACGTTCGATCTTCCGGGACGGATCTGGGCTGGAACCCCGACCGCCAGGGCGCCGGAGGGTACCGCCATCCGGTTCGGCACCACCGCGTTGGCGGCGATGGTCGCACCGGTGCCGACAACCGCGTGGTGGAGGACGACCGACCCCGACCCGATCAGCGCCTCGTCCTCGATGAGACAACCTTCGAGATGGGCCAGGTGGCCGATCACGCACCCCTCCCCCACCACCGTGGGGAACCCGGGACCGGCGTGGAGCACGGTGCCGTCCTGGATCGACGAGCGGGAGCCCACGGTGATGCTGCCGAAGTCCCCGCGCAGGACTGCACCCGGCCAGACGGTGGCGTCGGGCCCGACGGTGACGTCCCCGATGACCACCGCCTGGGGGTGGACGTAGGCGTCCTGGTGGATGACGGGGATCAGGTCGTCGAGTCGGTAGACGGGCATCACCGGATCGTAGAGCCCGGTCCGGTGCACGATGGCCGGTCACCGGACCGATCGCGCCTCCCGCTACCGCCGGGGACGCCCGTTAGGATGTGCCCGCTTCGCCAAGGTGCAACCGACCAGGAGACCCACCAGTGAGTGACCCCGCCGATCTCGGCCACCCGGTGTTCGATGCCGACAACCACTACTACGAGGCCGTCGACGCCTTCACCCGCCACCTCGACCCGGCGCTCGGGCGGCGGGTGGTGCAGTGGTGCGAGATCGACGGGCGGAAGTACCACGTGCTCGGAGGACAGGTCAACCGGGCCGTCACCAACCCGACCTTCGACCCGATCGCCCTTCCCGGCGCGCTGCACGACTACTTCCGCGGGAATCCCGCCCGGAGGAACCCCCTCGAGATGCTGGCCGGCCGTGAGCCGATCCCGCCCGCCTATCGGGATCCGGCCGCCCGGGCTGGCCACTCTCGACACGCAGGGTTTGGCCGGATGCCTGCTCTTCCCGACACTCGGGATGATCTACGAGGAGCCGCTGACTCACGATCCTGTTGCGGTCTGCCACCTGTTCCGTGCATTCAATCGCTGGCTCGTCGAGGACTGGGGCTGCAATTACCATGACCGGATCTTCTCCGCCCCCTACCTGACCCTGGCCGACCCCGCCTGGGCGGTCGAGGAGCTCACCTGGGCCCTCGACCAGGGCGCACGACTCGTGGTCATGCGACCTGCCGCGCCCACCACCGCATTCGGGCGACGATCCCCCTTCGACGGCCTGTTCGACGGGTTCTGGCGGGTGGCCAACGATGCCGGAATCACCGTGGTGGTCCACGCGGCCGACAGCGGGATCTCCTCCAACGGATTCGCCGAGGACGGGTTTGCCGCGACGTTCACCGGCGGATGGAAGCCCTCGATCAAATCGTTCGCCATCGAGCAAGCAATCCGCGACTACCTGCTGTCGCTACTCTTCGAGAACCACTTCGAGCGATTCCCCAACCTCCGGATCGCCTCCGTCGAGAACGGTGCCCAGTTCCTCCCGGATCTTCTCGCAAAGCTCCGCTCGACAGCCGACAAGATGCCCGGGTATTGGCGGAACGATCCGGTCGACACTCTTCGTGACCATGTCTGGATCAATCCGTTCTGGGAGGACGACGTCAACGTCGTCGCGCAATGCATGGGGACCGACCGGGTCATCTTCGGTTCCGACTGGCCCCATGTCGAAGCACTGCCGGAACCGCTCGACTACGTGAGGGAGCTGAAGGAGTTCGACACAGACGAGAGGCGGCGGATCCTCTTCGACAATGTCCAGGAGATGCTCACCCTCCGCCCGACGTGAGCAGCCCCGTCCAGGCCTCCGAGCCTCCTCGGATCCGATGCCGTGAGGGGGATAAGCTGGTCATCCGACCATCGGGCCCGTCGACGAGCGCAGCGAGGCTCAAACTGCCGGTTACGACTGGAGAGAGGTGTTTTGGGTGGGGAACGTCTTGATGGAACGTTCGGGATCCGGTCCCGGGGAAGAGGCGCGGTCGGCCGGTCCTGAGGATTCGGCGGGGGGAAGGCGGCGGTTCGTCGATCAGCTGGATCCCTTGGTGGTCAAGATCCTCACCGTGCTCGGCTTCGGGATCCCGGCGATCGGCTACTTCTGGGTGGTCGTGCACTACAGCGTCAATGTCATCAAGTCGGACCAGCTGTCCGATGTGACCGTGATCCAAGCGTCCTACTCCCACTTCATTCCCTGGGGGGCCATCTGGGTGCCACACAACGAGGCACGGCTGCTCTTCCCCAATCTCATCGTCATCCTCCTCGCCCACACGGTCCACTTCAACATCCGCATCGAGGAGTTCCTGGGCGCCATCATGCTCTTGGCCTCTACGGTGCTGTTCATCTGGGCTCATCGACGACGCGCCCCGGCCACCCCCTGGCTCTACTACTGCCCGGTGGCCCTGCTCAGCTTCTCGCTGGTCCAGGCCGAGAACACGCTCTGGGGATTCCAGATGGCGTGGTTCCTCACACTGCTGTGCTTGGCAGCGGCCGTGTTCCTGCTCGACCGCACGGTCTTGACCTGGCCCGTCCTCATCCTGGCCATGGCTGCCGCGGTGGTGGGGAGCTACTCCCTCTTCCAGGGCCTGTTGATCTGGCCGGTGGGTCTGGTGCTCTTCTACCATCGGCGCCGGGCCCTGCCCATGGTGGCGGCCTGGATCGTCGCAGCGGTGGTGACGACCGTTTTCTTCTTCCACAAGCTCGGACTCAACACCAGGGACAGCCACTGGGCCCTTCACCATCCTGTGGCCACCATCAAGTACTTCTTCTACGAGGTGGGATCGGTGCTGGGGCACCCGGTTGGCGTAGGCGTCCATCACGAAAACTGGGCCGTGATGGTGTTCGGAGTGGTGATCACCGTGCTTGCCGTCGCCGCGGTGATCGCCTATGGGATCCGTCGGGACGAGGACGGCGCGGGGCCGGTCGGCGTGGCGATGATCTGCATGGGTCTGCTCTTCGCCGCCACCGTGGCCGAAGGTCGGTCCGTCCTCGGATACAGCAGCGCCAGCGCCTCCCGGTACACCACCTTCAACCTGCTCATCCTGGTCGGGCTGGCTCTGACGCTGTTGGGGCGGCCCAACCTGTTCGCCAGTCGGAATCGGCTTGCGGACGCTCCGGGCCAGGACGATGACAGCCGACGACGGTGGCAGATCGGAACGCTGTCACCCCGATCTCTCGTCGACGGTGCGCTTCCGGTTGTCCGGTGGCTGGCTGCCATCGCCATCGCCATCCAGATCCTGGTCGGCCTGTCAGCCGGGAGCTCTGAGGTGCAGGCAGAAAACCGGCACGAGGTACACGTGCAGATGCTCCTCGGCCACTCCGGCCGCCTAACGGGCACGGTGCTGAAGAAGGAGCTCGGTCCGTACTACTCGGTCAGGTACATCCGGGGACAGATCAAGATCGAAAAGGAACGGCACCTGAGCAGCTTCTCGGCGGGCAGTCCGTAACCGGGCCGGTCGGCACCCGGCCGGTGAGAGATCAGATGGTGCCCTCGGTGATGGCGTTCTGGATCCAGGGGATGACCTCCTGCAGGATCTTCTCCAGACCGGTGGTGGCTTCGAAGCCGAGCATCCGCTTGGCCTTCTCGACCGAGGGCACCCGGCGCTTGACATCGTGCTCGAAGGGCGGATCGGACACCCAGCGGAGCGGGACCTCCGGTCCCTTGATCTGTCGCCAGATGACCTCGGCCAGCTCGAGCACGGTCGTCGACTCGGCGGTGGAGAGGTTGAAGTCCTCGTTGAGAGCGTCCGGATGCTCCATGGCCGTCACGATGCCCGCGGCCAGGTCGGCTCCATAGGTGTAGTGACGAATCTGGCTGCCGTCGCCGAGGATGTGCAGGGGATCCTGGTCCTTCAGGACCTTCTGCACCAGGTCGGGCACAACGTGGCTCATGGCCAGAGAGACATTGCCGCTGAGGATCTCCACGTCGCCGAGGGCCCGCCGCTCCCCGGTGCCCACACAGTTGAACGGTCGCACGATGGTGTAGGGCAGGCCGTACTGGTCGTGGGCGGCGCGGGCGAAGTACTCCACCGCCAGCTTCTGGAAGCCGTACGACGAGACGGGGGGTGGGATCTCGTGCTGCTGGCCTTCGAACGACGGCCAGGAGTCGGCGGATTCGAACACCATGGACGAGCTCAGATAGGTCACCTTCTGCAGCCGGCCCTGCTCGTGGGCCTTGATGGCGGCATCGCAGGAGGCCGCGGTGATCCGCTCGTTGGTGGCCAGCAGATCGTAGGCGTAGGTGTGGAAGTAGGAGATGCCGCCGATCAGGGCTGCGCCGGCGATGAAGTGGTCGCACTCGGCCAGTTCCTTCGTCAGCAGATCGACGTCCCGGCAGTCACCCTCGATGAACCGGTACCGGGGATTGTCGTCGTAGGAACGCTTGACCGGTCCGTACTTGGAGTAGTTGTCGATCCCGATGACGCTGTGGCCCCTGTCGAGGAGCTCCTTGACCACGTACCCACCGATGAATCCGGACGAACCGGAGACGAGGACGGTTGTCATTTGGGTCCCTTCCGTTCTGCAGCTGCACGAATCTCGCTCACCGGGAGGCGCGGCCCGAAGGCGAAGAGCCACCAGCGGATGTAATGCGGGAGCCAGCTGGCGAGTTTGAAATTCGACACGCCCTGATGCCGCTCCAGCCAGATGGTTGGCACCTCGGCCACCGGCAGGCGGGCCCGTCGGGCCTTTGCGACCAGTTCGATGCCGATCTCGAATCCGGTGGTCGAGCTCAGCCCGACCTCACGGATGAAGTCGACGTCGTAGGCCTTGAAGGAGTTTGTCGCGTCACGGGTGCTGACCCGGGCCAGCAACCAGAGGGACAGTCCGGCCGTACGGGAGAGCAAGCTCTTCAGGAACGGTCCCCCGACCTGCTGTCCACCCCGTGAGTATCGCGATGCGGCAGCGACCACGACACCCCGTTCGACCAGTCGGACCAGGTAGTCGATCTGCTGAGGATCGTCGCAGCCGTCGGCCATCGTCACCACCACGACGTCGGCCGTCGCATGGTCGATTCCGTAGCGGATGGCCTGCGCAGGACCCGGCGCAACGTCGTTGACCACCACTCTGACCCTGGGGTCCCGGGTGGCGAACTTCTCGACGTAGGGAACGGTTGAGTCATCGGGCGCGTCCACCACGACCACGACCTCGCAGGGGAGCTGCACGGTCTCGGTCAGTCGGGCGAGCACATCCTCGATCCCGGCGGCCTCGTTGTAGGCGGGGATGACGATGGAGACCCGCGGCTTCACACCACGACCCCCTGGCCCCGAAGGTTCCAGATGTCCACGACCGGCTGGTGGATTTCCAGGTCGGCGTAGAGCCGGTGGGGTGCACCGATGACGATGAGATCGGACCGTTCGAGGACCTGCTCGAGCGGCTCCAGATTGTCGTCGTCGGTCGACGTACGGGTCGGTCGTCAGCACCGAGGCGGCCCGCACCCTCAGGACCCGCTTCAGCTTGTAGGAGAGGCTGGACCGGTTGTCGTCCGACTCCCCCTTGAATGCCATTCCCAGGATGCCGACGGCCATGGAATCGAGGTCGAAACGTGATGCCAGCTTCGACACCAGGTACAGCGGCAAGCCTTCGTTGATCTGCATGCTGGCTTGACCGAGACCGAAGTTGTTGTTGTTGAAGGCGGCGAGCTGCATGGTGTCCTTCAACAGGCACGGTCCAGCGGCGAAGCCCGGCCCCGGAAGGTCGGCGGCACGCGGGTAGTCCTGGATCACCGCACTGCGGATGCGCTCGTAGTCCAGACCGAAGTCGTTGGCCATCATGAAGAGCTGGTTGGCCGCCGCGAACTTGATGTAGCGGTAGGAATTGGTGAAGAGCTTGGCCAGTTCTGCCTCTTCGGGCTCGACCCGCACGATGGTGCCGGTCAGGTGGCGGAACAGGGCCGCCGCCCGCTCGAAGGCACGATCGGTACGCGCCGACACGATCTGGGGAAGGGAGTGGAGCTCCTCCATGGCCCGGCCTTCGGCGATCCGCTCCGGGCAGAAGGCGACGTCGATCTCCTTGCCCAGGCGCTCGACCAGCCGCTCCACCATGCGGGTGACGCCCGGGAAGACGGTGCTTCGCAGGATCAGGATCTGCCCATCGACCAGGTGTTCCGACACCGCCTCGATGGCTGCGATGACCGCGTGCGGATCCGGGTTGAGGTGCTCGTCCACCGGTGTGCCGATGACCACCACGATGTGCTCGTTCAGGCTGATGCTCGACGGGTCGGCGGTGGCCGACAACGTGCCGTTGTCGAGCGTCCGAAGCAGCACGTCCGGGGCACCTGGTTCCAGGTGCGGCATCTTTCCCGAGCGGACCCGGTCGACTGCCGCCAGATTGATATCGAAGAGGGTGACCGGAACCCCTGCGTCCGCGAAAGCCAGACCAAGTGGTAGCCCCACGTGGCCACAGCCGCCCAGCACGAGCACCTTAGCGTCCGGAGGTCCCTGCACCGCGGGTAATCGTAAACGACCGATGGTGTCCCGGGCAACACGTCGCGCCCGACGGGTCCGATCGTCCCACCGGCCCAATTGTTCCGCCCGGTCCGGCGTGACGAGCCCCAACCAGCGGTGACGGTGCCGCGGTGGGCACTTCTGACAGCTCGGCGCGAGCGGGTCGTGTCACACTCCCGCCCCATTGGCTGTGCGACCTCTTGGAGGGTCAGGCCCCCGAGCGGCCAGGAAGGGGTTTCCTGCCTGTCACCAGGAATTGCTTCCCCATGAGGTGCCAGACAGACGGGTGTTTCAGGTACTCGCGCACGAGAGCGGGAGAGGCGGGCAGACGCCCGGCGAAGGAGTAGGGAATGAACCGTGGGATGACCGTCCCGATCTCGAATCCCGCTGCGCTGAGATGCTCGGTCACCGAGACGTGGGTCAGGGGAATGATGTGATCGGCGAAATCGAAGTAGTTCTTCGCGAGGTATCGGAAATTCGGTCCGAGGATCACCAGGACGCCACCGGGGGCCATGGTATCGAGCACGACCGCGAGGAACTGGGCGATAGCCGTCTGGGTCGGGAGGTGCTCGAGGAAGTTCGAGACCAGCACGCCGCCGAAATGATCGGGCGGGAGTGCCGCGTCGAAGATGTCGGCGTAGACCGCCTTGACACCTGGACCGCAGTTGCCGTGGTCGACCGCGTCTACGGCCCATCGATCGGTCGCCGGTACCGAATTGATGAATTCACAGCGACCAGCAGCCGGGTCCAAGACCGTTTCGGGTCTGCCCATGCGGTCGTAGATGTAGGCGGCGATCTCCCGCCAGACGGCTTCCCTCTTCCGCTGGTCGACGTGGCGGAAGCGGAATTGATAGAGCCGCTCGTAGTTGATGTCGGCCCCAGGTTCCGATGACACGATCAGCGCTCCTCAGCCCGGCAATTCAGGTGCGCTGGCCCTGAAACACCCGGCACTCCCTGCCGTCTCCCGGAAGATTGTACCGCGGAAGTGGACGATCAAGGCAGGAGCAACCGGTGCGACCTGTGGATCCGCCAACCTGGTGCGGCACGGCATTCAGTGGCTCCGCCCCCGCCCCCGTGAACGATGGGCATCCTTGCCGTGGTGCGTTGTCTTGTGGGTCGGGTTCCGTTGGTTCTGCTCGCGTCGCCGGGTCTGCCGGCTCCGCCCGACGAAACCTCCGGCAACGATGATTACCAGGATCACCGCCATGACGATCCAGATCAGCATGTTCCGCTCCTGGGCAACGGGGTATCGATGGGTGTCGCCTTGGGCCGGAATCTGCCCGTCGGACCCGATGCCGCACCCTAGGCGGCACGCCACGCCATCTGCCAGTTCCTGCGCGCCGGAGGTCGCCGGCTCACCGGGCGACGCAGCCCGGACCGCGGTCCACCCCACCGGAGAGGCGGGACGGCTCCGAAAGTCACACGACGTTTGCCCAACCTTTGCTCCTCTGTAACCTACCGTTGACCAGCCGGCTAGTAGAACCTGGGACGGTTCCCGCGGAGTCGGGCGCAACCGTCCTCGAGGAGCCACCGACTGGCGAGGCGTGCCGGAAGTTCGGAGCAGGCGACACCCACCGGCACGCCGACGCCAGCCACCCCCGGTTCGTCACCCCCGTGACCCGGCTCTTCCTTCCCCCGGTCCATCGGTGTACGCTCCGTGGGTCGTTTGGTCCGGCCACACGGCGGAAGGTCGCCCGCTGGAACCCCGGACCAGCAACCTGGCAGGACGCATCGAGTTGGGGGCAGGAAGAATGCCGCAGCCGAAGTTCACTTCTCGCGCAAGGGGCCATCGGACGTTTCGGGTCAGGATCGCCCGGCGCCGGAGCCTGATCTCGCTGTTGGCGGCGGTGGCCTGCCTGGCGGCACTGATCGTCGGCATCCTCCCGGCATCTGCGGCCATCGGTCCAGGGGTGATCACCACCTACCACATCAAGGCAGTCGAACAGCCGGCCGGCATCATCACCGGACCCGGCGGAGACCTGTGGTTCACCAACGGCTTCAATTCGGTGGGCGCCATTACGAGCACCGGCACCATCAGCGTAAACAGCAGCCTCGCCACAGGCGGAAGCGTTCCCGTGGACATCGCGTTTGGTCCCGACCAGGCTGTGTGGTTCACCGTCTGGAGCACCAGCACCGTGGGGAGGTTGGGCACCAACGGCGCCGTCACCTCGTACACCGGCGGTGGAATCGACGGCCCACTCGGCATCACCCTCGGATCCGACGGTGCCTTGTGGTTCACCAACCCGATAAGCAACTCGATAGGGAGAATCACCACAGCGGGTGTCATCAGCAACTTCACCGGAGCCGGTATCAGTGATCCGGAGTACATCACCTCCGGTCCCGACGGGGCTCTCTGGTTCACCAACTTCGGCAACGACTCGATCGGGAGGATCAGCACCGGGGGCGCGGTCAGCAACTTCGTCGGTACCGGTATCGATCAACCGACAGGCATCACCACTGGGCCCGACGGTGCCCTCTGGTTCACCAACGACGCCAATAACACGATCGGGCGCATCACCACTGCAGGTGTGGTGAGGAACTACAGGGGCACCGGTATCTCCGGTCCGTTCAGCATCGCTGCCGGGGTCGACGGTGCCCTGTGGTTCACCAACTCGGGAAACAACTCGATCGGAAGCATCACCCCTTCCGGAGTGGTCACCAACTACACGGACGACCAGCTGATCGATCCGCAGAACATCACCTCCGGTCCCGACGGGGCCCTCTGGTTCACCGAATTCAGCGTCGGCGCGATCGGACGCATCACCACAGCGGTGACGCCGGAGGTCACCGGATTCAACCCGGCGAGCGGCCCACCGGGGACTACCGTCACCATCAACGGGGCCAACCTGGAAGGTCCAAGTCACGTGTACTTCAATGGCGCGCCCTCGAGGATCGTGTCCATATCGCCTACAAAGATCGTGGTCACGGTGCCGACCGCGGCGAAGACGGGACAGATCAACGTGCTCACCACGCGCGGGAAAGCCACCAGCCGCAGGACCTTCACTGTCACGTAGCACTCGTCCCGGAATCCCTCGGATGATCCCCACCGCCCTGGCAGGGTTCGCGCTGCTGACGGCGGGGTGCGGGGGCTCCCCTACTGGTTCCTCCACCGGATCAGCGGCCAGCAGAGCCAACGCGGTCACCGAGGCGTCCGTCCCGTCCGGAGACATGGGCGGGGCCGTCGAACAGACGTATTCCGTGGGACAGACCGGGACACTCTACGGAGAGGCCGTCGGGACCCACGGAGCTGCCGTCCCGTTGGTGAGGATCACTGTTTCGGCACCGACCTTCTCGACCACCGACTACGGAAGAGAGGTGCCGCAGTACACATACTTCGCCACCTTCACGGTGACGGTCACCGATGTCGAACCGTCATCCTTGCACCTGAGGATCGCTCCCTCAGACAGCGAATTCTTTGTCCAGACCACCGACGGGTTGCGGTACGGAGTCGGCAGTCAGCCGAACGTGCTCGTTGGGAACAGCATCGGCGACGCCGCCCCCAACGAACTCGGAACCAACAAAGCCGGGTACGCCATCGAACTGCGCTCGGGACAGTCGACGACGGGAGCAGTGGTCATCGACGTCCCGTCTCAGCACGGTCAACTCGTCTTCGCTCCGGGGAACCAGAACTACCGGAACTACGGCGCCTGGCGCTACTGATAGACAGGTGGGCCCTCTGGCCGAGGTCATCGGCTCCAAACGAGCGAGGCCGTCGGTCGTCAGCGCATGGCACCCATGAGGCTGACTACGAGTCCTCTCCGCTCGACGGTGGGGTCTGCAGGATTGGCGGATGGACCGGTGCCGTAGCCACTTTGGCGACCGCCTGGGTGACGAATCCGTCGAGCTCGGTCGTGTTCACCGCTCCGGTGTCGGCCAGCGCCACCGCCACGAGATAGTTGCCCTTCTGCACCAGCACGATGTCCTGTGTCACGGCCTGACCCTGGACAGTCAAGTTCGCCGTGTAGGCGGCGCTCTGATCCCCGAAGGGTGGGAACACTGCCGGACCCACTGTGCCCGAGACGGACTCTCCCCCCACTGTCGTCTTGACTGACGTACAGGCATCGGCGGTGACTCGGGCAGCGAAGAAGGCTACGCGGCCCGAGTACATGCCGACGACCACCTCGCTGAGTTGGGGAAAGGTTGGTCCGCTCGAGAAGACAATCTGGGATGAAGGGGCATTCGAGGTCGTCGCGAGCAAGGTGATGGCGGGATCGAAGACGCAGGTCACCGGGAGCTCGGTGGGGCTGTAGTGGGCCGTCCATCCCGTCGGGAGGTCGGAGGCCGTCAGGAGCCAGGGTGCAAGGCTCGTCCCGGCGGTCGTCCCTGAGACGGGGGTGAGGCGGTATCCGGTCGGAGGCGTGGGGGCATGCGATGCTGCCCGAACTGGCGATGTGGTGCTGGTCACCGGTGGTTGCCGCGTTGGTCGCCGAGCAACCGACGAAGCCAAGTCCGACCACCACGATCGCCGCCGTCCGCGCCCCCCTCACGACTTCCCCCTTCGACACCGACACCTCGAGAATTTACCATTTGGGCGGCACGACTCCGTCGCGGGAAAAGGGGCCGGGAACCGAGCCGGACCGGGGCTCCGCGCCATCGACAGCAGGTCGGCAGCGTGATAGAACCTGTTGGTAGGGCACCGCCGGAGTGGCAGCCATCCCCCAGAGGGGAAGGGTGTCCGCGCCGCGCTGGTGCATACGGGTCGGGGTCGCCCGCAGAGAAGGACAGCACGAGGGGGTCTCGGTGGCACACAGGAGACGACTGGGACGCTCCGTACCTACGCTGCCGTGTCCGAGCGGTGGGAGCAGCTGTCCTGGCGCTCATCCTGAGCGCTGTAGGGATCGTCGTGTCGAGCGCCGAGAGCGCAGCACCGGCTGGCGCCGCGCTCACCGGAATCCACAAGATCCAACACGTGATCGTCATCATGCAGGAGAACAGGTCCTTCGACAATTACTTCGGCACCTACCCCGGTGCCGATGGCATCCCGGCGGCCAACGGGCATTTCACGGTTTGCGATCCCGATCCTGCTCACGGGGGCTGCGTCGTGCCGTACTACGACCCCAAGGACGTCGACATGGGAGCGTGCCACGCAAACAGCTGCGAGGCGTTGATCGAAGATGGCGGCAAGATGGACGGATGGGTGGCGGAAGGGGAGGTAAACCCCTACGGCATACCCACCGATGTCATGGGGTACCACGACGCGAGACAGGTTCCCAATTATTGGAAGTACGCCGAGAATTTCGTGCTCAACGACCACATGTTCTCGTCGACGAACTCCTGGAGCGAGCCGGCGCATCTCTATACGGTGTCCGGCTGGTCGGCACAGTGCACCTCTCTGGATCCAATGAGTTGCTCTACTAACGTCGGCGGGCCGATCCTCGAGCAGACGGAGAACGCCAACGTCGACCAGGCCATGAAGACAGGCACGTCGACGGTCCAATTCCCGTGGACGGACCTCACCTACCTGTTGCACAAGAACCAGGTCTCATGGGCGTACTACGTCGACCCGGGCACCGTGCCCGACTGCGTGGACGGCGCTGTCGCCACCTGCGCCGCCCGTCCCCAGAACTACACGACGCCGGGCATCTGGAACCCCCTGCCCATGTTCAGCGACGTCCAGCAGGACAAGCAGGTGGGGAATGTGCAACCGCTTACATCATTCGAACACGCTGCAGCGAACGGCACCCTGCCCGCAGTCTCCTGGATCGTCCCGGGGGGTCCCAACTCTGAGCACCCGCAGAACCCGGTCCCCGGCTCGCAGCCGGGCAATAGCATTCACGAAGGTCAGGCCTACGTGACCAACCTCATCAACAGCGTGATGCGGGGACCGGACTGGAATTCGACGGCGATCTTCGTCTCCTGGGACGACTGGGGCGGCTTCTATGACAACGTCGAGCCCCCAACAGTCGACGCTGCCGGGTACGGGTTCCGAGTCCCGGGACTGGTCATCAGTCCCTATTCGAAGCCGGGGTACGTCGACCATCAGTCGATGAGCCAAGACGCCTATCTCAAGTTCATCGAGGACGATTTCCTCAATGGGGCCAGGATCGACCCGAAGACCGATGGCCGACCGGATTCGCGTCCTGACGTCCGCGACGCCCTCCCCTCGGCTGGCGACCTCAGGACCGACTTCAACTTCAACCAAGCTCCCCGAGCGCCGCTGCTGCTGCCAGTCAACCCTCCACCTGGCCCGGCGTCGACGCCCGGGGGCTAGCGTCTCTGCTGCTGATTGGCGCCTGCACGTGCGTCATGCGAGGTCCTCGAGCCGTCACGAATAGATCTGCTAGCGGAGGTCTGAATCGGAGACCCACGGTGCCTTCGTGCCAGATTATCCGGGCTCCATCGAGGCCATAGGAACTTGTTCGATGACTCCGCCCAACGCCGCTGGCGGGCCGATGGAGCGTCGACCACCCACCGCCTTGAGCTTGAGAGCGTGCTTTTCGACCAGCCACCAACTGGCGACTGCGAACGGAACCGTAATCGAGATTGTCAGCGCCACGTAGGCCGGGTATCCCCAATGATTGACCCCCCACATGGCGAGAAACTGCTGGATAGGCCATGCATAGATGTAGATCCCGTACGAGTAGTCGTTCCGTGTCCCGACCCGCTCGAGTGGGAGGTGGATGCCAAGCCACAGCACGGGGTAGACGAGGAATGGAGCTGCCATATCGAAGCTGTTCAATATAGAACCCCACGGCGGAGCTGCCGAGCGGGACGGCGAAGCTGGCGAGCAGCGCCGCCAGGCACCCGAGGGCCAGAGTGCCCGAATCTGGAATCTTTTCCCGATAGAGATATATTGCAGATCCGGCCAGAAACACCGGGACAAAGGTCAGCATCTTGTATTCGTCCCAGTTATGGAACAGTCCGAACTGCGCATTGAGTGTCGGAAGCGACCCGATCACGATCTCTGTCACCCATGCAACGGCGGCTAACACGAGAACGGTGAAGCGCCGCCTCAACAGCCCGGTGGCAGCAAGAGCGGCCAAGATCAAGTAGCAAAGAAACTCGTAGAAAAGCGTTCCAGAGCGAGCCGTCCCAAACATGAGGGTAAGGGAACGGTCTGGAGGGTGCCGCCGATTACCAATTGTCTCATTTTCAGCCAGCTGTTGTTGAGGATGTAGCCCCAGGGGCCGAGTGGATGTTCACCGTATCCATGAACACCGGCATGACCATGTGCCCAGGCGAGCAACTCCGAACACTCCAGCGGTGACAATGAGGCACACCCAGAAGGCCGGAAGGATGCGGAGGCATCGTTGCCAGAGGTAGCGCCCGACGTGGTTGCGGGTTGCGCTCCCGGCGATCAGGAACCCGCTGATCCCGAAGAACCCGTAGACGGCGGCCGTCCCCAGTGTGGTCTTGTCTCCGATGACTTCCGATCCAAATCCACCAAGGGTGAGCGCATGTGAAAACACGACCGCCACCGCCAGCGCTACCCGCAAAAAGTTGAGGCTGTTGCGCCGCGGATCGAAGGACTTCTCAATCGAAGTCATCGCCGAACCGCCACCGTCGTCATGCCCCACCATAGGCCCCCTGGGGTCACAAGCACCCCCCTTTTCTCGGTGCCCTCCCCGTTGTCTTCCATCACTCTCTGTAACCAGATGTGAGGGTTCCGTGAAGAAATTGCACAAACGCGACCCTTGCAGCTATACCGGACGTCACCTTGCACGGTGAATCGGGGGATGCATGAAGCGGGCGACGATTCGTGGGGCACTGGCCGTCGGACTGCTCTCGTTGCTCAGTTCGGTGTTCGCCGTCCCAGTCGGGACCGGGATGGCCACTGCAGCCCCGGCCGCGTCGTCGACTTTCTCGATGGCAACCAATCCACCACTCGACCCTGCCTTTACTCCGTACATCGTGGATTATGTCGTCCCCTGCACAGGCTCCCCGACGACCAATCTCACCACCACAGGGTCGGGACCGGTCACGATTGCAGGAAACGGCCTCCAATCTCCCGTGAACCTGAATCTGCCGCTGGTCGCCGGGCAGGAGGTCGAAGTTACGCATTCAGGCAGGTCGTACTTCATCCGGTGCACACCGAGTGACTTCCCTGCGTATACCTCTACGGTGACCGGCACTCCTCAGGCAAGCGGGTATCTCATCGCGGTCGACCACTGGGCCGTGGTGTTCGACCCCCACGGCGTGCCTGTCTGGTGGGACCAGGACCCCAACCTTTACCCTTACTCACCCAATGACGCCAAGTTCTTGAATCCGACGACCATCGCATGGTGGCGCTCCAGTCCCAATCGCTACGAGATTCGAAACCTCGATGGGGCCCTCACCCATACGGTCGGCAGCACGAATGTTCCGCTCGACATCCACGACCTTCAACAAATGTCGAACGGCAATTACCTCGGTATCGAGGACAAGCCTGGCGCATGTTGTCTCGATTTATCATCATGGGGTCGTTCTGCTCGGTCGTCGTTCCAGAATGCGGACATAGTCGAGCTCAATGGCAAGAATCAGATCGCCTGGAAGTGGAGTCTTGCCAACCACATCGATCTCGCAACTGCCAACGTCAACTGGCGAGACCAGGGCTCCGATCTCATCCACATGAACTCCATTCAGTACGACGGCCACGGCGGGATCATCTTCAGCGCGCGCCACTTGGATGCCATCTATCGCATCAACATGGCCACAGGCAACATCACCTGGAAGCTCGGTGGCTCTCCCACGTCGCAGAGCCTGACCGTGGTCGGCGACCAGTATGTCGATCATGGAGGACAGCTCTTCTCGGGTCAGCACGATGCGCGACTGCAACCCGATGGCACCCTCACCGTCCACGACAACGGGACGAGGGCCGCTAGGGCTCCCCGAGCGATTCAATTCACCATCGACACATCCACTCACACCGCCACCGAGGTCAAGCAACTGACCGATCCTCGGGCGCCCACTTCCCCATATTTCGGAAGCGTGCAGCCACTGCCTGGTGGGGACTGGGTCATCCAATGGGGCGGAAGCCAGTTTGTAACGGAGTTGAACTCACACGGGGTCCCGCAGATCACCATCACAACTCCGGGCTACTTTTCCTATCGAGCTGCGGATGTCATGGCGACGATCCCTTCCCTGCGCACAGGCATGGATGCAATGGTTGCCCCTCTGAACCGAACGTAACCCGAGTTGTTCACCGCCCCACTCCACCGTCATCCGGCTTCCCAATGCGGCCTACATTCGAACCATGCCGGCTCAGGTCGGGATGGTCAACATTCCGTGAAAAAAGCTGCACAACAGCGGCTTGTCCAGCCACACCGGACGTCAAGTTGTACGGCAGATCGGAGAATTGCATGAAGCGGACGACGATACGTGGAGCATCGGCCGTCGGGCTGCTCTCGTTGCTCAGCTCGGTGTTCGCCGTCCCAGTCGGGACCGGGATGGCCACTGCAGCCCCGGCCGCGTCGTCGGCTTTCTCCATGGCAACGAATCCACCACTCGACCCTGCCTTTACTCCGTACATCGTGGATTATGTCGTTCCCTGCACAGGCTCCCCGACGACCAATCTCACCACCACAGGGTCGGGACCGGTCACGATTGCAGGAAGCGGCCTCCAATCTCCCGTGAACCTGAATCTGCCGCTGGTCGCCGGGCAGGAGGTCGAAGTTACGCATTCAGGCAGGTCGTACTTCATCCGGTGCACACCGAGTGACTTCCATGCGTATACCTCCACGGTGACCGGCACTCCTCAGGCAAGCGGCTACCTCCTCGCGGTGGGTAACTACGCCGTGGTGTTCGACCCCCACGGCGTGCCCGTCTGGTGGTACAAGGACCCCAACCCTCCTTTCACGCCCATTAACGCCAAGTTCTTGAATCCGACGACCATCGCATGGTGGTCCGATTTCCCCTATCGCTACGAGATTCGAAACCTCGATGGTGCCCTCACCCATACCGTCGGCGGTGCGAGTGTTGCGCTCGACCCCCACGACCTATGGCAACTGCCGAATGGCAATTACCTCGGTATCGAGGACAAACCAGGCGCATGTTGTGTCGATTTGTCATCGTGGGGTCGTTCCGCTCAGTCGTCGTTTCAGAATGCGGACATCGTCGAGCTCAATGGCAAGAATCAGATCGCCTGGAAGTGGAGTGTGGCCAACCACATCGATCTGGCGACTGCCAACGTCAACTGGCGAGACCAGGGCTCCGATCTCATCCACATGAACTCCATTCAGTACGACGGTCACGGCGGGATCATCTTCAGCGCGCGCCACTTGGATGCCATCTATCGCATCAACATGGCCACAGGCAACATCACATGGAAGCTGGGTGGCTCTCCCACGTCGCAGAGCCTGACCGTGGTCGGCGACCAGTATGTCGATCATGGAGGACAGCTCTTCTCGGGTCAGCACGATGCGCGACTGCAACCCGATGGCACCCTCACGGTCCACGACAACGGGACGAGGGCCGCCAGGGCTCCCCGAGCACTTCGATTCACCATCGATACGTCCACCCACACCGCCACCGAGGTCAAGCACCTGACCGATCCCAGGGCGTCGTACTCCGGATTGGTGGGAAGCGTGGAGCCACTGCCTGGTGGGGACTGGGTCATCCAATGGGGCGGAAAAGACTTCATGACGGAGTTGAGCTCACACGGGATCCCACAGATCACCATCACCTATCCGGGCTATATTCCCTATCGAGAAGCGGATGTCATGGCGACGATTCCCTCCCTACGCAAAGCCATGAATGCGATGGTTGCTCCCCTGAACCGAACGTAAGCGGAACTCTTCATCGCTCCATGTGAGAGCACCGCAGCGTGCAGTTGGCGGCGTGAGCGGCTCGGGGCGTCGGTCCTGGCGCTCCGCCAATGGCACGGCCGCCACGTGAGAAGCCTCGATGCGCCGTTAGGTGTGGAGTCTGTCGGCCGCTTCCGGACCCCCGGGACTGCGCGCCCGACTCGAGGCCGCAGGTGGAAGTCGTACCTCCGCGGGCTCGGCGCGGACACCCGGGCGCAGCACCCAAGTGCATCGGGCGCCCCGTCCCGCCTGCCTCATGTCGCCCCGCCGCCCACGGTCGAGCCGCGGGTCGGCTACTGCGGGATGCCGCCCATCATCTCCGGCGGCACCTGGTGGCCGCTTCCGTGCATAAGGTCGCGGCCGGGGCCGATGCGGCGGCGGAAGTCGCGCACCGTGTATCCCACCACGCGGGCGGCCGAACCGGCACGCGCCGTGGCGGTGCGGGGGAGGTTGAACAACGGGCCCATCTCGCCGAAGTAGTTCCCCGGCGTGATCACCGCCAGCACCTTGTCGCCCTCGGGAGACCGCTCGGTCAGGATCTCGATGTCACCTTCCTCGACGACGTAGATCCGGTCCCCCCACGAGCCCTGGCGGAACAGGATCTGGCCCGCGGCCAGCTGCACCGGTTCCGGCGGGAGCTCGGTCGCCCCGAGGTCCGGCACGAGCTCGACCACCTTGTCGGCCAGCGGCACGAGTCGCTGGTCGTGGGTGGCGACGATGACGATCCGGTCACCCGAGGCGATCTCCCGCAGGTTCTGCAACAGGACCTCGACCTGGATGTAGTCGAGGTGCGCCGTCGGCTCGTCCGCCAGGATCAGGGGCGGGTCGAGCGCGAGTGCCCGGGCCAGAGCGACCCGCTGCTGCTGGCCACCCGACATCCCGGACGGCCGGTGGTGCAGCCGCTCACCGAGGTTCACCTTCTCGAGGAGCTCGACCGAACGGCTGCTCGCCTCCGGCCAGCTGTAGCCCGCTGCACGGAGCGGAAGGGCCACGTTCTCCACCGCGGTCAGGCTTTCGACGAGGTTGAATGCCTGGAACACGATGCCGATCGTGTTCCGTCGGAACTCGGTGAGCCTTGCGCCCTGGAGCGACGTGATCTCGGTGTCGCCGAGTGTGATGGAGCCGCTCGTCGGTGTCAGGATCGATCCCAGGCACGAGAGCAGGGTCGTCTTCCCGCAGCCGCTCGGCCCGAGCAGCAGCACGAGCGAGCCGGCCGGAACGTCGAGGGTCAGGTGGTCCAGAGGTCGGATGGTGAATCCGCCGTTGCTGTATTCGACGGTGAGGTCGTCGATCCGGAGGTCGGGCATCAGGGGCCCCCGAACGCCGCAGCAGGGTCCACCGACACCGCCAACCGGATGCCGATCAGGCTGGCCAGCAGGCCGACGCCGACGGCAACTACCGGCAAGAGCGCGTAGGTCTGCCACGTGATCGAGACCGGTAGGGCCAGTTTCGTCGCCAGCAGGGCGCCCACCCCTATCCCGATTATCGCCGCGCCCAGCGACAGCACGGTCGCCTGGAGCGACAGCCCGCCGAGGATCGATCTGGTCGACACCCCGATCGCCTTGAACACCGCGAAGTCCCGCAGTCGCTCGATGATCGACAGGTAGACGACCGAGCCGATGATGAGCGCTGCGACGACCCAGGAGAGCACGGCGGTGAGATAGATCGACGAGCGCGCCTGCTTCAGCGCACGAAGCAGGTCGTTCTGGGCGGTCTGGTTTGACACGACGGTCAAGTTGGCCGGCAGGCCCGCGCCTACGTTCCCCCGTACTGCGATCGCCGAGACCACCGGGGCGCCATTGAAGGCAACCTTCTGTGCATCGGAAAGCGTCAGGAACACGTTCGGGACCCCGGCCAGTGCCGTGGAGTCGTCGACCGTGCCGACGACCGTGAACGGTTGCCCCGCCAGCATGACGTGCTGACCGAGCTCGACGCCCGGGAACTTCGTGCTCACCGCGATCTGACCCGACACCTCGGGCTGGTGTCCCGAGCTGACGACTGGTGTCCCGAGATCACCGGGTGGGGCGCCGTAGACGTTGACGTCATCCGCCTGGCCGTTGACCGGGATGTCCTTGCGGGTGAACACGGTGTTCACGGCACGGACCACGCCGGGAAGGTGCTGCACCTCGTCGAGGTTGGCCGGGCTCATCGGTTCCGACCCCAGGAAGGGCCCCGCGGCACCCTGCCCGACCACCCACTCGTCGACACGGAGCTGGCCGACAGTCCGGGCGGCCTCTGCGTTGAACCCCACGCTGATGCCGGTCATGGCCAGGGTGAGGCCGAACAGCACCCCTGCACCGACCACGGCCACGGCGAAGCGCCTGCGGCGCCACTGCAGATCACGAAGGGACGGACGGACCATGGCGAACGCCCCACCCGAGCGACGCTCCTCGGTCACGGCCTGCACGGCGACCCCCCGAATCGGTCCACACCGGTAGGCACGCGGGAACGGCGCGATGGTCGAGGCAGGCTCACGATGCTCGGCGCACGCGCGTCGTCGCCGTGGGATGTGCCGTTGCCGAACTGAGATGTCGCGCACGGTAGGGAACGATTCTTAACACGGTTCTCAACACCCGCCATCCCCCCGTTCGCCCGCGCCGCCTTGGTGCGGTCACCCTAACGCCGTGCACTGTGGTGCGCAATGGTCGTCGGGACGCTGCGAAAGGGCACGGTTAACCGGCCAGACCGTGTCGACGGACGACGCAACTGGTCGCCAACGGAACAGCCGGCCGACGCAACCTGTTGCCGCACGCTAGATCGATGGCTACTGTGCCGCCATGGAGAAACTGTCGGATCTCGACACATTCTTCCTGGCAGGCGAGACGTCGGCACAGCACCTCCACGTATTGGCAACCATGGTGCTGGACCACTCGGACGTGCCAGGGGGATGGGACTACACAACTTTTCGGAGCAGGGTCTCCGAGCGCTTCCGCCTCATCGACCCGCTGAGGCGGCGGCTCCAGCACTCACCGCTGGCCCGGCCGATGTGGGTCGACGACGAGGACTTCCACCTCGACCGCCACCTCCACCACATCGTGCTGCCCGACGGCGGCGGTCTGGCTGCGCTCTCGTCAGTGGCGGCCGAGATCGCCTCGTTCCCCCTGCCCAAGGACCGTCCCCTGTGGGAGGCGTGGTTCGTCGAGGGGATGGGCAAGGAGGACGTCGCCGTCATCGCCAAGATCCACCACTGTGCCGTCGACGGTGTCTCGGGCATCTACGCGCTGGCGGAGTTCTTCGACCTCGAGCCCTTTCCCGAGCCGGGCCCGCCAACTCCACCACCCGAGTCCGCAGCCCGACCCAAGACCGTCGAGGTCGGCCGGGCCACGGTCGGCGAACTCATGCGGCGCCCCGAGAGCGTCGCCCGCAGCGCCTGGCACCTGGGCCAGTCGGCACTGGCCATGGTCTCGGGCCGCAGCATGCTGGCGCCACTGCCCTTCAGCGGTCCCCGCCAGCCCTACAACAGGTCGCTGACCCAGCACCGCTCCGTGGCATTCACGACCATCCAGCTCGAGGACATCAAGAAGATCAGGACGAACCTCGGGGCATCGGTCAACGACGTCCTCGTGGCGCTGTGCGCAGGTATCCTGCGCGACTACGCCATCGCCAACGGTGAGACCCCTGCCCGGCCGCTGGTCGCCGGCGTCCCCGTGTCGGAGCGCACGCCGGAACACGGGTCGACCGGGAACAGGATCTCGTTCATGTTCTATTCGCTCCCGGTCCACTGCGCCGATCCCGCCGCCCGGCTGGAGGAGGTCACCAAGTCGGCCAAGGCGACCAAGGACCTCTACGAGAAGACAGGCCCGGGGCTCCTAGGGAGCATCGCCGCCCTGACCCCAAAGAGCATCATCAGCCCTTTCATGCGTATCGTGTCCGGGTTGCACGTCGCCAACCACGCCCCACCCATCGCCAACGTCACCATCTCCAACATCCGAGGGCCCGAACTCCCCCTGTACGTGGCCGGCGCACGGCTGCGGACCCTGTTCCCCATGGGACCCCTGATCGAGGGGGTCGGGCTGGGGATCACCTTGCTAAGCCACGACGACGAGGTGGCCATCGGATTCCTCGGTTGTGACGACTACATCCCTGACATCGAGCGACTGGCCCAGGGGACCCACATCGAGGTGGAGCGGATGCTGGAAGCGGTCGGCGCGGGGGTCTGACCCTCACTCCCCCGCGCCCAGACGGGCATCGAGCGCAGCACGCACGCCGGGCGCTGCCTGCTCGCCGGCCCGCCGCCCGCACTCCACGATGTCGACCGCCCGGTGAAAGTCGATCCAGGTGAATTCGCCCAGGTCGACGTTGACGAGCACGTCGGCGTCGAGCGACTTGAAGTTCCCGAGCTCGTGCTGGAGCGCCTGTAACGAGTTCATGAAGATGTCGACCAGGTCCGGCATGTCGCGCGACCCCGAAAAGAACGAGAGCGGGTTGAACCGATTGACCCGTTTGAATGTACGGGACAGGGACGTCGACACTTCGGGGTCGAGGCGGGGCACCACGTTGACCGCGATGACGATGTCTGCTCCCATGTCGCGCAGGACCCCGGCGGGCACTGGATCGATCATGCCCCCGTCGACCAGGGTGCGACCGTCACGGCTGACGGGCGTGAAGATGATAGGGATCGAGCAGCTGGCGCGGAAAGCCTCGTCGAGGCGGCCCGAGGCGATCTGCACGGCTGTACCGGTGTCGATGTCCATGGCCACCACCCGGCAGGGGACGTCGAGCTCGCTGAAGCCCTCCCGGTCGAGCAGCGGCGAGAAGATCGAGATCAGCCTCCGTCCGCTGAGGAAGCCGGCACCGCTGAGAGACGGGTCGATGGCCGACAGTGCCGTGCGCACGTTGCCGATGCGGCCCGCGATATCACGCATCTCGGTAGGCCGCAGCCCTGCGGCATAGCCGAGCGCGACGATGGATCCCATGCTGGTGCCCGCCACCAGGTCGACAGGGAGGCCTGCTTCTTCGAGAGCAACCAGCACGCCGACGTGGGCGATCCCGAACGCCGCCCCGCCTCCGAGCGCGATGCCGACCGTCACCCCGGCGAGCTTTCGGGTAAGGCGCCGCAGTACACGCGACAGCGGGAGGTTCGGATCGCCGAGGGGCAGCGGATCGTCACTCGAGGAACGGGCCATGAAGACGGGCTCAGATGGGAGTACGAATGGCTCGCAGTGGTTGAGCGGCATCGGCGTGGCATTGCCGCAAAAGCGGTTCACCACCTGGAGCACCCGGGCCCGGCAGTCAGGGGCAGGTGCCCCGCCGCCTGTCACGTGGACGACGAGCCCACACGCCTCCCCGGCAGCCGGCATCCCGATCGCGGCCGGTGCCGCGAAGTCGAGGACGATCAGACGGAACCGGCGACCGAACGCCTGCAGCACGTCGTCCACGGCCTTCGCCAACTCGTCGGCGTCCGGGCCGTCGGGACAGGCCAGCTCGAGCAGGGTCGGCAGACCGCGTCGGGCCCGCAGCGAGTCGACCAGCACCGAGCCCTCGCCGATCGAGGCCGGGGACGTGCCAGTCGCTCCCACCCTGATCAGCAGCGCCTCGAACCCCAGCACCTCCTCGGCGAGCTCGGAGACGGCACCCGCCACCAGGCTCGCTCCGGGGACCCCGACATCTGCAACCACACCGACGACGATCGGAGCCGTCGTGACCGGGCCATTGCGGACCAGTGACATCGCGCGCCGTGACAGGAGTTCGACTAGGCCCGTCATCACGCGGGAGTCGTCCCGGATCATGTCGCGGAAATCGTCTTTGGCCAACGCCAGCACCAGGGCGGCCCGGCTGCAGGTCACAGTGGCCGACCGGCGCTCGTCGAGAACGACCGCCATCTCGCCGGCGCACTCCCCTCGGGCGATGGTGCCCACCTGCTGCTTGGAGCTCTCGCTCCCCGGCCCCCAAACGGCGAGCTCGCCGCTCACCACCACCAGCAGCTCGTGACCCTCGTCCCCCGCGTTCCACACCACGTCGCCCCGGGCGTAGGTCCGCTCGACGAACCGACCCTCGGCCGACGCCAGCGTGTCAGGGGGGAATTCCGAAAAGAGCAACGCGTGGCGCAGCAGCTCGAGACGCTCCACAGCTCCCAGGCGTCGGCGCGACGGGTCAAGGCCCGATGTGTCGGCGATCACGTCCACCACACTTGCTCGCCGATCCGATGAGAGCAAGCGCGATGCAGCCCGCTCTCAGTGGCTCTACTGACTCGGTGCGGTGGATCGGTGACCGACCTGGCCAACGATCATGATGTCCGAATCATCACCATCAGCCAGGGTGTGCCTGGAACCAGATCCTCGAAGCGGCACGACGCTAGGTCAATGGCACGACGCAGATTGGAATCGTCTCTACAGATTCACCCCTGCCTACGCGATCCGAGATGCCGCATTGGACAGGTCCGCCGAGTTCAATGCGACGACATATCGAACCTTCCGTACGCTGGGCTCAATTTGGGCCCAGCGTATGTGAACGCGTCCCACGCCTGCGAAGGCCTCCCGACGATCACGCCGTAGCCCACCAGGTAGCTGACCCCCCGACCGGGGCTGACCTTGTTGAGATGGGACTGTGGCTCACCGACTGTTGCCTCCCACCACTCTCCGCGGCTGGATGTGTGAGAGTTCCGTGAACAAATTGCACAACAGCGACTCATTCAGCTAGACCGAACGTTGTTTTCCAAGGTGGATCGGGGGGTTGCATGAAGCGGGGGACGATTCGCGGTGCTTTGGCCATGGGATTGCTCTCATTGTTCAGCTCCGTGTTCGTAGTCCCGGTCGGGACCGGGATGGCCACTGCAGCCCCGGCCGCGTCGTCGGCTTTCTCGATAGCAACCACCCCACCACTCGACCCTGCCTTTACTCCGACCATCGTGGACTATGTCGTTCCCTGCACAGGCTCCCCGACGACGAACCTCACCACCACGGGGTCGGGACCGGTCACGATTGGAAGAACCAGCCTGCAATCTCCCGTGAACCTGAATCTGCCACTGGTCGCCGGGCAGGAGGTCGAAGTTACGCAATCAGGCAGGTCGTACTTCATAAGGTGCACACCGAGTGACTTCCCTGCCTACACCTCTACGGTGACCGGCACTCCTCAGGCAAGCGGCTATCTCGTCACGGTGGGCCACTACGCCGTGGTGTTCGACCCCCACGGCGTACCCGTCTGGTGGTACAAGGACCCCCACCTTTACGCGCCCTTTAACGCCAAGTTCTTGAATCCGACGACCATCGCGTGGTGGACTGAGCTCCCCCAGCGCTACGAGATTCGAAACCTCGGTGGTGCCCTCACCCATACGGTCGGCGGTGCGAGTGTTCGGCTCGACCTCCACGACCTATGGCAACTGCCGAACGGCAATTACCTGGGTATCGAGGACAAACCTGGCGACATGTTGCGTCGATCTGTCATCGTGGGGTCTTTCCGCTTCGTCGTCGTTCGACAATGTGGACATCATCGAGCTCAATGACAAGAATGAGATCGTCTGGCAGTGGAGCGTGGCCAACCACATCGATGTTGCAACTGCCAACGTCAACTGGCGAGACCAGTACCCCGATGTCATCCACATGAACTCCATTCAGTACGACGGCCATGGCGGCATCATCTTCAGCGCACGCCACTTCGACGCCATCTATCGCATTGACATGGCCACTGGCAACATCACCTGGAAACTCGGCGGCTCTCCCACGCCCCAGAGCCTGACCGTGGTCGGTGACCAGTATGTCCGTGCTGGAGGACAGCTCTTCTCGGGTCAACACGATGCGCGACTACAACCCGATGGCACCCTCACCGTCCACGACAACGGGACAAGTGCCGTTAGGGCTCCGCGAGCGCTTCAATTCACCATCGATACCTCCAACCACACCGCCACCGAGACCAAGCAACTAACCGATCCTCGGGCGTCCACTTCCCCATTTTGGGGAAGCGTGCAGCCACTGCCTGGTGGAGACTGGGTCATCCAATGGGGCGGAAGCGACTTCATGACAGAGTTGAGCTCACAAGGGGTCCCGCAGATCACCATCACTACTCCTGGCTTCGGTTCCTATCGGGAAGCGGATGTCCTGGCGACGATCCCTTCCCTGCGTCAAGGCATGAATGCAAGGGTTGCTCCCTTGAGCCGAACGTAACCCGAACTCCACCGCTCCATGCGAGAGCACTGCTGCGTGCTATTGATGGCGTGAGCGGCTCGGGCGTCGATCTTGACGCTCTGCTAGAGGCGCGGCCGTCAGGTGAGAAATCGATGAGCCGCAGGTGTCGAGGAGCCCGAGGTCATGGATGGCGGCTCGGTGGCCAGCCTGACCCCATGGAAGACCGAGAGCCCGCCCCCCCTCATAGCTCGTGGTGAAGTAGGCATCGAACCGTGCGTCCATCGCAGCCCTCACGCCGCTGAGATGGGACAGCGTCGAGTTGCGTTGCGATTTCCTCGATGAGCGCTGCTATCTCAAGTAGATCGCTATGGCGAATGCGATGCTGCCCGCCACCAAGGCGTCGCCAAACCAGGCACTGTCCCACCAAGGGGTTGAGGCTGTGAGGCTGCGAGACCATGCGACCAGCTTCTCATCCGGGTATTTGCGTCCTCGGTGGATCCCGAGTCGCGTCCCTGTCGATCCGTCCGGGACCATCCAGGAAGTGCTCGCAGATGGTCAGGAGTCCGGTGGCGGTCGGTAGACGCAAGCCGCGACGACAGCTGAGTCACACGACACGCTGGCCCCCGGTCCTCCTTTCCCGGAGTCGGAGCGAGGCTGGCCCTGCGGTTGGACCTCCTTTCCCGGAGTCGGAGCGAGGCTGGCCCTGCGGTTGGACCTCGTAGACGATCTGGGCTCCCGTGAGATGCCACCGCTGTCGTTCAGGAGTTGAGGTGCATCGCCCACGAACAGGCAGACCGCTTCAGGCTCGTACGTGGGCTCCTCACCGGACCAACGGCTGACGGCTTCCCGGGTGGCTGGTCCAGTGAGCAGCATTCCGATCGGGTGTTCCACCGACGAGGAGTGGTAGTAGCGCATATCGGCAACCTATGCCTTGTCCCCTGACGGATGGATGCGCCCGACCCGTCCGATGCCGCACTACGCGGAAGCCTTCGAGTCATTGTCAATAGTTGTGGATGGGATTTCTCGATCAGGCAGCGACGGACCCGGTGGTGCTGTCAGCGTCGGTCGTGGATCCACTCCTTTCGCGTAGCTTTCCGTCGACGAAGGTGGCGCCCGCCCGGACCAGCGGGACGAGCTCGTGGCCGTTGATCCGTCGCCACCGATCTTGGGCGGCGTCGAGCAGCTTGTAGGCCATGGCGAGGCCCGCCTTGCGCGAGCCTGCACCCCGGGTGACCTTGGTTCTGAGGCGCACCGTCGAGAAGGTGGACTCGATGGGATTGGTGGTCCGCAGGTGGATCCAGTGCTCGACGGGGAAGTCGTAGAACGCGAGCAGCACGTCGAGCTGGCCGGTGATCTTGCACACTGCCTTCTCGAAGTCGCCGAACTCGTCCGCGTAGGCCTTGACCGCCTCGAGGGCGGCCGTGCGCGACGGTGCCGAGTAGATCTTGGCGATGGCGTCCTTGGCCTGGGTGTGCAGACGCTTGGGTAGCGCGTCGAGGCAGTTGGCAGTGACGTGGACCCAGCAACGCTGCTCGCGGGTGGTCGGGTAGACATCGCGGAGTGCGGCCCAGAACCCGAGCGCGCCGTCGCCCACGGCGAGGACCGGGGCGGACATCCCGCGGTCGTTCAGCCCCCGGAGCACGTCGGCCCAGCTGTCGGTCGACTCGCGATAGCCGTCGGCCAGGGCGACCAGCTCCTTTGACCCATCGGGGCGCACACCCACGATCACCAGGCAGCACAGGCGGTCCTCTTCCAGGCGGATGTTGAAGTGCACCCCGTCCACCCACAGGTACACGTAGTCGACGTCGGAGAGATCCCGGGTCGACCAGTCCCGGTGCTCGTCCTGCCACGCCTCGGTGAGCCGATTGACCGTCGAGGCCGACAGCCCCGCCTCGGAGCCGAAGAACTCGCCGAGCGCGGGAGCGAAGTCACCCGTCGAGAGGCCCCGCAGGTACAGGATCGGCAGGACCTCGGTGACCTTCGGGGACTTGCGCATGTAGGCGGGCAGGATGGCCGAGGAGAAGCGCTCCCCGTCGCGGCGGTCGTCGACCCTCGGGGCCTTCACCTCGACCACGCCGGCGCCGGTCGTCACCTCCCGGGCCCGGGCGAACCCGTTGCCCACCACCAGTCGATGCCCGGCAGCATCGAGCTCTGAGGCATGCTCGTCGAGGTAGGCCTGGCGCTCAGCCAGCAGGGCGATGGCCAGCATCTCTTTGGCAGCGACCCGACACAGCTCGTCGAGGTCGATGGCCAGGGCCTCGGGGTCGTCCACCGCGGTCGCGGTGGCGTCATGGACTAGATTCAACATTGGCGTATCCCTCCCCGCCGGTCTGACCCAGCGGACTCGTTGTTTGCTCAACTTGGAGGGTACGTCGCGCCCTTCAGGAGATCGCGCATCCACAACTTCTGGTTATAACTCGAAGCCTTCAGCATCGACCCCGGCGGGATGCTTCCGGTTCGTCTCCAGCGCCGTCCCAGGCCGCCAGGGGATGGCGCACCACTGCCCGCTGCCCGTGACGCTCCGAGGGACGTTCATCGACACTGGGGGCGTCGCTCGCCGGGTCAGAGGGAGCGGGTCTGACTCGAAGGGTCAGCGCGCCGCCTCTCCAGGGTCGGGTTCTAAGTCGGGTTCCCGTGGCTGTCGATGAGCCCCAAGTCGCTACAGGTCTGACCAATGGCACGAATCGTTGACGCCAACAAGCTGTCATCGGATTGAGAAAAGCTGCTCTCCAGAAGAGACCCCTCCCGCCTCAGGTCCTTGTTGTCCGCTGCTTGGAGCACGGCCGACAGTTGGGCTGTCTGGTGCGAGGTCGGTGTCTGGCCCGCGTGCAGTTCTTGCAGCCACGGCCCGTACAGAGCACACGCCAGTCGGTCATTGGGTGTGGCACGGCCGGACGCCCCACTCTGAGCCTGCGAACCACACCCTGCGGCCAAGAGGCAAGCGAGGAGCAGTGCCGCCATTCCTAACCTCGATTGGATTCGCACCTGGCGAAAGTAGCTCTATTCACAGGTCCGCGTGTCGAGCACAATTAGAGCGTTATCCTACGGGATCACACCCCGATTTCGGGCTATAATCCCTGGTAGTCGGGCTGCCGGGATTTGAACCCGGGACCTCTTGACCCCCAGTCAAGCGCGCTAACCAAGCTGCGCCACAGCCCGTCTGACCGTTTTCCCTGTTCAGGGCCTCCGGCCGAAGAATCTCACCCTAGCGCAGTGGGCCCCGGGGCCTGACTGCAACCAAGTGGCAACCCGGACGCTCGTTCTTCCCACTCGCCGCCCTGGCGATCCTCTCGTCGATCGCCAACCTATCCGTGCGCTCGGATGAAGGAAATCACAGCGCCGCCTTCAGTGCTCCAGTACTGGACGGCATGCAACGTGCCCGGCAGGATCGTCTCGGTGACGTGGCACCCCTTCGAGCGAAGCGCCCCCGCCATCGTCTTGGGCTGGTCGATCGGCATCAACTCGTCGGCGCTGTTGACGAGTAGCCACGCCGACGGGCAGGTGGTCGATACGATGTGATCCACCGGTGACCACTTCGCTTCGGTGCTTGCCGTGCAGGAAGTGAGCGGGCACCTCAAGGCCCGGGCGGCCTCGGCAGCCAGCAACGGATCCATGGTGCCAGCGATTCCGTCCTGGATCATCTTGCCGAAGTCGAACGCCCCGGACAACGTCACCACGTCCCGGACCGTCCCTGGAGCCAGGATCTGCACCGCCCCGGCCACGAGTTCACCGCCCGCCGACGATCCGATGAGAGTTACGTGGTGCGGATCGGCGTTGTAGGTCGAAGCATGAGTGATCGCCCACCGAGTTGCCATCCGCACATCGTCCGTCTCCGTCGGAAATGCGGCAACCGTCGGCGAGTCCAGCCGGTAGTTGATGTTGAACACGGCGAAGCCCGCCGACTGGAGCGCGAGCGCCTGCGTCGTCACGAAGTCGACCGATCCAGTCGCCCAGCCACCGCCGTGCACCAGGACCACCAGGTGCGAGCCTGGTTTGGAGGCCGGGTAGATCGTCATGTTTTGAAGTGGTTGAGTCCCGTACGGAACGTTGGGGATCGCGCCTGGTGCCGCGGCGACCGGAGCTGCCAGGAGGACGAATGACAGGACGATGATTGTGACTATCAGGTAGCCGAATCGCCTGCCCACGCTTTGCCCCTTTCAAGCGAGCCAACCAAGCTGCGCCACAGCCCGTTTCATCCAGTCCAGATCAGACGCTGCAATCTGTGGCCACCGGACAATTCGCATCCGCGTTTTTGAGTAGCAGCCCCAGGCGGCAATCGGAGTCGGTTGTGGAGTGGAACCCCACATCGTAGTCGACTCGCATGCGTCAATTGCCGCTGTCTCTACCTGAGGATGACAGCGTCAGCGTGCCACCCGGCGCTCTTGCTGGGACTGTGGCCCGTTACCTACGGAGCGACCGTAGTGGCCGTCACCGACGGACAGGCCGGACCGACGGCAGCCACCAGTGCGTTCCAACTGGTACGCACCCCGGTGGCAGCGGCCGAAACCGAGGCCGTCCCACCGTGCGCCTGGTCGCGGACAGCGACCGCGAGTTTGTGGATGGAGGTCTGGAGGTCCGTGATCGCCTTCTTGACGTCCTTGGTCACGGTGGGCCGGAAGTCCTTGTCGGCTTTCTGGAGCTTGTGGATGTTGCGGAGCGCGATGGCTTTGTCACCGGAGGTGACGTTGCCGTTCTGCAGAGTCGTGAAGGCCGACGCCACAGTTGCCCAGACAGTGCATTTCGCAGCTGCGTCGACTGTCGTCTTGGTCGTGGTCGAACCCGTTTTGTATGACGAGGTACACCCCGCGGCTACCACGGCGAGCATCGAAACCCCCAGGGTGACCAGGGCGAGACGACTTGAGAGGCCCTTCGCCACACGTGGGCCATCAGCGGAGCTGGGATTGAGCATCCGTGCAATCTAGCGCGCGGTCTGACTCCGGGGCTGACCGCCAGGCGGGCTCGGCGTGGCCGGATAGACCGGGCGTGCTCTAGACGTGGTGGACGACCCAGGTGATGCCCTGGAATGCCCGGTAGCCCAGGTAGATAACGGTGGCCACCGCCAGGAATTTGAACCACCAGGGCGACTTCCGGTGTTCGAGCGGCTCCCCCCCGCAGACCGGGCAGGTCCCCTCTGGGGTCAGTTGGTCTTCCTCGAGCTGTTTGTCGCACTCCTCACACCAGGGCACGACCCGCCCCGTCCTCCTGGGTCACCGGCGCCGACCCCCACCCCCGTTTGCCCCCTTGGACCGGACCCGCAACTTGATCGGGGTGGCCCCCAGGTCGAACCGCTCCCGCAGCCCGCGTTCGACGTAGCGAAGGTAGGTCGCCTGCAGCCGCCCGTTGGTGAACAACGTGAACGTGGGTGGGTCGGTGGCCCCCTGGACGCCGTACTGGATCCGGGCGCCCACCGGCGGATGTGCGACCTGGATTGACCGGAGAGCTCGGTTGAGCTCGCCGGTCGGGACCCGCGAGTGGTACGCCTCTTCGGCCGCGACCACCGCAGGGAGGATGTGGTGGACCCCGAGTCCGGTGAGAGCGCTGAGCTTGAGCACCGGCGCCTCACCGAGGAACGCCAAGCGGTCGCCGATATCGGTGAGGATGCCGGTCCGGTCCGCGGTGGCGACGAGGTCCCACTTGTTGAGCACCACGACGACCGGGCAGCCGGCGGCGCCGACCCGTTCGGCCAGGCGTTGGTCCTGGTGGGTGACGCCGGCCGTTGCGTCGATCACCAGCAGCGCGATGTCAGCCTTGTCGAGCGCCCCGAGGGCGCGGAGGACCGAGAAGTACTCGGTCCCCCGTTCGGTGCGCGACGCACGCCGCATCCCCGCGGTGTCGATGAAGCACACCGTGCCGCTCGGGGTCTCGACGACGGTGTCCACCGCGTCGCGGGTGGTGCCCGGCTTGTCGTGGGTGACCGACCGTTCGTCACCGACCAACCGGTTGAAGAGGGTCGATTTCCCCGCGTTGGGCCGGCCGACCAGCGCCACCCGGGGGATGGAGTCCTCGCCGCGAGCGGCCTCTCCGGGAAGGTCGTCGGCACCCGGGTAGTCGTGCTGCCCGGAACCGTCCTCCCCGGCCTTCCATTCGGCGTCGGGTAGCAGGCGGATCAGTTCGTCGAGCAGGTCGCCCGTGCCCCGTCCGTGCAGGGCGCTCACCGGCCAAGGGTCGCCGAGCCCGAGGGACAGGGCATCCCAGGCCTCGGCTTCGCGCTGGGCCGAGTCCACCTTGTTGACCACCACCAGGACCGGGCGCCGCGACCGCTTGAGCAACTTGGCCACGCCGAGGTCGGCGTCGGTGAGCCCGATCGTCACGTCGACCACCAGGAGGACGACGTCCGCCCGTGCGATCGCCCGTTCGGTCTGCGCGCTGACCTGAGCGTCGAGGGAATCGTCGGACCGCTGCCAGCCACCGGTGTCGACCAGGGTGAAGGACCGACCACACCACTCGGCGTCGAGCTCCTTCCGGTCACGGGTCACACCCGGACGTTCCTCGACCACCGCGGCCCGCCGGCCCACGATGCGGTTGACCAGGGTCGACTTGCCGACATTGGGACGGCCGGCCACCACCACGACCGGCGTCGACTGGCCGACCGGCGCCTCGGCAGGTGTCGGGTTCATCTGGGCGCTCCGAGGGTCACCGGCACCCGGATCGTGTCCGCGGCGGTGCAGCCGGAGGTCGGTGGCGCGACGGCATCGAGCGCACGCCGCAACGAGAGCCCGTCGCTCGCCACCACCTCGACCGGCCGTGGAAGGTCCCCCACCGTGAGGTCGTCCAGGAACCGCCCCTCGGACAGGCAGGCGTCAGGAATCAGGTAGCGATGCCCCTCGGGTTCAGCGGCCAGGACGCTCGAGAGGTCGACCCCGGTCAACAGCCCCGACACACCGATGTTGCCCCCGAAGAACCGGTTGGCGACCGCCACGATGCGGACGTCGTCCCGTCCCAACGACTCGATGAGGGGCGCGAGCACTCTCGCCCCGTACACCCCGGTGAGCACGGCGATGGGCGCGTCGGCGTGGCCCGGCCGTCCGGGTGATGCAACCGCCCCCGGTGTGCGTTGGCTGCGGTAGCCGCCCGCGGGAGCCCCGTCGACGGACGCGAAGAACCCGGGACGGACGCCGAGGGCCGAGCGCCGGTCGCCCATGAAGGCGGCCTCGAAGGCCCGGGCCATGCCGAGCCCGTTCTCGTGCTGCGGGAATCCCTCGTAGGTGTCGGCTTCCGGAAACGGCCGCTCGGCCATCAGGTAGTACTCGTCGGCCGCGAAGACCATCCGCCTCCCGATGGTCTCGAGGAAGGCCTCCTGCCAGGCGGCAACCGTGTCGCACACCCGGGCCGCCTCCGCACGGGTGTGCGGCCGCATCTGCTCCGCGCCGGAGTAGCGACTGACCCCGAGGGGCACGCAGGCCACCGTCGCGAGCTCCGGGTACCGGTCGAGCACCCCGCACAAGGTGTCCTCCAGCACCGCACCGTCATTTCGTTCCGGGCAGACCACGATCTGCCCGTGGACCTCGATACCCCCGGCCAGGAGCGCGCTCAACCACCGCAGGCTCATGGCGCCCCGCCGGTTGCGGAGCAGTCCGGCCCGAACCTCGGGATCGGTGGCGTGGATCGACACGAACAACGGGCTCAACCGCTCGGTGAGCACCCGTTCGAGGTCCATCTCGGTGAAGCGGGTCAGCGTGGTGAAGTTGCCGTAGAGGAAGGAGAGGCGGTAGTCGTCGTCCTTCATCGAGAGGCTCCGCCGCATCCCCTTCGGGAGCTGGTGGATGAAGCAGAACTCGCAGTGGTTGTCGCACGTCCGCACCCGGTCGAAGACCGGGGAGGAGACCTCGATGCCCAACGGCTCACCGGCCGCCTTGGAGACCGAGACAGCCAGGACCTCGTCCGTGTGCGGCCGGCGCACCACCAGGTCCAGCTCGGGCTCGTCCACGATGAGGCTGTACTCGATGACGTCCCGAGGCATGCGTCCGTCGAGGAGCTGGAGCTCGTCACCGGGGCAGATGCCGGCCCGCGCCGCCGGCGACCCCTCGGTGACGGCGAGGACTCTCGGTGCCGTCGTCACTCGGGGTGGCGACATGCATCCAGGGTATCCGCTGTGCAAGGGAGCACGGACAGCGGTCGGGTCACCTCCCCCCGGAGCAGGACCGGGTCCCGTCGCCGGTAGCCTTGCACCGTGCCCGTCGAACGCGTGGTGCTGGCCGAGCCCCGGGGCTTCTGTGCCGGAGTGGAGAAGGCGATCAAGGCCCTGGCCTGGATGGTGCGGGTCTTCGAGCCCCCCGTCTACTGCTACCACGAGATCGTCCACAACCGGCACGTGGTCGAGGAGTTCCGGGCCCAGGGCGTCGTCTTCGTGGACGACGTCGACGACGTGCCCGCCGGTGCCCCCCTCATGCTCTCGGCCCACGGTTCGGCCCCCGAGGTGGTCGAGGCGGCCCGCGACCGCGGCCGGGTGGTGGTCGACGCGGTCTGCCCACTGGTCACCAAGGTCCACCACGAGCTCAAGGTGCGTGCCCGGAAGGGCTATACCGTTCTCTACGTCGGCCACCACGGCCACGAGGAGGCGGTCGGCACCATGGCGGTGGCTCCCGCGTCGGTCCGGCTGCTCGAGCGGGTGGAGGATGTCGACGCCCTCGAGGGGTTCGGCGACGGTGACGAAGGGCAGCCCGAGCGGGTGGCACTGCTCGCCCAGACCACGCTCAGCCACGACGAATGGGCGGGCATCGTGGACCGAGCACGGGAGCGGTTCCCCGACCTCTGGATGCCCAACCGGAGCGACCTCTGCTTCGCCACCACCAACCGCCAGGCCGCGCTCAAGGCCCTGGCCGGGAGGGCGGACGCGGTGGTGGTCATCGGCTCGGTCAACTCCTCGAACACCGTGGCGCTCGAGCAGGTGGCGGTCGCGTTCGGCTGCCCCCGGGTGGTCCGGGTGAACGACGCCTCGGAGCTGCCCGACGACCTCTCCGGCACGGTCGCGGTGACTGCAGGTGCCTCCGCCCCCGAGGCCCTCGTACAGGCGGTGGTCGATCGGCTGGCACCGCGTCTCGGGGTCGAGAGCCCGGTGGTCACCGTCGAGGAGGAGTACTTCCCTCCCCCACCCGAGCTGCGCGAGCTGCTCCGGGGCCTCGAGACCGCGCTCGCACTCTGCAACGGCGCACCCGATGGCGCTGGATCCGGCGGTGGTGCCTCCCGCCCACAGGCGCTGGGCGACGACCGGAGCGTGGCGGCAGCCGAGGTGCTGGAGCGCCTGGCCGGAGTACCGACAGCCGTCACCGCCGGCGAATCGGCGCGAGAATAGGGTCATGACCACCTCCTTCACCAGCATGGACGCCTCGACCGCCGAGCAGTGGGCGGAGATCGGCGGCGAGACCGCCCGCCATCAGGTGCGGGTGGCCGATCGGGTCCTCGGCCTGCTCGAGTCGCTCGCCGAGGTGGTCGACGGGTTCGCGGTCGACCAGCTCACCCACAGCCTGCAGACCGCGACCCGGGCCGAGCGGGCTGGTGCCGACGACGAACTGGTCGTGGCCTCGCTCTGCCACGACATCGGCAAGGCGGTCTCGGTCCCCAACCACCCGCGGATCTCGGCCGAGATCCTCCGCCCGTACGTGCGACCGGACGTGACCGCGGCCATCCTCCACCACCAGGACTTCCAGGGTCGCCACTACTACCGCCACTTCGACATGGACCCGAACCTGCGTGACCAGTACCGGGGCGAGGCCTGGTACCCGCTGGCCGAGCAGTTCGCGGACGAATGGGATCAGACCAGCTTCGATCCCGACTACCCGACCGAGCCGCTCGCCCACTTCGAGCCCCGAGTGCGGACCGTCTTCGCCCACCCTCACACCTTCTGATGGCACCGACCCAGCGGCACCGGTGGCTGACCCTGCCGGACAGCCGCTCGCGCCGGCGGACCGGCGAGCTGGTCGAATTCGCCCTCGACGCCGCACGCGAGGACTTCGACAGCCGTCACCCGGATGCACGCTTCGGCCCGGTCGTGGCCGTCCTCGCCGCGTACGAAGAGGAGGAGAACATCGGCGCCGTCCTGAAGGCCATGCCGACCCTCATCGGCGACATGGAGGTGTCGACACTGGTGGTTGTCGACGGGGGCGGGGACGAGACCGCACAGGTGGCGATCGACGCCGGGGTCTACACCTGCGTGATCCCGGTCAACCTCGGCCAGGGGGCGGCCCTGCGCCTGGGCTACGGGCTCGCGTCCTCCCTCGGGGCGCGCTACGTGGTCACCCTCGACGCCGACGGGCAGAACGATCCGGCCGAGATCGCGAGCATCCTCGTTCCGCTACTGGACGACAGCGCTGACTTCGTGATCGCCTCGCGACGGCTCGGTACCGACAGGACCACCGACCGCTTCCGTCGGGCCGGGGTCCGGATCTACGCGTCGATCCTCAACGCAATCGTCAGGCAGCAGCTCACCGACTCGTCGAACGGCTACCGCGCCTTCCGGGTCGAGGTCCTCGACGACATCACCCCCCAGCTCATCGAGGACCAGTACCAGTGCGCCGAGGTGGTCATCACCGCCTCCAGCCGGGGATGGCGGATCACCCAGAGGCCGACCGATTGGCATCCCCGGGCATCGGGTACCTCGAAGAAGGGTGGCAACCTCTTCTTCGGTCTCTCCTACGGGCGTGTCATCCTGTCCACCTGGGCCCGGGTGACGGTCGGCAACCGCCACCGTCGCTGACTCCGCCGGCCACCGGGAGCGCCCCGCTCAGTAGCGACCGGTGACCTCGACCGACCGGTCGTAGAGCTGCTGGATCTCTGCTTTGAGCTCCTCGGTGAGCTGGTGGGTCCTGCTGCGCGAGACCCGGCCCTCGCCGGTCCGCTCGGGGGCGGGGAGCGGAGGGCCCACCACGAGGTGGACGTGCCGAGGACGGGGAACCCGGCTTCCCTTGGGCATGACCGAAGCCGATCCTCCGATCCCCACCGGGACCACGGTGGCGCCGGTGCGTGCGGCCAGGAAGGCGACCCCCTCGTGGAGGTCCTCGACCACCGGCCCGGTCCGCCGCTCGCCCTCCGGGAACAGGATGAGCACCTCACCGGCATCGAGCACCTGCTGGGCGCGGCGGAGCGCCTCCCGGTCGGCCGAGTCGCGGTGCACCGGGAAGGCACCCACCGCAGGCAGGATGCGGGCCAACAGCGAGTTCCGCCAGAGCGAGTCCTTGGCCATGTAGTGCAGCTTGCGCCGCGTGACCTCGGAGGCGACGAAGAAGTCGATGAACGACCGGTGCACCGGCGCGATGATCACCGGGCCCTCGAGCGGGACCTGTTCGGCCCCCTCCACCGTGGTTCGGAAGAGGACCCGGTTGACGAGGCGCACCAGCACCCGGAGGAACCGGTAGATGGGGGTGAACCGGGTGTCGACCCGTGTGTCGAGCTCGAGCGGCCCGTCGGTCCCGATCCCGTCCCCCGGCTTCAGAGCCACCCGACCACCTCGTCCACGATCTCCTCCACAGTATGTTCGCCGCTGTCGATGAGCCGGGCGTCCTCGGGGATCTCGAGGGGGAGACCGCCCTGGTGCTGTCGATCCGGTCGCGCCTGGCCACGGCTTCGGGCGTCTCCTCGGGCCGCCGGGCGGCCCGCACCCGGTGGGGCGCGGTCAGGAAGACCTTGATGTCGGCAGCCGGGAAGACCACCGAGCCGATGTCCCTGCCCTCCACCACTCCCCCGCCGTGCTCGGCAGCCCACTGCCGCTGGCGCTCGACCATGACCTCCCGCACCTCCGGGTTGGCCGCCACCGCCGAGACGGCCGCGCTCACCTCCGGCCCCCGGATCACATCGGTCACGTCGGTGCCGTCGGCGACCACCCGCTCCCCGACCAGCAGATCGAGCCCACGGGCCAGCCGGGCCACCGCCGGCCGGTCGTCGGGGGCGACGCCGTCCCGCAGGGCCGCCCAAGCCACGGCCCGGTACATGGCGCCGGTGTCCAGCCGGTCGAGACCCAGCCGCCGGCTCAGGGCGCGCGAGACGCTCGACTTGCCCGACCCCGCCGGACCGTCGATCGCGATGAGCAGCGCCGACCGGGCCACCGGTTCAGCCGGTGCCGCGGGGTCGCCGCTCGACATCACGGATGCGCCCCTTCGCGGGCCAGCCCCTCGAGCGCAGCGGCGAAGCCCGGGTAGCTGGTTGCGACCGACTCCCAACCGGTCACCAGGGTCGGGCCGGGATCGGCGCAGGCAGCCCCGGCCACCGCAGCCGCCATGGCCATCCGGTGGTCCCCGCGGGCGTCGAGGCGCCCCGGGACGAGGCGGGCCCCGCCGGCGACGACCAGGTCGTCCTCCTCCACTTCGGCGGCACCCCCGAAGGCCCGTACGAGCTCCGCCGTGCCCTCCAGCCGGTCCGACTCCTTGACCCGGAGCTCCCCCACCCCGCGGAACCGGGTCGGTCCCTCGGCCACGGCGGCGGCGACCGCCAGGATCGGGACCTCGTCGAGGGAGGGGATCTCGGCGGCCTCGACCGTCGTGCCCTGCAGCGGTCCCGAGATACTGGTCACCGACCCGGTCCCCGGGGCGTCCTCCTCGACCACGGTGACCGCACCACCCATCCGGCGGAGCACCCCGAGGTACCCGGTCCGCTCCTCCCCGAGGTGGACACCGGTCACGGTGACCCGGCTCCCCGGCACGACCAGCCCGGCCACCACCCAGAACGCCGCCTGGGACGGGTCGCCGGGCACGCTGATCCGTCCCGGGCGCAACGCGCTTCGACGGACCCGGACCACCCGGCCCGCTCCCGAGCGCTCGACGGTGATGTCGGCACCGGCCTCGGCCAGCATCTCTTCGGTGTGGGCACGGGTGGCCACCCGCTCTCGGACGACGGTCTCCCCGGCCGCATCGAGTCCGGCCAGGAGCACGGCCCCCTTGACCTGGGCGCTGGCCATCGGGGTCGTGTAGTCGATCCCGCTGAGGTCGCCACCGCTCACCGACACCGGCGGAAGGCACCGCGGACCCTCGCCCACCACCGTCGCCCCCATCCGGCCGAGCGGTTCGGCCACCCGGTCCATCGGCCGCGACCGAAGGGAGGCGTCCCCGGTGAGCCGGGTCACCCCGCGGACCGTGGCGACCACCCCTGCAAGCAGCCGCATCCCGGTGCCCGAGTTGCCGAGGTCGATGGTGCCCTCCGGCGCCCGGAGCCTGGAGCGGCCGCCGGAGACGGTCACGACGCCGTCGCTGCGGTTGACCGCGGCCCCGAGGTGCCCTACCGCCCCGGCCGTGCGCCGCACGTCGTCACCGTCGGAGAGCCCGGCGATGGTCGAGGTGCCATCGGCCAACGCGGCGAGGAGCAGGGCGCGGTGGGAGATCGACTTGTCCCCGGGCGCGGCAAGCGTGCCGACCAGGACCCGGCCCCCGGGGATGGCATGCGGGACGACCGCGGCGTCGGTCACCGCACCGTCCCGATCGGGGTGATCCCGGACCGATATCCCCGCCCGGCGAGTTCGGCGGCGAAGGCGGGGGCCGAGGCCGCGTCGATGACCAGTACCAGCACGCCGCGGTCGCCCTCGACCGAGTGGGCGATCTCCACGTCGAAGATGTTGATCCCGAGTGCGGAGGCGAGGGTGGTCACGGCCGCGATCGCGCCCTCCTGGTCGAGCACGGGAACCCGCACCTGGGCAAGCTCCTCGGGACGGGGTGCACGCAGGCTGAGCGCCCGCCGCGCGAGTGGCCGCCCGGTCGAGCACCTCGATCAGCGAGCCGTGGTCGTGGTCGGCCACCCGCTGGCGCATGGCCCCGAGCGCGTCGATGAGCAGGTCGAAGGTCGCCACGATGGCGTCGGCGTTGTCGTCGCAGATATCCGACCAGATCGAGGGTTGCCCCGCGGCGATCCGGGTCATGTCCCGGAACCCCCCTGCGGCCAGCTGCAGCAGAGGGCCGTGCTCCTCCCCGAGGTCGGCGGCGAGCGCCATGAGCGTGGCGGCGGTGAGGTGGGGCACGTGGGAGACGACCGCCACCAGCGAGTCGTGCTCGGCGGGATCGAGGGCGACCACGTCTGCCCCGAGGTCGGCGAGGACCGCGCGCAGGCGTGCGTACGCGTTCGGATCGGTGGCCGCCGTCGGCGTGAGCACCCAGGTCGCGCCCACGAAGAGATCAGCCGAGGCCCCCTCGACCCCGACCTGCTCCGATCCGGCCATCGGGTGGCCGCCGACGAAACGCGGGCCGTCGACAGCGGCCACCAGCGGACCCTTCACGCTCCCCACGTCGGTGACCACGGCCTCCGGGTTCCAGGACGGGGAGGCGAGGACCTCGGAGACCACCGCGGCGGTCACCTGGACCGGGGTCGCCACCACGACCAGGTCGGCCCCCCGATCCTCGCCCTCGGCGTCGAGGGCACCGAGCTCGACCGCCCGCGCCGCGACCCCCGGGGCGACGTCGGTCCCGGTGACCCGCCAGCCCCGCTCGCGCAGCGCCATCCCCACCGAACCCCCGATGAGGCCGGTCCCGAAGACCATCGCCCGCCCGGGTCCAGCGGTGCCGCCAGAGGGGACCCGCGGCCTGCTTCCGTCACTCGGGGAGGTCGTCACGGAGCCCCTGCGCGCCCTCGAGGTAGACGTGGTGGATCTCCTCGCGCGGGCGCTCGGTGGTGACATGGAGCATGACCCGGATGCAGCGGGGTACCGAACCGACCACGGCCAGCTCGCGTGCGCAGATGAGGGGTACGGCCCCGAGCCCCATGTTGCGGGCGGCGGTGGCAGGGAACATCGACACGATGTCCTCGGTCGCCGTGAAGAGGATCGAGACGATGTCGTCCTCCTCGAGCCCGTTGCGCTCGAGGATCGCACCGAGGAGGGCCACCACCCGCTCGGTGACCGCCTCCGGCGTGTCCTCCTCGACCGTGGTCGCGCCGCGGACCGCTCGTAGGGAAAGGGGCATCAGGCAGGCATGTTACTCAGGGGCTTCGCTCGGCACGGCCGCAGCCGCCAGTCCCCTGACCTCGTCGACGGTGAGCGACCGGTAGGAGCCCGGGGAAAGGGTCGGGTCGGCCAGCGGGCCGATCCTGGTACGCACCAGCCGCAGCACCGGATGGCCGACGGCCTCGCACATCCGCCGGATCTGCCGGTTGCGCCCCTCGTGGATGACCATCCGCAGCAGTGAGGGGGCCACTGCGGTCACCCGCGCCGGCGCGGTCCTCCCGTCGTCGAGCTCGACACCTTCCCGCAGCCGACGCACCTCACCCGCGGTCGGGCGGCCCTCGACCTCGACCAAGTACTCCTTGGGCACCCCGAAGGACGGGTGGGTGAGGAGGTGGGTGAGCTCGCCGTCGTTGGTGAGGATCAAGAGCCCCTCCGAGTCCCTGTCGAGGCGGCCCACCGGGTGGACCCGTGGCTCCGACGGCACCAGGGAGACCACGGTGGGGCGGTCGTGGGTGTCCTCGACGGTGCTGACCACCCCGGTCGGCTTGTTGAGGAGGTAGTGCACGAGCCCGGGGCGGACCGACAGCGGCACCCCGTCGAGCTCGACCCGGTCGACCTGCGGGTCGATCCGTCGGCCGAGGACCGGGATCTCGCCGTTGACCGTGACCCTGCGGTCGCTGATCAGGTCCTCGCACACCCGCCGTGACCCGATCCCTGCCCGGGCCAGGACCTTCTGGAGGCGCTCCCCGCGTGGGGGCTCGTGGTCGGGGTCGGGGTCAGCCAGCTCGCCGGGGTCGGGGTCAGCCATTCGCTGCTGGGCGCATCTGCTCCTCGAGCTCGGCCAGGGCCTCGGGTCCGGGAAGCAGATCCTCCACCGGCGGGAGCTGCTCGAGCCGATCGAGCCCGAGGCGCTCGAGGAAGGCGTCGGTGGTGGCGTAGAGGACGGCCTGCCCGGGCCCTGGGGCCCGCCCCACCGGGGTGATATAGCCCCGGTGCTCGAGCAGACGCACGACCCCGTCGACGTTGACCCCCCGCAGGGAGGCGATCTGGGCCCTCGAGACGGGTTGCTTGTACGCCACGATCGCCAGTGTCTCGAGGGCGGCAGCCGAGAGCCGCGACGAGACCCCGACGTTGGCGAAGCGCTCGACATAGGGGGCGAGGTCGGGATGGGTCTGGATCCGCAGCCCACCGGCGATGCGAACGATCTCGAACCCGCGTCCCTCGTCGCGGCAGGACGCCATCAGCTCCTCGCAGATGGGCTCGACCTGGTCGACGGGGAGCTCGAGCAGCTCAGCCAGAATGCCGGTCGGAACCGGCTCGACCGCGACGATCAGGACGGCCTCGATCGCCCTTGCCTCTGGAGAGAGTGCCATGGTCAGCCCTCGTACTCGTCGGTCCGGTCGCTCGGACCCCCACCCACGCTCACCGAGGTCGGAGCCCCCGACATCCACTCGATGTTGAGCTCCCCGAAGGTGCCGCCCTGGTCGAGTGAGATGCGGCCCTGTTTGAAGAGCTCGAGGAGAGCGAGGAACCGCACGATGATCTCGATCCGCGAGGTCAGGTGCCCGGTCAGCTCGCGGAAGGTGCGGCGCCCGGTCCCGGGCAGCCTGACGGTGAGCTCGGCCACCGCGTCGGCGACGGTGACCGCATCCACTGTCACGTGCTGGAGGTCGACCGTCGGTGCCGGACGTTCGGCTGTCGCCCGCATGTAGGCCGCCGCCACCTGCTCGGCGGTCAGCCCCTCCAGGAGGTCCGGGGCATGGAGGACCAGGTCGGGGTCGAGCCCGGCCGTCCGGGGCACCGAACGGGCTGCCTGCTCGATGAGGAGTGCGAAGCCGTCTGCTGCGGCCGCATACGCCTGGCACTCGAGCAGCCTGGCCAGGAGCAGGTCGCGCTCCTCCCATCCGACCAGTTCCTCGTCGGGCTCGACCTCCCCGCTGCCTGGCAGCAGCCGGCGGGACTTGAGCTCGACGAGCACGGCAGCAATGACCAGGAACTCCGAGAGGGTGGGCAGGTCGACGACCTCCCACGAGGCGACCTCGGCGACGAAGGCCTCGACGATCTCGGCCAGCGGGATGTCGAAGATGTCCAGCTGGTGGTCGGTCACCAGTTGGAGGAGGACGTCGGCAGGCCCCTCGAAGACGGGAGTCGAGACGGTGGCGGCCACAGGAACCGACCATACCGGCTGGTGCGTCGAACTCCGTGCACCCGCGGGCGCAGCGTACGATGACCCCCTCATGCCCCGAGTCCTCTCCGGCCTGCAGCCCAGCGGCGACCTCCACCTGGGCAACTATCTGGGCGCCATCCGCAACTGGGTCGCCGACCAGGACACCCATGACGCGCTCTACTGCATCGTCGACCTGCATGCCCTGACCCTGGACATCGACCCGGCCGAACTGCGCTCCCGCACCTACGAGACGGCGCTGGACCTGCTCGCCGCCGGTCTCGATCCCGAGCGCTGCACCCTGTTCGTGCAGAGCCACGTCCCCGAGCACCCCCGGATGTCCTGGCTGCTCGAGTGCCTCGCGACGATGGGCGAGCTCGGGCGGATGACCCAATTCAAAGAGAAGAGCGCGGGGAAGGACTCGGTGCGGGTCGGCCTCTTCACCTACCCGGTGCTCCAGGCGGCGGACATCCTCCTCTACGACGCCGAACGGGTGCCGGTCGGCGACGACCAGCGTCAACACCTCGAGCTGGCAAGGGAGCTGGCAGTCCGGTTCAACCACCGGTTCGGCGACACACTGGTGGTGCCGGAAGCGGCCGTCCCCGCGCTGGCCGCCCGGGTGATGGATCTCCAGCATCCCGATCGCAAGATGTCCAAGTCGGTCAGCTCCCCGCTCGGGACCGTCCTCATGCTCGACGACCCGTCCGAGATCGCCCGCAAGATCAAGAAGGCGGTCACCGACACCGACGGTGAGGTCCGCTACGACCCCGAAGCAAAGCCGGGCCTGGCCAACCTCCTCGACCTTCTTGCCGTCGCCACGGGTCGCACCCCGACCGAGGTGGCCCGCTCCTACGAGCGTTACGGCGACCTGAAGAACGACACCGCGGACGCGCTCATCGAGATGCTGGCCCCGCTGCGGGAGCGCCGGGCGGCACTCGCCTCCGATCCCGGCGCCGTGCGCGCCCAGCTGGCCCGCGGGGCCGAGAAGGCCGGTGCGATCGCGTCGGCGACCTACGCCCGCTCGGCCGAGGCGGTCGGACTGCTCGGCCCGGGCTGAGGACGCCCGGAGGCGGCGAGTATCGTAACCACGGGCGTCCCGCACGTGTGGGGGTCCGTCGCTAGGCACAAACGAGCGCGGTCTACCATCGGACCTGATGTCCCCGGCGCTCGTGCCCCAGGTACCCTCAACGCAGACTGACGAGGTTCCGCCCCGGTGGAACGCGGCCCTGTGGATGGTCGGCGCGGTGTCGGCGGCTCTGGCATCAGCCGGCGGAATAGGGCTGGCGGTGAATCGGCTCCAGCTGGACATGGCCGTCTATCTGATGGGCGGGCGCAACCTCGTCGACGGTCGGCTCTATCTGGTCGGGCTCCCCAATCCTCCACATCTGCCCTTTACGTACCCGCCGTTCGCCGCTCTGGTGTTTGCGCCGCTGTCGGCCCTCTCGGAGACCTCGGCCCAGGTCGTCTGGGCGGTGATCAACATGCTCGCCCTGTTCTCTCTCTTGTTCCTCTCCCTCCGGGCCGCCCTTCCCGCACTCGGACGCCACCGACTGATCCAGTGGTCTCTGGTCCTGATGGGCCCGGCGTACATCATGGAGCCGGTTCGGCTGACCTTGAGCTTCGGGCAGGTCAACATCGTGTTGGCGGCCGTGGTGTTGGGCGACCTCACGGTGCTGTGGCAACTCGGCGGACGGACCCTGCCCCGTGGCGTACTGATCGGCATCGCTGCATCGATCAAGCTGGTGCCAGTGGTATTCGTCCCCTACCTGTTCGTGACCCGCCAGACACGTGCCGCCTGGGTCGCGCTGGGCACCTTCGCGTTCTGCTCACTCTTGACCGCCACCACCGACCCGGCCGCTTCGTGGTCGTACTTCACGAAGTACGCAACCGATGCCAAGCGGGTTGGTGGCGTCTTCTACATCAGCAACCAGAGCCTGCGGGCGGTGGCCGATCGACTCGACCACCGCGTGGTATCGACAGGGCTCATCACCGCGGCGAGCGTGGTCGTGGTCATTGCCGGCGTCTCCCTGGCGGCCTGGGCGTTCCGGTCGTCCTCGCCGTTCCTCGGAGCGCTCGTCTGCGCCAGCACCGGCCTCCTGGCTTCCCCGATCACGTGGGCCCACCACCTGGTCTGGGTGGTGCCGATCCTCATCTGGTTGGCTTGTGCGTCCGACAGGCCCCGCGGCGGTCCGATCTGGGCCGCGGCCGGGACCGCACTCTTCTATTGGGCTCCGATCTGGAAGGTACCCAACGGCGGCAACAAGGAGCTGGCGGAGCACGGGTGGCAACTGCTGGAGGGGAACGCCTTCTTCGTGGCCACCGTGGCGTTCATGGTGGGCGTGGCGGTGATGCTGTGGAGGCGACGCGCAGGGCCTCGTTCGGCGGGTACCGCGGCGTTCGAGCCGAAGGTCACCCACGGCCAACCGACGGTCGGGGTGGTAGCGGAGTAGGTGAGGTCCGGGCAGACCGGCAGACCCGGTCTGCGGGCGTCGAGGATCAAGGGAACACGGCGGTCGAGCCGAGTTCGAGGACGGTCATGGCGGTGAGCAGCAGCGCGCTGAGGATCACCGCCCCGATGTAGACACGACCTCGAAGCCGGGTCCCATAGGCCAGAACCAGGGGAAAGGCCAGCATCACAAAGCGCGGCCGCAACCCGACCGGCGAGGCCACAGCCGTCATGAGGGCGGCAGCCAGTCCGTAGATCAGGACGGGTGCCGGCTGGGGCTCCCGGATAGCCAGGATGGCACCGATCAACGCAAGCACCGTGCCGGCGATGAGGATCTGACCCGTCTCGGTCGGGGCCAAAGGATTGAAGAGGAAGGTGCGTGACGACATGGATCGGATAGCGGAAGGACGGGACGCTCTTCCACCCTCCTTGTTCGGTGAGTCGCCACGCCGAGAGGGTCCCGGTGTGCACCCACAGCCAGGCCATGTAGGCGATGAAACCCAGCGGTGCCAAGACCGGGGCGATCAGCGCCCGCCAGGCCCTCTGGCGGAAGACTTCGCGGCCCGCACACCACGCGCAACTGATCACGAAGGCAAGCGCAATGGGCGACGCCGCCGTTGCAACGAGACCCAAGAGCCCGGCCAACCACCACTGCCGGCGGAGCAGCGCCAGGAGCCCGAAGGCCACGCAGGTGATCACGATGCCCTCGGCATAGACCAGACTGAACACGAACGTGCCCGGGAATACCGCAAACAACAATGTGGCCCGGGTGGCGTGCCGGCTGTCGTAGTAGTGGCGGACGAGCATGCCGACGGCCACCACAGCAGTCAGTCCCGTGACCCCGCTGATCACAAGGCCGACGACCAGAGGAGAGAGCCGGGTGAGGTCGGTAAGCCAGCGGATGGCGAGGGAAAGCGCAGGAAAGAAGGCGGTGGTGTTTCTGGCCACGTGGCCGTGCACCATTGGCAGGTGGCTCGGCCATCCGTGAAGGGCCCCACGGATGAACCACTGCCCGTCCCAGATATCGAGGTCGGCGCTCAACGATTTGTGGGTGAAGACGTCGACGGCGGCCGCACCGGCAACTGTCGCACTGCGAGCGACCACGTAAGCGAGCACGGGCCAGAACAGGAACCACTGGCGGATCCCCCCTTTGCCGCTCTTGTCCGCACTCGGCTCCGGCGTGAGAGGGCCGGCATCGATCACCGCGACGGACGCTGACGCGGTTGACCCGTTGCGTCCGTGGGTTTCGGAAGCCGCAACAGCCGCCGTCCCGGAGTCCGTTGGTGACCCGGCTTGAGCGTCCACTGTCGACTCAGACTGCATAACCGTGCACCACCTGTTGCCAATGTCGATCCCAGACCAGCCAGCCACATGCCCCGAGCAGGAGGGGGGCGATCACGAAATACGCCTTACCGCTGAGCATGGGTGCACCCCCCGGGCCGACGACCAGCATGGAGAGACCGGCCACGGCGGCGAGCACCTTCGAGCGCTGGGCGGACGTTGCCGCCAGGATGGCCAGCCCCCACATCAGATACCAGGGCCACAGCGTCGGGCTGCCCACCACGATGAGCACCAAGCGTCAGCCCGAGCACGCGGACCATGTCGAGCCGGTGGGCGTTGAACACCAGCCAGACGGCGCCTGCCACGGCGGCGAGCTCGCACAGGAGCTGGGTCGCCGTCACCGTGGGGCTCAACGCCACAGGCACCCCGACCGAGTGCAGGACGGCATGGACAAAGGCTCCGAGCGCCACGGCGGGTGTCGAGAGCACGCGCAGCTCGGTCGGGACGTGGAGTGCGGTGGGTCCGAGCCAGGTCCACCCGAAGCCGGCGGCAGCCGTGATGCCAACCACAACAGCCATCGGGACCACGATGGCCTCGATCACAACTCGCCACCGCCGATCGCCGGTGCTTGAACGGAACTGATCCACGGCAATGAACACGATGGCCGCGGCCGCAGGGATCTTGATGGTGGCGGCGAGGGCGATGAGGGCCACACCCACAGCCAAGCGCCCTTCCAGGGCGAGGGTCAGGCCGGCGAGCAGGAGACCGACCATCAATGCGTCGTTGTGCCCGGACGCGATGAAGCTCAGCAGGGCCAACGGGCTGAGTGCGCCGAGCCACAGGGCCAGCCCCGGGTCGGTGCCGAGCCGGCGCGACAAGCGCGGCAGCGACACCATGATCATTGCCACGCCGATCAGTTCGATCACCCGGAACACCAGCACCTGGGCGATCAGGGACGCTCCGGCCACACCGACCGCTACCCGGCTCACACTGACGAACAGCGGACCGTACGGTGACGCGGTATTCCGCCACACCTGAGCGATCGACGCCAGGAGCGGAGCATCACCGAGTCTCGAGGGTGGAACCGAATAGGGGTTGAGGCCATGGTGGGCCAGGAGCCCCTGCCCGATGTAGCTGTAGATGTCACGACTGAAGACCGGGGGACCGACCAGCAGCGGAAGGCCCCACAGTCCGAGGATCACCCACGACATGCGAACCGTGAGTCTTCCCCCGCGGGCGTAGTAGCCGACGCCGATCCACCCGCTGATGAGCAGGAGCATGGCCCCGTAATACCCGAGGTGGGCCGCAGTGGACACTCCCCCGGGCACGTTGAACCACCAACGGTTGTTGCCCGATCGGGGAATGGCTCCGATGCGAGTCCCGAGTACGGCCACGCCGATCGAGCCGACGACGCCGACGCCGATCCAGAGGCTGATCGACTGGTCCACCCGGTTCAGTCGAGTTGCTTGCACCGCGGTGGGCGCTCCCAACATGGCTCCTTGTTGTCGTCCCATCCCACGGAAATGTCCCGCGGAACGATACCGCCCGAACGGTCATCTCGTGGAGTCAGCTCTGGATCTCTCTCGGGAAGGATCAGGGCGGGGAAACCGGGGCCGGCCTCGGTCTACGCCGATCGAGCCGACCCAGAGCGCCGAGACGGAGTACCCCCTCGGCAGCCGCCCACAGCACGAGCACGATTGCACAACCGAGTACCAAGGCGTTGCTCCCCAGGTAGGAGAGAGGGACGGCCCGAATCCACAGATACGGGGCCGCCACGGCCAGACCGACCAGGACCAACAGGGCTGTGGCCACGGCCCGCTGGACTGCCCACAGATCCACGATCACGATCGGAGCCAGCACCAACCACACCCAGTGGTGCGACCACGAGACTGGGCTGACGAGAAGCTCGGTGAGAGCGAGGACCATAGATCGCGGCAGCGGTGCGGGACTGCTCAACAAGGCGCCGGGTGAGCGACACGCCCAAGACCAGGGTGCCCACTGACAGAACCACCCATACCGCGGTACCCGTGTGGCCTCCGTCGAAGGGGGCCCGATGCACCATTCCGTTCCACGACTGATTGCTCACCACCCCGAGCACCCCGGTGCGGCTCGCGTCGGTGATCTGGTGGAACCAATAACGAGTCGAGTCCGTGGGCAGGATGGACCACGACAGCCCGGTGACGGCGATGAAGGCGCCGATGCCGCGCAACAGCGAGCGCCGGTCCCGGTCGACGACGAAGTAGAACAGGAAGATGAGGGGCGTGAGTTTGATCGCGGCGGCAACACCGACCAGAACACCCCTCCAGGATGGGCGCACCCAGGTGAGGTCGGCCACGATCATGACCATGAGGATGAGATTGATCTGGCCGTAGTCGAAGTTGCTGCGTACCGGTTCGAGGGCCAGCGAACCCACGCCGCACAGCAGCCCGGCGACCGCCCAGGAGCGACTCGCTGACAGGGAGAACGTGGTCCGGAGCAGAAGGAACGCCGCCGTGACCATCGATGCCGCGCTCAGCAGCCACCAGCCGGTCTCGATGAGACCGAGTGGACCGAAGGTCAGTGGACTGAGCACCAGCAATGCAAACGGGGTGTAGGTGAAGAGCAGGTGATTCGACGTGAAATACGCCGTGAACGGCGATCCACCGTAGTAGAGGGCGTGACCGGCTGCCCGGTAGACGCGGAGGTCAAGGTGCCATGACGCTCCGAAGTGGAGCATGTACGCACCCGAAAGGAGCCAGACCATGATGGCACCGACGGCGATGCACCAGGTCGGGACGCGAGCGCGGGTCCGAGGCGCATCAGTCCGTTCCTTCCGTTCCACGTGCACGGATGCGTGCCATGGCCGAGGCCCGCGCGCCGGAGTTGGTTGCGGTCCCTCGGTTCAATTGGTCACTTCTGGAACCACGCGACGGCGCATCCTGCGGAAGCGCATCCACTCCCCGATCCCCCAGGTCACGCCCGCGATCACGGTCAGTGCCGAGATGGCGAATCCGACCCACGCCGAGGCGGGACGGTACTGGTAGGTCACGACCCAGGTGCCTGCCGTCGGCAGTGCCACCTGCTGGACCAGTCCGTCCCGGACCACCGTGAGCCGTTCCGACCGACCACTCCCTTGATTCACCGCGGTCGCCCCCCAGCCGCCCGCGAAGGCGACGCTGCGGTCGATCTCCAGCGGCCCTGCGGCGTGCACCACGATGCGCTGGCCGCCATCCGCCGACGGCGGTCCGGCGGTCACGCTCGTCGTCCGCGGAAGCGCTCGGCCGGGAGCGGAAGGCCATGCCCATCCCCGTGCCCGGGTATTGACGAATACCCCGAAGGAGCCGAAGTCCCCGGTGTATGCCCAGTGGGGCCAGGTCGTGCCGTACTGCATTGGTCCGTCCAGGGTGGCCCACCCGCCCTGGACGGTCTGGACCGTCGGGATGCCGACGGTCAGCCCGGTGGAGGAGGTATTACGCACCACGAGCCCTGCCGCGTTCGTACCGCTCGGAACCCGGACGGTCACAAGTCCGGTCGAGGGCCCATTGTCGGTCTGGTCGCCCGTCGTGTCGATCCACGACACCTGGCCCCGGGGTCCGACAAGGCCGACGGCGGAACGAGGCGTTCCTCTCGCCCACCGCGAGCGAGCCGGTGAACTGCAGAGACCGGAGGGTCAGAGTTCTCCCGAAGTACCAGCGATGGGACGTTCCAGGACGAAGGGAAACCGGTCCGGTCGCCGCGTCGGGGAACCCGTTGTAGGGATGGACCGGAATCGGATAAGAGACCGCGGTCGGGATTGACCCACCGAGCGGCAGCGGGGTCATGAAGTAGCCCGGCAACGACAGAAGGGTGCCCACGTCGAGGTCGTCCCACGAGCTGCCGGCCAACGACGGCGGGGGCAAGGTCCTCCTGGTAGTGAGCCCCGGTGACCGATGCGTAGGTTCCGTCGGTCAGGGCGGTGTACCCCTGGCCACTGCCCAGGTCGTTGTAGGCATTGAGATCTGTCTGACCCAGGGCGAGCAGCTCGCCGTCGTCGAAGGTGTCCGGGTCGTAGATGGCGAAGCGCGCATTGCCGACCAGCGCGGTGAACTGCCGGGCCGCGACCCCCTTGGCCGTAGCAAGATCTTGGCTGGTGGGAATGGCGACCAGCAACACGTTGAGGACGACGAGATCGAGCGCGAGCACGGTGCCGAGGGCTCTGCGCAATCCGCGCACGGTCAATCGTGCCTCGCGGAGCACCACGGCCGTGGCGGCAACCGCGACGACCAGCCCGCCCGTCACCAAGAGTGCATCGCGCCGGCTCGTGGCCGAGTCGATGGCGACCTGGACGCCGAAGACGTTTTGGAACCGGCTGCCGACCACCCAGACCAGCAGGCAGACGAGGGCGATGACTGTGACGGGAGCGCACGTGAGCCACGAGCTCTGCCCGGCTCCCGCGCCGCCAGCGCTCTCGCAGGTGGGGAGTGGCCGACGGGTCACCCCGGTCGGGTCGGGTCAGCAGCAGGTGCACCCACCAGGCGAAGAGCACGGCCAAGGCGGTGTCGACGAGGAGCAGGTTCCGGTTGAGCAGCCGCTCGCTGTTGACGATGGGGAGGAGGAAGAGCAGGCGAGCGAACGGTGTCGCACCCCCGATCGCAGCGAGCACCCCGACACCGAGCACCGCGTACCAGATCCACCAGTTCCGAGACTCGGGCAGGGAGCGCCACCGTCGCAGGCCCAGCGAGCAGGCGGCGATCAGGGCGAGCACGCCGGCGTAGCTCGTGACCTCTTGGATGTTGTAGTTCCCCGCGTAGTAGGCGAGACCGATGTGGTTGGTGCCGAGCATGAACGGAGTGGCCACCAGGGTGACGAGCCGCCACGGGAGCGAGCCGCTGGTGAAATACCCGTACCCGATCCCTGCGCGCTGGGAGGTCGACTGGAAGGCCAGCCCGGGGATCCACTGGGCAGCCCCGAGTGCCAGGCCGATGACCGCGCCGGAGAGGATCCGGATGAGCGACCGCAGCCCCTGGCGGCGGTTGGTGCTCCGGAAGGCTCCGAGGGTGACCATCCTCCCGACCCAGTAGACGGCCAGAAGCACCCCTCCGTCGATGACCGCCTCGGCTCCGCCGGACAGAAGGGCGAGCCCGAGCGCCCCGCCCAACAGGAAGACCCAGCCGCGCTCCTGGCGCTTCGCGCCCGGCTCGGCCGCGGGCCGGCTCAGCTCGTGGACCGCCAGCAGCATCCAGGGTACCCAGGAGGCGGCCTGGATGAGATCGATGTGGACGACCTGGCCGGCCATGTAGCCGGCAAAGGCGAAGGTGGCGGCACCGAAGGTGGCCGCCGTCGGATCCAGCGGCTGGCGACGCAAGAACAGGTACATCCCGAGGATGGCGACGTCGTAGGCGAGCGCGACGTTGACGGTCCATCCGGCGAAGAGAGGCACCACTGCGAACAGCCAGGTCGTCGGGTAGGCCGCGGCCGCATTGAACCCGGCGAGGAGGGGGGTCCCGCTGAACAGGTACGGATTCCAGAGGGGCAGGATCCCGGCTCGCAGGTCGTGCCCGGCGAGCGCACGTAGCGGCAGGTTCTGGATTGCGTTGTCCCCGTCGAGGAAGACATGACCGAACGGGAGCGGTGCAGCAAGGACGATGAACGGAATGACGAGGAGGAGGAGGAGACCGGGGTGACACTGCGCCCAGCGCCCTGCGCGCTGGAGGAATGACTCCACGGTCGCGTCAGCGGCGGAGGATGGAACGAGTGCCTGATCGAGGGTGGTCACCGGGTGGAGGGGCCGGGACTGGCCGGGGCCCACCGGATGGTCGACCAACGGCCGGTCCACGAGCGGCCGCCCGTGCCCGTCACGCCAGTCGGCCCGACCACCAGTGGATGACGTGGTCGAGCGCCTGGACCCATGCGTTGTGGAAGACCAGGATGAGGACGAGCGGCAGGAACATGAGTGCAGGCTGCAGGTTGTAGTAGCCGGGCAGGAGCCGTGCCGGGATGAGACGTTCGAGGACGGCGGCGCCGTCGAGCGGCGGGCACGGGATGCAGTTGAAGAGCCCGAGCACGATGTTGGCGATCCCGGCGAGGAACAGGACCTGGCCGAGCAGGCTCGGCGGGTAGTAGCCGAGGGCCACGAACTGCCGGACGGGCGCGGGTGTGGTGGCCACGAAGAGGACGCCGGTGATCGCGGCCAGGGCGAAGTTGGTGAGCGGCCCCACCAGCGCGACCAGGACGACGTGGTTGCGCGGGCTGCGCAGGTTGCCCGGATTGACCGGGACCGGTTTGGCCCACCCGTAGGCACCCACGCCGGAGAGGGTCAGGATGGCGGGGACCAGGAGCGTGCCGACCGGGTCGACGTGCCGAAGGGGGTTGAGGTTGATCCGTCCGGCCCGCTTGGCCGTCGTGTCGCCGAAGGCCAGCGCCACCACCCCGTGGGAGATCTCGTGGAGGATGATCGACGGGATCAGGACCAGGAAGTAGATGATCTCGAACCGGGTGATGCGGTGCGTGGCGATCAGCACGGCGATGAGGACTACGGCGACGACCACGATGATGGTGGTCCGCTGGTCGGGCTGGAAGCGCCGACCGCGCCACGCACCGGCGCCGCCGGATCCCCCGGGGGTCACCGCTCGGGGCCGCTCAGGACCGGTTGGCGTGATCGATGCAGAACCGGGAGGCCGGCATGGCCTCGAGGCGGGCCGGTTGGATGGCCACGCCACACACCTCGCACCGACCGTAGGTGCCGTTCTCGAGGCGGGCGAGGGCCAGGGCGACCTCGTCCAGGGACTCCTTGAGCTGCCCCGCGAGGGCCTCGGCCTCACCCCGTTCGGCCGTCACCTGGCTCGAGTCGGCGAAGTTCGGGTCGTAGTCGAGCCCGCCCTTCTCGCCGAACCCCAGCTCGGAGAGCTCCGACTGGAGCTCCCGCTGCTCGATCTCCAGCAGATCGCGGTAGTCGGTCTCCGGGGCGTCCGCCGGGGCGTCCGTCTGGGCATCGGTAGAGGCGTCGCTCGGCACGATACCGATCCTACTTGGCCCGGCCCCCCCGGCCCGCGGATGGGCACTGTCGTAGGCGGAGCGGAGATGCTCCCGGCTGAGCCCGGTGTAGAGCTGGGTGGTGGCGACGGACACGTGGCCCAGCACCTCCTGGACGACCCGGATGTCGGCTCCGTGGGCCAGCATGTGCGTGGCACACGAGTGCCGCAGCACGTGGGGGCTCACCACGTCGCCGAGGCCGACCCGGCGGGCCCTGGCCCGGACCACCGCCCAGGCCCCCTGACGGGACAGCCGTCCGCCCCGCCGGTTGAGGAACACCGCTTCGGCGTCGCCCCGGCTGGCCCACCGCTCGGGGGCCATCCGCGGCCGTCCGCCCGGCCCCAGCCAGCGCTCGAGGGCGTACCGCGCCGGTCCCCCGAGGGGCACCAGCCGCTCCTTGGCCCCCTTCCCGAACACCCGCAGCAGCCCGTCGTCGTCCTGGAGGTCGAGCAACGAGAGCCCGACCACCTCGGAGATCCGTGCGCCGGTGCCGTAGAGCACCTCGAGCAGGGCGAGGTCCCGCAGGTCGGTGGGCTCGTCACCCTGCGCCGAGCCGAGCAGCGCGTCCACCTGGGCCTCCTCGAGGGCCTTGGGCAGCCGCCTGGGCAGCTTCGGCGACCGCACCTCGGCGGTCGGGTCCACCGGCGAGCACCCCCTCGTCGACCAGGAACCGGAAGAGCCCGCGCAGGGCGGTCGTGGCCCTGGCCAGCGAAGCGGGATTCCTCCCCGGCCCGCCTGAGCACGTCCAGGTACCGCTCGAGCGTCTCCGGCCCGGCGGACAGCGGGTCGATGCCCTCGTCTGCCGCCCACCGCTCCCAGGCGGCGAGGTCCCCGCGGTAGGCGGGGAGGGTGTTGCGCGACCTGCCCTTCTCCACCGCGAGCCAGGAGAGATACTCCTCCGCCCCGGAGGAGAGCGGTCTCGCCGCGAGCGAGGGGGGCCTGGTCCCGACGGAATGGGGCCTGGTCCCGAGGGACCCGGTGGAGACGGGCCTCGGCAACCGGGGGACGCCTACCCGGTCCGATCGAGCCGGCGCCTGGCCAGCGCCACGCCGAGGATGGTGGTCGCGTCGACGATCGTCCCGTCGTCGACCATGGCGTCGAAGCCGTCCAGCGGGACCTCGAGCACCCGGAGGAAGCGCTCCTCGGCCCCCTGGCGGTCGGGGGCCACCGGACGGAGACCGGTGGCCAGGTAGACGCCGGAGACCTCGTCGCAGAAGCCCGGGGTGATCAGGGTCCGGGTGAGCAGGGCGAGTCGCTCCGCGGCGTAGCCCACCTCCTCGGCCAGCTCGCGGTGGGCCGTCTCGTCAGGCGGCTCGCCCTCGACGTCGCAGGTGCCCGCCGGGATCTCGAGGAGCCACCGGTCGACGGGCGGCCGGTACTGCTGGACGAGCACCACGCGTTGCCGTCCTGCGGCGGTGACCGCCACGATGGCCACCGCTCCCGGATGGCGGACGATGTCCCGCTCGAAGGGGACCCCGTCCGGGTCGAGGAATGTCGCCCGCCGGACCGAGATGAACCGGCCCTGCAGGACGGTCTCCTCCCCGGTCGGGGTGAACACCGGGAACGCGTCGTCAGGCGGGGCCCCGGCGCCGGCCCCGGCCTCAGCCGACGGCACCGAGGTCGATCAGGTGCGGGTCGCGACCCTCGGCCCGGGCCAGGGCGGCGCCCACCAGCTCGCGGAAGAGCGGGTGGGGCTGGTCGGGACGGCTCTTGAACTCCGGATGGGCCTGGGTGCCCACCCAGAACGGGTGGCCCGGAAGCTCGATGAACTCGACCAGTCGGCCGTCGGGCGACATGCCCGAGCAGACCAGGCCCGCCTCCTCGAGGCGCTCGCGGTAGCGGGGGTTGACCTCGTAGCGGTGGCGGTGCCGCTCGGAGACGACGACGTCGCCGTAGGCCTCGGCCACCTGGGAGTCCGGCAGGAGCCGGGCGTCGTAGGAGCCGAGGCGCATGGTGCCGCCCTTGTCGGACACGTCGACCTGTTCGTCCATGAGGTCGATGACCGGGTGGCGGGTGGTGGCGTCGAACTCGCGGGAGTTGGCCCCGTCAGGCCGGCCAGCGACCGGGCCACCTCGATGATCATGACCTGGAGGCCGAGGCACAGGCCGAGCAGCGGCAGCTCGTGCTCGCGGGCGTAGCGGGCGGCGGCGATCTTGCCCTCGATGCCGCGCTCGCCGAACCCGCCCGGGATCACCAGTCCGTCGAAGCCCCGCAGCCCGTCGCGCTCGAGCAGGTCGGGCACGGTGGCGGCCTGGACCCACTCGATCTCGACCTTGGCCCCGTGGTGGAAGCCGGCGTGGCGCAGCGACTCGACCACCGAGAGATAGGCGTCGGGCAGGTCGACGTACTTGCCGATGATGCCGATCCGGACCGGGCGGACGGCCGCGGCCACCTGGTCGACCAGGCGCTCCCACCGGGTCAGGTCGATCGGGTGGTCGGCCAGGTCGATCTCCAGCAGGTCGAGCAGGTAGCTGTCGAGGCCCTCCTCGTGCAGGACGAGGGGGATCTGGTAGATGTTGCCGGCGTCGACGCAGAGACGACGGCCTGCATGGGGACGTCGCACAGCAGCGAGATCTTGCGCTTGAGGTCCTCGGAGATCATCCGGTCCGAGCGGCAGACGATGACGTCGGGCTGGATGCCCTGGCTGCGCAGGTCGGTGACCGAGTGCTGGGTCGGCTTGGTCTTCTGCTCCCCCGACGGCCGGAGGTAGGGCACCAGGGTGAGGTGGACGTAGGCCACGTTGTGCCCGGCCGACGTCGCGCCGGAACTGGCGGATGGCCTCGATGAACGGGAGGATCTCGATGTCGCCGACGGTGCCGCCGATCTCCACGATGACCACGTCCACCCCGGTCTGGCCGAGCTTGTGGATGTGGTTCTTGATCTCGTCGGTGATGTGCGGGATGACCTGGACGGTCTTGCCCAGGTAGTCGCCCCGGCGCTCCTTGGCGATCACCGACGAGTAGATCCGGCCGGTGGTGGCGTTCGAGCCCTTGTGCAGGTTCTCGTCGATGAACCGCTCGTAGTGGCCGAGGTCGAGGTCGGTCTCGCCGCCGTCCTCGGTGACGAAGACCTCGCCGTGCTCGAAGGGGTTCATGGTGCCCGGGTCGACGTTGATGTACGGGTCGAGCTTGCACATCGTGACCTTCAGGCCACGGCACTTGAGGAGGCGGCCGAGCGAGGAGGCGGTGAGTCCCTTGCCGAGCGACGAGGACACCCCGCCGGTGAAGAAGATGTACTTGGTCCGTCTCTCCCTCACGTCGGGGCCGTCCACATCGGGCACCCGCCGAGGCTACCGGAACGCGGTCGCCGCGGCGTGCGGACCCCAGGCCGTCGGTGCTGGTCGCGCCCGGTCCGGGCCCGGTGTGCCCGAGGAGCTCGCGGGCGTGACGGTGCGCGGCCTCGCTGTCGGGGCTGCCCGACAGCATCCGGCTGATCTCGACCACCCGCCCGTCGCCGTCGAGCGGGACCACCTCGGATCGGGTGCGGCCGCCCGCCTCCACCTTGCGGACCTCGATCTGGTGGTCGGCGCGGGCCGCCACCTGGGCCAGGTGGGTGACCACGAGCACCTGCGCGTAGTGGCCGAGCCCGGCCAGCGCCGCCCCCACCGCGATCGCCGCCTTCCCCCCGACCCCGGCGTCCACCTCGTCGAAGACCAGCACCCCGGGGCGTCGGTCAGCGCCAGGCGGACGGCCAGCATGGTGCGCGACAGCTCGCCGCCCGAAGCCACCTTGGCCAGCGGCGGAGTGCGGACTCGCCGGGGTTGGCGGCCAGCTCGAAGGAGACCTCGTCGCCGCTGCCGTCGCCCTCGACCCGGATGGCGAACCGGGCCGAGGGCATGGCCAGCCCGTGGAGGGTGGCCTCGATCTCGGAGGCCAGCACGGGGCCGCGGCCCGGCGACGGGCCAGGGCGACGACCTCCTCGCCGGCCACCGTCCCGGCGCGCGGTCTGATCTCGCCGTCGAGGGCCGCCGCCCGTGCCGCCTCGGCGGCCAGGGCGGCCAGCCGGGCCCGGCCGTCCTCGGCGAAGGCCAGCACCTCGCCGGGTGTCGGCCCGTACTTGCGCCTCAGTTGGCGGAAGAGCTGCCGGCGGGCCCGCACCTCGCCGAGGCGGGCCGGATCGTCCTCCCAGGTCTCGACCACCCGGCGCAGCTCGGCGGCCAGGTCGGCGACGTCGGCCATCAGCGCCCGCACCGCGCCGTCGAGCCCGGCCAGCGGACCCCGCCCGGACAGGGCCCCGGAGGCCTCGGCCAGCCGGTCGATCGCGCCGGCCTCCTGCGGGCCGCCGTCTCCGGTGAGGGCGGCCAGCGCCGCGGCCGCGGCGTCGCGGTGGGCCGACGGCCTCGGCCAGCCGGTCCTCCTCGGCCTCGAGGCGGGCATCCTCGTCGGCGTCCTCGATGCCGGCCCGCTCGATCTCGTCGACCTGGAAGCGCAGCATCTCCGCCTCCCGGGCCCGCTGGCGGGCGTCCCCGCCGAGTCCCTCCGCCTCGCGGACGAGCGCCGCCAAGGCGCCGCCGGGCGGCCACCAGTCGGCCCGGTGTCGATCGACGCCGAACGCGTCGAGGGCCCGGCGCTGGGCCTCGGGGACGACCAGGGTGCGGTGCTGGTGCTGGCCGTGGAGCTCGAGCAGGCCGGCCGCGGCCTCGGCCAGTGCGCCGACCGGCACCATCCGGCCGTCGACCCAGGCCTTCGACCGCCCTTCCCGGGCGACCGTCCGGGCCAGAGGACCTCCACTCCCCGTCGGTCCCCCGCCGGTGCCGTCGTCGGTGCCGTCGTCGGGTCGCTCGAAGCCGCACCGCTCGGACGAAGCGCGCCTCGACCAGCGCCTCTTCCGCCCGGACCGCACGACCGCGGGGTCGGCCCGCCCCCCGAGCAGCAGGCTGAGGGCCCCCACCAGGAGCGTCTTGCCGGCGCCGGTCTCCCCGGTCAGCGCGGTCATGCCCGGTCCGAGGGCCACGGTCACGTCGTCGATCACGCCGAGGTCGCGGACGTGGAGCTCGACCAGCATGGCCACCCACCGTCCGCCCTACCGGTCGGCCAGGTGGAACTTCGCCCGCAGGATGGCGTGGAAGTCCCGGGACCCGAAGGTCACCAGGCGGGCCGGGCGGTCGCCCTCCCGGCAGTCGACGGTCGCCCCGGGCTCGAGGGTGGCCACCGTCAGCCCGTCCACCACCAGCACGGCCGGCCGGGGCCCGAGCACCTCGAGGCGGACCTGCTGGTCCGGGTCGAGCACCAGGGGCCGGTCGAAGAGCATGTGGGGCGAGACCGGGGTGAGGACGAGGGCCCGGAGGCGCGGCGACAGCAGCGGGCCCCGGGCCGACAGGTTGTAGGCGGTCGAGCCGGTGGGGGTGGCCACCAGCAGGCCGTCCGCCGCGTAGGTCACGAACGGGTGCTCGTCGATCGAGGCGGCGATCCGCACCGTGTGACCGGGCACCGTCTTCTCGACCGTGGCCTCGTTGAGGGCGCACTGCTCGAGCACCGTCCCGTCGGGCCGGCGCACGCTGACCGACAGGGTCATCCGCTCCTCGACCTCGTAGTCGCCCTCGAGGAAGCGGTCGAGCGCGTCCTCGAGCCCGGCCGGCTCCACCTCGGTCAGGTAGCCGAGCCGGCCGAGGTTGACCCCGAGCACCGGCACCGCCGCCGTCGAGGCGCGCTGTCGACCGCACGCAGCAGCGTGCCGTCCCCGCCCAGGCTGACCAGCAGGTCGGCGCCGTCGAGGTCGATCGACCCGTCCGGCTCAGGGCCGAGCGCACCGCCTCGTGGCCCCGCTCGGCCGAGCCAGGCCGTCGGCCCGGTCGGCCAGGGCGTCGGCCTCGGGCCGGTCGGGGCGGACGGCGAAGGCGATGCGGGCCATCGCCAGTCCCCGCTCGCCGGCCGGGGTCGGACGGGACCTCGTCGACGGCGGCGTCGAGCAGGGCGTCGAGGTCCCCGGCGGGACCGCCGGCGTGCCCCCGGGCGGCACCGGGGTCCGGGCGTGGAGGAGGAACTCGACGTTGCCGGAGTGTCCGGTCAGGGGCGACGGCATGGCCCCCATGATGGCTGCTCCGGCGGACCGGAGCGCGGTTGCCACCTCGCCGAGGGTCCGGCGGTGGACGGCGGGGTCCCGGATGACCCCCCGCCCCTCGGACGCCTCGACCCGCCCGGCCTCGAACTGGGGCTTCACCAGGACGACCACCGGGGCCCCGGGACGGCCACCTCGCCGACCAGGACGGGCACGGCCCGGGTGGCGGAGATGAACGACAGGTCGGCCACCACCAGGTCGACCGGTCGCCCCGCCGACCGTGGCCAGGGTGACGCGCGCGGATGTCGAGGCGCTCGAGGCAGGTGACCGTCGGATCGGACCGCAGCCGCTCGTGGAGCTGCCCGTGGCCCACGTCGACGGCCACCACGTGGGCGGCCCCGGCCTGGAGCAGGCAGTCGGTGAAGCCCCCGGTCGACGCGCCCGGCGTCGAGGGCCGGCAGCCCGGTCGGGTCGAGGGCGAACCGGTCGAGGGCGGCCCGCAGCTTCTCGCCGCCGCGGCTGACGAACGGCGGCGGGTCACCCGAGCAGCTCGATGGGCTCGGCCGGGGACACCAGCCGGGCCGGCTTGTCGGCGACGGCGCCCGACACCAGGACCACCCCCCGGGCGATCAGCTCGACCGCCTGGGGCCGGCTGTCGGCCAGCCCGCGGGCGACCAGCGCCCGGTCGAGGCGCTGGCGGGCGGGGGGCGTCAGTCGGCCGACCCGGGACGGGTGCCCGGCGTGGCCGGTCTGGTGGCCGTGCCGGCCTTCTTGGCGCGGAGCCTTCTTGGCCGGCGCCTTCTTGGCCGGCGGCCTTCTTGGCCGGAGCCTTCTTGGCCGCCGCCTTCTTGGCCGGAGGCCTTCTTGGCCGGCGGCCTTCTTGGCCGGCGGCCTTCTTGGCCGCGGCCTTCTTCTTGGCGGGCGCCTTCTTGTGCCGGCTGCCTTCTCTTCGGACGGTGCCCGGCCGGCCGGCGATCCGCCCAGCAGCGGCGCCACCTGGGTGGCCAGGTCCTCCAGGTTGGTGATGCCGACGGCCTCGAGCTGCCGGGTCACCTCGGAGCGCACCTGCGGACACGATCGACCTCGGTCCCCTTGCGGCCCCGCTCGAGCAGCTCCTCGACCCTGGCCTTGGCCTCGTCGGTCTGGATGTCGCCGCTCTTCACGAGCTCGGAGACGAGCTCCTCGGCCTTCTTCGCGGGTCATGTTGGTGAAGGCGATGCCGGCGTCGAGGTAGCGCTGGAATGCGTCGTTGTGTTGGCCATGGTTCCATTCTACCGGGGTGCTTGCTGAGAGCAAGCACTTTGCTAGCGGGCCTGTCACGGGCCCGTCGGGCCAGGCCGGCAGCCGGACGCGCACTCGCGGACCACGGTCACGAAGTCGGCTGCCCGCAGGGCCACCGGGCAGCCGTCGACCGCGGCCCCCGGCGGGGTCACCCCGGAGTCGACCAGCACGAAGGGGATGCCCAGGCGCTCGGCCAGGACGCCGTCGGTGCCGCGGCTGGTCCCCCACCATGACCGCGCCGGCGGTCGCCCGCAGCTGATGCCGAACCGCGGACTGCAGGAACTCGACCATCGGCGGGTGGGGCTTGCCCGCCACCTCGGGCACGACCCCCGACGCGGTGGCCACCGCGGCCAGCAGCGCCCCGGACCCGGGCATCAGGCCCTCGGGGGTCGGATGGGTCGGATCGCCGTTGGTGGCGATCAGCCGGCCCGTGTCGCGGGCCACGTCGAGCCGGCGGCCAGGGCGTCGAAGTCGAAGTCCCGGCTCCACCCGACCACGGCCGCGTCGCACGGACCGGCCGTGGCGACCTCGACACCCCGTGCGGCCAGCGCCTCGAGGACCCCGCCTTCGGCCAGCAGGTGCACCCGCTGGCCCGGCTCCAGCAGCGAGGCGGCCACCCGGGCCGACGTCACCAGGTCGTCCGCGGTCGGCCTCGATGCCGACCCGGGCGAGGCGCCGATCAGCTCTCCGGTGGTCGGCGACGAGTTGTTGGTGGCGAAGACCACCCGGGTCCCCGGCCCGCAGGGTCGTCCACGGCGCCGGCCACGTCGCCGATCGGCTCCCCGGCCAGCCACAGCACGCCGTCGAGGTCGACGATCCAGACCGAGGCGTGGCGAAGGCGCTGTCGGAGTGGTCATTCGGCAGGCTCAGCGGGCCGGGTCAACGGGACCGGGCTCAGCGGGACCGTCCGGGTCGATCAGCCCGTCGGATCCTCCGTGGAGCGGTCGTACCGGCTGCCTCGGCCTTGGTCCCCTTCCGGGCCCGGCGGGTGGTGGCGGCCAACTGGTCGGCCGATTCGAGCGCCCGGGTGATGAGGCCGGCGAGGGCCGACAGCTGCTCCTCGTCCGTGATGCCGGCGGCGCAGCTGCTGATCCGGTGCTGGTGCCGCGGCCGCCGGAGCTGGCCGGCACAGGGACCGCACTGGCTGGCCGCGGCGGGATGCCGCACCTTCGGGCGACGGCGGGCAGTCGGCCGGGCGCTCAGGTCGGCGATCCGCTCGCCGGTGATCTTGGCCGCCCGCTCCCAGTAGGAGCGGAACATGCCGATGTCGAACGCCCCGTCGCGGACCCGGGCCTGGTCGAGGAGGCGGGCCGGCGGGTTCTTGCAGGTCCCGGACGACGTGGAGGGCGGCCAGACCCTCGGAGCACGTACCAGGTCGGATCGAACTCCCACCAGCGGAAGCCCTGGCGCACCGAGGCCGGCAGGTAGTGGTGGTTGTTGTGCCACCCCTCGCCGCCGGTGACCACGGCGATGACCAGGGAGTTCCGGCTGGTGTCCGGGGTGGCGTAGCGGCGCCGGCCCACCATGTGGGCCATCGAGTTGACCAGGAACGTGCCGTGCCACAGCAGGACCGTCGAGAGGAAGAAGCCGATGAACAGGCCGCCCCACCCAACGACCACGAAGCAGGCGATCGCCGAGGGCCCAGGGGCCGACCCACTGGAACCGCTCGACCAGCCGCAGCTCGGGGAAGGTGGCGAAGTCCTTGATGCCGTCGAGGTCGGTGTCCTTGTACTTGGTGGAGAGGATCCAGCCGACGTGGCTCCACCAGAACCCGTCACGCGGCGAGTGGACGTCCCCGTCGAGGTCGGTGAAGCGGTGGTGGATGCGGTGGTGGCTGGCCCACCAGAGCGGTCCCTTCTGGATCGCGGTGGTCCCGCCGAAGGCCATCAGGAACTGCGCGACCCGACCCATCTTGTAGCTGCGGTGGGAGAAGTAGCGGTGGTACCCGGCGGTGATGCAGAACATCCGGGTCACGTAGAGGACAGCGCAGAGCACCCAGTCCGGTCCAGGTCACGGTCACGAAGAACGCGCCCAGCGGAGCGAGGTGGACCAGGAAGAACGGAACGGCGGCCACCCAATCGGTCCGCTGGGGGGAATCGAGCGCAGCCGCCTCAGCAGCCTCGGCGAGTTCGGGCCCCTCGCTTGCCTGCTCGGTCATGGGTGCGGTCATGGGAACGGGCCGCCGCCAACCGACGACAACAGGAAAAGCCTACCCGACGGACCGGGCGACGCGCGCGGACACCGCGTACGGACGGAGCCGGTGTCCGGTCTGCGGGACGGAAGGATCATCTGGCGACGTAGAGATCACCGTTGGGTCCTTCGGTGATCTTGATGGAGGTCAGGCCGATCGGGGCCGGCCCGGTCTCGACCGCACCCGTCCGCGGGTTGAACTCGGAGCCGTGGCACGGGCAGGCGATGATCTTCGCTGACGCCTGGTAGGCGACCGTGCACCCGGCGTGCGGGCACACGGCGTCGAAGGCGACGAACTGCCCCGCCGTCTGCTGGATCACGATGGCAGGGTCACCACTCGACGGATCGGTGAAGCTGGCCGATCCTCCGACCGGCACGACCGACGCCGAGCCGAGGTTGGTGCCCTTGGGTTCCGGCGCGGACGAGACGGACGAGGTCGTGGAGCCTTGCCCGGCAGTTGTGGAAGTGCCGGTCGGGGCCGTGGTCGACGTCGAACCTCCCCCGCCCCCGCCGAGGTTGGGTGCCCCGTTGCCTGTGGCCGAGGTCGGCGAAAGCGCCCGACCGATGCCCGTGGCCATCCCGGCGATCAGCACCGCCGCCCCGGCGACGACCCCGGCGACCACCCCGGTCGAGACGACATCGCGGCGAGACACGGCTCCTTTGCCACCTCTTGGTTTGCCACCTCTTGGTGCAGGCGCCGCCGCGGTTCTGCGTTCCGCGGCACGGCGGTCGGCAAGCCAGGTGTCGACGGCCGGGGCACCGGCCGCGCCGGCCAGGAGCAGCGGGGTCCAGGCGAACAGGAAGACGATGTCCGCGCCGGTGTAGTAGGGCCGACTGTGGAACGACACGGCCAGGAACAGCCCGAACGAGAGCGCCACGCCCCCGGCCGCGGCCACCCGGGTCAGCAGGCCGACCAGCGCGCCCAACCCGATGGCCACCTCGGACAGTGCGATGAGCAACCCGATCGCCGGGGACAGAGAGACCAGGTGACTCAACAGACGCGTGGATGGGGCTCGTGCGCGCCGCGCCGGCCAGCTGGGCATGGATCGAGATCGGGCTCGCGTTCCGGAAGAAGTCGGGGTTGGCGAGCTTCTGGAGACCGGCGAACAGGAAGGTCGCGCCCAGGAAGATCCGCAACGGGAGGAGGTACCAGCCTGCGGGGATGGTCCCGTCGGCGCGGCGCACGTGCCAGGGGTCGGAGGTGCCTCCCATGCCGGGGCACGCTACAAGCTTCCGCCCGCTGATCGCCTTCGCCCCGGCGCGTCTACCATGGGCGACGTGGATCAGGCCGTGGCGACAGTCACCCATCCGGTCGGGAACAGCGGACGCACCGGCGCACCCGCCCCTACGCGCTCCCGAGCCGACCAGACCATGAGGCGGGTGCTACGGGTCCCCGAGCAGTCCCCCCTCCCGGAGTCCGACACCCACCGGATCTTCGGTGCCTCGATCCTGCTCTCGGCAACCCGGTGCCTGCTCGGCTACATCGTGCTGCCGATCGTGCTGCCGGCCGTCGGGATCGCCCACGGGGTCGGTCCCGCCATCTCCATCCCCGTCGGCATCCTGGCGCTCACCTTCGACTACCTGGGCATGCGGCGGTTCTGGCTGGCCGACCACCACCGGCGGTGGGCCTTCTCCGCCCTCTATGCGGTGGTGGGGACGATGGTGCTCGCACTGCTGATCGTCGACGTCCTCCACCTCGTCGGCTGACACTCTGAGGGACATCGGCCAAATGCTCACCGTCGGCCTCAACCACGTGGCCACCCTCACCAACGACGCGGCCCGCCTGCACCGCTTCTACGAGGAGGTCTTCGAGGCCGAGGTGCTCCGGGACGGCCCCGAGATCGAGGGGAACGACGGCGTCCGCCTCTCCATCGTGAAGATCGGCCCGTGGTCCGAGCTCAACGTGTTCCAGATCGAAGGGAACACCGAGGCGGACCGGCAGGTCCCCATGTTCGGGCGGGGACGGCTCGACCACTTCGCACTCCAGTCAGCGTCGATCGATGCCTTCGAGACCATCCGTGACCGGCTCATCGCCGCGTGGTGCAGCCGACGCGTTCGTGACCGACTTCGGACCGGTCCTGAGCATCTTCTTCCGGGACCCGGACGGGCTCGAAGGTGAGGTCTGCGTGACCAACCCGGACGCCGTGCCCGGGGTCTCCAATCCGCCGGGAACCCCTTCCTCCCGGTACGTGGCCTCCGTCGACTGAGTCTGCGCCGACACCGGATCAGCCCTTGCCCGGACGTGTCCCCGAGCCCGGGCCCGTCCCGCTGCGCACCATCGCCGAACAGTGGGGGCGGATCGGGTGCATCGGGTTCGGCGGCCCCCCGGCCCACATCGCGCTCCTCCGCACACTCTGCGTCGAGGAGCGGCAGTGGCTCTCGCCGGAGGAATTCGAAGACGGCATCGCGGCGACCAACCTCCTGCCCGGTCCGGCCTCCACCCAGCTGGCCATCCTGACCGCATGGCGGCTCCGGGGCGCGGCCGGCGCGCTCGTCGGCGGGCTCTGCTTCATCGTGCCCGGCCTGGTGGTGATCCTCGCCCTCTCGGTGCTCTTCCTCGCGCCACACCCCCCATTGTGGGTCCGGGGCGCGGCTGCCGGTGCCGGTGCCGCAGTCCCGGCGGTCGCCCTCCAGGCCGCGCTCGGACTGGTGCCGGGCAGCTGGCGCCGGACCGGGACGACGGTGTCCGCCCGGTCCCGCTGGGTCGCCTACACGGTCCTCGGGGCGACGGCCGCGGCCACGGTCGGTCCATGGTTGGTGCTGGTCCTTCTCGGCTGCGGCGTAGTCGAAGCGACGGTCCGGTCCGCGCCCGGACGGGCGGCCCGGACACCCCGAGCCGCCGGGGTGCCGCTGGTCGTCGGACCCGCGATCGCCGTCGGGGGGATCGGCGCCCTCGCCTGGGTCGCCCTCAAGGTCGGCCTCTTCTCCTACGGAGGCGGCTTCGTGATCGTCCCCCTCATGCAGCACGACGCGGTGCACACCTACCACTGGATGACCTCGGGACAGTTCCTCGACGCGGTCGCACTCGGGCAGATCACCCCGGGTCCGGTGGTCCAGACGGTCGCCGTCGTCGGGTACGCCGCGGCGGGCATCGGCGGCGGCCTCCTCGCCGCGGTGATCGCCTTCGGCCCCTCGTTCGTCTTCGTGCTCGCGGGCGGTCGGCACTTCGACCGTCTCCGCGCCAATCCCTGGGCCCAGGGGTTCCTCACCGGCGCGGGTCCAGCGTCGATCGGTGCCATCGCCGGTTCGGCGGTTCCACTCGCCCTCGCTCTTGCCCATCTCTGGCAGGTCGGGATCCTGGTCCTCGCCGCGGCCTGGCTTCTCGGCCTCCGTCGCGGAGCGATCGGTGCCCTGGTGGCCGGTGGGCTCCTCGGGCTGGCCGCGGCCTATGCAGGCTTCGCGCTCCCGGCCTGACCCCGTATCCTCGGGCTCCCGGGTCCGGGACGCTCCGGAGCACTCCGGCCATCCGGGACATCCGGGACCACCGGGACATCCGGGACGGAGGCAACGATGACCGATCGAGCGCTCGTGAGCCACTCACTGGTGGATGCCGCCCGAGCGGCCACCGGGCTCGAGGATCTCGGCGAACCCTCCTGGCAGGAGGGCCTGGACCGGCTCCTCGACGACCTCTCCGGGCCGGCACGGCTCAACGAGCTCGGCCGCACGATCGCCGAGTCGGAGGTGGTGGGCTACCTCTCCAACCGTTTGGCGATCCTCGAGTGGCGGAAGGTCCACCCGGAGGTGGTCAGCGGGGAGGTCACCCGCCCGATCGTGATCGTCGGACAGCCGCGGACCGGCACCACCATCCTCTACGACCTGCTCGCCCAGGACCCGGCCAACCGGGCACCGCTGACCTGGGAGGTCGACCGTCCCTGCCCGCCGCCGGAGACGGCCTCCTACGAGGACGACCCGCGGATCGCCGAAGCGGAGGCGACCGCGGCGATGCCCGACCTGATCATCCCCGGTTTCACCGAATTCCACCCGCTCGGCGCACGCCTGGCCCAGGAGTGCGTGCGCATGACCGGCGCCGATTTCCGGTCGATGATCTTCCCGACCCAGTACGACGTTCCCGAGTACAACCGCTGGCTCCTCCACGAGGCGGACATGGCCCCCGCCTACCGGTGGCACCGGATCTACCTCCAGCACCTCCAGAGCCGCCACCACGGCCAGCGGTGGCTCCTCAAGTCGCCCGCCCACCTCTGGTGCCTCGGAGCGCTCATGGCCGAGTACCCGGACGCGGTCGTCGTGCAGACCCACCGTGACCCGGTGCGGGTCATCGCGTCGATCAGCGCGCTGGTCGCCCTCCTCCGGAGCATGGCGAGCGACCACAGCACGGTGGCCCGCGCCGCCGAGCAGTACTCGGAGGACATCCTCCTCGGCCTCGAGCGCTCGGTCGAGGCCCGCCGCGACGGGACCCTGCCGGCCGGACAGGTCGTCGACATCCAGTTCCACGAGTTCATGACCGACCCGTTCTCCACGATCGGGGCCGTCTACGACTCGGTCGGCCTCGAGTTCACCGCGGAGGCGGAGTCCCGGATGCGGGCGTTCCTCGCCACCCATCCCGGAGACGGCGGCGGCGCCGGCACCCGGTACACCTTTGCCGACACCGGTCTCGACGCCGGGCGTCTCCGCGAGCGAAGCCGCGCCTACCAGGAGTACTTCGGCGTCCCGAGCGAGGCGATCGTCTGAGGTCGGACACCGCGGGGCTTCCGGGTCAGGCCTCCGGTACGGTTCGGGTGCGGCTGAGGCCGTCGCCGCCCTCGGGACGCCAGTCGGGATGGAGGCCCTCGACCAGGGCGAGCTTCTGGGCCCGTACCGTCTGCCCGTTGTCGAGGGCCTCAGGGTGGTCGACCATCCACACGATGGCCGAGGCCGGCACCGAGGGAGGCGCCCCCGAATACCGTCCGAGCAACCCGAGCGCGGCCGAGTTGGCCTGCTGCCGCTCGGTCTCCACGTAGCCGGGGTCGACGTTGTAGGCCCGGATCCCGCGGCTTCCGAGTTCGATCGCGAGCAGCGGCGCGAACCGGTGGAACGCGGCTTTCGACGCGGCGTAGGCCAGGCCCCATCCCCCCTCCCCCACCGGCGCGGTCGGGTCGGCGGTGGCGGTGTGCGAGCTGATGTCGACGATGGTGCCGCCGCCACGGGCGAGCATCCCGGGGAGCACCGCCTTGACCATCACGAACTCCGCGACCGTGTTGGCGGAGAGCTTCGACTCGAGCTGCGCGACGGAGAGGTCGAGGACGGGGACCATGCTGCCGGGAGCGGTGTCCACGGCGTTGTTGACCAGGAGGTCGATCCCTTCCCATTCGACGAGCGCCCGCCCGACGGCGGCCTCGAGGCCGACCCGGTCGTGCAGGTCGGCCACCAGTTCGAGCGACCGGCGGCCGTGGGCCCGGATCCCCTCCCCGGTCTCCTCGAGGCTCCCCGGCAGGGCCCGGCCCCCTCCAGTGTCCGAGTCGTCACGTCCCTCGCCCCGCCGCGCGGTCCGCCCGGTCACCGCCACATCCCAGCCGGCGGCGGCGAGCGCGAGGGCAGTGGCCCGGCCGATGCCCCTCGTGGCGCCAGTCACCAGTGCCCGTCTCTGCGGCGGTGGGGTCGGCATCCGCTTGTGTCTACCAGATCCCGTGTCAGTGGATCCCCACGCCGATCCTGCCGACCCGCTGCGGCCGCAGACTCGCGCGGTGTGCGAGCATGAGCGGGCCGCCGGGGTCGAACCCTCCGGGGTGGGGGAATGGATGGACGATCTGTCGGGCAAGGTGGCGGTGGTGACCGGTGGTGCGGCCGGCATCGGCAGGGGCATCGTCGGCGCCCTGCTCGACGAGGGCGCCCGGGTGGTCATCGCCGACATCGAGGCGCCGGTGCTCGAGCGAGCGGTGGCCGAGCTGCCGCGCCGCGGCGACGTCCGCGGGCGTGGTGACCGACGTCTCCGACCCGACCTCGCTCGAGGTCGCTGGCCGACACCGTCTACGACGAGCTCGGCGCCTGCCATGTGCTGCTGGAACAACGCCGGTGTGACCTCGGGCGGCGGCGGCAACCCGTGGGAGCAGGAGCCGAACGACTGGCGCTGGTGCTTCGGGGTCAACGTGTTCGGCACGGCCAACGGCGTCCTGGCCTTCGTCCCCCGGATGGTGGCCTCGGGCGAGCCCGGGGATGGTGGTGACCACCTCGTCGGGCGACGGCGGGATCGCGCCGGTCCCCTACGCCTCGGTCTACGCCTCGTCCAAGGCGGCCATCAGCTGCTTCACCGAGGCCCTGGCCCACCAGTTCCTGGCCCAGGGCACCAACCTGCGCGCCGCCGTCTTCTACCCGTCGGGCGGCCTGCTCGAGACGGGCCTGTGGGAGGCCCAGCGCAACCGGCCCGCCGAGCTGGCCCGGGTCCGGCCCCGCCCACCCGGCACCGGGGACCACGTTCGCCGAGTTCAAGGCGGCCCTCGCCGCCGCCGGTCGACCCACCGACGTGGTCGACCTCGACGAGCTCGGCCGCTTCGCCGTCCAGGGGGTGAAGGACGGCCGGTTCGTCATCAGCCACAACCTCGACGCCGCCGGGCGGCTGCTGCACGCCCGGGCCGACGCCATCGCCAAGGGCGAGCTGCCGCCGTCGGCCCTCGAGGGCCTGACCTGACAGCGCCGTCGGACGGCTGGGACCGCCGGACGACCGGGCCGGATCAGCCAGGGGGACACCGTGACCACCGACTCGCACCCGACCGCCGCTACACCGTGATCTCGGCCGACGCCCACGCCGGCGGCGACATCCCCGAGTACCGGCCCTACCTGGCCTCCGCGCTGGCACGGCGAGTTCGACGCCTGGGCCGCCGCCTACGTCAACCCCTTCGCCGACCTGCTGGCGCCGACCGCCTACCGCAGCTGGGACTCGGACCGCCGCCTGGCCGAGAACGAGGCCGACGGCATCGCCGCCGAGGTCTCTTCCCGAACACCGTCCCCCCGTTCTTCGAGGAGGGGAGCCTGCTCGCCCTGCCGCCCGGACCCGACGACTACGACCGTCGCTGGGCCGGGCTCCAGGCCCACAACCGCTGGCTCGCCGACTTCTGCGCCAGGGTGCCGGGCCGGCGGGCCGGGGTGGCCCAGATCTTCGCCAACGACATGGACGACGCCGTGGCCGAGGTGCGGTGGGCCGCCGCCAACCTCGCCGCCCGTCGGGCGGGATCCTGCTGCCGTCCCTCGCCCCCGGCTCGGGACTGCCCGGACTGTGGGAGCCGTACTACGAGCCGCTGTGGGAGGTCTGCGAGGAGTTGGGCATGGTGGTCAACATCCACGGCGGCGGCGGACTGCCCGACTACGGCGACGCCGAGGTCGCCCGGGCCATCATGCTGGTCGAGCTGCCCTGGTTCTCCCACCGCTCGGCCTGGCACCTGATCCTGGCCGGCGTGCTGGACCGCCATCCGGGCCTGCAGGTCGTCCTCACCGAGCAGGGGCTGGGCTGGCTTCCCCGGGGGCTCGAGACGCTCGACTGGTTCTACGGGCGGATGACCATGGGCGGCGCGGCCGAGGCCGACTTCTTCGGCGCCGCGGCCAAGGGCATGTCGATGACGCCGTCGGAGTACTTCGCCCGGAACTTCTCGGTCGGGGCCAGCTTCCTGCGGGCCAGCGAGTCGGCCGTCCGCCACGAGGTGGGCGTCGAGCGGATCATGTGGGGCTCGGACTACCCCCACTCCGAGGGCTCCTACCCCTACAGCCTGACGGCGCTGCGGGCCGCGTTCGGGACGTGTCGACCCGGCCGAGACCGTCAGATGCTCGAGGACAACGTGGCCCGCGTCTACGGGTTCGACCTCGACGCCCTCCGGGCGGTCGGCGACCGGATCGGCCCGACGGTGGCCGAGGTGGCCACCCCGCTCGCCGTCGAGGACTACCCGACCGACTCCACCTGCAACGCCTTCGACCGCCACCAGGTGCTGCGCTCCTGGTAGTCGGCGGGTGGCGCCCCGGTCAGACGGGGGGCGTGCACCCCGTACTCCTCCTTCCACCACCGGGCCCCGGCCCGGTCCGCCGGGTCGCTGCGCAGACGGCGGGATCCTGGCCGAGCAGGTCCGGCGAGGGGCCGATGCGCCGGGCGATGGGCCGGAGCTCGTCGAGGTCGAAGCCGTAGACCCTGGCCGCCGTCAGGCCGAGCAGCTCGGCCGTGTCGTCGACCGGCACGCGCGGCGAAGTCGGCCTGGAGCTTGGCCAGGGTGTGGGGCCAGGTCCCCTCGGGATGGGGGTAGTCGGTGCCCCACATCACCACGTCGGTGCCGATGATGTAGCGGCGGCGGATCTCCTCGCTGGGACATGGTCGAGGCCCCGATGAAGATGTTGGTGCCGAAGTAGTCCGAGGGGAGCTTCGAGATCTTGCCCTTGAGCATGGCGGCCAGCTTCTTGGTGGTGTGCCCACCTCCCATGTACTGGTCCCACTTCCACATCATGTCGGGGGCCCAGTAGGCGGCGGCCTCGGTGACCACGAACTTCAGGTCCGGGATAGCGCTCGAACGCCCCGCCGAACAGCAGGTGCCAGGCCGGCCGCACGGCCCACCAGACCACCTCGGCCAGGTACACGCCGGTGTGCTCGCCGTACTCCTCCATCGGGGCCTCGCCCGAGTGGGTGTGGACCGGCAGCCCGGCCTCGGCGCACGCCGCCCAGACCGGGTCGTAGGCGGCGTCGTTGTAGGGCGTGCGGTCGCGCCACATGGTCGGGATCATGATCCCCCGGATGCCCGGCTGGGCGGCCACCCACTCGATCTCCGCCACGGCCCGGTCGATGTCGTGGGTGATCGGGCACCAGCGCGATCCCGCCGCGCCGGTGCGGCGAGTGCGAGCACATCTCGGCCAGGAACCGGTTGTGGGCGTGCGCCCCGGCGAAGGCCAGCTCGGGATCCTCGATGGCCCCGGCGAACAGGCCGGCCCCGAACGGGGGCGAGGCCATGCCGGTCACCGCGTCGGCGTCGGCGAAGAGCACGTCGGCCGCCACCCCGTCGGCGTCCAGCTCCTTGTCGCGGATGACGGGATCGAAGGCGCCCTTCAGGCCCTCCTCGTTGCCCTTCTCCCACCCCATGATGTAGTCGTAGTTGAAGGCGAGCGCCTCCTCGCGGTGGGCCTTCCGCTCGGCCAGGTACTCCTCGAAGGCCGGGTGGTACCTGGCCTCGAGGTACGGGCGGTAGTCCTCGCAGGCCAGCCCGGCGTGGCCGTCGGCGGAGATCACCACGTAGCGGTCGGAGCCGCTGGCCGGGACGTCGTCATCGATCGGCGTCGGCCCCGAGCACGCTCAGGTCGTCGTAGCGCTGATGCATGAACGGCACCAGCCACTCGGCCGGCACCCGCTCGACGATCTCCCCCGCCTGGGACGAGGAGATCTCGGCGTACTCGAAGGAGAGGATCTTGCCCGATCGGGAAGTCGGCGATCGGGTCGAGGGGCGCCTCGAGCAGCTTGCACTCCCCCGTCACCGGACGGACCACCCGGGCCGTCTCGTGGCGGCGGCAGTAGACGAGGGCGGGGTCGCCCTCGAGTCCCTCGCCCGACGGGTCGGGCAGGAGCTTGAAGTAGAAGTCGAGCTTGTCGATCTCGTAGCCGGGCTGCTCCGGCCCGAGGGTGCCGGCCACCTCGGCGATCGTCGAGCCCATCCGGGCCACCCGTGGCCGTCAGGCGTGTCGCCCGTCGAGGTCGAGCGACGAGCTGGGCGATCTTCTTGGGCTCGCCGAACGTCTCGCGCCCGCCGATGGTGGCCTGCTCGGTGCTCATGGGCATGAACAGCGCGTACTCGCCCTCGACGTCACCGTGACGGGCCCGCACCCCGAACCAGCCGGCGCCGAAGGTGGGCAGGCCGGTCCCCATGTCGACCACGGCGATCCGCAGCCGGGCGGTGGCGGCGGACGGCTCGAGCGGTCTGCGGCAGCACCTGGGCGATGGCATCGGGATCGGTCTCGAAGACGACGGTCACCGCCCTGGACCAGATCGGGCTCCTGGTGGCCTCGACCTCGCGGTTGGACACCTGCTCCGGCGGACGGGCCCCGTAACGGATCTCCCGCATGACGACTCCTTCCCCCGGCGGGACCAGCTACCGCCGGGTCCAGTGTTGCACGATCTCACCCGATCGGCATGATCAGGGTGGCCGTTCCCGAGACATGCTCACCGAGGTCGTTGGTGGCTCGGAACGTCACCTCGACCACGCCGTCGTCGCCGTCCTGCGAGAGGCCGGACACCTCGCCGGTGTAGACGAGCGGATGGCCGGGGAACGCCGGGACCCCGAGCCGGATGGCCAGCCGGGTGATCCTCGCATCCGGACCGGCCCAGTCGGTCAGGAAACGGCTGCAGTATGCGGTGTCGGAGAGGATGTTCATGAAGATGTCGGGGGCGCCCTGCGCGTTGGCGTAGTCGCGGTCGTGGTGGACGGGCATGAAATCACGGGTCGCGATCGCACCGGCAACCACCTGGGTCGGGGTCATCTCGATGTCCAGGCGGGTGACCGGGTCCCCGATGCGAAGCCGGGTCCAGACGCGGTCACGGCGGGGCGGTCCGACTGCGGGAGGCAGCGGTCACGGCTGATCGCCGGGGATGAACTTGAGGATCCGGAACCGCTGGCGACCGACGACCTCCCCGGACGCGACGCTATAGGTGGTGAGCCAGGTCACGAAGCGTCCCTTACCGAGGCGGGTCGACTTCTCCCCCGAGACCGACTCCAGGACGGTGGCCGCAGAGACCAGCTCGCCCAACCCGAGGTAGCGCACGATCTCGAATTCGGAGTCGGTCGCCACGCGTGGCCACGTAGCCGGCCCGGTCGAGAATCGCGAGCGGTCCGTCCGCCTGGGCCTCGACCGGCGAACCGCCCCGTTCGCGGATCCCGCTGATCATCGGTGTGGCCATGGTCCAGGTCTGCAGCATGAGTGGCGGCGCAACGATCGAACCGAATCGCGACCGGCTCGCCGCGTCGGTGTCGGCGTAGACGGGGTTGGCGTCTTCGAACGCCGCCATCCAGTGGCGGATCATCGGCTGATTGACCGGATCGGGTCCCTCGGAGGCCGCCCGCGAGCCGATCGGGCGCCCGATCCACGAAGCGAGCTCGTCGTCGAGCGAGTCTTCAGCCATGCGCGTCCCGGTGTGCAGCGGTCAGTCGACCGGAGCGTCGTCCGATGCCCATCCGTCGGTCCGGATGAACGGGATCACGGGCGGGCGGGCCGGCCGTGATCCGGCCGTCGGGCGGCCAGGTCCGATGAGCTGCTGCATGCGCATGAACCTACGGCACCGCGGCCCGGTTTCGCCACCGCATGGGCGGGTGCGGCAGGACTGACGGCGAGCGCTGTAGGGGCGTCGTCGGGTACCGGGTCTATCAGGTCGATTCCGTCCGTGGATGCACGCTCGGCCACCGAACTTGCCGCGGCCGGGCACTGACCAGTCGCTACCGGCGCGGCACCTGGCCCGAACGTGCGCGCCGCTGATCGGATCCATGCGGGTCCGGTGGGAGCGCGTCGTCCAACACCTGCCAGTCGAGTAGATCGCCCGAATGCTCGATGCAGGCCTCGACCTCGTGCCACCGCCCGTCCCCGCTCTGGAACCGGCCCCGGATCTTGACCTGCTCCGGGCAATGCATGGCGTGACCCGTCGCACCTCTCTCGATCATCCGGAAACACTGTCCAGGGTCCGTGGTGAACACCTCGGCATAGTGGCCCATGCCACAAGTATCGCGGACCGGGACGCTCAACGAAAAGGATCCCCGGACTGGGATCGGACGGGTTGCTCCTGCACCTCCCTGAACTGGGCACCCGACCGTCATCGAATCGTCTCTTGATTCGTGCGGGGCACGGCGCGAGGGTGGAACCGGGGACGTAGGGCGTGACAACCATGCTGGGGAGATGCCCATGCCGAGCTTTCTTCGTTCCCTCTATTCGATGGCCGTACAGGGCACCGTGATGGCAGCCTGGCGGTCGATCGCCACTGCGGAGACGCTCGTATGGTCGGTGGTCTTCCATGACGACCTCGGCGGCATCGACGATTCGTGATGCCGGTCACGGCGTCACAGAGGCCCGCACCGGCGCCACGGGCGCGATCGCGCCTGCACTTTCGACACGGATAGGACCGGAATGTAGAGTCCTCGCGTCCCCAAAGGACCACGAATCGGGTGGCGCGATGCTCGAGATGGCGGATGTGACCAGGCGGTATGGCAGCATCTCCGCGCTTTTCGGCGTCGACTTGCGTGTGGACGCCGGGGAAGTCGTCGGGCTGCTCGGGCCGAACGGTGCCGGCAAGACGACGTTGCTGTCGATCGCCGTGGGACTGCGTCGCCCGGATACCGGCACGGTCCGTGTGGACGGTCTCGATCCGTCCAGGAGCAGCGCAGCGCGGGGACGTGTCGGATACGCGCCCCAGACCACGGGCGTCTATCCGAGTCTGACCGTTGCGGACAATCTCCGGTTGCACGGTCGGCTGGCAGGTCTCAAGCGTCGTTCGCTCGAGCGGAGAGTCGAGGAAACCGCCGACGCGCTGGATCTCACAGCACTGCTGGACCGGAAAGCCGAAAACCTCTCGGGCGGGGAGCGGCGGCGGGTGCATGTGGCAGGGGCGGTCGTCGCCCGACCTCCCCTGGTGATTCTCGACGAAGCCACTGCGGGTGTCGATGTCGACGCTCGCCGCACGCTCGTCCAATTCGTCCACACCCTGGCCAACGATGGAACCGCCGTGCTGTTCTCGACTCACTACCTGCAGGAGGTCGAGAGTGACGCCGTTCGGCTCGTCATCCTCGACCACGGCAAGGTCATCGTCGAGGGGTTCGTCTTCGAGCTCCTCCGCCTCCACGGCCATTCCGCCGTCGAGTTGTCCTTTACCGGCCCTGTCCCGGATCTGGCTCTTCCCATGCCGAGCGTGCGGCACGGGAACATCCTGCGGATCCGCTCGGAGGAACCGACCGCGACACTTGCGGTTGCCCTGCAGGCATTGGGCCCGGAAGCACAGTGGCTCGCCGGAGTCGAGATCATCCGGCCGAGCCTCGAAGGAGTGTTCGCCGAGTTGACCGGCCGCCCCTTCGATGCGCCAGCAGTACGTGATGATGCGGCACTGGCCGGATCCGAGACCGAAGCCGATGTCGTCTCCGCGTAGCCTCATCCTGATGAGGCACGAGGTACGCGTCACGGCAAGAGACGCGGCACCGCTTGCTGTCGTGATCATGATTCCGGTGGCGATGGCGTTCGCCCGGTCGACGCTCGGCAGTGCCCTGCGGAACGTCGGGTTTCCCCACGCCAACGGATCCGAGCAGGCCGTCCCCGGTCTCAGCATTCTCATGTGCTTCATGATGATCACCTTCGTCGGCGAGTCGTTCTTCCGCGAGCACCGCTGGGGTACGTGGGAGCGACTACGGGCGAGCTCTTTGCGGCCATGGGAGATCATGGTCGCAAAGATGGTGCCGGTGTTCCTCTACTTCTTCGGCGCGCTGGTTCTTCTCTTCGCGATCGGATTCCGGTTCCTCGGCCTTCCGTGGCCACGCGATCCGCTGGCCATGCTTCCGCTCATCCTCGCCCTGCCGGTATGCCTGGTGACCCTTGGAGTCGCACTTGTCTCCTTCAGTCGGTCCAATATGCAGCTGAACGCGATGGCGGACATCGCAGGACTCGCACTGGCGGGACTGGGCGGCGCACTCGTGCCGATCGAGACACTTCCGTCGTGGATGCAGAGCATCGCCTGGATCGCTCCTCCCTACTGGGCGATGCGAGGATTCCGGTCACTCTTTCTCGAACACGCAGGTGGTAGTGCTGTCATCCTGCCCACACTGGTGCTGGTGGGCTTCTCCGTTGCGTTCGGAGCCTTTGCGCTGTGGCGGTTCCGATTCGACGATTCGCGAAGTTCGTTCCGCTGAGGTGCGAACACTGGACCCGACGGTCTGATGGTTTCGATCACGCTCGCCGACCTGCGGTATCGACTACGTCAGTTCCTCATCGCCATGCTGGGTGCCGCGCTCGTGTTCGCGATGACCCTCCTGCTTGCGGGGCTGTCGGCCGGGTTTCGGGATGAGATCAACCAGACCGTAGAGGGATTCGGAGCGACCGCGTGGGTGGTCCACAGCGGCTCGGCCGGACGCGTCACCTCGTTCACGCCGATCCCGATGACGACTGTCTCCGGAGTGCAGCGGGCTCCGGGCGTTACCCAGGCAAGCCCGACCGTCATCGTCCCGGTGCCCGCAGTGAAGGGAACGAACAGCACCTCGATCCACAGCTCGGACGTCGTCCTGGTCGGTCAGACCGCGTCCGGTGAGAGGCGCCAGAGCCTGCTCTCCGGACACTGGCCCCGAGCGCCGGGACAGGCGGTGGTCGACACGGATTTCAACGTCGCTCCCGGTCAGCAGTTCACCGTGTCCGGGCGGGTCTTCAGGGTGGTTGGTCTCATTGGGGACCGGACACTGCTCGGTGGTTCCCCGCTCGTGTTCGTGACACTCGCGGATGCACAGCAGATCGCCTTTGGTGAACGATCCTCGATCAGCGCCGTTCTCGTGGTGGGAGCGCCTACCCATCTTCCGAAGGGACTGGTGGCCTATTCGAACACTCGTGTCGAGTTGTCCAGTCTCGACCAGATGAGCGGGGCCGTTTCATCGGTCGACAGCGCCCGGTCGTTCATGTGGATCATCGCCACGATCATCGTCGCCGCGCTCGTCTATGTCAGTGCCCTCGAACGCACGAAGGACTTCGCCGTGCTGCGAGCCCTCGGGGCGTCGGCATCGGCTCTGTTCTTGAGTCTCGCGGGACAAGCCGTGGCCGTCTCAGTCATGGCGGCCTTGGCCGCTCTCGTGATCGCCAACTACATGACGGGGATCTTTGCATTGCGGGTCGATATCCCGATCAGCTCCTATGCGACGCTTCCCCTTTCCCGCGTGTCTGGTCGGGCTTGTCGCAGCGCTGGCAGCGCTTCGGCGCGCGGTCGGCGTCGACCCAGCGGCGGCGTTCGCCGACGGCTGATCATCCGGGAGGCAGCACGGTGCCCTCGATCCCGACAACGAGCCTCGTTGCGCCGCCAGCCCATCCAGTTCGGCGGTGGGGAGCTCGCGGACATGCCGCTCCGGAGGGAGAGCGGTCCCGAGGGTTACCCGGACGGGAGCGGCGCCTGGCCGTCGACGGTCGGGTTCTTGCAGTTGGCAGCGGTCGGAGGGGGCGGCTCCACGCCACCATTGATCCGACCGACCGCGTCGAAGTCCTGCTGGACCAGGTTGGGCGGGATGGGCGAGTACGCCGAGTGCGGCCATCTCCTCCTGGCCGGCGCAGGCCAGGTAGGCGATGAATTGGCCGAAGGCCTGGCCCTTCGCCGCAGAGAACGTGGATGCGGCGTTCGGACCGTCGCATGTCGCACCCTGGGCTGCAGCACGTGCGGGAGAACACGGCACCACAAGATAGCTGTCACTGGACAGGGGGTAGGCACCCGGTGACGGGTCGGTGAACACCCCGGACAGGTTCTCGGTGAGGTCCGGCTGGAGCGTGGCCCCCTGCATCGCGGTGGCTACGTCGGGCGAGGTCGGCTGTACCGACGCCCCGCTGGCGTTGACCAGCGAGGCCACCGGGAAGTTGTGCAGCTTGGCATAGGCGTCCTCCACGTAGGTGATGGCTCCATTGCTCGAGACTGATGCGACGTAGTTGGCCGCGCTGTCCGAACCGTTCTGGCCGACTGGTGTGCCGGCCGCCCATCCCGGGTAGTCCGGGTGGGTGGTGAAGTCGAAGCCCTGGGGCGGGGGTCGGCCAGGTGGCGTTGGGCTGCCCGGGGACCGGCTGCGAGAAGGTGCTCTGGGCACCGACGAACGTGCTCGCGTCCTGGCTGATGAGGTACTCCGACAGGAGGTAGTTCTCCCCCCCGGCGTCGGACCGGTAGACCGGAATGATCTGTGTCGCGGGGAGGTCGCCGGCGAGCTGCGGGTTGAGGGTGGCGATCGACGGGTCGTTCCAGGTGGTGATCTTGCCCAGCAAGATCTTGTCGATGACCGCGGGGCCGAGGATCAGGCTGGTGATCCTCTGGTCCGTTCTTGCCGTTCAGGTTGTACATGAAGGCCAGACCGGCCGCGACGTCGGGGAGGTACTGATACGGCTGGTTCGGAGTCTCTTCCGCTTGGTCGGAGCTATAGGGGATGTCCGAGGCGGCGAAGTCGACCTGATTGAGCGCGAACGTATTCAACCCGATGACCGACGAGGTGACCTGCCAGTTGATGTCGAGTCCGAACAGGGAGCCCGTCGCACCGACCCACAGCTGCATGGCCACGATCGCGAAGCTGGAGCCGGTTGCGTTGAGGCTGGAAAGGCTGTGCGGCGTCACCGGAAGCGAGGGGGTCGACGGAGGGCCGGAGCCACTTTGTTGGTGGCCCGGACGGTGAAGGTATAGCTGTCGCCATTGGTCAGACCGGTGACGGTGACCGGACTGGTCGCGCCGGCGCGGTGCTGGTTGCCACGGGCCGGATCGGTCGCATCGTGGGCCGTGACCCAAACACCACGAGCAGACGACCCAGCGTGTTTCGACACCCGATGATCCGCATTCCGCCCCTCCGTCGATCCGTGACCGCCTCCCTGCGCGCATCAGTGTGCCACGCCATGAGGTGCCGCCGCCACGGATCTCGCGCTCAGGAGGACGGCGTGACGCCGAGTGCTTTAGCCAGGACTCCCTGCAGGAAGAACGAGTAGTACTTGGTCACATGACCCTCGTCGATATAGACCTCATATTTGCCGATCACCGCAGTGCAGGTCTTGGAGCAGAACCACGGCGTGGTGTCGATGTACCGACCACCAATCGAGGTGACCGCAGCCCTCTCTCCCAAGGTGTAGCTGCGGAACGCCGATTCCGGCTGACCGGAACACTGCTGGACGGCAATGGCGTTCAGAGAGAGACAGCTCGGTCCGGTCTTCGGTAGGTGTGGAACATTGCCGATGACGACGATATTGCTCTTCGGGATGCTGAGCCGCTGGAAGGTCGCCAAGAGGCCTTGGCGCCACTGCTGGATCGTGTAGAGCTGACCGTGGGAGTCATACTGCAATTCCTGGCTGACCACGAGAAGGTCGGGGTGAATCTGGTTGATCCGGTCGATGGCGAACGTGTGAAATTTGTCGCAGGGACCGAACTCGCCCCCGGCCTGGCCCCATCCGGGAGGGTTCCGGACCGTGAGCAGTGCGGCCGGACAGCTGCCCTTGCTGACCGTCACCAACCTCCAGTGTGCACGGCGCGCGATTCGGTTGAGCGCAGCGAACCACATGCCGGCATGGGAATCGCCGTAGAGGACCATGGTCTTGGTCCCCTTCTTGTCCCCGAAGACGCAGGCGGGGAGGGTGTCTTGGCCATGGGTGGGCCAGCATTTGCCCCTTGGGGTTCCCCAGTTGTGGACGCTGGCGCCGAGTGAGGGCTCGAGGTTGTCGGGCAGGGTCTGGATGGATGGGGCGGCGGCCACCAGCTGTGCCACGGTTGCGTTTGCCGTGGCGTGGTACCTGGTGTTGGAGCTGGCGTGGGTGCGCAGTTCGAGGGTGGCTACCCCGAATGAGGTGGCGATGAGCACGAGGCCGAGGACGATCGGGGGCCACCGCCGCCGGGTCAGCAGCTTGGCGTGGCGCACCGGGTTCTCGAGGACCAGGTAGGTGCCGATCGAGGCCAGGAGGGCCACCAGGATCCAGAAGACGTTCTGGGAGAAGGGAAGGCTGGTCTTGCCGGCGTAGTAGGCGGCGATGACCAGTATCGGCCAGTGCCAGAGGTACATCGAGTACGAGAGCTTGCCCATCCACTGGAACGGGGCGAAGTCGCAACAGGGACTCGGCCCCGCCGGCCGGTGCGGTGACCCCGCCGGCGATGACCAGTGCCGCCCCGAGTACCGGGACCGAGACGGCCGAGCCCGGATAGGGGGTGTTCTGGGTGAACTCGAGAGCGGCGAAGGCGATGAGGGCCAGTCCCACCCAGGACGCGATCGCCCCGACCCGCCGGGGGACGAGGACCAGCCACCGGGTTGCCACGGCCACCATGGCACCGATGGCCAGCTCCCAAGCGCGGGCGAAAGGGGAGAAGTAGGCCATCGTCGCGCTCGAATGGGTCTCGACCACCGAGAAGAGGAAGGAGACCACGATGCCGATGCCCAGGGTGATCATCAGCTTGGCGGCCATGGACGCCCTGGTCTTGAGCGAGACCACCATCAGGAAGATGGCCGGGTAGACCAGGTAGAACTGCTCCTCGACGGCCAGGGACCAAAAGTTCTGCAGGGGAGAGGGGGGCTGGGTGGCGGTCAGGTAGTTGGTGCCGACGGCTGAGAAGTGGAAGTTGGCCAGGAACACCGAGGCCCACCGGGCGTCGGTGGCCGTCTCGTTTCCGTAGACGACACCCAGCATCAGGTAGGCGGCCACCGAGGCGGCGATGATCACCAGGGTGGCCGCCGGGATGATCCGTCGGGCCCGGCGGCCGTAGAAACCGAGGATGGAGACCCGGCCCGAGGCGTCCCGCTCCCGCAGCAGTACCCCCGTGATCACGAACCCGGATATCACGAAGAAGACATCGACCCCCGCGTATCCTCCGCTCAGCCAGGTGACCCCGGCGTGGTAGAAGACGACCAGCAGGATGGCGACGGCCCGCAGTCCCTCCACGTCGGGACGGAACCTTCGATCGGAGGGAGCGGTACCCGCCTCGTCCCCGGTGGGCAGGAAGCGTTCGTCTACGGCCGATGCCTCGAAAAGCGTCATCCCCCCGGCCCTCCTGCCGCTACCCGATCGATCCACCTGGTGGCGGTTATCCTGCCTCAGACGACCTGGTGCGATCTATTCCGACCTATGGCGACACTCCTTTTCACACACTCAGAGACGTCTGATCCGGTCAGTGGCGCTCGACCCCAGCAGTTTCCGGCCGAGAATGGGTCCCGAGTTGCGGGCGCAACCTCTCATAGGCTCGGGCACGAACCGGGTTTGGCTCAAGCATTCGTGTCGAGGTGGGCGATGGTCCTTGAAGGGGCGACCGTTGAAGAAGCGTTGGCGACTGCTGCTTGCGCTCATACGGAGAGCGATCCAGCCTCAGTCCTCCCTCACCACGCTGTTTCGGTGGCCCCCGGGGTCAGGATGGCACCTGTCGCCGTCAGTGCCGACATCATCGCGCCCATGGAATCCCGACGCTCAGTGAAGGACGTCCACCTCCAGCTCGTCGAAGGGACCAATGTGGAGCCTGGAAGATGAGGTTCCGCGGGCGGAGCCTAGGGCCGTCTTCGACAACGGGCTGCACGATCTCCTCAGCTGCTCCGATCAGATGAAGGTAGAAGCACCCTCACCGGCTCAGGTGACTATCGCGAAGAACCGGGCTTCGATCCTCCTTGGGCATCCGGCTACAGATGCCTTGTTGGCGCTGGTCCTTCTCTTAGCCGCTGGCCTCAGGGTCACCAATATTCACCCTGCCGAACTATGGCGTGATGATTCCTGGGTGGGATTGGCGGCACGGGCACCGCTGAAAATCCAATTTCAACTTGGCGTGACGGCTCGGGGATTCAATCTGATTCTCGCACGATGGATCGGCTTGAATCTTCATAGCACCACGTGGGCGCTCCTTCCCGCATTCGTTGCATCAATCGCCGCGGTGGCCGCGACCTACTGGGCAGCGCGCGTGTGGAACGTGGGACCCCTCCTTGCTGCGTTTGCGGCCGCTACCATCGCATTGTCACCAATTGCCATCACCTACGCGACAAGAGTCAAGCAATACGAATCCGATTGTCTGATTTCGGCCTTGCTCCTCGGATTGACAGCTCGGAGTGCCAGATCGGACTCGCCAAAGCGGCTTGTTGCTTTCTTTTTCTGTGGTGCACTCGGGATTTACATCAGCGCCGCAACTCTGCCCGTTTTCGGGACCTGCGCGATCGTTGTCTTGTTCAATGCCGTTCGTGAGGAGCGCCTGAGGTCGCTTTCCTTACTGCTGACAACTGCACTGGCAGGTTTCCTGATCATCTATTGGTGGCTGGTCTTGCGGCCACTTCCACCATCTCTCCGGGCATATTGGCACGGGCTCTATGTGACATCACGATCTCCGAGTAGATTCGCTTTGCAGGCAGGAACGGACGTGCGACAGTTCTTTGCTGGCTTCGCATCCCTACCACCCCTCGTGACCGTCGCCCTGTTTGCTGCGGCAATCGGTTGCCTTCTGTGGAGGCGGGAATGGGCACTCCTTGTTGTGGGAGTCGGACCGCTTGCGATTGCTTTCGGACTGAGTGCATTGAGTCTCGTACCACTTGGCACAGGCAGAACCGATATGTACCTCTATCCCGGAGTGGCGCTGGTGTTTGCGACGAGCCTGAAGGGTGTCCACTTCAAGCAGTTCATCGTTGCGGCATTGTGCGGCGGGTTGATACTGGGCCTCGCACTCCATCACCCGTTGGGCTATCCACCTGCACAAGTCAGGGAAGCTGAGCATGTGATTGCGTCGCAACTCCGGCCGGGTGACCGTATTCTCGTTTCGTCTCAAAACGTGTTCTCTTGGGCGCTCTACTCCCCCATCCCTCCGACCTTCATGATTTCGCGTGCTTCGATTACCGGGTACACCGTGAGTAGCCGTGACTCCCAGGTCTTGTTCTTGGCCCAAGACCAATTCGAGAACGGCCAACTGGTCGACGCGTGTCCAACCTGTCCAACTGCTGCGCGGGTGTGGTGGGTAGGACAAGGCGATCCGGAGGAACGTGCATTGGCAGCATGTGGCTATGCACGAGAGCGAGCTGGCCTGGTGGATCTGTGGATTCTCCCCAATCATCAGCCAGGCAGATCAACCGGATAGTTGTGCGGCGTGGAATCTAGGTCGCTACTCTGCTGGTCCAGGCTGCCTGACTGCCACAACCGCATCCTGGAAGGAGCGGAATCCCAGGTGCAGCGGTTCGACGATCTCGAGTCCGCCCGCACGATGCGCATCGCGAACGAACTGCTGGCTGTACCCGATGTTCGCCGGACGGCGGAGTGCGAATATCCCGCTCGGGTCGCGATCCATGGTCCTCGCTCGCGGATTGCTGTACCCGGACGGATCGTCCTCGAAGAGCACCCATGTCGTGTAGCTGACTCCGCGAGACCGCAGGACACGGCCGATCTCGTGCAGATAGTTGGCAGTCACATCTGGCCACAAGTGCGTGAACACGGAGTGAGCCAGGACGAAATCGAACGAATCGTCGGGATAGGGGAACACGAACTCTGCGGCAGAGGGGAGTCCCGGATCCGGGTCGTATTCGGGATGGAACAACGGGACATGCGTGAACTGGAAGTTGGGAAATAGAGGCGTGATATTGGCGCGACACCAATCAACCAGGGGTCCTGACGTGTCGAATCCCTCGTATCGGGCATCGCTGTTCAGGAAGGCGCACAGATAGCGAGCCATACGGCCCACCCCGCACCCGATGTCGAGGACATCGTGATCCGGGCGTAGGCCGGCCATGGACATCCGGCCCATCGTGGTCAGCGCTACGTCGTGAAACGCGGGGGCCGAGCCAACCCAGTTCCGCGCTTGCTCGGACGGCATCGGAATGGTTGTCTCCGCCGGAAACTGCCGCCGTGAGCGCCATGCTTCGGACGGCTGGGGCTTCGAAGCTCTCCGAGATCCCACCCGGAGGGCGTTGGTTCCCCGTTCCAGCCAGCTGGGTGGCGACGTCAATGTTGGACTCCTCGATCGGACTGGACAAAGTCTTGCAGGCGCGCCGGTTGGTCGCTCGAGGCTGCAGAAGCTGCCCTAACCGCCAGTTGCGTGAAACAGAGAGTGGACCCTACCCGACGTCGTGACTCGCTGTTCGGCGTCGTTCAACGCCCCGACCCGACGAAAAGCGTCCGGGCCGCCGACCGCGCGTTTACGCAGTTCAAGCTGTGAATCAGAGGACGAGTGGCGACTTCAACGGTGATGAGCCCTCGGGGGCAAGCTCAGCCTCTTTCGCTATTGCGCCGAGCAGAGTTGGTCGAGTCGTTCGAGTGTCTTCGTCATTCCAGTGAGCCACGCATTGCCGTTGTCCACAGCCTCACGGACACTCGCGGGGGAATCCGTGCAGTCGTAGGTTTCTGTCACCACAGTCGCATCCGGTCCATCTGGAGTGAGGTCGAACCTCCAGCGCGATCCGTTCCTGGCGAGTTCGGCGTTCCCGGGCTCCCAGGCGATGCACTGGTCCGTCTCGAACACCACGATGCGGTTGTGCATTTCGTAGTCGCCCATTGCCGTGAAGTACATCTTCGTGACAAACACGTCCCCCACGCCAACGATGACCTTGTTGCTAGCACCCGGCCGCAGCATCCCCGAGCCGTCGAACTCGGGGTGTCGGTTTGGGTCCGCCAGAAGTGTGAAGATGTCAGCGGCCGGCGTCTCGATTCGTCGGGATACCGACACGGGTTTGCATTCGTTTCCCATCGTGGCTCTCCCTTGTCCGGTATTGCCTCGTGGTGCGTCCACCAAGGTAGCCGTCAAAGCCCCGATACATCAGGGGGATGCGTTCGAGCACGCCATCATGGTGTACCGGGCCGGCCTGATCCGCGCCATGGTCGACGACGATATCCGCCGCAACACGGGACTCAGGTCGATGTGCCCCGAACTCCACGCTCCGGCGCTCCGCCTCCTTAGAATACGTCTGTGACACCGCCCAACCTTGCTCAGCAGGAGCGGAACACCCTCTGCGACATCCTTGTCGAGCGTGGTTCCGACGCCCCCACGTTGTGCGAGGGCTGGTGCACTGCTGATCTGGCTGCGCACCTGGTTGTCCGTGAACGGCGGCCGGACAGTGGGCCCGGACTCGTTTGGCCTCCCCTGGCGAGCTACACGGAGAGAGTACGAAAAGCGGTGCGGGATCGCACGGCGTGGGAGAAACTCGTCGAGACCGTGCGGCGTGGGCCGCCGTTGCTCCTCCGTCCTTTCGATGGGCCGATGAACACAGTGGAATTCTTCATCCACGTGGAAGACGTACGGCGGGCGCAAGACGGCTGGGAGCCCCGCCCGATCTCCGGGGAGTTGGCCGACGCCCTCTGGGCGCGCGTCGGGCCCGGGAGGATGGCGAAGAAGATCCCTGCCACGATCGAGATCACCTCGCCGGGACGGGCCAACAAAGAGCGTGGCACCGGGCCTCGCCTCACCCTGACCGGTGACCCGGGTGAGCTGACCGTGTTCGGCGCGGGTCGCCAAAGCGTGGCCAGAGTCGAGATCAGCGGCGACACTGCGCTCGCCGCCAAGCTCCGCGCCACTTCGCTCGGTGTCTGATCTCGTCCTCGGCAAGCAGCGCCGGGCCCGATCGCTTCCCGACCGGCAGTCCCTCAGTTTATGTCGAGTGCAGCCGCGGACCTCCGTTGCCTGGCCACCTCGGCCCTGCACTTTCTGCATCGACTGGTCAAACCATCACACTTTCCCTTGTGCTTCCCGAACGTGTCAAGAGGAAGAACGCGGACACAACGAGAGCAGCGTTTGAGGTTCGGGGGCAGGTCAACTTGAGAGCGCGGACGATGGACCGGAACTTGCGCGCTCTTCCCGTTCACACCCATCGATCTCGCGAAAGGACCAATAGACGGCTCTCGCTCGTCGCCACTGCTGCCCGACGTGCCAGAGGTCGAGTGATCGGTCGGGAGCATGAACTCGGCCTGGGAGGCGGCAGGATCGGGGTCGTCAGGCTCCAAGGCATCGTGCCCGGCCGCCCCCTCTGCAGATGTCTGCATCGGCCTTCTCAACAGAGCGTCCACTGCCACCAAGATCAGGGGGGTGAGGCACGCCAGGGCCACCAGGACCCAACCCCACCACGGGAGGGCGGCACTGATCCTGATATGGAGCACCGAGGGGTGGTCGGGTGTCGACCCGGTCACCAGGACCTCTTGTCCCGGAACGGCGTGGACGACGCTACCGTGGGTCGGCGTGAAATGGACGGGCAGGATGCCGGTGTCGATGATGTTGGCGGCCACCAGCCGGCCCCGGCGTCCTGAGCCAAAGAGGAATCCCCCGATGAGCGGTCGATACCACAGCAGGGGGACAGCCAAGAGGACTGCCGGTGCGAGGGCCAACATCCATCGCCGTTGGCGCTCGCCCACGAAGAGGGCAACGATCAGCAGCGCGGCGGCACCGAGGAACAGCCAGGTCGCGGACTTGTAGATCCAACCGATGGCGGGGATGATTGCTTGTGGGGTCCCCACGATGTCACTGCGGGTGATCACCCACGGGTCCGGCCCTTGGTTGAGGTCGCCCTTGGTCAGATACTCCCCTTTGGGCAGGACCTGGTAGATGCGGTGCACGTAGGTCAACGAGCGTCCGGCATGGGGCTCGAACACGACGATCTCGCCGACGCGCAGCACGGCTGACGCTGCCAGCGGCTGGGTGGCCACCAGAGAGCCGACCGGCGCGACCGTGCCCATCGACGGCGAACCGACCAGGTACAACCCACCCCCGGAGATGAGCCATCCTCCCCAGGTGAGCGCCAATGCGACCAGAGCTGCCGAGATCAGGAGGGCGGACCAGTTCCGGGCGGTTCGGCGCCCGGAACTGTCTGACCTGTTTTTCTCGGGATCGGTGGTGACAGCCAACTCCTCCGGATCCGGGGTGACAGCGGACACCGCGGTCTTGTCACCGTTCCGAGAAGGACGACCCGACTTGCTTGCGTCGGGCTCGAGGTCGACCTCCTCGTCAGGAGCCTCTTCACCCGTCCGGGAGAGCGCTAGGTCAGGCGCATGGGAATTCACAGGAGCACGTAGCCCGAGTTGTGGGTCAATGTGGACGAAAAGCCGTTGGCCCCGTCCGTGATCGCCCAGGGGACAGAGACATGGAGACCCACCGCGGCAGCGGGAACCGCTCCCGATGTGGCCGTGGTGAAGCTCAGCGCCGGCAGGGCGATCGGGATGGACGTGCTCATCGACAGCCAATTCGACGGCGGTACGGCGGGACAGGCCCCGGAGGCCAGGGGATACACGCACTGGGCACCGGCTTGCACGGTCGCCGCGATGTAGGTGCAGGGGGGGACGCCGGCTGCGCGTGTTCGTCGAGCGGCCAGAAGGCGTTGGATGCAGCCACCCCGCCGGTGACCGCACTGAGGTAGGCCGGGGCCGAGGGCGCGGCGTACAGCGAGGTCACGTTGGCCGCCGTCAGCACCGACGGGAACGCGGCGATCTGGCCCAGCGACCCTCCCCAGTAGTCACTGGTCGGCGGGTCGGCCCAGGTGCTTCGGGCGTTCGACCACCCGAGATGCCACCAGCCCCCGTAGACCTGCGCGGGGTCACTGCCGGTGATCGTCTCGTTGCCGACCGAGCCGGCCACCAGCGAGCCGTCGACGTAGAGCAGCACGGTGCCGACCGTGGGCGACACCGGTGCCACCGTGGCCACCACGAAGTGCCAGTTGCCGTCGGCGTAGTTCTTGGCCGTCGTGGCCGAGCTGTTCACCTCGAAGTAGCCGTTCGGATAGACGCCGAACACGACATGTCCGGTAGGGTCGAGCCACAAGTGGCGGTCCCACATGGTCGGTGTGGCATTCGACTGAAGGTTGGTAAAGCCGATGATCGAGCCACTGGTCGTGGTCTTGAACCACCCGGCAATGGAGAAGGTCTGCGGTCCCGGTGACGCGTAGAAGGCGGTCGGCGTGCCCACCGCTGTCTGGATCCACCCGGTTGTGCCGTTGAATGTCGTGGCGGTGTCGCCGATGGGCCCGGTGGCGTCGACGCCCAGACCCCCCTGACCGGTTCCGGTGTTGGTGCCAGGGTTGTTGGACGAGTCCCGGAAGCTGGTGCCGGCGCCGTTGGCGGTGACGTTGCCGATGGCGCCCGAGTACAGGGAGGTTCCCGTGTCCTGCAGCGCCCAGTAGGAGGTCGGTGCGTTGGCCAGGACCTGGGTCGAGAAGGCAGCCTGGGTCGTCTGGCCGTAGAGCGCCGTCACCGTTGCAGCGCTGAGGGCGGTCGGGAACACGGCCTCGTCGGCGATGTCGCCGGCCAAGTAGTCGGTAGTGGGCAGGTTGGTGAACCCCGAACCGACGGCCGCGCCCCAGCCCAGATGCCAGTAGCCCGTGTAGTTCAGCGTGGCCAGTGCTCCCGCGGTGGCGTTGGTGTTGTTGGCCACCCCGTTGACATAGAGGGTCATGCCCGCGGTCGTCGACTTGGTGGCCACGACGAAATACCAGGTGCCGGTGGTCAGCGCCGACCCCGCCGTGGCCCGTAGCGTGGTCACGTCGTTGCCGAAGTCCAACCGCCCGGCTGCATCGATCCACACCATGCGGTCCACACTGGCGGCAGCGATGTTGGACTGGGTGCTCGTGGCCCCCAGCAGGACCCCGTTCAGCGCAGAAGGTTTGATCCATGCCATCAACGTGTAGTTGGCCGGCATGACCAGTCCGGAAAGGGTCTCACCCCAGCCTGTCGAGCCGTCGAAGGCGACGGAACTGGGCGAGTCGGTATAGAGGTTCGGTCCCGCCGCACCGTAGGTCGTACCGCCGAGGGGCAGGCCGGTATTGGTACCGGCCGCTGAGGTGTCGGCGAACTGCTGGACGCCGCAGGTGCCGGGAGTGGCCACCGACGCCGACGCGGGAGTAACCGATCCCTGGTTGCCAAGTGTGGTGGTCAACGAAGATCCTACGGTGGTCGACAGCGGGTAGGTCTTGGTGCACGTCGCTTGGTTGGTGGTGATCGCGGCCGACGAGTTCGGCGACGACAGGCAGGTAGTGCCCCCGATCGTGTCGGAGAGCAGCTGTGTCCCGCTGCGGAACGTCCCAGTACCGGCAACCTGACCCGAGAAGGTGGCACCCCAGCCGACCAGTGGCCCGGTCAGCAGGGCGAGCACCCCGAGCACAGTCAACGGCCCTAGAACGGGACTGACCCAGGGTCTTCCCTGGGTCAGTCCGTTCCATCTCGTGTTCATTTGATCACCCGCCTGCGAGGTCCCGGTTCCCGGAACCGACTCTGAGCGACTACTGAGCCAGGTTGTAGGTCATGGTCGCGTTGGCCGCGAGGCCCTGATCGGCGTTGGTGGCCGATGCGTCGAGCTGCGTCGTGATGGTGAGTCCGACGCTGGCGCCCGATGCAAGGGTGGCGGCCAAGGTGAACGGACTGGCCGTTGCCAGCGTGACAAGGGTGTTGGCGTTCGACGGGGCTGGGCAGGCACCGGCTGCCGCCGGGTAGATGCACTTCCCCGCGGTGGTGTTGTAGATGGTGACGTCGACCTTGCCGCAGAACCCGGCGGTGTCGCTACCCGAGGACAATGGGTTCAGGACAGACGCTCCATAGGGAGCGGCCACGGCCGCGCAGGCCCCCGTCGTCAAGGTGAGTCCGGCTGCAGAATTGATCGAACCCTGGTTGGTGAGGGTGACCGTCGAGGTCTGGTTGACCTGGGGCACGTTGGTCGTGCCCGCACCGAGGTCACTGCCGGGACAGGCGGCGTTGACATTGGTGACGATGCTGCCAGCCGAGTTGGAGCTCGACAGGCAGGTTCCCGACGCGTTGGTCTTCGACAGCAACAGCGTTCCCGACTGGAACGTGCCGGTGCCACCGACTTGGGCGGAGAACGTGGTCACACCGAGGGTGACCGCTGCGGTCAGCCCGAGGATGGCCACACCGATGAATGCGGCAATCAGACCGCCTCTCCGTGACTGGTTGTCCGATTCCATTGCTGCTCCTTCGCCGATATGTGTTGCGGCAGATCCCATACCCGCCAGATTCACGTATCGGCGTCGCCGATGAAAACTTGACAACAGGCGTTGCACGCTCGGAATTCAGGCATAGAACACCCAGGTGAAGGGGCAAAAGATGATGGAATCCGTCGGAAATGAGCCCCGAGCGGAGTCAGGCGATCGTGACGGTAAACACCCGGGAGCGGGCTGAGCCAGGCCGTGCCCCACGGATCCAGTTGTCCTCAACCGGTCCTACGCGCCACCGAGCTGGCCGGGCGAACCCTGCGGGCCATCGGGCACCAGCAGTGTGGACTGGTCAATGCTGTCCAACCGGCCTTCAGATGCTCGGGAGGTCAGGAGGACTTCGCCTGCACCCAGCCGCGTGGGTGGGGCATGGTGAGGTCGGCATAGGTCAGGATCCCCGACGGCCCTCCCATGACAGCGGGTATCGCGTTGAGGGCGGGCACTGCGGTGATGATGTGCCCGATGGCCATGAACTCCTCGATGGTCTCGGCCTGGAAGTCCGGTGGCGGGAGGAAGTCGAGGCTAGCTGTGACTGTCGGCAGTCCCTCAACGGTGATGACCCAGCCATCCTTCTCGATGACCCACTCCGGGTCGAGAGTGGAGCCCTTCTTCCAGCGGACGTTGAGGTCGATGATCGTGCGGCCGCCAACGCGGCCCTGCCAGCTGGCGGCAACCCCCGCGACGTGGCCGGCGGGGATCGTCCAGGACGCCATCACGAGGTCAGCGGTGGTCTGCGCGAACTCGGGCTCACAGATGATCTCATCGAGCTCGACGCCGAGTGCATCAGCGATCATAGCGACGGCCTCGCCGAACACAGCCGTACCGGCGCGGGCCATCTGCGGCAATTCCGGATTGTCGATCGGCTGCCCGAATCCAGCGCGCCGTTCGGTGTCGGGAGAGTCGTAGAACGTGGTATCAGCTGTCTCGGAGACGACGATCTTGTCGATACGACTGCAGATTCCGGCGATAGTGACGGCGACAAGCTCGGCGAATCCGGGGCTGACGCCAGTACCAAAGAGCGACGAACCTCCGCGTGTGCATGCCTCGACGAGGCGGTTCCGCTCTGCGCCGAGATTCTCGCCTGTGATGAACGCGGCGGTCGCGACGACGTTGATGCCAGCCTCGAGGATGCGGACGAGTTCGTCGACCGACGGCCACATCGGGTTGTAAACCACACAGTCAGGCTTCAAAGCAATGAGTGCCTCGACATCGTCGGTAGCGGTCACTCCGAGGGGAGCGATGCCGACGAGCTCTCCGACGTCGATGCCGACCTTGGCGGGCGACCAAGCGAAGCACCCGACGAGTTCGAGCGTCGGGTTCGCACTCATCGCCTTGACCGACTCCTTGCCGACGTTTCCTGTCGTCCACTGCACCACTCGAATCGCCACGTCCACGAGCCTCGTTTCCTTGCCAGTGCCCTATTGGGCGCTCGATAGAGCGTACATTTTGAACCGCAGCAGCGACGCTGCCTCTTTCTGCCGCCGACTCGGGGGGGACGAACGCGCTTTGACGGGCAGGTCGGCCGAGTTGCACATACAGCTACTTGCTGGCGTTTGGCTGGTGAGGACTTCGTCTCGGGCGGGCTGAGATAACCGAGGGAGAGGCTCGATGGCGGCTGTTCCGGCCCAGCAGTGGACTCCCACCGACCGTTGTCCCACCAACGCCAGGTCCGCTGCGCATCGGGGGCCCGGATACCGAACGACCCCCGGCCATTGCCGGGGGTCGTTCGTTACAGCTGGCGTTCCTGGTGCGCTAGGAGGAACGGGTGAATGTCACGGGGTTGGACGAGGCAGTCGTCGTCGGGTTACCGAGGAAGACATTGCCCGGGGGCAGCAGGGTCCCATCCTCCTGCACCTTGAAACTCACCTGACTCCCGCAGGTGGTTGTGAACTGCACCCCGTCGTGGAAGCGCCCGGTATGGAAGAGGAAGGTGATGATGTGATTCTTGTAGACGTCCACGACGTCGTCACTCTCATTCGACATGGTAGTGATATTCGTAAACGTGCCGTTGGTGATGATCGTCCCGGTGAAGATGTCGGTTCCCTTGAGGTTGTGGGTGTAGAGCTTCCACTGGCTGGCGACCTCTCCAATGAAGGCCCCAGGAGGTGGCTTACCCGCCCCCGAGATCACGGGATACCCGATGACCTGGCTGGGCCACGCACCATCGAAACACGTTTTTTGGCCCACGGACACCGTCTCGTTGGGATCACCGCAGGCTGTGGAAAGCGCGGCATTGTTCGAATCACCGCTGTAGAGCGCCACCCAGCTGTAGGTTCCCGCCGCGGTCGGTGTGAACGAGGGTGACGGATAATTTCCGTCGCCACTCACCGTAGAAAATGGCGACGTATAGGCCGGCGCCGCAATACAGGTTGGGTCACTTGGGCCGAAGAGCTTGAACTCGATGTGCCCGGTCGGGCTCGTGCCCCCGGACAGGGTTGCGGTGTCATTAACCGAGCCGCCCAGCGGGATCGAAGACGCCGATGCTTTCGTCGAGAGGGTTGCCGAAACTGTTGCCGGCGGCCCGGCGACGGCGACCCCCTCGGGCTCGACGAAGGTAGTCGAGGACCCGGCGATCGTAGCCGTGGGCGCGACGTTTCCGGTCGCTCCAGAGGCGAATTCGAGGACAGCAAGACCGGCCGAGGATCCGGTGTCAGTCACGAAGATGTTTCCCGAGCTGTCTACGCCGAGGTCATCGGGATTGCCGAAGGTCGTATTCGATCCGGTGATGTTTTGGACGGGCGCCACGTTACCGCTGGTGCCAGGAGCGAAGACCTCGACGCTGTTGACCGACCCGCCGAACCCGTTGGTCACGAACAGCTCACCGCTGAAGCCAACGACAATGTCGTCCGGGCGACCTAATCCGGTGTTGGATCCCGAAATCGTGTATTCGGGCGCCACGTTACCGCTGGCGCCGGGGGCGAAGACCGCGATCGAACCATTCAACGTGTTGTCCACGTAGAGAGTTCCCGTGGCGTCGACGCCGAGGCCGTCGACGATGTTGTTGAGTCCGGTGGCAGATCCGGCGATGACGCGCTCCGGGGCGACGTTCCCGCAGGCACCCGGCGCAAACACCTCAACCGGGTTGCCCCCGAAGTTGCCGACGTAGATCGTTCCGTCAGGGGCGAGAGAGATGTCGTCGTTCGAGACGAGACCCGTATTCGACCCCGAGATGTCGCAGATGGGAGCGACGTTGCCGGATGCCCCAGGGGCGTACTCGGTGATGCTGTCGCTACGGAAGTTCGAGGCCCAGACGTCCCCGTGCGAATCGACCTTGACGTCGTCAGGTCCTTCGCCACCGGCGCCCATGCCGGTCAGAGGCCCCGAAATCGTCCGGCTGGGAGCGACGTTGCCGTTCGAACCGGCAGGGAATACGTCGATGCCGTGCGTTGCCCCGTCGGAAACATAGATGGTTCCCGCCGGGTCAGGTCCTGCTGCGGCTGCTACACCTTGCGACACCACTGTCGCACCGAGGGTCGGAAGCAACAGAGCGGCTGCTAGGAGGACCAGACGGGTTCTAGGGGGCTTCATGTTTCCTCCACCAGGTATGGACCAGCGGTGAAGCTGGTCTCGCGTCCACCGATTCCCCCTGCTTGACGTTTAATACACGGGCACCGCAAAGTCAATGGAGGTGCAGCTCATCCAGAGAACCTTCGCCAACTTGTAACCGTGTGTCCTACTCGTCACAGACAGTCGTGTGTTGTGCATCGCGCACGAATCGCGCACGCCGAGCGGGTGTCGAAAGAGCGACTGGTGCACGCCGTCACAAAGGGCCTGGTCACACGGTGCAGACGCGAGCGACCCCCGGCAATGGCCGGGGGTCGCTCGTTACAGCTGGCGTTCCAGGTGCGCTAGGAGGAACGGGTGAATGTCACGGGGTTGGACGAGGCAGCCGTCGTCGGGTTGCCGAGGAAGACATTGCCCGGGGGCAGCAGGGTCCCATCCTCCTGCACCTTGAAACTCACCTGACTCCCGCAGGTGGTTGTGAACTGCACCCCGTCGTGGAAGCGCCCGGTATGGAAGAGGAAGGTGATGATGTGATTCTTGTAGACGTCCACGACGTCGTTACTCTCATTCGACATGGTAGTGATATTCGTAAACGTGCCGTTGGTGGTGATCGTCCCGGTGAAGACGTCGGTCCCCTTGAGGTTGTGGGTGTAGAGCTTCCACTGGCTGGCGACCTCTCCAATGAAGGCCCCAGGAGGTGGCTTACCCGCCCCCGAGATCACGGGATACCCGATGACCTGGCTGGGCCACGCACCATCGAAACACGATTTCGCAAGGGGGATGGTCAGCGTGGACGCGTCCGTCACCACCGGGCCTGTTGGGGGCGTTCCGGATGCCGTGCCGGTATTGGTGATGCTGCCGGCAGTCACATCCGCCGAAGTAGTCGTGTATGTGGCCTTGCAGGTCTCCGAAGCCCCCGGTGCCAGCGAGGTACCGGGGCAGCTGATAGCTGACAGGCCAACCATGGGATCAGTGACGGTGACAGGATCCAGGGCCACCGTGCTCGTGTCCGTGACCTTGTAGCTATAGGTGACTACGGTGCCAGGCCCTGAGAAGCTGGCGATGTTGGCTGACTTGACGATGGCGATCGAGCCTGGTTCCGTCTGCTGAAAGAAACAGGGGGCCAGCTTCTCGACCCGGTCGGACTGTGTTGCGTAGAGACAGCCGTCTGGACCGGTGATAACCATGTCCCCTCGTGTCCCGCCGGTGGCGACGGTCGATGTGGCATCACTATTGTTGGTGTCAATCCGCGTGATCGTCCCGTTGTTGTTATTGACGAACGCATTGTTGGATACGTTGATGCCTCCAGAGACCACTCCAGGTCGGGCGATACCGATTCCGTCAATGCCATTGGCATCAGCGATGGAATGGACAACGGCTCCGGTCCGATCGAACTCGACGGCCTGACCTGCTGTGATATCCGCGGCCCAAAGTTGCTGTCCGTCCGAGGATATGGAGATCCCGTCGAATTCATCGGTGCTCGCCGAGAATTGAGTAACCGTCGGAACTGCGGACGTCGGATTCTGCACTCGGTAGACGCCGCAGTACGTATCCACATAGAGGTCGGTGCTCAACGGGTCGGCGGCGATCCCCAAACCACCACACGGCACACTGGCGTTGGTTGCAGTGACGGCAAGCGTGGAGGGATCGAAGGTCTGGATGGTCAGACCTCAGATTGGTGCCGAAATACACGCCGTTGGAGAGGGCGAGTCCGAAGAGGGAATCGGCGGCAGAAGTGGCAGTAGAAGCATCGCCACCGGTCGCCGGAAGTTTGTACAAGAGGCCATTGGCATTGTCACTGACGAAGAAGTTGGTGCCGTCGTCGATCATTCCGATGGGACCGATACCGTTGGTTGGAAGATTCGTCACAAAGTCGGTCGCACCGGTCAGCGGAGCTGAAAAGCTGGCAAAGCTGCTTGCCCATGCGCTGCCAGCGGGCTGAAGCACCACCGCTCCCATCGAAGCGACCAGCAGACCGACAGCTCCCACTCCCGAGAGGAGAGCCCTTCGAAAGGTGCGCGCTGCTCGTCTTGACTCGTTTTGTGTCATATCCGCCTCCTGCCGATCGCCGACCATGGTTAGTCGGATGGAACACCGCCTAGGGTCCACCACTCCGTTGTAATCTCCCGCCACTGGCGATGCAAGTGACCAATCGCGACCGCATGTTTTGGCAGCCATCCGTGACGGGTACGCGAACAACGCGACCGAGTGGATACTTCCATGCCAACGATGTCGGCGTGAAACCGAAAGTAGCCCAGGTGGTCGTGGGTGGTCACCCACTCGCACTTGCCTGCGGCGAGGTTGGACTCAAAGAGTCGGAAAACGTTGGTCTCGGAGGCGGTCGCCACTGGACTGCGACTGTCGGCTTCGACCATGGGAACCGCCCAGGGAGGGCCTGTCGAGGTCGGCCACAGGCAACCCGTAGGGGGAGCCTTGACGGTCCCGATCACCGTGCTCCGGACCAGTAGGAACCAGGAGCCGGCGTGGCCGGCCCCTGGTTCCTACCCCCTGGTCGCATTGCACAAGGTCACCGGGACTGACAGTTCCTCGGCCGGACGCATGGTCGTCGGCAGAATGAACGCAACTGCATCGGCTCCCGCCGTGTCCATTGCTCCCTCGAGATGCACCACGCCCGAGATCGCTCGGTCACCTGTTGAGTGGTGTGTCCAAAGCACCTGCTCCGGGTGCCTTGACGCCTCGGCACACCGCCCCGTGGATCGGGGGCGTCCAGAACCCGCTTCGGTTCGATATCGCCTGCTCAACCGCTGGCCAAGCATAGATCCTGGTCATTGAGACGCGGCCTTTTGCAACTCGGAGTTGCATTCGGTAAAGTCTGTGCGGCGGGAACCGGTTATCTCGGGGCACCCGGACCGGCGGATCCGGTGACCCGAGAGGCCGCTTTCCATCTGGCGCAGGCCAGGCCCAGCGGGAGATCGTGAATGACCACGGATCGGCGCCCCCGACAGAGCCGGGAGGACCTTCGAGCACTCATGTTGGCCGCCGGACAGTCCATCCTGCTCGAGGAGGGACTCGGCACGGTGGCTGACGCCTTGAACTTCAAGCGTGCCTTCGACCGGATCGAGTCAGAGACAGGCATCACACTGTCCAACGCCTCGGTGATCGGACGGGTGTGGGCGAACCTCGACGACTACCAGACGGACGTGCTGGTCGAGCTGGCGTCAGACACAAGCCGCTCCAATGTCTCCGAGGTCGCCGAGTTGCTAGCCGCCGTCCTGGCAGACCGGGACTTATCAACGGCCAGGGCTCGCTCGGAAGCATTGTCCGAGGTGTGCCGGGTAGTTGGTGAGGCTCTTGGCGACGCATTGCGCCGCTCGGCAAGCTGGTCGGTGTGGATCAACGTGTGGACTATGGCCACCTCGAGTGACCTGCCTGACCGATACCAACGAGTTCTTTCTGCGCTCATGCAGAGCTACGACGCGATCAACCAAGAGGGGGAAGAAGCGTTTGGAAGCCTGATGACGCTCTTCGGCTATCGGATCAAGGAGCACTTGACGGTGCCGCAGTTCCTCAATGCCGTCGGGGCTTTTTCTGAAGGATGCTCACTTCGCGACCGGGTCGATAACACGATGCTCGGGATCGTCCGACCCACAGGACCGCTTGGAGAAGATCAGCAATGGACGATCTTCGGCATCGGGCTCCACGCTCTTGTCCTAGAGTTCTTCGAGCTAGATCCGAGCTTCTGAAATGGTTGAGCTTGGGTCCCTGAGACCACCGGATTGAGCGCCCACAGTCATTGTTCGCGGGCATTTAGCCCCGACCAAATTCAAGCCGAACCGTAGGCCACGGTCAGAGCAGTGTGGCTCGTCTTCCCAGAGACGAGCGTCACCGGCGTCCCGGTCGTGCTGATCAGTGAGGTAGTCGCCGTCAGGTAGCCGGGGTAGACCAGGAACTTGCCCGGGGGAAGGGTGTCGATCGAGAGTGTCGTACTCGGCGCTCCGGACGTGAACGAGCACTCGATGGGCTCGATGGTGCCGTGGAACGGAGAGCTCGTGGGGCAGACCAACATGCCGATGGCTTCGACCTTGGTTCCAGACGGGACACCGGTGACCTTCACCGTGGCCGTTACCGTGGCCGGCTTGACGTAGGGAATTGTGAGGTTCAGGTGGAGGATCGAACCGCCGGTTACCTCCTCCACATGGGTTGCACTAAGGAACTGCCCTCCGAACGGAGCCAACTCGTAAAAGCCGGCGATCAGCCACTTTCCGGCGGGCACGGCGAGCTGGTAGGTGCCGCCCGAGCCAGCAAGCGTGTACGTGGGGCTCGGGCAAAGCGTCGCGATGCCGGTCTTGTCGGGGCACCCGCCGACACCGACAAGCATGGACGTTCCCTTCGGAGCGCCGGTCACGGTGACGGTTCCCTCGATCAAGCCGTTGGTCGGTGCCACGTAGTGGACACTCAGATCAGCCGTCGTCGTCTTACCGACGTCCAGGGTCACCGCCGTTCCGGTCGGATCCACGGTAAGGCCGAACAAGGTGTAGTAGCCGACGTAAAGGATCCACTTGCCGGCGGGGAGGCTCAGGTCGTAGCTGGCCGGCACCGACGGAGAGGGTGGTGAAAGGAGGCCCGCGGCGCAGTAGATGGACGGCTCGGTGCCGATCAATGGGTCGGCCGCCGGGCACGCGAACACCTCTTCTGGGGTGACGGTGACCCCTTTGGGTGCCCCAGTGACCGCGACCGTTCCGGTGACGACTGCGGGGGTCTGGTACGGAATGGACACGTCGTAGCGGACCGTCTTGCTCGAGGTTATGCCGATCACGATGCTCGGGCCGAAAAACGCACCACCCAGGATCCCGCCGAACGAGCTGAGCGTGTAGTAGCCGGTCACCCGCCAGGTCCCGGCAGGCAGGTCCAATGTGTACGACCCGCCCGACCCCGAGATGGTGGAGTCGGGATGGGCGCACCGTAACAACGGGGTGGTGGTCGAGCTGCAGGCGACCACACCGACGTCGGCTGAGAAATTGGCGGGCGCGTTGCTCACGGTCGACAGTCCGGTCAAGACACCTGGGGCGCTGGCGGTCGCCTTGCCCCAAGGAGCGACCGCGGCTCCCGCGTGCTGGGCCAGCCCGGTTGTGCCAGCAAGGCCGAGTGCAGAGATGGCCGCGACGATGGCAATACGGGCTCCGAGCCACCCCCGCAGACGGGATCGTTCCGATCTGCCTCCATTGCGCAGTGCCATCGCGGCCTCCCCTCGCTCGGATCGGACCGAGAGTAGCAGTGGGCCGACCACAGTGTCCGCGCTCAGGCCACGGGGGCGGTCATTTGCCACTCTCCCCACGGTGTCGGAGGGCCGTAAGCAACCTTCAGCACACCGCGTTGTGTGGCGCACCGAGTGGGCTGCCTAGTCCCCCACCTGGCTCTACTGTCCGTTTCACCCGATTCGGTCCCCGAGTGTCGCAGGCGCGGCATGCCGACTCATCCGGCGATCCGAGTCGACGGCGCGATCCGGCAGGTGCTGAATGTCGTTAGCCCCCAACGGTCGGGTCCGGCACGCCAGCTCGAGGAGGATCCCGTCGGGATCCTGAACTTACACGGATCGGACGAAGACCCCCGGGTGCAGGTTCTCGGCGATGCCCCACTCGCTGTCGTCGTGGTTGGCTACCTCGGTACACTGAACCCCGGCCGCGACCAGCCACTCCCGGTATTCCTCGATGCGGTCGGCGGGAACCGAGAAGGCCACGTGGTTCATAGAGCCGATGGCACTCGACAGGCTGCCCTGGTCGGGCCGGCCAGTCGGGGCCGAGACCCCGAGAACCGGTTTAGGGGCGTCGTGGAACCAGAAGAAGGCCAGGGCATCGCCACCGCCGCAGTCGAAGAAGAATGTCTGACCCATGCCGGCCGGTAGCTCGATGGTCTTGATGAGGGGCATTCCGAGGATATAGGTGTAGAAGTCCACGGTACGGTACGCGCCATGTCGCGACATCCAGGGCCAGGTGGTTGACTCCCCCGAACTCGAACCGTGCATCGGAAGTCGTTATGCGTATCTCCGCATTCCCGTCGGGCGCCGCGCGAGGGACACACAGTACAGGGCCGCCCACCGAACCCTGCGACGCGATTGCCATTGAATGGCACCGTCGAAAGGGCCCCTCACCTGACTCTATGGCCAAGCACCACAGCGCCTTTGCGAGACCAGCGACACCGCGGGATGCCTCCGTCGTGTGCGGTGCCGCGGCAGTTCAAGGGTGAGAAAGGCTCTCAGCCTCGAGGCGTCTCCAAGCTGTTTGCCCTGGCTACAGCCCCGAACCACGATGCGCTCGGCTTGGCATGGCGGGCGAATGTCTTCCGATCGACGCTGTGGAGTCCGAACTTGGGTCTGAACCCGTGGGACCACTCGAAATTGTCGAGCAAGCTCCACACGAAGTACCCACGTATGTCCACGCCATCATCGAGCGCGCGCCGCACACCGCGCAGGACTTCGACGAGATAGGTAATCCGCTCGGCGTCGTCGTCGGTGGCGATCCCACTCTCCGTCAGGAGCACCGGCACACCGGTCATCGCCGCGGCTCGCCGTGCGCAGTGCTCGACTCCCTGCGGCCAGTATTCGTATCCCATTTGGGTTGTGGGCACTCCCGGGTCGTTGGGGGCCTGGCCCTCCGGACCGAAGTGCACACGCGAGTAGCACTGGACACCGATGAAATCGTCGTCCTCCGTCGCCCGAAAGAACGTGTCTTCCAGAACCTCGCGGGCGGCTTCCAGAATGCTCTCCCCTCCCGGTTCAGCCACCATCTCGTCCATGGACAACGTCAGGCCTATGGGAAAGTCGCCAGGTCCCGATCGCAAGGCGTCGACGCCGAGGCGGTGCGCTCGCACCATGGTTTCGTTAACCGCCAGGTGGCGGGAGAAGCTGTCCTTCACCCCGGGTGAGGAGGACCCAAGGTCATAGCCCCTGACCCCGATGAGGTTGAGTTCGTTGATCGTGCAGGCCCAGCCGATGAGGTCGCTGAGATGAGCTCCGGCCCGGGTCACGAACCGGGCAAAGGTCTCGGGCGCGTCCGCGGCCTCCCACCCGCCGCGCCTCATGAGCCAGGTCGGGGTCGTGAAATGGTGAAAGGTCACCACGGGAACAATGTCCCGTTCGCGGCACGCCGCGCAGATCCGGCGGTAGTACTCCATTGCGGCGTTGGAGAACTCGCCTTCGGCGGGCTCGATTCGGCTCCACTCGAGTGAGAACCGGTACGCACCGAGCCCCATGGCCGCAATGAGCTCGATATCCTCCGGCCAGCGATGCAGCGAATCGCATGCGTCCCCGCTCGACTCGGCGTAGTCAGAGCGGGGGTCGTGTTCTCGTTCCCACGAATCGTTGTTCACGTTGCCACCCTCGACCTGATGAGCTGCGGTCGCCGCGCCCCAGAGAAATCCTTCGGGGAAGTCGAATTCCACCGTAGGGGTGCTGGCTCGGTCCACGACCGGCCACTGTAGTGGCCGATGGATGATGTGGTCAGCGGGCCGTCGCGTCACGGCACCTTCACGTTCAGAGTCCACGCAATAGCTGCTAGACCACCGTCTACCCGACTTGCGAAGAGAGCCCTGACACGGATCTCGGGGGTACTGCGTTGTCAGCCGCTCCCATTTGGCGGCAGAATCGCGGAGTGCTCACTCGGTCGTCCGGATTCCTGACTCTCCGCTCCGGCCCGGTCCCCGCGTCGGTCGAGTGCCTCCAGTCGGATGGCTACGTGGTACTCGACGGCGTCTTTGACGAAGAGGAGATCGCACTTCTCTGCGCGGATGTCGAACGGGTCTTCGAGGAGTACCCACCCGATGAGCGTGGAGATCTCCCCGAGCAATCGGCGCCGTTTCGCTACGAGATGCTCAATCGCAGCGGTGTCGTGCAACGCGCCGTGGGCCATCCTCGGATCCTCGAGGTGGTCGAGCCTCTGTTGGGAGAGGACTGCCACATCATCGCCAATACCGCCTGGTGGCAACGGTCAGGCGAGAACGACCACCTCGGGCGCTTCTGGCATATCGACGGAGGCCCACACGTCCCTCGTGACCCCAGTGTCGCCTGGGACACCCGGATCCCCTATCCCGTGTTCGCCATCGCGGCGCACTTGTATCTTTGGGACTGCCCGATCGAGGCCGGCCCGACCGGGGTTGTTCCCGGAAGTCACACATCGGGACAGGCACCACCGATGGAACAGCTCGCCGACGACGACCTCGAGTGGGATGGCCAGGGCGCCGTTCCCATCGTGGCCCGGGCAGGAGACGTTGCCCTCTTTGTCTCGGATATATGGCACCGGCGGATGGCACCTGGCCCCGGTGATCCTGGACGGATGTTCGTCCAGTGCCACTACGGGCGTCGCGATATCGCCCAACGAATCCGACCGACGTCCTCGGTCAACCACCTCTCGGCAGAAGCGTTGGCGCGTGCCCGGACGCCAAGAGAGAGAGCACTCGTCGGCTATCACCCACTGGGGTTCTACGACGGTTGACTGATCCCATAGGGCCAACGAACCTCCGGTCCCGGGTGAACGGACACGGCGGCCCATTGGACGACTCGAAGGCCCGTGTCGACATCCTTTGCTCGATGGAACGGGGTGGTCTGTCTCTGGCGTTGGCGCGATTGCATGCTCAGCGATCCTGCTTCCCCATCACAAGGGCAGATGCCACGTCGGGACCAGCGGGATGGCCGCTGCCCATCGGGATCATCAACCAGCGGGCAGTGGTGCATAAGGCTTAATGGAGACCCAGCACGTTGCCGGCGGAGGCTGGCCCGCCGTCGGCTTGCACAGGAGAGGCGACGGCGGCGAGTTCACGCGCAATTTGACCACCTGATACTCGGTGGGCCCGTACCGCTTGTCCGGTCCGTAGCTGAGAACATTCGCCCAGGTGCCCGGGAAGTCGGTGATCTTGGACATGGCGGTGACGAACGAGCGCCGATTGAGATCAGGTCCGGCATCTTTGGCCGCCGTGGCGAACAGTGCGATGACTTGGCACCAGCCGGCGATGGGACCCTGCTCCTCGATGAGGTCGTTCATGTTCCCCGGTGGTGTCTGGGGATAGACCTTGTGCCAGACGGTCCAGCACTTGCGCACCCCGGTGTTGTAGCCGCCTTGGCTCTCCGGGCGAGGGCCGTCAACGCCTCCGAGCGTCTCGGTCGTCAGGCCCTCCTGACCGTCGAGCGCCTTCTTATAGGGGATGGGAATCAGTCCGAGTGCCGACTCGATACTCCCCTCGTAGTCGCTGAGGAGCAGCCGCGGGTAGTACTGCTGGTCGGTCTCGGCCTGGAGCACCGGGTAGAAGACGTTGAAGGGGACCAGTGGGATCACCGAGCTGACCCCGGCGTTGCGCAGTTGCTGGATGACCAGTGGGGCCTGACTGTCCGTCGTCGCGGTCTCCGTCGGGGTCCGAGGCGATGGTCTCGACCACCGGGATGACCCCGGCGGCGCGGAGGTCCGGCAGCAGATAGCTGTTGAGGGCCAACTGGTCCGAGGCCCGGTCCCCGGCAATCACCCCCACCTTCCTGGTCTTCCCAAGCAGGCCCGACTGGATGGCCCACCCGACCACCGCACGGAGGATCGCTGCCTGATCGGGTCCCGTCCACCACAGGTAGGGAGCGCCCTGGTCGGTCCAGTCGGTGACCGTGGTCCACTGACCGATGAACGGGGTCTGACCCTCCTGGGTGATGCACAGCTCGTTGTCCCCGGTCCATGCCCCGATACCGTCGAGCACGACGAAGGCCGCCGGGGAGCCCTCTGTCCAGGTCTTGCAGAGCGACCGCATGACCGCCTCGTTGGTCGGGTCGAAGGCGGTGATGATCGGGTTGATCTTGCGTCCGTTGATCCCCCCGTGGTCGTTGATCTGCTTGACGAAGAGGGTGATGGCCTTCTGCTGTTCGCCGTACTCGGCGTCCGCAGCGAATCCCTCTTCTCCGGCCAGGGAACTGAGGGACACCACAGGAAAGACCACATTGATGGTATGGGTCGGTGACCCCCCGGGTGGAGGTGCTGGCCGAGCTGACCGGGGAGAGGCCGGCGCCACTCGAGCCACCGTTGGCCAGGTCGACGGTGGATGTCGTGGCGGAGGAGCCCGACGGCGCGGTGGCCACCCAGATGCTGACGCCGACGATGACCGCAGCGATCAGGACCACCGTTCGGATCTGGGTGGCGCGCGGGCGTCGGACAAAATGACCCCATGACCGGGCCACCGCTCCCAGTGGGTTCCACAGGGTCTGTCCGCTCACGTGCATCGCTCCTTCGAGTGTTCCGGTCCCCATACCGATGACGCCGACTCGGCTGCCATGCCACAGATGCGGGCCACGCACACGTCGCTCGTTGTTCGCCTGATCAATGCCACTCGTCATAGTGTGGCGGGCATGGCAGCCCGTCGCGTCGCAATCGTGCCGCACACTCACTGGGACCGTGAGTGGTACAAGCCCTACCAGGAGTTTCGCCTGAATCTGGTCGACATGTTCGACATCCTTCTGGAGTTGCTCGAATCCGACGACAGCTATCCCTACTTCATGCTGGACGGGCAGATGGCCGTCGTCGACGACTACCTCGAGGTGCGGCCCGAGGATGAAGATCGCATTCGGGCGCTGGCCACGGCTGGTCGCATCGGCATGGGGCCGTGGTACATCCTGATGGACGAGTTCCTGACCTCGGGCGAGACCATCATCCGTAACCTGCAAATGGGTCTTCGCCGCGCAGCGGCCTTCGGTGGCGCCATGGACGTCGGCTATCTGCCTGACATGTTCGGTCACATTGCGCAGATGCCGCAGATCCTCCGACTGGCCGGATTCACCGACGCCGTCGTCTGGCGAGGCGTGCCGTCCACGGTCACCAAGAACGGTTTCATTTGGGAGGCACCCGATGGATCCACCGTGCGGGCCGAATATCTTCACGATGGCTACAGCAATGGGGCCACCCTCCCGGATGACGCCAAAGCACTTGTGCAACGTCTGGCCAGCCATCTCGAAGAAGTCGGAGATTTCCTCATCGATGACCTGTTGTGCATGAACGGCTCTGACCACCTGATGCCCCAGCCTTGGCTGGGCCGGGTCGCTGGCCGAGGCCAACGATCTTCAAGACAGCTTGTTCTTCGATGTCATATCCCTTCCCAAGTACCTGGCCACCGCGCCGACACACGGCTTGGAGCGCTGGAAAGGGGAACTTCGCTCGGGCTTCCGCGCCGACATGCTGATGGGTGTCACTTCGAACCGGGTCGACGTAAAACGCATGGGTGGACTGGCCGTACGCGAACTGGAGCAGAGAGCGGAACCTCTGGCAGCGCTCTTCCAGAAGCCCTCGGAGTGGCCAATGCGTCAGCTCGAGCTGGCCTGGACGGAAATCGTACGCAACTCGGCACACGACTCGATCTGCGCCTGCTCGGTCGACGAGGTCGTCGATGCCGTCATCCACCGTTACGCCGAAGCGCGCACGATCGCCAAGGGAGTGGCTGATCGGGCCACCAAATCGTTGGCGCAATCGCTGGCCGAACCCGGGTCCTACGTGCTCAATCCGGCCCAGCGGACCCGTTCGGGGGTCGTCGAATTGACGGTCGGCGCAGTCGAACCACCGACCGTGGATGTGCAGGTGTTGTCGGAACGCACGGGCCGTCCCAATGGCATGGTGCTCGAGTGCCGACACGGTCCGCACCATCCTCGGGCATGCTCCAGAGCCCGCAGATCGAGCACGACTCATGGTTGCAGGACATCGTCATCGAAGAGGACGAGGAGACCATCGACATCACGTTCTCGGTGGGACCTGATGAGCGTCACAACGCACCCATCGCCCAAGCCAAACGGGACATCTACGCTCGCATGGAGGCCCGGCCCGATGCCGTGATCCGGCTCGGTCTGAACCAGCCGCCCATTCGGCGCATCGCGGCCCGCGTGGCCGAGGTGCCCGGCTACGGATGGCAGCCGTTCGAACCGGTGGCATTGACCCACCCGGTAGTGGCCAGCGCATCCGGAGAGTCGGTATCGCTCTCCAATGGTCTGGTGTCGGTCGAAGTTGACAAGATGCTCGGCTCGTTTTCCCTCAATGGACGGGCAGGCTATGGCCAGCTGGTCGATGGCGGGGACTTGGGTGACTCGTACAACTATTCCCCGCCTCGCGAGGACGCCATCGTGGACACGCCGAGCACGGTGGCGGTCCGCCTTGCCGAGCAAGGACCAGTGCGCGCGCAGGTGGTGATCACCGCCAGCTACCTCTGGCCTGATCACGTTGACGGCAGCTCGCAGCCCGGGTCGGGGAGCAATCCGCGGAGGTCGAGACTTCGCTTGAACTCAGGGCGGACGAGCCCGCGGTACGGGTGACCACGTCGTTTGTGAACCCGAGTCGCGACCACCGCCTCCGAGTGCACCTACCACTGCCCGAGCCGGCCCGAACGTCACAGGCCGAATGCGCCTTCGCCGTGGTCGAGCGGGGACTCACGGCCGAGGGCCGTCCCGAAGAATTCGGCCTGCCCACGGCCCCGGCCCGTCGCTTCGTATCGGCGGGGAACCTGACCGTCGTCCACGATGGCGTCTGCGAGTACGAGCTCATCGACATCGCGGCCACTCCCCTTGGCGATGCCGCATCCACGATCGCGTTGACAGTGCTTCGCTCGACCGGAATGTTGTCCCGGGCCGGCATGGCCTATCGACCCTTCCCGGCCGGTCCCATGACCCCGGTCGAGGGACTCCAGATGGCCGGACGTCCGATCTCGCTGCACTACGCACTGGCTGTCGGTGTCGACGACCCCTATGCCCTTGCCGACGACATTCTCCTGCCGATCGAGGTGTTGGCCAGTCTGGGCGGAGGCGATCGTCCATCGACCGGGAGCGAGCTGAGCATCAGCGGCGCCGAGGTGAGCGCCGTCCGCCGGGATGGCGGGGTGCACGAGGTCAGGGTCTTCAACCCCGGACCTGCACCAACAACGGTCACCATCGACGGACGGGCCGGCTGGCTGGTCGACCTGCGTGGCTATCCCAAGAGCCCGTTCGAGGAATCCTTCGAGCTTCGCCCCTTCGAGATCGCCACCGTCCGACTGCACAGCACCTGACGACGATGTCGTTCGGTCCAGGGTGACGTAGCAGGTCGACTTCGGCCGCCTCAAGGGCGGTCTCCCGCAAGGTAAACGGTGACCACGTCCTGGGATCCTGTGACCTGTTCCTGGGTGAGTCCGTCGTTTGCTCTGCCCCCCATCGAGCTGGTCGATACGGTCAGCGATTGCCTAATCTCGAGGTCGCCGCATCCCGGGACTCCGGACAATCGGCTCAACGAGGTGGGCCGGCGGACTGGGAGCAATTCTTGGTGTCGGAGGGGCGTTTGACCCCGCTGGTACACCGCCACTCCTGCGTGGCGTAGTCCAGCTCAAGGCAGCCTAAGCGGCAGGGTCGGGTCGCTCACAGCTGCTCGAGAGCGTGGTCTTCAAGTGGCCGATGTTCTTGTCGAACGCCCCTCTCAGCTCCGAGTACCAGCTGGCGTCTCAGACTGCAAAGCCGCGAATCTGTACCGAGATTTCGCTCGCCGCTTTAGCGATCGCTTCCTTTCGTTCCGGTGGAAGCGCCGTGCTCTTCAGTTCCGCCCCGTGGAGCACAAGAAAGTCGGTCTGCTTCTGCACCCGTTGGTTGACTGAGTGAACTTCTGGAGAGCAAAGCTCGCGGACTTGATGGTGTTCTCCTCGATGGGCCAAGAGTCTCCCGGGGGTTGCAGAAGGGTGGCGACGGTCTCAGTGGACACGAGAGCGCTCTGCACGTAGCTGTCGTCCATAATCGACTGATAGTCGATCATGGACCGCTCATTTGCGAGCTGCCCCTCGTAGCTCGTGGCGAAGTAGGCGTCGAGCCATCGTCCATCGCAGCTCTCACTCCCCTGAGTGGGACAGCGTCGATTCGCGTTGCACCTTTCTCGATGAGCGCTGCTACCTCAAGTAGATCGCCATGGCGACTGCGATGCTGGCCGCCACCAGGACCTCTTCAAGTCAGACAGTTCCCACCGGAGGTTCGATGCCGTGAGCTGCGGAACCATGCAACAAGCCTCCCATCCGGGCATTGCGCCCTCGGTGGATAGCGGGGGTGCTCTCCGTTACCCTGCCGGTGGCGGCCGGTAAACGCAGGCCACCACTACGGCCGAACCACAGGACACGCTGTCCCACATTCCTCCAGTGTGGTTGGAGCGAAGTTCGCCTTGAGGTTGGACCTCGTAGACGATCTGAGGCTCCAGCGAGGTGCCGTTGTCACTCAGAATCTGCGGGTCGCCGTCGCCCACGAACAGGTAGACCCGCTCGGGCTCGTAGGTGGGCTCCACGCCGGACCAGCGGCTGACAGCTCCCCGTGTGGCCGGTCCAGTCAGCAGCGATCCGATCGGGTGTTCGACCGCCGAGCAGTGGTAATAACGCACGGCGGCAACCTAGCCTTGGCCGGATGGACCGCTGCTCTCGCATCCACCCGGTGCTGCACTACGCGGAGGCGTTCAGCACCGACCCCGGCCAGTGCTTCCGGTTCGTCTCCAGCGCCGTCCCAGGTGCCCAGGGAGCCCCGCACCACTGCCCGCTGCCAGTCGCACTCCGGGGGACATTCATCGACGCCAGGGGCGTGTCTCACCGGGTCTCGGCGTGCTTGGGACACGGCGACGCTCTGGAAGATGACTGGGAGCGGATCTACCCCGTGCAGCAATGATCAGACCAAGCCAGGCCGGGACGAGAGCTGGCCCGGAGAGGTGCCCCGCAACGGCATGTCTGAAGGAGCGGGGATAACCCGCCGCCCTCCGAAGCGACGGCGTCGGTCGCTCAGAGCGAGTCGTGGGAGTTGGGCGGTGACGCGGTCTGCCACGTGACCCCCACGCACATCTCGTCGGATGATCCGTCGCCGAACGTGACGAAATGCGGCGGCGCCTTGCGGAGGATCGGCAACTCTTGCCCCAGCTCTGGGTTGTAGCTGCAGTTGACCTGGATTTGCTCGCCGCGACTCACCGGGATGGGCGCCACGTTGTAGGCCTTTTGGTAGTCGAAGTTGTAGTTCGGGACGTTCAGGATGGTCTTGGCTTGCGGCGTCCCCGGATTGAGCACCATCGTGAACTTGACTCCCAGCAGGTGCATGTGCGGTTGGATCCTGTCGATGTAGCCATTCGATGCGACGGGCCACGTACACGAGGCCGTGTCACCGGCAGGCGGGTTATCAGGGTTTTCACCACACACCAAGTCGATACCCTTGCTCATCAACACACCTCCGGATCCGAAGCGCTGATCCAGGTAGTTGATGGACGCCTGATAGTTGCACAGCGGCCCACTCACACCGGCCGGGCATGGAATGTTCGGCGGGGCGATCAGGTATTGGGATTGCATTGACAACAGTGGGGTGGACATTGGCACCGTGTGAAGCACGAGCCCATTCGTGACCGGCTTGTCTCCGACCAGCAGGTTGTAGTGCACCTGCTCGATAACCAGGCTCCCCATGGGCAGCGGGATCCCCGTGCCTTTGGGGAGAACGTCCTCTCCGTGCCCAGGCGCCCACACGCTCAGGAAGGGGGTGCTCATGAAAGCGGCGAGCGACGCACCAGGCAGCGCTGGCGCGCCGAAGCACGTCCATCCCTTGCCGCCGGTGGCCGCATTGGCGGCGATGGCCTGGGCCGTCATGGACGGAGGCACCAAGGCGAGCACGGCATGGTGGACCTCAGGACTGCCCGGTTTGAACTGGCTTGACATCACGTACGAGTTACGGGTGATGTGCGGGTTGACCAAGCTGCAGTGGTAGTCGTCGGTCGCCCCCACGGCCGCCTGGGGCTTGTACCTCGGTGACGCCACCGACACGGTGGAGACAGGTGTTTGCGACGACGGGTTTGCCTCGGTCGACCCGGAGGTTGTTGCCAGCGCCACCGCCCCAAGCGCGCCCGCCGCGAGCACGACGCAGATAGCCACGATCACGGCCCGCGGTGTGCCCATGGCGCCGGACAGGCCTCGCCGCTTCGGCGGAACGGGCCCTCGTGATGCTCCCTCGTCCGCTCTGTCTGCAGAGTGGCTGTCGGCGTGCTCAATGAGATCGGTCATGGTCTCCCCCCTCCCTCCTGGCACCGATTCGGCGGGTTACCGGCCCCGCCCCAACCCGAGCGCCTCTGGTGCGAAGGCTAACCCACGCCCGACCCGAATGCCCTGGTTGTCGCGCGAACCGCCCAGGGAGCCGCCGGGGGCTCACGATCGTCAGTTTGTCGACGGGCCGACCCCGCAAAATGGCACCAGCTACCACGCTGATCACCATCTCGACCGTTCCGCCGGCGCCGGGAAACTTGGGAGCCGCTATTACAAATCGAGCCTCGCGCGAATATCCCCCGCCGGAGGGTGTCCCACTCCGGCACACGAGTGGGGCAACCATGGGCACCGATTCGCTCCAGCGCCTAGCATCGTTGGATTCGCCGTTCCACATCCTCGTAGGCTCGGCAGAAGTCATTGAGCAAAGGCGGTATTGACATGGCGCAGCTCGTTGGGTCCCGGTTGGCGATGAGAGCGGCCACTGCGGTCGGTGCAGTTGGACTCGCCGTGGTTGCATTGACGCCCGTGGGAGCGCCACAAGCGGCTGCCTCGACGATCGCTTACGCCTATGTGGTCAACGGCGGCTCTGACACCGTGAGTGTGGTCAACACCTCCACCAACACGGTGGTGAAGACGGTAGGGGTCGGCGCCGGTCCACTCGGGGTCGCCATCACCCCCGACGGGAGCTATGCCTACGTGACCAACTATGCCTCCGGCACCGTGAGCGTCATCAAGACCTCCACCAATTCGGTGGTGAAGACGGTAGCGGTCGGCACCGGGCCAGAAGGTGTCGCCATCACCCCCAATGGGAGCTATGCCTACGTGGCCAACCAGGGTCCCGGCACCGTGAGCGTCATCAGGACCTCCACCAACACGGTGGTGAAGACGGTGAACGTCGGGAGCTGGCCATTCGCGGTCGCCATCACCCCCAACGGGAGCTATGCCTACGTGGCCAACGACAGCTCGGGCACCGTGAGCGTCATCAAGACCTCAACCAATTCGGTGGTGAAGACGGTGAACGTCGGGAGCGGGCCATTCGCGGTCGCCATCACCCCCAACGGGAGCGACGCCTACGTGACCAACAATACCTCTGGCACCGTGAGCGTCATCAAGACCTCCACCAATTCGGTGGTGAAGACGGTGGCGGTCGGTAGCGAGCCATACGGGGTCGCCATCACCCCCAACGGGAGCTATGCCTACGTGGCCAACCAGGGTTCCCACACCGTGAAGGTCATCAGGACCTCCACCAATTCGGTGGTGAAGACGGTGGCGGTCGGTAGCGAGCCCTTCGGGGTCGCCATCACCCCCAACGGGAGCTATGCCTACGTGGCCAACCAGGGTCCCGGCACCGTGAGCGTCATCAAGACCTCCACCAACACGGTGGTGAAGACGGTGGCGGTCGGTAGAAGACCAACCGGGGTCGCCATCACCTGAGTCTCTACACGACACCGACCCCCATCTCGCTTGATGAGCACCGGCATTTCGCTCAAAGTCGCCTATCGAAAAATGGCACGCACCGACGACCTAGCGGTCGCTCGCGCATCGCATTCGGCGGACCGAGGCGAGCACGAAGTGAAGGGCATCCCAGGAGAGTCTTCAGCCCCCTGAGGGTGCCCCACAACACCGGGAAGGTGGCGGTTATCCCTGCCCCTACCCTTCCGGGACGCTCGTCAGGCCGCCGCCGGTTGAGTACCGGATGGGTCATCGCTCGACGTGGTTGGGACCTTGCGGCCGATTTCAACAGCTACAGCCATGGGGATGATGAGAGACACCAGAGCAAAGGTGATGGCGGGACCGATGTAGTTGGCCGCCCAATGCAGTTGGGTGCCAATGATGATCAGGCGGAGAGCGGCAAATCGCATACCCGAGACCAGGGTGGTTGTTACCCGTGTCTCGGGGTTCTTGCCGCCGAACAGGGCACCCGCAACCAGGCCCACAACCACGACGATGATGGCGGTGAGGTTGACCCAGGAGCCGAACATCGTGACAATCGTCTTCCAGTTAGCAGCGATGCCGGTGGCCAACGCAATCACCAGTGCGATGTTGGAGACCTTTACCAGGCCCGGTTGCCACTCCTTGGAGTTATCTGGGTAGCGAGCTTTGAGGAACAGCCCGACAGCCAGGGGGGCAAGTACGAGCAACAGCAAGTCCTTCACGATGTCCCAGGCGCTGATGGAGGCTCCGGATACCTAATGACGGTCTAGAAGTACCAGCCTGAAGGGATCCAGGGGACCGGGACGGCCATGCCGTCAACGAACAAGGACCCGTGTATCTTCGCCGTGAGACGCGCCTGATGGAGTACGTCGAACGCCCACTGCTGGGCAGCGGTAAGACCGTGGACCAGGATTTCTCCCTCGGAGCCGGCGAGGAACCGCCACAGGAGGACGGCGGCTGTCTGCTCGTTAGTTGCCCCCAGCATGACCAGTCGGTCCGGGTGCCAAAGCACCCACCCTCGCCCAGGGTCATCGTCTACCACGTCAATGCGGAAACGCCCGTCACTCAGCCCGAAGGCCACATCCTCGGTACGCGAACGGCCCAGCTGTGCCTCCACCTCGGCCACCAATTCAAGGTCCCCCTCATCGCCATCCCGACCGGGCAGCGAGGGTGGGATGGCCCGGCGGTCGGGTTGGCCCCCCATCTCGGCCGTTGGGTGCATGGCCAGTCCGGCCAGGAAGTAGCGGCGCATGGCTCGGGGGTCGGACGACGACTGGATCATTCGCTGGGTGGCGCAAGCGGCGTAGCCAACGGCCGCCTCGAGGAGCCGCCTGCCCACTCCCCGGCTCTGGAACGCTGGATGAACGAACAGCATGGACAGCCCCCAGAAGCTCTCCCGGAGGACAGACTCGGCAACGCCCACCACCTGCCCTTCCGAGATCGCCACCCAAGCTCCGGGCCCGTCGCGCTGAACGAAACGGGCATGGCCCACGCGGCTGGCCTCCAACTCGGCGTCGCTCGGTGGGGTGCGCGGCGGAAGCTGACTCGCCTCTGCCTGCGCGGCATTGGCGGCCTCGACCATGGTCATCACCGCTTCGACGTCATCGATGGCCATGGGTCGCAGGTCCCACCCCTCAGCGTCGCCGGTCGCGCTACAAGGGGATGTCACGCTTTCCATGGCCCCATGCTGGCACGCCGTGCGCCCGGCCCGCCCTGCGTCCCAGCACGCCGTGCGCCCGGCCCGCCCTGCGTCCCAGCCCAAGACTTGCCAACAGGCTGGCCCGGTGACACCAGCTCATCAGCGAGGCCATACAGTGCCTGGGTCTGCAAAAGCGGGGATCCGGTCGTCCGATGAAGTGGCTCGCGAAGGAACTCCAGGTGGCTGCCGTCGAACGCATCTTCTCCGAGTACATCGCCGGAGCAGGCATCGGCTCCATTGCTGAAGGGCTCAACCGTGACTCCATTCCCAGCCCTTCCGGTCACGACCCCGCCCGCAACCGGAACCGGGCTGGTGCGAATGGTGCGTGGGGCAAGTCAGCCGTGAAGGCCATCCTCGGCAACCGAAGTACACCGGCAGGTCTGTCTGGAACCGCCAGCGCCGTTCGGAGGAGCTGCTGGGCGTCGAGGACGTGGCTGCGGGCCACGAGTCCCGTATGCGGTGGAACGATCGCAGCGATTGGATCTGGAGCACCGAGCCAACCCATGAGGCCATCGTCACCCCGGAGGTGTTCGCGGCAGCGTCGGCCCAGCGCCCGGTCGGCGGGCACCGCCAGGCCGTCGTCAAGCCCCGCCGGAAGCACTGCTACGTGTTGACCAGCCTCGTGCGTTGCGGGGTCTGCAATCGGCGCATGTCTGGATCGTGGAACCACGGCCAAGCCTTCTATCAGTGCGGGTGGAAAAGCGAGTACGCAGGGGCGACTGGCAAGCACAAGAACTGGGTCTACCTCCGGGAGGCCGAGATCACCGAGGCCCTGGACGAGTGGCTCCTCCGGCACTTCAACCCCGAGAACCTCGACACCGCCCTGGAGGCTATGGCAGCCGCTCAGGGTACCGACGATGCTGGAGCCGCTCGTGCCCGAAGCCGCCCGCATCAAGATCGGACTGCGATGACCGGCTGGACAAGTACCGGCGTGCCCTTGAAGCTGGCGCCGATCCGGCCATCGTTGCGGGCTGGATGAAGGAGTGCGAAGCGGACCGTTTGATAGCCGAGGCTGACCTGCGCGAGACCGTGTGCAAGGTGCCACTCGGTGTAGACGAGCTGCGGGCTCTCGTGGCCGCGGTGAGGCCACACTGGCGAACCTGTCGGGTGCGGACTCGGAGGCCCGCAAGGCCATCTACCAGGCAATGGGCCTTCGGCTGACCTACCACCCCGAGCGAAACGCAGTCGGGATCGACGCGTGCACTCAGGTGAGTGTCGGAGCACCGTCGTCAGCGGACTCCGACTGGCGGCTTCAGCCGTGGGAAGCGTCCACGGAGGGCCTGTCAAGGCCGATCACAGATTGCCCGTAGGGGAAACCTCGACGGGCCCGGTCACTTGCTCCTGGACAATCGGCACCAGGAGCCGGCCAGCCCGGCTCCAGGTTGCCCCTCCCCCACTTCAGCGGACCGATGACTGAACCGCCCTATGGGTGAGCCCGGACGCTATGTACCTCAGTTGCTAGGTACTCCCTTGCAATCTCAGGTGGAGATTCTGCTCCGTCGAGCGAGGTGAAGCAGGCTGCGTCGCGAAGGTTCCTCCCTCGGCTTCCACGGTTACTTTGCCAGTCGGAGCCACATCGAGGCGCCGTTGGTCGCATTACACAAATCGACCGGGACGTACGCTTCCTTGGCCGGCCGCATGGTCGCCGGCAATGTGAAAGCAATTGGATTGGTTCCAGCAGTATCCATTGCTCCCTTGAGGTGCACCACACCGGAGATGAGGCTCGCTGCCGGCGCGAGTAGCAAATGGTGCTGCCTTCCAACCATTCACAAGCGTGAGGGGAGTGCTGGCCCCGGAGACCTCCCAAGAGGCTCCGTCGAGCGAGGTGAAGCAGGCTGCGTTACGCGAAGGTTCCTCCCTCGGCTTCCACGGTTACTTTGCCAGTCGGAGCCACATCGAGGCGCCCGTTGGTCGCATTACACAAATCGACCGGGACGTACGCTTCCTGCTGGCTGGCCGCATGGTCGCCGGCAATGTGGAAAGCATTGTGATTGGTTCCAGCAGTATCCATTGCTCCCTTGAGGTGCACCACACCGGAGATGAGGCTCGCTGCCGGTGCGCGAGTAGCAAATGGTGCTGCCTTCCAACCATTCACAAGCGTGAGGGGAGTGCTAGGCGGTGAGGCGCCTGCCGTTGATGTCGATGCCAAGGTCAGGAAGGCAACACACAGCGTCGCAGCCAACGACAGTGAGGCTAGTTTGGTTCGCACTTGACCTACCTTTCTTGTAGGAATGAAGCAGATCACGCCATTTCCAATGGGCGGATCACGCCATTTCCAACGGGGATGAGGCCGAGCGATGAGGTTTCCGCCACTGCGAGATGCTTCGGTATGCGCACCGTGGTTTCGATCCCGAATGGCGCACCGCCTTGGCCACAGCGGACCCTCATCACCACAGCGAACCTTCATCGTCAGCGGACCTTCATCGTCGCCAACGACCGACAGAATCATTGTTTTCGATCCGGTCGTGGGATTGCAAGCGAAATGTCTGTGACTGATCGAATTGTGAGAGTCTGTGGAGGTGGGGGAGGCGATTCCGCTCAACTTCGGAGGACACGCTTTCGTGTTGGCACGTCGAAGGCTGAAGCAGTCGCAGAACGTCGACGTTGGTGTCGGAGGGGCGTTCGACCCCGCAGGTACACCGCCGCTCCTACGGGGTGAGGTACTGCTCAGAGCTGCCTGAACGGTCTCAGCGGCCGTGGTGGCGCCAGCGATGCTTGAGGGCCATCGTCCCATCGGCCAGCCAGAGCACCGGGATGAGACCGATCACCATGACGCGGCTTTTCACGCTGGGTGACCCTCCCGACTCGATCGTGAGGCGGTTCATCAGGACGACGGCCATTGCCAGGAAGGCGACCCTGCTGGGACCGTAGGTGACCCACCAGTGGACGAAGCGATAGACCCTGCTGACGCTGAGGACGGCCACGCCGATCAGATCCTTGATCGTGACGCCGCTGCTGATCCACTGCCAGGCCCTCATGCCACCCGATTGTTCCGTCGGAGCCCGGGGATGTCAACCGTAATGACGAGTGGCTGGCTAGCCCGTGCCGAGGTTCTCGTCCACCGTGAGGCTGGCGACACACTGCGCCGGGGTGAATCCCGATTGGACCTCGACCGTTACCTGCCACTGCCCACTGTTCACGACCCCTGAGCCGAAGGCGAACGAGTTCGATCCGATCTGAACGTTCTGGCTGTCGTACAGGTAGACGCCTATGGAGTAAGGGTTCTCGAAAGAGGGGTTCGTCTGCGTCGTGATGTCAGGCGTGAAGGTGCCCTGGGCGATGGCCGTGGTCGCATCGCTGTTCAGTTACACGAGGACGTGGCGATACCCGGCGCGCTGTGGGTGGCAACCGAAATCGGCAAGTCATCAGGAGTTGGATCGGAACTGCTCGGGGCTGAAACCGTGCTCGTTGTCGATACGGCCGTCGAGGTACCAGACGCCGACGAGCTCCCAGATCGCCGCCCGAGGGCGTACCCACCGGCGGCTCCTGGATCAGAGGCCGTAGGCCCTCGGCTCGTCGGCGGAGTGCTGGTAGGCCCCCACAAAGAAGACCAGGTCACCGGAGATGGCCGGGGTATACCAGTCGAACTGGAGGCCGAAGTTCACCGACCACACCATCGCGCCGGTCGAGGCGTCGAGCCCGTAGACCCTGCTCAGGGCGAAGGACTCCACATAGACGACACCGCCGCCGACCGCCGGTGGCGAGAGGGAGGCGTCCGAGGTCACCGCCGCCCAGATCTGTGCGCCGGTCGTCGCCTTCAGCGCGTAGAGGTGACCGTTGTCCGAGCGGACGAAGACGCTCCCTCCCGCGACGGCCGCGGCCGAGACATCTCCGGGGATCGCATGGCTCCAGACGAGCGCTCCGGATGACGCGTTCCGGGCGTTCACCGTTTTGCCCGAGTTGCTGAGGACCAGGCCGCCGTCGATGGTCGGTGAACTGAGCGTGTCACCATTCGCCAATTGCGACCACAACAGCGCCCCCGTGGTGGCGTTGCGGGCGTAAAGGTGGCCGTCGGACGAAGTGTAGTAGACGACACCGTTGGCCAGGACCGGCGAGGATCCGACCGAGGCACTGCCTGTGGTCTTCCAGACGACCGAGCCGGTCGAGGTGTCGAGGGCGAAGAAGTCGTACCCGCAGTTGGTGCCGATTCCTCCCACGTACAGGATGCCACCGACCACTGCAGGCGACGAGAAGGGGTTGGCGCTGCTGAAGAAGCCGCATCCGGGGAACGTACTCCAGAGGGCGGCCCCGGAATAGGCGTTCAGGGCCACGACCTCCCCGCACGGGTCCACCCCGTACATCACACCATTTGCGACCGTCGGGGTGGCGAATGCCGATCCTTCGTTGCACGATGTCGACGTTGCCCACAGGTTGTTCCCGCTGACGGCGTCAGTAGCCACGAAGTATGAAGGCGGAAAGAAGACCGACGTGTTCTCCACGCCGTAGTACACCCGGCCGGCGGCCACCGCCATCGAGCTGTGCGTTTCCGTAGAATCGTTCCAATGCTCTGTGAGCTTGCCCACCGTCGCCGACGACAGCGCACTCTCGAACGGATTGTCGGCGGTACCGAACGAATCCGACCTGTACTCCGGCCAGGAGGCGACGATGGTGATCCCGAAGTTGAGGGGGCCCGCCACCGCGTCATTCACCGTCACCGTCGCCAGACCCGGCGTGGTCGTCCACGGGAGCACGACGCGGTCCAGGAAGTTTCCGCTGGCATCGGTGCGCCCCTCGCCGATGAGGGCGTGCCCCAGGTGAATGGCATCGATCGAGTTCGGCGACAGCGCCGAGCCTACGATCGTGGTGTTCCCTCCCGGCCAGAGCTTCTTGGGTGAGACCAACACGCCGGTGGTCACTGTGAACCCGGCCCCAGGAAGCCTGACCGTCCCTCCGGTGAGGTAATCGGTTACCGTGACGGCCCCGGACGTGGCCATGGGTGGCACCGAGGCGGTCAGATGCGTTCCCGCCTTGTTGGCCGTGGCGAACTGCGCAGCGGTGCCGTTGAAGCGCACCACGTCGCCACTCCGGAGGCCAGTACCCGTGAGCACGACGCTCGTGCCTACCGGTCCCGATACCGGTGAGAGACCGCTCAGGGTAAGTCCGCCGGTAGCGCCCGCTCCGAGCGGAGCCAGCCCGATCGCACCGACCGACACCGTTACGAACACAACCAGCGTGCGCACCCGCATTTTGCCCCCTTGCCAGGGCCAGCTCAATGACGCCGAACCTACCAGGATCCGAACGACGACGTCGGGCCGACCACCTCAAGGGTCGTTCGTGTGAGTGTCGAGAACCTGTGGGTGCTCGACTACCTCGGGTTGGCTTATACTCCTCTCGGCGGTTCCAGTCATTCTTGGGTCTTCTGCTCCTGTCGTGGGTCATGATCCCGCTGTCCACGGCAGCTGAGGGGCGATGCCTGCTCGGTTGAGCATGATCATTGTGATGAAGCTCTCGGGGTTGTGAAACCCCCGGGCCGCAGATCGGATCCTGCCGATGGCGGCGTTGTTGGACTCCGAGATCCCGTTGGTTAGTTTCCATTCGAGGGTCGCCTCGATGGAGTCTCGGAAGTGACGGACGGTTCTGGCCAGCTTCACGAACGGGGCGAGCTTCGATCGGGATGCGTACGCCAGCCAACTATCCAGTCCTCGGCGTGCCGCCATCAGCGGCATGGACATGACGTCGCGTAGTTCCTCTTTGAGCTGCCAGGCCCGGAACGCTCGCTTATTGGCCCGCTCCAGATCTCGGATCGTGCCCTTCTGCTTGGAGGACAGGTTCTCCCAGTTGCGCAGCAGCATCCAGCGCAAGCCCTTGAACTCCTTGGCCGCATTGGCCCCTCCGTTTCGCCGGAGCGTGTTCCACTCCTCTCGCCGCACCTCGTCGAGGGCGGAGGTGGCCCACCCGATCAGGTGGAACGTGTCCAGGCAGACGACAGCGTCAGATGCCCGCTCGGTGATGACGGAGCGGATCCACTCGGCCCCGTCGCAGGTCACGAACTGGAGTTGACCTGCCCGTTCCTCCCCCAATGCATCGAAGAAGGCCCGCACGGTCTCCTTGTTTCGACCCTTCATCGCCCAGATCACCCGACCGGTCAGGTGGTCGCAGACGACAGTGAGGTACTTGTGGCCCTTCTTGTACTTGACCTCGTCGATGGCGATGGCGACCAGCCCGTCGAGTAGGTCGATCCGCCCCAACGCCTCGGTGGCCACCCGGATGCACATGTGATCGACAGCCCGCCAGGAGATCCCGTGACGTTTGGCTGCCGCCAGCTTGTTCGACACGATGGCGTCGAAGACCACCAGGTCCTCGAAGGCCCGGGTGAACGCGCTGTCGTGACGGGCAAAGGACACTTCGGCCACGGTTGGACCATGTTCGGGACAGTTCACCCGAGGAGCCTCAGCCACGAGCTCACTGGTGGCCATGCCCATATCGATGTGGCGCCACCGACGCTCACCACCACCGTTGTCGAACCACGGTGCCACCACGCGACATCGTCCGCACCGGCCCCGGACGCGGGCTCTGCGACGCACCCACACCACCAGTTTCGAACGCCTTCCCTCGCCTCCTTCGTACAGCTCTCTCTCGAGAACCACCACCGTGGACACACACAAACCCAGCAGCTTCCTCAGTACGCTGTTGTCGCGCACGCCGTCCTCCTCCTCGATTTCCAGCCGTGACAGCCAGAAACCGTAGGAATGAGGCGGCGTGTCGCCGCGGATGGGTGGGGTCAGGGGCGGTCAGGCACCCACGACGGCGTCACAAGACCCCCATTTCTTTGGGGTTCTCCGAAATGGGTGCGCTCATCTCGGGCACCCTCTTTCGAGGAGGGAGAAACAGCCTCGGTCACGGTTCCGCCAGAACTCCTCTGAAGAAGTCGTCAGGCTCTACAGAGAGGCGCTCGCGGACGAAATCGACTCGTACGCTCCCATTCCGAGGCCGTCGAACTCGGAACATGGGCTACTCCAGGGGTCACATGACTCACTCCTGGTCAAGCGCGGGGGAAGGGGTACTTTTGGAACCGCAAGGCCCGCGTAGCCGGCGGAATCGGGCATGGACGAAGGAGAGCTATGAGATTCGTGTTTTATGGGGACGAGTGCGTCGACCGAGGACCAGCAAGACCCGACTAGCTCAAAGCAGTGGCATATGTCGGACGACAACGAGCCTCATTGAGCCGCACGGGGTCGAGTCGTCGAGGAGTTCTTTAGACATTGGGCGATCCTGTTCCCTGCCCTGGAGCGTTCGACCGCAAGCCAACCTGCTCCTAGAGGCTCTTCCGCCCGGCCCGACCGTGGTCTGAGGCCGTGGTGATTGGGGAGCCTGCGCCGCCTTCTTCACGGCAATCCAGTTCGGTCCCTGACCTTCCCAGTCTTCGTCCACTATGGGGTCGAACTGTGGGTGTCGGAGGTCGGCGGCAAGGTCGGAACCCAGATCGACGCCGATGGACCTGAGCGATGAGCCTCTACGGTGGCATGAGCAAGGGCGAACGGAACCGCATCGAAGTCCGTGTTCGGACGTCTTATGGCCAGCAGGCGCGCCGAGGATGGGCGCTTCCTCGGCGGTCGGTTCCTCCGTACGGCTACACTTTCTCGGCGACGCCGGTGCCCGACCCCGAACCCTGGGAAGGCCGCTGTAGGACAGCGCCTCCACCGTTTCCTCGGAAACCTGATCCTGCGGCGGCCCAGTAGTGAAGCGCATCTCCGCGGTACCTCGGCGGAAGTGGCTTCCTCTCCATCGCCCGAGAGGCTTTCACTTGGAGATGGGGGCATCCCCTTCCCCTGCTGCCCATGACCAGCTGGAACCGACACCGGCACGGACGCGGACGGTCCGGAAGTTCTTGTGCGGGCGATCCTCCTCAATCCCGTTACACGGGCCTCGACGTGTGGAACCGGCAGCGCCAGACGGCTACCCCTCTTGGACGTGGACGATGTCGCCGCCGGTCACGAAACAAGCTCCGTTGGAATCGACCGTGAGGATTGGATTGGAGCGCAGCGCCAACCCGATGAGGCCCTAGTAGATCTTGTGAAAGTTACAGTGGATGTGCTTTGCTGACGCATGCGGTTACCTCCATTGAAGCTGCGTCGTGGTGATCGGGTCGAACTCGAGTCTCTGATGCGGGCGAACACGGTGGAACCCAGTTGCACAGCGGGCGCGCATTGTGTTCGCGGCCGATGGAGAGCCCAATCGTGCCATCGCCGAGCTGGTCGGTATGCACTACAACCAAGTCGGGCTGTGGCGAAAACGCTACGAGGCGTTCGGGCTGGCGGGGCTGGAAGGAGGCGGAGCGCCACGGCCGGCCGAACGTGTACGACCACGACGACGTGCTGCTGCTCGTCAAGCTGGTGACAGAGCCGCCGCCAGACGGGTCGACACGGTGGACGATGGAAGCGCTGGCTCAGGCGATGGCAGACCACGGGACCCCAATCTCGGCCT
>CAVYNC010000004.1:0-288314 GCA_963769775.1 uncultured Acidimicrobiaceae bacterium | reverse complement strand
GGACGATATCTGCAAAGTGAACCGCCTTCGATCTACCGTTGAGGCGATGGCGCCGAACAAGCAGCCCACGCCGGAGGATCGGAGTGATGCCATCCGGATCGCCCTCGCCGGCCTGGCGTCTGGCAGAGCCGTCCGAGGAGATTCTCTCCAAGCTCGGCGCTCTACACATCCGGCACAACACCTTTCCCGCCGAGGAGCTGCTCGAGCTCGCCTCCGACGCCATCGAGGAGTCCGGCGCCACGCCAGCTGATCCCATCGATTTCGAGAGGATCCGGGAGCGATTCCTCCCCGAGCATCCCTTCTCCGGGAAGAACCAGCACTACAAGAGCAAGTACGCCATCTCCGCCGCCGCCATGATCCACGGCGGCGTCTATCCCGACCTGCTGGATGACGCCGCGTGGTGGGAGGCCGATGACTTGTGGGTCTACTCGTTCTTCGCGCTGCTGCTCTACATGAGGGTTGCCGCCGAACGGACGGGGCGGTCGGTCGAGGAGGTTGCTCGCTCGATTGCCGATCGTCGGCTGTCGCGGCTGCTGCACGGCCGATGGCCGACTTGAGGGCCATCGGTCAGAACGAGCCCTGTGTAGCGCGTGCCCGTTCCTGCTTACCCGCCGGCGACGAAGGCGACGACGACGTAGGCGGCGTGACGGTCGAAGTTCTCCCGCCTGCGGTCATAGACCGTGGTCGTCCTGGGATCCGCGTGGCGAGCGGCGATCTGGACATCACGGAGGGGAACGCCCGCATCGAGGGCGGCCATGATGAACGCGGACCGGAGCATGTGCGGGTAGACGGCGTTGAGCCCCGCCTGCTTGCCGATTGAACGCACCCAGCGGTGGGCGGTTCGCCGATCCAGCCTGCTCCGTCCTTCCGACGCAGGATCGCGCCCTCTGTGCGTTCGCCGATGGCCAGGTCGATGGTCCGGGCGGCCCTCGGGACGAGGGGATCACCGCTGGCTTGCTCCCCTTCCCCATGATCCGGAGGGTCCGGTGCCCCTGGGTGAAGGCGAGATCCTCGATGTTGGTTCCACATGCCTCACTGACCCGAAGCCCGTTGAGGCCGAGGAGCACGGCCAGAGCGGCATGATCCCTGTCGAATCGCTCGGCGGTGAAGAGGAACGTGCCGAGCTCCCGGCGGTCCAAGTCCCCGCCCCTCGGAAGGGTGGACCTTGGGGCGCCGGACGTACTGGGCAGGGTTGGCGTTCACCCGGCCGTCGATGTGGGCGAACCGGTAGAAGCCGCAGACGGTCGACAGCCGTCGGTCGATGGTCGACGGGGCCAGTCCCTTCTGCTCCATGGCGGTGCGGTAGAGCTCGATGTGGGGTCGCTTCGCTTCCAGGACGGCGAGGCCCGCGTCGGCGGCCCATTGGAAGAAGGTCCGGAGGTCGTAGCGGTAGGCATCGAGCGTGCGCCCGTTGTACCGGGCGAGAAATGCTGCAGCTGCCACCTGAGCTTCATCGAAGCCGGGGTCCTCGATGATGATGGCCAGCGTGGTCGAATCTGAGTCGAGTACGGACATGGCTCTCCTTCTACAGTTGGGAGATCCAGCCAACACCGGCATGGCCATTTCGGACAGAGCACAATCGCGCCCGCCAATCAACTGAGCCCGAGCCACGGTGATCAAGAGCGGAGGCGTGCGTGATGGACGCTGAGTTACAACGATGCGGGATGTGCCAGCTGATGAAGTCGGACGGCGCCTTCAGCGACGACGGGACGGTATTCATCTGCGATCAGTGCAATGAGAACGCCATCAAGTTCCTCGAAATTCAAGACAGCCTCTACCCCCCTCAGCAAGGCCCCCCGGGAGCCTGAGTTTGTCGACGACGTGACGCCGAGTCCACGCCGGATCTGTGCAGGGCATGTCCTTGAGCCGGCGTTATGGGGCAGGTCTCGGGCGTGTCGGGACCGACACAAAAGGCTGAGCTGTCGCTCTGATAACATCGTCAGCGGTTGCGGTCTACCCTCTTGTCGAGCCCCACCGGTGAACAGTGGGGACGGCCGAGGAGATGGTGGCCATGGATAGGTGGACCGACATGAAGGCTCGGACGGTTGTCGTTGTCCTCAGCGCATTGGCAGTCCTGGTGGCACCGGTGCTCACCGTGGCTGCCATCTGGACTCCGGTCTCGGCTGCACCTCCGCCCGCCGGGGTTTCACGTCTATGGATGGGGGTTTAGCGACTGGACTTGATCCGGTTCGACGGACAGGTTGGTTCTGTTGATCATGCCGCCTGACGGTCGGCGTTGTGGTGGATGAGGGACTTCGTATTGACAGCTGGACTCAGGTAGCCGAGCGAGCTGTGCAGCCGGCGGGTGTTGTACCAACCCTCGATGTACTCGAAGACGGCACGGTGGAGTCCTGCTCGCGTCGGCCAGGCCCGGGTGTCGATGAGCTCGCGTTTGATGGTGGCGAAGAAGGACTCGGCCACCGCGTTGTCCCAGCATTCGCCCTTCCTTCCGACCGAGAGCACGACGCCGTTGCTCCGGGCGAGATCGGCAAAGTCCCGACTCGTATATTGACAGCCCCGGTCCGAGTGGAAGATGACTCCTTCCTCTGGTGACCGGTTGGCAAAGGCCATGGTGAGTGCATCCTCCACCAGCTCGGTCCTCATGTGGTCGGCCAGTGACCAGCCCACCACCTTCCGGCTGGCGAGGTCGATGACCGTCGCCAGGTAGGCCCAGCCCTCCCAGGTGGCGATGTAGGTGATGTCCCCGACGTAGCGTCGGTCCAGCTCCGCACCCGGTGTGAACTGCCGCTGGATGAGGTCCTTCGCTGCCTCGGCCTCGGGATCGGCGACGGTGGTCTTGCGCCAGCGTTTCTTGCACCGTCCCTCGAGGCCGGCCACCCGCATGAGCCTGGTCACCCGTCGCCGGCCACAGATGACGCCGCGGTGGCCGAGCTCCCGGTGGACCCTCGGGGAGCCATAGGTCCCCTTGGACTCGGCGTGGATGGCCTGGATCTGTTCGGTCAGCTCGGCGTCGGTGATTGCCCGGACGGAGGGGGCACCATCTCTGCGCTGGTAGTAGGCGGACTTGGAGACCTCGAACAGGCCACACGTCCTTAGGACGCTGTGACCTGCAGTCTTCTCCGCCTCGATGAAGGGGTCCAGCTTCATCGGGTCTCCTTGGCGAAGAAAACCGTCGCACGCTTCAAGATCTCCACGTCCTCTTTGAGGGAGCGGTTCTCCCGACGCAGCCGGGTGAGCTCCTCCTTCTCCTCGGTGGTGAGACCGGGGCGTTCACCCTGGTCGATCTCGTCCTGCTTCACCCAGTTGCGCACGTTGGTCTCGGTCAGATCGAAGTCCTTGGCCACCTGGCCGATGCTGCGATCGCCGCGCCGACACAGCTCGACGATCTCAGCCTTGAACTCCGGTGTGAACGACCGACGGGCACGGGGCTTCTTCCGTTCCATGGTCTCCATAATGGGCATCCTCTCCGGTGCTGTGCACCTGATGGTGGATGTCCGTCAAACCGGAGGAAGCCCAAACCCCGTTGCCCTCGCCGTGAGCGGTTCGGACCTCTTCGTGGCGAACCCCTCCAGTAACGAGGTCACCGAGTTGAACGCTTCGACCGGGGCCCTGGTGCAGGTGCTCTCGGACCCGTCGTCTGGGTTCGCCTACCCCGAAACCCTCGCCGTGAGCGGTTCGGACCTCTTCGTCGCGAATTTCGGCTTCGGGGGTAACTCCTCTCTCACCGAGATCAACGCCTCGACCGGGGCCCTGGTGCAGGTGCTCTCGGACCCGTCGTATGGGTTCGACGGTCCCGATGCCCTCACCGTGAGCGGTTCGGACCTCTTCGTGGCGAACCGATCCGGTGACTCGGTAACCGAGATCAACGCCTCAACCGGGGCCCTGGTTCAGGTGATCTCAGGTTCCTCGTATGGGTTCTTCCAGCCCGATGCTCTCGGCGTGAGCGGATCGGACCTCTTCGTCGTGAACACCAACGGATCGGTCACCGAAGTAGACGCCTCGACCGGGGCCCTGGTGCGGGTGATCTCGGGTTCGTCGTATCGGTTCGCAAACCCCGATGCCCTTGCCGTGAGCGGCCAAGACCTCTTCGTTGCGAACCCGACCTATTCGAGCACCCTCGGTAACTCGGTCACCGAGGTCGATGCCTCGACCGGGGCCTTGGTGCGGGTGATCAGGCCCGGCTCCTATGGGTTCGCGCAGCCCATCGCTCTCGCCGTGAGCGGCTCGGACCTCTTCGTCGCGGACTACGCCGGTAACTCGGTCACCGAGATGAACGCCTCGACGGGAGCCCTGGTGCGGGTGATCCAGGGCTCGTCGTATCGGTTCGACTACCCCGATGCCTTCGCCCTGAGCGGTTCGGACCTCTTCGTCGCGAACGGCGTCGGTGACTCGGTCACCGAGATCGACGCCTCGACCGCGGGCCTGGTGCGAGTGAACACTGGCTCGCCGTACCGCTTCTTCGGCCCCGATGCTGTCGTACTGAGCGGTTCGGACCTCTTCGTGGCGAACTCCCAAGGCGACTCGGTCACCGAGATGAACGCCTCGACGGGAGCCCTGGTGCGGGTGATCCAGGGCTCGTCGTATCGGTTCGACTACCCCGATGCCTTCGCCCTGAGCGGTTCGGACCTCTTCGTCGCGAACTACTCCGGGAACTCGGTCACCGAGGTGAACGCCTCGACCGGGGCCCTGGTGCGGGTGATGAAGGGCCCGTCGCCGTCATATCGGTTCGCAAGCCCCACAGGCCTCGCGGTGAGCGGTTCGCACCTCTTCGTGGCGAACAGCGATGGTGGTTCGGTTACCGAGGTGAACACCTCGACCGGGACTCTGGTGCGGGTGATCTCGGGCTCCACGTATGGGTTCTTCGGGCCCAGTGCTCTCGCCGTGAGCGGCTCCCACCTCTTCGTGGCGAATGCGGGCAATCCCAACTATCGGTCGGAGGACGGGACCTCGGTCACCGAGATCAACACCTCGACCGCCGGCCTGGTGCAGGTGATCTCGGGCTCGTCGTATGGGTTCGACTCGCCCAGTGCTCTCGCCGTGAGCGGCTCCGACCTCTTCGTCGCGAACACCCCCTACTCCGGCTCCTCCGACTCGGTCACCGAGATCAATGCCTCGACCGGGGCCTTGGTGCAGGTCATCTCAGACCCGTCATTTGAGTACAACTCAACCGTGGCTCTTGCCGTCAACAGTTCGGACCTCTTCGTCGCAGACCCCGGCGCCGACTCGGTCACTGAGATCAATGCCTCGACCGGGGCCCTGGTGCAGGTGCTCTCGGGTTCGCCGTATGAGTTCGAGGGCCCCGATGCCCTCGCGGTGAGCCCCTCCGACCTCTTCGTCGCGAACTACGACGGCCAATCCGTAACCGAGGTGCCGATCGGCTGACGCGCCGCAAGATGTTCGCAAGGGAACCGGGCTTCCCGGAGTGAGCCTTGACCAGCATGACGTATGGGATGACCTGAACCGACGGGCAGGCCAAGGTGCGGCTCTACGTCCAACCTCGCAATCCAGGAGTCTCGTTCCCCGGACACAGGGTAGGAGCTGACTACCGACAACGAGTTATCCACGCGCCCGCATGTGCCGGTAGGGGACGCTTTCACCCGTGTAATCGCGATATCGCGGGCGGTGGTGGCCGACAGGTCGCAGTACTGGTCCGGTTAGGACCTGGGGAAGGCGACCGGGTCCGACGATCGGCAGACCGTCACGAGCTCGAAGTTGCCGCAATTTCTCACCTTCATCGGCGGCCGGTCACACCCAACCCGTCGACCGACCCGACACCTGCGTCGCGTCGCGGTTGAGGGCACCCCGCTTGAGCATTGCCGAGAGTGGAGACGGATATCAGGCCGATATTTACCCTACTTTTTACCCTACAACTCGGGATCCGGTACCCTCCGGCTGCTTCCACCACTAACCGGCTGACCTGCGGAAACGTCTGACTTCTTCCGGTTGGTTATCGCCATTTCCGGCCCATTTTCGGACTCGTAATGCGTAGGTCAGGAGTTCAAATTCTCCTCCCAGGCTCCATCTTCTCGGTCTGTTTGCCCCGGCGAACTCAGGTGATCCCAGATTCCGATGAGGGTTGTGCGAGATGAGCGGTCGGCCTTTACGAAGTTCGTGCTCCTTGAACTGGTTCTTCTTCTCACTGGGCCCAGCGTTCGCTCGTCGGATCCAACGAGCGGTGCTGGGCTCCACAGCGGCTCTTGGCGAGGGGCCGATGGGTCGCTCTTCGATCTTGGAGGTGCAGTGATCAGAGGCTGCCTCTGGGAGCGACCCACTCCTGTTCGGCGCCGCCGACGGCCCCGACCCGTTCGAAGTCGGCATCGTAGTGAAGGACGACGAGTCCAGCCGACCGGGCGGCTGCCGAGATGATGATGTCGGGGATGGCCAGCCGGTGCTGCCCCCGCTTGGCCAGCTCATGCTGGAGATCGATGGCCAGGTCGAGTACCTCCGGCGTGATCGGTGCGCTGGCGAGGCTTCGACGTTCGAGGAGCACCGCCTCGTAGTCAGCAAGTCTCCGACTGGAGAACAGCACCTCCAGGTCGACGATGGCGCAGGTGGCGATCAGACCGTCCTCCAAGAGGGGACGCAGCCGTGCCTCTACTACCGGATGAGGAAAGCGGGCGAGGGCGCTCTTGTCGGCCAGGTACCGGGCGTTCAGCGCCACGCGCCGGACATCACCGAGGCATCATCCAGGTCGAGTCCGGCCATCGCCGTCAGCCGGTCGGCATGGTTGCGACGGCGAGCAGCCAACACCACCGCTTCGAGGGAGCGGTTGACGGCTTCCTTCATCGTCGACGCCCCGAGGACGGAAGTGGCCTCGGCGAGGAGGTCATTGTCGATGTCAACCAGGTGCTTGCTCATGAACTAAGTATATCTTGGTAAAGCCACAGATGTATATATATCAATCTGGTGCCCGCACAGGGGCCTGGGATGCCGGCTGATTTCCCGGACTACGTGAACGAGCGGGCGGAGTGAGGGGGGACAACGGTTGGTGCACCCGCCCTCACTCCGCCAAAGCCGTCACGTGGCGCAGATCGCGTACGCATGCATCGATTGGGGACCCGTGTCGCCGTTGTTCTCGTAGACGCCCCATCCGGCGACAGCGTCGGGGTCTGGGAAGGTGGAGTTGATGTCGGTTTCCACGGACAATGAGTTGGTGAGGACACCCCCACCGAAGGGGACGGTCGCGCCGGGACACGTTGCAGTGGCCAGCGACTCGGAGCCGGCACGTGCCGTGACCTGAGTTCCCACGTGAATGATGTAGCCCCTCGGATTTCCACAGATCGCCCACGGTGTGACCTTCGCGTCGTCACTTCCCGCATTGTTCATGATGACGAACCAACCGTTGCGTATGGGTTGCATGGTGGCTGCCGGCAACGACGAACTCAGATTGGCCTCGAGAGACTCTGTGTTCGATAGGCCTCCACCGCCGAGCACATCGGTGCCCTTCGGGCAGGTCGCCGTGGCAATGGTCTGGGAATGGCCGGGGTTGTTAAACATCTTGCTGCCGATCACCGCGTAGCCGGTGGGGGCCACCCCGCACACGGCATAGACGGTGAAGCTCGTCGAGGACGTGCTGGCATTGTTGACGTACGCGGACCAGCCGTTGTTGGTAGGCCACGAACTGTTGACGTTGGCGTCCAGACTGTCCGACGCGAGAAGCACGCCTCCCCCGTAGACCACGGTGTGGACCGGGCAGCTGACCGATCCGAGATCTTGGCTGCCGTATCCCGAGGGCAAAGGACCGCTGTTGACGATGGTGTAGCGGGCGGGCGGTTCCTTGGTGACTGCGCTCGCGACGGCGAGCGTCGGTCCCTTCGCCGGAGCGGCGCCGGCGATCGCGCCAGATTGAGGCAATTCCCGCCACCGCATGCCCGGCGATAAGGTGTGGAGGACGCGTGCCGCGATGATCGTTGATGATGGGCGTGGTTCATTTCATGCTCCTTTGTTGGTCTTGGGGTCAAGGGGTGACCCTGAGGGTCAGTTCCCGATTTGCCTGTTGGTGATGAAGGCGGGTGGAATCGGTGACCTTGACGATGATGGTGAATGACACCGCTCACGGTGGGCACTCCCGAAAGAAGCGCCGGTGGAAGTACCGAGTTTCAGTCCCTTGGGCAGATTCCCGGCGTAACTCCATGCAATATGGTGGATTTCCTCCTCGAGCAGTGAGCCTGAACGAGTACGGAACCTTCGCCGTCGCCTTGGGTAGCGACGAGGTCGCTATGGTCAATGGAACGGTGACATCGATGCACCCGTCCGAGGTGATATCCGAACTGCCCGAGTAGTTGGCGTCTCCGGAGTAGTGGCCGGAAATGCACCAGTAGCCGACTGAGCTCGGCGTGAAGCTCGGGGAAGTCACCGATGCCGTGTCTCCCGGATCCGGGAGTAAGATCCTGAGGCCCGCCCGCCGGGTCGGAGGTCGAGGTGCAAGGTGTCGCCGTCGCCGTCGGACCGCACTCATAGAAGCTGACCGTTCCGGTCGGGCTGCCTCCCGCGGCGTTGCCGGTAACCGTGCTTCGCTCCGTATCGGCCGAGCCGAGGGTGAGCGTCGGATTCGTTGGTGCCGTCGTTGAGGACGAAGGCGCGGATGTCACGACGAAGCACTCATCGAGCCCACCCGCCAATGTCGGGAGCCGCGAGAATCGTCCGAGCTCGGGCCGTAGTTGCTATCCCTCTAGTAGTACACGGCCAGGCACCATGTGCCGGTGGCCGTCGGGGTGAAGGATGGCGGACTTGGCTGTTGCGGTGTCTCCCTGACCCGGCGGTCAAGCTCACCGGTCCACCGAGTTGATCCGTGGTCGAGGTGCACCGGCTGGCCGTCGCCGTCGGTCCGCACTCGTAGAAAGTGACCGTGCCGGTGGGATTGCCCCCGACGGTGTTGCCGGTCACGGTCCCGAGAGCGGCATCGGTCTGCCCGAGAGTGATGGTGGTGGCGGCGGGTGTGGTGTTGGTGGACGACGGACCCACGGTGACGTCAAAGCACTCGTTGAAGCCGCCCCCGGCAACCGGCGTCAGCGATCGTCCGAACTCGGGCTGTAGTTTCCGTCCCTCTCGAGTAGTACCCGGCGACGCACCAGGTACCCGGCGCTGGTGGGTGTGAAGGTGGGCGAGGACGCTGTGGCCGAGTCGTTCGGCCCCGATGTCAGAGCAACACGGTCCTCCCAGGGGATTCCAGATCGAGGTGCACGGGGTGGCGTCGTCGGCGGGCCGCAGTCGTAGAAGGTGACCGTACCGGTGGGGCTTCCGCCGAGGCATTGCCCTGAACCGTCCCGAGACCGGATTCCGCCTGCCCGACGAAGATCGACGAGCTGGTGGGGATGGTCGTCGTCGACGAGAGGGCGGTGGACACATCGACGCATCCGTCGGTGGTGGTGTCCGCCCCCGAGCTGAAGGTGGCGTCGCCGAGTAAGGTCCCGGCGATGCACCAGTAACCCGTGGCGGTGGGCGTGAACGAGGGCGAGGAGGCAGTGGCCGTGTCGCCCGGCCCTGACGTCAGAGCAACCGGTCCGCCCAGCGGATTCGAGGTCGAGGTGCACGGGCGGCCGTTGCCGTCGGGCCGCACTCGTAGAAGCTTACCGTCCCGGTGGGCGAGCCGGAGGCGTCCCCGGTGACGACCGCCGTGTCGACGTCTGCTCGTCCCCAACGTGATCGAGGCGCTGGCCGGCGACGAGGCGATCTCAGGAGAGAAGGTACCCTGCCTCGACCAGGATCTGGGGTAGGCCCGAACTGGCTGTTCGTCGTAACCCACGGCCTGGCAGCTGTCCAGGTCCGGCGCAGGACACGCTGTCGAGGTAGCCGGCGGTGGGGCCACCACTGGGACCGGCAGTGTCCGACCAATTACCCTCGTCATAGGACTGCAATCACGGTCTGTGCTGTCGACCCGGTCTGGTCGATCGACCCACCGCCACGCAATCGGCACTGTCGGTGCAGGACACGCCTGTTGAGGACGGTGCCGGTGGAGCCGATGCCAGGTGCACCGTTGCTGGTCCAGACCGGTCGGCCCTGGTAGACGTCCCCCCGCCGTAGGACTCGACCAGGGGTAGGCGAACCGTTGCATTCGGTGTAGCCGACCGCCTCGCACGCGGTCGAGCTGGTGCACGACACGCTGTCCAGGTAGTCCGCTCCGGCGATGTCGGCCACCTCGTCGAACTGCCAGTATTCCCGTCCCAAGACTCCACCTGCGGACCGCGTCTCGAACCGCCTTCTGTGTAGTAGCCCACCACCATGCAGGCCGAACCCGAACAGCGACACTCCGTAGAGGCTGCTGTCGTCGAAATAGTTCGTGTGCCGGCAACGTCGGGGCGATCAACCAGGCGCTCCCGTTCCAGTCTCAACCAGGTCCGTCGCTCCGTTGTTGAGCCGCGTGGTGCCCACCGCCATGCAGGTGTCGGGCTGGAACAGGACACTGCGCTGAGGAGGTTGAACCTGTTGGCATTGGCGCTGGTCGTCTTCCGACCAGGTGCTCCCGTTCCAGGTGGCGATCAGGGCAACAGGTCCTTGTTGACGTCCGTAGGAGCCTACGGCTACACAGAAGGTGGTGCTGAGCACACGACACCCCGTTGAACTGGTTGTCGGTGCCGGGGCTGATGCTGAAGACGACCGACCACCGAAGTCCGTTCCACTGCTCGACCACGCCCGGGTCACCGTCCCGCCACTGCTCGTAGCTGCCCACCGCCATGCAGAAGGTGGCGCTGACACACGACACCGAGTTGAGCTCGTTGCTGGGGGTGCCGCCGATGGCGGCGCTGGTGTTCACCGACCATGTCGAGGGAGCGGCGCCGGCCGGCCTGCTGGCCGCGGCCAGCGAGCACAGCTACAACGGTCATCAGGGTCACCAAGGCAGCCGCCAGCCTCACGGCCCGGTGAAGGCGGCGAGCGCCGGTACCGGCCCTGGTGGCGATGCGGGGATTCACAGATGATGACATCGAATGTTCCTCGGAGTTCGGCACGGCTGGTTGATTCGCTTGCTTGCCATGATCAGAGGTGAGGCGCTGAGAGACCACCGACATGGCCCCGACATGGCCCCGACATGGCCCCGACATGACCCGACAGCGTCTCCGGGCGCACCAGTGCCCTCTAGCCACGAGCCCTTTGACCTGGGGAAAGCTAAGCTCCGGCGGTGCGAGCGGGACGTCGTCGGAGTGGCTGACTCGGTCGGCAGATTGCTGCGCCGCTTCCGGGTGGCCGCCGGCCTCACCCAGGAGGCCCTGGCTGAGCGGGCACGGGTGAGCCCTGACACCATCGCCGCCTTGGAGCAGGGCCGACGCCGGGCGCCGCGCCTCTCGACGGTCACCGAGATCGCCGACGCCCTCGGTTTGGGTCTCGGCGATCGAGCGGCGCTCGCCAACGCCGCCGCCGGGATCGAGGCCCCGGTGCCCGATCTGGGGCGGCCTGCAACAGCTCCCCCACGCCGCCCTCTGCCTGCGTCCCTTACCCCACTGGTCGGCCGGCACGGCGAGGTGGATCGGATCGCCGAAGAACTCAGGGCCGAGCGTCTGATCACCCTGGTCGGTCCGGGTGGCGTCGGCAAGACCAGATTGGCCCTGCAGGTGGCTTCGGCAACCACCGACAAGTTCGAGGGTGGGACCTGGTGGACGGAGTTGGGCTCGGTCACCGACCCCGCGGCTGTGCCAGGAGCGGTGCTCACCGCCATCGGGGGATCCGAGCAGCCGGGTCGACCGCTGTCGGATCAGATCGTCAGCACCTTGCCCGATCAATCACTTCTGCTGGTCATCGACAACTGCGAACAGGTCATTGATGCGACGGCGGGCATGATCAACGACCTGCTTCGCACTCATTCGATCTCCATCCTCGCCACCAGCAGGGAGCCCCTCGGAATCCCCGGAGAGATCGTCTGGCCGGTCCCCAGTCTCGCGGTGCCGTTGGATGACAACGCAACGGGTCTGGACTCGCTCGCCGGCATCGAGAGTGTCGAGCTCTTCGTGGAGCGGGCGAGTCGTGCTGATCCGACTTTCCGGCTCACCGAAGCCAACGCAGCAGCTGTGGCGAACGTCTGTCGGCGGTTGGACGGGATCCCGCTCGCCATCGAGTTGACCGCCGTCCGGGTGCGGGTCATGGGCCCCCTCGAGCTGGCCGAGGAGCTCGAGAGCCGGTTCTCGCTCGCCGCCGCCACAGCCCGTGGCGTTCCGGATCGCCAGACAACGGTGGGCGCATCGATCGACTGGAGCTACCAGCTGCTCAGCGATGACGAGCGGGCCGTACTCGGTTGTCTCGTCGGATTCACCGGGAGCTTCACTCCCGCCGCCGGTTTGGCCGTGGTCGCTCTGTTGGTGCCGGGGTCCGATCCTGCGGTGATCGACTCGCTTCTGGCTCGTCTGGTGGCCAAGTCCCTGGTATCGGTCAGCGACTCCCTCGGGCGGGAGGACGAGAGTACCCGCTACCGGCTGCTGGACAGCGTTCGCTCCTATCTGCTCGAACGAGCCTCTGCGGACGGGACCCTGCACGATCGTAAGGATGCGCACGCTGACTACTACCTGTCCTGGCTCTCCTCCGTCGACACCATCGACCCCACCGATGACACCATCGACCGCATAGGTCTCGAGTACCCGAACATCAGAGCTGCACTCGACTGGTCGATCGCCGGGATCTCGCCAAGGGGGGCCGAGCTGGTGGCTGCGTTCGGCGTTGCCTGGTATCTGCTGAGCCGATTCAGTGACGCCGTTCCCTGGGGGAGCAGGCGCTGGCCATCGTCGTCGAGACAACCCTCGGCTGTGGGCCCGGGGGGTTGGCATGCTTGCTCTTGCCCGCCTGGTCGTCGGAGATGCCGCGTTCGTCCTGGGCTCCGTACCGGCTGCCGCAAAGATTGCTCAGGAAAATGGAGACGCCCTCACCGAAGGCTGGTGCCGGTTCGTGGAGGCGAGCGTGCCTCCCAACGATTCTGCGCACATGGCGGCGGCCTACGAGCTCGGGGTGAAGGCATCATCGCCCACTCTGGCCGCCGTCGCCGCGGCCAACGCCGCCACCAGCGGGGCCGATGACCAGCCTGATACCTGGTTGGCCCGGATGGACGATCTGGAATCCCAAACCGACAACATCTCGGTCCGGGCCGCGTGTGATGTCGCTCGTCTCGAACTGTGGATCGAACGGGGCCGCCTCCAAGCTGCCCTCGACCGAGCGCTGCCCTTGGCGTCGGATTCCCGCGTCGTGCCATCGCTCCGGATGTTGTGGATCGATCGTGTCGTTCAGGTTGCCTTCCAGCGCTGCGACCGGGCGCTCGAGGTGCAGGCGACTTCGATGATCGACGAACTGGACCCGTGTGTTCCCCGACGGTGGCTTCTGGGGCCTCGGCATCCAACGTCTGCGTCTGGCGCTGCTCGGCGGTCAACGGCCCCCGCTGCCAACGCTCGACTGGGCCGCACGGGTGGGACTCCAACCCGGCGCCATCCGCACGCTGTGCCGAGCCGCCCTCGATCGTGGCGAGCGCGTCGACCCTGTAGAAGTGGCACGGGAGCGCTTCTCGTCGTCGGGAGGATCGCTGATCGCGGCCAGCATCTCGGCACTTCAAGCCGCTTTTGCCATGGTCGACCATGAGTACGATCGCGCCGAGCAACTGTGGAGATCGACACTGGCGGCAGCCGCTGAGAAGAACTACCTGCTGCTGGTCTGCGACTCGCTCGAGGCAATGGGTTCGTTGACCAGTGAAGGGAGGGCTCCCCGTGAGGCCGCCGTTCTCCTTGCCGCCGCCTCACGCCTTCGAGCCGAGACCACCTATCGATTTCGGTTCGACTTCGAGCAGCATTTCGTCGATCGCGCCTGGGCCACGATCGGCCCGATCGAGGGCAGTGAGTCTGCCCGGAGCGCCCCTGCCTGGCGCGAGGCCGTTGCCATTGCGCTCTCCACGGGTGAGTCATGAGAGTGGGCCGCAGGATTCCCGCCGGCCGTCGGGGGGCTTGGCACGAGCTCAGATCCTGATCTCGAGGCTCGGTTGCTGGGTCGGCTGCATCTACTCAGACTCCGTAAAGCACCAGTTCCATGGCGATCGGCAGCTCTGCTGGCTCCCGGCGACCGACACCTCTTGTGTGCGGAGGATCATCGGCGATGTAGGGGTTATGTCGGACCGTTGTCGGTGGTCAATGAGAGAGTCGGTTCCGGATCATGGAAAGGGACGACCCTCGTCCTTCGACCAACCCTGGAGCCTCCAATGTCCCATGCCGATGCAATGCCGACCTCAACCTTCCATTCGCGGAGGAGTGCTGCACCCGCGGGGGTGCCGAACGGCCCTGACCCGATGTTCGGCCCTGACCCGATGTTCTGCGCCCGCACCAGCAGACTCACTCCGATCCTCGTCGCCCTCCTGGCGACCGTCGGGATCTTCATCTCGGCAAAGGCGCCCCTTGCGAGCGCCTCGGGAAGTGTGCCCGCTGCAACCAATGGTGTCGTCTACGCGGTCAACGACCGAAGTGACACCGTCACCCCGATCAACACCACGACGGACACGGCCAATCCCGCCATCCCGGTCGGCAGCGCGCCGGCCGCCATCGCCATTACACCGAATGGCCGAACGGCCTACGTCGCGAACATCGGAGACGCCACGGTGACTCCCATAACCACTGCTACCAATACCGCCGGGCCTGCCATCCAAGTTGGTCAGCTACCTTCCGGCGTGGCGATCACGCCGGACGGGAAGACCGCCTATGTGGCCAACACCGGCGACAACACGGTCACACCGATTTCCACCTCCAGCAATACACCCGGGACGCCGATCCCGGTCGGGAAGGGTCCCCTCGCCATCGCTATCACCCCAACTGGTCAAACTGCCTATGTCGCCAATACCGTCGACGGAACAGTCACACCGATCAGCACCGCCAGCGGTACCGCTGGGAGGCCGATCACGGTAGGCAATGGGCCCTATGCCATCGCCGTCACGCCTGATGGCAAGTCCCTCTATGTCGCCAACTATCGCGGACAATTCGGTCACGGTGGTCTCCATCGGCAGCGACAAGGTCGTTGCGACCATTTCGGTGGGTAGCAATCCCGATTCGATCGCCATCGCCCCCAATGGTCAGACCGCCTACGTCGCCAACTACAGCGACAAGACCATCACGCCCATCAATACGTCCACCAACCATGCGGAGCCTGTCATTGCGCTGCCCGGCAATCCTGCCGCCATCTCCGTAGGGCCCAGCGGTTCGACGGCGTACGTGGCAACTGGACTCACCGACACCGTCGTGCCGATCTATCTGGCGACAGGCACGGTCGAGACACCAGTCACGGTTGGGAGCAATGCCTACGCCCTTGCTGTGACCCCGGACCAGGCGCCAGTCGCCTCGTTCACAGCGACGCCGAGCGAGGCGGGCCAGCCGACCTCCTTTGACGCGACCGCCTCCAGTGCACCGTCGAGCGGGATTGCCACGTATCAATGGACATTTGGGGACGGCCAGCAAGCTGTCAGCTCAGGACCCACCATCAGTCACCTCTATGCCGGCGGTGGCCAGTTCACTGCCACGGTGACCCTGACCGATGCCGACGGGACCTCCCTTACGCAGAGTTTCACGGGTCAAACGGTGAGCAACAACGGTGGACCCGGCGCGTCCTTTGCCCAGCGAGTGTCGATCCCTTATCTTCCGACCACGGCCTTCGTGGTCAATTCGCAGGACAGCACCGTCATCCCGATCGATACGGCCATGAACGTCGCCGGTCCCCCGATAGCCGTAGGTGGGGGGCCAACCAGCGTTGCCATCACGCCGAACGGCCGGAAGGGATACGTGGTGGACAACAGTGGTGACGCCGTCACCCCGATCGACACGTCAACCGATACGCCCGAGCCTGCGTAGGGGTCGGGAGCGGCCCACTCGGGATCGCGATCACGCCGAACGGTCAGACAGCCTACGTGACCAACAGCAACGACAACACGGTCACCCCGATCCGCACCACCGACAACAGCGCGGGGCAGCCAATCCCGGTTGGCTCCGTCCCTGACGGCATCGTGGTCTCCCCGAACGGCAAGACGGTCTACGTCGCCACCATCCTCGGTGGCTCGGTGACCCCTATCGACACCAGCACCAACAAAGCGGGCAACTCCATCTACGTGGGACGTCCGGTCGCCATGGCGATCACCCCGAACGGGAAGACCCTCTATGTGGCCACCGGCGACGACGGTGATACCGATGAACACGGCCACCAACAAGTTGGGACCACCAATCGTTGTGAACAGCCCAGCTGCGCTGGCAGTCACTCCGAACGGAAAGACGATCTTCGTTATCAATAAGGGGAGTCACACCGTCAATCTGATCAATACCGCCAACAACACGATCGACGGATCGATCTCGGTGGGCAGCACTCCCGATGGGGTTGCCGTCACGCCAGACGGCCTCACTGCGTACGTGGCCAACGAAGGCGACAACACCGTGACGACGATCGACACGGCCACGAAGCAGATCTCGAGGGTGATCGCGGTTGGAAATGGCCCCGACGGGATCGCCATCACGCCCGATCAACGTCCGAAGGCCGCCTTTGTGGCCACTGCTGCACCGATGGGCCACGCGACTGGGTTCGACGCTTCAGCAAGCAGCTCCCTTTCGAGTCCCATCCAAACGTACCAATGGGCGTTCGGAGACGGAACTGCAACGACGACGACAGGGCCGAGGACAACCCACGTGTATACGAAAGTCTGGTAGCTACGTCGTGACACTCACGTTGACCGACAGGACAGGGACCTCACTCACTGAGGTGTTCACGGGTCAAACGGCAAGCAACGACGGAGGTGCGTCGGCACGTTCGACTCGACAGATCCAAATTCCCGAAGAGGCTCGGCGGCAACCGGTCCCGCGCACGGATCGGTTGCCGCCGGAATGGGGCGTTGCGGGCACCGATTCGCTGGACAAATCCTCGCCAATCTCTGGCGAGGGCCCAGGATTCTGATCCACCTGATCAAATGGGGTCACACACTACGAACAGGAGCGCGCCAGAGGGACGTTGGCTAGCCTGCTCAGGAGGGTCGAGAGATGGTCAACAAACTCGAGGTATCCCGCGAAATCGGGGCGGCCCCCGAGGAGGCCTATGCGGCGATCTCGGATGTGGCCCGCATGGGGGAATGGTCCGAGGAGTGCTACGCCTGCGAATGGCACGAGGGCTTCGACGGACCGGTCGTCGGTGCCGTCTTCGACGGACACAACCGTCACGGCGATCACCAGTGGACCACGCAGGGCCGGGTCATCGAGGCCGATCCGGGTCGTGCCTTCGCCTTCGAGTGCTCGATGATGGATTTCCACTACTCGACGTGGGGATATCGCATCGAGCCCTCCGAAGCCGGCTGCACGGTCACCGAGTGGAGCGAAGACCTCCGGCCCGAGTCCGCCTTGGAGTTCAGCAAGCAGGTCTCGGGGATTGCCGACCGCGTCGCTCGCAACCGCCAGACGATGAGCCTGACCCTCGAGCGTCTGGCTGCAGCCCTCGAACGCTGATCCAGCCCGGGGCCTGCCGAGATGATGCCGCCATGACCACTGCCCCTTCGACATCGGGTCTCTGAGCTGTGACCGTGGGCCTGTCCTAGCGTGGGCTCATGACGTTCTCCCCCGACCCCGCCCGCTACGACCGGATGGTCTACCGACGCTGCGGTCGCTACGGCCTCAAGCTCCCTGCCATCGCGCTCGGGCTCTGGCAGAACTTCGGTGAGGCCCGGCCCCCCGACGAGATCCGCGCCATGCTCACCCGGGCGTTCGACCTCGGGATCACCCACTTCGACCTGGCCAACAACTACGGGCCGCCCCCTGGAACGGCGGAGTCCAACGCCGGCACGGTGCTCGGTGGTGACCTCGCTCCCCACCGGGACGAGCTGGTCATCTCGACCAAGGCCGGCTACGACATGGGCCCGGGACCCTACGGCGACGGCGGCTCGCGCAAGTACATGCTCGGCAGCCTGGACGCCAGCCTGCGACGCCTGCGGCTCGACTACGTGGACATCTTCTACTCCCACCGCTTCGATCCGGAGACCCCCCTCGAGGAGACCATGGGCGCGCTCTCCACCGCAGTACACAGCGGCAAGGCCCGCTACGTCGGGATCTCGAACTACCCGCCGAGGCAGACCCGGCAGGCCGCATCCCTCCTTGCCGATCTCGGCTCTCCGCTCCTCGTCCACCAGCCGGCCTACTCGATGCTCAACCGCTGGCCCGAACGCGGACTGCTCGAAGCCATCGACGAGGTGGGTGCGGGGTGTGTCGTCTACTCCCCACTGGAGCAGGGCATCCTGACCGACCGTTACCTGTCCGGGGTGCCCGACGGATCCCGGGCCAGCAGGGAGGAGACCCTGTTCGTCGCCCAGCTCGACACGAAGACGTTGGCCACGGTGCGCGCCCTCGCTGCCCTCGCCGCCCGCAGGGGTCAGACCATGGCCCAGATGGCCCTCGCCTGGACCCAGCGTGACCCGCGGGTGACCTCCACGCTGGTGGGGGCGAGCAGCCTCGCTCAGCTCGAGCAGAACGTGGCGACCATCGACTCGCTCAGCTTCACGACAGGGGAGCTCGAGGAGATCGCGGCGATCCTGCGTCCCGGCTGAGCTGTGCACGGCACCGGTCGTGCCCGGAGCGGCGTGTGGCATAGTCCACGCGTGTCGTTGCGGCCCATCGACCCCTCCGTTCTGCGCGTCGACGAGGACGGGGTGACTCTGCTCGGGGGACGGTCGGCCAGTTCGGGTCTGCGGCACTTCCCACTCGCTCCAGTCTGCCCCTTCACCGGCGCCGACGACGTCGAACCGCTGGATCTCCCACGCACCGGAACGGTCTGGCTCCAGACCGAGATCGCACTCGCGCCCCCCGGCTATGGCGGACCGGTTCCCTACCGGCTCGGCATCGTCGAGCTCGATGGCGATCCGCTGCTGCGGGTGGTGTCCCGAGTGAGCGGGGACGACCTTTCTACGGGAACACGGGTGCGGCTGGATGGCGAAGAGCTGCCCGGTCCCGATGGCGAGCCGGTCCTCACCTGGGTCTTCCACCCGTGACCGGCGTCCGGGTGGTCGGGGTGGGGATGCACCCCTTCGGTCGGTTCGACACCATGACCGGGACGGCCATGGGCGTGGTCGCGGTCCGCGCCGCCCTGGCCGAGGCCGGCCTCGGCGTGCGGGACATGCAGGCGGCCTACTGCGGAACCGCCTACGGCGGGGTCGCCGCCGGGCACCGCGTCCTCGGTGCGCTGGCCGGGACGGGCATCCCGATCTATGACGTCGAGGCCGGCTGCGCGTCGGGCGGGGCGGCCCTCGAGTTGGCCGCGTCGTCCATCGCCGCGGGACAGCACGACCGGGTGCTGGTCTTCGGCATCGAGAAGATGCCGAAGGGCGTCATCCGCTCCTCGTTCTTCGCGCCGTGGCAGGAGGCCGCCGGCCTCACCCCGGCGCCGGCGTTCTTCGCCCTCCGCGCCCAACGGCTGCTCGGCGACACCGGGCTGACCGCCGATCACCTCGCCCAGGTCGTGGTCAAGAACCGGCGTCAGGGTGTGGCCAACCCCGACGCCATGTTCCGCAAGGAGGTCACGGTCGAGGAAGTGCTCGGCGCCCGGATGATCTGTCCCCCCCTCACGCTGTTCATGCTCTGCTCTCCGAACGAGGGTGGTGCCGCGGTCGTGCTCGCACGGGAGGGGGACGGGCCGGTGATCGCAGGCATCTCGCTGCGCTCCCACCTCCCGGGCAATGTTCTCGGGGAGGACTCGCCGCTGAGCGGCATCGACGACTCGGACGTCACGCCACCGACCACCCTGGCGGCAGGTGACGCCTACCGGCAGGCCGGCCTCGGGCCCGAGGACGTCGACGTGGTGGAGTGCCAGGACACCGACGCCGGACGCGAGCTCCTGGCCTGGGCGGAGCTCGGGCTGTGCGCCCCGGGCGGGCAGGCCGCACTCCTCGCCGACGGTGCAATGGAGCTCGGCGGACGGCTGCCGGTCAACCCGTCCGGCGGCCTGCTGTCCAAAGGGGAGCCGCTCGGGGCGTCTGCTCTCGGCCAGGTGGTCGAGCTGGTGCGACAGCTGCGCGGGACCGCCGGGGACCGCCAGGTGCCCGGCGCAGACGTCGGCCTCGCGGATGTGATCGGGCGGGGTGCCAACGCCTGCGTCACCCTTCTCGTGCGCTGAGACTGCGTCCCGGGACGACGGCCCTGCTCGCGCCCACGGCCGTGGCCGCCGAACGGGTCCCACCCGGGGCTGTGTAGGGTTGCCCCATGGCCGATCAGGCGCTGTTCTCCGATCTCGCGATGGAGTACATGCCCGCCCTCTACACAGCGGCGCTTCGGATGACCCGCAACCCGTCCGACGCCGAGGACCTGGTCCAGGAGACCTATCTGAAGGCCTACCGGGCCTTCGGCACCTTCGAGACCGGGACCAACCTGAAGGCGTGGCTCTACCGGATCCTGACCAACACCTACATCAACATCTATCGGGCCAGGAAGCGCCGACCGGAGATCGCCGACGTCGAGGATGTCGAGGACCTCTACCTCTACCACCACCTGGCCGGCGATCCGTCGGCGGGCCTCGGGCGCAGCGCAGAGGACGAAGCGCTCGAGCGCTTCACCGACACCGACGTCAAGGCGGCCATCGAGTCGCTCCCCGAGGTGTTCCGGATGGCGGTGCTGCTCGCCGATGTCGAAGGCTTCTCCTACAAGGAGATCGCCGAGATCACCGATGTGCCGATCGGCACGGTGATGAGCAGAATCCACCGCGGAAGAAGGGCGCTGCAAAAGGCGTTGCTAGAGCGTGGACGTACCGGGGGCCTGGTGGGGGCCTCCGACGAGGCCAGGTAGGGAGTACGGAGCGTGGGAGCAGATGGAGAGCGAATGAGCGGCGAGGGAGCGCCAGCTGCCGGCGGGCCGGGCGGTGGCGGGCCGGTCGCGGACGATCGTCCAGCGGGGTTCGTGAGCTGTGACGAGACGATCGAGAAGCTCTACACCTACCTCGACGGCGAGCTCACCGAGCAGCGCCGGGTCGAGATCGCACGGCATCTCGACCTGTGCGGACCGTGCGTGGGCGCCTACGGATTCGAGGCGGAGCTCCGAAAGCTCATCGCCAACCGGTGCCGGGACCGGGTGCCCGAGTCCCTCCTCGCCCGGGTCGCCGAGGCACTCCGGGCGGAGAGCAACGCCGCCCCCAACTGACCACACCCCCGTCCGACGCCCGCAGCCTCTGTCCGCGTCCCTACACTGGACCCGTGCCTGCCTCCGATGCCACCCCCCCCGACATCGACGGGGTGCGAGCTGATCGGGCGGGAGACGACTCCGTGCCCGGTGGGGGCGCCGTCGGGTGGGACACCGCGGAGCGTGTGGCCGCCTGGGTCGGGAACCGGACCAAGGTACCGGCCCCCTACCGCCCGGACCTGCTCCAGGCGAACTTCGCCGAGCTCACGGCCCGGGCCGAAGAGCTGGTGGCCGAGTCGACCGGGCTGCGATCGGCAGCCGGACCGGCCCGGGCCCGGGTCACCGACCGCGCCGGCTGGGTGAGCGCCAACGTCGCCAGCTTCCAGCGGCTGCTCGGTCCCCATCTCGACCGTCTCGACCCGTCCCGGTTGGCGCGGACCAACCAGCTCACCGCCCGGATGGCCGGCCCGCTGGCCAGCGCCGGGCGCGCCGCCACCGGGGCCCAGATGGGGGTGGTCCTCGGCTGGCTCTCGACCCGGGTGCTCGGTCAGTACGACCTGCTCCTGACCGAGGAGGCCGCCGACGATCAGGACCTCGTCTACTTCGTCGGCCCCAACGTGGTCGCCCTCGAGCAGCAGCACGACTTCGATCCGCAGGAGTTCCGGCTGTGGCTGGCTCTCCACGAGGTCACCCACCGCTGCCAGTTCACCGCCATCCCCTGGATGCGCGGGTACTTCGTCTCCCTGGTGGAGGAGGGGATCGGCGCGCTCGAGCCCGATCCGGCCCGGCTGGCCGAGTCGCTCAAGCGCATGGTCGCCGAGATCCGGGCCGGCCGCAACCCGCTGCAGGACAACGGGGCCCTCGGCCTCGTGGCCACCCCCGAGCAACTCGAGGGCCTCCACCGCATCCAGGCCCTGATGAGCCTGCTCGAGGGTCACGGGGACGTGACCATGGACCGTGCCGGGGCAGCCGGTATCCCGAGCGCCCCCCGCTTCGCCGAGGTGCTCCGCCAGCGACGCAAGCAGGCCCACGGCCTGGCCCGCGTGCTCCAACAGCTCATCGGGATCGAGGCCAAGATGCGCCAGTACGAGGAGGGCGAGCGCTTCATCGCCGCCGTCGAGGGTTCGGGCGGACCCGCGCTCCTCGACCGCGCCTGGCGTGGCCCCGAGTGGCTCCCCACCCTGGAGGAGATCCGCAACCCGGCGACGTGGGTCTCCCGAGTCGGTGCAGCGCCCGCCGTTGCCCTCTGACCCCGCTGCCCACGCCACAGTGGCGGAGCTCCTCGGCCGGTGCACGTTCCCGCCGCCGGGTGACCCCCTCGTCTGCGCGGTCTCCGGCGGTCCCGACTCGCTGGCCCTACTGGTCCTGGCGACCGCTGCCGGCTGCCGGGTGACCGCGGTCCACGTCGACCACGGCCTGCGCGAGGGTTCTGCGGCCGAGGCGGGAGTGGTGGCCGGCGCCGCGGCGCGCTTCGGGGCGGCCTTCCGGTCCGAGCGGGTCCGGCTCTCCGACGGACCGAACCTCGAAGCCCGGGCCCGCGCCGCCCGCAGGCGGGTGATCGGCCCGGGGGCGGCCACCGGGCACACGGCCGACGACCAGGCGGAGACCGTCCTCGTGAACCTGCTGCGCGGTTCGGGCGTCAACGGCCTCGCGGCCATGCGGGCCGGGCCGATCCATCCCATCCTCGGCCTGCGTCGGGCGGAGACGGCGGAACTCTGCGACCATCTCGGCCTCACCCCGGTCCGGGACCCGTCCAACGACGAGGAGCGGTTCGTCCGCAACCGGGTGCGGGCAGAGCTGCTCCCGCTCTGCTCGGCCATCGCGGGGCGCGACATCGTGCCGGTCCTGGCCCGCCAGGCCGGGGTGCTCGCCGGCGATGCCGACCTCCTCGACCGGATGGGTGACCAGATCGACCCGACGGACGCGGCCGCCGTCGCCGCGGCTCCGGGACCTCTCGCCCGGCGCACCGTGCGCCGGTGGCTGACCGCGGCCGGCCCCCATCCCCCGCCCCTCGGGGCGGTGGACCGGGTCCTCGAGGTGGCCCGCCTCGAACGCCGCGCCACCGAGGTCCCCGGGGGTCTCCGGGTGACCCGGTCTGCCGGTCGCCTCTCGATCGCCACGGTGGGGTCCGTCGGGCGCTCCGGTACAGTCGCGCCGTGACGATCCACGGGAGCAGGCGCGCCGGCGCGGCCGCGCGCCTCGAGGACGATGACGAAGTCGGTCCGGTGATCGTCCCCGAGCACGCGCTCCAGGCCCGCATCGGAGAGCTCGGCGAGGCGATCACCGCCGACTACACCGGGCGGGCCCCGCTCCTCGTCGGAGTGCTCAAGGGTGCCTTCATGTTCATGAGCGACCTCTCACGGGCCATCGCACTGCCGGCCGAGGTCGACTTCATGGCGGTCGCCTCCTACGGCAGTGCCACCCGCACCTCCGGGGTGGTCAGGATCGTGAAGGACCTGGACGTCGACCTGCTCGGCCGCCACGTGCTCGTGGTCGAGGACATCGTCGACAGCGGGCTCACCCTCAGCTACCTCCAGCGTTACCTGCTCGCCCGCCAGCCCGCCAGCCTCGAGGTCTGTGCGCTCCTGGTCAAGGAGGGCCAGCAGCGGACCGCCCTCGACCTGCGCTACGTCGGTTTCAACATCCCTGCCGAATTCGTGGTCGGCTACGGCCTCGACGTGGGGGAGCGGTACCGCAACCTGCCGGCGATCCACGGCTACGCCGGCCCGGGCGTATAGCCAAGGACGGGGAGGTGATCGGACGGTGAGCGTGGACAGGGAGCGGATCGAGCGGGCCGTCCTCGAGATCCTGTCGGCAATCGGCGAGGACCCGACCCGGGACGGCCTGCAGAAGACGCCGGGCCGGGTAGCCAGGATGTACGAGGAGCTCTTCGCCGGCTTCGGCGAGAACCCTGCCGACCACCTCGAGGTCGGCTTCGCCGCGGAGCACGACGAGATGGTCATGGTCCGGGACATCCCCTTCGCCTCGTTGTGCGAGCACCACATGGTGCCGTTCATGGGGCGGGCCCACGTCGCCTACATCCCCGGCCAGGACGGCCGGATCACCGGTCTGTCCAAGCTGGCGCCGCCTGGTCGACGGCTACGCCAGGCGCCTCCAGGTCCAGGAGCGCATGACCTCGGAGATCGCCGACGCCATCGAGAAGGCCCTGGAACCGAAGGGCGTCCTGGTGGTGGTCGAGGCAGAGCATCTCTGCATGTCGATGCGGGGCGTGAAGAAGTCGGGCACCTCGACGGTGACCTCGGCGGTCCGGGGCCTCTTCCGGACCGACACCTCCACCAGGTTCGAGGCCATGCAGTTCGTCCGCGGTCGCTGAACCGGCCGGCGGCCCGCCGCGGGCCGGATCGGGCTGGTTTACTCTGTGGCCGATGCTCCGCCCCGCTGCAGAAGAGCGTGCCCTGGTGATGGGGATCCTCAACGTGACCCCGGACTCGTTCTCCGACGGCGGTTCGTGGTTCGAGATTGATCGGGCCATCACCAGAGGACACGAGATGATCGACGAGGGCGCCGACATCGTGGACGTCGGAGGCGAGTCGACCCGACCGGAGCGCGGGCCGGTCCCGGTCGACGAGGAGCTGCGCCGGGTGCTTCCGGTCGTCGAGGCCCTCGCTCCGCACGTCCGGGTCTCGGTCGACACCACGAAGGAAGCAGTGGCCGAGGCCGCGGTGGGCAACGGCGCGACCCTGGTCAACGACGTGTCGGCCTCGCTCTGGCCGGTTGCCGCACGTTGCGGCGTGGGCTGGGTGGCCATGCACCGCCAGGGTTCCCCGGCGTCGATGCAGCACGACCCGCGCTACGGCGACGTGGTGGCCGAGGTGCGGGCCATGCTCCTGGAGCGGGCGCTGCGGGCGACCGAGGCGGGGGTCGGCGAGGTCTGGATCGATCCGGGCATCGGCTTCGGGAAGACGGTCGATCACAACCTTGCCCTGCTCGCAGCCCTGGACGCCCTGGTGGCGACCGGCTACCCGGTCCTGGTCGGGACCAGCCGGAAGGGGTTCCTCGGCGTGCTCGGGGCGTGCCCCGACGGCAGCCCGGCCCCGGCGGGCGAGCGGCTGCCCGGCTCGCTTGCGACTGCGACCTGGGCCCTCGCCCTCGGGGCAGGTATGGTCCGGGTCCACGACGTGGCGGCCACCGTGCAGGCCGCGGTCCTCGTCGGCGGGGTGGCCGCCTGTGCGGCGGCACGGCCGCAAGCCGGGACGCCGGGGTCGAGGAACTCGATGGCGGACACGGAGGTCGGAGCGTGAAAGGCAAGTGGGCGGCGGGGATCCCCCCACGCAACTTCACCTGGATCATCAAGGACCGGCTGGCCATGAGCGAGCGGCCGGGCGGCTTCGCCCCCAACCACCGCAAGGTACGACGCCAGGAGGAGATCATCTGGCTCCAGGTCCAGGGGTTCACCCGGGTGGTGTCGCTGTTGCCCTCGTCGCACAACCTGCAGGCCTACGAGGAGAAGGAGCTGGCCAGCGTCCACTACCCGCTGCCCGGCTCGGGCGACGTGCGGGCCGTGCTGGCCGAGGTCTACCGGGACGTCCACACCCGGCTGGCCAACGGTGAGCGCATCCTCGTCCACCAGGAGGAGCTCGGGGACCGGGTCGCCGGGGTCGTCGCCGGCTATCTGCTCTGGTCGGATCGCCTTCCGAGCGGTCCGCAGGCCACGACGGTGCTCGAGCACATGACCGGGCACCCGATGGGCCCCGCCGGGCGCGAGGTGGTGGCGTGGGCCGGCCAGCTCGCACCGGCGCCGACCCAGCACGGCGGCGGCGCCTCGCGCCCCGCCTGATGCCATCGGTTGGGCAGGACGCGCCCGCCGGAGGGGACCGGATCGAGCTCCGAGGCCTCCGGGTGGTGGGTACCCACGGGTTGCTTCCCGAGGAGCGGACACGTGCCCAGCCCTTCGAGGTCGACCTCGACCTGGACGTCGACCTCCGTCCCGCAGGGGACTCGGACCGGTTGGCCGACACCGTCGACTACGGCGCCGTCGCCGCCGCTGTCGAGCGTACGCTCGCCGGTCCCCGCTCCTTCGGGCTGCTCGAGGGCCTGGTCGCCCACGTGGCAGCGGCGGTGCTGCAGGTCGATCCCGCGGATCACCGGGGTGACGGTGGCCCTGCGCAAGCTCCGGCCACCCCTGGCCCTGGACATCGCCAGCGTGGGGGTGCGAGTGGCCCGCAGCCGGTGACCTCGCCGCCCGCCGGGGAATCACCCCGGCGCGCGTTCGTCTCACTCGGCTCCAATGTCGGCGACCGGCTCGCGCATCTGCGCACGGCGGTGGACCTGCTCCGGGCCGAAGGCGACCCCCCGGTGAGCGCCGTCTCCCAGGTCTATGAGACCGAGCCGGTCGGGGGCCCCGACCAGGGCCAGTACCTCAACCTGGTGCTCGAGCTGACCGTCGCCCCGGGGACCGATCCGTACCGGCTCCTCGAGCAGTGCCAGCGCCTCGAGGCCGCGGCCGGCCGCGTGCGCGACGTGCGCTGGGGGCCGCGCACCCTCGACGCCGACCTCATCTGGATCGACGGGGTGGTGCTCGACGATCCGAAGCTGACCCTGCCTCACCCCCGGTGGCGGGAGCGCCGGTTCGTCCTCGCCCCCCTCGCCGAGCTGGCTCCTGACCTGGCCGACGCGGCCGCCGTGGCCTCCGCTGGTGGCGAGGTCCGGGTCGTGGGTATGCTCTGAACCAGCTGCATCCGGATTCTCTGACGCGAACGGCACCCAATCGGGGCTGGAACGTCGAAAGGGGTCTCGTGACCACATTCCGCGTAGTCGGACCCGGCCGTGCCGGCCGGTCGATGATGGCGGCGCTGCAGGCAGTCGGGGGGTACCGCCCACGGGGCGCGTGGGGGCGCGACCGCCCACCGGCCGCCGCCTGCCATGGCGTCGACCTCCTGATCATCGCCGTCCCCGACGACGCGGTGGCCGAGGTGGCCGCCCGGATCGAGCCGGTTGCGACGACCGCGGTCGTCCACCTCTCGGGTTCGCTCGGTCTCGAGGTGCTCGAGGACCACCCCCGCAGGGGCTCGCTCCACCCGCTCGTCCCGCTTCCCACCCCGGCCATCGGGTGCGAGCGCCTGCGCTCGGGGATCACCTTCGCAGTGGCCGGCGACCCGGTGACCCGGGCCATCGCCGAGTCGCTCGGGGGTCACCCGGTCGAGGTCGACGACCGGCACCGCGCCGCGTACCACGCAGCGGCGGTCATCGCCGCGAACCATCAGGTGGCGCTCATGGGACAGGTCGAGCGGGTGGCGGCGATCGCCGGGCTCCCGCTCGGCGCCTTTGCCGGCCTCCTCCGGGCGGCCTCCGAGGACGCCCTCGCCCTCGGTCCGCGGGCGGCCTTGACCGGACCTGCCGCCCGGGGTGACTGGGAGACGGTGGATCGGCACCGGGAGGTGCTTTCCGGCATGCCGGGGCACCGCACCGAGCTGGCCGCCTACGACGCCCTCGTCGGTCTCGCCCGGCGGCTCTCACTGGACGCCTCGGTCGACCATGGCGCGGCCGTGGCCGGCTCCCCGCCGGTCGCCGTCGGGGTGGCCGCGGCGGAGCAGGTGGCATGACCACGGTCCTCGCCCCACCGGTCCCGGCCGCGCGTCCCGCGCCCGCGACAGGCACGTGCACGCGCCGTGGCGACCTGGAGGTGGTCGGGTCGCGCGCTGGCTTCTCGGCCCTCCTCGACGGAGCCCGCAGTGCGGGACGGTCCGTGGGCCTGGTGCCGACCATGGGCGCCCTCCACGAGGGACACCGCTCGCTCATCGAACGGGCTGCCGCCGAGTGCGACACGGTGGCTGTCTCGATCTTCGTCAACCCCACCCAGTTCGGCGAGGCAGGCGACCTTGCCGCCTACCCCCGCACGCCGGAGGCCGACCTCGCCCTGCTGACCGATGCGGGGGCCGCAGTGGCCTTCTTACCGACGGTCACCGAGATGTACCCCGGGTGGCCGGACGCACCGACCACCTCGGTGTCGGCGCCGCCGCTCGGCCGCCGTTGGGAGGGCGAGTCCCGTCCCGGGCACTTCGACGGGGTGGCCACGGTGGTGGTCAAGCTGCTCTCGGCCGCCGGCCGGTGCCGGGCCTACTTCGGGGAGAAGGACTATCAGCAACTGGCCGTGGTGCGCCGCGTGGCCCGCGACCTCGCCCTCCCGGTCGAGGTGGTCGGCTGCGCGACGGTGCGCGACCCGGACGGCCTGGCCCTCTCCAGCCGCAACCTCCGTCTCTCGGCCGATGAGCGGCGGGCGGCCCTCTCCCTCTCACGGGCCCTGCGCGTGGGTGCCGGGGCCCTCGCCCGGGGGGCCTGCGCAGCCTCGGTCGAGGCGACCATGGCGGACGCGGTGGCGGCGGAGCCGGCGGTGGGCCTCGATTACGCAGCCCTGGTCGATGCGGACGACCTGGAGCCGGCCGTCGACCTCTCCCGTTCCCTGCCCCTGCGCCTGCTCATCGCTGCCACAGTCGGCCCGGTCCGGCTCATCGACAACCTCGACCCGCTCGCCGGGTCGTGACTGGGTCCCCACCCCCTCACGGCGTCCTCGACGTCCTGGTCCTGGGCAGCGGAGTCGCCGGTCTCTCCGCCGCCGTCCGCCTGGCCGCCCCGATGGCCGCGTCCGGCGATGGTGCCGCCGGCGTCCGCAGCGGGCTCCGGATCGGGGTGCTGACCAAGGCCGAGCTCTCCCAGTCGACCACCCGTTGGGCCCAGGGCGGTGTCGCCGCCGTGCTCGGAGGTGACGAGGACTCGACCGATCTCCATTTGGCCGACACCCTGGCCGCCGGGGCAGGTCTCTGCGACACCGACGCGGTGCGGGTCCTGGTCGACGAAGGCCCCTCCCGGGTCAACGAGCTCATCGCGATGGGAGCGGTCTTCGACCGCCACCCGGGCGGCGCCCTCGCGCTGGCCCGAGAAGGCGGCCACTCGACCGCCCGGGTGGTCCATGCCGGCGGGGCGGCGACCGGTGCGGAGGTCGAGCGCGCCCTCGTGGATGCGACACGCGCCTCGGCCGCCGCCGTGCTCGAGGAGTGGTTCGCCCTCGACCTGCTGGTCGAGGGCGGCCGGTGCCGCGGCGTGCTCGCCCTCGGGGCGGATGGCCGGCTCGTCGAGGTCCGGGCGTCCCACACGGTGCTCGCGACCGGGGGGGCGGGACAGCTCTTCGGGGTCACCACCAATCCGGCGGGGGCGACCGGCGACGGGCTCGCCATGGCTCTGCGGGCCGGTGCGGCCGTTGCCGATGTCGAGTTCATGCAGTTCCACCCGACCGCCCTCCACCACCCGGCCATGCCCCGCCCGCTCCTCTCCGAGGCCCTGCGGGGGCACGGGGCGCTGCTGCGGGACGCCCGGGGGGAGCGGTTCGTCGACGAGCTCGCCCCGAGGGACGTGGTCAGCAGGGCCATGGCGGAGCGCATGCGCGCCCAGGGCGTCGACTGCCTCTGGCTGGACGCCACCGCCCTGACCTCCTTCGACTCGCGCTTCCCCACCATCGCTGCCTCGCTGGCAGCCATCGGGCTCGATCCGGCCACCGACTGGCTTCCCATCGCGCCCGCCGCCCACTACCTTTCGGGCGGGGTCCTCACCGACCTGTGGGGGGCCACCGACCTGCCCGGCCTCTGGGCGGCCGGTGAGGTCGCCTGCACCGGGGTGCACGGTGCCAACCGGCTCGCCTCCAACTCTTTGCTCGAAGGTATGGTCTTCGGCGCCCGGCTGGCCGAGTGCATCCTCGCCGGGCGCGACGGGCCCACGTTCTCAGGGGCCCTTGCCCCGGTGCTCGCCGGTCGCGTCGAGTCCGCTCCCGACCCCTGGGCGGAGTCCGAGGGCCACGGGTTGCCGGGCCGGGCCGCCGCGGGGGAGTCCACCGGTTCGTGGCCCGACGTGGCCAAGACCCGCGACCGGCTCCAGCGGGCCATGACCGAGGGGGCGGGAGTGGTCCGCAGCGCAGAGTCCCTGGCCGGCGCCGGCCGGCTGGTGGAGGCCCTGGCCGGCATCGTCGGGACGGGTACGCCTACCGACCGCGCGCACGGCGAGTTGGCCAACCTGGTCACCGTCGCGGGGAGCGTCCTCGACTCGGCAACCCGTCGCCGTGAGACCCGGGGGGCCCACGCCCGGAGCGATCACCCCGGGCTGTCCGACGCATGGTGCTGCCGCATCGTCCGCACAGCCGGCGACACCGTTCTGGTGCGGACGGTTCCGGCGTCCGCGGCGGTGCCACCGAGCGACCGGGGACGGCGGTGACCGGTGAGCCGGGGGACGCGGCCGGTGATCCCGTGTGCGACCCGCCCCACCCGGCGGTGGTCGAGGCGGTGGCGAGAGCCATCGCAGAGGATCTCCTCCCCCTCGGCGACCTGAGCGCGGCGCTGGTCCCCGACGGTCGGCGGGCGATCATCGACATCGTGAGCCGTGGCACCGGGGTGCTCGCTGGACGGGCCTGTGCGGTCGAGACCTTCCGCCAGATCGACCCGGCCGTGGTCGTCCGATGGGACCGGACCGACGGCTGCCCGGTCGGCCCCGGTGACGTGGTGGCCACCGTCGAGGGGTCGCTGCGCCCGATCCTCAGCGCCGAACGCACTGCGCTCAACTTCCTCGGGCACCTGTCCGGGATCGCCACCCTCACCCGGTCGCTCGTGGACGCGGTGCGGACGGCCAACCCGGCGACCCGGGTGCTGGACACCCGCAAGACGACCCCGGGACTGCGCGCGCTCGAGAAGGCGGCCGTGCGGGCGGGCGGCGGTCTCAATCACCGTGGCAGCCTTTCCGAGGCCGTGCTGATCAAGGACAACCACCTCGGGGGCGTCTCGATCGGCGACGCGGTGGCCCGTGCGCGCGCACTGTGGCCGGGGCGCATGGTCGAGGTCGAGTGCGACCGGGGCGATCAGGTGGAGGAGGCACTGGCAGCCGGCGCGACCATCGTCATGCTCGACAACATGTCGCCGACCGAGGTTGCCGCAGTCGTCGACCTGGTCCGGGGGCGGCGATCGGGCGTGCTGGTCGAGGTGTCCGGCGGGGTCACCCTGGCGACCGCTCCCGCACTGGCCGCGGCCGGTGCTGACCTGCTCTCGGCCGGGATCCTGACCCACTCGGCGCCCGTGCTCGATCTGGGCTTCGACCTGCGGGCCTGACCCGGTTCCGCCGCAACGGAAGGAGCAGCGTGCTACTCGCCATCGACGTGGGGAACACCGAGACCGTGGTCGGGCTGTTCGCCGACGACCCGTCCGCGCCGCTCGACGAGTCGGTGCCACGGGACGGCACCGAGCCCACTGGGCTCGCCCACCACTGGCGGCTCTCGACGGTCGATGTGCGGACCGCGGATGAACACGCACTCCTGCTGACCCAGCTGCTCGACCTCAACGGCCTGGACCTCGAGCGAACCGTCACCGGCATCGCGGTCACCTCGTCGGTCCCGCTGGTGACCGCCAATCTCCGCCAGATGGTGGCCCGCTGGTTCGACGTGCCCTCGGTCGTGCTCGAGCCCGGGGTCAAGAGCGGGATGCCGATCCTCTACGACAATCCGAAAGAGGTCGGCGCGGACCGGATCGCCAACGCGGTGGGCGCCTACGACCTGTTCGGCGGGCCGTGCGTCGTGGTCGACCTCGGGACGGCCACCACCTTCGACGCCATTTCGGCAGCCGGCGAATACCTGGGCGGTGCGATCACCCCCGGGGTGGCCATCAGCCTGGACGCCCTGTTCGCCCATGCCGCCGCCCTGCGGCGGGTCGAGCTCATCGAGCCCCGCAGCGTCATCGGCAAGTCGACCGTGGAGTCGATCCAGTCGGGAGCCGTCTACGGGTTCGGCGCCCAGGTGGACGGGCTGTGCCGTCGGTTCGCCGGCGTGCTCGGGGAGTGCACGGTGGTCGCCACCGGGGGGCTCTCCGAGCTCATCTCGCCCTACTCGGAGGAGATCGAGTACGTCGAGCCGTGGCTCACCCTCCACGGACTGCGGATCATCTTCGAGCGCAACGCGGTCGCCTGAGGGCGGACGTCGCCGGTGCCGGGTGTTGGTGAGCAGCTCGTACGCCTGCCCCGGGCGAGCCGACTCCGCCCTCCGCGTGCCCCATCCTGGCGCGTGCGCGAGGGTGGTGCACCGGATCGCGAGCCGGACCCCGACTGCCAACGGTCGTTTGGCCCGGCCGCCATGGCGCCCGGGAGGGAAGGAGCACCATGCCGGAGTCGACCGGAACAACCGAGCCCTCGAACGGCCTGCTCATCGATTCACTTCGACGGCGGATGCACGCCCTGTTCTCGCTCTACGAGGACGCCGTGGCGACCATGGACCTCGAGCAGGTCAACCACTTCGAGCGTGCGGGCGTGCTTCCCATCGCCTTCAGTCTGTTCCACTACGTCAACATGGTCGACGCGTCGTTCCTGCTCATGACCGGGACAGCGCCCGTCTGGGACGACGCTTGGGCCGCCCGGGTCGCCCCGGCCATCCCCGACCATGGCAAGGAGCGAACGGTCGCCGAGATGGTGCACCAGCGGATCGGTGACTACGGGCAGTTCAAGGACTACATGCACACGGTCTTCGAGCGGGTGGAGGAGTGGCTCGCCGGCCTCGATCCCTCCGAGCTCCCGCGGGTGCTGATCGCCCGCCCCCTGCCCGACCAGGTCGCCAGCACCTACAGCGCACGGGTGGCGGGTCCGGAGGGGATCACCCTGCTGGATGCAGCCGAGTGCTGGATCTACCAGCACGGCCTGCGCCACATGGGTGAGATCGAACTGGCCCGCGGTCTGGTCGGTCTGGAGGGAATGACGTCCTGACCTGGGGAATCGAGCGATCTGACCCGAGAGCGGACCGTCCGCTCTCCAAGTCCGACTCCAGCCGATGCCTGGCGGCCATCACACTCTCATAACATCGCCCTCATCAATCACACACCCGGGTCCGCGATAACAGCTGGTAGTGGCTGCCGACGGTCCACCCGGGAGGGGCGTGTGATGAAGAAGCTGCTCAAGGCGAGCGCGACGGTGCTGGTGGCCGGGGTGGCGGTGGCCTCTCTGGCGCTCGCGGGCACGGTCACCGCGGGAGCCGCGAAGCCAGGCGTGCATACCCATGCGCACGCCCGCACCCACAGGCTCAAGCATCACTTCTCCCTGGCCACCTTCAAGTGCTCGAACGCAGACCGGGCACTCACCCGGATCCAGAAGGCCCGGTCCGGCATCGCGGCGGGTCTACCCAGAATGACCGCCCGCGAGGCCCGTGCGAGCGCGAGAGGGCATACCGTCCGGGCCGAGCGGATCAAGAAGCGGATCAGCCGCCGGGAGAGCCCGAAGTTCTCGGCGTGGCTTGCCAAGGCCGCGACCGGGATCGAGGCCAAATGCCATGTGTCGCCGCCGCCGGCTCCTTCCTCCCTGCCGACCCCCGGCTCCACCCAGGCCTGACCGGCTCAGTGGCCAGGCCATCATCATCAGGAGGATGACGATGCGAACCCTCCCCATCCTGACCCGGACACTCGTGCTCACCACGGCGCTGGTGGGCACACTCACCCCGGTCGGGCTGGCGACCGCCGAAGCCGCGGCGCCGCCCCCGGCCAAGACGGGCCACCACGCCGCGGCCGGTGATCCGGTCTCCCGTGCCGAGGCCTTCTTCACCTGCGTGCAGGCTCAGCAGCGGTCGGACCGGGTCCAGCGAATCAGGCAGGTCATCGGCAAGGAACTGGTTTCCATGCACGCCTCCGAAAGCCTGGCCGCCAAGGAGAACAAGCCGGCCCTCGTCGCCTACTGGAAGCTCCACATCACGAATCGGAAGCGGTACGAGACCTACGCGATCACGTACTGGCACTCCGACTACGCCAAACAGAAGAGGGACGCGAGCTACGTCCTCGACGTGCACAAGAAGGGCGCTCGGGCCGCCCGGGGCGAGGCCCGGCTCAAGGCCTGCAAGCTCAAGAAGCTGACCTTCCCGGCGTCGAAGACCCCCAAGACCCCCTCGACCAAGAAGCCGCAGGCCACGGCCCCGTCGACCACCAAGCCGCCGGCGAGCACGACCCCGTCGACCACCAAGCCGCCGGCGAGCACCACGACGACCACGGGCTCCGGCTCGACCACGACCCCGTCGACCACGGGCTCCGGCTCGAGCACGACGACGCTGCCGGCGGGCACCACGCCCGCGAGCACCACCACGACCACGACGGCGGGCGGCACCGCCACGGCGCCCAGTTCGACGACGCCGCCGACCGGCCCCAGCACACCAGGAGCCTGAGGGTCCGGGAGCCCTCGTGAGGGGCTACAGCGAGGGGAGGCTGTCGACCAGCGAGTAGGCCAGGTTGGTGAAGCCCTGGGCGAGTGCCGGCGACCGGCCCAGCTGGGCCGCTTGTGCGGCCTGTGCTGCCAGGTCGGCGTACTCCCTGGCGGTCACCACCGAGCGCTCGATCGCGCCGGACTCGGCCACGATGGAGCGTGCCTTGTCCCGCTCGGGCTGGCCGAGCGGCTGGCCGAGCAGGGGGATCAGCTCCGGACCGACCGTCGGATCGGTGAGCGCGAGCAGGACCGGGAGGGTATAGATCCCCTCGGCCAGATCCTGACCGGCAGGTTTGCCGAGTTCGGCCTCGGTGCCGATGAAATCGAGTATGTCGTCCCGGACCTGGAAGATCATCCCGAAGTAGCGGCCGAAGGTGGTGAAGGCGTTCACCTGGACCGAGGGGAGTCCTCCGGTCAGGGCTCCGATCCGGCAGGAGGTGGCCATGAGCGACGCGGTCTTTCCGGCGATCGTCACCTCGTACTGGTGTCGCGAGCGGTCCGGGCGGTACGCGGCCTGGACCTCGGCCACCTGTCCCTGGCAGAGCTCTCCGAGCGTCGCAGCCAGCAGGGCCGCGATCTCGACCCCCAGCCCGGCGGCGATCTCGGCCGACCGGGCGAGGAGGAAGTCCCCCGCCACGATGGCGACCAGGTTCCCGAACCGGGAGTTGACGCTCTCCACGTTGCGCCGGATGGTCGCCTCGTCCATGACGTCGTCGTGGTAGAGGGATGCGAGGTGCACGAGCTCGACGGCGACGGCGCCCATCAGGTCCTCCCGGGAGGCCGGTTGGACGCCCGAGGTGGCAGTCGCCAGGGCAAGGATCGGCCGGAGTCTCTTTCCCCCGGCCGCCAGGAGGTGGGTGGTGACCTCGTCTAGGAAGGCGTCGCCGGTCACCACGGACTCCACGAGCAGGGGCTCGAGGTCGGCCAGGTGTTCTTCGAGGGCGGGCAGGCCCAGCAGCTCGACGACGTTCACTTCCTACAGACGATAGGCCAGGATGCCGATGACCGATACATGCCCGGAGGGACGCACGTGCGGGTGCGCGTGACACTTCCGCCTGTAGACTTTGGATTCAGCGACTGAACCCGCGGATGGAGGCTGTGGAGTGTTCGAACGATTCACAGACCGAGCTCGTCGAGTCCTGGTGCTCGCCCAGGAAGAGGCGCGCCTGCTCAACCACAGCTTTATCGGCACCGAGCACATCCTCCTCGGGCTCATCCACGAGGGCGAGGGTGTCGCGGCAAAAGCTCTGGAATCCCTCGGGGTTTCGCTGGAGGCCGTCCGCGAGAAGGTGGAGGAGACGATCGGGTTGGCGGGCACCGCCCCCACCGGCTCGCCCCCGTTCACACCACGGGCCAAGAAGGTTCTCGAGCTCTCGCTCCGCGAGGCACTGCAACTCGGTCACAGCTACATCGGGACCGAGCACATGCTTCTCGGCCTGGTGCGCGAAGGCGAAGGAGTGGCCGCGCAGGTCCTTCAGAGCCTCGGCGCCGACCTGCCGCGCGTGCGCCAGCAGGTCATCCAGCTCCTCTCCGGCTACCAGGGCAAGGAGCCGGTGGGCGCCGGCCCCTCCGGTGCCCAGTCGAGCGACGCGCCGACCGGGTCGCCGGTGCTCGACCAGTTCGGTCGCAACCTGACCGCGCTCGCACGCGATCACAAGCTCGACCCGGTCATCGGGCGCGAGAAGGAGATCGAGCGGGTCATGCAGGTCCTTTCGCGCCGGACCAAGAACAACCCGGTGTTGATCGGCGAGCCGGGCGTGGGCAAGACCGCCATCGTGGAGGGCCTCGCTCAGCGGATCGTGGCCGACGACGTCCCGGAGACGCTCACCGGCAAGCAGCTCTACACCCTCGATCTCGGGGCGCTGGTGGCCGGCAGCAGGTACCGCGGCGACTTCGAAGAGCGGCTCAAGAAGGTGCTGAAGGAGATCCGCACCCGCGGTGACATCGTGCTGTTCATCGATGAGCTCCACACCCTGGTCGGTGCCGGCGCGGCCGAAGGTGCGATCGATGCGGCCTCCATCCTCAAGCCCATGCTGGCCCGGGGCGAGCTGCAGACCATCGGCGCCACCACGATCGACGAGTACCGCAAGCACCTGGAGAAGGACGCGGCCCTCGAGCGGCGCTTCCAGCCGATCAAGGTGGAGCAGCCCAACGTTGCGCTCACCATCGAGATCCTGAAGGGACTGCGTGACCGCTACGAGTCGCACCACGCGGTCACCATCACCGACCAGGCGCTCGTCGCCGCGGCGAATCTCGCCGATCGCTACCTCGCCGACCGGTACCTGCCCGACAAGGCCATCGACCTCATCGACGAGGCGGGCAGCCGCTTGCGCATCCGTCGGATGACCACGCCACCGGCGTACAAGAAGCTCGAGGAGGAGATCAGCCGCCTGCGGGCCGACAAAGAGGCCGCCATCGAGAAGCAGGCCTTCGACCAGGCGAAGAAGCTCGCCGAGCAGGAGAAGGACCGGCTCGACTCGAAGGAGTCGATGGAGGCCGAGTGGCGGGCCGAGGGGGTCGACCTCTTCGACGTGGTCGACGAGGAGGTCATCGCCGAGGTGCTGGCCAACTGGACCGGAATCCCGGTCTACCGCCTCACCGAGGAGGAGACGGCCAAGCTGCTCCGCATGGAGGACGAGCTCCACAAGCGGGTCATCGGGCAGGAGCCCGCGATCGCAGCGTTGGCCCGGTCCATCCGCCGGACCCGTGCAGGCCTCAAGGACCCCAAGCGCCCGAGCGGCTCGTTCATCTTCCTCGGTCCGACCGGGGTCGGGAAGACCGAGCTCGCCAAGACACTTGCGGAGTTCCTGTTCGACGACGAGGACGCCCTCATCCAGCTCGACATGTCCGAGTACATGGAGAAGCACACGGTGAGCCGGCTCGTCGGTTCGCCGCCCGGGTACGTGGGCTACGAGGAGGGTGGCCAGCTGACCGAGGCCGTCCGGCGCAAGCCGTTCTCGGTGGTCCTCTTCGACGAAGTCGAGAAGGCCCACGCCGACGTGTTCAACACGCTGCTCCAGATCCTGGAGGATGGCCGTCTCACCGACGCCCAGGGCCGTTCGGTCGATTTCAAGAACACGGTGCTGATCATGACCTCCAACCTGGGCACGGCCGACCTCCGCAAGTCGTCGGTCGGCTTCGCCAAGTCGTCGGAGGCGGTGACCTACGAGCGGATGAAGACGAAGGTCAACGAGGCCCTCAAGGCGCACTTCCGGCCCGAGTTCCTCAATCGGATCGACGAGGTCGTGGTGTTCCACGAGCTGTCCAAGCTCGAGGTGGTCGAGATCGTCGACCTGATGATCCAGCGGGTCTCCAACCAGCTCGAACTCCAGGGCCTCAGCCTGGTCCTCACCCAGCCGGCCAAGCAGCTCCTGGCGGACAAAGGCTACGACCCGCAGCTCGGCGCCCGTCCGCTCCGGCGGGCCATCCAGCAGATGGTCGAGGACCCGCTCTCCGAGCGGATCCTCTGGAAGGAGTTCCGGGTCGGCGAGACCATCATCGTGGACGTCGAGACCATCACGCCGGAAGCGGCCGCCGCGTACGACGTGAAGGGGGCCCCGCCCCTGGTCGCCGGCGAGCAGCAGCTGACCTTCACCGCCATCGAGGGCATCGAGCCCCCGCCGGTGGAGTTGGCCGGCGCCGATTCGGCGGCCGAGTGACCACCTAGGTCCGCCCCCCGGCCCCGAGTGGCCGGCGGCCAAGCGATACGAAGCAATCACGACGCCCCGCCCCCACCGGCGGGGCGTCGTCGCGGACGGCCTGACGCATGGTCTTCGCCCGCGGCGGTTCGGGGATCACTCAATGGCGGCACACCCGGTCCCTACCATCTGGGCATGCCCAAGACCGCCAAGCGCCACCGCTGCATCGACTGCGGATCGACGACCGCTCGTTGGGCCGGACGCTGCCCGATGTGCGGGGAGTGGAACACCCTCGTCGAGGAGGCGTCACTCGGTCCCCTGGTCCGGGCCGTGGACGAGCTCGACCTTGCCGCGAAGCACGTACCGCTGGCCTCGGTGGACGTCACGGTGGCTGCGGCAACCCCGACCGGTGTGGAGGAGTTCGACCGGGTGCTCTCCGGCGGCCTGGTGCCGGGGTCGGTGACCCTGGTGGGCGGCGAGCCGGGCATCGGCAAGTCGACGCTCCTCCTCCAGGTGCTCGCCGCCCGGGCCGCGGCCGGCCACCGGGTCCTCCTGGTCTCGGCCGAGGAGTCCGCCCACCAGGTGCGCCTCCGGGCCGAGCGCCTCGGCCCGATCCCCCCAGGACTGCTCATCCTCGCAACGACCGATGTGGGCACCGTCATCGAAGCGGTGGTCGATGCCGAGCCCGACCTGGTGGTCGTGGACTCGATCCAGGCGGTGGCGGTGGGGCCGGCCGTTCTCGGAGAGCGCCGGGCGAGTGGGGTCCCCGGCTCGGTGACCCAGGTGCGCGAGTGCGCCGATCAGCTGATCGGGCTGGCCAAGGCCCGTCAGGTGGCCATCGTGCTGGTCGGTCACGTCACCAAGGACGGCGCACTTGCCGGACCGCGGGCTCTCGAGCACATGGTCGACACCGTGCTGAGCTTCGAGGGGGACCGTCACCACGCCCTGCGTCTCCTGCTGGCGGTCAAGCACCGGTTCGGTCCGACCGGCGAGCTCGGCCTGTTCGAGATGGGCGACCAGGGTCTCAACCGGGTGGAGGACCCGGGGCGGCTCCTGCTCGGCGACCGCCTGACCGGGGTTCCGGGAGGCGTGGTCCTCCCCGCCCTGCAGGGGCGCAGGACCGTGCTGGTCGAGCTGCAGGCGCTGGTGGCCCCGATGGGCCAGGCCCAGCCCAAGCGGTCGGTAGTGGGGCTCGACGGGGGGCGCCTGGTCATGACCTTGGCGGTGCTCGTGCGTCACGCAGGCCTGCCCCTGCTGGCCGTCGACGTGTTCGCCTCGGTGGCCGGAGGGATCCGGGTCACCGAGCCCGCCGCCGACCTCGCGGTCGCACTCGCGGTCGCATCGGCATCGACCGGGATCGCTCTCCCGGCCAACCTGGCAGCGGTGGGCGAGGTCGGCCTGGCCGGGGAGATCCGCCAGGTCTCGCACCTCCCGAGGCGCCTGGAGGAGGCGGCCCGGCTCGGGTTCGACCGCGTCGTGGTTCCGAGCTCCGCCCCGGACGGACCACCCGGTGTCGAGCTCATCCGGGTCGAGACCGTCGCCGGCGCGGCGGGCCGATTCGGCTGTCTCGACCCCGTCGGGGGTGATCCGACCCCCAGGTGACCAGGGACCGGGGAGCTACGATTCGGCCGTGATCTCGCGCCAGCACGCTGCGCTCGGCGACGTCCTGGCCATGTCCGCCCCGGGTCGGCCCCTTCGCGACGGCCTGGATCGGATCCTGCGGGCGAAACGGGGTGGGCTGGTGGTGATCGGCGACGGTCCCGACGTGCTCTCCATCTGCTCGGGCGGCTTCCTCCTCGACTCGGAGTTCAGCCCGCAGCGACTCTCCGAGCTGGCAAAGATGGACGGCGCGATCATCCTGGCCCCGGACGCCTCTCGGATCGCCCGGGCCAACGTTCACCTGATGCCTGACGCCTCGATCCCCACCACGGAGACCGGGACCCGCCACCGGACTGCCGAGCGGGTGGCCCGGTCGATCGACGTGCCGGTCCTCTCGGTCTCCGCAGCCATGTCGGTGATCGCCGTCTACCGCAACGACCGGAAGCACACCATCCAACCGACCGGCTGGTTGCACGACCGCACCGACCAGGCACTGGCCACCATGCAGCGCTTCCGGACCCGCTTCGACCTGGCCCTCAACAACCTCTCCATGCTCGAAGTCGAGGACACGGTGTCGGTCGGGGATGTGGTCGCGGTCGTCCAGGCCGCCGAGATGCTCCTGCGAATCGCCGAGGAGGTCGAGGGGTACCTGGTCGAGCTCGGTGACGACGGGCGCCTGGTCGGTCTGCAGTCCGCAGAGCTGGTCGACGGGGTGGCACGCTCCCTCCACCTGGTGGTCCGCGACTACCGGGCGGGCGCGCCGCCAAAGGGATCCGATGGAGCGGCCTCGGTCGACGCAATCATCAACCAGCTGGCCAACCTCCCCTCCGACGAGCTCCACGACCCGGCACAGGTGACCGGGATCCTGCACCTGCCCGGCAAATTCCGGGACGCCGATTCGGGGGTCGAGCCGCGGGGGTACCGCCTCCTCAATCGGCTGCCGCGGTTCTCTGACACCATCATCGAGCGGATCGTCGACCGCTTCGTCAATCTCCAACAGATCATGCGCGCGTCGTTGTCGGACCTCGAGCAGGTGGAAGGGGTCGGCCAGGCACGGGCACACTCGGTCAAGGACGGCCTGGCCCGGCTGGCCGAGGCCAGTATCTTCGAGCGGTACCAGTAGCTCCGATACCGTCGAACGGTACCGGTAGCAGGGGTTCGGGCGGCGCGAGCGTCGCTCCTGGCCATTCCCCGGGGCGGGACCGGGTCCGACAGCGTGTACCATTGCATGCTTTCCCTGCGCGGCCCGATGATGCCAATCCGCCCGGGTTCCGCACCGCAACGCCAGGAGGAACGGTGTTCGACATCGGAGACAAGGTCGTCTATCCGCACCACGGCGCGGCGGTCGTCGAGAAGCGCGAGACCAAAGAGGCGTTCGGCAAGAAGCAGGAGTATCTGGTGCTCCGGCTCGCCTACGGGGACCTCACCCTGATGGTACCGGCCGACAACACCGACGGGGTGGGCCTGCGCGAGGTGATCAACGACGAGGAGGTCGAGGAGGTATTCGCGGTGCTCCGCAAGAAGGAGGCCCGGATGCCGACCAACTGGTCGCGCCGGTACAAGAACCACTCGGAGAAGCTGCGCTCGGGCGACATCTATCAGGTCGCCGAAGTGGTCCGGAACCTCTCCATCCGGGACAAGGACAAGGGCCTGTCCGCCGGGGAGAAGCGGATGCTGAGCCGGGCCCGCCAGATCCTCGTGTCGGAGCTCACCTTCGCCCTCGGGGTCGACGAGGAGACCGCCGAGCTCCGGCTCAACGAGGCGCTTCCCTGAGCCGAGCGGGGTCCGTCTGGGCCATCGTGGTTGCCGGCGGATCGGGCCGGCGGTTCGGCGGTCCGAAGCAGTTCCTCCCGTTGGCCGGGCGCCCTGTCGCAGCGTGGTCGGTCGCAGCCGCCCGGTCGGTGGCGGACGGGGTGGTGCTGGTGGTGCCTGCAGAAGGTGTCGACGGCGCGCCGGCTCCCGGGTCGACCGGTGAAGGGGCCCTGGGGGCCGACCGGGTGGTGACCGGTGGGATCTCCCGCGCAGCATCGGTGCGGGCCGGGCTGGCCGCTGTGCCCGACGACGCCTGCATCGTGGTGGTCCACGACGCGGCCCGTCCACTGGCCGGTCCGTCGCTCTTTGCGGCGGTGGTGGACGCCGTGCGCAGCGGCGACTGCCTCGGTGCAATCCCGGTGGTTCCGGTCACCGACACGGTGAAGCGGACCGCGGCCGGTCGGGTGGTCGGGACGGTCGACCGCGACGGGCTCGTGGTCACCCAGACACCTCAGGCATTCGCCGCCGACGCCCTTCGTGCCGTCCATCGTTCCGGTGACGAGTCGACCGACGACGCGGAGCTGCTCGAGGCGGCGGGGCTGGCGGTCGTCGCCGTCGAGGGCGATCCGCGTAACCTCAAGCTGACCCGCTCCGGGGATCTGGCGGTGGCGGTGGCACTGCTGGCCGGGGCGGACCGGTGAGCAGCCCGGACAGGCCGCTCCTGCGGATCGGCCAGGGGATCGATGTGCACGCGTTCAGCGACGACCCCGGACGGGCGCTCGTTCTCGGGGGGGTCACCATCACCGGGGAGGGGGCGCGGGGCCTGGTCGGCCATAGCGACGCGGACGCGGTGGCCCACGCCATCGCCGACGCGGTGCTCGGCGGCGCCGGGCTGGGAGACCTCGGCCGGCACATGCCCGAGAGCGATCCGCAGTGGGCGGGAGCGGACAGCCTGGACATCCTCGGACGCGTGGTCGGGCTGGCCCGCGCTGCCGGCTGGACCCCGGTCAACGTCGACTGCACGGTCGTCGCCGAACAGCCGCGCCTCGCCGCCCACGTTGGCAGGATGGCCGAGGCGCTCACCGGGGCGGTCGGAGCCCCGGTCAACGTGAAGGCGACCCGCGCCGAGGGACTTGGTCCGATCGGTCGGGCCGAAGGAATCGCCTGTACGGCGAGCGTGCTGTTGTCGGGCGACGAGCCGGGCGGCGGGACCCGGTGAGCCCGACCCCAGCGGGCCGGGGACGGAGTCCGCGTCCGGCGCGATCGGGGACCGCGCAACGAGGTGGTGCGCAGCGGCGTGGTACCGGAGCGGGACGGAAGACGGCCGGCCGTACGGGCGAGCCGGTGCGGCGCACCCGGCGCTCCACCGGCCTCGGCGGCGAACAGGTCGAGGGCCGCCAGGCGGTCCGCGAGCTCCTGTACGCCAACCGACGCCGGGTCCAGTCGCTCCAGATGGCGGAGTCGATGGACGCAGCGGAGATCCTCGACGAGATCGAGCAGCTCGCGGCCAAGCGGCGCGTGCGGGTCGAGTACGTCTCGCGGCGTCGGATCGACACCGTCGCCCGCACCGACGCGCCCCAGGGGGTGGTGGCACTGGCCCGCCCCATCGACGAGACCCCGCTCGAGACGCTCGGTGCACGGACCGGACGCGGCCGCCCCCCGTTCCTGTTGGTCCTCGACGGGATCACCGACCCGCACAACCTCGGCGCCCTGCTCCGCAGCGCCGAGTGCGCCGGGGTCACCGGCGTCGTCCTGCCCCGTCACCGCTCTGCCCACCTCACCCCGACGGTGGCCAAGGTGGCGGCAGGGGCGATCGAGTACCTGCCGATGACACTGGCATCCGGGACACCCAGCGCCCTGCAACGCCTCGGTGCGCTCGGCGTGTGGACGGTCGGCCTGACCGCTGATGCCGGACGGTCCCTCTACGAGCTCCCGCTCGGTGAGGAGCCGGTCGCACTCGTGCTCGGCTCCGAGGGCACAGGTCTGGCCCCGCTGACCCGGAAGCGGTGTGACGCGCTCGCCGCCATCCCCCAGCTCGGCACTCTTTCGTCACTCAACGTCGCCACCGCCGGGGCGATCGCCTGCTTCGAGGTGGCGCGTCGACGTGCCGAGATGCCGCGCACACACTGACCCGCCGGGCGGACGTGTGTGCGGGTCAGTTGGCTGACTCACACCGGCTCGACCGTCACACCGTTTCCCTCTCAGGGACGCCGGGCCATCGTGACCAGGAACTCGTCACCCTCCGACGGCCACATGGCCTCGACCTCGAAGCCGCTCCCGGCGAGCTCCGCCTCGAGGGCGTCAGGCGAGAACTTGGTGCTGATCTCGGTGAGCATCTCCTCACCGGCCGGGAATTCGAGATCGAGGTCGAGGTCGGCGATGCGGACCCGACAGTCGTCGAGCGACCGGAGCCACATCTCGATGCGCTGGTCGGGTTCGTTCCAGCGGGCGACGTGCTCGAAGCGCTCCGGATCGAAGTCGGCGCCGAGCTCGCGGTTGAGAACGTGGAGCACGTTGCGGTTGAACTCGGCGGTCACACCGGCCGAGTCGTCGTAGGCGCTCACCAGGCGCGTCCGGTCCTTCACCAGGTCGGTCCCGAGCAGGAGCCGGTCGCCGCGGGTCATCGCCGCGGCGAGTTCGCCGAAGAAGCCGGTCCGCTCGTCGGGATCGAGGTTGCCGATGGTCCCGCCCAGGAACGCGAAGAGGCGTCGGCCCCCGCCCTTCAGGCGGTCGAGGTGGCGGTGGAAGTCTCCCACCACCGCCTGGACGGTCAGGCCGGGGTACTCCTGGGCCAGCGAGGTCGCCGCTGCCCAGAGGGTGGTGTCGCTCACGTCGAGGGGAACGTAGTGCCCGAGCCGTCCGCAGGACTGCATCGCGTCGAGCAGGACGCGCGACTTCTCGCAGGTGCCGGCTCCGAGCTCGACGAGGATGTCCGCGTCGGCCTGGAGGATCATGTCCTTCGCGTGGGAGTCGAGGATCGAGCGCTCGCAGCGGGTCGGGTAGTACTCGGGCAGTCGGGTGATCTCGTCGAACAGACGGCTGCCCCGGTCGTCGTAGAAGTAGACCGGCGGGAGCTGCTTGGGCCGCGAGGTGAGCCCGGAGCGCACGTCGGCCTCCATCGCACCCCGGAGGTCACTGCCCGAGAGGTACACGTCGATGGTGGGGGGGATCACCTGTTGCATGGTCCGTGGGCTCCGTGGTCGTTCGGGCGCGGGTTGCGCGGTGGTCGAGGCCCCTCGTGTGTCCGGGATCAGATGTTGCGGGCCAGCCGCAGGCCGGAGAAGGCCCAGCGGGCGGATGGGGGGAAGAAGTTCCGGTACGTCGCACGGATGTGGTCGGGAGGGGTCACGCACGAGCCGCCCCGGAGCACGTACTGGTTGACCATGAACTTGCCGTTGTACTCACCGACTGCCCCGGGCTCGGGAGCGAACCCGGGATAGGGACTGTACGCGCTCGACGTCCACTGCCAGACGTCGCCGAAGGGACTGGCCCGGCCATCGGCCACCGCGGACGGATGGAGGACGTCGGTGTCGAGGAGGTGGGCGGCGGCGTAACCGCCCCGCACCCGATCTGCGTCGCGATCGACCTCGTGTGCGGCGGTGACGGCCTCCCACTCGGCCTCGGTGGGGAGGCGGTAGCCGGCCCAGCGGGCATAGGCGTCGGCCTCGTAGTAGCTCACGTGGCAGACCGGGCGGGTGGGGTCGACCGGTTCCTCTCCGGCGAGGGTGAATTCGTGCCAGGTGCCCTGGAGGTCGCTCCAGTAGAACGGGGACTCCCATCCCTCGGCGGTCACCATGGCCCATCCGTCGGAGAGCCAGAGCTCCGGTCGCTTGTAGCCGCCGTCGTCGATGAAGGCCGTCCACTCGCCGCAGGTCACCGTCCGGTCGGCCAGTGCGAAGGGCTCGAGGTGGATCCGGTGGCGCGGGAACTCGTTGTCGAAGCCGAACCCCCCGCCCCCGTGGCCGATGGGTACGGTGCCGCCCGGATGGGTGGTCCAGGTGATCGGACCCGGGCTGCCGGGCCCGGGAAGATCGTGCTCGCTGTAGGCGGGGCGGAGCGGATTGCGCGAGAGCACGTGCTTGATGTCCATGAGCAGCAGCTCCTGGTGCTGCTGCTCATGCTGTACGCCGAGCTCGACGAGGAACGCGCCGTGACGGTCGAGGCCGCGCTCGAAGAGGTGGGTCATGGCGTCGTCGACGTGGGCGCGGTACGCGGCGACCTGGGCGATGCCCGGACGGGACACGAGCCCGCGCTCGGCGCGCGGGTACCTGGCGCCCACCCCCTCGTAATAGGAGTTGAAGAGGTAGGCGAAGGCCGGGTGGAAGGTCCGGTAGCCGTCGAGCCCGGGGGCCAGCAGGAAGGTCTCGAAGAACCAGGCGGTGTGGGCGCGGTGCCACTTGGTCGGGCTGACGTCCGGCATCGACTGGACGGTCTGGTCTTCGGCAGACAGTGGGTCGGCGAGCTCCTCGGTGAGCCGACGGGTGGCGGCGAACCGCTCCGCCAGGATCTGGTCGTCGACGGTCGTCAGGAGGTCGGACATCCCCGCTCCTTCCGGTTCGGCTGGGGATCGGTGGCGGTGCGCCGGTGGGACGGCCCGTCGCCACCCCGAGAACTTACCCGGAAGCGCTCCCGGACAGTCACGCGACCGCGAACAGCCCACCGGGCAGGGTGGAACGCGTTACAGCCCGTTCGTTGCCCGAGCCTCGAGGTCACCGGAACGTCACGGTCGGACCCCGGGAGTGGGGCCGAGGGCATTGGAGCCGGCGGTGGGAGTCGAACCCACGACCTGACGATTACAAGTCGTCTGCGCTACCAACTGCGCCACACCGGCAGGAGCCCCGGCCAGCGGACGCCCCTCCCAGTGTAGGGCTCACGCCTACGCCGGGGGCCCTCCCTCGGCTCGGGATCGCCGGAGGCGGCCCCGACGATGGGAGCCACCCGGGCAGCGACGGGGCCGGTGCTTGCTTCTCCATGGCAGGGTTGGCAGGCTGGCGGCGGTGGACGACCCCCCTGCGAGCGACTCGGATCCCCCCGGGCACCAGGGTGGAGCCCGTCGCCGGGCGCCGATCGGGCGGGCCGTCGTCGTGCTGGCCCTCTTCGTCGTGGCCACCGTCCTCCTGCTCGGCCGCATCCACCAGACAGCGACCACCGCGTCTGCCGGGTCACCGGCAGAGGGCTCGTCGACGACCACGACCACCCACCCGGCCGTGCCGACCACGACCACCGCCCCCAGGCCGCCGGCGAATGTCCCCGTCCTCGCCGCCAATGCATCGGGCGTGGCCGGAGCCGCTGCCACGATCTCCGCCCGGCTCCAGGCCGACGGGTGGACCGTCCAGGCACCGACCAACGCCACGACGAATCAGCCGACCTCCCACGTGTACTACCTCGCGGGCAAGGAGGCCGAAGCCAGGGAGGTTGCCGGTGTCCTCCATCTACCCCCGAGCGAGGTCCTGCCGTACACGACAGCGGCCCCGGTGAGCTCCGTCGGCACCGCCGAGGTCGTCGTGGTGGTGGGTCCGGACCTCGCGTCGAGCCCGAGCTCGTCCACGACCTCGACGACCGTCCACTGAGCGGCGTCCCCGGTGCCGGGATCGGCGAGCCTCCGGCCGGCGTGCGGGAGCGGCTCGCACCCTTGCTCCGCAGGCCTGGTCGGACCGCAGTGCTCACCGACTTCGACGGCACCCTGGCTCCGATCGTCGAGGATCCCGCCATGGCCCGGCCCCTTCCGGGTACGGCGGCGGTGCTCTCCCGCCTCGCCCGGCGCTTCGGCGTGGTGGGCGTGGTTTCGGGGCGTCCTGTCGCCTTCCTGGCGGAGCACTTGGCGCCCGCGGCACGCGCCCGCGACGGTCCCGCTTCGGGGGTGCAGCTCGTCGGGCTCTACGGGCTCGAGTCGGCCGGGCCGGACGGCGTTCGTTCCGAGCCAGACGCCGCGCCCTGGCGACCGGTGGTCGCGGAGGCGGCCGGCCGCCTCTCGGCCGGCGCTCCGGCCGGGGTGGAGGTGGAAGCCAAAGGACTGGCGGTGACCGTCCACTGGCGTCGCGCCCCGTCAGCCGGCGGGTGGGCGGCCGACCGGGTGGCGGCCGAGGCGGGACGCTCGGGGTTGGTCGCGCACCCGGGGCGCTTCTCGCTCGAGCTGCGCCCACCCCTCGCCGTCGACAAGGGCACGGCGCTCCGGCGCCTGACCGAAGGGTGCTCGGCGGCGTGCTATTTCGGCGACGACCTCGGCGACCTGCCGGCCTTCACCGAGCTCTCCGGCTGGGCGGCCGCGGCCGGCCGGGACGGGGTCTCGGTGGCGGTCGTCGACGAGGAGACCGCGCCCGAGGTCGTCGCCCTCGCCGATCTGACCGTTGCCGGACCTGCCGCGGCGGGTCGACTGCTCACTTGGTTGGCCGACACCCCGCTCGCGCAGGGGGGGGCGTAGTGGACGGTCCGTGGGCAGCCGGAGCGGTCAGCGGGCGGCGGCGACCTGGCGGTCCAGCCAGTCGGAGGGGCTGCGCGAGAGGATCGCTTCGCGCAGGATCTTGGCCCGCCCCCGCCGCTCGACGGCGTCCATCGCCAGCGCCCGGGCGAGCACCGTGGCGGTCCCGGTCACGTCGAACGGGTTGACCTCGAGGGCACCCTCGCCGAGCTCGTCGAACGCGCCCGCCTCGCGTGAGAGGGCGAGGACGCCGTCCCGGGTGTTGACGAGAGGCCCCTCCTTGGCCACCAGGTTGAGCCCGTCACGGACCGGATTGACCAGGAGCACGTCGGAACGGGTGAGGGCAGCCAACGACCGGGGATAGTCGTCCTCGACCTCGAGCACGATCGGGGTCCACCCCGGCGTCCCCCACCGCTCGTTGATCCTCGCCACCGTGTTCTCGACCTCGTCCTGGTAGGCGAGGTACTCGGGCAGCCCCTGTCGCGTGGGATAGGCGAGGGCGATGAAGACGACCTGCCCGCGGTGCTCGGGGACCTGGTCGAGGAGCTCCTCGTATGCCCAGAAACCCCGCAGCAGATTCTTCGACAGCTCCAAACGGTCGACCCGGACGATTGCCAGGCGGTCCGGACCACCGATCGAGTCCTCGAGGCGGGCGAGGGCGGCGCCGACGGCCGGCGCGGCGGCCTCGGCACGCAGTCGGTCCGGATCGGTCGAGAGGGGACCGACGAAGGTGTGCGGCCCGGAGCCGGTGTCCACGCCAAAGGTGATGAGACCGGCGCGGAAGGCGTCGGCCCAGCGACGGGAGTGGAACCCGCACGCTCCGAACCGCGCCATGGCGGTGAGCAGCTCATCACCGACGTCGCTCGGCAGCATGCGCAGCACTGAGGGGTCGGCGAAGGGGGTGTGGGTGAAATGGACCGTGCGCAGGTCCGGACGCAGGTCGGCGAGGGAGTTCGCGACCAGGGCCAGGTGGTAGTCCTGGACGAGGACCCGGCCACCGCTCGGGGCCACGGCTGCCACCCGCTCGGCGAAGAGACGGTTGTACTCCCGGTAGGCGTCCCAGGCCTCCATCCACCGCCGGTCGGCGCGGGGGCGGCGGGCAGCGTCGAAGAGATGGTGGTGACAGAACCAGAGCGAACCGTTCGAGATCACGTTGTAGGCGAGGTTGTAGAGCACCGGGTCGGGTTCGACCAGCTCCATCCGGAGTCCGTCGACCGACATCAACCCGGCGGCACCGGCGGCACGGTCGCCCTCGCCGAGGGCGCTCGCCACCCAGGTCGCCCCGGTGCCGGCCATCAGCGGGTGGAGCGAACCGGCCAGCCCGCCCGCGACCGGGCCCGGCACGGGCACGCCGTCCTCGATCCGGAAGGCGAGCGGCCCCCGGTTCGACACGAGCACGGTGTCCGCCAGGGGCCCGTCCGCTGCAGCCGACGGGCCGTCCCCCGGCGTGAGGGAGATGTGTGACACTCACCCTGACGCTATCCCGCCTCCCTGCCGATGCCGGGCCATCTCGGGAATTCGTCCGCTCGTGTTGACAAGTTAGTGAGTGAACACTCACAATGGTTCCCATGATGGTGCCGAGCCGGATGACGGCCTCCGAACGACGTATCACCGTCCTGGCAGCTGCGATCACCGAATTCGCCCGCTCCGGCTATGCCGGGACCTCGACCGAGGCCATCGCCTCCCGTGCCGGGATCTCCCAGCCGTACCTCTTCCGTCTCTTCGGTACCAAGAAAGACCTGTTCGTGGCCACCTACGAGCTGGTCTCCGATCGGATCATCGCGGCGATGACCCGGGCCGGGCTCGGGCTCGACGGCGAGGATGCCCTGGCCGCCATGGGCGAGGCCTATGTCGAGCTCCTCCAGGATCCCGAGGTGCTCCAGGTCGAGCTGCACGGGTTCGCCGCAGCTCCCGGCGACCCGGACATCGCCGCCGCCTGCCGCCGCACGTTCGAGGTGCTCTGGCAGCTGGTCCACGATCGCACCCAGCTCCCCGACGAGGATCTCCAGCACTTCTTCTCGATGGGGATGCTGCTCAACGTGGTGTCCGCCATCGATCTGCTCTCCGTCCCCGACACCTGGGCGCAGAGCTTCTGCCCGACACCCGAGAAGATCACCGCCATCCAAGCCGCCAGCCAGGCCATCAAAGATCAACGGTGCGCCGAACTCGTCCCCTCCACGGAGGTCCCCGCATGAACCAGCCGATCGTCCCCCTTTTTTTGCCGCACAGAGTTAGTGATCACTCACAACTGTTCGCGGGGTCGAGCGCCACCCGGCGCCGCACCACGGCCCGCCGTCGTCCAATGGGAAGGCAGGACAACGCCAGGTCGCGGCGGTGTGGGCGATCGTCATCACCGGGCTCGCCCTCTTCATGGCCTCGCTCGACAATCTGGTGGTCTCGACCGCCCTGCCGGTCATCAGGGTCCACCTCCACGCAGGGCTCACCGGGCTCGAGTGGACAGTCAACGCGTACACGCTCACCTTCGCCGTGCTGCTCCTCTCGGCGGCCACCTTCGGCGAGCGATTCGGGCGCCGGCGCATCTTCGTCGCCGGGATCGCGCTGTTCACCGCCTCGTCCGCGGCAGCCGCACTTGCACCGGGCATCGGGATCCTCATTGCCGCACGCGCGCTCCAGGGAGCGGGCGGGGCGATGATCATGCCGCTCTCCCTCACCTTGCTCAGCGCAGCGGTCCCGCCCTCCCGGCGCAATGCGGCCCTCGGCATCTGGGGTGCCATCGGTGGCACCGCGGTTGCCATCGGACCGCTGGTCGGGGGTGCCGTGACCAGCGGGTGGGCATGGCAGTACATCTTCTGGCTCAACGTGCCGGTTGGTCTGGTGCTTGCGCCGCTCGCCTGGTGGAAGCTCTCCGAGTCGCGGGGAACCGTCGTCACGGCTCGACCTGGCCGGCGTCGCTCTGGTGAGCGGCGGGCTCTTCGGTGTGGTGCTCGGTCTGGTGCGCGGCAACGCGCACGGCTGGTCGTCGACGTCGGTGGTCTGCTCCTTCGTAGCCGGCGCCCTGCTCCTGGGTGCCTTCGTCGCCTGGGAGCTGCGTTCCGACCATCCGATGCTCGACCTCCGGCTCTTCCTCAACCGCGGCTTCACCGCTGTCAACGTGACCGCTCTCCTGTTCAGCTTCGGGATGTTCGGCTCGATCTTCTTCCTCACCCAGTTCCTCCAGACCGTCCAGGGGTACTCGCCGCTCGCAGCCGGCGTGCGCGTCCTGCCATGGACGGCGATCCCGATGCTGCTCGCCCCGGTCGTGGGCCACCTCTCCGAACGGTGGGGCGGCAAACCGCTGGTCGTGGCCGGGCTCAGCCTCCAAGCGATCGGCCTGGCCTGGCTCGCCGTCGTCACCGCGCCGACGACCCCCTACTCGGACCTGATCGCCCCGTTCGTGGTGTGCGGCCTCGGGATGACCCTCTTCTTCGTGCCCCTGGCATCGTTGGTGCTCGGGACCGTGCGCCCGTCGCTCGAGGGCGTTGCCTCCGGGGCCAACGCCGCCTTCCGGGAGCTCGGAGGGGTGCTCGGGATCGCCGTCCTGGGCGCGGTCTTCAGCGCCCACGGCAGCTACGCCTCGGGCCAGGCCTATGTCGACGGCCTGGTCCCTGCGGTGTGGGTCGGAGCGGCGGTCGTTGCCGTCGGTGCTGTGGCGGCCATGCTGATCCCCGGCCGGCGGCTGTTCGGCACCGGGGTGGTTCCTTCCGCTGTTCCCGACCTCTCGGTGCTGCCGGCCGAACCAGTTCGCTGCTGATCCTGTGGGTCGGACACGATGTCAATCGGGCATGGTGCGAGTCAGGGACCCTGTCAGTCGGGCTCGGTGTCAGTCGGGCTCGGTGTCAGTCGGGGACGATGAGCCCCGAGCGCGGCGAGCGCCGCCCGCAGGATGTCGGTCGCCTGCGGGCGCAGCTCGTCGAGCGGGCGGTTGCGGTGGACGCGCACGCCGAGATCGACCTGCGCGATCGTCTCGACGCCGAAGCGGGCCGCCACGTCCACCAGCAAGGCCAGCTCGACCGCGTAGCCGTCGGCCATCTCGCACGTCTCGAAGACCCATCGCGGGGCGGCCGTCTCACCGGCGAGCGGTTGCTCGATGACGGCCAGGGCGGGGAAGAGGAGGTCGATGACCGGTCTCGCCATGAGCTCGGTCACCCTCCCGCCTCCCGCGGGAGTGCCGTTGAGCGGCCGCTCGTAGAAGCCCTTGACCAGGGTCACCGAGTCGTCGACCAGGAGCGGGCCGAGGAGGCCGGTCACGAAGTGCGGGCCGAAGTTGACGACGTCCCCGTCGACGAACGCGACGAGATCGCCGTCGGCCTCCTTCAGTGCAGACCGCATGGCCTGGCCCTTCCCGCCGGTCGTCGTGCTGCCGGCGATGACCCGGGCGCCCTCCCGGCGTGCGATCTCCGCGGTGCGGTCGGCCGATCCGTCGTCGACGACGACGACGTCGTCCACGAGGGGGACATCGCCCGACCGACCCAGGGTGGACACGATCGTGCGGACGATCGGTCCGATGGTGGCCGCCTCGTTACGCGCGGGGATGCAGACCGAGACCTTGCGGCCCTCCTTGGCCGCGGCGAGCCAGCGGGCGTCGAAGGCCGCGTGGTCATAGCGACCCGCGGTGCCCTTGGAAGTCGCCGCGGGGCCCATCGCCCCATCATCCCTCACCGAGAAGGGCGGAGCTGCGGGATCATCCGGTCCGAGGGGCTTGGCGCGGTCGACCGACCCCGGCGTGCCGTCCCGGCGGGCGCGCGTTGACGCACGCTCCCGACTCGGCCACAATGGAGGGATCATCCAGAGCAGCTGAGGGACCGGGCCCTGTGACGCTGCGGCAACCAGAGCGCTCCCCGAATTCGCCAATGGCGGTTCGGTGGGCGTCCCAGGTGCCAATGCCCGAGCGATGAGGAGCTCGACGTGGACTTTGTATCCGGTCTTCGCTGTCGTGAATGCGGCCGTCCCTATCCTGCCGAGGCGTTGCACGTGTGCGACTTCTGCTTCGGGCCGCTCGAGGTCACCTACGACTACGAACGGATGGCCGCCGTCATCACCCGCGAGCGGATCGAGGCCGGGCCGCGCTCGATCTGGCGGTACGCAGACCTCCTGCCGGTCTCCGACGCCGCCCCGGTCGACCTCGGCGCCGGTTTCACCCCCCTGGTCCGGGCCGACCGCCTGGCGGCCGAGCTCGGTCTCGGCGAGCTCTGGATCAAGGACGACACCGCGAACCCGACCGGCTCGTTCAAGGACCGGGTGGTCTCGGTAGCGCTGACCAAGGCACGCCAGCTCGGCTTCAAGATCGCGGCCTGTGCCTCGACCGGGAACCTGGCCAACTCGGTCGCCGCCCACGCGGCGCGGGCCGGCATGGATTCGGTGGTGCTCATCCCGCACGATCTCGAACGGGCCAAGGTGACCATGACCTCCGTCTACGGCGGGCGGGTCTTCGCGGTCGAGGGCAGCTACGACGACGTGAACCGTCTGTGCGCCGAGCTCACCAGCGAGCAGCCGTCGTGGGCGTTCGTGAATGTCAACGTGCGTACCTACTACGCCGAGGGCTCGAAGACCCTGGCCTTCGAGGTGGCTGAGCAGCTCGGGTGGCAGGCTCCCGACCATGTGGTGGTCCCGATCGGGTCGGGGAGTCAGCTGACCAAGGTCGCCAAGGGGTTCGCCGAGCTGTTCGAGGTCGGACTCCTCGACGAGGAGCCCTCTGTGCGGGTGTCCGGCGCCCAGGCAAAGGGGTGCTCCCCGGTCGCCACCGCCTTCGCCGAGGGGACCGATGCCATCCGGCCGGTGAAGCCGGCGACGATCGCCAAGTCGCTGGCCATCGGCAATCCGGCCGACGGCTGGTACGCGCTCGATGTGATCCGCCGGTCCGGCGGTTCCTGCGGCTCGGTCACCGACGGCGAGATCCTCGACGGGATCGGGCTCCTGGCCCGCACCGAGGGGATCTTTGCGGAGACGGCCGGGGGAGTGACCATCGCTACCCTGGCCAAACTGGTCGCGCAGGGCGTGGTCCGTCCCGATGAGCGGGTGGTCGCCATGGTGACCGGCCACGGTCTCAAGACGGTCGAGGCCCTGTCGGGAGCTGTCGGTCCGACCGCCACCATCGCCCCCACGCTCGAGTCGTTCGCCGAGGCCATGGGCGCCGGGTCCGACCGTACGTCCACCGCTTCCCCGAGGAGAGCCCCATGATCAAGATCCGCATCCCCGCCCAGCTCCGCACCCTCACCGGTGGAGCCGGCGAGGTGGGCATCGAGGGGTCGACCGTCGGCGAGGTCCTCAAGGGGCTCGACGCCGCCCATCCCGGTTTCGGCGAGCGGCTCTTCGATGGTGAGGGCGGCCTTCGGCGCTTCGTCAACGTCTTCCTCGACGACGAGGACGTCCGCTTCCTCGACGGCCTCGCCACCCCGGTCTCGGAAGGCCAGACCCTCTCCATCGTTCCCGCGGTCGCCGGCGGCTGAGCCTCTTCGTAACACCCGGCGCCGGCCGGCTCGAATCGACGGACTCAGGCCGACAGACCCCGGAGCAGGAACTCGACCATCACGACCGATGCCTGCTCCCTCGGCTCGGGGAACGGCTCCGCCGCCCGCACCGCGATGGCACCGTAGATCTGCTGGCCGATGATCGCGGTGGCGCGGTCGGGATCCATTGGCCGGAACTCACCGGCGGTCACCCCGTCCTCGTAGAGGTCGTGGATGAGGCGGGCGATGTCGAGGCTGATCAGGGCCAACTCTGCCCCGAGCGCGTCGGATCCCTGGGCCGGCGTTCCCTGGGTGATCAGGGCGAGGCGGAAGAACGCGGGGTTGTCGTCGATCCGGGCCAGCATCTCCTTGATGAGGAGCTCGAGGCGCCGGGCCGGGTGGGCGTCTTCCTCCCAGGTGCGGGCGATCGCCTCCTGGAGCTGGGTGTGCATGCGTTTGAGGCAGGCCCGGAGCAACTCGTCCCGGTTGGCGAAGTAGACGTAGACCGTCGACCGGGCCACCCCGGCCTCCGAGGCGATCTCGTCCATCGAGACATCGATCGAACCCCGCTCGCCGAAGAGTCGCCGGGCAACGTCGACGACCTGGTCGCGCCGGAAGTCCCGGATGACCTCCTTCAGGTCCTGGGACGTCTTGCGGTCGGGCATCTACCCGGAGACGCGTGGACCGGTGGGGAAGCGGATCGGGATGTGCTTCACCCCGCTGATGAACGCGGACTGCAGGCGCTGCACCTTCCCGTCCAGCTCCATCTCGGGCATCCGGTCGAGCAGGTGCTCGAACATGACCCGGATCTCCATGCGGGCCAGGTTGGCCCCGAGGCAGAAGTGGGGTCCGCCGGCCCCGAATGCCATGTGCGGATTGGGGTTGCGGGTGATGTCGAACGTCTGCGGATCGGTGAACACCTTCTCGTCCCGGTTGGCCGAGATGTGGAAGAAGGCCACTTTGGAATCGGGCTCGATGTGCTGGCCGCCGAGCTCGAACCCGGATGTGGTCTGGCGGCGGAAGTTCATCACCGGGGTGACGTAGCGGAGCATCTCCTCGACGGCATCGGGAAGGAGCGACCGGTCCTTGCGCAGCAGGTCCCACTGGTCGGGGTGATCGAAGAAGGTCGCCATCGCCCCCGAGATGAGGTTACGGGTGGTCTCGTTGCCGGCAACCGTGAGCAGCAGGAAGAAGAGCTCGAGCTCCATCGCGGAGAGTTGCTCGCCCTCCATCTCGACCTGGGTGAGGACGCTCATCAGATCGTCGTGCGGGTCCACCCGCTTCTTCCCGAAGAGCTCGGACGCGTAGGCGTACAGCTCGAGGGAGGCCTGCTGGGCGACCTCACCGGCCGTCTGGTACTCGGGGTCGCTGCTCCCGATCATCCGGTTGGACCAGTCGAACATGCGGTGGCGGTCTTCGTTGGGCACCCCGAGGAGCTCGGCGATCACGACGAGGGGCAGCTCCGCTGCGATCTCGGTGACGAAGTCGGCTGTGCCCCTCTCGATGACCGAGTCGATGATGTCGTCGGTCGCCGCATGGATCCGGTCGTGGAGCTGGCTGATCATGCGAGGGGTGAAGCCCTTGTTGACCAGGCGCCGGTACCGGGTGTGGAGCGGCGGGTCCATGTTGAGCATGATCAGCCGCTGTTGGGCGAGGTCGTCCTCGGCCAGGTCCCAGAGGTAGGTGGCCGCCCGGCCCGACGAGAAGTGCTCGTAGTCGCGGTTGACGATTGTGCATTCGGCCATCGAGGTGACCGCCCAGAACCCCGGGCCGTCCTCCTCCTCGTGCCACCACACCGGTGCGTTCTGGCGGAGGAAGGCGAACCACTCGTGGGGCACCCGCTCCGAGAACACCTTGGAGTCCAGCAGATTGATGTCGCCGAAGTCGATCCCGGCGAGGTCCAGCGCGGTCTGGCTCATCCAGGACGCCCCTTCCAGTAGTTCGGACAGAGTGTCCGATCTGTTGGATCCTACGTCCGGGCTCGCGGGAATGTCAATGACCGCGGTCGGTCAGGCGTTCCAGTCGACGACGCCGTCGATGATGACCCGCGGCTCCTCGGTCAGCACGAACTCGAGGTGGTCGGTGTCGAGGAAGTTCGCGATGTCCTCGAGAATGGCCGGGAAGTCGTCTTCGCCCATGTGGGCGCGGTAGCCATCCATGGAGTGGAACCACTGGACGGTCACCCCGTCGTATCCCGACCGGTCCTGGTCCCCGCGGTAGTCGTCGAGCGGGCGCGGGTGCTGCTCGTAGCGGATGACGTGGCTGCCACACCTGCTCGAGGCGACCAGCGGACCGTGGTGGTCCTTCCAGTAGGCCTGGAACTCGGCAGGGGTGAGCCCTTCCTTGCGCTTGAGCAGGCAGGTCAATTTGATCATCGCGGGCGTCCTCCCCTGGTCGTGGCGTCGCGGCCCGGTCGTGGGGCACCCGGTCCCGTTCGCAGAGGCTGCACCGCGGTGGATCCCGCTGGCAAACCGGTGGTTTCGTCGTCCGCGACCGTAGAGGAACGGTCAGGCGGTGTGATCCGCGGGCAGGGTCCTCGTGCAGAAGGTGTCGGCGATGTAGGGCAGCAGGATCGGCTCTTCCAGGGTCGCGGCGAATTCGGCGACCTCCTCGAGCAGCGCCCGACGTCCGTCCTCGGGCAGGACCGCGACGTAGCTCCGCGTGGCGACCTGTTCGACGAAGGCGGTCCGGTCGAGCGCCTGGGTGAAGGGGAAGCGCGTCCTCACGACCGGTTCGAACCGGCCGCTGGCATCGACGACCCGCCCGAAGTCCCGACCCACCGGGTAGGGCTGATGGGTGTCCCACTTGGAGATGCGGGTGAGCTCGCGCGACCATCGGGTCGGACTCGTCCCGCTCGTTCCAGATGAGCGCCAGGCCGCCGCCTTGGCGGAGCACCCGGGCGAACTCGGCCAGGGCGACCGGTGCATCGAACCAGTGGAATGCCTGGGCCACGACGATCGCGTCCATCGTGCCGGATCCGAAGGGCAGGTGCTCGGCAGTCGATCCGACGATGGCGACTCCGGGCACGGTGGCGGCGAAGACCTCCCGCATCGACGCGGACGGCTCTGCTGCCAGGCAGGTGGCTCCTGTGGCGATGAGCGCGCGGGTCAGCTTCCCCGTTCCCGCCGCGACATCGAGGACCGTCCGTCCCGCGGCGATACCGACGGCGGCGACGAGGTGCGCCACCGACTCGTCCGAGTAGCCCGGGCGGGCGCGCTCGTAGAGCTGTGACCCGGATGAGAACCCGGAGCGCCCGAGTCGGTAGCGGTCCGACGGGACCTCGTCCACGCCTTCCGCCTGTTGCCCCTGGTCGTCTCCATCCCTCACGTCGGGCACGGTAACGGGTCGCGCCGACCGCCTGCGACCGTTCACCTCGTCGGGACTGCCGGGACCGCGTCGCTCGCCGGGATCGCCCAGCGGTCGGGGGTCGGATACCGTCGCGGGGTGAGCGCAACCCGCCCCGATCCCGGAGCGCGAGATCGCGACCTGTTTCCGGTGGTCGACGATCGGCTGCCGGGACTGAGCGTCGTGCCTGAAGGCCCACCGCCGACCGGTGGTCCCCCCAGGCGGGGCATCGGCCGGGTGGGCCATCGGATCCTCAACGGCGCCATCCAGGCCGGGTGGGGCTGGATCGCACGGCACGGCGCGACCGGACCGGGCGATCGCCTGGCCGGCCGGTTCGGCGCGTTCGGCGAGGGGAGCTGCCTCGCCTTCCCCGTGGGCGCAGTGTTCGGCGAGCGTTGGATCCGCATCGGGCGGGACACCCTCGTCGGCCCGCACGTGAGCTTGTCGGCCGGCATGGTCCCGGGCCAGCAGATGGTGTCCGACCCGGTCGTCCGCATCGGCGACCGCTGCATGATCGGGCGCGGGAGCCACATCGTCGGCCACTTCCAGATCGAGATCGGCGACGATGTGCACACCGGTCCGTACATCTACATCACCGACCAGAACCACGGCTACCGGAACACCCGCGAGGTCGTCCACACCCAGTGGCCGCACGATGTGCCGGTCATCATCGGCTCCGGTTGCTGGCTGGGCACCGGGGTGGTGATCCTCCCCGGGACGGTGCTGGGTCGGAACGTGGTGGTGGGCGCCGGCGCGGTCGTGCGGGGGACCTTCCCCGACTTCTGTGTGATCGCGGGGGTCCCGGCCAGGATCGTGCGCCGCTACGTGCGCGGCTCGGGTTGGGTGGCCGAGACCGCGGCCCCACCCGCTGCAGGCGACTCCCTGACGGACGGATCCCCGAAGTCCTGAGCGCTGCCGTTCTCCTGAAGCGCTCCTTCCCCGGCCCCGCTGCCGCTTGCGCGTCCGTCAGCGGGTGGGTCGGAGCCGACGGTAGGCACCGGGAGCGGGGTCCCCGGGTAGGGGATCGTGCCGAGGCCGTAGCGCCGGACCACCTCTGAGGCTTCCTCTCGACCCTGGGCGATGAACTGCTCGGTCGTGGAGAAGTCGTCGAAGTCGAGGGTGGTGACCTCCGGCCCCACGCAGAGGATCACCTCGATCTCCTCGGGTAGGTCAGCCATGTCCCGGCCGAAGCGCGAATGGATGGCGATGAGCAGTGCGTTGACCACGGCCTCGGCCGGTCGTCTGGGCTGGGACGGCGCGAAGATCGGCGGCCCGCAGAGCAGCACGACGATCCGGGTCGCTCCGGCGTCGATGGCGCGCTGGATCGGAACGTTGTCGACCACGCCACCGTCGATGAACCGCTCTCCGTCGATCTCGACGGGGGGATAGATCGCCGGCATCGCGGTCGAGGCCAGGACCGCCTCCACCGCGGAGCCATGGGTGAACCACCGCTCCCGCCCGTCGGTGAGCGACGTGGCCACCACCTCCACCGGGATCACCGCGTCCTCGAGCTGCTCGAAGGGGAAGCCCTCCGCGACGACGGCGCGGAGACCGGTGTTGGCATATACCGAGTCGCGCTGCTGCAGGTAGAGCCACGGGCCGTGCAGGCGACCCTGCGGGTAGATCGAATCACGGCGGAGGCCCTGCCATATCTGGGTCATCCGGGCCACCCCCTCCGGGGTCGGGTCCCCGGCGAACGCAACGCCGTTGACCGCTCCGACCGAACAGCCGTACACGCGGTCCGGGACGAACCCGTGCTCGACGAGCACCTGCAGCATCCCGACCTGGACCGCCCCCCGAGTACCGCCGCCACCCAGGACCAGGGCGGTCATCTCCAGCTCCCCCCTTCCGCTTCCGAGTCCTCCCCGTCCCTCTCCGACCCGGGTGCGTCGGCGTCATCGTCGCCGAGCCATTGATTTCGCGCGTCGGCGGCCCGCTGGAGGACGAAACGGATGGTGAGGAAGAGAAGGACCAGTGAGGCCAGGACGAACGCCCCGAACACGACGGCGAACGTAATTGTCGATGCCGCGATCATCAGGACCCGAGGCTACCGGCCGCCGTCGGGCCCCCCGCGGAGCGCGACCACGCTCCCTGCGGGCTGTGACACCCGGGGAACACACTGTCGGGATGCCCAGCTCGGAGACCGCACCATTATCGTCGGGAAGCCTGTGGGCGCCCGATGGCACGGGGTCGGCACGAGTGGCGACGCCGGACCACTGGTCTCGCCGCACCGACCAGGTGCGCCGCCGACCTGCGTCGTGGGCGCCGTCCTGGCATCCGCTGGCCGGTCCCGCGCTGCTCGACCGGCTCCGGGCGACCGGCCGGGCACGACCGTCCGGTGATCCGACCCTCGCCACCGAGCTCCGAACCTTCCTCCAGGAAGGTCTCGTACCGGGCGCCGGCGGACCCGTTCCCACCGATCCGTTGCCGGACGCCGTTCGCACCGGTCTCGTCGTGACCAAGGACCGGATCACCAGTGCACTGGCCTGCGAGGAGCACCGCTGGGCCACCGGTGTCCGAGGAGCGGTCCCTTCGCTGGCGCTCGCCCGCGGCGCCCTTGTCGACGTCCTCTTCCGACAGCTGATCACGGTCGGCACGGTCGGCGACGTCCTCTCCGACGGACTCGACGCGTTGTCGGTGGAGGACCACCAGATCCCCCTGGCGGACTGGATCGACCGGCTTCCCCGAACCGCGCTGGCCGAGCTTCGGGCCGAAGTCGATCGCCAGATCGAGGGCCTGCGCCGCCGGTGGCCCGTACTCGACCCCTCGTGGTTGCCGCGCACCCAGGAGAGCCTGCGCGTGCCGCTGGCCGCGCACACGCTCTCCGCCCGGGTCGATCTCGCGATCGGCCGTCCCGGCGAGGCGACCGCGTCGGTTGCGATCGTCGAGGTGAAGTCGGGAACTCGCCGGCCTGAGCACCGTGCCGATCTCCATTTCTACGCGCTGGTGGAAACCCTCCGCAGCCTGGCGTCGCCGTTCGTCGTGGCCACCTATTACGCAGCCACCGGGGAGCTCGACGTGGATCCGGTCGACGCACAGCTGCTGACGACCGCCGCCCGCCGCTGCCTGGCCGGAGTCCGGGCGATGACCGGAGCGCCTCCCGGGCCGGACTCGGCCGGCGGTCCCACGGAGACGTGCGTTGCCTGTGGCGCGCTCCCGACCCGGGATCGATACCGGCACGCGCCCCGTGGGCCCGTACCCGCGGGCGGTGGCCCCTCGCGCAGTGCTGGCTCGGCACCTGCCCCATCGGCAGGTGCTCCTGCAGGCGGTGCTCCTGCGGGCGATGCACTCTCGTCCGTAGGGGGGCGGGCCGCGTGACCACCCGCACCACCGAGGTGACCCGGGCCCTCCTGGCTCCGGGACCCGTCACCCTTCCCGAGCCCGCATGGCGACGCGTGCGGGAGCACCTGCATGCGGGCGTTGCCCGAGCACTGGACGGACAGCCCCGGGGCCCGAGGATCGACGTCACCCACCGGACCCTCCGGCGGGCTGCATCCGACCCGATGTCGGCCGACCTCCCCGATCCGCCGTTCGCATGGAAGCCGGCCCTGGCCCGCCGTTCGCTGGGCCTGGCCTCGGTTCGGGCGTGCGCAGACGGCGGCTACCGCGGGCCGGCCGACGCGGTCGGTCCGCTCGCCGAAGCGGCGCTCGAGGAGTGGCGACGCACCGGTTGGCGCACCTTCTTCTGGGAGCCGTGGTACGCGGGACTCGGTCCGGGCGGCCGGTCAGTCGTGCTCGCCGAGGCCGTCGGATGGGCGACCTCGCTGTGGGCCGGTCTCGACTGGGGCCTGTTGGGCGGGTGCGCCGAGCTCGGCGGAGCCGACGACCTCTGGACCTGTCCGGGACCCCGCCCGGTGCGCTGCAGGGCGCGAACCGAGGTCCGGGTCGGCTTCGGCCGATCCGGGGGCACGGGCTCGGCCGGCCGGCCGGCGACAACTGATGGGACCTCCCTGGTCTCCCTGTCCGGCGGGTCCCCCGGTGAGCGGTGGCAGGCGGAGCTCGCCTATCTGGCCATGGTTCGCGGCCTCGGCTCGTCGACCCATCCCGCGGCGATCCGCGTGCTCGGGTTCTGGCCGGACGCCGGCATCCGGCGCCTCCTCGACGTCGACGAGCCGATGCTCGTCGCCGCCGCCGACCGGGTGGCCGCCGCCGTGGCTGCGATCCTGGCGGCCGGCACTGAACTGGTGGCCGCCTCCTGATCGTTCGGATGGCCAGACCCGGGTCGGGCCGGTCGTCGCGGCCCGGACCCACGGAGGGAGTCGGAGGTCAGAACAGGGCCCTGGCTGCCGCGGTGTCCGGTTTGCCCGCAGCGGTGAGGGGTATCTCATCGACCCAGAGGACCTGCCGTGGAACCTTGTAGCCGGCGATGAGTCCGCGGCAGTGGTCCTGCAGCGCCTCGAGGGTGGGCGTGGCCGCACCGTCACGGGCCTGCACGACCACCGCCACCCGCTCGCCGAATCGCTCGTCGGGTAGGCCGACCACGATGGCGCCGAAGACACTCGGGTGGGCCTTGATCGCGGCCTCGACCTCCTCGGGGAAGATCTTCTCCCCACCGGAGTTGATCGACGCCGACCCCCTGCCGTGGACGGTGATCGTCCCGTCCGGTCCGATCGAGGCAAGATCGCCTGGGACCGACCATCGCACGCCCGAGGCGTCGGTCGGGAAGGTGGCCGCGGTCTTCGTCGGGTCCTTGTGGTAGCCGAGGGGGATCCGCCCGGTGCGGGCCAGCCGCCCGATCCGCCCGTCGCCGGGGCTGAGCGGCTGCAGTTGATCGTCGAGCACGGAGGTGTCGTCGCTCATCGCGAACCGCGGGCCGCCGGCCCCGGGCTCCATCGCACCCTGGGCCCCGGCCTCGCTCGACCCGAAGCGGTCCATGACGAGCACGCCGGGGAGCTCCTCGGCGAGCTCTGCCCGCACCGCGGCCGACAGCATGGCTCCCCCCGATCCGATCACGGCCAGGGTCGACAGGTCGTAAGCGCCGTCCGGGGCCGAGGCCACGGTCTCCGCGAGGGGCCGGGCCATGGCGTCGCCGACGAGCGCGGTCGAGACCACCCCTTCGTCGCCGATGAGGCGGAGGATACGGTCGGGGTCGAAGCTGCGCTCGGTGTAGAGCACTGCGGTTCCGGCCATGAAGAAGGCATTCCACATGGCCCACTGTGCGTTGCCGTGCATGAGTGGCCCGACTACCAGCATCGTGACCCGTCCGGTCTCGTCGGTGCCGATCCGGGCCGCCAGCTCCCCCGGCTCGGCGATGGGCTCGGCACCCCATCCGCCTCCCCCCATGGCAGCGAAGAAGATGTCCTCCTGGCGCCAGACCACCCCCTTCGGCATCCCGGTGGTTCCGCCGGTGTAGAGGATGTAGCGGTCCCCCGGAGAACGCTCGCCGAAGTCGCGTTCCGGGGAGGCAGCGGCCAACGCGTCCTCGTACCCGACCGGGGATCGCCCGGCGGCCGCGAGCGGGTCGGCTGCCCCGGGGCCGGTCGCGTTCTCGAGGACGATGAGGTCGATCGGGTCGGACGCCCCGCCGTTCCCGCCGGGGTCACTCCCGCCGGGGTCACTCCCGCCGGGGTCGAGTGACTCGGCGAGCAGGTCCGAGAGGTCGCTCTCGAAGACGAGGGCACCCAGATCGGCATTGTCGACGACGTAGCGCAGTTCGGGGGGGACGTAGCGGTAATTGAGGTTGATCGGCACGGTGCGCGCCTTGAAGCAGCCGATCATGGACTCGACCCACTCGGCACGGTTGCGGGCAAGGATGCCCACGTGAGCACCGGTCGCGATCCCGTGGTCGGTGAGGTGGTGGGCGAACCGGTTGGCCCGCTCGTCGAGCTGGCGATAGCTGAGGCGTGCCGCTCCCGCCACCAGGGCCAGCCGCTCGGGCACGGTGTCGACGACCACCTCGAACAGGTCGGCCAGGTTGAAGTGCCGCCTACCCACAGCCAGTCTCCTCACTCGGGGCCACCGCGACGCTCGGGATTGCCGCAACGTCCGGTCCGTAGCATGCTGCCCGGACACCGGCACGGTAGCCGGTCCGCGCGGAGCGACAGACTTCGTGACAAGGGGAGAGACGTCGCCGGCCCCCGACCGCCGGGCGGTCAGCGACGTCGGTGAGACCAGTGAACGGGAGGGCGGGAGTGGACGACGGGAGAGTGCTGACTCAAGGGATCGCCGGGTATGCGGCGTTGGTCACCGGAGGAGGGAGTGGCATCGGCCTCGCAACGGCCGCCCACCTGGTCCGGGACGGCGCGCACGTGACGATCTGTGGACGCACCGAGCAGAAACTGGCCGACGCGGTGGCCGAGCTGGACGTCATCGCGTCGTCAGCCGCTGCGACCGATGGGCCGGCCGCCGGACCGGCCGGGACTGCGCGGTACGTGGTCGCCGACGTGACTGTCGAGGAGGACGTCGCTGTTGCGGTTGCAGAGGCCGCGTCGGCCCGTGGCCACCTCGACATCCTGTTCGCCTGCGCCGGCGGGAGTCTGCAGATGGGACCCATCGTCGGGGCGGACACCGCCGCGGTCCGGGCAACGGTCGACCTCAACCTGATCGGGACCTACCTCTGCATCAAGCACGCTGCCCCGCTGATGGCAGCCGGCGTCGGGGAGGGCGTGAACGGCGGTGCGGCGCCAGGCGGTTCGATCGTCTCGATGTCCTCGGGTGCCGGCCACTTTCCCCACCGGTGGCTCTGGGCCTACGGGGCGTCCAAGGCCGGCATCGACATGCTCTGCAGATCTGCCGCCGAGGAGCTCGGATCGACCGGTGTCCGGGTCAACTCGGTGCAGCCCGGGATCGTCGACGACGCGCTGATGGCGATGATCACCGCCGGGGGTCCTCTCCTCGACGACTACCTGGCCAACATGGCGATCAGCCGGCTGGGCACCGTCGAGGACGTCGCTGCGACCGTCAGGTTCCTCGCAGGGCCCGAGTCGGGGTGGATCACCGGGGTCAACCTGCCCGTCGACGGCGGCCACCATCTCCGTCGGGGTGCCGACTACAGCCTGCTCTTCGGCCAGTAGGCCACCGGTGGGGGGCGTGTCCCGCCCTCGACCCCCGGGAAGGGGGTTCGAAATGAGGACGGACCGCGGTCGAAACCGACAGGCCCGCCAACGGGACCCACTGTTCCCCGATCTACAGTGGACGATCGGAATCACCAACAGGGACGCGGCCATCGAGACGGACGGAGCCGGACCACCTGTAGACCCTGCCGAGGATCCGGACCACCAGGACGGATCCGGACCAGCCGGAAGTTCGAGGGAAGCGTGGTAGCTCGATGAACATGGGGCACGGGGTGCCGGTCAACGACCCCGTCGTCGGCGACGCCTTCCGCTCGGCCCTGGACCATCAGCTCATCGCAGTGCTCCTCCTGGTGACCCTCCTCGCCATCGTCTGGAACACCATCCGCACCCTCCGGTTCCGGCGCGCCGTCGCCGGGGGAACGTTCGTCGCCCCGTCGGCCGATCCTTGGCCCTATCCGGAGCCGGCCGCCCGTCGGCTCCTCCGGATCTCCTTCGGGATCATCTGGATCTTCGACGGCCTCCTCCAGACCCAGGGCTCGATGCCGCTCGGGCTCACCGGGCAGGTGATCACTCCGGCGGCATCCTCCTCGCCCGGGTGGGTCCAGCACCTGGTCAACTCCGGTAGCACCATCTGGAACAACCATCCGGTCTCCGCCGCGGCCGCCACCGTATGGATCCAGGTGGGGATCGGTGTCTTCCTCCTGGTCGCCCCCCGCGGCCGCTGGTCGCGGACTGCCGGCCTGGTGAGTGCCGGGTGGGGCCTGCTGGTCTGGGTCTTCGGCGAGGCATTCGGCGGGATCTTCGGGCAGGGCACCAGCTGGCTCTTCGGGACACCCGGTGCGGCGGTCTTCTACATCGCGGCGGGAGTGCTCGTCGCGTTGGCCGATCCGGTGTGGGAGACGCCGCGTCTGGGGAAGGTCGTGCTCCGGGTGACCGGCCTCTTCTTCCTCGCGATGGCGATCCTCCAGGCCTGGCCGGGTCGGGGCTTCTGGACCGGACAGCCACATCCCGCCGGGACGGCCGGCACGCTCACCGCGATGGAGAGGCAGATGGCCGCGCTCTCCCAGCCCTCGCTCACCGCATCCTGGGTACGGGACTTCGGATCGTTCGACGCCGCCCACGGGTGGGCGGTCAACCTGGTCGTGGTGGTGCTCCTCGCCGCGATCGGGGGCCTCATGCTGACCGGCCGTCGAGGACCCGCCCGTGTGGGGGTGGCGGCGGCCATCGTGCTCTGCCTCGCCGACTGGGTGCTCGTGGAGGACTTCGGGTTCTTCGGGGGGGTGGGCACCGACCCCAACTCGATGATCCCGATGGCCCTGTTCTTCTCCGCTGGGTACCTCGCCATGGTGCGCCTACCGGTGCGCGCAGAGACGCCCGCCGCGCAACCGGCGCCGGCAGCCGTCCCGCCCGAGGTGCCGACCCGCCGACTCGACCGCCTGAGCCCTTCCTACCTGCTCAGGAGCCTGGCCGCGATCGGCGCGGTGGGCATCGTGCTGGTCGGGGCGGCACCCATGGCCCTCGCCGCCACCAACCCCAACGCCGACCCGATCCTCACCGAGGCCGCCGACGGCACGCCCAACTACGTCGACTCGCCGGCTCCTGCCTTCTCCTTTGCCGACCAGAACGGCCGCACGGTGAGCCTGGCCAGTCTGGCCGGTCACACGGTCGTGCTCACCTTCCTCGACCCCGTCTGCACCTCGGACTGCCCGCTGATCGCCCAGGAGCTGCGGATCATGGACCAGATGCTCGGAGGTGACGCGGCAGACGTGGACCTGGTCGCCGTCGACGCCAACCCGCTCTACCGGTCGACGGCGGTCACCATGGCCTTCACCAGGCAGGAGCGACTCGACCAGCTGCACAACTGGCACTACCTGACCGGCCCGCTTCCCCAGCTCGAGAACGTCTGGAGCAGCTACGGTCTCCAGACGGCCATCGCGCCCGGCGGGGCGATGGTCGCCCACGCCGACCTGCTGTACGTGATCGACCGCACCGGGCATCTGCGCGTCGTCATGAACTCCGACCCGGGGGGTCAGGGGGCCACGGCGCTCCACTCGTCGTTCTCCGTGCTGCTCGCGGCGCAGGTCCGACACATCGTCAACTCGTGACCCTCGCCCGCCGGGGGCGCTCCGCAGGGAGCCGTCGCAGGAGCCGCTCCCGACTCCCGGCTGCCGCCGTGGCCGGGGTCGTGGCTCTGGCGGTCGCCGCGGCGGGGTGCTCTTCGTCTCCACCGACGTCGGGAGCCGCAGGCGGGTCGGCGGACGGTAACGGCGGCGCGGGCGCGTCGGGCCACCCCCCGTTGACCCAGGCGCTCTCCGGAGCGGCGGGTACCTGGGCCGCACTGGCCATGGGCCAGCTCGACAACCCGCTCGACACCTTCTGGGAGCTGTTCGACCGCACGGGCTGTACTGTCGCCGCCTGCTCGTCGACGGGGGGGTGGGCGCTCGCCACCCCGCCGGGGGTAGCCAGCAACGGTGGACTGATCCCCACCGCCAATCCCGACGGGGCTCTCACCGTCGGGTTCGGGACCTCCCTCGACCTCCAGTTCTCTCCGCTTGCGGAGACCGGCGACCGGGCATCGACCTGGTCGACGGGCGTGCTTCCGGGCGGCCTGGCCGGGGTACCCGACGCGCTGGCCGCGTCGGGACCGACTCTGCGGTTGGCCCTGCTCTCCAACCACGGGGGCGAGGTGGTGTCCTCGACCAGCGACCTCGACACCTGGACTCCGGTGGTGACGGAACGGGCACTGGCGACGGCGGCGAGGTCCACTGGGTGCGCCCTCACCGCGCTGACCGGGGTGGCCGTTGCCGGTCCCGGTCCGGGCTACCCCGATCAGCAATACGCCGGAGGAGCGTGCGCCGACGGGACAGCGGTCCCCATCTACCGTCTGGAAGGAGCAACCGGCCAACCGGTCGGACCCCATCTTCCGGCGCAGGCCGGCACTCCGATCCGTGTCGACCGCCTGGTGGAGACGGCCGCAGGCCTCACCGCGCTGGTCGTCACGGGCTCGGGACGCTCTGCCGGCCTGGTGCTGGTCACCAGTCCCGACGGCTCGGCCCCCTGGTCGGTCTCGGCGCCCCTGGCCACCGCCGGCCGTTCGATCGTGTCGACATCGGTGACCCCGACCGGGGGGATGGTGGTGGTGCTCGCCGGCAGTCCGGGTGGAGCGACCGCCTCGGTGATCTCGGTCGGTTCGGCCTGGCGGACGCTGCCCGGGCTGCCGTGGTCCAACGCCCTGGTGGTGGCCGAGCCCGGCGGGCAGTTCGAGGCCCTTTCGTCCTCCGGCTCGACACTCGACGTCGACGCCCTCGTGGGCGACGGGTGGCAGCACCGGGCGGGGATCGAGGTGCCGATCCAGTACGGCAGCTCCGGCTGACCAACAAAGGTAACGTTGCCCCACCCACACGCAGACGGGGCATCGGGAGATCTGCCGTGCACTACCTCACCGGCGACTGGTCGTTCGATCCGTTCCTCATCGTGGTCTGTGTCATCGTGGTCGCCCACGAGGTGGGTTTGGCCCGGCTGCGGGCTCGCTCGGTCGCTGCCCGCTCCCGCCAGCGCCGGCTCCGCTCGCTGGCCTTCTACGGGGGTCTGGCCGTCCTGCTGGTCGCGGTGGAGTCGCCGATCGACTACTGGGCGAGCGACTACTTCTTCGTCCACATGATCGAGCACCTGCTCATCGCCTTCTACGCTCCGATCCTCATCGTGGCCGGGGCCCCCTGGATCCCGCTCCTCTTCGCGCTCCCGGTCGGGCCGAGGCGCAGGGTCGGCCGCTTCCTGATCCTCGGCGCTTGGTCGTCGGTGTTCCGTGCCGTCGGCCGGGTGCTGCTGAACCCCTGGTTCGCGCTCCTCTCCTTCAACGCGGTGATGGTGCTCTGGCACGCTCCGGCGCTCTTCGACCTCTCCGAGCGGAACCAGACCGTCCACATCTGGCTCATGCACGGCAGCTTCTTCGTCACCGGCGTCCTCTTCTGGCTCCAGATCATCCCGTCCCATCCGATGCGCCCGAAGGCGAGCCCGATCTGGCAGGCCGGAGCCATCATCACCACCAACTTCGTGATGTTCGTCCTGGCCATGGCGCTGAGCATCTTGACCGCCACCAGCTGGTACTCGGTCTACGCGCACATCCCGGGCGTGACCCTGCCCCCGTTCGCCGACCAGCAGATCGGAGCTGCCATCCTGTGGGTCTGCGGCGACTTCTGGGCGATTCCCGCGCTGATCGTGGTCATCAAGCGGGCGATGGATCAGGAGGGCGGTCTGGCTGATGCCGTCGACCGCGTGTTCCACCGCGACCCATCCGTCGCCCTCAGGCCACCGGGATGAGGTCGACCGGGCCGAGGACGGAGCCGCGCGCCTTCCCGCGGACTCCTCCCGGGACGGGGAGATGACCGGCGGCGCCGGGTCGCAGTGATGATTGACCACGCAGGAGATGATTGACGACGCAGCATCGGCATACGTATGTCCTTTGAGCCGTCGTAGCGTTGGACCCTCGTTCGGCTCAGGACCACGGCTTGTCCGGTGGATCACCGGGCGTTGCCGGGAAGATCGGGGGAGGCGAGTTGGCGAGATCGGGGAGGCTCACCCTGGGCGCCGGGCTGTCGTGCTCGGACTGCTCGTCCTCGTCGCCGGCGGCCTGGCACTCACCTCGCAGCCGTCGACGCTCACCTTCAGCCGCCAACCCGAGTCGGGCCAGGTCGACCTGACCATGCAGACCGTCGGGTCCTACGGGTCGGGGAACCACCCGACCTGGGTGTCGTACCTGACCCAGTCGCCCCAGGGCCACTGGGAGCACACGACGATCTGGCAGGTGCCGGCCCACACCCGGATCAACGTCACCATCTACCAGTACGACTCCGGGAGCCCGCTGCGCAACCAGCAGCTCGGCCAGGTCACCGGCACCATCGGCAACAGCGCCACGCTCAACGGCAAGAGCTTCCAGGTCATCGATTCCAACTCGGGCAACGGGGTCGGGCACACCTTCTCCATCCCGACCCTGGGGATCAGCGTGCCGCTCTACGCGAACGACCCCAACGCCAACCTCTGCTGCGGCGGCGCCGTGCACGAGCAGCTCGCCGCGCAACGTGGTCAAGTTCTCCTTCATGAGCCCGGGGCCGGGTACCTATTCGTGGCAGTGCTTCGTGCCCTGCGGACTGGGGTTCCTGTATGGCAACGGGGGACCCATGTTCACCGTCGGCTACATGGGTGGCTTCATGAAGGTCGCGTGATGGCCGACAGCGACATGCCCACAGAGCGACCCGCATAGAGGCGGCCGGCGGGCCGTCCCCGCCGGGGGCCGAGGACAGCGTGCCGACCGGAGAGGCGGTGGTGGGCGAGCCCCACCACTGGTGGCGGCTGATCACCATCTGGCTGGTCCTCTCGGTGGTGGCCGACGTGCTGTGGCTGGCGCTGGTCGGGCCGCACGTGCCCCCCGGGAAGATGACCTCGACGGCCGGCGGGGCGGTATTCGACTTCAACGTGCTGATCGTCATCGCCCTGCCCGTCCTGCTGGGCGTGTGGGTGTACCTGGCCTACGCCATCATCACCTGGCGGGCCTCGCGGGGAGGGCCGGACCCGGTCGGCGGCCCCGAGGCGCGTGGCAATCTGAGCATCCAGGCGGGATGGATCATCGTCACCACCGTCATCGTGCTGTTCCTGGCCGGCTTCGGCACCTACGAGCTCGTCCAGCCCGAGGGGGCGGGCGGGGGCCAGGGCCCGAACCCGATCTGGACGCCGACGTCGCATACCGTGCTCGACGTCCAGGTCATCGGCCAGCAGTGGAAGTGGACCTACCGGTACCCCTCCTTCGGCGGCTTCGAGACCAACCAGCTGGTGATTCCCGAGGACACCACGGTCGCCTTCAACGTGACCTCGCTGGACGTCATCCACGACTTCTGGGCGTACCAGCTGGGCGTCAAGGCCGACGCCAACCCCGGCCCAGAACAATGTGGCCTTCACCACGCCGAGCCAGCTCGGCACCTTCATCGTCCGGTGCGACGAGCTCTGCGGGCTCTGGCACGGGGCCATGTACAACTCGGGGACCGTCGTGACACCGTCGGCCTTCGAGACCTGGGCCAAGACGACCGAGAAGCAGCTGGCGGCCAACACCAAGTTGCTGCCGCCCTACGCCACGACGTACATCCCCGACGCCAACGGCGCAGACGGCGGCTACTACCCGGACAACGTCGACCCCTACAGCGAGGTGCAGACCTATGGGGCTACCCAGCCGGCCGGGGGATGAGCACGATGACGCCGACCGAACCCACTGCGTCCTTCGTCGCTGGGAAAGAGGTGACTGAAGCCATGGCCCTCGACACCACCGACCTGGCGGCGGGAACCGAGACCTCCGGCTTCTACCCGGGCGAACAGCCCCTGCACCCCCCGCGCCCGATCGTCGGCTCGCCGTGGCTCCGCCCGCACATCCTGTGGGCCATGGTCGGTGGCGGTGCTCGGCTACCTGGTCGGCCACTGGCTCGGCAACCTCATCTACGGCGGCCAACCGGTGCCTCAGAACACCGGCCAGAACAACGTGGCCACCGTGTTCTCCCTGGCCTTCCTGGTGGTCGGCTGGCTGGCCGGCATCGGAGCGCTCAACTACCCGATCATGAAGCTCTCGGGTCGGGAGCCTGCGCCGGCGCTGCCCGACACCAGCTGGGCCCGCTACTTCAAGATGACCGAGGACCACAAGGTCGTCGGGCTGCAGTACACGGTCGGCGTCCTCTCTTCCTGTTCACCGGCGGCTTCTTCGCCATGCTCATCCGCACCGAGCTGCTGAGCCCGACCAACCACATCTTCGGCCCGGGAACCTACATCGCCATCGTCTCCGAGCACGGCACCATCATGATGATGATGGCCACCTCGGTGGTGGTCGGGACCCTGGGAAACTGGCTGGTCCCCCTCATGATCGGCGCCCGGCGCATGGCCTTCCCGAGGGTCGAGGCCTTCTCGTTCTGGATCTTCATGGCCGGCTACATCGTCATCCTGACCGCCCCATTTCTCGGCGGGTTCCAGACCGGCTGGACCGGGTACGCACCGCTGCAGACCCAGTCGTTCGCCGGCATGGATTCCTACCTGGTCGGCTTCGCCACCATCGGCATCGGGATGATCGCGGCCGGCTTCAACCTCGGGCGCGACCATCATCAATTACCGGGCGCCGGGCATGACCTGGAGCCGCGTACCCATCTTCGTCTGGGGGATCCTGGCCACCTGCGCCCTGCTGACCCTGGCCACCCCGACGTTGGTCATCGCCGGGCTCTTCGGCATCCTCGACCGGACCGCACAGACCGCCTTCTTCGTCAACGAGCACGGCGGCAGCAACTTCTTGTGGCAGAACCTCTTCTGGTTCTTCGGCCATCCCGAGGTCTACATCATGGCGCTGCCCGGCTTCGGCATCGTCATGGAGATCCTCCCCGTCTTCACCCGCAAGCCGCTGTTCGCCTACAAGGTGGCTGCCGCCGGCATGATCGGGGTCGCCCTGCTCTCGTTCTTCGTCTGGCAGCACCACCTCTTCCAGAGCGGGATCAACCCGGACATGCGGCCGCTGTTCATGCTCACGACCGAGCTGATCTCGATCCCGACCGGGTTCTTGTTCCTGGTCACCTTGGGGACCCTCTGGAAGGCGAAGATACGCTTCGAACCCCCGATGCTCTTCGCCTTGGGCATGCTGTTCAACTTCCTCATCGGGGGCGTCACCGGCGTCTTCCTCTCGGACGTGCCGGTCAACGTGACGGTGCACGGGAGCTTCTTCGTGATGGCCCACTTCCACTACACGATCATGGGCGGCCTGATCTTCGCCTTCTTCGGTGGCCTCTATTTCTGGCTGCCGAAGATGACCGGCGTGACGCATGAACCGGAAGCTCAGCGTGTGGCACTTCTGGACGTTCTTCATCTTCTTCAACATGACCTTCTTCCCGCTGTTCTTCGTCGGCATCCTCGGCCAGCCTCGGCGGGTCTTCGAATATGCCCAGAACCTGCAGCCGTGGAACGACTTCTCGACGATCAGCGCCTACCTGCTCGGCGCTTCGTTCTTCTTCTTCATCTGCAACTTCATCTGGTCGGTGTTCATCGAACCGAAGCGCGCCCCTCAGAACCCGTGGAGCTCGCTGGGCCTGGAGTGGCAGACCCCGACCCCGGTGCCATGGTTCAACTTCGAGCGGATTCCGATCGTGCTGACTGATCCCTACCACTACGGCGAGCCCGACGCCCTGAAGGTCGCCGACCTGGGTGGGGCGGAGTTGGTCGGCGTACGGTACACCGGGGGCGTCGCCGCCGGCCGGAACTGCGGGTGGCGCGGGCTCAGCGCCCGACCGAACAGTGAGCGGAGAAGCAATGACTGACAAGTTGCTGACCGACGAGTCCTTTCACGGTCCTGCACGAGACCCCCGAGGAGGTCGCCTTCGAGTTGCGCGCCCACGAAGGGGCGCTGTGGACCGGCGGTCGCCTGCTCATCGGCATCTGGGCGTTCGCCTTCGCCGCTCTGGCCTTCGCCTACTTCTACCTGCGGTCGGCCAACAACGAGCAACTTGTGGCGCCCCAAGGGGGTCACCGCTCCCGACCGGCACCGGGCGCGGCCATCTTCGCCATCACGGTGGCCTGTGCCTTCCTGGTCATCTTCGGGTACCGGCGCTTCCGCCGGGGGATGGTCCTCGACTGGGAGGTGGCGGGCTGGACGGCCGTCATCGGGGCCTTGGTCGCCATCGGCCTCCAGATCTGGCAGCTGACCCAGCTGCCCTTCTTCCCCGGCTCCAGCGGGTATGCCTCGTGCTTCATCGGCTGGGCGGCGCTCAACATCGCCCTGATCCTGAGCGGGCTCTACTGGCTCGAGACCTCCCTCGCACGGCAGCTGCGCCTCCGCCGGGCGGCCGCGGAGGACGGGGGGACGGCCCACTCCACCCTGCCCACCGCCCGTCTCTTCCGGATCAGCCTCGAGGGCTGCGCCTACTTCTGGGGTTTCATCGCCCTCGTCAGCGCCTTCTTCTGGGTACTGTTCTACGTGTTGTGATGCGAGAGGAGCCGGCATGATCGACGTGATCAACTCCATGTCATCCAACCCTTATTACGGGACCCAGGCCCTCACCATGGCCATCCCGTTGGGGGTCTTCATCGTGGTCGCGCTGTGGGGATTCTTCCAGCGGCGATCGTCGAGAGGGACGGAGGAGTCGCCGGGGCGCAACCCTTGGCATCCCCGGCCAGCGCCCCGGCCTGGCTCGGCGCCTGCGGTGCCCTGCTAGTTACCGTGGCCCTGATCCCTCCCATGGCAGTGCTTGCCGGCCGCGACGAGTGGGCCGAAGCCCTGCAGTTCTCGATCTTCGCCGTCGTCGGCCCGGCGCTCGTGGTGATGGGTGCCCCGTGGCGGGCCCTCCGCGTCGCTCCCTCGGCCCTCGGCCGACTGGCCGCCGGCCGGCGGCGGCATCCCGAGATGCTCCGCAGCCTCGGCTTCCTGGGTGCGGACCTCGCCGTGGTCGTGCTGTGGCGGACGCCGGCGGCGGTCGACGCCCTGTCGAGCCGGCGCTGGCTGGTGGGCGTCGAGGCCGCCAGTCTTGTGGCGGTGGGCGTCGGGTTGTGGCTCGAGCTGGTCGAATCGGCCCCCCTGGTCCCCCGCTCGCCGCATCCGCGTCGGTGCGCACTGGCCGCCTTGGCCATGTGGACGATCTGGGCCATCGCCTACGTGGAGGCCATGTCGCAGACGCCGTGGTACCGCGGATTCCATCATGTCGCCGGTTCCGGGCTCAGCGCGACGGCGGATCGTCAGCTGTCCACGGCGATCCTGTGGGCGGTCACAGCGGGCGCCTTCATGCCGGTGATCTTCTGGAATCTCGTGCAATGGCTAAGGAACGAGGAGGATCCCGACGATGAGCTGTATCGCCTCCTGCGAGAGGAGCGAAAGCGGTCCGCCGGCGCGGTCTGATCCCCGGAGCGCCCAACCCGCTACGACGTCGACGGCGCGGGAATCTCGGGAAGGTTGAGGTCGACGATCTTCGTGTTGAGCATGCTATCGACGGCCACTACGGACGCGTCGGCCGCAGCCCGGTCCGAAGCCATCATGCGCCGTGATTTGACCAGCGCGCCGAGGGCCGCATTGTCGCCCGGGTCGGTCGAGAGGGTCTGAATCGCGTCGATTGCGCCTAGGGCGTCGGACGTCGCCCACAGGGTCACAGAGTTCACGACGTCGCCGAGTTGCTTGCCAGCAGCTGATCCGGGCACGTCGATCTCCGACAAGCTGAAGATCGAGTCGTTCGTGAACGAGCACGCCGTCTGGTCGTCGTTCAGCAACGCCGGGACGCTGGCTCGGTCGGAGGCCGTGAGCGAGTTGTGGGTCTGGTCCGCGTAGATCGTGAAGGCCTCGCCAGCCGCGAACACACACGGTGAAATGTCGCTGTTGACCTCCTTGATCAACGCTGCCGCGCTGGCGATGTTACTGGCGCGCGAGGCGTGCGAGGGGAGGTCGGTGATGACCGTGATGGCCAGGATCACCACTACACACGCGGCGAGGAGCACGTTCCGTCGCCGGTACCACGGCCCCCCGTCCGGTTCTTGGATGCCGGCTGGCGTTGCCTGGCTGTGCGTACCGTCGGAGGTCGTCACTGGCATGAACGTGTCATGACGAGCGGGGGAGCAGGCCGGCGGCGTAGGTGGCGATCCCGTCGGCCGAGCGGATCACGCTCGAGGGCGGAAGGCTGAACCCGCCCGCCGGGCTCTCGTCGGCCACGGGGGTGGCCCGGATCCGCAGCCGCCCCTTCGGATCGACGAAGTACATGACGTTGTTGTGGGCGACGACCCCGATGTGGTTGCCACATTGATCGCCACACCGTAGCTGCGCCATACGGCGTCGAGGGCAGCCAGCGACCCGTTGAGGAAGTACCAGTTGCCCACCGCGGACAGGCCGGTCAGGGTTGCTGCGGCAGGTGCCGGGTCGGTCGCTGTTTGCAGGGGATCCGTGTTCACCGTGAGGAAGACGACGCGGGCCCGGTTGGCTCCGAGGTCGGCGTCGGCCCTGGTGATGTCGGCGGCCAGCACCGGGCAGGCATCGGTGCAGTCGGCGTTGAAGAAGGTCAGCACGACCACGCTGCCCCGTAGCTGGTCCAGGGACACACGTTGGCCCTTCTGGTCGGTGAGCGCTATGGCCGGGGCCGGACTGGGGGTGAGAGACGTGAGGCCCAGGAAGGCAGCCATCGAGGCCCGGAGCACGGGCACGGTGGTGGTTGGCGATGTGGCGGCGCGTGTTGCCACGGACGGCGTCGGATCCAGTCCGACGCTCGAGAAGAGGCGTTCGAGCGCGGTGCCCCCGAGGGCGAGGACTGCGGCGACGATCACCGCGATGACCACGACTCGGCGCGGAACCTTGGGGGCACCCTCTGCCAGTGCCGCGGCCCGGTCAATTGTGGGCGTCGGCACAGGGTCCTCCACGATGTCGGAGTCGGTCGTCATGGTTGGGACGATCCCGTCCTGAGCCGCTTGATCCAGCCCGAGAGTTGCGCAGTCGATTGGGGACCGAACACGGCGCCCAGAACACGTCCGCTGCGCCCGATGAAATAGGTTGCAGGAAGGGCCGTCACCAGGTATTGCGTGGAAATCTGCGCCTTGGGGTCGATGGCGACCGGATAGGTCGCATGGGCTGTTGCCAACATGGCCTGGGCGACCGAGGGTTTCTGGTCGTTCGTGTCGACGCCAAGCACTGCGACACCTGCTCCGGGCTCCCGTGCAAGCGCAGCCAGGACGGAAAGTTCGGGCTGGCAGTTCGAGCTCCAAGAGGCGAAGAAGTTCACGACGACGGGCGTCCCCAGATATCCAGAGAGGCGCAACGGGGGTCCTCCACCCAGCGGGGGTAGCGCAAACCCGGGAGCCGGCGTCCCAGCGGCTAGCGCAGGCGGGGCGGCCGCCGGGAAGCGGAGTGTCTTGGGAGCTGGCGCAGACAGCACCGCGAAGGCCACGACGCCCACGAGCGCGAGTCCGGCCGCCAGGCTGCCGAGCTTCCAGATCCGGTCGTTCGATCGATCGGGCCGCGCGCGGGACGACAAGGCACCCGCTTCGGCGGCCACGCGCTGCTCAGTGATGGCCGTCAGCGGCATCGACGCTCGTACGCCTCATCACACCGGCCGAATCTACCTGCAGGCAGCGGCTCCTTGCCGGGAGGCGGTCTTGCCGGTTCGCCATTCTACGAGGAGCTTCGATACGGGTCCTCGAGCTCCTCCCACTCCCCAGTTCCCTGTTTGCGGGCACGGCGCACTTCTGGGTCTTCGTGGATGAGGTGCCACCAGCCGGCACCGGCGAAGATCGCGAATCCGGGCCATTCGAAGGTGTAGAACCAGCTCAGAGCATGGCCCCCGAGTGCTCTTGTGGCCTGCCACGAGCCCGCGGCCAGGCAGGCGAGCACCACGAATGCCAACCCGAGATGAAGGAAGCAGGCCCTGCGAGACAGCCAGCGACTCCGCACGGGACGAGTGTAGATCCTGGAGCGCGAGGTCGGCCGACCGAGGCGGGACGCCCCCGGTGCCCACCCGGGGTTGTTTCTGCCTGCCTGCCCTCGGCTACCTGCTGCCGCCAGCCACCTCGAGCACGGCGTGCCCGCAGTTGTACCCCGGGATGAAGGTGACCCCGGGACCGCCGTGGCAGCCCGCGCCGCAGAGATACAGGCCATCGACCGGTACCGGATTGTCCGGCCAGCCGCGTGGGCCGGGCCGGAACGGGCCCATGAACTCCGGTTGCAGGAGCCCGTGGGTGAAGTCACCGCCGGTGCACCCGAACATGCGCTCGTAGGCATAGGCGGGATAGTTGAACTGGCGCTCGACCAGATCGGGGAAGTTCGGCGCCACCGCGGTGATCTTTGCCACGATGCGCTCGGCCATCTCGTCGCGCAGCGCCGCCTGCTGCGCATGGGTGGCGCCGATCGGCGCGTAGAAGCCGAAGCTGCTCGCGACGTGCTTGCCCGGGGGGGCCAACTCCTTGTCGCGGAGGGAGGGAAGCGAGAGGTTGAACGACGGTGACCGCGGTACCAGACCGCGCACGCACCCCTCGAAGTCGAGCTGCATCTGCTCGGCGGTCCCGAAGAACGTCACGTTGTGGCGGAGGTCACCCTCGTTCAGGCTCTCGTAGGGACCGGCGTACTCGGGCAGGCCGCCGAGCGCGAAGTGGATCTGGAAGTAGGCGGCCCGGTGGTCGATGGCGTCGATCCGCCGGACGAAGTCGTCCGGCAGCTGCTCCCGGTCGAGCAGCTGGGTGAAGGTGGCCGTCGGGTCGAGGTTGGACACCACCACCGGCGCGGTCACCACGTCGCCGTCGGATAGTTCCACACCGGTGACCCGTCCCGAGTCGAGGAGGATCTCGGACACCTTCACGTGCCGGCGGAGCTCGCCGCCCTGCTGTTCGAACAGCCCTCGCAGGTGGTCCGAGATCGTCCCGATCCCGCCCCGGACCTTGGACATGGTCGCATCGCCCGTCGACGCCAGCGCGAAGGCGAGGCAGAGCGCGCTGCCCGCGGAGTACGGGCCGCGATAGGTGGAGTTGACCGACAGGAACGCGAGCATGCTGCGGACCTCGGCGTGCCTCTCCCGATCGGGGAGGTAGCGGTCGACCACGTCCATCACGCTTCCGAACATCGCGGTGCGGATGGCCTCCCGTTCCTTCTCGTTCGCCGCGCACCCCCACATCTCGTCGAGGGACCGCGGTGGTCTGCGAACCTCGAACCGGCCGATGGCCCGGGCCGGGGCCTCCGCCCACGCCGCGACCTCGGCCATGCCGAGAACCGCCTCGAGACCGAGCGTGTCGTTGAGGTGCTCGAGGAGCCGTTCGGGGTCGCTGTAGAGCAGGATCGGGGGCCGGCCGGGTGCACCGATGCTGGCGGACTGCACCTCGGGCTCGTAGATGGGGCACGCCGCGAGGTCCAGCTCGTCGAAGATCTCGCGTGGAATGGGGAACTGGATGGATCCCGCCAGCTCGAAGCGGTAGCCGCGGGCCAGCTCGGTGGTCGTCGCCATCCCGCCGATGAAGTGGTTCTTCTCCAGGCAGAGGACCCGCATCCCGCCCCGCGACATCACCGCTGCAGCGGTGAGGCCGTTGTGGCCGGCACCGATCACGATTGCGTCGTAGTCCGACATCGAGGTCACCGTAGTTCAGGCCCGGGGACTGGGAGGCTCCGGTGATAGTTTCGTCCCGGTCGAGCCGACCCCCCGAAGGAGGGACCGTGGTCGCCGAGGGCGAACGCCGCAAACCGGCAGCACCCGGGCCGCACGCCGGGCTCCCTGTCCGATTGGGGATCACAACGCCGGTGCTGTCCCTCCTCCCCGGCTGGTATGCGCCGTGGGAGGTCGACGGCGACATCGAGGACGTCGCCCTTGTCGCCCGGACCGCCGAGTCGCTCGGATACTTCCATCTGACCTGCAGCGAGCACGTGGCCATTCCGACCGAGGTCGCCGCGACCGCGGGGGAGCCGTTACTGGGATCCCCTCGCCACCTTCGGGTACCTGGCCGCGGTGACCTCGCGGATCCGTCTGGCCACCAACGTGCTCGTGCTCGCCTATCACCACCCCCTCGAGATCGCCAAACGGTACGGCACGCTCGATCAGGTCTCGTCCGGAAGGTTGATCCTCGGTCTGGGGGTGGGCTCGCTCGAGGAGGAGTTCGAGCTGCTCGGTGTCGACTTCGCGGAGAGGGGCGCGCGTGCCGACGACGCGTTGTCGGCAGTGCGGGTCTCGATGTCGACCAATCGGCCCCGACTACGACGGACCGTTCTACCGGTATTCGGACATGGTGGTGGACCCCTGTGCCCGCCAGTCCTCGGTCCCGATGTGGATCGGAGGCCGGACCGGCCGCTCCCTCCGGCGCGCAGTCGAGCTCGGGGACGGGTGGGTGCCGTTCGCGGTGAGTGCCGCCGACGTCGGGGCCATGCTCGAGAAGGCCAGGACCACGGAGGCATGGGCGGCCCGGACCAGTCCGCTCGACGTCGTGCTGCGCAACAGCCGGCCGCTCGATCCGCTTTCGGACCCGGACGGAGCGAGAAAGGTCGTCGACCGGCTCACCGGTGCCGGGGCGACCGACCTGCAGCTCGGGTTCGTCCACAACTCCCGCGACCACTACCTCGAGCAACTGGGTGCGATGGTCGAGCTGGTGCGGGAGATGGCCGAGATCGACGCACCGGGGTCCCGGTGATGGTCGGGTGAACCGGGTCAAGGCGGGGTTCTTCTCGCTCTCGCACCGGTCGGCGACCGGTGACGACCGGCAGTACCTCGAGTGGCACCAGATGGACCACATGCCCGAGCAGTACCAGCTGCCAGGTCTCGTGCTCGGTCAGCGGTGGGTCTCCACGCCGGCATGCCGGACCACCCGGGCGGCAGCGGTCGACGACTGGTCGCTCGTCGAGCACGTGGTCTGCTACCTGATGGGCGAGCCGCTCGGGGAGACCCTCGACGACTTCTTCGAGCTCGGAGGGCATCTCGCCGACCTGGGTCGGTTCCCGCATTCGCTGCCGTCCCAGTACCGAGGCGGCCTCCGGCTGCTCGAAGCCCATGCGGCGCCGCGGGTCCTCGTCTCGTCCGAGGTGGTTCCATTCCGCCCCCATCGGGGGGTCTATCTGATCGTGGACGAACCCGACGGAACGGACCAGAACCGGTTCGTGCAGCGCATCCACGCCGAGATCGTCCCCGAGCTCATCTCTGTTCCCGGCGTCGCGGGCGCCTGGACCTACGCGACCAGTGCGTCGATCCGGCACCGTCTGTTCAGCGCGGGCCAACTCCGGATGACCCTCTGCTACCTGGACGACGTACCGGCCTCGGTCGGCGAGCGGCTCGCTCCCCTCATGGACCGGCTCTGGGCTGCCGCGCCGTCGCGGCTCCTTCTGGCTGCCCCGTTCGAGTCACTTGTGCGCTGGGATCAGGCCGGCTTCTAGCCCGCCTGGGACCGCTTGCGCTCCGACCCCTGAAGCCCACGACCTCGCGACCGGCGGACCCGGCGGTACCATGCGAGTTGCTGTCCTGTCGATCTCTTGACGGCCGTCGGTCAGTCCGGTATTATACCGGGTATCCTGACCGGACTTCCTGAGCTCCCCCTTCCTGTGGCATCAGACCGTCTCCTACCCTGTTCGGGGGAGGGCGGCCGATGAGCACGACGACACTCCCGACAGGATCAGAGCGGCAGGCAGAAGAGAACCAGTGGGCGGTCGAGACCCACGGGCTCACCAAGCGCTTCAAGGAGAACGTCGCTGTCGATGCCGTTGATCTCCGGGTCCCCCGGGGCTCGGCGTTCGGCTATCTCGGTCCCAACGGGGCGGGCAAGACCACCCTCATCCGGGTGCTGCTGGGGCTCACCCATGCCGACGCCGGCACCATGTCCCTGCTCGGGTACCCGGTACCGCGGCATCGTGACGTGGCCCTGGCCCGAGTCGGTGCGATCGTCGACGAGCCCCGCTTTCACAGCCACCTGAGCGGGAGGCAGAACCTCCAGATCCTGGCCGCCGCACGCGAACCCGAGGCGAAGGCGCGGGTCGGGCCCTCACTCGAGCGGGTCGGTATCCTGCACCGCGCCGACGATCGTGTCTCCAAGTACTCGATGGGCATGCGCCAGCGCCTCGGGGTCGCCGCCTGCCTGATCGGCGATCCGCAGCTGCTCATCCTGGACGAGCCGATGAACGGACTCGACCCGGCCGGGATGCAGGACATGCGGGACATGATCCTCTCGCTGGTGGCCGAGGGGCGCACCGTCGTGCTCTCCTCCCACCTGCTCGACGAAGTGGAACGGACCTGCGACGCGGTGGCCATCGTGGACCGCGGCAAGGTCATCCGGCAGGGTCCGATCTCCGAGCTGCTGGCGGGAACGTCGTCGGTGCTGGAGATCGAATGCTCCGAGCCTGAGCAATCCAGCGCACTCCTCATGGGAACGACCATCGGGGCGCAGGTCGAGGTCACGCCGCTCGGGCTCGCCGTCACGCTGCCCGACGGGACGGAGCGTTCGGTCATCTCCGAGATCAACCGGGTGCTGGTCGAAAGCGGAGTCGCCGTCTACCGGCTGCAGCTGCTCCAGACGTCGCTCGAGTCCTGGTTCCTTCAAGTCACCAGCCGGCTGGGGGACGAATGACGACGACCACGGACCTGGGAACCGCGTCGGCGTCCCCGCTCCCGGTGCCGGCACCAGTGGGTCGATCGCGCGACCGCCGTGGGTCCTGGATTCCGACCGGAGGCATGATCGCAACCAGGTTCATGGAGCTACGCAAGCGACGCGGGCTCATGATCGCCCTCATAGCGGTCAACATCGGCCTCCCCACCATCTTCCTCGTCATCCGGCTGCTGTCTCACGCCTTCGCGCCGAAGTCTTACGGGCCGGCCGGCGGCTACGGCATCTTCACGGCGTTGGTTGCCGGAGTCATGTACATCTTCGGATTCATCGTGGCAGCGGCTGTTGGGTGTACCGCAGGGTCGGTCGATCTCACCGAGGGGATGTTCCGCCACCTGGTCATCACCGGCCGGTCACGGCTGGCGCTGTACCTGGCGCGGATCCCGGCGGGACTGGCTATCGTGCTCCCGATCGTCGCGGTCGGGTTCACCATCGTCTGCGCGGTCTGCGTGTTCGCCGCCCCGACCCAGCTCAACTACGACGGCGTCATCGTGCCCGAGGGCCTGTCGCAACAAGCCCTGGACAATTGGGCGGCCGCGCACGCCGACGAAGTCATCTGCAATTTCGCCTTCAACGGGCCGGGGCCCAACAGCAGCAGTAACTTCGCCAACGTCGTCAACAACACACCGTGCAACGGACCCGGAGGTGGGCCCAAGGGTCCATCCGGATCCGGTGTGTCCACTCCCCCGACGCCTGCGATGACGAGCGCAGTGGCGGTCGATATCGCCGATCAGGACTACCCGGACTACAGGAGGAATTTCCTGGTCCCGCCCATCTCGTTGATGGTCGACGCCGGCCTGTGGGTCGCCCTGGAGGCGACCATCGGCTTCGTCGTCGGGCTCGGGCTGGCCTCGCTCATGGGACAGCGGACGGTCCCGGTGATCCTCCTCATCGTGCTCGAACTGATCCTCACGCCTGCCCTGAGCCGCAACGTGATCGCGCACCTCGTCAACGCCCAGCGGGGCATCGTGGGCCTCGCAATGGCCCACATCGAACCGGGGGGCCTCCCGCTCGCATTCGGCGGTGGAGGCGACGGCGGTGGACCGAATGGCGTACGGATGTTGGTGCCCGAATCGAGGACCGTGGCCGTCTGCGTCATCATCGCCTGGCTGGTTGGCTGGACCGTCCTCGGAGCTTGGCGGATGATGACCCGGGACGCCTGACCGCAGACCCTGTGCTACGAGCGGTCGTTGTCCGCGTAGGGTCCAAGTCGCACGACAACGTCTGCCAGGTAGTCGGTCACCGCCCGTCAGTCATGAGCCATCGCGGTCGAGTTGGCGCCGGACCGCGGCAGTCGCGGCGGGTCCGCGTCTCCCTCGTTCATCGCGCTCCCCCGCGCGTTCGCCAACCCGTGCAGCGTTCGCCGTCAACGGCCGCCGGCCCGTCCCGCAACCCCCGTTCCCCCCGCAACAGCTGTTGCACCCGATCCCGATCATGGCCCATGGTCTATGCATAGTTGGCGGGATCCCGCCGAACTGGCCTGGTGCCGTCTCCCTGAATGGGCCGTGTCAGGCCGTTCGCCGTTTCAACCGGCCTCGGTCTTGCGTCAGTGCTGCCGGACCCGGAACATCGGTTGGCGGAAACCTCTGCTACAACGGGTCCGGCAGCGGGAGGAACGTACCACTGATGGCACACGGGTCCGACGATCCGGCATGCCACAGTCCTCTCGGACGGCCACCCCCCGGCGCTCTTGGAGGCGCCGCGTGGAGATTCCGCCGGTGCTCCAGTTGCACCTCTCCCGGCCCCTCAGTTCAGAATCATGGCAAATGCCGATAGGAGGAATGAACCATCCCGGCGACCGGAAGTCGCGTCTCGGCAGGCCCACCGTGGCCCATGACCTCCAGAGGCAGTCCGTTCGCCGAAAGGAGGACGTGATGCACGAGCTACGAAGGCTCCTGCCTCGACAGTTCACCGACTGGCAGGGCAAGTACCTGATCGAGGATGACCCGGAGGAGCTCTGGCGGGACTGCCGGGTCGTCGACATGTCGTCTGCCGGTGCCGGGTTGGAGCTCCTCGGGGCCAAGCCCGAGGAGTTCCCGGGACATCACATCGTCCTCGCCGTCCAGTTCCGTGGGGAGGTCCGCAACTTCCGGCCGGCCAAGAACGACACGATGCGGGTCGGCATCCAGTTCTCGAACCTCACGTCACAGGAACGCGAGTACCTCGACTCCCTGGTCGAGCTCAGAGCCGCCTGGTAGCTGGCGTCCGGTCGCGGGCAATCCGCTGACATCCGGCGCTCACCCGTCGGAGAGGTACAGGAACCCGTATCCCTCGTCCCGCGCGGCAACCCCCGCGCGCTCGAGCTCAGCATCCCAGTCACCCGTCACCGCCGGATCCGCCAGCTGCATACCGTGATCCGCGACGAGGAAGAACGCGGTCTCGTCCCAGGCGCCGGACTGCTCGACGGCCTCGAGGACGCGACCGATCCGGGCGTCGGTGTCGCGGACGGACGCTGCGGCGATCTCCGAGTAGGGCCCTCCCTCGTGGAACGCCGCGTCGGTCAGTGTGGAAATTGACCCAGCTGAACGTCGGGGAGGGCCAGGAGCGCCCGCGGTACTCTCCGCTCCAGATCCCGCTGAACTGCTCCACGGCAGTGTGGTCGATGAGAGACGACCATCGGTAGTCCTTGCTCGGTCGGACGAATCGCTCCGTCGCGTCGGGGAGTGATTCGGCCGGCGGAGGGCGGTCGATGGGTTCGCCACGGCGGATGAGGTCGAAGATCGAGTAGTCGGCACCGTTGTCGCAGGGCTCGTTGATAGAGATCGACAGTGCGCCGGGCTTCGACCGATGGACCGCGTCGTGCACCGTTTCGACCGCTGGACTGAGCCACTTCATCGCAGTCGGCCATGTCGACGGCGAATTGGTCACGACCTGTTCCCCGGTCAGCCGATCGACCCAGGCGTTGTGCAGGATCCCATGGTGACCGGGATGGGTTCCGGTCAAGATGCCCGTGTGATTGGGGAGGGTGACGGTGGGGAGCGATGCGATCGCCCCGTAGCGGTACGTCGTCCCGACATCCATGAGCCGACCGATAGCCGGTGCATCGCCGGAAGCGGCCATTTCGTAGAGCACGTTCGGGTTGGTCCCGTCCAGGAGCATGGCGACGACGTGACCCGCCTCGGCGGGACCGGTCACGAGGTCGCCGAGGACGACGCCGTCCTGCTGGATGAGTCTGACATCCTGTGGGGCGCTCGGCGGTGCGCCGCATCCGAGCAGCTCGAGAACCGTGGGGGCCAAGTCGATCAGGCGGCAGCTCGCCTCGACCTGGCCCAGCGGCCGGATGCCAGCTCCGGCCGCGATGAACGGCGCGCGTGCCTGCACGATGCCGAGGGAGCCGTGCTCGCCGAGATGACCTCCCTGGTCGCCCCAGAAGTGGGAAGCGGAGTGCAGCACCACCAGGTCGGGTGCAGACGGATGATCGAACAGTTGAGCCAGGTGTTCCAATGCATGCGGATACGAGTTCTGGCGGCGGCTCGGGTGGGGTGCCGTTCGTTCCTCGGCCAGGCTGCCGAGATGCCGGGGGTCCTGTCGTGCGATAGGACTCTCCCCGCTGATCGTCTCGGTGTCGAAGACCCAGTGCGGTGCGGCGCTCGCCCCCGTCCCGGTCGGGTACCGGTGGAAGCGCAGGTGCCCGTGGCAGGACGCAACCTCGTACTCGCCGGGAGCGGCGGACCAGGCGACCAGATCAACGATGGGCTCCAACGGTTTTCCGAGCAGCACGGTCAGCGCTCGGTCCCGGGCTGCACGTCCGGCCTTCGGAAGCGCGGGCCCGGTCATACGTGGGATTTTTGCATACGGGGTGAGCGGGCAGGTCCAGAGGCGCGCTGCGTGACGGGGTCGACCGCTTCACGGTTTCCGGCCTTGCCTGTTTCGGGGTCCATGAGAGCCACCACCACCTGCTCGACGCCGACGGCACGCTCCGACCGGCGACGGGGGGGTCATGAGGCGGACGTGATCCGGAGGGCCCCACCGTCGAGTTGGCTGGCGGTGGCCATCGGCCTGTGGGCGGCGCCCTATATCGTGGACGCGTGGCCGCCAAGGACGTCCGTGTCGTCGAGACGTCTGGTCGAGCCGTCGAGATCTCGAGCCCGGACAAGGTCTACTTCCCCGAGCTCGGCGCCACCAAGTTCGACCTGGTCTCGTACTACGTCGACATCGCCGACGCACTGCTGAACACCGCTGGTGGCCGGCCGGCCCTGCTCGAGCGATTCCCGGGAGGAGCCGGGGGCAAGTCCTTCTTCCAGAAGCGGGTCCCCGCCAACGCTCCGGAGTGGCTCCAGACCACGGTGGTCACCACGCCCAACGGGACGACGTCGAACGCGCTCGTGGTCGCCGACATCTCCCATGTGCTGTGGGCGGTCAACCTCGGGTGCCTCGGCCTCCACCTGTGGCCCTACCGTGCCGACGACCCCGGACACGCCGATGAGCTCCGCATCGACCTCGATCCCCAGCCGGGTACCTCATTCGACGAGATCCGGGTGGCGGCCGGTCACGTGCGGATCGCTGCTCGACGAGCTGGGCATCGTCGGCTACCCCAAGACGACCGGGAACCGGGGCCTCCACATCTACGTCCGGCTCGAACCCCGCTGGGACAGCTTCGAGGTCCGTGCCGGCGCGGTGGCCCTGGCCCGCGAGCTCGAGCGCCGGCACCCGGACCTGATCACGGCCCAGTGGTGGAAGGAGGAGCGGGGAGAGCGGATCTTCGTCGACTTCAATCAGAATGCCCCACACAAGACGGTCTTCGGCGCCTGGTTCGCACGGCCCCGGGTCGGGGGCCAGGTCTCGACCCCGCTGGGCTGGGATGAGATCGACACGGTCGAGCCGGAGGAGCTGACCATCCGGACGGTCCCCGATCTGGTCCGGCGTCGCGGCGACCCGTGGGCGGGGATCGCCGACGAGCCCCAGTCGCTCCAGCCGCTGTTGGACGATGGCGGCACAGGACCGAGCCGACGGGCTGCACGACGCGCCGTGGCCACCCGAATACCCCAAGCAGCCCGACGAGCCGCCCCGGGTGGCGCCGAGCCGGGCCAAGAAGGAATAGGCGATGGATCCGGTGACGGCCCTGCGTCGCATCGCCTACCTGCTCGAGCGCGATGGCGCGGAGTCGTACAAGGTGCGGGCCTTCCGGACTGCTGCCGCGGCCATCGCGCGACGTCCCGATCGACGAGCTGGCGGCGATGACCCCGGCCCGGCTCCAGAAGATCCCCGGTGTCGGCAAGACCAGTGCCCAGGTGATCACCGAGGCTGTCGGCGGGATCCGCCCGGCCTATCTCGAGAAACTCGAAGCGGTCGGCCCACCGGCGATGAGCGAGGAGGCGTCCACGTTGTTCGGGCGGCTGCAGGGAGACTGCCACAGTCACTCGGACTGGTCGGACGGGGGGAGCCCCATCCGGGAGATGGCCGAGGCGGCGAAGGAGCTCGGCCACCGCTACTGGGCGCTCACCGACCACAGCCCCCGGCTCACCATCGCCCACGGGCTCGACGCGAGCCGCCTGCGCCAGCAACTCGAGATCGTCGGCGAACTGAACGCCGAGCTCGCGCCGTTCCGCATCCTGACCGGCATCGAGGTCGACATCCTCGAAGACGGATCACTCGATCAGGACGAGGAGTTGCTCGCCCAGCTCGATGTCGTGGTGGCCAGTGTCCATTCGAAGCTCCGGATGGAGGCACCCGAGATGACCAGACGGATGCTGCGGGCCATCGAGAGCCCGCACACCGACATCCTGGGCCACTGCACGGGCCGGATCCTGGTCGGACGCGGTCGCCCACAGTCGACCTTCGACGCCGAGGCGGTGTTCGGCGCGTGCGCCCGGACCGGCACGGCAGTCGAGATCAACTCCAGGCCGGAGCGCCTCGACCCTCCCGAGCCGCTGCTCGCCCTCGCCCTCGTCGCTCGACTGCGTCGTGGTGGTGGACACCGACGCCCACGCGCCGGGCCAGCTCGAGTGGCAGCGCCACGGCTGCGAGCAGGCGGCCGTCGTGGGCGTCCCGTCGGATCGGATCATGAACACCCTGCCGCTGGACGACTTCCTCGCCTGGACGGCCGGCCACGCCGCCTAGGAGCCGAGTGCCGCGTCGTGCGGCCCGGGTACGCATTGGCCGGTGACGCTCCCCGTGGTGCCCCCGGTCTCGCCCATGCTGGCCAAGCTGACCCGGGAGCTGCCCGAGGCGGACGGCCTCTACTACGAGCCGAAGTGGGACGGCTTCCGCTGCATCGTCTTCCGGGACGGCGACGACGTCGTCCTGGGCAGCCGCAACGAGAAGCCGCTCGACCCGGTACTTCCCCGAGCTGGTCGAGTCGTTGCGGGCCAACCTGCCGGATCGCTGCGTGCTCGACGGGGAGATCGTGATCGCCGGGCCGTCCGGCCTCGACTTCGACGCCCTGTCCCAGCGGATCCATCCGGCCGAGTCACGGGTCGAGCTGCTCGCCGAGACGACGCCGGCCTCGTTCGTCGCCTTCGACCTCCTCGCGCTGGGCGACTCGGATCTCCAGGCCGAGCCCTATCGCCGCCCGGCGCAGCGCCCTGGAGCAGGCGCTCGAGCAAGGCCAGGCCCCCGGTCCATCTCACGCCGGTGACCACCCGCCCGGATGTGGCCCGGGACTGGTTCTCACGGTTCGAGGGCGCCGGTCTGGACGGCGTCGTCGTCAAAGCCGGCGATCTGCACTACCAGCCGGACAAGCGGGCGATGATGAAGGTCAAGCACGAGCGCACCGCCGACTGCGTGGTCGGCGGGTTCCGCTGGCACAAGGTGGGCGGTGTCGTCGGATCCCTTCTCCTCGGGCTCTTCGACGACGACGGGCGTGCTCCACCACGTGGGCGTCGCCTCCGGGTTCAGTGCCGCCCGCCGGGAGGAGTTCGTCGGGACGCTCGAGCCGTACCGGGCGGGCGCACACGCCGCGCACCCCTGGCAGTTCGAGGGAGGAGCCGGTCGGGCGGGTCCCCGGCGGCCAGAGCCGGTGGAGCGGCGGGAAGGACCTCAGTTGGGAGCCGCTGCGCCCCGAGCTGGTCGCCGAGGTGTCCTACGACCATCTGCAGGGCGACCGGTTCCGCCACGCCACCTCGTTCGTCCGGTGGCGACCCGACCGGAGTCCGGACTCGTGCACGTACGCGCAGCTCGACACGCCGGTGCCCGACCGAGCTCGACGAGGTCTTCGGCACCACGGGCTGACCAGCGGAGTCAGCCGAGCCGGCATGTGCCGCAGCCGCGCTCGGCCAGTGCCGGATCCCTGAAGTGCGCGGCAGACCTCCTCGAATCTCCGCCGTCGGGCCCTGCCACTCGAGCGTGCGCACGTCCGGTCGAGGAGTGCCCGCTCCACCCGAAGGGTCGCGAGGACCCTGAACAGCTCGGCCCGCTCACGTTCGCCGGCCAGCCGTTCGGCCAGCTTGGCCGCACCCGCGGACCGCCTGTCGCACGTCAGGATCCCAGTCGGCGACGCGGTCGGGCACATCGTCGAAGCTCCCGTAGTGGGCGAGCACCGCCGACGCCGACCGCCGGCCCCACCCGGCCAACCCGGGGAACCCGTCGGCCGAGTCCCCGACCAGCGCGAGCCAGTCGGGGATCGAGCCGGGTGCGACCCCGAACTTGGCCCAGACGCCGGCTTCGTCGCTGACCGTCCCGCTCCGGCGGTCGAGTTGGACGACCCGCTCACCGACGCACGCACTGGGCCAGGTCCTTGTCGGGCGTGCAGATGATCACCCGCTCGACCGTCGGGTCCTCCGCCGCCACCGACGGCAGCAGAGGCCAGTGCGTCGTCGGCCTCGAGCTCGACCATCGGCCACAGCGCGACACCCAGTGCCTCGATTGCCGTCTCCAGGATCTCGAACTGCGAGCGCAGCTCGGGGATCGATGCCGGCCCCGGTCTTGTACCCGGGCCACAGGTCGTTGCGGAACGACTCGATGACCTGGTCGGTGGCCACCCCGATATGGGTGGCACCGTCGCGACAGCATGCCGACGACGGTGAGCACCACGCCCCGGGCCGCACCGATCTCGCTGCCGTCGTCGGCGGCTCGCGGAGGCTGGCCGAAGAAATGCCGGAAGAGCTCGTACGTCCCATCGACGAGATGGACGTCCATCGGTGCAGTCTGCCAGGTCGGGTCCGCCGAGAGCGATGTCCCGGTCGGGCGTGTGGAGGTTCAGTTGGACAGCGCGGTGGTGCCGTCGACCGGGGCGGACTGCTGGTCGAAGGCGGCCAGCAGCGTCCGGAGGTCCCGGGCCATCCGTTCGAGGAGCTCCCGGTCGACGCCCTCGAAGGCCCATCGCTCCGCCTGGATCTTCATGGCGATGATGTGATCGGCCTGGGCAAGGCCGTCCACCGTGAGGCTGACCAGCACTTGGCGCCGGTCGTCGGGGTCGACGTCCCGGCGTACCCGGCGCGGCTGCTGGCCCTCGCCCTGCCGAAATTGCCTGCGTCGACGGCCAGCGCCCCGGTGACGCGCACTCGAGGAGGCGCTCGAAGAGGCCGGCGAGCCGCTCCTGGCAGTCGAGCGCTGACCTCAGGTCGTCGTCCCGGTCAGCGGTCGTCTCCGTCGAACGGCGCGTCCCTCTCGACGACGGCCTGTCGGAGTCCGACTTCGGCGGCCCGGGCCGAGAAGGCCCGGGCTTCTGGAGCCCGGTGGGCGACGGCGTCGTTGAGGGCGGCGAACCGCTGGAGTCGGGAGCGTCCCATCAGTTCGATCCCCTCGTTCACCACCCGCTTGTTGGCCGCCAGCAGTTCCCGCCCGACGAGGGCTACCCGGTTGGCCAGGGACAGCGCGTAGTCGTCGAGCTCCGCAGCGGGCACAGCGGCCTGGGCCAGCCCGATGGCGGCGGCCTCGGCACCGCTGACCGTGTCACCGGTGAACAGCAGCCGTTTGGTCCACTGGGGCCCCAGGTGGTAGAGCCACATGTTGGTCGGTGGCACCCCCATCGATCGGACCGGCGGGAAACCGAGCCGAGCGTCGCTGGCGGTGACGACGATGTCGCAGTGAAGCGCCAGGTCGGTGCCGCCGGCGAGGCAATTCCCGTGGACCTGCGCGATGACCGGGATCCGGCAGTCCCAGACCCTGGCCCAACCGGCGCCGAGCTCGAGCATGGCGGCGACGTCGCCCTCGATGCCGGCCGCGGCGCCGCCCTCAACCGGCTCGATGTCCTCGGGCAGGATCCCGTATCCCGAGGAGAAAGAGCGCCCCGAGCCACGGATGACGATCACCCGCACGTCCTGGTCGTCCTCCGCCCGGGCGACGGCCTCGAGCAGCTCGCGGATGCACCGGGGGGTGAGGGGGTTGTGCTGCCTCGGCCGGTTGAGCGTGAGGCGGGTCACCGGTCCCGATCCGCTCGGCCAGAACCGTCGGATCGTTGGCGGTCATCGGCGGGTCCCGGTCGGTCTGTCGAGCGCCCTCGGCGGGGGGAGCTCACGGGTGAGCACCTTGCCGGCCGCGTTGCGGGGCAGCGCGTCGACGATGCTCATGCTGCGGGGCACCTTGTAGTCGGCGAGCCGCTCGAGGAGGAAGGCCCGCAGGTCCTCGGGCGAGACGTGGGAGCCCTGACGCAGGACGACCCAGGCGGCGATGTCCTCTCCCAGGATGTCGTGGGCGATGCCGGCCACGGCCGCCTCGACCACCGCCGGGTGGGCGTAGAGGACCTCCTCGATCTCTCGCGGAACGATGTTGTTGCCGCCCCGGATGATCAGCTCCTTGCTGCGCCCGGTGATCCAGAGGAAGCCGTCCGCATCCAGGTAGCCCAGATCTCCGCTGTGCAACCACCCCGCCCGCCAGGTCTGGTCGGTGACCGCCGGCTCCTTGAAGTACTCGCGCTGCGGTTCGGCCCCCCGCACGATGATCTCGCCCTCCACTCCGGACCCGACGGCCACGCCATGCGTGTCGACGATACGGACTTCGACCCCGGGAAGGGGTCGACCCACCGAGCCGAGGTGGCGCCCGCGATCCCTGGAGGGTGAGCGCGTCACCGCCCCGAACTCGGTCATGCCATATCCGACCATGACCTCGGTCCCCGGCAAGCCTGCTCCGAGTCGCTGCAGCGTGGCCCGGGCGATGGGCGCGCCGCCGATGGTGAGTGCGGCCAAGCTCGAGAGGTCCGCCCGGTCGAAGCGGGGGTGCGCCACGATGAGCTGGGCCATGGCCGGAACGAGGAAGGCGGCCACGGGGCGCCGGTCCTCGACCACCGACAGCCATCGGCCGGCATCGAAGCGGGGGAGGTACCACCCGCTCAGCCCGCCCAGCATCGGGCCGTGGATGAGGAGCGCGCCACTCGTCGTGGAGAAGGGCGAGCAGGTCAGGAAGCCCAGACCCGACCAGTGGGGCGGCGCTCCGGTGGCTGGTTGGGGGCCCCGCCGCACCACCACCGCCTTGGGCGCACCGGTGGTGCCCGACGTGTACATGATGTCCGTCGCCGCCCCCGCTTCCGGACCCGACGACAGCGCCGAGGCGTCGGCGTGGAGCAGCCCCGACCAGTCTGGAGCGTCCGGCCCGCCGGTGCGGGCGACCACCCGGATACTCGGTGACTCGTCGGCGAGGGCGTCCAGGGTGACCCCGATGTCGACGTCGCGGCCGGCGAGCACAACAGTGGGTTCGGCGTGGGCGACGATCGCGCGGAGTTCGGGCGGGGCCAGCCGGGTGTTGACCGGGACGGCGACGGCACCGGTCCGGTGGATGGCCGCATAGGCGATGAGCCAGGGGAGGGGCTCATCGGGACCGACGGCCAGGATCACCCGCCCGCCGGGGTCGAGGCCGCGTTCGACCAGCCCCCGGGCCAGCCGGTTGGCCCGGGTGTTCCAGTCGAGGAAGGTGAGGTCGGCCTCGTCGGCAAGGTTGCGCCAGGCGACGGCGTCCGGGTGGCTCCCGGCCATCGCTTCGACGGCATCGGGAGCGTGCCCGCGCCCGGTGGGTGGCAGGTCCTGTGTCCGGTCGTCCCGTTCGGTTGGTCTCCCGGTCAATATGGCTCGCCGCCTTCGAGGATGCGGCGCGGATTGTCGACCATCATCGTCCTGACGTCCTCGTCGCTGATGCCCATGCGCCGCATCTCGGGCAGGACGTCCTGGGGGATGTGGGTCCACCGCCATTCCTTCCACGCGCCGGACATCGAGGCGGGGAACCAGTCGACGTGGCACATCGCGTCATGGGAGAGGACGATGCGCCCGGCATGCCCGCGGTCGCACAGGACCTTGACCGACTGGATTCGCTCGTCCATCGAGAAGGTCGCGATGCCGAAATGATCGAAGCCCAGGTACGAGCCGTTTGCCAGGAGGGCCTCGTGATAGGCCGTGTCCAGCGTGCCCCCGGAGTGGCCGATGACGACCCGGGAGAGGTCGACCCCCTCGTCGGCCAGGATGCGCTGCTGCTCGAGGCCCCACGGTTGCGGGGGGGTGGGCGTATGGGTGGTGATCGGGACGCCGGTCGCCCGGTGCGCCTGGGCCACAGCCCGCAGCACCCGCTCCACGCCTGGGGTCATGCCCGGTTTGTCCGTGGCGCACTTGAGGATCGCGGCACGCACCCGGGTGTCGCCGACGCCCTCCCTGATCTCCCGGACGAAGAGCTCGGTCATCGGTTCCGGGCCTCCCAAGATGGTGCCCGGGCCGCGGAAGTGAAAGAACATCGGCACGTCGTTGTAGGTGTACACGCCGGTGGCGGCGACGATGTTGATCTCGGGCACCTGCTCGGCCACGGCGGCGATGCGAGGGATGTTCCGCCCGAGACCGATGACCGTGAGGTCGACGATCGTGTCGATCCCGCCGGCCTTGAGGTCGTGCAGGCGCTGCACGGCAAGGGATCGGGCGCCCTCCTCGTCCCACTCCTCCGAGGTCTTCTCGATCTCTGGGCTCAGGACGAAGACATGCTCGTGCATCAGGGTCGACCCCAGCGCTGCGCCCTCGATCGGGCCCAGCACGGTGTTCACAGTCGGCACGTTACCCCCATGGATCTTCCCCGCAGGTCCCGACTACGACGGCGGTCATGACGGAACCTCCTCGGGCCCAGTATGACCGATGGCTGACGGCGGCGTCCGGGGCGGCGGTGCCCCGCTACGGTCCACGGCGACAGTCGCGGCACCCGAAGTGGTCGTCCCGACCTATGTCTTGGTCACTGTCCAACCACGACGCTCCAGCTCGGCTGCGAGCTGCTCGGCGGGCAGGCGATGCAACAACTGCTCTGCTGTCGAGAGCCGGGGCGTTGGGACCACAGTGGTCGCTACCGGATCGGAGTCAGCGTCTTGGAGCCGCTCGATGAACTCGGCCGCCTCGTCGCGGGTGAACTTCCCGCTCCCCTGACGCTGGGTGAGCCCCAAGGGGCCGCGTGCGTCGCGGAACCCGGTGTGGCCCGCTGCCTTGAGGAGCGCGAGGAGCTCCTGAAGCTGCCTGCCCGAGGCCGGGGGGCCCGACTGTTGACCGAACGCCATGGTGGGCAGTCTTGTCGACCGCCGCAGTGCCGCGTTCGACCGCACGCCGTGAGAGCTCTTTTCGAGATTCTCCGCCGGGGTGTCGATCCGGGCCCGGCCCGTTCGACGTTCTGTCAGAGTGGGGCGAGAGCCGCCCCGCGTAGAAGAGAAACGGAGCAGACCATGCGATTCCTGGGATACACCCTGGCCAACGAGGCGGAGACCCCGACCGAGCCCCCGTCCCCCGACCTGTACGAGAAGATGGGTCGGTTCGTCGAGGAGGCGACCAAGGCCGGCGTCGTCGTCGCAACCGGTGGCATCGCCCCCACCTCCGAGGGCGCCCGGATCAGCCTGAAGGAGGGCGAGTACACGGTCGTCGACGGGCCCTTCGCCGAGGCCAAGGAGCTGGTGGGCGGCTGGGCGCTCATGGAGTGCCGCGACCTGTCCGAGGCCGTCGAGTGGTCCAAGCGCTTCCTCGGCGTCCTGGGCGAGGGTGAGGTGCGCGTCCGCCCCGTCTTCTGACCCAGCCGACGCCTGCGTCCTGCCGAGTGCACGACGCGGTGGTTGAATCGGTGGCGTGCCGGCTACCGATTCGACCGCCGCGATCGAGGCCGTCTACCGGGTCGAGTTTCCCCGGGTGGTCGCGGTGCTGGCCGCCTTCACCGGCGACATTGCTCTGGCCGAGGAGCTTGCTCAGGACGCGCTGGTGGACGCGCTCCGCCAGTGGCCCCGCGACGGGACCCCGCGCAACCCCGGTGCGTGGCTCACCGCCGTGGGGAAGCGCAAGGCGATCGACTCCTTCCGCCGCCACCGCACGTTGGCGGCCAAGTACGACCAGATCGGGCGGGAGCAATCGACCCGTCCGTCACTCGGCGACGGGGTCGACGCGGAGCTCGGCACGGTGTCGGGCGAGGAGATAGACGACGACCGCCTCCGCCTCATCTTCGTCGCCTGCCACCCTGTCCTGTCGGTGCCGACGCGGGTGGCGCTGACCCTGCGTCTCGTGGGAGGGCTCACGGTGCCCGAGATAGCGCGGGCCTACGTCGTCCCCGACGCCACGATCGCTCAGCGCATCGCGCGGGCCAAGAAGGCCATCGCACGGGCCGGCGTCCCGTTCGAGGTCCCGGTCGGCGAGGATCGCCTGTCGCGCCTGGGCGCCGTGCTCGAGGTCATCTACCTCGTCTTCAACGAGGGCTATTCGGCCACCCTGGGCGAGGATTGGATGCGGCCCGAGCTCTGCGGCGAGGCGCTCCGCCTCGGCCGCGTGCTCGCCGCCCTCGTGCCCGACGAACCCGAGGTACACGGCCTCGTCGCCCTCATGGAGTTCCAGTCCTCCCGCCTGAGCGCGCGGATCGGCCCCACTGGCGCACCCGTCCTGTTGCACGACCAGGACCGCCGCAGGTGGGACCGCCTCCACATCGGGCGGGGCGAAGCCGCGCTGGCCCGGGCCGACGAGCTCGCCACGACCCGGGGTCCCTACACCCTGCAGGCCGCCATCGCCGCTTGCCATGTCCGCTCATTCCGGATCGAAGAGACCGACTGGGACGAGCTGGTCGCCCTGTACACAGCGCTCACCCGCGCCACACCCTCGCCGGTCGTCGAGCTCAACCGCGCTGTTGCGGTCTCGTGGGCCTCCGGTCCGGCAGAAGCCCTGGCCCTGGTGGACGTCCTCGTGGGCACCGGCACGCTGGAGCGCTACCACCTCCTCTACAGCGTGCGGGGCGACCTCCTCGACCGACTGGGCCGCCACGACGAGGCGGCATCCGAGTTCCAGCGGGCGGCAGCATTGGCCACCAACGACCAGGAGCGCACCCTCCTGTCCGAGCGCGCCCGAGTGAGCCGCCAAAGGTGTTGAAGCTGAAGCCACATCCGGGTGTCGATGTTGTTGAACGGGTGGTCAGGACCTGAAGAAGCCGCTTCGAGCTGTCCAGCCCTGCGCCTCGACAGCGGCAACGGGATTCCTTCCGCAGGGGGATTGGAGATCACCCGGCGGTAGTCGAAGAGATCATCGTCCTGGTGTCAGGTTTTTGTCCCGCAAACCTACGGTGTCGTCGGTGTAGGTGTTCGACTCCACTAGAAGAGGGTGGAGACAGATCTGCGATGGATCCGGGCAGTGGGCAGTATCCGAAGCGCCTGCCGGCTATGGCCCTTACGGTGGAACCCAATGAGAACAGTACCCGAGGACGTGGGAGAACGTGAGTTGATCCATTCGCTTGCCGCCGGATGGAACCTGAATGTCGAAGGTCTGGACTACATCGCGGAAGGTTTCGGCAGTTACCACTGGCTCGCGTCAGATGACTCCGGAGGACGGCACTTTGTAACGGTCGATGATCTCGATCAGAAGGGTTGGCTGGGGATTCTTCGAGAGACAGCGTTTCATGGTCTTCGGCGTGCGTTTGACACCGCCTCGGTCCTGCGTGCCCAGTGCCACCTGGACTTCGTGGTGGCACCGGTGTCGAGTGAAGATGGTGACACCGTGGTCCGCCTCGGGCCGCGCCACACGGTCGCAGTGTTCCCCTATCTCGACGGCGAGCAGGCCCGCTTCGGCCATAGCCTGGAAGCCGATGAGCGAGCCGAGGCCGTCCACATGCTGGTCGAGCTCCACCAGGCGACCCCGACGGTTCGGGCCGTGGCCCCCCGTTACCGCGTCGAGCTCTCAGCCCGTCGCGATCTTGATGCAGCTTTGGGGCAGTTAGGGACAGAGTGGAAAGGCGGGCCGTTCTCAGAACCAGCCCGGGCACTGCTCGGTGCCCACAGAGACGCGGTGATCCGCCTGCTAGCTGCCTTCGACCGTCTCGCAACTGAGGTAGCGACGCATAGCGGTGACTCCGTCATCACTCATGGAGAGCCGCACTCGGGAAACGTGATGCGGGTGGGCGAGAAGCTGTTCCTCGTGGACTGGGACACCGTCGCCCTGGCTCCCCCCGAGCGCGACCTCTGCATGGTCGCATCCGACACCGGCGACGAGCTGGACCTCTACTTCGACTTGACGGGCCGAGCCGTCGATCAAGCTGCCATGTCCCTGTATCGCGCCCGGTGGCCACTCGACGATATTGCCTTGTTCGTGACGAAGTTCCGGTCCACTCACGAGACCACCGATGATACGGAACTGGCGTGGCTCGCGCTAACCCGTCATCTCGATGATGTAGACAGCGGCTGACTGTCTACGAGTCGATAGACCCCTGGAGTGAAGACGAACCCGCCCGACACATACCGCTCGGGATTGGCTGCGGATATCGCTCGGTGTCCACCCAAATTTAGTTGCGGTTCGAGTCCGCTCAGAGTCGTCCGAGCGATCGGAAGAGACCATGCAGCCCCGAACAAGCGCGTTGCGCTGGGTTGAATGAGGCCCAGTCACCCCTGAGCGGAGGGAGTGGGATTCGAACCCACGGAGACTCTCGTCTCACGGCTTTTCAAGAGCCGCGCATTTGTCCGCTCTGCCATCCCTCCGGATGGGCGCCAGGGTAGCCGCAGGTCATGGCGTGACCGGCGCCGGATGATGAGCGGAGTCACGCACCATGGGGTCCCGCTGACCCGCTCGGCGCGTCCCGGCCCGTGGCGATCTCGCCACGCAAGCCCTTCATCCACGAGAGGGCGTCCCGCCGGGACTGGTCGACCTCGTCGCGGATGGCCGCGCCAGCGGCACCGGCCGCCGGGTACGAGCCCAGGAACTTGACCCCCGCAAGTTCGGCGTGGAGATCCGCCAGGCAGTCGGCGACGACGGCATCGCCGACGTGACCCTCGAAATCGATGATGAAGCAGTAGTCCCCGAGGGCCTGCTTGGTCGGGCCGCGACTCGAGCTTGGTCAGGTTGATGTTGCGGGCGGCGAAGTGGCCCAGGATGGCGTAGAGGCTGCCCGGGTGGTCCGCGCTCTGGAAGCAGGCGATGCTCGTCCGGTCGTGGCCGGTCGGGGCGGGGATGCCGGTCCGGGCGAGCGAGATGAACCGGGTCTGGTTGTCGGGATGGTCCTCGATCTTGTCCGCCAGGATCTCGAGGCCGTAGAGCTTCGCAGCCAGGCGGGGAGCGATGGCCGCGGTCGGGCGCGCAGTCATCGAGGGGTCACCCTCGCCGAGGAGGCGGGCGGCGTCGGCCGTGGAGTTGGTGGCGATCGTCTCCACCTGGGGCAGTCGCTCGTTCAGGAACCGGCGGCATTGAGCGGTCGCCACCGGGATCGAGGCCACCCGCTCGACGTCAGCCGAGGGCGGTTCCCGGTGCGCCCATGAGGTGGAGATGGATGTCGAGCACGACCTCCCGCTGGATGCGCAGGTCGAAATCGAAGACCAGGCTGTCGATGATGTCCCGGACCGTGCCCTCGATGGCGTTCTCCAGTGGGATGAAGCCGAGGTCGACGTCGCCACCGGCCACCGACTCGAGCACGTCGACGAGGGAGTCGAGGGGCACGATCTCACCGTCGGCGTATTCGGCCTCGCGGAGGAGGGCCTCCTCGGTGAAGGTCCCCTCGGGGCCGAGGAACCCGATCCGGAGCGCCCGGCCGGGCGGATACCCGGAGATGCGTCCTCGGCCATGCACAGGCAGGATAGTGAACATCATGGACGAACTCGCGCTGCAGCGCCTCCTCCACGACGTCCGATCGGGGGCGTGCACCCCCGACGACGCAGTGCTCCGGCTGCGGCGCCTCCCCTTCGCCGATCTCGGGTTCGCCAAGGTGGACCACCACCGGCACCTGCGGCAGGGTCTCCCCGAGGCTGTCTACGGGCAGGGCAAGTCGGCGGCCCAGTGCTCGGCGATCGTCGGCGAGCTCCTGGCCGAGGGCACCCGGACCGAGGGCACCACGGAGACCGGGCACCGCGGCGGAGACCGCCCCCGGCTTCGCCCCGGTCATCCTGACCCGGGCCGACGAGGGTCAGGTGCGCGCCGTCATGGCCGACCACCCGGGCGGTATCCGCACGGTCACCGGGCGGGCCACCGGAGCCGACCAGCTCCGGGGGGAGCTGTCGGCGGTGGTGTGGCGCCCCGCTGCGCCCCGCCCGGCCCGCACGCTGGTGGTCACCGCCGGGACCTCCGACCTGCCCGTGGCCCGCGAGTGCGAGGCCACCCTCACCGCCCTCGGGCTGCGTCCGACCCTGCTGGCCGACTGCGGGGTGGCCGGAGTGCACCGGATGCTGGCCTCGGCCGATGAGCTTGCCGAGGCCGACGCGGTCGTCGTGGTGGCAGGGATGGAGGGCGCGCTGGCCAGCCTTGTCGGGGGGATCACGCCGGCGCCGGTCGTCGCCGTCCCCACCAGCACCGGTTATGGCGCCGCGCTCGAAGGCGTCACCGCACTGCTGGCCATGCACGCCTCGCTGCGCGGCGGGCATCACCGTCGTCGGCATCGACAACGGGTTCGGCGCGGCGTGCGCGGTCGCCCGGATGCTGCCGTGAGGGTCCTGCCATGAGGGTGCTGCGCACCCCGGCCGGGAGGGCCGCCGCGCCGTCGTTCCCGCGCACGCACGGTCGCCTGGTTCCACTGCTTCGCCGGGATCGCCGGCGACATGGCCCTCGGCAGCCTCATCGACGCCGGCGCGGAGCTCGGCGAGGTGCTCGCACTGCTCGAACGGCTGCCGTTCGGCGGGTGGGCCCTCGAGGTCGAGCCGGTGCTCCGGGGCGGCATCGCGGCCAGCCGGGCCGTCGTCACCGTCCACGACCACGTGGTGGTCCGCACCTACGCCCACATCGTGGGGCTGGTCGAGGAGGCGCGGTTGCCCGAGCGGGTGGCCGCCCGGGCGTTGGCCACCTTCGCAGTGCTCGCCGAGGTCGAGGCCGGCATCCACCGCCGTCCGATCGACCAGGTCCACTTCCACGAGGTCGGTGGTCACGACACGATCATCGACGTGGTGGGGACCGCCGCCGCCCTGGAGGTCCTCGACATCGACGAGGTCCGGGCCAGTCCGGTGGCCACCGGGATGGGCATGGTGCGGACGGCCCACGGCATGCTGCCCAACCCGGCGCCCGCAGTGGTCGGGCTCCTGAGGGGCGTGCCCACCTGGGGCCGGGACATCCCCGTCGAGCTCACCACACCCACCGGCGCCGCGCTGCTTGGCCGCCCTCTCGTCGGGGTACGGCCCGATGCCGGCCATGCGGGTTGCCGGCCAGGGGTTCGGCGCCGGACAACGCGAACTCGACGAGCTGCCGAACTGCACCCAGGTGGTCACCGGCCGCCGGACCGACGCGCCGGGAGGTGCTGCGGCCGGATCCGACGGATCGGAGGCGGACGCCGGGCAGCCGGTGGCGCTGCTCGAGGTGATCGTCGACGACGCCACCGGCGAGCAGCTCGCCCACGCCATCGGCCGCCTGCTCGAGGCCGGGGCCCACGATGCATGGCTGTCGCCCGTGGTGATGAAGAAGGGCCGGCCCGGACACGTGGTCCACGTCCTCTGCGACCCGGTCCAGGTCCGCGACTGCGGGCCGTCCTCCGGTCGGAGACCGGCTCGCTCGGCGTGCGCATGACCACCGGCGAACGGTGGCCGGCCGCCCGGTCGATCGAGTCGGTCGTGGTCGACGGCCAGCTGATCCGGGTCAAGGCCGAGCGCGGACCGGATCAAGGCCGAGCACGACGACGTGTCACTGGCCGCCCGGCGGACGGGCAAGCCGCTTCGCGAGCTGGCGTTCCGGGCCGAAGCGCTCTGGCGGTCAGAGCACGGCCGCGACTCCGTGAAGGCGCCGGAGCCGACGTGTTCGAGGGGGACGACGAACCCGCGTAGGTGCGCCTCAGCCCGATCGCAGGATCCGCGGTGGCACCATTGGTGGATCGTCGGGCGCGATCCACCGCCAGCCGTCACCGTCGTGCCTCGACGCGAATGCCCGTGGTGGGTCTTCAGGTAGTGGTGCCAATGGCACAGCCGGACCAGGTTGTCCATGCTCGCCCTCCCCCCTTCGGCGAACGGAACCAGGTGGTCGATCTCGAGGCCGTCACGGCAGTCGCATCCGGGGACGACGCAGACCGGGTCCCGTTCGACCAGAGCCCGCCGCAGTGCTGTCGGGATGGTCCGACCGGTGTGGGCCACCGCGGTGACGTCGACCCCGTCGGTGACCAGCACGTTCAGGATCGAGTCCACGGCCAGGCGCCGGGCCACCTCCACCGGGATCGGGCCGATCCCCGGGATCTCGCAGAGCTCGCCCGGCTCGACCTGGCCTCGGACCAGTGCGGCGTGGTCGACCCGGACGTGGACCATGGTGCCGGGTGCGGCGCCCTCCGGCCGGTTTGGCGCGGCGGGTCCCTCACCGCTGGCGCTCGCTCCACCGCAGACCAGGGCTACCAGGGCGTCGGCGGCGAGCGCCCGACGCGGCTCGTCCAGGCCGACCCGACGTGCGGCTGCGGCGAGGCGGTCCACCTTCTCCTTGAGCGCGGCCACGAGACGGGCCCCCTCGTCGGGCGTGAGGCGGGCGTCGAAGCGGACGGCGCCGTCCCCCTCGACCCAGTTGCGGAGGTAGCGGCCCTTGCGGATGGCCTCGTAGGTGGCCTTCTGGTCCTGCCGGACGGCCTTCACCCGCCGGCACCGGAGCTTGAGGACGCTGAGCGGCTGGTGCCCGGCCGCCTCGACCAGGTCGTGCTCGGCACCGGGCTGGAGGATCGCTGCGCCGGCGATCTCCTTCACCTGGGTCTCGGACAGCTTGCCCTGGCGCACGGCCTGGTCGGTGGCGGGGAGGGAGCCGAGGTGCCGGGCCGTCTCGAGCGCGGTGATGGCCGGCCCGAGCCCGGTGCCGGTGGCCTCGGCCACATGGGCGGCGGCCGAGCGGTGGCCGGTGCGCCGCCAGACGTTGGAGGACTCCACCCGACGGGCGGCCAGGAGCTTGCCGGCCGCAGCCAGGCGCTCGACCTCGGCGTAGGCGTCGAGCAGCCAGGCGGCGTCGCCTCCGCTGAGGCTCTCGGGGTCGAGGTCGGCGAGCGACGACCTGAGCTGGTCGGTGACCTGTCGGAGCCCGTCGAGGAGCATGGCCCATGCTCCCAGGGGGGTGTGACAGCGGGATGCGCGAGGGGGCGCGAAGGAGAATGCCGGGTGCCGACCCGCGGGTGCCGCGGCGCGGCTACCGTCTGGCGAGCCGGACCGCCGGGCGCGGTGATCCCGGGCGCCGCACCGACCGAAAGGAATCCTCCACATGACCCGCCTCCGCACCTGGTCGATCCCTGTCCTCGCCCTCTGCGTCCTCGGGCTGGCCGGCTGCGGCAGCTCGTCCTCGAGCCCCACCACGATGGCCCGGGGACCACGGCGCCCCCGACCTCGTCCACCACCCCGGCGTTCGCAACGGTCGCCGACCCGTCCCCGGCCGGCACCTTCGGCGTCAAGCCGACCATCACCGTCCCGCCGGGCGCCCCTCCGACCCAGCTCGAGGCCAAGGACCTGATCGTGGGTACCGGGCCGGCGGTCAAGGCGGGTGACAGCGCGACGGTGCAGTACGTCGGGGTCGCCTACTCGAACGGGAAGCAGTTCGACTCCTCCTGGAGCCGCAACCAGCCCTTTCAGTTCGTCCTCGGGGAGGGCAACGTGATCCCCGGATGGGACCAGGGCGTCGTCGGGATGCAGGTCGGCGGACGGCGTGAGCTGATCATCCCGCCGAGTCTCGCCTACGGCGCGAGCCCTCCTCCGGGATCGGGGATCGCTGCCAACGACACGCTCATCTTCATCGTCGACCTGGTCAAGATCGGCTGACGCGCACCCGGTACCTCCCGGGCACTGTCCCTCCCCCGACGGTAGTCTCGCCTCGTGGACCTTGCCCGAGCCCTCACCTTCGCCGGCGGCCGTCGCAACGGTCTCCTGACCACGCTCCGGGCGGACGGCCGACCACAGCAATCCGTCATCCTCTACGTGCCGGACGGGGACCGGTTCACGATCTCGTTGACCGACACCAGGGCCAAGACGCGGAACCTGCGACGGGATCCGAGAGCGGCGCTGTTCGTCCTCGGGGACAACATCTACACCTGGGTCAGCCTCGACGGGACCATCGGGTTGAGCGATGTCGCGACCACGCCCGACGGCCCGGTGGCCGATCTGCTGGTCGAGTACTACCGGCGCGGGAACGGTGAGCACGAGGACTGGGCGGCGTACCGCCGGGCCATGGTCGACGACCACCGGCTCATCGCCACCTTCACCGCCACCTCCGCAACGGGGATCCTGCCCGACTGACGCCATCGGGCAGAGCGCCCGGTCAGGTCCCGAGGTCGTACCGGTACACATCGGTGCACTGGTGCGGGGTCCGGGCGCCCGGAATGCCGCCGCCTGGTCGACGAGGACGGTCTGTCTGGCTCAGTTCAGCCCCAGGACGGTCGCCAGACTCTCGTCGATGCCCCACATGGCGTCGACGTCCACCCGCCCGACCTGCTTACCCAGACGACTGACATCAACCGCACCGACCTGCTCGACGAGCACGCGGGTCGTCGTGCCGAGGACCGCGATCTCCGGCCGGATGGATGCCGGTCGGGCACCCGTCGAGGTCGGAGCCAGGAGGACGACCGTACGGGGGAGCAGCGCGTCCGATTGCACGATCACCCCGAAGCGCCGCCCGTGCTGTTCGTGCCCGACGCCCTTCGGTACACGCAGCTCGTAGATGTCACCCCTCTGCACGGAGCGATTCCATGAACGCCGCAGTTTCGAGCATTTCGCGGCGGTCGTCTTCGTCGGCCTCCAGAGCCGCCATCTCCTCGCGGAGGGCCTTCTTCCGGCGAAGTGCTGCAGCCGACATCAGGATCGCCTCACGGATGGCCTCGGACCGGCTGAGTCCGGATGACTCCAGCGTTGACAGGGCACGCTGTGCCTCGTCGTCGAGGCGGACGGAGACAGCGATTCCCATGTGCGAAGTGTATCACGTTACGTCGTACACCAATATCACTGGTTCGAGCCGAGGAATCGCCGAGATGCTCGAGATCATGCGCCCGCAGCCGGCGGTACGGGGCAGTCTCCCAATCATGTCCTCCCGCGGTTGACCGAGTCCGTATCCTCGTCAGGGTGGCGGACTTCGACTTGGTCATCTTCGACTGCGATGGTGTCCTGGTGGACAGTGAGCGTCTCGCCGTTCGAACCGAGGCGGAGATCCTGGCCTCACTCGGATGGCCGCTCACGGAGGCAGAGATCGTTGAACGGTTCGTCGGGCGATCAGCCGCCCACATGCAACAAGAGATCGAACGGCAGCTGGGCCGAAGGATCGATTGGGATACTGAGTTCGAACCCCGCTACCGGGAAGTGTTCGAGCGGGAACTCGTCGCGGTGCCGGGCATCGTGGAAGCACTCGAAGAGATCAGCGCACCGGTTTGCGTGGCATCGAGCGGAAGTCACGACAAGATGCGGTTCACCTTGGGCAAGACCGGACTCTTCGATCGATTCGATGGCCGGATCTTCAGCGTCGACCAGGTGGAGCACGGCAAGCCAGCCCCCGACATCTTTCTGTTCACAGCAGTCCAGATGGGCGCCACACCTGATCGATGCGCCGTTGTTGAAGACAGCGTTTCAGGAGTGACGGCTGCATTGTCGGCTGAGATGTCGGCCTTCGCATTCGCCGGGGGTGTGACTAGCGGTGAAGCACTTTCCATCGAAGGTGCAGTCGTATTCGACGACATGGTGGAACTTCCGGCACTGCTCCGGACGCACTAGAGATCTCGCCGTCCCCGAGTGTCCCTCCGACCCGGCGCCGGGTTCCCCGCCCAGGGTGACACCGAAGTGCCCTGTCGGGAGCACCTCGGCAGGGCACTTCTCCTGTTCGTGCCGGTGGACCAGCTACGACCCCTCGGCTGGGGCTTCTAACGTCCGCCGGTACACATTGGTGCTGCGGGCCTCGAAGCCCATACGCAGGTAGAGACGGTTGGCCTCCTCGCGGCTCGGCCGTGAGGTGAGATCGACAGTCTTCGCGCCCGACGGCGCCGGCCCGGTCGAGAGCAGCCCGGACCAGCGCTCCGCCCGCGCCCGCGCCGCGTGCCGCTCCGTCCACGACGACGTCCTCGATCCACGCCCGGACCCCGGTCGGGATCCGGAAGACGGCGAGGGTCAAGGTCCCGACGATCCGGCCCGTACCGTCCCGGGCGACGAAGAGCACGCCGCCGTCGGAGGAGACGATCTCCGCCAGCTCGTCGTGGCTGGCGGGCGGAGAGGACGAGGAGAGCTGGGGGATCAACCGATCGAATGCCTCGAGCAGCTCGGGGGTCACCTCGTGGACCTCGTCGACCACGACTCCGCTCGGACCGGGTGGGGCAACGGCAGAGTCAATGGGACGGTTCTCGGGCACGGTTGCGGCGACAGGCAGGACCCGGACGGGTCAGACCTTCCCTGGGTCGCCCGCGCCAGATGGGTGAGCGCACCGGGTCGTAAAGCACCTCGATCGGATCCCCCCTCAGCGCCGAGAACACGTGGGCCCCCCACCGCTCGGCACCGGCCAGCGGGAGGGGGAGGTCGTCGAGTGAGAACCAGCCCACGTCGGAGCACTCGAGCGGGTGGGCCCGGAGCTCGCCGCCGAGCGCCCGGCACTGGAAGACCAGCGAGTAGAGCGGGATCCGGCTGATTCCCAGGCGCAGCCCGTCGAGGACGGCGATCAGGCGGACCACCTCGACCTCGATGCCGGTCTCCTCCAGCACCTCCTTGACCACCACCTCGGCGGCCGAATAGCCGACGTCGGCCCACCCGGTCGGGTAGAGCCACACCCCCGAGTCGGCCCGCTGCACGAGCAGGATCTCACCCTTGTCGTTCCCGACGGCGGCACCGACGGCGACCTTGGGGGTGACGTAGCCGGGGACCCCGCTGCCCACCGAGTCGAGCCACTCCTCGACGATGCCGTCCACGTCCTCCACGCCCTCGTTGCCGTCCAGCGCCATGCGGATGTCAGCCGCGACGTGCAGGACCTCCTCGAAGCGCTCCTGCTCGTAGAGGGATTCGGTGAACCCGAGCCCGGTTCTGGCGATGCCCGCCAGCGCCTCGCTCCAACGCAGGAGCTGCTTTTCGGAGGGTGTGCCCACGGTGACGACGCTACCCCACTGCCCCCGCTGACCGTCCAACGTCGGGCAGAATGGGGAATGGCCGTTCACGCCGACTGTCGCCACTACATCATGCAGACCACGGCCCACGAGGAGAAGCTCGAGAAGTGCCGCATGGGTGCCAACGAGCAGCTGCCGTTCGCCTGCCCGGACGGCTGCCTCTTCTTCGAGCCCCGCAAGGTCTCGGGCGCCGGCTGGACCATCCGCAACCCGGAGGACCCCTCCGTCTGAGTGCCGTCTGAGCTGCGGGCTCCCTCGCAGGGCTGCTGCCGGTCGGCGTGGGTGCCACCGGCGGGTGCCGCGCTAGCTCTCGACGACGTCCCCGAGCAGGTCGACCTGGACCCCCTCGGCCCGGAGCCATCCGAGAGCCCGCTCGACGACCAGCCCGTCGCCGTCGAGCTCGCAGATGATCCATCCCGAGTTCTCTCCGACGTCGGCCCGCCGGATGTTGGGCACGACGTGCAGCTCGGTGACCATCCGGGCGATGATCGGCTCGCGCACCAGCTCCTCGGGGAAGGTCAGCTTGACCCGCACCCCGATCACCGGGTCCCCCCGGGCACGACACCTTCGGCGAGGTCGCCGTTGAGGTTCCCCGAGCGGAAGCCGTCGAGATCGAGGGTCACGTACCGGTAGCCGGCGCCGTGCACCGCGTCGGAGATCTCGACCCGGCGGGCCACCGCGGCCGCCAGGTCCTCGTCCGGCATCTCCACGCGGGCGGTGTCGCCGTAGTGCCGGACCCGGAGCTGGCGGAAGCCGAGCGACCGGAGCGCGGACTCGGCCCGGGCGACGGTGTCGAGGGTGTTGAAGGTCACAGGCGTACCGTACGGCACGCGGGAGGCCAGGCAGGCGGCGGCCGGCTTGTCCCATGTCCTGAGGCCGAGCCGGCGGGACCAGCACCGGACATCGGCCTTGGTGAACCCGGCACGGACCAAGGGGAAAACCGCACCCCGCCCGGCGGCGGCCGCCTGTCCGGGACGACGGTCCTCCAGATCGTCGAGGTTGACCCCGAGCACCACCGACGCCGCACCACCTTCGGCACGGGCCGCTGTGGCCAGCGGGTCGAGGGCCGCCATCAACGCGGACTTGCAGTGGGCGCAGCGGCTGCCGTCGTTGGCCGCGTAGGACGGGTCGGCCAGCTCGTGGGTCGTCACCTCGCGGTGGGCGAGCCCCCACTCGGCGGCGAGGGCCCGGCAGTCGGCCAGCTCCTCGGGTGCGAGGGACGGCGACACCGCGGTCACGCAGAGGGCGCGGTCCGCGCCCAGCTCGTCTGTTGCCACCCGGGCCAGGAATGCCGAGTCGGCCCCCCCGCTGAAGGCCACGACCACCCGGCCGAGGCTGCGCAGCTCGGCGCGCAGCACCTCGATGTCGGCGGATCCGGTCGCCGTCCGGTCGGCCGCCCACCCTCCGGCCGGCGTGCCGTCCACGGAGCCCACCCGAACGGTGCTCACCCCCCGCGGACGATCTGTGCCAGCACGTCCTCCACCGGAGCGACCATGCCGGTGAAGAACGGCCCGAATTCGGCGAAGCGGGCCGACCCCTCGTCGAACCGCATGGTGTAGACGCACTCCTTGAGGTCGTCAGGATGGACGCCGAACAGGGTGACTCCCCATTCCCAGTCGTCGATCCCGGTCGAACCGGTGATGACCTGCACGATGCGCCCGGCGAACGTCCGTCCCACGGCTCCGTGGCCGTACATGAGCTCCTTGCGCTCATCGAAGGGCATGGTGAACCAGTTGGAGCCCGTCGGCGTCCCCGCGCCGCTTGGACATCGGGTAGAAGCAGAAGGCGGTCATGCCGGAAGGGGGCAGGCTGGGGTAGAGGCGCGTCTGCTTCATCTCGTCCGGGATCCCGGACGGCGTACTCCGACACCTCGGTCAGAGAGACGTAGGAGCCGACCACCACCAGGCCGGCCGCCTGGAGGTCGGACTGGAGCCGGCGGAGGCGCCACAGGTCCGCGCCGAGCGCCATGACGCCGAAATCGGCCTTGTGCCCGAGCATCGCCACGGTGACCACCTGGACCTCGTCGGCCTCGGCTTCCTTGACCGCCTGGACCACCGCTGGCGACAGCTCGCCCGCCGGATCGGCGAGTCGGAGAATCTGCAGAAGAGATGGAGGACTCCCCATCCGACCGAAGGCACGAGGGGATCGGGCACGCCCACAGTGTAGGGAAGACAGCGACGGGCGCCCCACTCGGGGGCGCCCGTCGTCAGCTTTCCTGGCCGTCGAGAACAGGGTCTCTCTAGAAGTCGTCCATGCCGCCGCCCGGCATGGCGGCGCCAGACTCCTCCGGCTTGTCGACGATGACCGCCTCGGTGGTCAGGAACAGGGCCGCGATGGACGCGGCGTTCTGCAGCGCCGACCGGGTCACCTTGACGGCGTCGATCACCCCTGCCTGGAACAGGTCGACGTACTCGCCGGTGAGCGGCGTTGAGGCCCTCGGCCGGCTTCTTCAAGTTGCGCACCTTGTCGACGATGACCCCACCCTCGAGACCGGCGTTGACGGCGATCTGCTTCAGCGGCTCCTCGACGGCCCGGGCCACGATGCGCGGCACCGGTGGCCTCGTCGTTGTCGAGCTTGTCTGCGGTGTCGAGCACGGCGGCCTGCGCGCGGAGCAGGGCGACCCCACCTCCGGGGACCACGCCCTCCTCGATGGCGGCCTTGGTGGTCGAGACGGCGTCCTCGATGCGGTGCTTCTTCTCCTTGAGCTCGACCTCGGTCGCGGCCCCGACCTTGATGACGGCCACGCCGCCGGACAGCTTGGCGAGGCGCTCCTGCAGCTTCTCCCGGTCGTAGTCGGAGTCGGTGTTCTCGATCTCGGCCTTGATCTGGGCGATCCGGCCCTTGATCTCGTCGTCCGAGCCGCCTCCCTCGACGATGGTCGTCTCGTCCTTGGTCACGACCACCTTGCGGGCGGTGCCGAGGAGCTCGAGGCCGATGTTCTCCAGCTTGAGGCCTACCTCCTCGGTGACGACCTGGCCGCCGGTGAGGATGGCGATGTCCTGGAGCATGGCCTTACGCCGCTCGCCGAAGCCGGGGGCCTTGACGGACACGCTGCGGAACGTGCCGCGGATCTTGTTGACGACCAGCGTGGCGAGCGCCTCACCCTCGATGTCCTCGGCGACGATCACCAGCGGCTTGCCCGACTGCATGATCTTCTCGAGCACCGGGAGCAGGTCGCGCACGGCGGTGATCTTGGAGCCGACCAGCAGCACGTAGGCGTCCTCGAGGACGGCCTCCATGCGCTCGGGGTCGGTCACGAAGTAGGGGGAGATGTAGCCCTTGTCGAAGCGCATGCCCTCGACCAGATCCATGTCCATCCCGAAGGTCTGGGACTCCTCGACGGTGATGACCCCGTCCTTGCCCACCTTGTCGATGGCCTCGGAGATCATCTCGCCGATCTCGGTGTCGGCGGCCGAGATGGAGGCCACCTGCGCGATCTGGCCCTTGGAGTCGGTGTCGCGGGCGATGCCCCGCAGCGAGGCCACGGCCGACTCGACCCCGGCCTCGATGCCCTTCTTGAGCGACATCGGGTTGGCACCGGCGGCCACGTTGCGCAGGCCCTCGTGGACCATGGCCCAGGCCAGCACGGTGGCCGTGGTGGTGCCGTCACCGGCGACGTCGTCGGTCTTCTTGGCGACCTCTTTGACCAGCTCGGCGCCGATCCGCTCGAAGGGGTCCTCGAGCTCGATGTCCTTGGCGATCGAGACCCCGTCGTTGGTGATGGTGGGCGCGCCCCACTTCTTGTCCAGGACGACGTTGCGGCCCTTCGGGCCGAGGGTGACGCGTACCGCGTCGGCGAGCTTGTTCATGCCGCTCTCGAGGGCCCGGCGGGCCTCCTCGTCGAACGTGATCAGCTTGGCCATCAGGTGTTCCTCCGTTATAGTTGGCACTCTGCGATGTCGAGTGCTAACAGCAAACCACGTGTCCGGCGCCGGCGCAACACCGCCCCGACGGTTCTGGGGGGCTCCGCAGGTGCCGCTGCGGGGTCCCCTCCGGACGGCCCGGGCTGCACAGGCCGCTGAGCTGGGCGGGCGTCGCCGGTGACCGCACCGTCGAGGGCGGGCCCGATACGTCGTGGGGCGGGCCCGGAGCTGCGCCACCCGGAGCTTCGCTCCACCACCTTCCTGTGGCCTCGTCCCTCCTGCCCCGTCGTCGCTCTCCTCAGGGCTCCGATTCCGGTTCGTAATGAACGCTCGCGTAATGGCCCGGACCGTAGGGGCGGCGAACGGCGTGCGCCGGGAACTGATCGAAGTACCTCGGAACCGCCCGGGGCAACCCGGCCGCCTTGCAGCGTTCCACCAGCTCGGTCATGAACCGATCGTGATCGTCCCGACCGTCGCTTTCGGGGAGCCAGCTCTTGTAGTCGTCCCCGAACACGAGGCAGCGAACCAGATGGCTGCCGTCGAAGTACGTGAGCTCGCCGGAGCCCGGCTTCACGTCCTCGAGTGCGATCCAACTGGCGGTCAATGCCAGGGCTGGGTCGATGACGACGTAGGCGCTGTCCCGGTGGTAGCCCCGTCGACCACCGGATCTCTGGGCGGGGCGTCGTGATCGGGGTTGAAATGTGGCAGATTCGCAATCTCCTCGTACAGCCTCAGGGTCATCGATCTTGGCGCTACCGTCCGGGCCGTCTTCAAGAAGCGCGGTATTGGTCGACTCGCGCCGAAGGCTTCCTGAAATGAGCAGCAATTCCCATCCTTTGTCCACGCATGGCGGAGCACCTCGGACTCCGCCGTTATGCCCTGTACGCGGCCGGTCCGGGGGCTTACGTCTGGAGAACGTCTGCGAACCGAGGAGCCCCGTTCTCCAGCGCCAGCTCAACGCCGTTCGCGGCAAAGCTGATTGCGTGGTACCACCCGCATAACATCAGCAAGTCGAGGATCTCGGCTTCAGCCAGTTCACCGGACAGCCGTTCCCATAGTCCGTCATCGATGCGAGACTCCTCGTGCAGGGCATCAGCGACGTCGATCAGAACACGATCTCGTCGGGTTGGACCAGCAGCGGTCGGTTGATGCACCGTGGGTCAGTGAGGTGACCTGTTCTGAAGTCAGCCCGACCCGGTCGGCGAAGAATGCGACATGGACGCCCCACTCGTACTCACAGTTACAGCGTGCACAGGTTCGATCGATCACGATCTCTCGGTCGCGCATCGACAACGACAGGCATTTGCTCAGCTCGTAGCTGCCCCAGGTCCCCATCGCCTCCGCCATCGCAAGGTTCTTCACGAACGTACGGAAGAGGAGTATGGGTGGAACGCCAGGAGGCATCATCGCCTTCAGCCGGTGCCCGACGTCACCCTCGTAAGGCGGCTGCACGGGACTGATTCTGGGCATGGCGTCCTTCCGATGTTTTGTATTCCGAAACGTTTCCACGGTAGTGTTTCGTAAATCGAAATGCAAACGTCCCAAGGAGAGGACCCGAATGGCCCGAAGGGCAACTCCGAGGCCGGGGCGGGATGTTCGCGGTTCGACCACGGGTCGTCCCCTCATGGCTGCGATGGACCTTCTGGGACGGCGTTGGGCGCTCCGCATCCTCTGGGAGCTTCGGGTCGGGCCGACCGGGGCGAGAGCCCTTCAGGCCAAGTGTGACGGCATGTCATCGAGCGTCCTCTACGACCGCCTCCGGGAACTCGCGGCATCCGGGCTCGTCGAGCGGACGCATGATGATCAGTACGTCCTGAGTGAACTGGGCGGAGCGCTCGGATCCGCCCTGAAGCCACTCGACGCCTGGGCAGAATCCTGGGCCAAGTCGCTGAGCAAGACCGCTCGAGACATGTGAATTGGTCACCGCTGCATATCGGTGGCGGCGAGTCGCTGGGTCCCGCCCGAGGGACACCCTCACCTGCCAAACGCCCGGTGAGCGTTCACGTATGCTTCCCGCACGGACTTCGGCGGCGATCATGGACACAAGCCGGCCCATCAAAATGATTGAGTCCTGCTGGAGAGGTGCGAGAGCGGCCGAATCGGACTCACTGCTAATGAGTTGACCTGGGTAACTGGGTCCGAGGGTTCAAATCCCTCCCTCTCCGCTCTTGGGGCGTGCAACCGCCCCCGTCACCGCGACACGGCCCGGGCCGTGTCGTGACCTTCCGCACCCGGTCAACCGGCAGCACCTCACGTTCGGGGGCGCTACGGGCCCGTCATCGGACGGGGTCGCCCCACCGGTAGATTGTCCTGGTGGCCGAGCGGTACTGGATCGAGACCTTGGGCTGCCCGAAGAACCAGGTGGACTCCGACAAGCTGGTCGGCACGCTCACAGGGGACGGATTCGAGGCGGCGGACTCCCCCGAGGAGGCGGACCTGGTGGTGGTCAACACCTGCGCCTTCATCGAGGCGGCCCGCGAGGAGTCGATCGAGACCGTGCTGTCGCTGGCCGACGCCCGGCACGCCGGAGCGCGGCTGGTGGTCACCGGTTGCATGGCCGAACGTTACGGGGACGAGCTGGCCCGGGCGCTTCCCGAGGTCGATCTGGTCGCCCCGTTCGGGACGCCGCTCACCGCCGGGCCGGGCGGGGAACCCACCGGACGGCCGTCGGAAGTCCCACCAGGGAGCACACCGGTGGCGTTCGGCCGCAGGACCACCGCTCCCGGGCCGGGCGAAGGGGCCGGGGCGGCCCCCCCGTCGTTCGACCTGTTGAACCTGCCCCGGCCCGCCTCGTCCGTCCCCTGGTCGTACGTGAAGGTGGCCGAAGGGTGCGACCGCAATTGCGGCTTCTGTGCCATCCCCTCCTTCCGCGGCAAGCAACGCTCGCGGAGCGTCCGGTCGATCCTCGACGAGATCGACCAGCTCGACACGGGCGAGTACCCCCTCGCCGAGGTCGTCCTCGTGGCCCAGGATCTGGCCTCGTTCGCACTCGACCGCTCGACCCGGCGTTCCGGACCGCGCCTCGACGGGCCCGCCGCGCGAGGGCGTCGACCCATCGTCGACCTGGTGGAGGCGGTGGCCGGGCGGGTCCCGTGGGCGCGCCTCCTCTACCTCTACCCGTCGGCCCTCGACGACTCGCTGGTCGAGGCGGTGCTGGCCACGGGCGTGCCGTACTTCGACCTCTCCCTCCAACACGTGTCGCGACCGCTTCTCACCCGCATGCGCCGTTGGGGTGAGGGCGAGCGGTTCCTCGAGCGGATTCGCTCGATCCGGTCCGCCGAGCCCGCGGCGGCCTTCCGTTCGTCGTTCATCGTCGGCTATCCGGGGGAGACCGAGCGGGATCACGACCAGCTCCTGGCCTGGATCGCTGAGGCCCGGCTGGACTGGGTCGGGTTCTTCCCGTTCAGCAACGAGGCGGGCACCTACGCCGCCGACCTCTGCGACCAGGTCCCCGGGGAGCTGGTCGCAGAGCGGATCCGCGAGTGCACCGAGCTCCAGGACGCGATCACCGCGTCCAAGCGGGAGGAGCTGATCGGGTCCATCGATCGAGGTCCTGGTAGACGCCCCGGGCGAAGCCCGGTCGTACCGCGAGGCTCCCGAGATCGACGGGGTCGTCGCGGTGCCCGACCACCTGGAGGTCGGTCGTTTCGCCGACGTGGTCGTGTGCGGTGCGGACGGGCCCGACCTGATGGCCGAACCGGTGCCGGCGAACGTCGGGGGCGGACGGTGAGCGGCGAGGCCCTCTCACCGGGCCTTCCTGCGGGTGCCTCGTCCGGGACGATCCGGCGGGACACCACCTTCGGACCCTCGGCCCTCCTGACCCCGGCGAACGGGATCACCCTGCTGCGCCTGCTGGCCACCCCGGTGGTCATCATCCTCATCATGGTGTGGGGAGCCAGCTGGGTCACCTTCGTCTTCGGGGGACTTCTGGCCCTGTCCGACGGCATCGACGGGTGGCTGGCCCGGCGGCAGGGGACCACCCGCTCCGGGGCGTTCCTCGACCCGCTGGCCGACAAGGTGGTCGTACTCGGCGCACTGTTCGCATTGGTGGCCAAGGGGATCGTCTGGTGGCTCCCGGTTGCCCTGATCGCCGCCCGCGAGATCGCCATGAGCGTCTACCGCTCGGCGGTCGGCCGGCACGGCGTGTCCGTGCCGGCCCGGAATTCGGCCAAGCTCAAGACCCTGCTCCAGGACATCGCCATCGGGATGTGCCTGGCTCCGCCGCTGGCCGGCCGCACCGGCCTCCTCGACGCGGCCATCTGGGTGGCCACCGCCATGACTCTGTTCACCGGCGTGCAATACCTCCTGGACGGCAGGCGGGCCGATCGGGCGACCCAGGGGCACCCCGACCGACAGGTTCCCGGAGTGCCGAACGGCCCCGGCACCGCCGGCTGAGCGTCCCCGTGCGGATCGAGATCGTTGCGGTCGGCACCGAGTTGCTACTCGGGCAGATCGCCGACACCAACTCGCAGTGGCTCGGGGAGCACCTTGCGGCCATCGGTGTGACCTCCCACTTCCACCAGGCGGTCGGGGACAATCACGACCGCATCGTCCTGGCGATCCGGACCGCGCTCGCACGGGGCGACGGGGTCATCGTCTGCGGAGGGCTCGGACCGACGCAGGACGACATCACCCGGGAGGCGATCGCCGAGGTGATGAACGTCCCTCTGCTCCGGGACGAGTCGGTGGTCGCGAGGATGCGCTCCATGTACTCGAGTCGCGGGCGGGCCATGTCGGACTCGAACCTGCGCCAAGCCGACGTTCCCGAGGGGGCGACGGTCATCCCCCAGACCACCGGCACCGCCCCGGGGCTGATCTGTCCGGTCGGTCACAAGGTGCTCTACGCAGTGCCCGGTGTTCCTTATGAGATGTCGGACATGTTCGAGCGGGCAGTCTCCGCCGATCTGGCCCGACGGATGACCGAGCGCGGCGAGTCATCGGGGGTCATCGTGAGCCGGGTCATCCGCACCTGGGGGATGAGCGAGTCGGGCCTCGGGGAGACCCTCGCCGACTACGTCGCCCGCCTCGACGGGCCGCCCTCGAGCGGAAGGAGCCCGCGGGACGGCGAGCCGGACGGCGCGACGATCGCGTTCCTCGCCAGCGGGATCGAGGGGATCAAGGTGCGGGTCACCGTGCGCGCCGCCGACCGGGCGACCGCAGCAGCGCTCCTGGATCGTCACGAGTCGGCCATCCGGTCGATCCTGGACGAGGCGGCCGGCGATGTCGTCTTCGGCATCGACGACGACGCGATCGAGGACGCGGTGGCACGGGCACTCCAGAGGGACGGCCTCACCCTCGGTCTGGCCGAGTCGCTCACCGGGGGCCTGGCCGCGTCCCGGCTCGTCAACGTGCCGGGAGCGAGCACCTGGTTCCGCGGTGCGGTGGTCAGCTACGCGTCCGAGGTCAAGTTCGAGGTCCTCGGCGTGACCGAGGGTCCGGTGGTCGGGGAGCAGGCAGCCCGCGCAATGGCAGAGGGCGCCCGCCGTGTGCTGGGCGCCGACGTCGGACTCTCGATCACCGGGGTGGCCGGCCCGACCGAGCAGGACGGCCAGCCTCCGGGGACCGTCGTCGTCGGTCTCGCCCGATCCGGACGGACGGCCGAGACGGTGCGGTTCTCCCTTCCGGGCGACCGCGTGCGGGTGCGGAGCTACGCGACCATCGCCGCGCTCGACCTCCTCCGCCGGTGGCTGTCCGGCAGCGCGCCGACCACCTGATCCCTGGTCGGGTGGTCGGGGACCGCCCGCGGCTCCCTGCTCAGGGAACGGTCGTCGCGTGTGCGCCCGCCGTTCCCGCCGATGCGGGGCTCGCCGGCGCCGCGGTCGTGGTGACGGGGATCCCTGCCGGCACGAGCTCTTCCCAGGTGGTGCCCGGCTGGAGGGTGATCGGCTGCCCGTAGGACGCGGTCAGGGTGGCCGGGTGGGTGGGGTCGGAACGGCTCCACGTCCCGGTGACGGCCACCCCGTTGCGAAGGACCACCAGGGGTCCTGATCCCGTCGCGGTGACCTCGACCTCGTGGGCACCCTGGCTGTTCTCGATCCACGGACCGTAGAAGGTGTCGACGGTCATGATGACGACGTTGTCGGTCGCGACCTGCGTGCCGTCGATCAGCCGGTTCGGGATGCCCGAATAGGCGCGCAGGTAGCCCGACCTCGACGGGTCCCAGGTCCAGGTCACGTCGGCATCGGAGGAGAACGGGATGTGCACGCCGGCTCCCGAACCGGGAACCGTCCCGGTGAGCGGCGTGGGGGAGTAGGCGAAGAGGGGTGCGGGCGGTGCTGTGTCCGACGAGGCGACGGCCCATCCGGCCGCAGTGCTCATGAAGGTGTCGTAGGGCGCATACCGTCCCGACGGGTGGCTGGCCACGCCGCTCGCGCCGGCAAGGACGTTCTGGTCCTGGAGCGGGGCCCCGGCGAGGAGGTTCAGCACCGGGTAGATGCCACCCGCATGGAAGAACAGCGGGTTCGAGAGCTGCGAGAGGATGGCGACGTCGGGTTCGCGGGCCGAGCGCATGTCCCCGACCAGCGAGGCCCCCTGGCACTGGAACACAGCCACCAGGCGGGTGTACGCCCCCTCGACCGGCTCCTCGAAGACCACGTCGGCCTGGTTGAGCCCCGCCGACGGTCGGTCGCCGGAGTAGTTGCCGATCTTGACGGCCAGCGCAGGCCGTGGGGGGACAGCGCCCCCCGGCGCCGGGGCGCCGGTCAGGGGACACTTGGCAGACGGCGGCGGCACCGCCCTCGTGGAGGTGGTGGTCGCTGCAGGCGCCGCCGATGGACCCCCGTGTGTCGCGATCGCTCCGGCCACCGTGCCGATGAGGACCACGGCCACCGCGGCGACCACATACCGCCAGGTGCGCGAGGAGCGGGACCGCTGCGTGCGGAGCTCGCGGCGCGAGAGCACGGCCGCCGCACCCTCCCCGTCCGCCGCGGGTTGTCCGTCGGGCTCCGACCCGCCACCGGCAGGGCCGGCCGGCTGCGCTCGGGCAGCGTCGTCCGGGTTCCCGCGGGTCGGCTCGTCCTCCTCCGGCATCTGGGCGACGCTAGTGCCCGCCGGAGCGTCGCGGTCGGACCCTGACCGGGCGACACCCGCGCCGACGGGGATCCGCTATCGAACGTGCGTTCGGGTCTAGAGTGGTCGTGTCGAACCGCAGTCCCCGGACTGCAGATCCTGGACACCAGAGGTCCGTGGACGGTGCCATGGGCACCGTCCCGGACGCAGCGAGCGTCACACCCCCTCCATAGGGTCGGCCCGGTCAAGTGAGCGACAAGCACCGAGGAGAAGAAGAGCAGACATGGAACGTGACAAGGCACTCGACATGGCACTGGGGCAGATCGAGAAGCAGTTCGGCAAGGGATCGATCATGCGGATGGGCGAGAACCTCCACATGAACATCGAGGCCATCCCGACCGGTGCGCTCGCCCTCGACCTCGCGCTCGGGATCGGCGGCCTCCCCCGCGGCCGCATCGTCGAGATCTTCGGTCCCGAGTCCTCGGGGAAGTCGACGCTGGCCATGCACGTGGTGGCCGAGGCCCAGCGCAATGGCGGCATCTGCGCCTACGTCGACGCCGAGCACGCGATGGATCCCGTCTACGCCAAGGCCATCGGGGTCAACATCGACGACCTGCTGATCTCCCAGCCCGACACCGGCGAGCAGGCCCTCGAGATCTCCGACATGCTGATCCGCTCCGGTGCGCTCGACGTCCTGGTCATCGACTCGGTCGCGGCGCTCACGCCCCGTGCGGAGATCGAAGGGGAGATGGGCGACTCGCACGTGGGACTCCAGGCCCGGCTGATGTCCCAGGCGCTGCGCAAGCTGACCGGCACCCTCTCCAAGTCGCGGACCATCGCCATCTTCATCAACCAGCTGCGCGAGAAGATCGGCGTCATGTACGGGTCGCCCGAGGTGACCCCGGGAGGCCGTGCCCTCAAGTTCTATTCCTCGATCCGTCTCGACATCCGCCGCATCGAGACCATCAAGGACGGTGCGGACCAGGTCGGCAACCGAACCCGGGTGAAGGTGGTCAAGAACAAGTGCTCGCCGCCGTTCAAGCAGGCGGAGTTCGACATCACCTTCGGCAGGGGCATCAGCCGAGAGGGCTCGCTCCTCGACGTCGGGGTCGAGCTCGGGTTCATCAAGAAGTCCGGCGCCTGGTTCACCTACGAGGGTGAGCAGCTGGGCCAGGGCCGCGAGAACGTGAAGACCTTCCTCACCGAGAACCCCCAACTGATGGCGGAGGTCGACGAACGGATCCGTGAGCACCTTGCCGCGCAGAACGCGGTGGAAGCGGTCGACGCGGCCGCGGCCCTCCCGGACGCTGCGGACCTCCCGCTCGACGATCAGCCCATCACCCTCGCGGAGTGAGCTGATGGAGGCTCAGGCCGTCGTGTCGGCCACCGCGGCGCGGGCGGACGCCGAGCCCGGAGGGTAGGCGGCCCGCCAGGTCCCCGACGAGGGATGGGTGATGCTGGCAGGTCCCATCCCGATCACGGAGTAGACGTTCTCCATGATCCGCAGAAGGTGCTCGGTGACCCCGGGCGCTGCAGAGGGGAGCACGTTGGGAGGGATGAGCGGCGCGTCCGCCATCTGGCCGACCCAGCTCGCGTTGCCGGTGGCGAACACACCCCCTCCGGCGATCGCGGTGTACCAGGTCACGTCCGAGTAGTTGCCGCGGCGGTTCGCGACGAGCGAGTGGGCGATCACGTCCACATCGGCTGGGCCCGCCCCGCCGGGAACGTAGCGGTCGAACTCACCCGTCACCACCTTGGGGAGGTGCTCGCCACCGCGCAGGCCGGTGCCGGCGAGCGCCCATGCCGCCGGATCGGCGACGACCATGTCGGCGGCGGCGTCGACGTCCTGGTAGGTGCTCCCGATGAGCTCGGCCTCCGGCCTGCCGACAGGCGGTTGGTCCCAGTTGACGCTGACCAGCGCGTCGTCGTGCCCGGTGACCGGGTCTTCGGCCGCCGACTTGTAGCAGACCTGGTGGCGGTCGGGTCCGAGTGGCGAAGGCTCGAAGCGGATCTGCCGGTAGCAGGCGTTGGCTCCGAGGAACGCCATGTTGAGACCCCCCGCCACCCCGGACGCGGCTGCGTCGCGCATGGGAGCCGACCAGTACTCGTCGTGACCGAGGGTGACCAGGGCGCGATGTTCGGTCAGCAGACCGGGGCGGGCGTGGAGGTCGACGTCGGTCCAGTAGGTCACGTCGAGGCCCAGCCTCTCGGCGTGGAAGACAACCGGCAGCTCGTTGCCGACGAAGTCGGCGGCACCTGACGCCCAGTCGTGGTCGTAGGGCCGGTCGAACGAGACGATCCGGGCACGGTTCCCGTACGTCCCGCCTGACGGGTTGTGGGTGAAGGAGAGCGCCCCCCCGCTGTTCCCGTAGTAGAGGGAGTAGCCGCCCCACCGGTTGTAGGCCTGCCAGGTGGTCACCGATTGCTGGATGACGATGGCGGCCTGGGAGGTGTCGTCCCGCACGCAGAGGGGTACGAATCCCTGCTCGTTGGTGGCGCCGACCAGCTTGAGCAGGTAGGCCCCTGGAGGCCAGGTGGCGTCGACGGTCATGGTCAGCGACGGGGTCCAGTCGCACTCGATCGTGTTGGTCGGCGCACGCAGTGCGGGGAGGGACTGGCGGAGACCGGGCACTTCGGCGGACTGCCAGACCAGCCGTGCACCGATCCCCTGGTAGTAGCCCATCCGGTAGGCCTCGACGTGGAAGCTCGCCGCCTTGGTGTTCACGTAGAGGGTGACCGGCTGGCCGGCCACCGCGCTCACTGTGTCGGCGTACCCCTCCATGTCCCCGGCCTTCTGGGCGGTGGTGACCCACCAGGCGTTCCCGGTCCGCGTGTTCTCCTCGATGATCGCCGGGGAGGTTGGGAGGTTCACCCCGTCGACCAGGGTGATCCCGTCGTAGACCGGTTGAGTCGGCTCACCATGATGATGACGGACGGCCGGAGGTCGGTGCACGGGAGCGCTCCCGTCGAAGGCACCCACCACTTCCGCACCGCCCAACGCGACGGCCGCCGCCGCTCCGCCCGCCGCCGACAGGGCCAGGAAGCGTCGGCGGCTCATCGTCGGATCCGGACCCGGTGGCCCGCCGCCTCGGCGGAGCGCGCGCCGTGCCTGTCGTCACTGCCGTGTCCGCTTGCGCCGCTCGAGGAGCCGTCTCTGCTCATGGGAATGGTCCCGTCGCCCCGCAGCCCCCCACGGGGTCGTGCGCCCCCGCCCGGCGCGGGAGCCCCTTCAGGCTACCGATCCCGCGCCCGACGTTGGCGGCAGGTCGGGTCCAACCACCCCGACCGCCCCACCGCCCCACCGCCCCACCGCCGGGACCGCCGGGAGGTCGACCCTCAGCGGGCGCGACCGGCTGCGGTTGGCGGAGGGTCCCGCCGCTGCGTACGCTCGGCCGGCCGGACCGGGCCCGCCGGCAACAAAGGAGCACCCCATGGAGTTCGGCATCATCCCCCCGGTCCGGACCGGAGTGACCGCCGACCCCGACTGGATGACCGGGTTCGCCCGCCACGCCGAGGCGAGCGGGTTCGAGTCCCTGGTGATGGTCGAGCACGCCGTGGTCATCTCCGACTACACCAGTACCTACCCCTACGCGTCGTCGGGAAGGATGCCGCTGCCCGACGACTGCCGGATCCCCGACCCGCTCGACCTGATGGCGTTCCTTGCGGCCGTTACCGGGCGGATCACCCTCGCCACCGGTGTCCTGGTCGTTCCGAACCACCAGGCGGTGGTCCTGGCCAAGCGCATCGCGACCGTCGACGTGCTCTCGAAGGGCCGGGTGCGGATGTGCCTCGGGGTGGGGTGGATGGAGGAGGAGCTGCGGGCCACCGGGGCCGACCCCCGTACCCGGGGACGACGGACCGACGAGACGATCGAGGCCCTCCGGCGCCTCTGGGCCGACTCGGGCGCGGAGGGAGCGGCCTTCGACGGGGAGTTCGTCGCCTTCCGCCATGCCCACTCCTTCCCCAAGCCGGTCCGGCGCGGGGGCGTTCCCCTCCATATCGGGGGCCACAGCGAGGCCGCGGCGAGACGGGCGGGGCGGCTCGGGGACGGCTTCCAGCCGCTCGGGCTGGACCCCGCCGAGCTCGAGGTCCGCGTCGACCAGATGCGCGAGGCGGCCGAGGCGGCCGGGCGGGACCCGGGGTCGATCGAGCTCTCGGTCTCCGGGTACCTTCCAACCCTCACCGAGGAGGACGTGACCGCCGCGTCGGCGGCCGGCGTCGACCGCATGCTGCTGTCCACGTCGATGAACGGCGACCTCGACGGCATCCGCGAGGAACTCTCCGCCTTCGCCGAACGGTTCGCGCTGCCGCAGCCCGCGGGTGGTTGAGCGGGCTGGAGCGGGCGATCCGGTGACGCAGGAGGTCGGTGACGAGCGTTCGCTCCGCCAGCTCTCGACCGGCTATGCCGCCGCGGTCGACACCCTCGACGGCACAAGGTTCGCCGCGCTGTTCGTCCCGGACGGTGAGCTGTGGGTACCCGATGCGGCCGACGGGCCCGACCCGGTGATCTGCCGGCGCGGCCACGAGTCGCTCCGGCGGGTTCCCTCAGGCCTCGCCCGCTACCACGCGACCCATCACCGGGTGAGCGGGACCCACTACCAAGTCGACGGGCAACGCGCCACAGGTGAGGTGGTGGGAGTCGCCCACCACCTGACCGCGCGCACGGACCTCGAGGGTGGCGACGGTCCGGGTACCGACACCATCTGGTACCTGCGGTATGCAGACATCTACCGGTGGACAGAAGATGGTTGGCGGATCGCGCGGCGCGCCCTCCACCTGCGCGGCACCGAGGAGCGCCCTATCCGGCACATCGGTCCGGCGCGTTGAGGCGGCGGGCCCGGTCGGGGGACGGGCACTGTGCAGAGCCCCGGTCGTGCAGGGGAATCAGGCGCCAGGGACCGGCCGCGGAGCGGAGGGCCCGACATAGCGGGCGGCCGGACGAATGAGGCGGTTGTCGGCGGCCTGTTCCATGACGTGGGCGGCCCAGCCGATGGTCCGGCTGGAGGCGAAGGTCGGAGTGAACATCTCGCGGGGGATCCCGCAGGTGTGCATGACCACCCCGGCGAAGAACTCGACGTTGGTGTAGAGCTCTCGTCCGGGCTTGAGCTCGGCCAACACCTCGACGGCGGTGCGCTCCACCTCCTCGGCGAATTCGACCAGCGGACCGCCGAGGGACCGGGCGACCTCGCGCAGGAAGACCGAGCGAGGGTCGTCGGTCTTGTATACGCGGTGGCCGAAGCCCATGATCCTGTCGCCACGCCCGACCGCCTCGCGGATCCACGCCTCCGCCCGATCCGGGGCGCCGATGCTGTCCAGCATGTCGAGCGCCCGGCTCGGGGCCCCGCCGTGCAGCGGTCCGGAGAGGGCTCCGATCGCACCGCAGACCGCGGCTGCCAGGTCGGCCCCGGTGGAGGTGATCACCCGGGCGGTGAAGGTCGAGGCGTTGAAGCCGTGGTCGATGGTCAGGACCAGGTACTGCTCGATGGACCGCACGTGGTCGGGAGGAGCCTCCCGACCGTTGAGCATCCAGAGGTAGTTGGCGGCGTAGGAGAGGTCGTCCCGCGGGGGCACGGGCTCGAGGCCGCTCCGGAGGCGGTGCACCGCGGTCAGCAGGGTGGGTACCACCGCGCACAGGGTGAGGGCCTCGGACCGTAGCTGTTCGGGTCCGATGTCGTGGCTCGGTGGCCAGCCGAGCTCGCTCCCGAGGAGGGAGATCCCGGTCCGCAGCGCCTCCAGTGGGCCCCCGAGCGGGGCGATCCGCGGGAGCAGCGAGGAGAGGCCGGGCGGCAGCGCACGACGTGCGCGCACCTCGTCGACGAACCGTGCTGACGCCTCGGGCCCGGGAAGGGCGCCGTCGAACAGGAGCTGCCAGACGTCCTCCAGGGAGCGGTGGGCGGCCAGCTCGGTGGCCGCGTATTCGCGGTAGTGGTAGAAGCCCTCCCGGCCGCGCACGTCGCCGATCGCCGTCTCTGCGACGACCACCCCCTCGAGTCCGTTCGGCACCTCCCCGCCGGCCTCGGCAGCGGGACGGATCTGGGCCACCGCCAACAGGTCCCGGAGCGAGACAACCCCGACCAGGTCGTCACCGTCGACGACCGGGAGGTGGCGGTAGTGATGGTGGGTGAGGCCCGACCATGCCGCTCCGACCTCCTCCTCGGGTCCGAGCACGTCCGGGTCGGCGGTCATCCAACGGCGTACCGGCTCACGGCCCGGGTCGACCCGCCCGGCCGCCGCCCGAAGGAGGTCGCGCTCGGTCACGATCCCGACCAACCGGTGGCCCTCGGTCACCACCAGCGATCCGATGCTCTGGTCGTGCATCAACGTGGTCGCCTCTGCCAGCGAGATGTCGGCCGGACAGGTGATCGGAGGCGAGGACATGAGCTCCTGGACGGCGGTCGGCGGCATGGGCGGCTCCTCGTGGTCGGCTGGCCCCTCCGTCTCCGGAGGACCTCGGTGGTCGACGGGTCTCCGCTTCCCAGTGTGGACGGACCGGTCGGTATTGTAAATATTGATCAAGTCAATGTCAGCCTGATCCGGAACGGGGGAGCCCCATGACCAAGATGCTTCGAAGCGACGAGGCCGCCCGGCGCCTCGGGGTCAAGGTGACGACCCTCTACGCCTATGTGAGCAGGGGGCTCCTCGTCTCACATCCCGAGCCCGGCGGCAGGCACAGCCTGTTCGCGGTCGACGACGTGGAGTGCCTGGCCCGCCGGTCACGGCAGGCCAGGAGTGTCGAGACCCGGATGGCCACCATCACCACCGCGATCACCCAGCTCACCGATGGTGGGCCGCTCTACAGGGGGATCCCGGCCACGGATCTGGCCAGGAGCGCCTCCTACGAGGAGGTGACCGGCCTCCTCTGGGGAGGGTCGGACGGCCGGTCGGCGTCGACCGCCTGGGAGCCTGCCGATCTCGGGCCGTCGCCCCCGTTCGCAGCGGCCGACCGCATGAGGTGGGCGGTGGTGATGGCGGGTGGTGCCGACCCGCTCCGGAGCGATCTTCGTCCGTCTGCGGTGGCCCGGGTGGCGCGCCGCATCGTCGCGTCGATGATCGCCTCGTTGGAACCGGCCGGACCGGTGCCCGCCGGCGCCCGGACTCCCCGCCTGGTTCTCGACGGCGGACGGGCCGTCGAGGACTCGATCGCCGGGAGGATGGCCGCGCGGCTCAGCGTCTCCCCGGGGGAAACGGTGGTCCGCGCCTGCAACGCGGCACTGGTGCTGCTGGCCGACCACGAGCTGGCCACCTCCACGGTTGCTGTGCGGGTGGCGGCATCGACCCGCGCTGACGTCTATGACGCGGTCCTGGCCGGTCTGGGCACCCTGGCCGGCCGCCTCCACGGCGGGGCGAGCCGACTGGTGCACGGCCTGCTGACTGACGCGGCAGCGAACGGGGTGGAGCGGGCCGTGGACGACGCACTGCGGCTCCACGGGATGCTCCCCGGGTTCGGGCACATGGTCTACGACTCCGGTGACGCCCGCTACGCCGTATTGGACGACCTCTTCCGCGCGCTGGCCACGCCGGAGGAGACCGGGGTCCTGCGCTCGCTCGTGACCATCGCGGCCGGGGCGGACCTCCCGCCGCCCAATGTCGACCTCGGACTGGCCGCGGTCGCCTGGGCGGCCGGGCTCGGGTCGGACGCGGGCCAGACCATGTTCACCGTCGCGCGGGTGGCCGGGTGGGTGGCCCACTTCCTCGAGGAGCTCGATGAACCCCCACTGCGGTACCGGGCGCGGGCCGTCTACAGCATGCTGGGCAAGGTCTGATCAAGGCCCGTCAGGCCCGTGGCACGCGAGCGAGGCACGCCGGGCGACAGCCCGCTCCACCCGACCCCACCTACGCTCCATCCATGAGCAGCCTTCCCGCTCCCCGCCCCGACCGGACCTGTCTGGTGACCGGAGCGTCGTCCGGCATCGGCGAGGAGATCGCGGCGCAGCTCGCCTCCCGCGGCCTCGGCGTGACCCTGGTGGCCCGGACCGAGTCCCGGCTCCGAGCCCTGGCCGAGCGTCTGGCCGAACGGCACGGGGTGCGCGCCGAGTGGATCGTGGCCGACCTGGCCGACGAGGAGGCGCGGGCGTTGCTGCCGACCCGGGTCGCGGAGCGAGACCTTGCCGTCAACGTCCTGGTCAACAACGCGGGCTTCTCCACCGTGGGCCCGGTCCACCGGTCCGACCCCGCGCGTGAGATGGCGATGGTCCGGACCGACGTGGAGGCGGTCGTCCATCTCTGCTCGCTCTTCACCCCCGGGATGGTCGAACGTCGGAGCGGGGTGGTGCTCAACGTGGCGTCAACCGCGGCGTTCCAACCGGTCCCCGGTCAGGCGGGGTACGCGGCCTCGAAGGCCTTCGTGCTCTCCTACAGCTACGCCATCCGCGAGGAGCTGCGGCCGCACGGTGTGACGGTGACCACCCTGTGCCCCGGCCCGGTGGAGACCGGGTTCGCCGCTGTCGCAGGATTCGACGAGGACGAAGCCGCGTCGGCGTTGCCCAAGGTGATGTGGCTGCCGGCCCGCGAGGTGGCGGCGGCCGCGGTCCGGGGGATGGACGCCAACCGTGCCGTGGTCATCCCCGGCGCCGCCAACCGGATCACCGCCGTGGTCGCCGGGGTCTCCCCCCGCAGGCTCCTCGTCCCGATCGTGGCGAGGGGCCACCCGGGGCTGCGACCGCGCTAGGCCCTCCCCCTTCGTCGGCACCCCGGATCCGGAACTTGAGCAATTTCTGGATAATTATTTCTGTTCTGCTGTCCTCCCTGGTCACAGGCCTGTTCTCCTCCGGCCCGGGGGCCGGTCCGAGGGCTCGGGCGGGCAGAGCCGGACCCCGGCCTTCGAGCGGTGATCGACTCCGACGGCACGCCGGGGGTTGAGCGGAACAGCCGGTCACACCTCTAGGGTGGACTGCACCCGTGGTCACGACAACGCGCACCGAGCCGGCCCGGACCGGGCCACCCTCACCGGAAGCTCCTTCGCCCGCGGACCCGCTTCTCCGGATGTTCCATCCTGCCGTCGCCGGCTGGTTCCACCGGCGCTTCCCCGCAGGGCCGACCCTGCCCCAGCGTGCAGCCTGGCCGCGGATCCGGGAGGGGGGCGACGTGCTGGTCGCATCGCCGACCGGCACCGGAAAGACCCTGACCGGGTTCCTCGTGGCCATCGACGCCGCGTACCGTGCCCATGCCGCGGCGACGGAGCGGTCGGCGAGCCCCGCTGCCATCGACACCCCGGTCGTCGCCCCTGCCAACCGCGTGGCCGGGCCCGGCGTCGTCTACGTCTCGCCGCTGCGGGCGCTCGCCGTCGACGTCCGCGAGAACCTGGAGGTCCCCCTCGCCGGGATCTCGGCCGAGGCTGCCCGGCTCGGGCTGTCCGCACCGGACCTGTCGGTGGCGGTGCGCACCGGGGACACCCCTGCGGCCGAGCGGACGGCGATGCGCCGGTCCCCGCCCGACCTGCTGGTGACCACGCCGGAGTCGCTCTACCTCCTCCTGACCGCGGCCTCCTCCCGGGCGATCCTGACCGGCGTCCACACGGTCATCGTCGACGAGGTCCACACCCTGGCCCGGGACAAGCGGGGCCCATCTGGCCCTCACCCTCGAGCGGTTGACCCACCTGGTCGCCGCCCACGGAGGCAGGGTGCAGCGGATCGGGCTCTCGGCGACCCAGCGTCCCCTGTCGGTGGTGGCCCGGCTGCTCTCCGGCGCCGATCCTTCTGCACGCCCGACGGCCATCGTCGACTGCGGTCACGCACGCGACCTCGACGTCTCGATCGAGCTCCCCGACAGCGAGCTCGAGTCGGTGGCCAGCGGGGCCCAGCTCGGGGACGTCCTCGACCGGATCGCCGACCACGTTCTCGAGCACCGGACCACCCTTGTCTTCGTGAACACCCGCAAGATGGCGGAGCGGGTCGCCCATCAGCTCGCCCTGCGACTGGGTGCGCCGGACGAGTGCAGTCCGGACGCCGCTCCCGGTGCCGACCGAACCCCGGACCCGGTGCGGTCCCCGCCGGGTCGTGAGGGCGACCCGATCGACGCCGCCCTGCAGGTGGCCGCCCACCACGGCAGCCTGTCGGCGGCCCGCCGCCGCATCGTCGAACAACGGCTCCGTGCCGGTGACCTGCGTGCCCTGGTGGCCACCGCGTCCCTCGAGCTCGGGATCGACGTCGGGCCGGTGGAGCTCGTCTGCCAGATCGGGTCGCCGCGGGCGATCGGCACGTTCCTGCAGCGGGTGGGTCGGGCCAACCACCGTCTGGAGGGGACGCCTGCCGGCCGTCTCTACCCGCTCACCCGCGACGAGCTGGTCGAGTGCACCGCGCTCCTGGCCGGGGTGCGCGCCGGGAATCTCGACGAGCTCCACCCGCCGGCGTCGCCGGTCGACATCCTCGCCCAGCAGCTGGTGGCCGAGGTGGCCGCGGCCGAGGAGTGCGATGTCGACGCGCTCTTCGACCTGGTCCGCGCGGCGGCCCCGTTCGGCGCGCTGACCCGGGAGGTGTTCGACGAGGTGGTCGACCTCGTCTCGTGGGGCATCACGACCGGGCGCGGACGGCGCGGCGCCCACCTCCACCACGATGCGGTCAACGGCCGGCTCCGCGCGCGGCGCGGCGCCCGCTTGGCAGCACTGACCAGCGGTGGAGCCATACCCGAAACGGGGGACTACCGCGTCGTGCTCGACCCGGAGGGGACAACCGTGGGCTCGGTCCACGAGGACTTCGCGGTGGAGGCCACCGCGGGTGACATATTCCTGCTCGGGACCCACTCCTGGCGGGTGGCGAAGGTCGAGACGGGGGTGGTCCGGGTCTCCGACGCCGGGGACCTCCCCCCGACCATCCCGTTCTGGCTGGGTGAGGCGCCGGCGCGCACTGCGGAGCTCTCCGACGAGGTGAGCGATCTGCGGGCCGCGCTCGAACCGCTGCTTGCCGCCGGCGACGGCGAGGGTGCCCGGGCCCTCGTCAGGACGCGGGCCGGCGTATCCGAGGAGGTGGCCGAGCAGGTGGTGGCGTACCTCGGTGCCGGACTCGCCGCCCTCGGCGTGCTCCCCACCCGGGACCGTCTCGTGATCGAGCGGGTCTTCGACGAGGTCGAGGGATCCCAGCTCATCGTGCACGCCCCGTACGGCGGCCGGGTCAACCGGGCCCTCGGCCTGGCCCTCCGCAAACGCTTCTGCGTCTCCTTCGACTTCGAGCTCCAGGCCGCGGCCGACGACGACACGGTGGTCCTCTCGCTCGGGCCCCAGCACAGCTTCCCGCTGTCCGACGTGCCCCGGATGCTCCAGAGCCGGACCGCGACCGACGTGCTCACCCAGGCGGTCCTTCCCCACCCGATGCTCGGTGCCCGGTGGCGGTGGAACCTCACTCGCCGCGCTGGTCGTCCCCCGGTCGCGGGGCGGGAAGCGCCGGCCCATCCACCTGCAGCGGATGGAAGCCGACGACCTGCTGGGCGCCGCCTGGCCGGCACTGGCCGCCTGCCAGGAGAACGCCGCGCCCGGACCGGTCGGGGTGCCCGACCACGTCCTGGTCCGACAGACGGTCGACGACTGTCTCACCGAGCCGCTCGACGCGGCCGGGCTGGTGTCGCTGCTCGAGGGCCTCGAATCCGGCAGGGTGGCGGTGCACTGCGTCGAGTCGGTCGAGCCGTCCCCCCTCTCGCACGGGATCCTCACCGGCAAGCCCTACACCTATCTCGACGGGGCGCCGCTCGAGGAGCGGCGGACCAGGGCCGTACCGGTGCCCCGGGGGCTACCGGCCCTCGGCCCCTCCGGGCTGCCGGTCGGGCTTCCCGTCGACCCCGACGAGCTCGGGCCCCTCGACAGCGCCGCCGCCGCAGAGGTGCTCGATCAGGTGCGGCCCCGGCCGCGCACCGCCGACGAGCTCCACGACCTGCTCCTGTCGCTGGTGCTCGCCCGGTCGGTCGATTCCTGGCGGCCCTGGTTCGAGGAGCTCGCGCTGGACGGCCGGGCCCTCGTCGTCGGTTCCGCCTGGGCCGCGACCGAGCGGCGGGCCTGGGCCGAGGAGCTGGTGGCCTCGCTGGAGGATCCGATGGTCGGCTCCGACGAAGCACTCGCCGAGTGCATCGGGGGCCACCTCGAGGTGGCCGGTCCGGTCTCGGTCGAGGAGCTGGTGTCCGAAGGGGTCCTGCCGACCGGATCGGTCCGCGGCGTGCCGCTCACGGTGGGTCGGGCCCGCACCGGCCTCGCACGGCTCGAAGCGTCGGGGTCGGCCATCGCGCTGCCCGACGGTCGCTGGTGCGCTCGCCATCTCCTGGTGCGCCTGCACGCCGCGAGCCGCAGCCGGCGGCGCCAGCGGGTGGAGGCGGCGACCATCGGTGACCTGGTCCGCTTCCTCGCCTGCTGGCAGCATGTGGCCGCGGGGACCCAGGCCGAGGGCAGGGCGGGCCTGCTCTCGGTCATCGAGCAGCTGCAGGGCATCGAGGTGGCCGCCGGCGAGTGGGAGCGCCGGGTGCTGCCGTCGCGGGTGGCCGGGTACGACCCGCGCTGGCTCGACGAGCTGTGCCTCTCCGGCGAGGTGACCTGGGGACGGCTGACGCCGCGCCCCGAACAGGGTGCCGCCGGGGACGGAGCAGGTGAGGAGCCCGCGGCCCGGCGCGGATCGGCGACACCCTCGCCGGCCACCCCCCTGGCCATCGTGACCCGCGAGGACATGCCCTGGATGCTGGCCGCGGTGCGCACCGGAGAGGGCCCCGGCGAGCCGACCCACGGGGCGGCGGCCGAGGTGCTGGCCCTCCTCCGCGAGCGGGGCGCGTGCTTCCGGTCCGAGCTGGCGCCGGCGACCGGCAGGCTCGGCACCGATGCCGATGAGGGTCTCTGGGACCTGGTCGCCCGCGGGCTGGTGACCGCCGATGCCTACTCGGCGGTCCGTTCCCTGCTGTCGTCCGCCACGCGCCGCGCCCCGGGTCGCGGGCGGGCGGCGACCCGCCGGGCGGGCCTCGGGCGCCGGCACGCCGCGATCGGCACGGGCGTGGGCGAGGGACGGTGGTCGCTGTTGCCCGATCCGGACCGGTCGGCCGGAGGTTCGGTCACCGGACCGCCGGCCGAGGAGCTGGCCGAGGCGGTGGCCTGGCAGCTGCTGGCCAGATGGGGCGTGGTGTGCTGGGAGCTCTGGGCGAGGGAGTCGTACCGGGTCCCCTGGCGCGACGTGATCCGCGCCCTGCGGCGTCTGGAGGCCCGGGGCCAGGCGTTGGGCGGGCGCTTCGTGGCCGGGCTCTCCGGGGAGCAGTACGCGTCACCGGACGCGGCCGCGCTGCTCGCGGACGTCCGAAGGGACCCCTCACGGGGTGCCGAGGTCTCGGTGGCCGGCGCCGATCCGCTCAATCTGACCGGGGGTGTGCTCGAGTGTCCGCGGGTCCCGTCGGTGCGACACCGCGAGGTCCGCTACCGGGACGGCCTTCCCGCGGCGGGCGGGGTGGCGGTCCCGGCCCGCTGAGCGAAAGGTCGGCGACTCACCGTGTCGCCGGGTCACCGTGTCACAGTTGCTTGGCTCCGGGCGTCAGAGGTGGCATGACAGATCACGTGTGGGACGTCGCAGTCGTAGGAGCGGGAATGGCCGGGCTCGCGGCCGGGGCGACGGCGGTCGCCCGGGGCTGCTCGACCGTCGTACTCGAGGCGCACCAGACCGGTGGGAGGGCGAGGGTGGTGCGGCGCGGCGATGCGACCCTGAACATGGGCGCCCACGCGCTCTACCGCAGGGGGGCCGGCCGGAGCGTCCTGCGGGCGCTCGGCATCGACCCGCCCGGGACGCCGCCGCCGGTCTCGGACTATCAGGTGCGCCTCGGAGGGATGCTCCACGCGCTCCCGACCGGACCGTCGACGCTGCTCCGCACGTCCGCACTTGGCGCTGGGGACAAGGCGGCGCTGACCGGCGTGTTCGTCCGCATGGGCTCAACCCGACCCGCGAGCGTCGCCACCCTCTCCATCGGAGCATGGCTCGATCGCCGGGAGCTCGCCCCGAGGGTGGACGCCGTCGTCCGTGCGCTCCTCCGTCTCAGCACCTACGCATCCGACACCGACGCACTGTCCGCCGACGCAGCGATCCGGCAGTTCCAGCTCGCGGCCCTGGGTGGTGTGCTCTACGTCCGTGGCGGATGGTCGACGATCTACTCGGCACTCGCTGAGCGGGTCGAGGTGCGAGCCGGGGTCGCCGGCACCTCGCTCGAGCCGACACCGGGAGGATTCGAGCTGGGGACCGGTTCGACCGTCGTCCGGGCCCGCTCGGTCGTGCTGGCCACAGGGACGCCGGCCACGATGTCCACGCTCCTCGGCGGACAGTGTTGGGAGTCGGCGGGGCCGCCGGTGACCGCGGCCTGCCTCGACCTCGTGACGAGCAGGGTTCCGTCGCCGGGCTACGTCGTCGACGCCGACGGCCCGATGTACGTCACCGTGCAGTCGCCCCCCGGTGCACAGGCGCCCGCACCGGGAGCGGTGGTGGGCGCGATCCGATATGGCGCCCGTTCGGCGACCGAGGACCGGCCGGAGCTCGAGTCGCTGGTCGCGCTCGCCGGTGTCGACCCGGACGACGTGTGCACCAGCCGTTTCCTGGCCTCGATGACGGTGAGCGGGGGGACACCCGGACCGGAGCACGGCGGCATGGCCGGTCGCCCCGGCATCGACGCGTCGGGACTCCCGGGGGTGTTTCTCGCCGGGGACTGGATCGGTCCCGAGGGCCTGCTCGCCGACGCCGCGCTCAAGAGCGGGCACGACGCCGGACTGGCCGCGGCCACCTTGTGCCGGTGAACCGTTCCGCTGGCAACGACGACGGAAGCGGCACCGGCGGCGGTCCTGCAGAGCCCGCGGCCGCCCTCTTCGAGGAGCAGCGACCCCGATTGCGGGGCCTCGCCTATCGGATGACCGGGAGCCTCAACGATGCCGACGACATCGTCCAGGAGAGCGTTGCCCGCTTCCTGCGGACCGGCCCGGGAGAGATCGACTCGCCGCCCGCCTGGCTCACGACGGTGGTCACCCGGCTGTCGATCGATCGGCTCCGCCAGCGAGCGAGGCGGAGGGAGACCTACCGCGGGCCCTGGCTTCCCGAGCCGCTGGTCACCTCCCCCGGTCCGGAGCAGCTTGCCGAGCTCACCGAGTCGCTCACCCTGGCCTTCCTCACCCTGCTCGACGAGCTCACCCCGGTCGAGCGAGCGGTGATTGTCCTGGCCGATGTCTTCGACGTGCCCTTTCCGGAGATCGGAGCGTCGGTTGGGCGCTCTGCGGAGGCATGCCGACAGATCGCCAGCCGGGCCCGCCGCCGGCTCCGGACCGCGGATCCGACCGTGACCCCTGACGGGCACCACCCTGTGGTCGAGCGCATGGTCGACGCGCTCGTTGGCCGGGGACCTTGCGTCGCTGGTCGGCCTCCTGGCTCCGGACGTGACGTACATCTCGGACGCGGGGAGTGGCCGGCCGGCTGCCCGACGCCCGATCGTGGGACCGCTGCACGTGGCGCGGGTCCTGCTCAGCCTCTCCAGACGTCTGACCGCGGAATCCACGGTGGAGCCGATCGTCGTCAACGGCAGCCCAGGGTTCGTGGTCCGCCTCTGTGGCGTGCCCGACACGGTCCTGTCCTTCGACGTCCGTGGAGAGTCGGTGGGTGCGGTCTGGGTGATGCGCAACCCGGAGAAGCTCGTCCACGTGGAGGACGCCGGCCCGATCGTCTGACCGCGTTCTCCCCGGCGCCGTCGGATCCCCGGTAGGTTCACCCGGGCCGGAGCGGGTCCGTGCAGCGGCCGCAGGGGAGACGGCGGGCAGGAGGAGAGCAGTGGACGAGCGAACGTTCGGGCACCGGTTCGACGGGAAGGTCGCCATCGTTACCGGCGCGTCGACCGATCCGGGTATCGGCACGGCGTCGGCCCGCCGGCTGGCCCTGGAAGGCGCGTCGGTGATCATCAACGCCCGGTCCGAGGGTCGGCTGCGGGCGACCGAACTCGCGTTGCAGAACGAAGGGCTCGCCGTGGTGGCCTTTCCCGGAGCGGCCGACGAGGAATCCGTTCCGGGTCTGCTGGTCGAGACCGCGATCTCTCGCTTCGGCCGCATCGACCTCCTGGTCAACGCCGTCGGGGGAGCGTCGTTCGTGGGCTCGGCGCTTTCGATGGGCCGTTCCGACTTCCTCGGTGCGGTGGCCCTCAATACATGGCCGGCGGTGGCGCTCATCCAGGCGGCGATGGCCCGCGGGCTGGCCGACGGCGGTGGAGCCGTGGTCAACATCTCGAGCGGGTCCCCGAAGAAGACGACACCGTCGATGGCGGCCTACGCCGCGGCCAAGTCGGCGCTCAATGCGCTGACCCGCACGCTCGCCAACGATCTCGGCGCGAGGGGCGTACGGGTCAACGCGGTGAGCCCGGGACTGACCCGTACCAATGGCACCCGTGCCATGTGGGAGGGCGACGACGGACGGGCCGCGGGCGCCAACCTGCTCCTCGGGCGGATGACCGAGGTCGACGACGTCGCCGCCGCTGTCGCGTTCCTGCTCTCCGACGAGGCCGCGTCGATCACCGGTGTGCTCCTCGACGTCGACGCAGGGAATCACGTCTCGACCGGCTCCTGGTCACCCTTCAGCCCGTCGGCGATCGGACAGCCGGGTGGGGCGCCGACGGCGGGACCCCGGTGACGGCCGGCGCACCGTTCGCCGCAGGCTCGGTTTCGCTCCGGCTGTATCCCCACAACGAGCTCGACGCTCCGGGCGTGGTCGCGCGAGCTCTGTGACCAGGCTGCGCTCGCCCTTGCCGGTGGGTTCGACGGTGTGATGACCAGCGAGCACCACGGGGGCTTCGCCGGGTATCTCCCCAACCCGCTGCAGATCGCGTCGTTCGTCCTCGAGGAGAACCCATCGGGTTGGGCCGCTCCCTGTCCACTGCTCCTGCCGCTCCGGCCGACCGCACAGATCGCCGAGGAGATCGCCTGGCTCGACGCCCGCCACCCGGGGCGGGTGGGCCTCGGCGTTGCCGCCGGTGCGCTCCCGCTCGACTTCGAGGCGATGGGTGTCCCGCTCGAGGAGGCCGTGTCGCTGTTCAAGACCCGGCTGCCCACGATCGTCGCCATGCTCCAGGGGCGCGAGCTCGGTGGCCTCCAGGGTGATCCGGCGCTGCGCAGGTGTGCAGACAGCCCGATCCCCGTACTGAGCGCGGCCGTCTCGACCGGTGCGGCCCGCCGTGCCGCCGGGTGCGGTGCCGGGATCCTGACCGAGGGCATGTCGACGGTGGAGCGGGTGCGGTCGATCTGTGATGCCTACGCCGCCGCCGGCGGCACCGGACCGAAAGTCGTGATCCGGAGGGTGTGGCTCGGCGAGCCGAGGGCCGAGGCGGTGGCTCGGCAGCGGGCGGTCTATGGGAGCTACGCGGGAGAGAGGACCCTGGCGGCGCCCGACCAGACGGTCACGGCGACCGAGGCCTCGGCGCTGGCCGAACGCCTGCACGCGATCGGCCTCGCGACCGGAGCGGACGCCCTCAATCTCCGGGTCCACCTCCCGGGCATCACCCGGGCCGACGTGCGCCGACAGCTCACCTCGTTGGCCGAAGAGGTGCTCCCCCGCCTGGCCGAGCTCCGGGCGAAGAGCTAGGCCAGGCAGTGACCCCGGTGCGCATTGGCCAGGGGATGAGACACCGACGGCTGATCGGCCCTACCATCCACTCCGGCAGGTGCGACGCGTTGCGTTGCCCGACCCGTCCCGGCACTCCGGCACCGGGTCACAGCACGAGCCACAGCAGCAGCCACAGCAGCAGAAGAAAGGGCCTCCTCATGGCATCCTCTCCCACGAGCAGTGCGTCCACGTTCAGCCGGTTCGGTGGTTTGTGGACCGACCGATCGGATGCCGAAACCGAGATCGCACGCCGGTTGGGGGCAGGCAGCATCGACGCCACCGACGCGGCACGACTGGAGAGGTGGATCTCCGACGGGTACGTGATCCTCGAGGGGGCGGTGGACCCGGAGCTCTGTGACGCCTTCGGGGCCGAGGTGGCCGCCCTCTGGTCGGACGGGGCGGACGACGTGCTCATGCAGACCCCCGGAGACCACAACGGGCGCCCGATCCCGGCGGGCACGTCACCGGCGACCAACCGGGTGATCGACATCTTCGCAGTCCGCCCGCTGGCCCGCCAGCTCCTCTTTGCTCCCTCCATCATCCGGTTCCTCACCATCGTGTTCGACGACGAGCCGCTCCTCTTCCAGAGCCTGACATTCGAGGCCGGCAGTGAGCAGGGCATCCACCAGGACACCGCATACGTGGTCGTGAGCTCTCCGCTGGAGCTGGCGGCGTCGTGGATCGCACTCGAGGACGTGGTTCCCGAGAGCGGCGAGCTGCAGTACTACGAGGGAAGCCACCGTCTGCCCGAGTACCTGTTCAGCGGTGCCTACAAGCACTGGAACTCCGAGCGGGACGGTCCTGAGCAGCACGATGACTGGGCACGGCGGCTGCACACGGAGAGCGAGCGGATGGGCCTCCCACTCCGGACCTTCCGGCCGAAGAAGGGGGACGTCCTCATCTGGTCGGCCGACCTCGCGCATGGTGGCGCGCCGGTGGTCGACCGCACGACCACACGTCGAAGCCTGGTCGGGCACTACTGTCCTGGCGACATCGAGCCCAACTACTACTCGTTCAGGCCGGACCGCCGCACCGCGGTGAAGTTCGGCAACGGCAGTATGTCGTCGGTGTACTACGACCTGGCCGCGTCCGCTGACGGCCCGCTCCCTGCTTCCGGCGCCGCCCCCTGATCCGACGGCGGTTGCGCGGGATCATCATCTGGTCTGGCTCACAGACGAAGTTCCAGGCGGACGAGGTGGGCAATGCGAGTCTCGATCTCGCCCACTTTGGGATCGAGCCGGGTACCCCGAGCGTCTCGTCGAGGCTGAGACCTGCTGGTTGCTCGGTGAAAGAACAGTGATCTCAGAATCAGCCGGCAACGAATACACAACATGAGTTTCGATATCGCCACCTACAATCGCCTCTCGGAGAAGCTCGACGTCGAAGACATCGATTTCGACTCCTTTCGTGAACGTCCGCTGCCTTCAGAGGCGCTGCGGTGCCTGCGCTACATGCACGATGTGGAGAGCCACACGGTCTGCTACCTGCGCGACGTACTGGTCACCCGGGCACACCGTGACCCCGAGGTGACCTCGTTCCTCACCCTCTGGAACTATGAGGAGTTCTGGCACGGAGAGGCCATCGCCAGAATCTTGGAAGTTCACGAGGAGCAAGCCGGGACGACCAGGATCGCAGCTCTCCGGCAACGACTGCCGAAGACCGAGGCATGGAAGCCCCTCGCATTCCAGTTGGCATCGGCCGTCACCCCGCACCTGACGGCTGTACATATGACGTGGGGGGCGGTCAACGAGTGGACCACCCAGGCCGCTTATGCCCGCTTGGCCAAGTTGGCCGACCATCCCACGCTCACTCAACTGCTCCGTCGGATCATGGAGCAAGAAGGGCGCCACATCGACTTCTATGCGACGCAAGCCAGGTCCCGGTTGGCCGACAGCCGGGCCGCCCAACGGCTCACCCGATGGGCGTTGCGCCATTTCTGGGCACCAGTCGGCACTGGCGTGGTTTCGGACCAGGAAGTCGAGTTCCTCCGCGCCTACCTGTTCGGAGATGATGACGGGAAGGCCATGGCTGAGCGCATCGACCGCAGTGTCGACCGCCTGCCGGGCCTCACCGGCCTGAATCTGCTGCGTGGCACGGTCTCTGTTGCCGCCTGAGCGAGGATACCCACCCGACCCGAAGCCGAGACACTTCCGCTCCGAGTCCGAGAACCCTAAGCCACCTCGGCGACCACGACGGATACGTTGTCGCGACCTCCAACCGTAATGGCCTTGTCGATCAGCTTGTCGACGATTGCGGTCATGTCTTCGTCTCCCGTCAAGGCGCTCTCGATCTCGTCGTCGGACAGCTCGTTGAACAATCCGTCACTGCAAACAACGATCCGATCCCCTTCTTCGACGGCGAGAGTTGTCCGATCGATCTCGACATCGGACCCGACGCCGAGTGCCCGAGTGAGAATCCCGTAGTAGGGATGCTGAGTTGCCTCCTCCTCCCGTAGCTCCCCGCGCTCAATGAGTTCAGCCGTGAGGCTGTGATCCCGGGTGACGTGGCTCAGCGAACCATGGTCAAATAGATAGGCCCGGCTGTCCCCGACATTGACGAGCGCGACATGTCCGGTTGTGAGGAGTCCAGCCGCGCAGACCGTGGTGCCCATGCCCTCCAGGCCGGGCTGAGCGCCCGCACGCTCCCGGATAGCCCAGTTCGCGGCCCGTACCGCTGCTTCTAGCTCGTCAACTGATCGACCAGTAAAGGCCGCAGGAACCACGCCGGCCACGACCTCCGCCGCGATCTCGCCGCCTGGGTGTCCGCCCATCCCGTCGGCGACGAGTGCAAGACGATCGCTAGTGACGATCACATCTTCGTTGTTCTCGCGCAGCTGTCCGATGTCAGTTCGACCCGCCGTTCGCAATGTGGTCACAAGTCCCTCCTTGGATTCTGGGTCGGCAGTTAGGGACAACGGGTACTCGCTCCCTGCAAGGAGATGGCGGGCATGAGCGAGGGCTTCCTGGCGGTGGTTCGCATCGGTTTCGAGCCTTCTCGCCCAAGCATCGAGCTTGTCCGGGGAGGGCCGACGCCTGAAGGCGCAAATGTCGGCGAGCGGCACGCCTGCCTGACGGAGCGCATCTATCACCCGGGCGTCGGCCAATTTGGCCGGGGGAGTAGTAGCGATACCCCGATCCCGGGTCCACCGCCGCTGGGGAGAGGAGGCCTTCAGCCGCATACGTTCTAAGCCGTTTGACCGAGAGCCCAGAGCGGACCGCGAACTCTCCTATAGGCATGAGGTCGTCCACGGAATGAAGCATGGACCCTGCCCCGTGGTGAGAGTCAAGAGGGATAATCGGGAGCGGCCGGGGTGCCTCCTACACCGGGACGGAGACATGATGTGGCATGGAGATCCGGAGGGCCAACCCGGATGAAGCAGCATCTCTGGCAGAGCTCTGGCTCCGGTCGTGTGCGGCATCACTCCCTGCTATCCCTCCAACCGTCCACACCGCAGAGGAAGTGCATCGGTGGTTCGATGAGATTCTGCTGCCGATCTGCCAGGTCTGGGTGGCTGGCAACCATGGCGAGGCGATGGCCCTGATGGTTCTCGATCAAGAATGGATCGACCAGCTCTATGTCGACCCGGACATGACGGGAAGAGGCATCGGAGGGGCACTGCTCGACCATGCCATGCGGCAGTGTCCGACCGGACTCAAGCTACGGGTCTTTCAGGGCAATCTCGATGCCCGACGCTTCTATGAAGCACGCGGGTTCGTTGCCACCTCCATGACGACGGGCGACAATGAGGAGCAAGCTCCCGACATGTGCTACGAGTGGCGGCCGTCCTAGCAATCACACGCAGCGGGCAATATCCTGACCACCGGATCGGCGGCGGTCATCGACAGCGGTCGCTCGGGTGTGTGGTCTCATTCTTCTGGAAAGGCTTGGGCAATGCGCACAGCGACGAGGCGCTCCACAAGAGGCTTCGGCAGCGGCGAGTCGGTTGGAAACTGAAGTGCCCCGGTCGACGTCTTGTAGTGAGCCACTTCGTCCTGCAGGGCAGGAAACACGGAACCACTGTGGGGTAGGTAGCTGAGATGGTTCTTGAAGGCCGCGAATCCGGCGATGACCTTCCCCCCCATCCTGAAGGCCGGAACTCCGTATGAGATTCCTTCCTCAGCTTCGGGGACCACTTCAAGGATCGTCCGGCGCAAGCTCTGCAGAGTGGAGCGTTTTGGCTCTTCGAGGTGTGCCAGGTATTCGTCAATCTCGGTACGGGACACGAATGCAATTCCTCGGTCCACCATCGATCAAGGTCAAACGACCTCGCTGGCGTGCCTGCCGCTGACCGCCGGGTCGGTCCACTCGGATTCAGGCAGACGGCCGGAGTTCGACGTCTTGGGTCAATTATCGGGCAGAAACTGCTCAAGGCCCCAAATGTCCCAATATCGCGGTTAGTCGGGCGAAAGCATCCCCCAACCGCACGTGGAGGGCACATCGAGCGGACCAGTCAAGTTCGAAGATCGCCTGAGCTGGGCCCTACAGGGCTATGAGATCACGGCCACCGGGACAGCAGAACCCCCGTTGCCAGTGGTGTAGAACGATCCGTCGCCGAGTTCTAGGAGGCATCATCCGCTCGGCGTAACCCGCTCCCCGTGTTGGGGGGCAGCTGGACCTGCTCGATCGGCACCTTGCCGACGGCCTTTGCCCGCCCTAGGTTGCGGTGGACCACCATGTGCTCAATCGCAGGAGGTGGGATCGCATGGACTGGAAGGAAGCGGGACGGGGCTGGGGAGCCCGAGCCACGGAGTGGGTAGGGGGCAGGTACTGCTCTTCCAGTGCAGGGCAGCTCTATCCGCTGCAGGCCGCAAGAATGTGCAGGTCTCCTGGGGAATCACAAAGGCCGCTTGACCATAGACGTGTCTACCTGTGCATTGTCTACGTGTGGACCTACCGACTAAAGCAGGCATTGAGGAAGGATCGCAGGTCGGCTTCGTCGCGGTCGGCGGTCGAGGGGTCAAGAAGGAGGGCCTGAAGAAGACGCACCATGTGCTCTGCCAGGTGCATCTGTTCGACAGCCGTGAGGTATCCGAGTTCGATAGGCAACTGGCCCAGAAAGGCGTCGGTGAGTCCGGGTGCACTAGCCGATGTGATCAGCGCATCACCATGTCCAGGTCGGGCGATGAAAGAGAGCTGAGGGTGGTTGGGAACCTCGCGAATGCAAAAGAGGAGGATGTCAACGATTGCATCGGTGGGACTTGCTATGTCGATGACCCGCTCCTTCAGTTGCTCTATCAAGTTGACAGAAGCCTGGACGGCGACCGCCTCGAAGAGGGCGATGCGGGTTGGGAAGTAGCGATAGGCCGTCTGACGGGTCACACCGAGTCGAGCCGCTACTTTGGAAACGTCTGCACCGTTGCTGTGCTCAGTCACAGAGACGGCGGCCGCTTGCATGATCCGGGCAATCGCCTCCTTATCGGTGCCGGGCGGATTTCCGCCCCAGCCGTGGGTTCGCACCCGACAGACGATAGGAGACTGACATGACAAGCGTGGAGCGACTGTCTGGGCCACTCTCCTATTCCGACACCGATTTGACCAGAGCTGCGCTGGAGCATGTGCGTAACGGCACGACTGATATGGCACCGTCGGTCTTGCAGGTGCCGCTCAGCTACTACGGCGATGAGGAACAGTTCCGACGAGAAGAGGAGCTACTGGTCTGTACGCCGATGGCTCTGATGCCAAGCGCAAGGGTGCGGAATCCACACGACTACGTGGTCCGCGATGTGCTCGGACGTTCAGTCCTCGTTTCGCGAGGGTCCGACGGCGTGGTTCGGGCCTTCCTGAACTATTGCCGTCACCGAGGAGCTCGTCCCGCTGAAGGATGCGGAAGTGCTCGCCGTTTCAGTTGTCCCTACCATGGATGGACCTATGACAGCGCCGGACAGCTCGTCGGTGTGCCGGGTAAGCGGGGTTTCACGGAGGTTGATTGGGCCGAGACGGGACTGATCGAGCTTCCCTCGGACGAGCGCCACGGGCTGGTGTGGGTAGTTCTAACTGCGGGTGCCCCACTTGATCTCGATGGCCATCTGGGGTCGCTTGGTGAAGAGTTGGACGGTTGGCAGCTCGGTGCGTACGAGCACTTTACTCTCCGCGAGTTTCGGTCCGAGGTGAACTGGAAGGCAGCATTGGAGGCATTCGCCGAGAGCTATCACTTTCCCTATGTTCATGCGAATAGTCTCATCGGCCAGAACACGATCGCCGACGTTGCCGTCCATCAGTCGTTCGGTCGCCACCATCGCATCTGCTTTCCCTTTCCCTGGATTCGGTCACACGACGGTGGGGAGGCAAGTTGGGAGCCGATTGACAATGTGGCCATCATCTATTGGCTCTTCCCGAACCTTGTAGTGGCATTCAGCAACGTCGGAGTCGAGTTGATCGATATCCTTCCTGAAGGCAGCTCTTCGCTCAGCAGGGTCCGTCACGAGTGGATGGCAAAGGTTCCTCCGGCGACAGAGGACGAACGGGCGGGCTACACCGATCTCTTTGCGCAGGTACATGCAGCGGTTCGGGACGAGGACTTTGGCATGCTCCCGCAATGCGGTGACGCAATTCGTCATGCCCAGCATGACCACATGATGATTGGTCGGAACGAGATTGGTGTTCAGCACGTCATACGCTGTCTGGCCGACGCGTTTGGTTATCCACTGCCCGAGAGTTGAGCAGTAGCGGCCTCACTTGATCAGAGTCCTTCCGAAAGTTATTCACACGCCCCGAGGCGCCGGTCGAAGATGGTGCGTATCCGGCAGCGGTAGGGGACACGCCTGGCAGACTGGCGAGGACTTCCACCTCGCTCACCCCGCGATGACTTTGGCGACCGCTAAACGTCTGATGGACGACAAGACTCTGAGCAGTGTCGCGGGCTACCAGAAGGGAGACGTAATGGACATCATCAACTTGGGTGCGACGGACGGGTTGCCCCCGGTGAACTGGGCGAACGTCGTCGAGAGGCTCGATGCCGGATCGCCACCGGCTCCAGACGCCCACAACGCTCGCACGACCTGGCTCTCGACGGTGAACGATGATGGGAGCCCGCACGTGACTGCGGTCGGCGCGCTTTGGCTGGACGGAAGCTTCTGGTTCCAGACCGGATCGGGTACGCGGAAGGGCCGCAACGTCGCCCGCGACCCGCGCTGCTCGATCGCGGTGTCGATTCAAGACGCAGATGTCGTCGCCGAGGGTAAGGCAGAGCGGGAGACCAATCCGGCCTCACTGACGCGCCTTGCCAAAGCCTGGGCGGACCAGGGGTGGCCCGCCGAACTGGATGAGACCGGGGCCGGTATCACCGCCCCATTCAACGCGCCGTCGCAGGGACCACCGCCGTGGAACGTCTATCGCATCAAGCCACATTCGGTGACCGTAGTACTGGGCACCGAGCCGGGGGGGCTGACTCGCTTCAGGTTCTAACCTCGGCCAAGCGAGGTGTGTGCCCAGCCCCGCCGATCGATGCGTCCGGTGGGACGCCCCAGAGGCGATTACTTGCCCCCGAGTGTGTGCTGAAACCGCACATAGAAGGCCGCGAACACCAGCACAATGCCGATGTTTACAATCAGGCGACGGCCAAGTGTGGTGCCTGAAGAACAGGATGTCCACACCGACCACGACGCCAACAAGCGCAAGCACGTAGATCACGACTGTTATGGGCCTGTCCATGCTCCGAGCCTATTGGATCACCACCTCATAGAGCATTCCTCCAGCGCACTCCGCGACCCTTTTGGGCGACGACCAATGAGACCCGGGATCGCCTTCGAAGGGTCATCCCCGACGTGCGGGTCGGGGCCATCCTTGGACTTGCCGGCACCCGAGGCCCGACCGCTGATGGCAGCGCGGGCGGCCTCAGGCTGACGTGAGACACCTGCCGTAACCGTTATCCCTCCCGGGCGAGACAGGAATTCCAATCCCATGACCTTGACCAACTCCACATCCTTGACGGCACGCGCCCAAAATGGGGACGTGACCGACGACACCGACCCGGCGGCAGCGCCGACCAGACGAACATTCACTCCCGACCAGAAGCTGAGAATCCTGGCTGCCTATGAGAGCCGCCACCGAATCCGGTGCCAAAGGGGCGCTGCTCCGCCGGGAAGGGATCTACAGCTCCCAGATCACCGAGTGGAGGAAGGCCCGAGACGCCGGAACCCTCTGCTGGCAGCTCACGGACCGGGCGCAGTGCCGACCGCAAGGAGGCCGACCGGCTCCGCAAGAAGAACGAACGTCTCGAGGCCGAGCTGGAACAAGACGACGAACGGCGCTCGACATCATGGGAAAAGTGCACGCGCTCTTGGAGGACATCTCCAAGAGCGCGGACACCGAGGAGAAGTAGAGATGGTGATCGACGACCACCACCCGGAGCTGGCCAAGGTTGTCGGGACCAGGCGGGCCTGTCAGCTGCTCGGTCGAGCCCGGGCCACCCACTACCGACGCCGTCGGCCACCGAGGTGTGGACCACCGAGTCCCCGGCCGACGCCCACCCAACGCCCTCAGCCCCTCCGAACGCCAGGCCGTGCTGGAGCTGCTGCACCGGCCCGAGCACTGCGATCTGGCCGTGGCTCAGGTGTGGGGTCGCACCCTGGACGACGGCACCTACCTGTGCTCCCAGTCCACCATGCACCGCCTGCTCCGGGGCAACGGGGAATCAAAGGATCGTCGGCGTCAGCGGACCCATCCGGCCAAGAAGAAGCCCGAGCTCATGGCCACCCAGCCGAACCAGGTGTGGTCCTGGGATATCACGAAACTGCGTGGCCCGAACCGAGGCGAGTACTACGACCTCTACGTCATCCTCGACATCTTCAGCCGCTACGTCGTCGGCTGGCTGCTGGCCCCCATCGAGTCAGCCGAGCTGGCCACCGACTTCATCCACGATGCCGTCCTCACCCAGGGGGTGGACCGGGACCAACTCACCATCCACGCCGACCGGGGGTCATCCATGCGCTCCAAGCCGGTGTCCCAGTTGATGGTCGACCTCGGGGTGACCCGCAGCCACAGTCGCCCCCACGTGAGCAACGACAACCCGTTCTCGGAGGCGGCCTTCAAGACTCTCAAGTACTGCCCGGCGTTCCCCGACCGGTTCGGCTCCATCGAGGACGCCCGGGCCTTCTGCGCCGAGTTCTTCGAGCACTACAACCACGTCCACCGTCATTCGGGCATCGGGCTCCACACCCCGGCCTCGGTCCACTACGGGACGGCCGACCGAGATCAGGATCCAGCGTCAGGCCACGCTGTCGGCCGCATTCGAGGACAATCCCATCCGCTTCCGGCACCGTCCCCCGATGGCACCGCGGCTCCCCGAGGTGGCGTGGATCAACCCGCCGCTGGGAGAGGAGGTTGCTCAGACCATCTGAACAGAGAGTGTCTCAAATCGCTTGACAGGACCGCATCGAGGGGACCCGACTTGCCCTGGTTGCGCCGGGACTGGCAGTTGGGCCGGTTGACTTCTACGACCTCGACGCCCTTCCGCCGCAGGAACCGGGAGAGTCCGACCCTATAGGAACCCGTGCCCTCGACACCGACCTTGGTCACCTGGCCGAACCCCTCAAGCCAGGCCAGCAGCGCCTTGTAGCCGCCAGTGTCAGCAGTGAACGACTCGGTGCCGACCAGCCGACCCAAAGGGTCGAGGGCCGCGGCAACGTGTTCGTCCAGGTGGGTATCGACACCACCCGTGATCGCGGGAGCCATCCCTTCCTTCCTTAGCGGTTGAGGGGTGGCACGGCAGCCCTTGATCGGAGCCGGAGTGACGGGCGGTCTGGATTGTTCTAGCAATCCCGACCAATCACCCAACCTCGGAGACGGGGCGTGCCGTTGTCAATGTGCCGCTGGAAGAGCTCAGCCGACGACGCCCGAGAGCGCCTCATGACTTCAAGTCAGGCCGAATCTCCCAGCGCTCCCGAAGCTATTCATGACCAGCTCGGGCTCGGCATATGGATTCGACGGCCCCGATGCCCTCGCACTGAACGGTTCGAACCTCTTCGTGGCGAACTCCTCCGGTAACTCGGTTAGCGAGATCGACGCCTCTACAGGGGCCCTGGTGCAGGTGCTCTCGGATTCGTCGTATGGGTTCGGCTACCCCACCGCCCTCGCCGTGAGCGGGCAAGACCTCTTCGTCGCGAACGGCAGTGGCGGCACCAGCTCCGTCACCGAGATCAACGCTTCGACCGGGGCCCTGGTGCGGGTGATCAACGGCCCGTCGTATAAGTTCAGCTACCCCGAGGCTCTCGCGGTGACCGGCCAAGACCTCTTCGTCGCGAACCCACAGGCTACGAACACCGTCGGTGACTCGGTCACCGAGATCAACGCCTCGACCGGGGCCCTGGTGCGGGTGATCAAGCCCGGCTCGTATGGGTTCAACGATCCCAGTGCCCTCGCCGTGATCGGTTCGGACCTCTTTGTGGCGGACTATTACGGTAACTCGGTTGCCGAAGTCAACGCCTCGACGGGAGCCCTGGTGCGGGTGATCCAGGGCAAAACATATGGGTTCGCCTATCCCGATGCCCTCGCCGTGAGCGGGCAAGACCTCTTCGTCGCGAACGGCGATGGTTTATCGATCACCGAGATCAACGCCTCGACCGCAGGCCTGGTGCGAGTGAACACCGGCTCGCCGTATCGGTTCGCTGCCCCCGATGCCGTCGCACTGAGCAGTTCGGACCTCTTTGTGGCGAATTCCATCGGCGACTCGGTCACCGAGATGAACGCCTCGACGGGGGCCCTGGTGCGGGTGATCTCGGGCTCCACCTATGGGTTCTTCGGGCCCAGTGCTCTCGCCGTGAGCGGCTCACATCTCTTCGCGGCGAACACCGGGAATCCCAGCTACGGCAACGGGACCTCGGTCACCGAGATCATCACCACGACCGCGGGCCTGGTGCAGGTGATCTCGGGCTCGTCGTATGGGTTCGAATCGCCCAATGCTCTCGCCGTGAGTGGCTCCGACCTCTTCGTCGTAAACTCCCCCTACGACGCCGACACTGGCTCAGTCACCGAGATCAACGCCTCGACAGGGGCCCTGGTGCAGGTGATCTCGGGCTCGTCATATGGGTTCGACCAGCCCCATGCCCTCGCCGTGAGTGGCTCCGACCTCTTCGTCGCGAACCCCGGCACCGACCTCTCCGTCCCGAACGCCCCGGTAACTCGGTCACCGAGATCAACGCCTCGACCGGGGCCCTGGTGCAGGTGCTCTCTGGTTCGCCGTATGAGTTCGGCGGGCCCGATGCCCTCGCGGCGAGCCCTTCCGACCTCTTCGTGGCGAATAGCGCCGGCCAATCCGTGACCGAGGTGCCAGTCGGCTGACGTGCCACAAGATGCTCGCAAGGGAACCCGGCTTCCCGGAGCGAGCCCTCGACCGGCATGCCGCACGGGAGGACCTGAACCGACGGGCAGCCGAGGGCTCCTCGCTGTCCAACCTTCGCGATCCAGGGGCCTCGCTCCCCAGACCAGGGTAGGACCTGTCTCCCGAAAACGAGTTATCCACACGCCCGGAACTGCCTGGTTGAGAGATGCTTTCACCCGTATGAACGCGTTATTGGGGCGGTCGCGAGGATCGCAGCTCAGCGGTGGGCCGACCCGCCCCCGATCCAACGTCATGCTCCCCGGCATCGAGCCCTCCAGACCCTTCGAAAGTTGGGGTCCTTCCGGGTTCTCCGTGGGTGACTTCGTCGAACTCATGTTCGGAGTGACGTCGACTGGCTGAGGACTCCATGCCCGATGCGCGACGCCGACGCGCATCGAATGTGGTGTTGGCACGCCACACCGGTTGGCCACCGGGCCTCGCGCCGGCGTCAAGGGTCGCTGCGAGCCTCCGCTGACGCTGCGGTTCTCGCTCGGGCTGTGCCCGTCCCCTGACACCGGGCTCGTCTGTGGCGGAAGTGCTGGACAGGGAGCGACACTAGGTGTCGCTCCCGGGAGTTGCTGCCCGGGGACGCTGGCAAGCCAAGGAGGCGGCGATGCGTGACATCGAGTTCTACGCCCAGGTCCTCGGGCTTACTGACCCCTGGTACGTCGAGGACGTCGACCTCTCGGTCGAGAACAAGCGAGTCGACATCACCGTCTCGCACCACGAGGGCCGTCTGTGGGCCTGCCCGGACTGCGAGGTCGAGCTCCCTCTCTACGACCACGCCGAGATGCGGGCGTGGCGCCACCTCGACACCGGAGGGTTCCCCACCTGGCTCCACGCCCGTCCCCCACGGGTCAAGTGCCCGACCGACGGGGTCCGCCAGGTCCGCTTGCCCTGGGCTGACCCCCGCAGTCGCTTCACCACGGCCTTCGAGCGCTTCGCCATCGACGTCATGAAAGAAACCGACATCTCCGGCGCGGCCAACATCTTGAAGACGAGCTGGGACGCGTGCTGGGGGATCATGGAGCGGGCCGTCGCCCGGGGTCGAGCCGCCAAGCAGCACAAGGTGCCGGCCCTGATCGGGGTCGACGAGAAGGCGGCCCGCAAGGGCCACTCCTACCTCACCTTGGTCTATGACATCGCCGGCGGCACCGTCGAGTACATCGCAGACGACCGCAAACAAGCCAGCCTCGACCCCTACTTCGAGTCCTTCAGCGCCACCGAGCGTGAAGGGATCAGCGCCGTGGTCATGGACATGTGGCCGGCCTATATCAACTCGGTCGAAGCGCACCTTGACAGCGCTCACGACAAGATCGTGTTCGACCGCTTCCACATCATGAAGCACATGGGCGAGGCCGTCGACACCGTGCGCAAGCACGAGCACCGAGACCTGCGCGCCGAGGGGATCGACACGCTCACCGGATCGAATATCTCTGGCTCTACGCCGAGAAGAACCTGCCCGAGAAGCACAAGGCCACCTTCGCTTCCCTCAAGGCGCTCAACTTGAAGACCGCACGCGCCTGGGCCATCAAGGAGTCATTGGCGGTGCTCTGGCGCTACCAGCGACTCGGCTGGGCCGCCAAGTTCTACAAGCAGTGGTTCTTCTGGGCCACTCACTCGCGCCTCCAGCCCATCATCGACGTCGCCTACATGATCAAGCGGCATCTCTACGGGGTGCTCAACTACTTCTCCGCCGCCCGCATCACCAATGCCGCTGCAGAAGGGCTCAACTCGAAGATCCAGACGATCAAGAAGATGGCCTACGGATACCGGAACAAGGAGCACTTCAAGACGGCCATCTTCTTCCACTGCGGTGGCCTACAGCTTTACCCTGCTACCCACGGGAATCCCGGATGACCCAAAATTGGTAACCAGTCAGGTCCTCTGAGGATCCCATCCGCCACCTGGGAGAACGTCGCGCGTAACGTTGGGAATTCCACCCGACGACCGTTCCCCCTTCGATGACGAGCCCCCCTATCAGGAGCTGGCTGAGCAGGTCGCCGCCTTGGAGTTGTTCGCCGAGCAGTTGAGCGCGGAGACCGAACGGCTGCGGACGGAGAACGAGTCGCTGCGTGATCTCGTGGCGCGGCTCGAGGCAGAACTCGGGCGACATTCGGAGAACTCGTCGAAGCCGCCGTCGCAAGATCCCATGGCTCCTCGTCAGTCGCGCTCCGAACGACGCGCGGCGGGGCGGGCGGCCGGTCGGCGCCAAGGCAAGCAGCCCGGAGCGCCGGGAGCGCATCTGGCTCGACGCGTCCCCGACGAGGTTGTCGTGCACCCACCGGTGTGCTGCGGTCGATGCGGGGCCGACCTGGCCGGGGCCGACGTGGTCGGCGAGGTGCGCCGGCAGGTGCTCGAGATCCCCCGGATCGAGGTAGGCGTCACCGACCACGTCGCCGAGCGCCGCCGCTGCTCCTGCGGACACGAGACGGTCGGCGTCTTCCCACCCGAGGCCCGGGCCTCGGTGTGCTGGGGGCCCGAGGTGCGGGCCTTCGCCATCTATCTGATGGACCGCCAGCACCTGCCCCTCGAGCGCACCGCCGAGCTGTTGGCCGAGCTGCTCGGGGCCAACGTCTCGACGGGGTGGTTGAGCTCGGTCCAGGCCGAGGCGGCTGGTCGCTTGGGGCCCTTCATCACGGCGGTGAAGAAGGGCCTCCATGAGGCCCCGGTCGTCCACGCCGACGAGACAGGCACCAGGGTCGGGACCACCAAGCGCTGGGTGCATACGCTGGCCACGAACCTGCTGACCCTCCTCGTCGTGCACCCCAAACGAGGCGTCGAGGCCATGGACGACATCGGGGTGCTGGCCGAGTACGCCGGCACCATCGTCCACGACGGGTGGGCGCCCTACGACGTCTTCACCGGTGCCGGACACGCCCAGTGCGGGGCGCACCTGGTCCGCCACCTGCGAGCCGTGGGCGAGACGCGGGAGTTCTCGACATGGACCGCCCAGATGATCGAGGTCCTCCTGGCGGCGAAGGCCGCCAACGAACAGGCTGCCGACGCCGATCTCCCCCGGGTCCGCCACCGGCGGGCGAACGCCATCACCCAGCGCTACCACGACACGTTGGACGGCGCCTTCGCCTCTCTGCCCGAGGGACCGCCCCCGAGGCGCCGGCACACCGGCGGGTGGACCACGCCGCAGCGAGACGCCTGGAACCTGGCCACACGCCTGCGCTCGGGGGCACCCGATGTGCTGCACCTGCTGCGAGACAGCGCCGTGCCGTTCGACAACAACACCGGAGAGCGAGCGCTTCGCATGGTGAAACTGCACGACAAGATCAGTGGCTCGTTCCGAAGCGATGACGGGGCCCAGGCCTTCGCCACCATCCGCTCCTACCTCCAGACCGCTGCCTTGCAGGGGCACAACCGATTGGCCGTGCTCCGGCAGCTGTTCGTCGACGGGCCCTGGCTGCCCCAGGCCGGCGTTGGGTAGACGTCAGGCGCCGCGGGTCCAACGCGACAAGACTGTGGCACCGTGGCCACCCAGAAGAAGCGAACCCGGTCCACTCGACCTGCTGCCCCCCGGGCCGATCTGTCCCAGACGAGTCCCGAGGAGGTCGCCGGCATCCTGGCGAGTTCGAGCGGACTTGATGTCGAGCCTCTCCTCCTCGCCATACGCGTCGGACTCCTCGACGAGCACCTCGACCACATCGTGACCACCGTGCAGTCGCGCGTCGGCGCGCTCGAAGCCGCCGCGCAGATCATCGCCATTGCCACATTGAAGGTGGGCGACCGGGTGGAGCTCGGCCACAACCTACGGCCTCTGTACTTGCATGGAAAGGCTGCACGGGTCATCGCCCAGGATGGGGACAAATGGATCGTCCGCCTCGAAGATCCCATCGGCCGCTTCAAGGATGCCGATCTACGCCTGTCTGCAGCTCAGCTCGCAACCGTGACGAACACCTGACTGGTTACCAAAATTGTTGGGCAAGCTGTTGGGTTTAGTTTGGGCCATCTGGAGGGTGTGACGGAGCGAAATGCAACCTCTGACCAGGTGGGCCGTGCGAGTCTCGATCCCGCCACCTTGGGATTAAAAGTCCCCTGCTCTACCGGATGAGCTAACGGCCCGCCGCGCAGCGTATCGGCTCGCCATTGGGCGGACCCGTCCGCCCGGGCCTGCCCTATCGTCGAAGAAGCAGTCGCATTCCCGGCGCCGCCGTCCCCGTCGGCCGCCAGGCCCGAAAGGCGGCGTTGATGCACGAGCTCGACAACCCGGTCTGGTCCGCCCTCACCGGGCGGCAGGGCCACCTCGGCGTGGCTCGCGAGCGGGCCGCGCGGTTCCGGCCGGACGTCGCGCCATTCGGCGCCTTCCCCGAACCGCCGGGGGAGGCCCACTGGGCCGAGCTTGCCGAACTCGTCGGCCCGGGTGGCACGGTGGCCGTGACCGGCCAGGTCGGGACACCGCCCACCGGGTGGTCGGACGTCGTCGAGCTCGCCGGGGTCCAGATGGTCGGGGACCGTCTCGCGGCGGCTGGACCTGTGTCGGCTCCGATAGCCGACGGACGAGATCCTCGTGCTCGGGGACGCCGATGTCGAGGACATGCTCGACCTGGTGCGGCTCGCCCGTCCGGGGCCGTTCCTGCCGCGGACGATCGAGTTCGGCGGGTATCTCGGGATCCGGAGGGACGGAGCCTTGGTGGCCATGACCGGAGAGCGACTGCGTCCGAGCGGATGGGTCGAGATCAGTGCCGTCGCCACCCATCCGGAGCACCGCGGCCAGGGCCTCGCAGGTGTGCTTGTTCGTCGGGTGGTGGCGGGCGTCCACAGCCGTGGCGAGCGCCCGTTCCTCCACGCGGCGGCCGACAACATCGAGGCAATCCGGCTCTACCGGGAGCTCGGGTTCTCCGTACGCCGAGAGACCCGGTTCGTCATCGCCCGGGCACCGGGAGAAGCCGAGGGCACCGGGCTCCCGCAGCCCGCCAACCGATCGGGCTAGGAGCGCCCAGGCACGATCACCACGGCAGACGGTCGACCCCCGACGGCAACCCGGCGGGCCACCGTGCCGGTCTGGAGGTCGAGCTCGACCAGGTTGCCGTCCCCGGTGCAGACCCAGGCGGTGCCGCCCCCTTCCTCGACGGCGATGCCTTCGGCGGTCGCGCCGACGGACACGGCCGTGCCGGCACGACGGTCGGACAGCGTGAAGGGAGTGACGCTGTCGCCCCCGCTGACCCATGCGGTGGTCGCGCCGGGCGCCCCCGCGATGCCGGTCGGGTTTCCCCCGACCGCGACGGGCGGGCCTGGTTCGAGCCCGGGGAGGTTGACCGGCGTGACCGTACTGGTCTCGAAGTCGGCGACGAGTGCTGTCGTGCCGTTCGAGGACACGAAGACCGAGACCGGCTCCTGTCCGACCGCGACCGGGAGCTCCCGGGGCCAGGGAGGGGAGGGCGATCGGGGTCAGCGAACCGTCCTCGAAGTCGGCGACGAGCGCCTCGCTGCCCGTAGGGGTGACCGCCACCGCGACGGGCTGGCGACCGACGTGGACGGCCGCGCCGGGCGGAGGGACCGTAGGGACACCGGGGTCACGGTGTTATCACCGAAGTTGGCCACGAGGGCCAGACTCCCATCGGGCGTGACGGCCACAGCGTCCGGCTCGAGGCCGACCGGTCACCCGGCCGACGACCCTTCCGGAGGCCACCGAGACCTCGACGAGCTGATCCTCGGCCTTGTCCGTGACCAGGAGGTGCAGTACCGTCCGGGGTCACCGCCAGCCCGGTGGGGAGCGTTCCGGTGGTGATCGGAGTGAGCGCGGTCCCGGACCGGGTGTCCACGACCGCCACGGTGTTGCGCGGGCGTCGCCGAGTTCGAACCGGTGGCCACGTAGGCCGTCGGGTCGCCGGGTGGCGCCGCCGAAGTCGGGCCACACCCGACCAGTGCGATGCCGGCCGCCGCAGTGAGCGACGGCGGCGAGCACCCGCCGGAGGGACCGCGGACCAGTCAACGGCTTGGCAATTCGCTGCTCAGTGCTCCCCGGGTCACCGGGTGAGCGTAGGTGGAGCCCGGACCCTCCGGACGCACCCTCACCCGCGGGAGCAGGCGGTCCCGATTTCCTGGGCGGCGCCGCGCCAGCCGGGCTCATCGGTGACCGGGAAGAAGTCGCCGGTGGCCGGGTCCTGCTCGTAGGGGACCGGGAGTGGCGAACCCGCGGCGATGTCGGCGACGGCCGCGAGCAGCGCCTCGATGTCGGCGCCGGAGGTGCCAAGTCCGGCGCTTGCCCTGCACCGCCCCGGGGACGTTGCGGTGGTCGCCGGTGAGCACCTCGCTGCGGTAGGCGTCGACGTCGGCCGCGCCGAGGCCGAGGAGGCGCACCACGTAGGGGTGGGCGCAGAAGCAGCCGTGGCGGACCGCGATCCCGTACTCGGCGCTCAACCGGGCGGCCACCGAGCGCGTGGTGCACTCCCTTCAACGGTGAACGCAGCGACCGGCAGGGTCGGGGCCTCCTCGCCCGTCGGACCGCTCCCGGCCGGACAGCCACGCGGCCCGAGCAGCCGCACCCCGTCGATGGCAGAGAGGCCCGCGTGCAGCCGGTCGGGCGAGGGCGCGCTCGTGGGCGGCCACCGCGTCCCAGCCGATGTCCGCGAGGACGTCGATAGCGGCGTGCAGGGCCACCGCCCCGACCACGTTCGGCGACCCGGCCTCCTCGCGGTCGGGGGGTGACGTCCAGATCACCTCCTCGAGGTCCACCAGGTCGACGGCGCCGCCGCCGGCGAGGAACGGGTCCCCGGTCTCGAACAGGGCACGGGGCCCGATGAGGGCGCCGGATCCGAAGGGCGCGTAGAGCTTGTGACCGCTGAAGGCGAGGTAGTCGGCGGCCGCCGGGAGCGGCCGGTGGGGGCGAGCTGGGCCGCGTCGACGAGCACCGGCACACCGCGCCGGTGGGCCGAGTCGATGATCTCGTCCAGCGGCGGGAGCCATCCGGTCACGTTCGAGGCGCCGGTGACCGCAAGCAGTGCCGGTCGCCTGGGAGCGGCATCGAGGGCCGCGGTCACGTCGTCGACGGAGAAGGTTCCTGCGGTGCCGCACTCCACGTAGCGCCGTTCGGCAACCCGTCCCCAGGGGAGGAGGTTGGCGTGGTGTTCGACAGCGGTGGTCACCACGACGTCGGTGGGCGCCAGCCGGAGCCGGTACGCCAGGTGGTTGATGGCCTCGGTGGCGTTGCGGCAGAGGATCGCCACGTCGGGCCCGTCCTCGTCCCGGCCGGCGAACGACAGGACGGCCCGCCGGGCCGCCTCGTAGGCGGCGGTCGCCTTCCGGGAGCGGTAGCCGGCCCCGCGGTGCACGCTCGAGTACGAAGGGAGGAACGCCTCGACACGGGCCGCGACCGCCGGATGGGCCTGGGTGGAGGCGGCCTGGTCGAGCTCGACCGCCTGGCGCTCGGTCCCGTCGAGGCAGGGCACGAGCTGCCCGGCACCGACCAGGGTGGCGAGAGCGTCCGCCGGGTCGGTGCCGGCGTGTCCGATCGCGGGCTTCACGGGTTCACCCTAGGGGGACCTCCCGTTCTGTGCGGGTACGCTGCTCGGCATGGAGACCGGGTGGGCCACAGGTGCTGCGGGCGCGGCAACCGACGCGACCGAGAACGACGCCAGGGACGGCCCTGACCCGACCGCGATCCGTCGCGACGGATGCCCCCGACCCGACCACGACCGGCGCCACGGACGACGCGACCGGTGAGGAAGAGGCCCAACGGGTCTCGATCGACGCGGTGGACGCGCTCCTCGACGAGGTCGAGCAGGCGCTCGCCCGCCTGGAGGACGGCACCTATGGCCGGTGCGAGCGGTGCGGCGAGCTGATCGGTGACGAACGCCTGACCGAGCTGGCGATCGTGCGCACCTGTGCGGCGTGCGCGGCGGCCTGCGCGTCGGAGCCGGGCGAGACCCAGCCGGGCGAGACGCGAGCCGGGCGAGCCCGTCTGAGCGGCCCGCTCCGCTCCTACTTCTTCGACTCCCAGAACATCTTGTCGATGGCGGCGATCTCCGAGCAGGAGCCGGTCGGCCACCGCCACGTCGTTGGTCTTCTTGGCCTCTCCGGCTGTCTTGGTGGCCTTCCAGAACATGTCGTGGAGATCGGGGAAGCGCTTGAGGTGCTCCGGCTTGAAGTAGTCCGTCCAGAGCACCCAGAGGTGGTGCTTGACCAGGTCGGAGCGCTCCTCCTTGATCAGGATGGCCCGGACCTTGAAGGCCTCGTCGTTGGAGGCGTTGTACTTCTCCATGGTGGCTTTGACCGACTCCGCCTCGATGCGGGCCTGGGCCGGATCGTAGACACCGCAGGGGAGGTCGCAGTGGGCGTGGACAGTGCTCGGCGGCGACAGGCGGTCGGCGAGGGCGAGCAGGTGGTCGGCGATGCGCATGGTGACTCCTCGGCTTTCCTGGGATCGGGGACGGATGCAACTACGGATGCAACAAACAGTCGCACAGACGGCGGGACGGCTGCCGCAGGCGACCCGGAGCCGAACGGACGTCTTGCTCGGCACCGTCTGCCCATGACCGTCCTATAGGGGACCGTCCGCTTCAGAGACCGTCTGCTACAGAGTGAGGCATGGGCCACACCGGCGCCACCTTACCCAGGTTCCACCGCCCGCGGACCGTGCGTTTCACGGCATCCGCCCTGGCAGTCCTTGCCGGAGTGACCGCGGCCCGGTCCGTGCGCCGGGTCGTGGTGGTGGGCGGGTCGATGGCCCCGGCCCTGCTCGCCGGGGACCGCCTCGTGGTGGTCGGCCGGCCCTTCGGGCCGCCGGCCTGGCCGGAGCCGGGAGCGGTGGTCGCTGTCCGTGATCCACGGGACCGCTCCCGGGTGCTGGTCAAGCGGGTCGCACGCGTGGACCGCGCGTCGGGCACGCTGGAGGTGCTCGGCGACGCTGCCGAACGCAGCAGCGACAGCCGGATCTTCGGTCCTGTTGCCCGGTCTGCCCTGGTCGGGCGAGCCGTCTACCGGTACGCCCCTCCCGGACGGAGCAGCCGTGGCCCGTGGCCGGGGGAGTACGATCGATCCGATGCCCAGCCACAAGGATGATCTCGGCCGCCTGCTGACCAGCACCTACCTCGACGACGTGGGGAGCCGGTCGCTCGACGAGATCCGCGCCATGCGCACCGAATGCCAGGAGGCCGAGGTCGCCCTCTCCTACCTCCGGCGCCTCATCCAGGGCCGGCTCGACATCGTGCACGCCTTCATCGACCGCCCCGAGGGCGGGGCCGCTCCCGACCTGGCCAGCCTCGTCGACGAGCTGGCCGGCATCCTCTCGTCCGGTCCCGGACGTCCGTCCGGCCCCGGACGCCTGCCCATGCTGCTCGCCCCGGACACCGAGGAGTCCGATCTCACCGCGGAGCTCGACGCGATCCTCGGGATCGACGAGATCGGCACGCTCGCCGACCTCGACCCGGTCCAGCTCCGCGATCTGGCCGATCGCCTCGGCGACCTCGAGCGGTCGGTCTCGTTCGACCGGCGCGCCCTCCACGAGCGGATCGACGTCCTCCAGGCGGAGCTCGTCGAGCGCCACAAGTCGGGGCGCGCATCGGTCGACGGTCTGCTCTCGTGAACGACCCGTCGCACCAGGACGGGAACCAGTTCGTCAAGGAGCTCCCCGAACGGCTCAACGAGCTCGGGTCGTTCATCCGGGAGCAGCGCAACTCTGCACGGCTCTCGCTGCGTCGCCTCTCGGAGCTCGCCGGGATCTCCAACCCGTATCTGAGCCAGATCGAGCGTGGTCTGCGGCGACCGTCGGCCGAGATCCTCCAGCAGATCGCCAAGGCGCTCCGCATCTCGGCGGAGACCCTCTACGTCCAGGCCGGGATCCTCGAGCGCCCCGACGGGGACACCGATCTGTCGCGCCACATCTTCGCCGACCACCACCTCACCGAGGAACAGCGCCAGGCCATGCTGCAGATCTACCTCTCCTTCCGCCACGACAACGAGAACCTGGACGGGATCGTGCCCGGGAACGGACCCGGGGCGGCCACCGATGAGGGGGAGCCGGTTACGGGTGCGGCCGGATCGGCAGCTGCCGGGTGACGGGGGCCTCCCGGTAGGATCGTCCGCGCATGAAGCGTCTGGCCGTCCTCTCCCTCCACACCTCGCCCCTGGCCCAGCCCGGTACCGGGGACGGCGGTGGCATGAACGTCTACGTGCGCGAACTCTCGTCCGCACTGGCCCGGGCCGGCGTGCTCTGCGAGGTGTACACGAGAGCCTGGTCTGACGACCTCCCTTCGGTCCTCGACATCGAGCCCGGCCTCCGCGTCCACCACATCCCGGCCGGGCCGCCGAGACCCATGGCCAAGGAGTTGCTCCCGGGCGTCGTCGACGAGTTCGCCGAGGGCGTGCTCAAGTCGATCCTCACCTCCGGTGCCTACGGTGGTGAGGACGTCCCTCCCTTCGACGCCGTCCACGCCAATTACTGGCTGAGCGGGGTGGCCGGCCACAGCATAAAGCACCAGCTCAACCTGCCGCTGGTGTCGACCTTCCACACCCTCGACCGGGTCAAGGCGGAGGCCAGTCCCGAGGAGGTCGAGGCCGACTCCTCCCACCTCCGTGCAGAAGCCGAGGCCACCGTCATCCGATGCTCGGACACGGTGCTCGCATCCTGTTCGGTCGAGGCGGCCCAGATCTCCGAGCTGTACGGGGCCGATCCCTCCCGCATTCGCATCGTCGCCCCCGGAGTCGAGCACGCCTTCTTCGGACCCGGCGACCGGGCCCAGGCCCGCCGGGCCCTGGGGCTGCCTGCCGAGGGTCCCCTGATGCTCTTCGTCGGTCGCATCCAACCCCTCAAGGGCGTCGGTGTCGCAGTCGCGGCCCTCGCGTCACTGGTGCGGGACCATCCTGACGCCCACCTGGTCGTGGTCGGCGGACCGAGCGGACCCCACGGGCAAGAGGAGACGGAACGCATCGTCTCCCTGGTCGCCGATCTCGGGCTCGAGCGGCACGTGGTGTTCGTGCCCCCCCGTCCACACGAGCTGCTCTCGACCTTCTACCGGGCGGCCGACGTCTGCCTGGTCCCGAGCCGGTCGGAGTCCTTCGGGCTGGTCGCCCTCGAAGCGGCGGCCTGTGGCACGCCTGTGGTCGCCTCCGACGTCGGCGGCCTGCGCAGCCTGGTCGACCACGGGAGGACGGGCTTCCTGGTGGAGGAGTCCGATCCCGAGGCCTATGCGGCGTGGGTACGCCAGATCCTGGCAGAGCCACTCCTCGCCGAGCGGTTGTGCACCGGGGCGGTCCTCCGGGCCCGTCGCTACACCTGGGCGCGCGCCGCTCACCTGCTCGTCGAGATCTACGCGGAGCTCACCACCGGTCGCCTCGTCGAGTGCTCGTGACCGACGAGTGGGCCGGCATTCTCGGCCCCGACGAGCGCGAGCAGGTCTGCGCCAGGATCGACACATGGGCCGAGCGGGAGCTGGCCGCGGGCGGTGCACTGGTCGCGGTCGACCGCCAGGTGGGCGGCGACCCGATCACGGGGGCGCCGCGGTGGTACCTCCGGCTGCGCGGCGAGGAGAAGGAATTCGTGACGGTGTGGCTCACGTTGCGCCAGCGGACCCTCCGCCATGAGGCCCAGTTCATGCCCGCTCCGGAGACCAACACGCAGGCGACCTGGGAGTACCTGCTCCGTCGCAACGCCGACATGGCGGGAGTCTCCTTCGCGCTCGGTGCCGAGGATGCCATCTACCTCGTGGGCCGGGTGCCGGTCGCCCGGGTGGACGACGACGAGCTCGACCGGATCGTGGGCGCCTCGCTCGCCTACACCGACGAATGCTTCCCGACGGCCATGTCCATCGGCTACGAGGGCCGGTACCGCCGCCCGCGGTCCAGGGGCCCGGTCACGTCCTGACCCGTACCCGCGGGCGCTCGAGGGGGAGACGGGCTCCCGGACCGCAGAGGGCCCACTGGTAGCGTTCGCCCATGGCTCCCAAACTCCTGGTGGTGGGCGGCGGAACGATGGGTGGGGCCCTGGTGACCGGGCTCCTCGGCGCGGGTTGGGCCGAGGCGGGCGACCTCTGGGTGACCGAAACCGACCAGTCCCGACGACGGCATCTGGAAGAGGCGCACCCCGGGCTGACAGTGACCGCCGGACCTGCCGAGGCCGGGGACGTCCTCCTCGCGGTGAAGCCCGATGTCGCCGAGTCCGTGCTCCGCACGCTCGCGACCACTGGCGTGCGGCGGGTGCTCTCCATCGTGGCCGGTCTGAACTCGGCCCGCCTCGAGGCCGCCCTGCCCGCCGGCAGTGTCGTGCTGCGCGCCATGCCCAACACCCCCTCGCTCATCGGGGCCGGCGTCGCCGGCCTGTCCGGGGGCGTCGCGGCGACCGCTGCCGACCTGGATTGGGCCGAGGGGATCCTCGGCGCGGTCGGTACCGTGGTCCGGCTGCCGGAGCGGCACCTCGACGCGGTCACCGCCATCTCGGGGTCGGGACCCGCGTACGTCTTCCTGGTCGCCGAGGCCCTGATCGAGGCCGGGGTCACCGCCGGGCTGTCCCGGGAGTCGAGCCGCAGGCTGGTGGTGGGCACGCTGGTCGGGTCCTCGCGCATGCTGGACGAGACGGGTGAGGACCCCGCCGAGCTACGTGCCGCGGTGACCTCGCCGGGAGGCACAACGGCCGCAGCGCTGCGCACCCTCGAGTTCAAGGCGGTCCGTTCAGCGTTCATCGAGGCGGTGGTCGCGGCGACCGAGCGGTCGAGGCAGCTCGGTCGGTGATCCCGCCCGGCCCGGCCAGGGCCGAGACGCCGGCAGTCTTCTTCCTCTCCGACTACGGACTCGACGACGAGTTCGTAGGCGTCGTACACGCGGTCCTCCACCGGCACGCACCCTCGGTGCCGGTCATCGACCTCTCCCACCGGATCCGGCCGTTCGACGTGGCCGCCGGCGCCGCCCTCCTGGCCCGTACGGTCCCCCACCTCGGTGTAGGGGTCGTGCTGGCAGTGGTCGACCCCGGGGTCGGGAGCGATCGGCGCCCGTTGGCCATCGGGGTCCGGGCGACCGACGGACCGGCCTGGTTGGTCGGACCCGACAACGGGCTGCTCGTCCCCGCGGCGGACGTGCTCGGGGGCGCCGAGCGGGTGGTGCTGGCGAGCGGGGCCCGGATAGATCGGATCTCGGCCGGAGCCACCTTCGACGGGCGGGACGTCTTCGCCCCGGCCGCCGCCCATTTGGCACTCGGGCGTGATCCCGACGACCTCGGTCCGTCCGTCGACCCGGCGACACTGGTCACGCTGGGAGCGCCGGCACCGGAACCGGGCCCCGTGCCCGGTGTCGGCCCGGTACTGGTCGCGTCGGTCGGGTGGATCGACAGGTTCGGCAACGTCCAGCTGCAGGTCGACGCCCACGCGTCCGCTGACATCCTCGGAACCCCCGGGGTGCGGCTGCAGATCGCGCTCGGTCCGGGCCCGGTCCCGAGCGGCACGCCGGCGTGTCGGACCGATGACGCCCCGACGGGGTTCGGCGTATGGATCGATGTGCGCCGGGTCGCTGCGTTCGGTGAGCTCGATCCCGGTCAGCTCGGCCTCCTCCTCGACGCCAACGGCCGGCCGGCGCTGGTGCTCGACCGGTCTTCGGCAGCCGTCCACCTGGGCATCGACCGCCAGGGGCGGGCGGTGGCGCTCCGGATGGCCGGCTGATCCGACCGGCGGGCGGGGTCGGGCTTCCGCCCCGCCGCCGCGCCGTCCTACGATCCAGCCTGTGGTCAATCGATCCCCCGATCCGACCGGTCCGCCGCGGCCCGCGGCGTCGAACGCGCACGGCCGCCGCATCCCTGAGGCCACAGTCGCCCGGCTGCCGGTCTACCAGCGCATCCTCGAAGAACTGCTCCGCTCCGGTACCACCACGGTCTCCTCGGAGCTGCTCGCATCCGCCGCTCAGGTCAACGCGGCCAAGGTCCGCAAGGACCTCTCCCTCCTCGGCTCGTTCGGCACCCGCGGAGCGGGCTACGACACTGCATTCCTCATCGAGCAGATCGACCGCCAGCTCGGGCTCGACCGCATCTGGCCGGTGGTCATCGCCGGGATCGGGAACCTGGGCCGGGCGCTCGCGCGCTCCCAGGGGTTCGCGGCACGCAACTTCCGGGTGACCGCCCTGCTGGACACCGACCCCTCCATCATCGGCGAACGGCTGGACGGCGTGCTGGTCCGTCACCCCGACGATCTGCCTACCATCGCCGCCGACGAGCCCCTGGCAATCGGGGTGATCACCACCCCCGCGACGGTGGCACAGCGGGTCGCCGACCAGATGGTCGGCGCAGGGGTGCGCTCACTCCTCAATTTCGCGCCGCGGGTGCTCGAGGTGCCCTCCGATGTCCTGCTCCGCTACGTCGACCTGAGCATCGAGCTCCAGGTCATGAGCTTCTACCAGGCCCGCCGGGTGGCGGACGAGTCGGAGGACCGCATGCCGGTCATCCGCTCGATCGGCCTGACCCCGAGCCCTACCCCGGGCCCGATCGACTGAAGCCGACCGTCTCCGGGCAGCCGCACCCGACCGGTGCGCGACTGGCGCACAACGCCCCCGGACCGCCAAGCTGTGTGGCCGCCGGATACCGATCCGGACCGCCCGAGCCGCCCTACTCGGTAGGGTTGGGGCGTGCGTCCCTTCGACGTGCCGGCGTACGAGCCGACAGAGCGTGATCCATTGACCGACCGAGTGAACGCAGACGGCGAGGCGGTGGTCCCGTGTCGGTGATCGTTGTCGGCCTCGAGCAGAAGCACGCACCTCTCGAGCTGGTCGATCGCGTCTCGGTGACCGACGCGGGGCTGCCCAAGGCGCTGGGTCGACTCCGCGACCAGCCCAACCTCTCCGAGGCGGTCCTCCTGTCGACCTGCCTTCGCACCGAGGTCTACGCGGTGGTCGAGCGGTTCCACGACGGGGTCGCCGAGCTCCAGGAGTTCCTCTCCGAGGTGAGCGGCCTTCCTCCAGAGTCGCTGACCGAGTACTGCACCATCCGCTTCGACGACGACGTCACCACCCATCTGTTCACCGTGGCCGCAGGCCTCGACTCGGCGGTGCTCGGCGAATCGGAGGTCCTCGGCCAGGTCCGCCGTGCCTGGGAGCGGGCCCAGGGGGAGGCGGTATCGGGACCGGTGCTCGGCGCCCTCTTCCGGCACGCGGTCGAGACCGGCAAGCGGGTCCGTTCGGAGACGGCCATCGCCCGCGGGATCACCTCCCTCTCCCACGGCGCGGTCGCGCTCGCCGCCGACCGCCGAGCCGGCGGCCTGACCGGTTCCCGGGTGGCGGTGGTCGGGGCGGGGGAGATGGGGGAGGGGGTCGCCCAGGCCCTCGCAGGGCACGGCGTCGACCGGCTGGTCGTGGCCAACCGCACCACGGAGCGGGTCGAGGCACTCGTGGCGTCACTGCCCGACACGGTGGCGCCGATGATCGAGGCCCGGTCCCTCGACGACCTCGGCACGGTGCTGTCCGGGGCGGACGTGGTCTTCACGACGGTGGGCACGTCCCACCCGATCATCGACCGGACGCTGCTCGAGGAGACCCTGAGCGGACGCGACGGCTCGCCCGCCATGCTGGTGGTCGACCTCGGGGTGCCCCGCAACGTGGAGCCGTCCGCCTCTGATATCGACGGACTCGACCTCCTCGACATGGGAATGCTGCGGGCGGCAGTTGCCGATGCCGTCTCCGGCCGCGAGGACGAGGTTGCCGCGGCCAGTGCCATCGTCTCCGACGAGGTCGAGCGGTACCGGGTGGCCTCCCGGGCGCGGGGTGCTGCGCCCCTCGTGTCGGCACTCCGATCCCGGGTCGAGGAGGCCCGGCGCTCCGAGCTCGACCGACGCCGCGCCAAGCGCTCCGGGCTCACCGACGAGCAGTGGGAGCAGGTCGACGAGGTGACCAGGGCAATCGTGGCCAAGCTCATGCACCAACCGACGGTCACCCTCAAAGAGGCCGCCGGGACGCCCCGGGGCGAGCGCCTCGTCGAGGCTCTCCGCACGCTGTTCGACCTCTAGTGCCCCTGACCGGCCGTCGATTCGAGCCGGTCAGGGGGTCGTCGACTCGATGACCGAAAGCCGACCGCTGCGGCTGGCCACACGTGGCTCACCGCTCGCCCTCTGGCAGGCCCACCGGGTGGCTGAGCTGCTCGGGACCGCGGAGGTGCCGTCGGTTCTGGTGGTGGTCGAGACCGAGGGCGACCGTCGACAGGACGTGTCCCTCTCGCACCTCGGTGGCAGGGGTGTGTTCGTGAAGGAGGTGCAGGCTGCGGTCACCCGCGGCGAGGCGGACGCCGCCGTGCACTCGGCGAAGGACCTCCCGGCCGCCGTGGATCTCACCGTTCCCGGGCTGGTGCTGGCCGCGGTTCCCGAGCGGGGTGACCCTCGGGACGTGCTGGTGGGCGCCTCCCTCGACGGTTTGCCGACCGGCGCGACCGTGGCCACCGGCTCCGCCCGCCGCCGGGTCCAGCTGGCCAACCTCCGCCCCGACCTCACCTTCACCGACCTGCGCGGCAACCTGGCCACCCGTCTCGCCCGGGCCGGGGTCGACGGCGTCGGGGCGGTGGTCGCCGCACGGGCGGCTCTCGACCGTCTGGGGTGGGACCCGCCACCCGATCTGGCAGTCGAGGTGCTCGACCCGGCCACGATGCTCCCGCAGGCGGGTCAGGGGGCGCTCGCCGTCGAATGCCGTGCCGACGACCGGCGCACCCGCGAGGCGCTGGACGCGATCGACGACCCCGGGGCGCGCACCGTTCTCGAGGCGGAGCGGGCATTCCTGGCCGAGCTCGGCGGGGGCTGCACGCTCCCGGTCGGCGCGCACGCGGCTCCCGCTGGCGACCCGGATGTGCCTGGGTCCCAGTCGCTGCGGCTCACCGGGATGCTCGCCTCCCCGGACGGCCATGTGCTCCTCCGCCACGAGGAGGTCGGCAGCGACGGTCCCGCTCTCGGCAGATCGGTGGCCCGCTACCTGCTCGACCGCGCAGGGGGCGCAGACTTCGTGCCGTGGACCCCCGTCCCGTGACGGTCGCCCTGGTCGGCGCTGGCCCCGGGGACCCCGGCCTTCTCACCCGACGCGGAGCCGAGCTGCTGGCCGCGTCGGAGGTCGTGATCTACGACCGGCTCGTGGCACACGAGCTCCTCGAGCTGGCGCCCGAGTCTGCCGAGCTCATCGACGTCGGCAAGGTTCCCGGCGAGTCGGACCGCCAGGCCGGGATCAACGACCTGCTGATCCGGCACGGACGTTCGGGCCGACGGGTGGTGCGCCTCAAGGGTGGCGACCCCTTCGTCTTCGGTCGGGGCGGCGAGGAGGCCGAGGCGCTGCTGCGGGCAGGCGTTGACGTGGAGATCGTGCCCGGGGTGAGCTCCGCATTCGCCGCACCCGCCGCCGCCGGAATCCCGGTCACCCACCGGACCGTCTCGACTTCGGTGACAGTTGTCACCGGGCACGTGGTCGACCCGTCACTTCCGGGCGCGGACTGGGAGACGCTCGGGCGATTCGAGGGCACCCTGGTGGTCCTGATGGGGATGGCGGAGCGCGCCGCCATCGCCGACCGCTTGATGGCCGCCGGGCGACCGGCGTCCACGCCGGTGGCGGTCGTCCACTGGGGGACCACCGAGCACCAGCAGGTCGTGCGTACCACCCTCGAGGGCCTGCCTGCCGTCGACCTCCCTGCGCCGTCCGTCATCGTGGTCGGTCCTGTGGCCGCCCTCGAACTCGACCGGCCCGGACCGGACCGCGCCTGAGATGGGTCAGGACCGGAACGTCCCTCGGACCTCCCGTCCGCTGGCCGGCCGGCGGGTGGTGGTCACCCGATCCCGGGAGCAGGCCGCCGATCTGGCGCGCGCCCTCGATGATCTCGGGGCCGAGGTGGTCGGGCTCCCGGTGATCGCCATCGACGACCCCGCCGACGGGGGCGCGGCGCTGGCCACAGCCGCCGACGGGATGTCGGCCGGCCGCTACGAGTGGGTCGTGGTGACCTCTGCAAACGCAGTGACCCGCCTGTTCGGCGCCCTCCGGGGTCGGGTCCTGCCGGGGTCGCTCCGTTGGGCGGCAGTCGGGCCCTCGACAGCGAGAGCCCTCAGGGACGCGGGCGTGGCCCCCGACCTCGTACCGGAGGTGGCGGTCTCCGAGGCGCTGGTCGAGGCGTTCCCGCAAACCGGCCCGTCCGCTGTGTCCCGAGGTCGGGAGACAGCCGACGGGGCGGTCCTCTACGTACGGGCGGAGACGGTGCGGGACGTCGTCGCGCCCGGCCTCACCGCCAAAGGATGGCGCGTCGACGAGGCGGTCGCCTACCGGACCGTCGCCGGCACGACCGTCGCCGGCACGGTGGACGCCGCCGCGCTGGAGGCGGCGACGGTCGCCGACGCGGTGGCCTTCACCTCACCGTCCACGGTCGAGCACGCGGTCGCGCTGCTCGGCGCGTCCGGGATCCCACCGGTCGTCGCCACCATCGGTCCGGTGACCTCCCGGGCGGCGCGCTCGGCCGGGCTCCGGGTATCGGCCGAGGCGGGGGAACACACCCTCGGCGGACTCGTCGACGCACTGGTAGCGGCGCTCGCTCCCCGTGCGGCCGTCCCGACCGAGGTACCCGGCCAGGGGTCGCTCCCGACGGCGTGAGCACCGTCCTCCCGTAGGCTGGAGATCCGTGGCCACCGACCGTTCCCCAGCCGGCGGGTCCGGCGCGCCGGTGCAGGGGTTCCCGGTGCGCCGCCTGCGTCGCCTGCGGCGGACCGCCGCGCTGCGCCGCCTCGTCGCCGAGACCGGGCTCTCGACCGACGACCTGGTCGCTCCCCTCTTCGTCGCCGACGGCATCGACGACCCCCGCCCGGTGCCCTCCCTACCCGGGGTCAGCCAGCACACCGCGCGTTCCGTGGTGACCGAGGTCGAACGGCTGGTCTCGCTGGGCGTGCCCGGCGTGATCCTCTTCCCGCTGCCCCGGCCGGAGGACAAGGATGCGACCGGCTCCGCCGCCCTGCGGCCCGACGGCATCACCGGGAGAGCCATCGGTGCGGTTCGTGACGCTATCGGGGACCGCATGGTGGTCATCGCCGACTGTTGCCTCGACGAGTTCACCGACCACGGACACTGCGGGGTGGTCGACCCGGCCACCGGCGCGGTCGACAACGACGCCACCGTCTCCATCTACGCCGAGCTGGCCGTCGTCCAGGCCGCCGCAGGGGCAGACGTGGTCGCTCCGAGCGGGATGATGGACGGACAGGTGGCCGCCATCCGGGCCGGGTTGGACGGCGCAGGTCACACCCAGACAGCCGTGCTGGCCTACGCGGCCAAGTATGCGTCCGCTCTCTACGGCCCCTTCCGTGAGGCGGCGGACGTGACCATCGCCGACGGGGGTGACCGCCGCGGCTACCAGCAGGACCCGCGCAACCGGCGGGAGGCTCTTGCAGAGGTCCTCCTCGACGTGGCGGAGGGGGCCGACATGGTCATGGTCAAACCCGCGCTCACCTACCTCGACGTCCTCGCCGACGTCCGGGCTGCCGTCGACGTGCCCGTTGCCGGGTTCCACGTGAGCGGCGAGTACGCCATGGTCAAGGCGGCCGCGCAGCGCGGCTGGATCGACGGCCCCGCGGTGGCCCTCGAGCAGATCACCGCTGTCAAGCGGGCCGGCGCCGACTTCGTGCTCACCTATTTCGCCGGCGACCTCGCCGAGATGCTCGGTGGCTGAACGGGGTTCCACCGTCCCGGGGCCCGCGGGTGTGCAGTCTCCCCGCGGGCGCGGGGACGGGCACGCCGCGTCGGAGGCGCTCTTCGAGCGGGCGCTCCGGGTCATCCCCGGTGGCGTCAACTCGCCGGTCCGGTCGTTCCGCTCGGTCGGCGGCCATCCCTACTTCGTCGCCCGTGGGGAGGGCGCCTACGTGTGGGACGTCGACGGCAACAGGCTCCTCGACTTCGTCCAGTCCTACGGCGCGTCCATTCTCGGGCACGCCCACCCGGCGGTGGTCTCCGCGGTCAGCGACGCCGCCGCGGCGGGAACGACCTTCGGAGCACCGACCGAGGGTGAGGTCCTGCTGTCCGAGGCGATCTGCTCCCGGGTCCCCGGCTGTGAGCAGGTGCGGTTGGTCTCCTCGGGGACCGAAGCCGCCATGAGCGCCGTACGGGTCGCCCGCGGATCCACCGGGCGCGCCCGGATCGTGAAGTTCGCCGGGTGCTACCACGGCCACTCGGACGGCCTGTTGGCCGGCGGGGGGAGCGGGGTGGCCACGCTCGGCCTGCCCGATTCGGCGGGGGTCCCGGCCGCCGCGGTCGCCGACACGGTCGTGGTCCCCTACAACGTCGTCCCCGAGCTCGACGAGCGGGTCGCCTGTGTCATCGTCGAGGCGGTCGCCGCGAACATGGGACTCGTCCCGCCGGTCGCCGGGTTCCTCGAGGGACTGCGTGCCGCCTGCGACGAGGCCGGTGCCCTGCTCGTCTTCGACGAGGTGATCACCGGGTTCCGGCTGGGAGAGGGCGGCGCCACCGCCTGGTCGGGCGTCCGGCCCGACCTGTGGTGCTTCGGCAAGGTCATGGGCGGCGGGCTGCCGGTGGGCGCATTCGGGGGACGGTCCGACCTCCTCGCCGCACTGGCCCCGGGTGGTCCCGTCTACCAGGCGGGCACGCTCTCGGGGAACCCGCTCGCCACCGCAGCCGGTTTGGCCGTTCTTCGCGAGCTCGGTCCCCTTTCCTACGCCGAGCTCTCCGACCGGGTGAGCCGGTTCGGCAGCGCCCTCGAAGGGGTGCTCGACGGAGCCCTCGCCCGGGCCGGGGTGACCGACTCCGAGGGGAACCGGCTCGCCGCCCGGGTTCCGGTGGTCGGTCCGCTTCTCGGTATCTTCTTCGTCCCCGACGGCGTTGCCGCCGTCCGGGACCAAGACGGAGCCGCCGCCTCCGCAGCGACCGGCCTCTATGCACGCTTCTTCCGGGCGATGCTCGACCGGGGCGTCGCGCTCGCCCCTGGGCCCTACGAGGTGCTCTTCCCCTCCCTCGCCCACGATGACCAGGTGCTCGACACCGCGCTCGCGGTCGCCTCGGAGGCGGTTGACGACGTCCTCGCCCGCTGAGTCCGGTCTGTCCCGGCGCGACCGCCATCGCAGAGCCTTGGCGCGGGTCCCGTGGGGATCCGGTACGGTGGACGGTCCTCCCATGCGGCCGATCGATGCGCAAGTATGAGAGCCGTGCAGGTGCCCAACCGGTTGCACACGCCGTTCCCGGCACCCCTTGATCGGGCACGATGCTTGGCGACAGGATGTACCCAGGCATCGACGACCGCCGGCACCTGCCACCAGCCACGAAGGAGTCGAGCATGACCCTCGGAATCACGGAACTGCCACCTGAGGGAATGCAGCTCGGCGGCGTGGCGCTGGCCGGCGACACGGACCGGGGCACCAGGACGACCGAGGGACTGAACCTCCTCTTCACCACTGCGGGGATCACCGTCCAGGGTCCACAGCCCCAGATCGAGCGTCTCCTGATCTGGTCCGCACTCGACTCCGCCACGTGCCAGGAGAAGCTGGTGCTCGCAGACGGACGGCATGCAGCCATCTTGGAGCTCACCTCAGGCGGTCAGGCGATCCGGTTCCTGCTTCCCACCGACACGGTTTCGCCCGGCCAGGCGGCGTATCTCGACCAGGCACTGCCTGCGTGGCTCTCCCGCTACAGGGGAGCCGCCGCCGTCCCGGTCGGAGCGCAGATCCTCCGGATGGCGGACAACCCCACATCCGCGCCACCGCCACCGCCCCCACCGCCCCCTGAATCGGTCACCCAGGCCAGATCGCCGATGCCGTCCGCCGCTCCGGCTCCTGCCCCCACCGCGGAGACCGCTACACGCGGGCAGCGCCGCCGGGCACGCCGCCAACGGGTACGGGACCGGCGGACCTCACGGCACGAACGGAGCGAAGGCGGCAGCCTCGACCGGCCGAGCCGCACCCGGACCGGTCGACACCGAGAGCGCTCCGCCGCCCCCACCACCCACCGCCGCCGCCACCACCGCCGCCACCACCACCGATCGCTGAGGCCACGGGTTCCTCCGCCGGCGGTCGGTCCGCAACCCCGGGCCCGGATACCCCGGCGGCGGGCTCGCCGTCGGACGGGCTGCCCCGGGACGAGACCTCGCCGTGGGACGGGCTGCCCCAGGACGAGACCTCGCCGTTCGAGGCGCCGCCTCCCGCCCCGGTCAAGAAGTCCCGGCGCCCGTTTGCCCGCCGCAAGCCCAAGGACCCGGTCGTCACCGGCAACCTGCCCCCGGACACCGCCCCGGCGGACCCGGTACCACTCGGCGTCGAGCTGCCACCACCCCCGGTCGATCCGCTCACCGGGTTCGGCGCAGCAGTCCCGGTAGCTCCGCCCGACGCGGCCAAGCCCGCCAAAGCCGCCAAGGCCAAGACCCGTCGCAAGAGGAGCGCCGAACAGGCGGACGTGGCCGCAGCGGCCGCCGCCGGAGCATTGATCGGCGCTGCCGGTGTGGACGCGCCCGCGCCGTCGGATCCTGTCGTCGCCCCACCGGGTGGCGTCCTGCCCGCGACCACCGAGCCCGGTTCCTCCACGGGACGATCCCCCGACCTCACGGGCGAGGAGGCGATCGGAGGGGAGTGGTTCGGCGGAGACAAGCCGTTCGGTCCGGAGGTCCGGGACGGCGACACGGTGGAGGCAGCGAAATCGGGTCCGAACCGGACGTTGGTTACGGTGGCTCTCGTCGTGCTCATCGTGGTCGTCCTCGGGGGGATCGGCTATCTCCTGACCAGGAAGAGCAACCCCACGACGACTACCCCCCCGACCGTCGCCCCGGTGGTGCCCGCTCCGGCGGCTGCCGACGCGGCGCTCGCCGCGACGATCAACCTCAGGCTCACCGACCTGCCCGCGGGGTGGACACGCGCCCCCGTCCCGGCGGTGACCCGCATGGAGAGCGCCCCACCGACCGCCCAGGCCGCGGCCGTGCGAACGTTCGCCAGCTGCCTCGGCACGGGCATCGCCACGGTGTCGGGTCTCTTCGGCACCGGTCAGCTCCCCGGGCAGACCGCGACCGTGGACTCGCCGGCATTTCAGAGCGCGGTCGGTCCGTCGTTCCAGATGGCCTCACGGACCACCACGGTCGCGTCGGCTTCCCAGATCAGCGGGATCGGCGGGATCCTGGCCGGGAACAACTTCGTCGCCTGCTTCGGCCAGTACCAGAGTGCACTCGCCGCGGCCGCCGTCCCCGGATCCACTGTGCAGGTCCAACCGGTGACCCTCGGCGCACCACCCGGAGTGACCTCATTCGGGGTGGTGACGACCATCGCCTCGCCGTCGCAGGGAACCGAGGTGGTCGGAGACGCCTACATGTTCGGCGGCCGGGTGCTCAGCCGACTCCAACCGGTCACCGCCGGCGCCCCGATCCCGCCGAGCGTCTTCACGCCGGCCTACCAGGCGATGGCCAACCGGGTGGCCGCCGCGACCAGATAGGCCGTTCCCGGGACCAGATCGGGTGCGCCCGAGGTTCCGGCCGCGCAGGACTCAGGGCGCGACTCGGGCGATGCGGGCCAGGGCCCGGTAGGCGGCCTCGGCCGGACCGGTCTCGTCCGGGCGGAGAGAGTTGGCCATGATCCGCAGGATCCAGCCCATGAGCGTCTCGGAGTGCATGCCGGTCCCCACGCACAGCCGCATCAGCTCGGGTTGGCGATGACCCGGATGAAGGCCCGGGCCACCCGGTAGTAGAGGCCGTAGGCGTCCTCGAGGCGGTCCTCGTAGCGCAGGAGGGCCGCGGACCCGTCGCCGGACAGGGCCTCGCCGAGCGATGCGGCGGCCAGCCGCCCGGTCTCGTAGCCGTAGGCGATCCCCTCGCCGTTGAACGGGTTGATGGAGCCGGCGGCGTCGCCCACCACCAGGGTGGTCGCGCCGACCAGCGGGCCGACGGCCAGCCCCATCGGCAGCTTGCCACCGGTGGGTGGGCCGAGACAGGTCGCGGGGGAGAGCTCCCACTCCTCCGGCGCCCCGGCCACGAAGTGCTCCATCAGGGTCGCGGTGTTGACGCCCTTCCACCGGCGGTCGGTCGAGAGCAGGCCGACGCCCACGTTGACCCGTCCGTCCCCGAGCGGGAAGATCCAGCCGTACCCGGGGACCACCTTGCCCTCGCCGTCGCGGATGTCGAGGTGGGACTCGATGAACGGCTGGTCGTGACCCGGAGACGTGTAGTAGCCGCGTAGGGCCATGCCCATCGGTTGGGCGCGGTCCCGGCCGGGTCCCGAGGGCCCGCCCGAACCGCGAGTTGGCGCCGTCGGCCACCACCACGTAGCGGGCCCGGACCTCGCGGGTTGTTCCGGTGGCCTTCTCCTCGACCACGGCCCCCACGCAGGAGGGAAGTCCCGGCGCCGGCGGCGGTCTCGTCGCCCGCCGGCCGGTCGGCGAGGATCGGCTCGATCGCCTCGGTAGCCCTGCCAGACGGTGGCACCGGCCTTGGCCGCCCGGTCGTCGACCAGTCGCGTCGAGGTCGTGGCGGGTGATGACGTAGCCGTAGGAGGGGAACGACGGGTGCTCGGGCCAGGGCAGGTCGAGCACCCTGCCGAAGCCGTGGGCCCGCAGGCCGGTGTAGCGGTGGGCGCCGGCCAGCGACCCCTCGATGCCCATGTCGGCGATCTGGCGGACCGAGCGCGGGGTCAGGCCGTCGCCGCAGGTCTTGCTCGGGGGAATTCCTTCTTCTCCACCAGGGCCACGTCCCAGCCGGCCTCGGCCAGCCAGTAGGCGCACGACGAGCCGGAGGGTCCGCCGCCGACGACCAGGACGTCGTGGACGTGGCCGTGCGGCGGGAGGAGGCAGCGGGGAGCTCACGTCCCAATGGTAGGGGTGGGGGCGCCCGTCCGGGCACGTCGGCGCACCTCTCGCAGAGCTGGAGTTGCCGCCCGCCGACAGGGGCTCGCGATGTGCCTCCCGGAAGGGTGCGTGATAAAAATCACGATCTTGTGGCCGACTACCTGCCGATCCTGATCCTCATCATCCTGGGGTTCCTCTTCGCGTCCCTCTCGTTCGTGGCCTCGGCCCTGCTGGCCCCCAAGAAGCGGCCGACAGCGGCCAAGATCGCCCCCTACGAGTGCGGGATCGTGCCGGGCATCGACCCGCCCACCCGGTTCCCGGTCCGGTTCTACCTGGTGGCGATGATCTTCATCATCTTCGACATCGAGGTGGTCTTCCTCTACCCGTGGGCCGTGATCTTCCGCCAGCTCCGGTCGTTCGGTCTGGTCGAGGTCCTGGTCTTCGCCGCCGTCGTCTTCATCTCCTTCGTGTTCCTGGTGGGCAACGGGGCCCTCAGCTGGGGGCCCGTCCAAGCGGCTGGTCGGTGCCATGCCGTCGCGGACCTCCTCGACCATCGCCCGCATCGCAGCCGGCCGGGTGGACCGGGCGGGGAGCTTCGCCCATTGGCGTCCCCGCCCGGAAGAGGGCGCACCGCCGACGACCCAGCCGGACTCCGGCCGCGACCGCCCCGTCACCGCGCCCACCGGCCCCGGCCGCGCCGCCTGAGCCGGGGGCGGATCAGCGAATGGGACTCGAGGACCTCCAGCACAACTTCCTGACCGGCCGGCTCGAGGACCTGGTCAAGTGGGCCCGTACCTACTCGATGTGGCCGGCCACCTTCGGCCTCGCCTGCTGCGCCATCGAGATGATGTCGGTCGGCGCCGCCGACTTCGACCTGGCCCGGTTCGGCATGGAGGTCTTCCGGGCCTCCCCCCGCCAGGCCGACCTGATGATCGTGGCCGGCCGCGTGTCCCAGAAGATGGCACCCGTCCTCCGCCAGGTCTACGACCAGATGATGGAGCCCAAGTGGGTCCTCTCGATGGGGGTCTGCGCCAGTACCGGCGGGATGTTCAACAACTACGCCATCGTGCAGGGCGTCGACCAGATCGTCCCGGTCGACGTCTACGCGCCCGGCTGCCCCCCGACCCCCGAGACGCTCATGCACGCCATCCTCACCCTCCACGAGAAGGTCCGGACCGACGACATCACCCGCCGGGGAACCACCCACGACGATCGTCCCGGCATCGACGGCCTGGCCCCGGACGAGGGAGCCGACACCGACGACGCCCGACGGCTGCAGAAGAGGCCACCACCGGATGGAATCCGGATCGCCCCGACGCCGTCCACCTGGGCACCCCCAAGCGCAACCCGATCATCGCCCGCAGCGTCGGTGAGCCCCTGTGACCACGGCAACGGCGGGGACACCATCGCGGGGACCGTGCCGGCGAGCACCTCGGGCGGCGGATCACCCGGCACCTCGGCAGGAACCTCCGGCAGGTGCTCTTCCCGACCCGCGAGCAGTACGTCCCGCTCACCCGGGAGTTGCGTGACGACGGCTTCGAGATGTGCGCGGACCTGTGCGCGGTCGACTACCTGGCCCATCCGGGCCGCCGCCTGCCCGAGGGCGTGGTCGCAGAGCGGTTCGAGGTGGTCGTCAACCTGCTCTCCCTGAGCCAGGTGCGCCGGGTCCGCCTCCGGGTGCAGGTCCCCGCCACCGATGCCGTCCTGTCCACCCTGTTCGACCTCTATCCGGGCATCGAGGCCATGGAGCGCGAGGCCTTCGACCTCTTCGGCATCGTCTTCCTCGGCCATCCCGACATGACCCGGATCCTCCTGCCCGAGGACTGGGAGGGCCATCCGCTCCGCAAGGACTACGGGGTCGGGCGGGTGCCGGTCCAGTTCAAAGAGGCGCCGGGGCCGCGATGAGCGACTCCACCCGGCACACGGACACCGAGCTGCCGGACCCGCTCTCCGGTGCCCGCTACGACGAGCCCGCGCCCGACGGCACCGACGCGGGCCTGATCGTCGAGACCTCCGAGGGCGACCAGGAGCTCGGTCCCGCGACGCGACCCCACCCGACGAGCTCCGCCGCGAGGTCGGCGCGGTGCTCCGCCTTCCCGAGGGTGTCGCCGTCGACCCGTCCGACATCGATGTCGAACGGTCCGACGACGAGTCGATGATCATCAACATGGGTCCGCAGCACCCCTCCACCCACGGCGTGCTCCGGCTCATGATCGAGCTCGAGGGCGAGACGGTGCTGCGCACCAAGCCGGTCATCGGCTACCTCCACACCGGCATGGAGAAGACGGCCGAGGAGCTCACCTACGTCCAGGGGTCGACCAACGTCACCCGGATGGACTACCTCTCCCCGCTCCACAACGAGCTGGTCCTGTCCCTCGCCGTCGAGGCGCTCCTCGGTCTCGAGATGCCGCCCCGCTCGGACTGGATCCGGATGCTCCTGGTCGAGCTCAACCGGGTCTCGTCCCACCTGATGTGGATGGCCACCAACGGGATGGACATCGGCTCGACGTCGATGATGATCTACGGGTTCCGCGAGCGGGAGATGATCCTGGCCTTCTTCGAGAAGACCACCGGTCTGCGGATGAACCACAACTTCATCCGGCCCGGCGGCACCGCCGCCGATCTCCCCGACGGTTGGGAGGACGACGTCAGCATCATCTGCGACACCGTCCTGCCCCGCACCCACGAGTACGACGAGCTGCTCACCGGTCAACCGCTCTTCCGGCGCCGGTCCGAGGGGATCGGCAACATCTCGGCCGAGGAGGCCATCGCCCTCTCGCTGACCGGTCCCATCCTGCGCTCGACCGGCGTGCCGTGGGACCTCCGGCGGTCGATGCCCTACCTGCGCTACGACGAGGTCGAGTTCGACGTCATCGTGGGGACCTTCGGCGACAATTTCGACCGGTACTCGATCCGCCTCAACGAGATCCGCGAATCGATCCGGATCATCCGCCAGATCGTCGAGAAGATGCCGGCCGGCGACTACCGGGTGCAGGACAAGAAGGTCACCCCGCCGCCCCGCGGCCGGATCGACGAGTCGATGGAGGCCCTGATCCACCACTTCAAGGTCTTCACCGAGGGGTTCCGGGTCCCCGAGGGCGAGGTCTACGTGGCCGTCGAGTCACCCCGCGGGGAGCTCGGCTGCTACCTGGTCTCCGACGGATCGCCCAAGCCCTACCGCATGCACATCCGCGGGCCGAGTTTCGTCAACCTCCAGGGCGTCCCGGTGATGATGCGCGGCGGCCTGCTGGCCGACGCGGTCGCGGCGTGCTCGTCGATCGACCCGGTCATGGGCGAGGTCGACCGGTGACCGCCAGCGCAGCGATCACCCCCTCCCCCTCCCGTCGCGCCGCGCCGCGGGCGCCCTCCCACCTGTCCACCGAAACCCTGACCCGCGCCCGCCGGTTGATCTCCCTCTACCCCGAGCCCCGCTCGGCACTCATCCCGCTCTGTCATCTCGCCCAGGAGCAGGACGGGTGGCTGACCCCCGAGGCGATGGTGGACATCGCCGGCCTGGTCGGGGTCACCCCGGGCGAGGTGCTCGGGACGGCGTCCTTCTACGACATGCTCCACACCGAGCCGGTCGGACGGTACGTGGTGTCGGTCTGCACCAACATCGCCTGCCTCCTCGGTGGGGCGGCCGAGCTGCTCGAGCACGCCGAGTCCTCGCTCGGGATCGGGGTCGGCGGGACCACCGCCGGACGGGACGGTCACCCTGGAGGAGGCCGAGTGCCTCGCCGACTGCGACCGGGTCCCCTGCGTGCAGGTCAACCACCGGTACGTGGGCGCACAGACACCGTCGTCGTTCGACCAGCTGGTCGCCGACCTCCGTTCGGGTGCCCGTGACGACGAGATCCCGCCGCACGGAACCCTGTGCAGGGTGCGCCGGGCCAACGGTCTCGAGGTCGATCCCGCGGCGGTGGCCGAGGAACGGCGGGCGGCGGCCGAGGCCAGGGAGGCGCGGGACGCCGAGAAAGCCGCACCGGGCGGGGAGCGCGCCTGATGGCGATCACCGACGCTCCGAAGATCGTCACCTCCCGGCTCGGCTACGACGATTCGCACACGCTCGAGCGGTACCTCGCGACCGGCGGGTACGACGGACTGCGCAAGGCGCTCACCATGACCCCCGAGGCGGTCGCCGCCGAGGTGGACGCGGCCAGTCTGCTCGGCCGGGGCGGCGCCGGGTTCCCCGCCGGCCGCAAGTGGTCGATGCTCCGGAAGAACCCGGTCACCTACCTGGTGGTCAACGGCGACGAGTCCGAGCCGGCCACCTTCAAGGACCACCTGCTCCTCGAGCGCGACCCCCACCAGCTCATCGAGGGCGTGGTCATCGCCGCCTACGCACTGCAGGTCACCCAGGCCTTCATCTTCGTCCGCGGCGAGTTCGCCCTCGGGCTCGAGCGGGTCCAGGCCGCCCTCAACGATGCCTACGCCCACGGCGCCGTCGGAAGGGACATCTTCGGTTCGGGCTTCTCGGTCGACGTGGTCGTCCACCCGGGTGCGGGTGCCTACATCTGCGGAGAGGAGACCGCCCTCCTCGAGTCCCTCGAGGGAAAGCGCGGCTTTCCCCGGATCAAGCCGCCGTTCTTCCCGGCGGCCATCGGCCTGTACGGGGAGCCGACGGTGGTCAACAACGTCGAGACCATGTCCAACCTCCCCTGGATCATGCTCAACGGGGGCGCGGCCTTCGCCCGCGCTGGGCGAGGGCCGCTCGACCGGCACCCGGCTGTTCGCCCTGGCCGGCCACGTCGCCAAGCCGGGCGTCTACGAGCTCGAGATGGTCAAGACCACGTTCCGCGACCTGATCTTCGCCCCCCTGCTCGGTGGCGGCATCCCCCACGGCCGCGGCCTGAAGGCGTTCATCCCCGGCGGGGTGTCCGCGCCGTGGTTCGGACCCGACCAGGTCGACCTCCCGCTCGGCCAGGACGAGGTCGGCCGCGGCCGGCTCCATGCTCGGCTCGGGCTCGGTGGTGGTGATGGACGACCACACCTGCGCGGTGCGGGCCGCGTGGCGGATCACCAAGTTCTTCTCGCGCGAGTCCTGTGGTCAGTGCACGCCATGCCGCGAGGGCTCGGGTTGGCTCGAGCGGATCATGGAGCGCATCGAGCGCGGTCACGGCCGCGAGGAGGACCTCGACCTCCTGCTCGACGCGTGCGACAACATCGCCCCCGGGGTGACCTGGCCGCCCCAGCAGACCACCATCTGCGTGCTCGGGCCGTCCATCCCCTCGTCGATCAGCTCGGCCATCACCATCTTCCGTGACGAGTTCCTCGTCCACATCAAGGAGGGGGCCTGCCCCTATGGCTGACCCGGCCTCCTCCACGTCCGCGGCCGACACCACGTCCACGCCGTCCACGGCGGACGACCCGACTTCGAGTTCACCCTCGACGGCCGCCCGGCGCGGCGCCCGCAAGGGCGAGCTGCTCATCGCCGCGGCCGAGCGGGCCGGGCACCTTCATCCCCCGCTTCTGCTACCACCCGCGGATGGAGTCGGTCGGCGTCTGCCGGATGTGCCTGGTCGAGGTCAGCGGCCCCCGCGGCGCCACGCTGCAGCCGAGCTGCTTCATCGAGGCCGCCCCCGGCATGGAGGTCACCACCGACTCCGCCAAGGTCAAGAAGGCCCAGGACGGGGTCCTCGAGTTCCTCCTCATCAACCACCCGCTCGACTGCCCGGTCTGCGACAAGGGCGGCGAGTGCCCGCTCCAGGACCAGACCCTGGCCTACGGTCCCGGGCGAGACCCGGTTCGTCGAGGAGAAGCGCCACTTCGAGAAGCCGATCCCGATCTCCGAGCTCGTCCTGCTCGACCGCGAGCGGTGCATCCAGTGCAGCCGGTGCACCCGCTTCGCCGACGAGGTGGCGGGCGAGGCCCAGATCGACTTCGTCGGCCGGGGCGAGCAGATCGAGGTCGGCACGTTCCCCGAGCTGCCCTTCACCTCCTACTTCTCGGGCAACACCGTGCAGATCTGCCCGGTCGGGGCGCTGACCGCGACGCCGTACCGGTTCGCGGCCCGACCGTGGGACCTCGACCAGGTCGAGTCCACCTGCACCACCTGCGCGGTCGGCTGCCGGGTGGCCGTGCAGTCGTCGTCCAACCGCCTGACCCGCCTGCTCGGCATCGACATCGACCCGGTCAACCACGGCTGGCTCTGCGACAAGGGCCGGTTCGCGGCCGACGCGGTCAACCGCGAGGACCGGCTGGTCGAGCCCATGGTCCGCAAGGACGGCGACCCTGGTGCCGACCTCCTGGCACGAGGCCCTGGCCGCGGTCGCCGCCGGGCTGCAGTCGGTCCGCGACGACGCCGGTGCAGAGGCCGGTCGGGGTGGTCGGCGGCGCACGCCTCACCAACGAGGGGGCCTACGCCTGGGCCCGCCTGGCCAAGGGGGTGCTCGGCACCGACTCGGTCGACGCCCAGCTCGGCGACGGCCTGCCCGCCGAGGTCGTCCTCGGCCTGCCCCGGGCCACCATCGACCAGGCCGCCGAGGCGCGCACCGTGATCCTGCTCACCGGTGACGTCCGCGAGGAGCTGCCGGTCCTCTTCCTCCGGCTGCGGGCCGCGGCGGTCGGCGGCGACCGTCGCTGGTCGAGCTCTCGCCCCAGGCCACCTCGCTGACCCCCTACGCCGCGGCCTCCCTCCGCTACGCCCCGGGCCAGGCCATCGCCCTCGCCGAGGCGCTGGTCGGCGAGGGCGCCGGATCGGGCCGAGTCGGGAGACGCCGCCGCGCTCGCCGAGGCGCGCCGACTGATCGGCGCCGGTCCGGTCGTCGTCGTCGTCGGCCGCCCCTCGCTGGCCGAGGACGGCGAGCTGGTGGCCGAGGCCGCCCAGGTCCTCGCCCGGGCGCTGCCCGAGGCCACGCTTCCTCCCCGCCCTGCGCCGCGGCAACGTGATGGGCGCCCTCGACATGGGACTCGCCCCAGGGGTCCTACCCGGCCGGGTCGCCCTGGAGGACGGTCGGGCCTGGTTCGAGGCCGCCTGGGGATCGGTGCCGGCGGCCCGCGGCCGTGGATCGGCCGACATCCTGGCAGCGGCAGCCGGTGACCAGGCAGAGGGGGACCGGATCAGGGCGCTCGTCCTCCTCGGCGCGGACCCGCTCACCGACTTCCCGGACCGGCGCCTCGCCGGCCGTGCCCTCGACGGCGCGGCGTTCGTAGTGGCGGTGGCGAGCGCCCCCGGGGCGGCACTCGACCACGCCGACGTGGTGCTGCCCGCTGCCGAGGCGCACGAGCGGCCCGGCACGACCACCAACATCGAGGGGCGGATCTTCCGGGTCGGGCAGAAGCTGGTGCCTCCAGGACAGGCATGGCCGGACTGGATGATCGCCGCCGAGCTCGCGGTCCACCTGGGCAGCGACCTCGGGTTCGACTCGGTGGGTGCCGTCTGGGACGAGATCGAGCAGGTGGCCGCCTCCCACCGGGGCATCACCCAGGCCGTCCTCGACTCCGACGGCGCCGCCGACGGCATCGTGGCCCCCCTCGGCTCGAGCCCGGTCTCCCTCGCCGGCGCCGCCCGCTCGACCCGATCGCCGTGCCCGGTGTGGAGTCGGTCGAGCGCCAGGGCGCGCCAGCTCGGGCGGGGATGGCCGGGTCGCCCAGTGCGTCGATCACCGGCGCCGACACCCACGCCGCCGTGTCCGAGGACGGGGACCGCCCCGCACGTCCTTCCCCGCTGTCCGGTCCGGTCGATCTCGTCGTGCCACACGTGGCTCCGCCGGACAGCTACTCGGTCCGCCTGATCGCCTCGCGCACCCTCTACGACCGCGGCGCTGCCGTCGGAGCGACGGGCACGCTCTCCGGACTGGTGGAGCCCGCGCCGCTCCGGGCCAACCCGCACGATCTCGACGACCTCGGCGTTCCAGCCGGCGGACTGGTGCGGCTGCGCTCGGCCACCACCTCGGCCGTCGTTGCTGTCGAACCCGACGAATCATTGCCCCGCCGGGTCGTGGCCACCGAATTCAACGTCCCGTTCGGCGACGGCACCGTCGCCGACCTCATCGACCGGGCATTCCCGGTGGTCGACCTGCGGATGGAGACCCCGTGAGCCCGTCGGCGCACCTCGCCGCGTTGCTGATCGGCACCGATCCCCTCTACGCGGGCGGGGTGGACTGGGTCGTCCTGCTCATCGTGCTGATCAAGGTGCTGGTCGTCTTCGGTGCGCTGATGGTGGCCGTGATGCTGATGATCTGGTTCGAGCGCAAGGTCATCTCCGACATGCAGAGCCGGATCGGGCCCAACCGGGCCGGGCCGTTCGGCATCGCCCAGACGCTCGCCGACGGGATCAAGCTCTTCTTCAAGGAAGACCTCCTGCCCGACCAGGCCGATCGCTTCGTCTTCAAGCTGGCGCCCTACCTGACCATCATCCCGGCCTTCCTCAGCTTTGCGATCGTCCCCATAGGTGGCGAGGTCACGATTGCCGGCCACACCTTCGAGCTCCAGCTGGCCGATCCGCCCATGGGCATCCTCTTCCTCCTGGCCATGTCTGCCATCGGCGTCTACGGCATCATGCTGGCCGGCTGGTCGTCGGGGTCGAAGTACCCGCTGCTCGGGTCGGTCAGGGCCTCGGCGCAGATGATCTCCTACGAGGCGGCCCTCGGGATGACGGTGGTCATGGTGGTGCTCATCACCGGGTCGCTCTCGACCAGGGCGATCGTGGAAGGCCAAGCACCCCACTTCTGGCAGTGGAACGTCATCCGCCTGGCCGTCGTGCCCTTCGTGATCTTCTTCACCGCGGTGATCGCGGAGACCAACCGCCCCCCCTTCGACCTGGTCGAGGCCGACTCGGAGCTCGTCGGGGGCTTCGTGACCGAGTACTCGTCGATCCGGTTCGCACTCTTCTTCCTGGCCGAATTCATGAACACCATCACCATGTCGGCGATCACGGTCACCCTGTTCTTCGGCGGTCCCGACGGTCCGATCCCCCACATCCCCCACACCCAGTGGCTCTGGCCGATCGTCTGGTTCCTGGCCAAGACCATCGTGTTCCTGTTCGTGTTCGTGTGGCTGCGGGCCGCCCTGCCCCGCCTGCGCTACGACCAGCTCATGGACCTCGGCTGGAAGCGGCTGATCCCTTTGTCCCTGGGCTGGCTGATGATCGTGGCCGGGTTCGTGATCGACGGCTGGTGGGGCATCGGCATGGTCGCAGCCGTCCTTGTCGCCGCCCCGCTCATGACCCGTGCGTTCTCAGTCGGCGCCGAGCGCGCACAGACCCGGGCGGTCGTGCCCCAGTTGGGGATCCGGCTCTGGAGCCGTCCGAGCGATCCGGTCGCGCCTGGCGCGTCGAACGAAGGAGGTGACCGCTGATGGTGGTCCCCGACGTCCCCCACGGCCGGCAGAACTTCCTGGGTGGGTTCAAGCTCACCCTCGAGCACCTCGGCCGTCCCCCGGTCACCCGGCAGTACCCCGAGGAGAAGCGGCCGAAGCAGCCGCGCCAGCACGGGCGCCACGTCCTCAACCGGTACGAGGACGGCATGGAGAAGTGCATCGGTTGCGAGCTCTGCGCAGGGGTCTGCCCGGCCGACTGCATCTACGTCCGCGGCCTCGACAATCCGCCGGACCACCCCGTCTCGCCGGGCGAGCGGTACGGCTACGTCTACGAGATCAACTTCCTGCGGTGCATCCACTGCGACCTCTGCGTTGAGGCCTGCCCGACCGAGGCCATCACCGAGACCAAGCTGATGGAGTTCTCCTTCACCAACCGGGGTGACGCGATCTACACCAAGGAGGAGCTGCTGGTAGACGACGAGGGTCGGCCGCGCCGCCAGCCATGGGAGGACTGGCGTGAGGAGGACGACCTGCACACATCGGGTTGGATGCGGGCCACCTCACCGTCCGGCAGCGCAGAGTTCGAGGGCGAGGTCCAGTGGTCGGGCGAGCTCGGCTACGGCGTGCGGTCGCCCGAGTCCGGTCAGAGCGGCCGGCGTGACGACGCAACCACCGGCAGCATGCAACTACGGGACACACTCGAGCGGCACCTGCGCCCAGCGGACCTGCCCGCGGCCAAGCGCGGCCCCCGCGGCGCCATCGGACGGATGCTGGAGAAGGCCGAGCGGTTCGCCCCCGGCGCCGGCAGGAAGCACCGCGAGCGGGCAGACACCGCCTACGCCGAGGCGCTCGCCGCTGGCAATTCCGAGCTCGGCCCAGAGGAGACCGGCGGCGCAGACAGCGCAGACAGCGCAGACAACCGAGCAGACGGCGCAGACCGAGCAGACGGCGCAGACGGCGCAGACCGAGCAGACGGCGCGGACCGCGCAGAGGGCGACTGGGGGAGGGGTGACCACGTCCCTTGTCGCCACACTGCTGGCGGCCACCCACGCGTCCTGGGTGGACGTCGGGGTCTTCTCGGTCGCTGCGGCGATCATCCTCGCCGGGGCGATCGGTGTGGTCGTGTCCCGCAATCCGGTCCACTCGGCGCTCATGCTGATCATGACCCTGTTCGGGGTGGCCGTCCTGTTCGTGCTCCAGCAGGCGAGCTTCCTGGCCGCGGTGCAGGTCATCGTCTATGCCGGCGCGATCGTGGTTCTCTTCCTCTTCGTCATCATGTTCCTCGGTGTCGACCGCGAGGAGAACATCGCCGCCGAGCCGCTGCGCGGGCAGCGGCCCCTGGCCATCGCGCTGGTCGCGCTCGGGACCACCGGGCTGCTCCTGCTCGGCCAGGTCTCCCACTGGGTGACCGGGGCGCCCCACGTGGCCGGATCGGACACCGGCCAGCCCAACGTCAACCTGCTCGGCACCTCGCTCTACACCACCTACCTCTTCCCCTTCGAGGCCACGGCCGCGCTGCTGATCATCGCCGTGGTCGGCGCGGTGGTGCTCGCCCGCCGGCCCACGGTGGCGAGGTCCCCGAGGACGGGTTCGAGGTCGACCCGGCGGACACCGAGGTCGGGGCAACGTCGGCGCCGGTGGTCGGAGAGGTGGACGGGTGACCGTCAACCCGGACTGGTACCTGGGGCTGAGCGTTGTCCTCTTCGCCATCGGTGCACTCGGCGTGCTGGTGCGCCGCAACGTGCTGATCATGTTCATGTGCGTCGAGCTCATGCTCAACGCGGCCAATCTGGCCTTCGTCACCTTCGCCCGGGTCCTCCACGACATCGGCGGCCAGGTCCTGGTCTTCTTCGTGCTGGTGGTGGCCGCTGCCGAGGTCGTGGTCGGCCTCGGGATCGTGGTCGCCATCTTCCGGCGCCGGGCCAACGCGAACGCCGACGACCTCCACCTGATGCGGGGCTGAGCGGCGATGCTGCACGTCACCTACCTCATCATCCTTCTGCCCCTGGTCGGGTTCGCGGTGCAGCTCCTTGCGGGCCGCCGCCTCGGCGACCCGCTCGCCGGGGTGATCGGCACCGTGTTCGTGGCTGCATCGTTCGTGGTCTCGTTCGGGGTCTACCTCGACCTGCTCACGGTGCAGGCACCGGTCCGTACCTACACCCAGAACCTCTGGACCTGGATACCGGTCGACCGCCTCCAGGTCCACGCCAGCCTCTACGTCGACCCGCTCTCGATGACCATGGTCCTGTTCATCACCGGGATAAGCACCCTCATCCACCTCTACTCGGTCGCGTACATGAAAGGCGACCGGGACTTCCCCAAGTTCTTCCTCTACATGAACCTCTTCGTGGCCTCGATGCTCATCCTGGTCCTCGGGAGCAACATGGTGGTCACCTACGTCGGCTGGGAGGGCGTCGGGACCTGCTCGTACTGGCTGGTCTCGTTCTGGTTCACCCGGGAGTCGGCGGCCAGCGCCGGCAAGAAGGCCTTCGTCTACAACAGGATCGGCGACGCCGGCTTCCTCCTGGCCATCTTCCTCACCTACGACAAGGTCCACTCCCTCGAGTACCAGACCGTCTTCGCCAACATCGGAAAGATCGGATCGTCCGGGGTCACCGCGATCTGCCTCCTGCTCCTGGTCGGGGTCATGGGCAAGTCGGCCCAGATCCCGCTCTTCCCGTGGCTGGCCGACGCCATGGAGGGCCCGACCCCGGTGTCGGCCCTCATCCACGCGGCCACCATGGTGACGGCCGGTGTCTACCTGCTCTGCAGGATCAGCCCCCTCCTGCACGCCTCGCCGGCCGCCGCCCTCACCGTGGCCATCGTCGGAGCGGTCACCGCGTTCGTGGCCGCCACCATCGCCTGCGCCCAGCAGGACATCAAGAAGGTCCTCGCCTACTCGACGGTGTCCCAGCTCGGCTACATGTTCCTGGCCATCGGGTGTGGGGCCTACGAGGCCGCGATCTTCCTGATGGTGGCCCATGCCTTCTTCAAGGGCCTCCTCTTCCTCGGGGCCGGCTCGGTCATCCACGGCCTCCACGACGAGCAGGACTTGAAGCGGATGGGGAACCTGCGTCGGTACCTCCCGATCACCTTCATCACCTTCGGCATCGGCTGGCTCTGCATCGCGGCCGTGCCCCCGCTCTCGGGCTTCTGGGCCAAGGGGGACGTGCTCGAGAACGCCTGGGCGGCCCACCCCGCCCTCTGGGCGATCGGCATCGTCACCGCGGCCCTGACCGCCTACTACATGAGCCGCCTCACCGGTCTCGCATTCTTCGGGACCGACCGGTGGGCCCGCTCGGCGTCCGACGCCGGCCAACCCGGCCACGGCGACGCATCCGCAGCCGAGCCGCACGAGTCGTCGTGGATCATGACGGTGCCGCTGTGGATCCTGTCGTTCTTCGCCGCCGTGGCCGGTGTGATGGCCATCTCCTCGAGCAGGTTCTCGCTGGCCAGGTGGGTCGACCCGGTTTTCGGGTCGACCCTCTACGACGACCACCTCTCCTCGTCGGCGGTGTGGACCCTGGCGACCCTCGACGCAGTCATCGCGGTGGTCTTCGTACTCATCGGCGTGCGTCTCTGGTCGACCCGGTCGGAGCGCCCGCAACTCGAGGCCGCCTTCCTCCGGGGGGCGTGGTACATCAACGAGCTCTACGACGCGGTCTTCGGCCGTCCGTCAGAGCGGTTGGCCGCGTTCTGCGCCGACGTGATCGACCCGAAGGTCATCGACGGTGCGGTCAACGGGGTCGCCGGCGCCGTCCGGGGAACCGGTGCGCTGGTACGGCGCACCCAGACCGGGTACGTGCGCAACTATGTGCTCGGGATCGTCATCGGCACCGTGCTGGTGCTCGGGTTCATGCTGACCCGGCTGTGGTGGACGTGATGGGCGGCTCCTTCCCCTTCCTGACCGTGCTGGTACTGGTGCCGGCAGTGGGCTCGCTGGCGGTCGCGCTGGTGCCGACCAGGGCGGTGGCCACCTGGTTCCACGAGGCGCTCGGCATCGCGGTGACCGTCCTCACCCTGGCCGTGGCTGTCGCGATCACCGTCCGGTTCCGCACCGGAGACGGCGGCTACCAGATGGTCAGCGACCACATCTGGGCCAAGGACCTCGGGATCCACTGGTCCCTCGGGGTCGACGGCATCTCGCTCTTCCTGGTGTTGCTCACCGCTGTGCTCTTCCCGTTGAGCATGCTCGGTGCCCGGGCCCACCGCGACCCGCGCTCGTTCGTCGGCTGGCTGCTGTTGCTCGAGGCCGCTTGCATGGGCAGCTTCGTCTCGCTCGACCTGGTCCTCTTCTTCCTCTTCTTCGAGCTGACGCTGGTGCCCTCCTACTTCCTCATCGGCGGTTGGGGATACGCCCGGCGCGGGTACGCGGCCATCAAGTTCTTCGTCTACACCTTCGCCGGCTCCGCCTTCCTGCTGGTGGGGATCGTCGCGGTCGCGTTCATCCACCAGTCCCAGACCGGGGTGCTCACCTTCGAGCTGCCGGCGCTCATGCACACCCACCTCTCGGGGACCCAGGGCGTCCTGCTCTTCTGTGCGTTCACCGCGGCGTTCGCGGTCAAGGCACCGCTCTTCCCGTTCCACACCTGGTCACCGGACGCCTACGCCGAGGCGCCCACGGCTGCCTCGATCCTGCTGGTGGCGGTGCTCGCCAAGCTCGGCACCTACGGGATCGTCCGTTTCGACCTCAACCTCTTCCCACAGGCCAGCCGGACTCTCGCCCCGGTCCTGTTGACCCTGGCGGTCTTCGGCATCGTCTACGGCGCACTGGTGGCCTGCGCACAACGGGATCTCAAACGGCTGCTGGCCTACTCGTCGCTCGCCCAGATCGGGTTCATCGCCCTCGGCACGTTCGCCCTCAACAGCGAGGGTCTGAGCGGCGGCGTGCTGCAGATGGTCAACCACGGGCTGGTCATCGCCACCCTGTTCATCCTCGTCGGGTGGATCTACGAGCGGCGCAAGACCTGGCAGATCGGCTCGCTCCGGGGGCTGCAGTCCCCGGCGCCGTTCCTGGCCGGCGCGTTCACGCTGGCCATGCTGGCCTCGATCGGCGTACCCGGTCTCAACGGGTTCGTCGGTGAGCTCCTCATCCTCATCGGCACCTTCGTGGCCCATCGCTGGTGGGCGGTGGCGGCCACCGGTGGGGTCATCGTCGCCGCGGTCTACCTGCTCTGGGCCTACCAGCAGGTCTTCCAGGGGCAGCCCACCGCCGCGGACACCGGCACGCGTGACCTCTCCTGGAACGAGCGGCTCATCGTCGCCCCGCTCATCGTGCTCATCGTGCTGCTCGGGGTCTTCCCCAAGCCGGTGCTCGACCGGATCACCCCGTCGGTCAACCAGCTGGTGATCCACGTGGACCAGGTGACACACACCAAGCTGCCCGCCGGCCTGGCCGCCGAGCCACTGCCTGCGCCGGCAGGTCACCCCGCGGCGGGAGTGAACCCGTGATGCACCCGGTCCTCGCCTCCGCGGCGCCCACCATCCACGTCCCCCACATCGACTACCTGAGCATCCTGCCGCTCATCATCATGTTCGGCGGGGCCGTACTCCTGATGGTCGTCTCGTCGTTGTTCCGGAGGGTCCTCCCGGTGAGGACCAGCACGCTGCTGACCGCCGCGGTCTCGGTGGCGGCCCTGGTGGCGGCGCTCTTCCAGTGGGACCACGTGATGACCCACGGTCCCTCGGTGACCATCGCGGGGGCCATCGCGTTCGACGGCTTCGACGTGTTCATCCAGATCGTGGTCTCGATCGCCATGCTGCTGACCGCCCTGGTCGCCGACGGCTACCTTGCCCGCGAGGGAATCGAGGGGCCCGAAGTTCCCGCGCTCGCCATGGTGTCGGCATCCGGGGCGATGATGATGGGGGCGGCCAACGACCTCATCGTGATCTTCCTCGGCCTCGAGATCCTCTCGATCGCCCTCTACGTGCTCGCCGCGACCAACCACCGGCGTGCCGAGTCCGGTGAGGCCGCCCTCAAGTACTTCGTGCTGGGGGCCTTCTCGTCTGCCATCTTCGTCTACGGCATCGCCCTCACCTACGGAGCGACCGGGAGCTCCAACCTCCCCCAGATCGCCGACTTCCTGTCCCGGAACGTGCTGGCCTCGAACGGGGTCCTGCTCGGCGGTCTGGCCCTGCTGCTCATCGGCTTCGGTTTCAAGATCGCCGCGGTGCCCTTCCACATGTGGTCGCCCGACGTGTACGAGGGGTCACCCTCACCGGTGACCGGCTTCATGGCCGCGGTGGCGAAGGCGGGGGCGTTCGCCGCACTGCTCCGGGTCTTCGTCTCCTCGTTCGGCACGGTCCGGGCCGATTGGCAGCCCATCGTGTGGGCCCTGGCCGTGCTCAGCCTCGTGCTCGGCGCGGTGGTCGCCCTCACCCAGCGGGACGTCAAGCGGATGATGGCCTATTCGTCGATCAACCACGTCGGGTTCATCCTGCTCGGCGTCGAGGCGGCCACCGCCCGCGGCGTCTCGGCCTCCCTCTACTACATCCTGACCTACACCTTCCTGGTCATCGGGTCGTTCGCGGTGATCACGGTGATGGCCAGGAACGGAGACGTCGGGAACCAGATCAGCGACTACCGGGGACTGGCCCGACACCAGCCCCTGTTGGCGCTGGCCTTCGCGGTGCTCCTGCTCGGCCAGGCAGGGATCCCGTTCACCACCGGGTTCCTGGCCAAGCTCGTCGTCGTGGAGGCCTCGGTGGCCACCGGGGGCTACGCCCTGGCCGCCATCGCCATGGCGTCCGCCGCGGTCGCCGCCTTCTTCTACCTCCGCCTCGCGGTCACCATGTTCTCGCCGGTCGGCATGGAGGGCGACCTCGCAGACGCCGTCGGCGCCGCGCCGCCCGATCTCCCGGCCGCCCCGGTCCCGGCCGACGGCATCGCCAGTCTCGCGGTCCTCACCGACGCTCCGCCGACCGCGGCGGTGCTCTCCCGGGGCCCGGTCGCGGTGCCGGCCCTGACCGCGGTGGTGATCGGGACCTGCGTGGCCTTCAGTGTGGTGTTCGGCATCTATCCCGCTCCGATCCTCGACTTCGCCCACCAGGCCACCCTGCTCATCGGCTGACCGCGGTCCCGCCCCCGTATCCCGGCGCCCGGGAGGCGCCACGGGTACTGTCGATGGAACCGCATCCGGACCAGGAGGGACCCATGGCCAGATCCTCGGGAAGCGAGGCGACTCCTGCCAGGAAGCGGAACCCGAGGGACGTCGCCCGCCTCGTCGTGAGTGGGGTCGCCCTCGTTCTGCTGGTCGCCTTCGTGATCGACAACTCCAACACCGTGAAGGTGGGCTTCGTCTTCTTCAGTGCCGAGGTCAGCCTCATCTGGGTGCTCCTGATCGTCGCCGTCCTCGGCGCCCTCGTCGACCGGTTGGTCATCTACCTCGGCCAACGGCGCAAAAAGGACCGCGCCGGCTGAGTCGGTCGGCAGGGAGGCCTGCCCAGCCGGGCTCGAGTGCCCCGGACGAAACGGCATGTGGCTCACGTCGGCGGCTCCGCGGGCAGAAGGCTCGGGATCAGTGGGAGGGCCGCCTGTGGCCCTCGAACCCGGGGCCGGAGCGGGATCGAGTTCGAGCACGTCGAGGAGGTGTGAAGAAGCTGTGCCAGCCTGCCAGATGACCTGCAGATCGAATTCGATCCAGGGCCCAATCGATCCGCCAGCGTCAAAATCTTCAGATCCGAGCGCGATCAGGTGAGTTGGGGAGATGTGGCGGTCATCGCCGCGTTGGTGTTGGTGTGGACGCTGATCTCAGCCCGGGTCGATCGTTTCGGCGTCACCGCCCCCATGCTCTTCTCCGCAGTGGGTCTCCTCGTTGCCGGTGATCGGGCCCTTCACGTCAATCTTTCAGCCTCCACCGTCAGAGTCGGTGCTGAGATCACTCTGGTCCTGGTGCTGTTCGGCGATGCAGCGAGGGTTCGAATCCATTCCCTCAGGCAAGATGTCGGACTGCCGCTCAGGCTCCTGGGGATCGGGCTACCGCTGACCGTCCTTCTGGGCGCGCTCCGTCTCACGTGTTGTTCGGATCGTTGGGCAGCTGGATGGCCGTGCTCATAGCGGCCTGTCTGGCCCCCACCGATGCCGGACTCGGACAGGGAATCGTCACTGACCGAGCCGTGCCGAGCCGGGTACGCCGAGTCGAAAACGTCGAGAGTGGGTTGAACGACGGCATCGTGGCTCCGCTGGTGTCACTCGCCATCGCCGTACTGGCCGGTGAAGAGATCCACGCATCGAGCTCGGTCTTGCACGCCATCCGTGAGATCGGTCTGGGTGCCCTCATTGGTATAGCCGGGGGGCTCATCCTTGGATGGATCCTGGCCACCGCGGTCAGCCATGGGTGGACCGAAGAGCGAGCCGCAGCCTTGGCCACGACTGCTTCGGCTGTCGGTATCTATGCTCTGGCCGTGGCGGTCGAGGCAAACGGCTTCGTGGCTGCATTTCTGGCCGGGATGTGCTTCGGCGTGTTCCGAGATCGAGTGGGTCCGGAATCGCTGGGCCAAACCGACGCAACCGGCCAGCTGCTCTCGTACCTGGTCTGGTTCGTGTTCGGCGCTGCAATGCTCCGCCCGGCCCTCTCGAGCCCCGAGCTCGGGCGGAGTTTGGCCTATGCGGTCCTCAGCCTCACCATTGTGCGAATGGTCCCAGTGGCCCTCGCCCTTCTGGGCACCCACCTCGGCGCCACCACGGTGGCCTTCATCGGTTGGTTCGGCCCCCGGGGCTTGGCTTCAGTGATCTTCGCTCTGTTGGCGTTCGATCAACTTGGCCATGAGGCGTCAACGCTCCTGGCCACAGTCTCCATGACCGTTGCCCTCAGCGTGGTCGTCCACGGTCTGAGCGCACCTCTGCTGATCGGTCGGTATACATCGCACACCAAGGCCAAGCCGCCTGATCACTCACTCCTGCGCGAAGTCGACGTGCCCACGGCGAGGCGTGCCTTCGGCAGTCTCGGCGACGGAGGCCTTGATGCCGCCTGACGCCCCCGGGGATCAAGGGACCGGCCCAGATCAAGATCCGACTCTCGTTTCGACCGCACGCCGGACTCCCTTGGACGACATGGATGGATCTCCGTTCCAACCGGAGAAGACCACGTCGTTGGTCAATCGCCGAAGCTGACGCTGACCGAGAGGTGCCTGACGGAGATGGTCAGATGCGCCGCCCAGACTCCAAGCGCACGCTTCGGGCGGCCCTCGCACCACCCCGCAGCAAACGGTTCGGCGGGGTGTGAGAATGATCCAGTGACCAGCGACGTCTTGAGCCCGCCTCATCGACCAGAGCCGCCACACCCACCAGAAACGAAAGAGAGACACCCGCATGCCCCTGCACCAGCACCACTCGATCAGGGACGACCTGCTCGACTCGGTCTACGCCGGCCACGACCTGCTGACCACCCTGCCGTCCCACCTCTTCCCGATCGAGGAGATGCGTAAGGAGGACGCCTTCCAGGCCATCTCGGACGAGCTCCTCCTCGACGGCAACGCCCGTCAGAACCTGGCCACCTTCTGCCAGACCTGGGAGGAGGACGAGGTCCACCGATTGATGGATCTGTCGATCAACAAGAACATGATCGACAAGGACGAGTACCCCCAGACCGCCGAGATCGAACGGCGGTGCGTCCAGATGCTGGCCGAGCTGTGGAACGCGCCAGAGGAGGGCGGGGCGGTGGGCTGCTCGGCCATCGGCTCATCGGAGGCCTGCATGCTCGGCGGGATGGCGGCCAAGTGGCGCTGGCGCGAGAAGCGGCGCGCCGAGGGCAAGTCGACCGACCGGCCGAACATGGTCTGCGGACCGGTCCAGGTGGTCTGGCACAAGTTCGCCAAGTACTGGGACATCGAGATGCGGGAGATCCCGATGTCCGAGGGCTCGTACGCGATGGGTGTCGAGGAGATGTTGGCGAGGGTCGACGAGAACACGATCATGGTGGTCCCGACATTCGGGGTGACCTACACCGGCTCGTACGAGCCGGTCCGCGAGCTCGCCGAGGCGCTGGACACCCTCCAGGCGGAGACCGGGCTCGACGTCGACATCCACGTGGACGGCGCATCGGGGGCCTTCCTCGCCCCGTTCTGCGCCCCGGACATCGAGTGGGACTTCCGCATCCCGAGGGTCAAGTCGATCTCGACCTCGGGCCACAAGTTCGGCCTCGCCCCGCTCGGTGTCGGGTGGGTGCTGTGGCGGGACGCCGCCGAGCTCCCCGACGACCTCATCTTCCACGTGACCTACCTGGGCGGCGACATGCCCGTCTTCCAGATCAACTTCTCGCGCCCGGCCGGGCAGATCGTGGCCCAGTACTACAACTTCGTCCGGCTCGGCCGGAAGGGCTACCAGGCTGTCCACGAGTGCTGTTACGAGACGTGCCAGTACCTCTCCGAGGAGATCGTCAAGCTGGGGCCGTTCGAGCTGCTCTGCGACGGGAACCCCCTGACCGGGATCCCGTCGGTGGCCTGGCGGATCCGGGAGGGCGAGGACCCCGGGTACACCCTCTACGACGTCGCCGACCGCCTTCGGGTCAAGGGATGGCAGGTGCCCGCCTACCCGTTGACCGGATCGGTGTCCGACATCTCGGTCCAGCGCGTCCTGGTGCGCCAGGGGGTGAGCCGGGACCTCGCCTCCCTGTTGCTCAACGACATCAAGGAGTCGATCGAGCACTTCGACCACCCACCCGATCTCGGTGGCCATGACCAAGGAGGAGTCGGGCGGCTTCAGCCACCTCTGAGCCGCCGGGATCTACCGGGCGGGCCCTGCCGGCAGGGTCCAGTCGACCACGAGCGGACGCGAGGTGAGCAGCCGGGGCCGTCCGACCGCGGCCGGCCGGTCGGTGGTCCACGGTGCCGGTTGCGCGAGGGTGAGCCCGGCCAGGCCGCGCAGGGCCCGGTCGTAGGAGGAGCGGATCCGGGCGAACTGCCGCCAGCAGGACTCCCGGGCGTCGTCGGGGATCGAGTCGAGCGGCTGCAACCGGTCGAGCGCGGCCAGGAACTCCTCCCTTCCGACCGAGATCGCCGGCGCCGGCTCGGATACCAGCGCGAGGAGGTCGGCCAGGATGCCCGGCGGTTCGATCGGCAACCCGGCGGCCCGCCCGATCCGCACGATGGTGGGCATCCCGTAGGCGAGGGCGAGCATGGGGCCCTTGGCCACCTCGGCCGGGTTGTCCAGCGCGCGGAACTGGATCTCCGACAGCAGGAGCGCGGCCGAGTCCAGCAGCGTGCCCACCGACGCGACCCACGACTGCTGGGATGTGGTCTCGGGGAAGTAGCAGAGGGCGGGGAACGCGGAGTGGGTCTGGTCGAGCTCGAGCATCCACGCCGCCGCCGTCCGCCAGAGATCGGTGTTGTCGATGATGTTGAGGCGGGTCATGTTGGCGAGCATGTCGGTCGGGGCGGGCGGCGTACCGGCGAAGGGACGCAGCGTGGAGATGCCCTTCTCGCGTTCGTGGTGCGCCGCGTAGATGGTGGGCAGGTAGCTGATCAACAGGGCGACCAGGCCGAGACCGATGATGGCCTCGACGAAGGTAACCGAGAAGCGCAAGTTCCCCGTCGGGGCGGCGAACCCGAGCGTGGTGACCGAGGACCCGCTGATCTCGAACGAGCGCTGCGCCGTCCCCGAGCCGATGCCCCAGAAGACGAACGAGAACCCGATGATCACCGAGAGCATCCAAACCAGCGGCAGGCTGACCAGCGCGATCGGGGCGTAGAGGGCCCGGAGGTTGTCCCGGCGGTCCGGCTTGCCCCACTTGTGGACGAGGATCCGGTCGGCGACGGCGAAGGTGACCCGGGCGATTCGGGTGAAACCCGCCCGCGGCAGCACCACCGTCTCGAGCGCGGAGATCAGGACGGAGAGGGTGACCGCCGTGCCGAGCACCACCGCGCCGACGTGGACGGCGACCGAGCCGGCGTTCGGCGAGGCTCCGGCTGCGAGGTAGGGGGTCACCGGGCGGGGGCCGGCGGGGTGGCCGGTGGAGACCCCGGCCCGGTCGTCGTTGCAGCCGACGCGCGCCTGTGCGGCCGCCACGCAGGTCGGCCGGCGTCTGGGGCAGCCACGCCGTCACGACGTAGGCCACGACCACGGCCACGATGATCAGCGGCGCGAGGGACAGCCCGTCACCGGCGAACAGCAGGGTGGCCAGCAGGGTCGCGGTCAGCGGCAGGCGGAGCATCACCGTGGTCATCGCCCCGAGCCCCATCGCCGCCCCGGGAACCACCGCCATTCCCGGTAGGTGGGAGGCGGCGATCCCCAGTGCCGCGCCGATGAACATGGACGGGAAGATCGGTCCGCCGCGGAAGGAGGACAGGGAGACCCCGTAGGCGAGGGACTTGGCGAGGACGAGGAGGACGAGGGCCCCGACCGTCCATGTCGAGGCGTTGAGCACCAGGCCGGGCAGGGCGCTCTGGCCGGAGAAGAGGACCTCCGAACTGCTCTTCCCGGTGATCTCGGCGAACGCCACGGCGAGGCCGGCCACGACGAGGCCCGCGGCCGGGGTGAGCACGAGCCGCTGCCGGTCGACCACCGACTGGAGGGCGAGGCTGAGCAGGCGGACGCCGGTCCCGAGGAGCGGGGCGACCGCACCGATGGCGACCCCCCAGAGGAGCAGGGCGACCGTCGGGTGGGAGAAGTGGGGGATCCCGGGGATGGCGAGGGAGAAGGTGCCCCATCCGGTCAGATTGTCGAGCCCCACGAAGACGAGGGTGCCGATGCCGGCCGCCAGGAGGCCGGGCACGAGCACGAGGCCGAGCACCGGGCCGCCGAGCCCGGAAGCCTCCATGAGCAGGAACGCGCCGATGATCGGAGACCCGAGCAGGGTGCTGATCGCCGCGAAGCTCCCCGGCAGCCGCCATGACGGTCCCCACCATCGGCGGCGCGTCACGGGCGGCCAGTCGCACGGCAAGCACGCCGAGCCCGCCGCCGATGGCGATGAGCGGGGCCTCCGGGCCGAGGACGACGCCGAGGGCGAGGGTGGCCAGCGCAGCGAGGAAGACACCTGGGAGCTCTGCGGCGGTGGGCGCGCCCCCACCGGCCTTGAATCCCTCGGCCGGCTGGTGTCCCGCCGTTCCCGGGAGATAGGTGATGGTGAGGCTCACCAGCACTCCGGCCACGGCGAGCAGTGGGAATGGCCACCACACCGGGGGGCCGTTGAAGCCCATCTGGTCCGGGATCGAGGTGAAGCACCAGTGCTGGAGGAGCCCCACCAGCTTGAGGAACCCGTAGGCCACGGCCGACACCGGTACGCCGAGCAGGGCGGCGAGCACCAGGAGCTTGACGTAGCCCGCCGAGCGCAGGAGGGCCATCGGGTCGGGGGTCTCGGCGGGGGTTGCCGGCGCACCCGGGTCACTTGCACCCGGGTCACTCATCGTCGGGCCAGTCGTTGCGCATCCGACGCTTCTTCACGTACGCGAACACCAGCACGATGGCCATCGCAGCGAAGAGGATCGTCCCGACGTAGTACACGCTATTGCCGCACCGTCATTGCCGTGTGCCGTCCTCTCCCCCCGGGGTCACGAGATCCTATGTCCGATGCGGTCCGGCGCACGGCATCGCACGGTGACATCGCCCACGCGGTACCAATACCGCGACCTGGGCACTCTCTGGCAGTAGTGTCGGCTGCGTTCCCTCAAAAGGAGTGACCATCAGCATGCTTGCCTACACCTATCCACTGTTGAGCATCTTCTGGACGATGTTGGAGTTCTTCCTCTTCTTCCTCTGGATCTGGCTCCTCATCATCGTGTTCCTGGACGTCTTCCGAAGCCACGATCTCGGCGGTTTCGCGAAGGCCCTCTGGGTGATCTTCCTGATCATCCTCCCGTTCCTGGGGGTCTTCATCTACCTCATCGCCCGCGGCGGCAAGATGCACGAGCGTGCGGCGGATCAGGCCGCCCAGCAGCAGAAGGCCTTCGACGCCTACGTCAAGCAGGCAGCCGGGACCTCGAGCAACGTCGACGAGCTCGCCAAGCTGGCCGACCTCAAGTCCCAGGGCGTCCTCACCGACGCAGAGTTCGAGGCGCAGAAGGCCAAGCTCCTCAGCTGATGCCGGCCGGCTCCGTGCCGTATCGGACAGCGACATCGTGACAGGCCGTGGCCGACCCTCCGCAGTGCTCGGGGGGCGGCCACTGCCGCGCTGCGACCGTTGGGACAATGGCGAGCGGTTGACCTACACGACGGTACAGTGGCCCCGTGTCCGAGGATGATCCCGGCGGAGTCCCGCGCGAACGGGGGCACGACGACGGGAGCGGGTCCGCCGGGACAGACCTCCTGCCTGCGGACGAACACAGCGACGGCTCGGATTCGCCGAAGTCGAGGGGTCGCCGGTGGAAGCGCATCTCGTCCTGGGTACTCGTCGTTCTGGCCTGCCTGCTCGCGATCACCTCCGTCCTGGTGGTCTGGACCAGGGACGAGTTGCTCGACACAGACACCTTCGTGGCCACGGTCACCCCGCTCGCCCAGAACCCGGCCATCCAGAGCGCGGTAGCGGCCAAGATCAGCAACGAGCTGGTCTCCCAGACCGACCTGCAGCAGCGGGTGAAGAACGCGCTGCCGACCGAAGGCGGGCTTCCTCGCGGCGCCCCTGTCCGCCCAGGTCAAGAGCGTGACCAACCAGCTGACCTTGAAGCTGGTCCAGACGTCGGCGTTCCAGAAGCTCTGGGCCCAGTCGATCCGCCGCTCCCACGAGCAGCTCGACGCGCTGCTCCTCGGTCAGCAGCAGGGCTCGGTCACCTCGAACAACGGTGAGGTCACCGTCGATCTGGGCAAGGTTGAGGCGCGGGTCAAGAAGGAGCTCGACGCCCGCGGGATCACCGTGTTCAACAAGGTCCCCACCACCCGCGCCCCGACCTTGGTGCTCTTCCGGTCGACACAGCTGCTCAAGATCCAGAAGCTCGTCAAGTTCCTCGACAAGCTCGCCGTCTTCCTTCCCATCCTCGCCCTGCTGTGCTTCGCCGGCGGGATCGTCCTCGCCGCCGATCGCCGCAAGGGGCTGGTCCGGGCCGCAGGAGGGCTCGCGCTCTCGATGGCGGTCCTCCTCATCGGAGCGAACGTGGCGCGGAACCAGTTCCTCGGCTCTCTGCTGCCGTCGCAACCCAAGGATGCAGCCGCCGCGGTCATCGACACGGTCAGCGCCGTCCTCCTCGACTCCATCCGCACCATCCTGATCGTCGCCGCCCTGGTCACCCTCTTCGCGGTGATCGTGGGCAACTCTGCGCTCCGCAGGTGGATCGGCCGGGGGACCTCCTCGATGGCCGGCGGCCCGTCGCACCGGTTCGTTGTCCACCACCGCAGGGGAATCCAGTGGAGCATCCTCGCTCTGGGTCTGGTGGTCCTGGTGATCTGGGACAGACCGACCACGCTGGTGGCCATCGTCGTGATGGTCGTCACTCTGGCGGTCATCGGGTTGGTCGGTCTGTTCGCCGGCATCGGCCGTCATGACGAGACCGACACGGAAGGGCACGCGGAGGCGGAGCCCGATGCGATCGGTCCGGGGAGCCCGATACCCGGGTGACCGGGTGGGCGTGACCGGGGCGCCCCGAGCCGCGGACGCCCCGGGTGCCGGACCGTCACCCCGTGACTGGTGGCTGGCCTACGAGCCGATCCACGCCGTCGTGTACTTCGATCCGGAGTGCCGGGCCAGGATGCTCGACCTCGGCCTGCGCGGGTTCTGGATGGGCTACTTCGCCGGCCGGGCAGCCCCGTTCGGTCCCGTCGGTCCCGAACTGGTGGAGGCGACGTTCTTCAACTTCCACCCGGCGATGGTCCGACGGGCGATCCCCGACGCCTGGTCGTTCGCGGACCCGGTCCGGATCTGGGCCGAACGCCAGGCCGCGGCGGCGGCTGTGCTGCGACGCGTCCTGCCGGGTGTCGCGGAGGAGGCCGGCCGGGTGCGGGAAACCCTCTCCCTGGCGGCCGAGGGCGGCGCCGGCGGCGGGCAGACCCCTCTTCGCTGCCACAAGGGCGATGCCCGAGCCGGACGATCCGGTCGAGGGGCTCTGGCGCGGGTGTACCGACCTCCGTGAGCACCGGGGCGACGGGCACGTGGCGGTGCTCACCGCGGCGGGGCTCGACGGCTGCGAGGCACTCGTGCTCTTCGCCGCGTCGGAGTCCCTGCCGGACCGGCTCTTCCTCGACGGGCGCGGCTGGTCGGAGGAGGAGTGGGCTGGTGCGTGCGCCCGCTTGGCGGCTCTTCTCGATCAGGCGTGGGGCGGTGCTCACCCGGTGACCCGTCCATAGGTATCCACCAGTAGGGCCCCGTGGCCCCCGATTCTTGCGGTTGCGACCAGCGAGAACGGAGGACACGGGACATGACGGAACGTAGTGGTGATGCAGTCGCGTTGCTGGGAATGGAGGGCTTCGACGTCCTATCCACCATCGGGGAGGACGGCGAGCTGTTCGTCCTCGTGGAGACCTCCCTGGCGCGGCTCGGCTGTCCGAGTTGTGGCGTGGTGGCGGTGGGGCACGGACGATCGACCGTCCAGATCCGGGACCTTCCCTCCGGCGGGCGTCCCGTGCGGCTGGTGTGGAGGAAGCGGCGGGGACTCTGCCCGGATCCGGACTGTGCGACGAACTCGTTCACCGAGGAGAGCACGCTCGTCGAAAGGCTCCCTGACAATGCGTGCAGCCAGAGAGATCTGTCGAATGGTCGGTGAGGACGGGGCGTCGGTTGCCCACGCCGCCCGAAGCTTCGGAGTCGGTTGGGAGTCCGCGATGAACTGTGTACGCCGACATGGCCAGCCCCGCGTGGAGGACCAGGAACGGGAAGCAGGCGTGGCGGCCCTCGGCGTCGACGAGCACAAGATGCTGAGCGCCAACGGTCTCCATCACACGCTGTACGTGACGGTCTTCGTGGATGTGATCACCGGAAGGCTGCTCGACGTCGTCCGGGGCCGCAACGCCGATGACGTGGCCTTCTGGCTGTCCCAGGCGACCGGCGCCTGGCGTCACCACGTGGCCGCCGTCGCCATCGATCCCCACCGCGGCTACCTGCGGGGCCTGCTCGCCTACCTGCCCGACGCCACGGTCACCGTGGACTGCTTTCACGGCGTGAAGCTCGCCAACACGATGGTCGACGACGTCCGTCGCCGGGTGCAACAGGAGACCCTGGGTCACCGAGGCCGCAAGGTGGATCCCCTCTTCTCGACCAGACGGCTGATGACGAGGGCCTGGGAGCGGCTGAGCGACCGTCAGCGCGACAAGCTCTTCTCGGCCCTCGCCGCCGGTGACCCGGACGGCGAGGTCGGCTCGGCCGTCCTCGGCAAGGAGCTCATTCGTGAGATGTACGCGGCGAGATCGCTCACTGCCGCACGGTGGAAGCTCGTCGCCTTCTACCAGCACGCCGCCGAGGCCGACGTCCCTGAGCTCACCAGACTGGCGAAGACCGTCTCGGCATGGGAAGACGAGATCCTCAACTATCACGTGACCGGCATCTCGAACGGACCGACCGAGGCCCAGAATCTGATCGCCGAGAAGGTGCGGAGAATCGCCCACGGGATGCGGAACTTCGAGAACTACCGGCTCCGGTTGTTGCTTCACTCGGGCGTCAAATGGAACACTCCATCAACTGCTCGAATCAGGGGCCGTCACCCACGCCTCGACGCGTGTAGAGCCCGCTTGGCGGCCCGCGGATTGCTCGACAGCAGCGGGATCACGCAGCGGGGCAGGGAGTTGAGGATCGCCGTCGAGTCGACCACCGACGACCTGGCCGCCCGTCCGCTCGACGCCATCGCGCCGGAGGCGCGCAGAGCGCTCCTCGGGGGATTGCGCCGCGTCGCCGACGCGATCTACAGGGCCGGTGTGATCACGTACCCGAATCCGATGGGGCTCCCGAGGCCGCCGGCTGGCTGACGGCCTCGCCCTCGACCGGTGCCGGGCCCTCGACCCGCACACCGTCCTCGTCCCACTGCCCGATCGAGGCGAGGAACTCGTCGGTGTCCTGCTGGGCTGCGAGCATCCGCTTCTCCGCTCCCGCCGCCAGCAGCCTGCCGAGCACCGGGATCTCCCAGAGCGACTCGGCCCGCAGGATCGCCATGACCACCGGCACCAGGTGCTCGGCGGTGTCGAAGACGACGTAGCGCGGGAGCCACTCGGGCTCGTACTTGGCGTTGAACTTCCACAGCGACTCGATCTGGGCGAAGTTCGAGAGCCGCTTGAGGAACCAGCGCTCGGCCCGTTGGACCGACCCGTCGCCCTTCTCCCCGGCCAGGGTCGACCGCATGGCGGCGAAGTTGAGGCTCAGGCCCTCGAAGCCGCGTGCCGGCCAGGTGCTCGATGGTGGAGCACAGGGCGAAGTCGAGTAGGCCGTTCGGGTGGTCGCCCGGGTCCCGGCGCATGAGGTCGAGGGAGAACCCGTTGATGCCGGGGGCCGGCACGAACTGGCACATGGCCGCCGCCGCGCCGTCGGGAGCCCGGACCACGGTCAGCAGGAGCCCGGTGTCCCGGGGGTCGAACACCCGGCCGAGCATCATCGAGAAGCCCCGCTCGTGCTCGCCCTGCCGGGACAGTCGCATGAGCGAGGTGAGCTCCTTGGTCAGCGCCGGCGTCGATCCGGGCCGGGTCGTGGAAGGTGACCGTGTACCCGTACTTCTGGATCCGGTTGTGGGCCTGGCGCAGGCCCTTCATGTGCTTGCCGGCCAGGCTGAATCCCTGCACGTCGACCACGGCCTCGTCGCCGAGGTAGATGTGGTGCATGCCCGAGTCGCGGTAGGTCGAGAGCCAGTCCTCGCCGGCGCCCATCACCGAGGTCGTCCAGCCGTGGGAGTCGGCGAAGGCCCGGAAGGCGCCCCAGACCTGCTCCCGTTCGTTGTGCGGGCCGATCGGGTCGGGAGAGATGAGGCACACCCCTCCGTAGACGGCGTAGGCCACCAGGCTGTCCCGGTGGAAGAACCACCGCTTGTCCGAGCGGAGGGCGAAGTAGTCGAGGGTCGAGGAGCCGTGGCGTCGCACGATGTCGCGGGCGCGGAACTCGGCGGCCCGCCCCGATCCCAGCCGCCGGTCGACCACCGGTCGGGTGAGCAGGTAGAGGACGCAGACGATCAGCCAGATGCCGATGGTCAGCAGCGCCGCGGAGAGGAACCGGTCGGCCCGGTCCGGCAGATCGATGGTCTGGATGCCGACGAACCGCTCGGAGACCGCCCAGAAGGTGGTCCACCAGGGGAGGGAGGCGTGGTGCTGGCGACCGACGTGGGTGAACAGTTCGAGGGACATGGTGGCCAGTGCCGCGATGCCGACCGCGCCGACCCCGAGCGCGACGAGGGCGGAGCGCAGGGAGGTCGCGTCGGAGGCGGACTGGAACTCGCTCCTGTTGACCACGAGGAAGGCCAGGACCCCGATCGCCATCAGCGACTCCTCGAAGTCGGCCCCGGCGAGGAGGTGGAGGAAGATGGTGCCGCCGAGCAGGGCCACCGCCACCCGCCAGGCCCGCCGCTGGCCACGCAGGATCCCGCGTCCGAGGGCGATGAGTGCGAGGCCGGCCACGGCCACCAGGGCGCCCGCGGCCACGCTCGCCCGCAGCGGGAGGTACTGCTCGAGCACGTGCAGTCGGCCGTGCAGCGGCGGGGTGATGGCGTCGAGGAGGTCGATGACCCCGGCAACGAGGATGGCGGCCGCCCCCCACCGCCGGACCCGTCGGGTCCGCCGGTGGGCCTGGCGCAGGTCGGCGGCGGGCGGCCACGAGGCGCCCACCGGGTAGGACGCGACCAGGGACGGGTGGAGCGATCCGGTGTTCCGCCCACGGGTGAGCATCCGCTCGAGCGGGCTGGCAGAGGGGAGCTCGTTCTGGGCGAGCAGCATCCGCACGTGGAGCTCGGCCCCGGACTCGAGCTCGACCCAGCTCACCCGCTGGTCGTGGAGGAAGACGGGCGGGAGCCCGAAGCGGCCGCGGTGCTCCTCCACCACCTCGGCGGTGGCGCCCACGTTGGCGAAGAAGCCCGCTCCGAGATGGGTGAGCTCGGACTGGAAGGTCGCCGCGGTGATGAGCCCGGCGTAGCCGTGGCCGACCAGCCGCCGGGCCTCGTCGCGTGCAATGTCGTTGGCCCCCGCTTCGGAGTGGATCTCGCTGAGGGCGCCACCCCCGAGGATCGACCACATCCTCCGACTGAGGAGCCCGACGACGAGGGCGAGCACCGCCAGCACGACCAGGGCGACGAGCAGGGCCACCACCAGCTGGTCGTTGAGGTCGGCCTGGTGGGCGTGGCGGATGGCCTGTGCCGGCAGCCCCGAGCCGATGTGCCCGAGCACCCATGGTGTCACGGCCGCGCGCAGGAGCAGTGCCACGCCGAAGGGGACGAGCAGCCACCAGGCGTACCGGCCGAACCGCCGGTAGAGGGTGCGTGACACCACGAACCGGCTGAGGGTCGAGGGGTCGCCCAGACGGTGCAGGCCCTCGAGCCACGGCGCGTCTTCGGGAGCGGCTGTGCAGAGGTGGCGCCAGTGCCGGCCGGCCGGGGTCCACTCCGCCCCACCGGGCTTGCCGTCGGCCGTCGGTCCCGGTCCGCACGCGGGTATCTCGAGCGGGGCTGCCGGGCGGTGACAGTCGGGTTCGACCCGGACCACCCTGGTGCCCGACGCGGTGTGGAGGTGGAGGTCGACCGTTCCGAGCTGCTCCACACCCATCGCCGCCACGGCCGCCACCGTCTCGGGATCGGTGTCGTACCCCGGTTCGTGGGTCCCGGTCTGTCGGATGACCCGCCGATCGTCGACGGCCAGGAACCGGGTCAGGGCACGGGACAGGGTGGGGTGGGCCTCCATTGCCGACCGCGCCTCGGCCACCGGCGAGCCGGTACCGGTCAGGTCGAAGAGGTTGCCGGCCACGATGAGGATGCCGGGGCCGTCCCAGGTGTCGAGGGCCTGGGCCAGTTCGGCGGTCACTCGGCTGCTCGACGGTGTCGCGACGGGGGTCAACAGCAGGTCGCTCACCACCATCACCCTGCGGCCGAGCGGGACGTCGACCCGGGTCGCGCCCGGCTCTGCTCCCGCGGGTGCGGGACTCACCCCGCCCGACCCCCCGTGGTGCACCGCACGTTCGGGGTCCACCTCGTCGGGGGGTTGGACGGTGGTCACAGACCCACCATCCTAAAGGGCACCCGGCGTTAGGCTGAGCCACGCCACCTCGACCGTCGGACCGCGCCGGCGTGGGAGAGCACCGGTCGGTGCTCGGGGCAGGCCGGACCGGGTGAAACCGCAGGTGTCCGCCGCGATCGGCAGCGAAAGGGATGGGGAGCGATGGGCGAGGACCGGACGGGTGAGGGGGGAGCGGGGGTCCCGGGACGGGTCGAGCCCACCATCGAGGACTACCTGACCGAGGAGCGGGTCTTCGCCCCGTCCGAGGAGTTCCGGGCCGCCGCGGTCCTCGGCGACCCGGGCGTCTACGAGGCGGCGGCCGCCCTCGGTCCGGAATTCTGGGCGCAGCAGGCCGGCGCGCTCGACTGGTTCCGCCCCTGGGACACCGTGCTCGAGTGGGACCTCCCCTTCGCCCGCTGGTTCGACGGGGGGACCCTCAACGTCTCCTACAACTGCCTCGACCGCCACGTGGCCGCCGGGCGCGGCGACAAGGTGGCCTTCCACTGGGAGGGCGAGCCGGGGGACACCCGCACGGTCAGCTACAGCCAGCTGCTGCTCGAGGTGTCCCGCTTCGCCAACGTGCTGCGCGGCCTCGGGGTCGCCCGGGGCGACCGGGTGGCCATCTACATGCCGATGATCCCCGAGCTCGCGATCGCCATGCTGGCCTGCACGCGGATCGGCGCCGTGCACTCGGTGGTCTTCGGCGGGTTCTCCGCCGAGGCGCTCCGCGGCCGCATCCTGGACGCCCAGGCCCGGCTGGTGGTCACCGCCGACGGCGGCTGGCGACGCGGGCAGCCGGTCGCCCTCAAGCCGAACGTCGACCTGGCCGTGGTCGAAGCGGGCTGCGTCGACCACGTGGTGGTCGCCCGTCGGATCGGGGACGGGGGCGACCCGGGTGGCGTGCAGATGGTGGCCGGGCGCGACCACTGGTGGCACGAGTTGCTGAGCGGAGACGACGCCGCCGCGGGCGGCCCGCCGTCGGACACCTGCCCACCCGAGCACATGGGCTCCGAGGACCTGCTCTTCCTCCTCTACACCTCGGGGACCACCGCCGCCCCGAAGGGCATCATGCACACCACTGGTGGCTACCTGACCCAGGTGGCCTACACCCACAGGGTCGTCTTCGACCTCCATCCCGACCGTGACGTCTACTGGTGCGCGGCCGACATCGGCTGGGTGACCGGTCACAGCTACATCGTCTATGGGCCCCTGGCCAACGGGGCCACTTCGGTGATGTACGAAGGCACCCCCGACTTCCCGGCACGGGACCGGTGGTGGTCGATCGTCGAGCGCTACGGGGTGAGCATCCTCTACGCCGCGCCCACCGCCATCCGCACCTTCATGAAGTGGGGCGCCGTCGAGCCCGCCCGCCACGACCTGACCAGCCTGCGCCTCCTCGGCTCGGTGGGCGAGCCGATCAACCCCGAGGCGTGGATCTGGTACTCGACCCACATCGGCGGCGGTCGCTGCCCGGTGGTCGACACCTGGTGGCAGACCGAGACCGGGGCGATCATGATCGCGCCCCTGCCCGGCATCACCACGACCAAGCCGGGGTCGGCCACCTTTCCGCTTCCCGGCATCGGCGTCGAGCTCGTCGACGAGCAGGGGGCGCGGGTCGAGCGGGGCGGGGGCTACCTCACCCTGACCGCTCCCTGGCCGTCGATGCTGCGGGGCATCTACGGCGACCCCGACCGCTACCGGGACACCTACTGGAGCCGGTTCGAGGGCAGGTACTTCGCCGGCGACGGCGCCAAGCTCGACGACGACGGCTACCTGTGGCTGCTCGGCCGGGTCGACGACGTGATGAACGTGTCGGGACACCGCATCTCGACCACCGAGGTGGAATCGGCGCTCGTCGACCACCCCCTCGTGGCCGAGTCGGCGGTGGTCGGGGCGCTCGACCCGACCACCGGGCAGGCGATCGTCGCCTTCGTCACCCTGGTCGGCGACGCGGGCGAGCCGACGATGCCCGGGGACAGGAGCTGCGCGCCCACGTGGCCGCCAAGATCGGTCCCATCGCCCGTCCGAAGACGGTGGTCTTCACCGACGAGCTGCCGAAGACCCGCAGCGGCAAGATCATGCGCCGCCTGCTGCGCGACGTCGCCGAGGGCCGTGTCCTCGGCGACACCACCACCCTGGCCGACCCGGCGGTGGTCGAGGAGATCCGCCGGCTGGCCGCGGCGTCGCCCGGCGAGGAGTGAGCGCGATGGACGATCCGCCCAACTGGGCCTGGCACCACGGACGGATCGGATTGCCCGGGGAGGCGGTCGTGTTCGACGTGGACGGTGTGCTGTCCGACGCGGTCGGCCGGCAGCACTTCATCGAGCGCGGCCGGCGCAACTGGGACCGCTTCTTCGACGCCTGCGGCGACGACGCGGTCATCGACGAGCTGGCCCGCGTGCTCGAGCTGCTCGACCAGCGGCTCCAGATCATCCTGCTGACCGGCCGCCCCATGCGGGTCCAGCCCCAGACGCTGGCCTGGCTCGAGCGCTACGACCTGCGGTGGGACCTGCTGGTCATGCGCTCGCGCGGCGACTACTCACAGGTGACCTGGTACAAGCGCGACACGGTGGACGAGCTGCGCCACGTTCGGCTTCGACCTGCGGCTGGCCTTCGAGGACGACCCGAACAACTTCGCCATGTTCCACGCCATGGGCATCCCCTGCGTGTACATCCACTCCGGCTACTACGAGTAGCGACCGCCCCGGCTACGCCACCGGACGCCGGCGGCGGGCGGCCAGCCACCAGCCGAGGCAGGAGGGCGAGCGCCGCGGCGACCAGCACCGGCGTGTCGCCGAAGCGCACGAACAGGTCAGCCCGGTCCGCCGGTCGAGGACGGCCGGGACGACCTGGCGGGCGCCGAGCACCGACCGGGAGCACGGTCCCCCGGTTGGTGATCCATGCGCAGTAGCCGGTGGGCGCAGCCTGGAGCAGGTCCCGCCCCTGCGGCACGGCCTGGACCTCGCCGGCCGCGATCTCCTGGGTGGGCACCTGGGCGGTCGCGTACGACGAGGTGTTGGTCGGGACGATCAGCAGCTGGGCGCCGGCCCGCACCGAGGCCCGGCCCCGGTCCGCGTAGAAGACCTCGTAGGAGATCATCGTCCCGAGGGGCCCGGCAGGAGTCGTGAGCAGCCCGGACCCGGTGCCGGGCACGGCGTCGAGCGGCACCGAGGACAGGTTGCCCAGGTGGGCGAAGAAGCTCCGCCAGGGGACGTACTCGCCGAAGGGGACCCGGTGGACCTTCTCGTAGCGGTCGACGATGGAGCCGTCCGGCCCGAAGGCCACCACCTCGTTGCGGAACGCGGTCGACGAGATCGTCTCGGTCACCCCGACCACGAGGGTCGATCCGAGGCGCCGGCCAGGTCCGCCAGGACCGCCTCCTCGGGGGAGCCGTCAGGGGGACGTCGAGGGAGACCACGTCCTCGGGCCAGAGCACCAGACGCGGGGCGCCGCCGTGGTCGGCTCGTCTCGAGCAGGTCGGTGGCGGCGACTGGGCGGCCAGCACCCCGGCCGGGTCGACCTGGGACTTGTGAAGCCCCGGGCACCCCCTCCCTGCACGGCGGCCGCGGTCACCGTGCCGACCGACGGGCCGCCGTCGGGCACGTGGCTGCCGACCACCCCGAGCCCGCAGAGGACGGCGAGCGCGACGGCGCCGACCAGAGCGGTCCTGCCGTGACCCGCGGCCGTGTCCGCGAAGACCAGGAGTCACCGGCGCGGTCGCCGGTGAGAACGACGCCCCGAACCGGAGGTCCGCCCGGGCGAACGCGCCGGCACGGCGCCGGTCGCGCAGCGTGCGGACGGCCGCAGTGCAGAGCGCGCCGAGGCCCACGCCGCCGAGGTAGACCGCCGCGGTGAGGACGAGCGGTCCGCCGAGGCGGGCCACGCCGAGCAAGGGACCGTCGGCCTGGCCGAGGAAGACCCCGCCGATGGGCAGCCCCCCGAACGGCCAGGTCTGGCGGGCCGCCTCGGCCAGCGTCATGGCCGCCGGGAAGGCCAGGGCGCGGGCGACGACCGGCCCGGCGGGGACCGCCAGGCAGGCCAGCGCCACGAATAGCGCCTCGACGGCGATGAGCACGACCGCGCCGGCAAGGGTGAAGGAACGCACGCCACATGAGCCCGGGCACGTAGCAGCCGAGACCGGCCAGCCAGCCGGCCCACAGCCGGGTCCGCGGCCGGAGCCCGCCGAGCCGCCACCAGAGCAGGCCGGCGGCCGGGAAGGCCAGGACCCAGAATCCCCACGGGGGGAGCGAGAGCGCCAGGCCGAGCCCGGCGGCCAGCGCCGGCAGGGCCACCCGGCCCCGGCCGGGACGACGGCCGCGGTGCGGCGGTGGGTCATCGCGCATCCGCGACGGGCGCCACGCCGGCCGACGCGCTCTCCGGTCGCCGGTGCCTCCGCGGGCGGGGGCGCCGGGTCGCCGCCGGGCGCCGGGCTCATCGCCCGGCCGGGCCCGCGGTCGTCCGGTCGAGCGAGCTGGAGCACCGCGCGGCCGCCGCCCGGCCGCTGCCCGACGACCGCCGGGATGCCCGACCCCCCGGTAGGTCGGCACCGGCCACGGCCACGCCGGGCAGCGCGGCCACGGCCGCTCGATGGCGGACGCCCGGGCGAGGTGGCCGACCCGTACTGGGGGAAGGCGCCGTCCCAGCGGGTGACCATCGACGCTCGGGGCCGTCCCGCGACGTCGAGCACGGTCGGCAGCTCGGCCACGGCGGCCGCCGCCAGCTCGTCGTCGTCGAGGGCGTCCGCCCGGGTGTCGCCGTGGCGGCCGACCGACAGGCGGAGCAGCTCGTCCCCGGGCCGGGCCAGAGCCGGGCCACTTGCGGTCCGAGGTAGGTGCACCCGGTGATCGAGGGCGGTGCCGCCGTTCACCGTCGAGGTCCGGGGGACGAGGAAGCCGGTGCCCACGAGGGTCGCGCCGATGGCTCCGGCCGGCACCGACAGGGTGATCACCGCGACCGACGAGTACTCGATGTCGCAGAGCAGCGCCGCGGCGACCGGGGCGTGGGCGGCGAGCAGCCCGGCCGCTGGCCGCGGGCACGGCCAGCGACGGCGCCGTCGAGCCGCGAGTACCCACCGGCCACCGGTCGAGGGTGCAGCTCGCCAGGTCCGTCCCACCCCGCCCGGGGCGGACGCGTGCCAGCGACTCGACGCCTACCCCGGTGCGACCGCGCACCCCCCGGGCGGCGAGCGCGGCGGCCAGCTCGGCGGGCAGCCGGGCGGTGCCGCCCTCGAGCGACCAGAACACCGGTGTGCCGGCCGTCCCGGTCGACGGCGCGCGTCGCGTGGGCGCGGTCCGCGGCCGCCGGAGCCGGCGCATGAGGCTGCCGGGCTGGCGGTCGGCGGCCAGCAGGGGCGGGAAGGTGGCCTCGGCGCTCAGGTCGTCGACCCCGCCGGCGTGGATCCCGCCGACCAGCGGGTCGACCAGCCGCTCGACCACCTGGCGCCCGAGGCGGTCCCCGACGATGTCGCCCACCGACCGGTCGCCGGTGGCCCCGCGGCTCGCCCCGGTGGGGGAGGACCAGGTCGAGCGCCGGCCCGCAGCGAGCCGCCGGGCGTGAGGATGCCCGACCGCACCATCGGCCACGCCCGGGTGGGCACGCCGAGGTTCACCCCGTCGGGCATCGATCCGCAGCCGGCCGCGTACCCACAGCGCGGCGCCGCTTGCCCGACCGGCACCAGCCGGTCACCGGTCAGGCCGAGCTCGGCGCACAGGTCGGTGGCCTCGGGACGGCGGGCCAGGAAGGCGTCCGCGGCCAGGTCGACGGTGCGCCCGCAGAACTCGGCCGAGCGCACCTTGCCGCCGAGGCGGCTGCCGGCCTCGAGCAGGACGACCTCGCGGGGCGGCCCCGTCCGGCGCCGGCCGGACCAGCTCCCACGCGGCGGCCAGGCCGGCCATGCCGCCCCCGACCACGGCCACCACCGGCGTCCGCCGGCCGCCGGGCGGCGCTCACCGGACGTCGGCGGCCACTGCGTCGCGCACCGACACCGGCCAGCAGGGCGAGGAAGGCGGGGTCGTCGTTGAGCGAGGCGGTCCGGGCGAAGGCCATGCCCAGCGCGCGGCGCCCGGTCGCGGGCCTCGATGTCGAGGTCGTAGAGGATCTCGAGGTGGTCGGAGACGAAGCCGACCGGGCAGACCACGACCGCGGTGGCCCCGTCGGCTGCCACCCGGCCGATCTCGGCCAGCAGGTCGGGCCCGATCCAGGGGTCGGCGGTGCGCCCGGCGCTCTGCCAGGCCATGCTCCAGGTCACCGTCGGATCGGCGTCGAGGCCGAGCAGCCCGGCGACGTCGGCCGCGGACTCGGCCACCTGGTCGGGGTAGGGGTCGCCGTCGGCCACCGCCCGCTCGGGGAGGCTGTGGGCGGTGAAGAACACCGCGGTCCGCGCCCGGGCCGCAGGGTCGAGCCGGTCGAGGGCGGCCCGGGTGCGCTCGGCGAGCAGCGTGCGGCGAACGCCGCGTCCCGGTACCAGGAGGGGATCACGGTGAGCTCGACGGGCGGGACGGCCGCGGCCGCGGCCTCGCCGGCCCGGCGCGAAGTACTCGCCCGAGCCCGAGGTCGACTGGTGCGGCGTGAGGACGATCCCGACCACCCGTCGACACCCCGGCCGCGGCCAGCTCGGCCATCGCCTCCTCGATGGTGGGCCGGACGTGCTTGGTGCCGAGGCGGACCACGAACCGGCCGGGCTCGGCGCCGTCGAGGGCGGCGGCCAGCCCGTCGACCTGGGCCGCGGTGCGCGCGGTCAGCGGCGAGGTCCCGCCGATGGCCGCGTAGCGACCGGCCAGCTCGTCGAGCAGCTCGGGGGTCGGCGGCCGGCCCCGGCGGATGCGGGTGTAGAACGCCTCGATCCCCTCGGGGGTGTCGGGCGTCCCGTGGGCCATGACCAGCACGCCGGTCGGCCGGTCACTGCCGCCACTCACCGGCCGGCTCCACGCCGGCCCGGCCCTCGGCGTGGACCAGGCCGACCACCCGCTCGAGGATGCCCGGGTCGGTCTCGGGCAGCACCCCGTGGCCGAGGTTGAAGATGTGGCCGGGGGCGGTGCCGGCCCGGCCGAGGACCTCGCGGGTCTCGGCCGCGGCCACCTCCCAGGTGCCGAGGCACAGCGCCGGGTCGAGGTTGCCCTGGACGGCCACGCCCGGCCCGACCCGGCGGCGGGCCTCGTCGAGGGGTACCCGCCAGTCGATCCCCACCACCGAGGTGCCGGCGCGTGGCCATGAGCCCGAGCAGCTCGCCCGTGCCCACCCCGAACAGGATGGTGGGGGTGCCGGGGTGGGAGGCCTCGAGCTCGGCGAACAGCCGGCAGGTGGCCGGCAGCACCAGCTCGTCGTAGTGGCGCGGGGTCAGGATGCCGGCCCAGCTGTCGAAGACCTGCACGGCCGCGGCCCCGGCGTCGAGCTGCGACCGCAGCGAGGCCAGCGCCATGTCGGTCAGCCGCTCGACCAGCTCGTGCCAGAGCGCCGGGCTCGCCGTGCATCAGCGCCTTGACCCGGGTGAAGTTCTTGGACGGCCCGCCCTCGACCAGGTAGCTGGCCACGGTGAACGGCCCACCGGCGAAGCCGATGAGCGGGCACGTCGAGCGAGTCGGCTGAGCAGGTCGACCGCCTCGATCACGTAGGGGGTGTCGACCTCGGGCTCGAGGGGCCGCAGGCGGTGCGAGGTCGGCCTGCCGAGCGGAACGGCTCGGCCACCACCGGGCCGGTGCCGGGGGCGACGTCGACGCCGAAGCCGACGGCGGCGGCCGGCACCACGATGTCGCTGAAGAAGATGGCGGCGTCGGTGCCGTAGCGGTCGACGGGCTGGCGGGTGAGCTCGGCCACCAGCTCGGGCTGGGCGATGGCGTCGAGGATGCTGCCCGGGCCCCGGGCGGCCCGGTACTCGGGCAGCGACCGGCCGGCCTGGCGCATGAACCACACCGGCACGTGGGGGACGGTCTGGCCCCGGCAGGCCCGGATGAACGGGGCGTCGTCGAAGCGGCCGGCGCTCGGACCGGCCCCCGGTCACGGTCGGGTCACGGTCGGGAGCCCGGCGCTCGCGTCGGCACGACGACGGTCGGGTGGACATGGCCCGAGTCTAGGAGAGCGGCATGCCGGACCCCGGCGCCGGACGGCCCGCGGCACGCCGACCCGCCGGGGCATACAATCGAGGGTTCCCCTGAGCCGGTGAGGACCGGCGGTCGCGCGGGGACGGCTGCAGGCCGGGGACATCTGCGGCGCAGGGCAGACAGGAGGTGGGGGTGGAGACGGAGCTGGAGGCCGAGCAGGACTTCGTCGACCTCGCCTACGCGCGGCTCGACGCCATGCGGAGCGACGCCAACTCGATGCTCGAGGGCGTGCTCGACCTGGGCAGGGGCGGCACCTTCCAGTCCCGCACCGAGCGGGACGTGATCGTGCGCACCAGCCTGGCCCGGCTCGAGCAGCTCGACATCGGCGACCAGGCCCTGACCTTCGGGCGCATCGACCGGCTGGCCGACCGGTCCGGGAGACCTGACCGGCCCGAACGGGAACGGCGACCACGGCACGTCGAGCACCGAGACCTTCCACATCGGTCGCCTGGCCATCCACGGTGCCGACCACGAGCCGCTGGTGGTCGACTGGCGGGCGCCGGTGGCCGAGCCCTTCTACCGGGCCACCGGCCGCGACCCCCTGGGCTCGTCCTGCGCCGCCACCTCGCCCTCCAGGGCCGCCGGTGGTCAGCGTCGAGGACGAGCGCTTCGCCGGTCCCGGAGACGGCGACCGACACCGGACGAGCGAGCCGACGGCGCCGCCGCGGACGGGCCGAGCTGCCGGTCGGGCGAGCTCATCGTGGGCGATCTCCCCATCGGCGGCCCCGCCGCCCTGCTGGCCGCCCTGGACCGGGCCCGGTCGGGCCGGATGACCGACATCGTCTCGACCATCCAGGCGCGAGCAGGACGAGATCATCCGCGTCGCCGCTCAGCGGGGTCCTGGTCGTCCAGGGCGGCCCGGGCACCGGCAAGACGGCCGTCGCCCTCCACCGCGCCGCCTACCTCCTCTACACCCACCGGTTCCCGCTCGAGCGCCAGGGCGTGCTGGTGGTCGGGCCCAACCCGCTGTTCCTCCGCTACATCGAGCAGGTCCTCCCCTCGCTGGGGGAGACCGGGGTCACCCTCTCGACGGTCTCCGGCCTGGTCCCCGAGATCCGGGTCCGCGAGACCGGACCGGTCGACGTGGCCCGCCTGAAGGGCGACGCGCGGATGGCCACAGGTCGTCGCCCGCGCCGTGCGGACCCGCCAGCGGCCGCTGTCCGAGGACGTCGTCCGTCCCCTACGGGGCCCTGGTGCTCCGGCTGCCGGCCGAGGACACCCGCACGGATCGTCGAGGGCGGCCCGCCGCCGGCCCGGCACCCACAACGCCCGCCGCCGCCTGGTCGAGCAGTCGGTGGCCCAGGTGCTGGCCGACCGGGCCCGCCAGACCCAGCAGCGCCTCGGGGTCGGGGCGCCGTCGTCGGTCACGGCCTTCCCCGGCTACGAGGACCCGTCCGAGCTCGACGACGACGAGTTCGACTTCGAGGACTTCTCGCGCAAGGTGCGGCGGGTGCCGGAGCTGGCCGAGGCCCTCGACCGGATGTGGCCGCGGCTCTCCCCCCACGAGCTGCTCCACGACCTCTTCGGCGCGCCGCCGCTGATCGCCGCGGCCGCCCGGGGGGTCCTGTCCCCCGAGGAGCAGGCCCTGCTCCGGCGCCCCCGGTCGACCTCGTTCGACGAGGTGGCCTGGACGCCGGCCGACGCCGCGCTGGTCGACGAGGCCCGCCACCTGCTCGGCCCGCGCAGCGGCGGCGCCGACGAGGCGGTGCGCAAGTACGGCCACATCGTGGTCGACGAGGTCCAGGACCTCTCGCCGATGCAGCTGCGGATGCTCACCCGGCGCTCGCTGGCGGGCTCGATGACCGTGGTCGGCGACATCGCCCAGGCCACCGCCCCGTGGGCTCCGCGTCGTGGGACGACATCGTCGAGCACCTGCCCCAGCCGCCGGCCGGCCCGGACGGTCGAGCTGACCGTGAGCTACCGGACGCCGGCCGAGGTGCTGGCCGTGGCCGGCCGGGTCCTGGCGGTGGCCGCTCCCGACCTCACCCCGCCCACGCCGGTGCGGCGCACCGGGGTCGAGCCCACGCATGCTGCGGGTGACGCGGCGACCGGCGGGCCGGCCACCACCGGACGACCTGGCCCGCGCCGTGGCCGCGGGCCGCGGCCGAGGAGGTGGACGCGGTGCGGCCCGGTCGGGTGGCCATCATCGCCCCCGAGCAGTCTGCTCGCCGTGCTGTCGGCGGCGCTGGCGGAGGCCGGCGTGCCGGTGGTCGACGCCCGGGACATGCGCAAGGGCGGGCTGTCCGAGCCCCTGGTGCTGCTCGGCGGCCGACTCGGCCAACGGGCTCGAGTTCGACTCGGTGGTGGTCGTCGAGCCGGCCGTCATCGCCGGCGAGACGGCCCGGGGCCTGCGCACGCTGTACGTGGCGCTCACCCGGCCCACCCAGCGCCTGACGGTGGTCTCGCTCACCACGCCTCCGGCCGCCCTGGCCGCGCCGCGACTGAGCGCTCGGGCCGCACCCGTCTGAGCGCTCCCGCCGCACCCCGGACGAGGCTCTCGGCGAGCCCGTCTGACCGCTCTCGCCGACCTCGGTCGAGAGCCGCCGGCCCGGTTCCCCGAGTTGGCCCTCCGAGCGCCCGATCGACTAAAACATACGGCCGTGACCCAGGCCCTCGCCGCCGATCCGGCCATCACCGCCCGCCCGCCGCGCCACCGCCCCGACAGGCCGCCGATGCTGGCCGTGGGCGTGATCATCTGGCTCGGCTCCGAGGTGATGTTCTTCAGCTCGCTGTTCGCCGCGTTCTTCACCATCCGGGCCCACGCATCGGTCTGGCCACCGCCGGGACCCACCTCGACACCGTCGCGGGCGGGCTTCTTCACCGTGATCCTGGTGTCCTCGAGCTTCACCATGCAGAAGGCCGTCTGGGACCAGGAGCGGGGCGAGCGCAAGAGCGCCAAGATCTGGGTCTGGTCCACCCTGGTCCTGGGCGCGCTCTTCGTGGCCAACCAGTTCTTCGAGTGGGTCAGCCTCTCCCACGACCCGGCCACCAACCCCACCCACACGGCCTACGGCTCGCTCTTCTACATCATGTCCGGGCCTGCACGGCCTCCACGTGTTCCTCGGGTCTGGCCGCCATGCTCTTCCTGCTGGCCCGCCTCAAGGGTCCCGGCGGTGACCCGGGCGAGACCGCCGGTCTTCCAGGGCGTCAGCTACTACTGGCACTTCGTCGACGTGGTGTGGGTCGGCCTCTACAGCTGCCTCTTCCTCCTCAAGTGATGCCGAGCCGTCGAGGAACGCCAACCGCTGGAGCATCCCCGGCCCACGGCCCGCCGCGCCGCTCGGGCGGGCCTGGAGTCCGGCTCGTGGCACCGGCGGCCTGCGGGCTGCGTCGCCCTGGTCGGCCTGCTCGTCTTCTCGCCCGGGCGCGGCCCGGGCCGTCGCGGCACGCCGACCACCACCCAGCCGCCGCCGGCGCCCCGACCCACCGCCGCCGCTCCGACATCGGTCACCGCCGTGCCGAGTCGCCTCGGCCGCCGCCACTACGCCGCCCCGTCCAACCAGACCGGCATCATCTACACCGACCTGCCCGCCTCCTTCATCGCCCCCGGCCAGGCCCTGTTCGCATGCCAACTGCGCGAGCTGCCACGGGACCGAGGCCAACGGCGACACCGGCGTGGCCCCCAACCTCCAGGGCCTGGGTGCCGGGACCGTCGACTTCTGGGTCTCCACCGGCCGGATGCCCCTGGCCAACCCCAGCGCCCAGGCCACCCGCAAGCCGCCCCGCTTCGACCGCCTCCAGACCCTGGAGATCGCCGCCTGGGTGCAGTCGCTGACCCCGGGCGAGGGCACCCAGGTCCCGCTGGTCCAGACGGCTCGGGCGCCGACCTCGAATCGGGCAACACCCTGTTCACCCTCAACTGCGCCGCCTGCCACACCATCTCGGGCGCCGGTGACGCGCTGGCGTACGGCGCGTACGCCCCGAGCCTCCACCTGGCCACCCCGACCCAGGTGGTCGAGGCCATCCGCTCGGGCCCGGGCAACATGCCCCACTTCGGCCCCGGCAACATCACCGACACCGAGGCCCGGGACATCGCCGCCTACGTGACCGGCGTGCTCCAGCACCCGCACAACCCCGGCGGGGTCGGCCTCGGCGGGATCGGCCCGGTCGGTGAGGGCTTCGTCGGCCTCCTGATCGGCGTGGGCGTCCTGATGCTCGTCTGCTTCTGGATCGGAGACCGCCGTGAGGACCACAGGGAACGCCCGCGTCTCGACGGGCCGCTGCCGCCGGCCGCCCTCGACGACCCCCACCTGCAGCCGTCGCGACGCATGCCGACCGCGCCGAGCTGGAGGCCTGGCCGCCTCGCCATCGTCGTCGGCATTCGCTCGGCTTCGTCGGCTTCAGCGTGGGCCTACTGGGTCGACGCCAGCACCCAGTGGCAGGCGGCCACCCTGGGCGTCGGCATGCTCGCCCTCGGGTTCGGGATGACCGCCTGGGGCAAGTACCTCATGCCCCAGGGGCCCTTCGTCGAGGAGCGCCACGACTTCCACTCGACCGAAGCCGAGCGGGCGGCGATCAACGCCGCGATCACCGAGCGCGGCGGCATCGAGTGTCAAGCGCCGGAAGGTCCTCGGCGGGCTGTTCGCGCGTCGGGTCGACGGCGTCATGAGCATCGCCCTCCTCTTCCCGCTGCTGCGCTCCCTCGGCCCCAAGCCCACCAAGGCGCCCCTTCGGCACCACCGACACTCGCTGTTCACGACCAACTGGCGCAAGGGCCTCAAGCTGGTCACCGTCGACGGACGGGCGGTCACCGTCGACGACCTCGAGGTGGGCGGCGTGCTCACCGTCTTCCCCAAGGGCTTCGAGGGCTCCTCGCCGGACCAGGTGATCCTGATCCGCCTGGCCGAGCTCGGCCCGGACGACCCGCCGCACTCTACATCGCACCCCCCGGCAAGACCAGCTGGGGCGTCCGGGGGTACGTGGCCTACTCGAAGCTCTGCACCCACCTCGGCTGCCCGGTCGGCCTCTACCAGGAGCAGACCCAGCAGCTGGTCTGCCCGTGCCACCAGTCGATCTTCAACGTCAACGGTCCGGCGCCGTCCCCGCAGTTCGGCCCGGCCCCCCGCCCGCTGCCCCAGCTGCCCCTCACCGTCGACGCCACCGGGCATACCTGCGGGCGAACGGGCGGCTTCGACCAGGCCGTCGGCCCCGGATTCTGGGAGCGCCCATGATCGACAAGACCCTCAGCTGGGTGGACGACCGCCTGGGCATCGCCAAGGGCGGCCGGACCTTCCTCGACAAGATCTTCCCCGACCACTGGTCGTTCATGCTCGGGGAGATCGCCCTCTACTCGTTCGTCGTGCTGCTGGCCACCGGCGTCTTCCTCACCCTCTACTTCGTCCCCTCCGCCCACGAGATCGTCTACCACGGCAGCTACGTCCCGCTGCGCGGCCAGCAGGTGTCGGAGGCCTACGCGTCGACCGTCGGCCTCTCCTTCGACGTCCGCTCCGGCCTCCTGATGCGCCAGGCCCACCACTGGGCGGCCGACATCTTCCTCGGCGCCATCGCCGTGCACATGGCCCGGGTGTTCTTCACCGGCGCCTTCCGCAAGCCCCGGGAGTTCAACTGGATCGTCGGCATCGAGCATGCTCATCCTGGGCATCGTCAACGGCTTCCTCGGCTACTCGCTCCCCGACGACCTGGTGTCCGGTACCGGCATCCGCATCGCCTACTCGATCATCGAGTCGATCCCGCTGGTCGGCTCCTACCTCGGCTTCTTCCTGTTCGGGGGCAACTACCCGGGCAACGGGGTGATCATCCCGCGCTTCTACGTCCTCCACGTGCTGATCGTGCCGGCTCATCATCGTCGGGCTGCTCGCCGCCCACCTCGGCCTGCTGGTCAAACAGAAGCACACCCAGTTCCCGGGCAAGGGCAAGACCGAGCACAACGTGGTCGGCTCGCCGATGTTCCCGACCTTCATGGCCAAGACGACCGGCTTCCTGTTCATGACGACCGCGGTCATCTTCGGGCTCGGCGGCTTCGCCCAGATCAACCCGATCTGGCAGTTCGGCCAGTACGAGCCCTACCAGATCTCCTACGCCGTGCAGCCCGACTGGTACATGGGCTGGCTCGACGGGGCGCTCCGGATCATGCCGAGCTGGGAGTGGGTCGGCTGGGGCCACACCATCCCGCTCGAGGTCTTCCTGCCCGGCGGTGATCTTCCCGGGCCTCGATCTTCAACATCCTGATCGTCTGGCCGTTCATCGAGTCCCGCTACACGAAGGACCTCGACTACCACAACCTGCTCGACCGCCCCCGGGACCGTCCCAAGCGGACGGCGGCCGGTGCGGCCATGCTGACGCTGCTTTCGCGGTGCCTTCTTCGCCTCGTCGACCGACGTGATGGCCAACTTCTTCGCAGCTGCCGCTCATCGACGTGCTCTGGTTCTTCCGCTTCTTCGTCCCGATGGCACCGATCGTCGCGTACTTCCTCACCTACAAGATCTGCAACGAGATGCGCGCCGCCGAGGGCATCGGCAAGCGCAAGCGGGCGGTCGTCGTGTCCCGCTCAGGCCGGGGCGAGTACTCCACGGTCCCGTCGGCGCCCCGTCCGGGAGACGGCCACGAGGAGCTCGAGGCCATCCCGGTGCCGACCTACATCGACACTGGTGCCACCCGAGCTGGCCACCGGCGCCGGTGTCCGCCGGGTCATCCGCTGACCGGGCCGACCTCACCGCCTGATCGCCGCGGGCCGCCCGGCTGGGCCCCGCACTACCATGGGCCACCCATCGCCCGACGACCTGGTCGACCTCGACCGCTACCCGGTGCTGCGATCCCGAGGCGACCGCCTACCGGGCGGTCGTGGTGGACGCGCCCGGGCCCAGCTGTGCGCAGCCGGCGCGGTCGAGCTGGCCGGGTTCCTCACGCCCGGGGGCATCGCCGCCCTGGCGGCCGACGCCGAGGAGCTGGCCCCGCGGGCCCACCACTCCGACGGGGTGGGCACGGCCTACCTGGAGTTCCCCGACTTCAGCCTGCCCGAGGACCACCCCCGGCTGACCTGGGGCCACTACGCGGTCGGGGCGGTGCCCTACGACCTCATGCCGCACGGCGTCGCTGCTCCGCCGGCTCTACGAGTGGGAGCCACTCCGCGCGCCTGGTCGAGGACGTCCTCGACCGCGGACCGATCTACCGCTACGCCGACCCGTTCGGCGCCCTCAACCTGGCCGTCATGGCCGAGGGCGACGAGCTTCAGTGGCACTTCGACCAGACCGACTTCGTGGTCTCGCTGGCCGTCCAGGCGGCCGACGCGGGTGGCGACTTCGAGGTCGTCCCCGAGGATCCGGTCGGCATCCGACGAGCGCTACGACGCGGTCGCGGCCGCCCTGGCCGGCGACCGGTCCGGAGTGGTCACCCTGCCGATGACCCCGGGCACCCTCCTGGTGTTCGAGGGCCGCCACTCGCTGCACCGGGTGAGTCCGGTCGGGGGGACCCGGGACCGCCACGTCGGACTGCTCGCCTACGACACGGTGGCCGGGCACCATGGGCAGCGAGCTGCTGCTCGAGAGCCGCTACGGTCGGACCGTAGCCCTTCGAGACACCACCGGTCGCATGGCCGGGACCTTCGTCACCCAGATCGGCGAGGCGTTCGTCGGCTCCGGCGCCGAGGCCGCCCACCTCAACACCGTGCTCGGCGCGAAGGGGGGCCCGGTCGAGACGGCCTGGGCCACCGCCCTCGCCACCCCGCGGGCCGGTCATGTCGCCTTCGTCACCATCCTTCGTCCCGGGCGTGCCCGCCAAGCCGATGACCCTCTTCGTCAACAAGGCCGCCGCTCGAGGGTCCGGACCCACTCGGACCTCACCTGGGGCGCCGCCCAGGCCGGGGTGGCCTCGGGGGTGCTCTGGGCCGTGGCCGACGGGGTGGTCGACGCCGGACTGGTCGACGACCTGCTGCTCATCGCCGCCGTGTGGGTCGACTCCGGAGGCCGCCGACGCGGCACTCGTCTACGAGAACAACCGACGGGCCACCCGCGACGCCCTGGAGGCAGGAGCCCGCCGTACCCCCACCCTGGCGGAGGCGGTCGAGTCCGGGACCGCCCCGCTCAACGCCTACTACCTTCCCCCCGGGACATGAGGGCGATGCTCAGGTGTCCGGCGGACTGAGTGTCCAAGCAGCGACCGCCAATGGCGGCAGTCGATCCTCGATTCGCACGGGGTGGTATCCGGCTGCCCGAAGACGCTCCTCGAAGTGGTCGATTACAACCGTCTGATCCGACAGCTGCCAATCAAATATGGGGTCGCCAACGTCGTGGCGGGAAGAGAACTCGTGGACGATAGGGGCAGCATCGACCATCACAAACGTCACGTACCACCGGTTCTTTGACGACATCAGTTCCGCTCGGGTGGCCGAATAATGGAACTTCAGTTCCATGCTCGAACCCCCTTCCGGACAGTGCCGTCCGTCAGAAGCGTACTCCCGTGTCGGCAAAGGGGCACGGGCTCGACGCTCGGGCGGTCGGCAGCGCCCGACCGGTTCCCTCCGGCTCAGTCCCGGAACGGTGAGTCCGGAGCATCCCTGATGTTCGTCACGCTGGCGCTGATCCCACCGAGGCCGTGTCGGTGGACCGGTGTGGCCTCGAAGTTCGGCATGCTGGCTCCACAAGTCGCACACACGTAGTTCAGCTCGTCAAGGATCACGTCATTGACGACGTCGGGAAACGTGCCCGATCCGGGGCACACGGGTGATTCGACGGATTTGGTAGTCACGGTTGCGACCATGAGTTCTCTCCTCAACGCCGATTGCATCGGGAGGGATCGGGCGCTGTTTCCCCCACCCGAGGCCGGGCCACCGATGGGAGCCCGACATGCTGCCACTGACCCGACGCCACCATCAGGTCTACTCCCGTTTCGGCACCCCGCTCGACCGCGGACCTTCGCCCTCTCTGAACTGCAGCTTCGGGCCGCAAGTGCTGTTTCGGGCGTTCCCGCACAAGACAGGGATCGACCGAATTGCGGAGGAACCTCCGAACCGGACGCCTGCGCGGACCTCGGGCGTCCGCTGGGTCAGACTCCCACGAGCACCGGGTCGGGCTGCTCCGCTCCCTCGGTGCCCGGTGCTGCAATCGCCAGTGACGCCACCGGCCCTCGCCGGAGCAAGAGACCGGCGATGACGGCCCCGACCAACAGGAAGACGGCGGCACAATCGAATACGACGTGGTAGCCATGGACCGTGGCCTGCGCCTGCAGCGAGGCGACTGAGGTCGCTGTCGATCGGTTGGCCAGGGCGTAGGCGGTGACCGCGCTGGCGCCCAGGGTGTTGAGGAGTGACGTACCGACCGAGCCACCCACCTGCTGGCTGGTGTTGACCATGGCCGAGGCGATCCCGGCGTCAGTGACCAGGCCGACCGTAGCCACGCTCATCGAGGGCGCCATGATGAGTCCGAACCCGAGACCCAGGATGAGAAGGGCCGGGAGGATCGTCGTCAGATAGCTCGAGTCCAGGCCGGTACGGGTCAACAGGACCATCGCCACCGCCGCCATGACCATGCCGCCGGCCACCATGAACTTGGGTCCGAACCGGGGAAGCAGGACGTTGGTGGCGACCTGGGCCGATCCGACGAGCCCGACGATCATCGGCAGGTAGGCGAATCCGGTGACGACGGGGAGTAGTGGAGCGTGCCCTGCATGTAGTAGGTGAGGAATAGGAAGGTGCCGAACATGGCGGCCCCTGCGGCGAACATGGCGATGAACGCACCGCCCCGGTTGCGGTCCAACACGATGCGCAGCGGGAGCAGCGGCTCGGGCACCCGGCGCTCGATGGCGACGAATGTGGCCAGCAGCACGCCGGCGGCCACCAAGCTGGCCATGGTGTAGGTGTCGCTCCATGACGTGGTCTCGGCGTGGGAGAACCCGTAGACGAGGGCGAACAGCCCCGCTGTCGCGGTGATCACCCCGGGCAGGTCCAGATGCGGCCGCTTCGCGGGCCGGCTGTTGGACAGCAGGAGCGCTGCACCGGTGATGGCCACGGCGCCGATGGCCAGGTTGACGAACAGTGTCCAGCGCCACGATGCGTAGGAGGTGAGGATGCCTCCGAGGAGCAGGCCGATGGCGCCGCCGCCGCCGGCGATGGCGCCGTAGATGCCGAACGCCCGCCCGCGTTCGCCGGGGTTGGTGAACGTCGTGGTCAACATGGCTAGGGCGGCCGGTGCCAGCAGAGCGCCGAAGGAGCCCTGGAGCACCCGGGCGCTCAACAACATGGTGAAGCTGGTCGAGAAGCCACCGAGGGCCGAGGCGCCCGCGAACCCGGCGAGACCGATCATGAGGGCCCGTTTGCGGCCGAGGATGTCGGAGAGGCGACCGCCGAGCAACAGCAGGCTGCCGAAGGAGAGGGCGTAGCCGGTAACGATCCACTGGCGGTCGGCATCGGAGAAGCCGAGCGCGTGCTGGGCCGTGGGCAGGGCGATATTCACGATGGTGGCGTCCAGCACCACCATGAGCTGGGCCAAGCCGAGCACGGCCAGGATCAGCCAGCGCCGCTCGTGGTGCGGGTTCTGCGCTGGGCGTGCAGCTCGTTCTGGATCGGTCAATAGTTGGCTTGCCATGGCTTATGTCCTTTGAGTCTGAATGGGGATCGGGGAGAAACGCATCCGGAGAGCCGCTCTCCGGTTATGATGGTTACCGTAGCACGATATGGAGACAATTCCTCCACTTCAACCCCGAATTAGGATGATCATTCCGTGAACGACCCGATTGCCACCAAAAGCGAGCCGCTCATCGAGCTCGTGTCGGACGGCGCCGGGATCGAGTCGGCTGACGCCACCGGCATCGCATCCACCGGCATCGCATCGACCGAGCGCAAGCTGCGGGCCGATGCCGCCCGCAACCGCCAACGGGTCCTGGTGGCAGCGGCCGAGGTGTTCGCCGAGCGCGGACTCGATGTGTCGCTGGACGAAGTGGCCCATGCCGCTGGCGTGGGAGTTGGCACCCTGTACCGCCGCTTCCCCAACAAAGAGGCACTGGTCGCAGCGCTGTTCGAGGACAAGGTCGAGAACATGGTCGTGCTCGCCCATGAGGCGGAGGCGTTCGACGATCCGTGGGAGGGCTTCGTCTACTTCATCGAGCATGCACTCGAGCGGCAGGTACGGAATCGTGGGCTGCGCGAGGTCCTGTTGCGCAGCGAGTTCGCCTGCGCGAGCGGGCCAGGACGCGCGACGCCGTCGCCCCGATCCTGACCGTGGTCATCGAGCGGGCCCAGGCGACCGGGAAGCTGCGGCCCGACGTGGTCGTCAACGACGTACCGATGCTGGTCACGATGCTCGGGGCCGTGTCCGATTACGTGGGTCCGAACGACCCCGAGCTGTGGCAGCGCTACATGGTGCTCTTCCTCGACGGTCTCGTCGCCGATCGTGGCGCGTGGACGCCGCTCGGCAACCCGCCCAGCCAGGCAGTCGTGGACGCGGCAATGACCAAGTGCCGGTGAAGCACCGAGTCGAGACAACCAGGATCGCCCTCCGGGTCAGGAGGTGTCGGACGGTGCAGCCGTTGGTCAGACGGTGCCGCCGCGGCGGCTTTCGACCGTCGCGCCGATGACCGCCGAGACGCCGAGCGCTGCGGCGATGGGGGCAAGCCAGAGACCGAACGCGAAGGTGAGCGTGGCAAAGAGGGCGCCCATCCCGAGGAGGAACGGCCAGATGCTCGAGCCGGGGAAGGAGTCGATGGTCCCCGCTCCCTCGTCGACGGTGGCATCGCCGACATCTCCGTCGAGGGCTTTCTTGGTGTGCATTGACCACCAGAGGTAGTAGCCGCCCGGGAGGATGCCGAGGAGCATCGACCCCATCAGCATGAGGAAGCCGGCGTCCTCGTAGCTGGTGAACCAGTAGACGACGCCGATGATCCCGAAGAACACCCCGATGCCGGCCAGGAACAGCCCGTTGACCCTCATGACGGTGCTCCCACCGGCTCCTCTTCCCGGTCCGGTGTGGGCCCGGTGGGGTGCTCGATCCTGCGGTGCTCTGGATGGTTGTAGTCCCAGGTGGGCCGTTCCGAGCGGATGGGGGGAAGATGGGAGTAGTTGTGGTGGGGCGGCGGCGACGTCGTGAACCATTCGAGCCCACCGCCGTCCCAGGGGTTGTCGCCTGCCGCGACCGGCTTCCTCCAGGAGGTGACCAGGTTGACCAGGAAGAAGAGGAAGGACGCCCCGATGATGAAGGCTCCAATCGTCGAGATCACGTTGAGGGAGGTCCACCCGTTGGAGGGCAGGTAGTCGGCGATCCGTCGGGGCATGCCCTTGAGCCCGACCAGGTACTGCGGCATGAAGGTGACCCAGAAGCCGATGAACAGCAGCCAGAAGTGGATCTTGCCGAGCCGCTCGTCGAGCATCCGCCCGAACATCTTCGGGTACCAGAAGTAGAACCCGGCGAACCCGGCGAAGACCGTCGTCCCGATGAGCACCTGGTGGAAGTGGGCCACAACGAAGTAGGTGTCGTGGGTCATGAAGTCGACCGGCGGCGATGCCAGCAGCACCCCGGTCACCCCACCCATCAGGAATGCGAACAGGAAGCCGATGCTGAACAGCATCGGCGTCTGGAAGCTCAGCTGCCCTCCCCACATGGTGCCGATCCAGTTGAAGAACTTGATGCCCGTCGGTACCGCGATGAGGTAGGACAGAAGAGAGAAGAAGGGCAGGAGCACCACTCCCGTGGTGAACATGTGGTGGGCCCACACGCCGGTCGACAGGGCGGCGATCGACATGGTGGCGAAGACCATGCCCTTGTAGCCGAAGAGCGGCTTGCGTGAGAAGACCGGGATGATGTCGGTCACCATCCCGAAGTAGGGCAAGGCCAGGATGTACACCTCCGGATGCCCGAAGAACCAGAACAGGTGTTGCCAGAGCACCGGAACCCCGCCACCCTGCACCGAGAAGATGTGGGTCCCGAAGTGACGGTCGCAGAAGAGCATCACCACCGCGCCGAACAGGACCGGGAAGGCGATCAGGATGAGGATGCCGGTGACCAGCATGTTCCACGAGAAGATCGGCACCCGGAACATGGTCATGCCCGGGGCCCGCAGGTAGAAGATGGTGGCGACCAGGTTGACACCGGTGAAGATCGCCGAGAATCCGGTCAGGCCGAGCGAGAGCAGCCACATGTCGGCGCCGACGCCCGGTGAGTTGGTGGCGTTGGACAGGGGGGCGTAGGCGACCCAGCCGAAGGCGGCCGCACCACCGGCGACAAGGAAGCTCAGGGTCATCACCAGCGAGCCCCCGAGGTAGAGCCAGTAGGAGAGCGCGTTGAGGCGCGGGAAGGCCATGTCGGGCGCTCCGACCTGCAGCGGCACGATGTAGTTGGCCAGGCCGCCGAAGGCGAACGGCCCGGCGAACAGGTACAGCATGAGGCTGCCGTGCATGGTGAAGAGCTCGTTGTAGGTCTGGAAGCTCACCAGCGACGAGGTGGGGTCGGCCAGCTGGGTCCGCATGACGAGCGCCATGATGCCGGCGATGAAGAACAGCACCAGCGAGGTGATCATGTAGCTCTTGCCGATGACCTTGTGGTCGGTCGAGGTCAGCCAGTTGAGGATCCCGGTGGGTCCCTCGTGGTGGGCGTGCTCGGCGTGGTGCTCGCCGGGACCGTGCCCTGGTGGACCGCCCGGCTCCTCGGGTCCGATCAGCTCCGGCGACTCGACGGTCGTGGTCATAGGGAACCCTTCTCCGACCCGGGCGCGCCGAGGGCGTTGGACGGGGTCACGTGGGTCTCGAGGGGCGGCGTGTTGGTCGACGGGTTGCCCGGGCGCGGCAGGGTGTGTCCGGTGGCCACCTCGGTGGTCACCCACCGGCGGAACTGCACCGGGCTCACCGCCCGCACGCTGAACAGCATCTCGGAATGGTAGAGCCCGCAGATCTGTGTGCACTGCCCGAAATAGGTGCCCGCGTTGGTCACGTTCAGGTCGAAGTAGTTGACCACCCCGGGAAGGGCGTACCGGCTGAAGTTGAAGTCACGGACATAGAACCCGTGGATGACGTCGTTCGAGACCAGGGTGATCTGCACGGTCTGGCCGACCGGGACCACCATCTGGGGGCCGTGGCCGTCCGGGCCGTTGGTCACCTCGCCCGCCACCCCGACGTTGAGGTTGGGGTAGTCGAAGCGCCAGCCCCACTGGAATGCGGTCACCCGGATGTCGACCACCGGCTTGCCGGTCGCGGTGAGGGTGGCGTTGACCGGGACGGTGGCGTCGACGTTGTTCTCGGTGAGGACCGTGAACAGGAAGAGAAAGGCCACGATGAGGATCGGGATCCCGGTGTAGAGGATCTCGACCGGGACGTTCTCGTGGAACTGCCTTGGCATCTCGTCGGAGCGGCGCCGGTAGCGGATGACGGTCCAGAGGATGAGCAGGCCGACGAAGGCACCGACGATGATCCCGGTGGTCATCATCCCCGAGTAGAGCTTGAAGGTCTCCTGCCCCTGGGTGGTGGCTCCCCGGCTCGCCCCGTAGGTGGGGTAGGCGTTGCAGCCGGCGAGCGCCAACGGGGCCGCCACGGCGAGACCGACCGCCCACCGGACCCAGCGCCGATTGCGGGTCCCGGCATCCCCGGAGTGCCCCTCCGCGGTCCCGTCGCGCCCCGGCGGCGACCGGCCGAGAACCGTGTGTGAAGGCGTTCACGGCGGTCAGACTAGTGGGGCCCACACCGCAATTAGAAGTTGAGATCGGCAGGCGGCCACGCAGGGGAAACCCCCCAGTTCACGGGGGTGCGAGGCCGGGATCGGTTCGAGCGGGTGGGGTGGCGTCGCCGACCGGTGCCGTGCCGGCTCAGGTCGACCGGTCCCGCGGATCCTGCGGCACGTCCGACGTCCAGCGCCCGGCGATCCGTCCGGCCCCGCGGAGGCCGCGGCGAACCTGTTCCCCGACCTCGGGGCCCTTCTGTTCGACGGCCCGCCGGCCGGCCGCCGTGGCGCGCCCCGCCCGGTGCAGGATCGACTCCGGCGCCGGGCCCCCCGACGTTTCGGGGCCGTCCGTCGGCGGGGATGGCGGGGTGGCCGGGACCACGGTGGCGGTTGCGTCGATGACCGGCCCGTCCACCCGGGACCGCCGCCGCCGACCACCGCGCGCCGCCTGGACACGGGTGAGGGTGGCGAGACGGAAGAGCCCGATCGCCCCGACGGTGGTCACCAGGATGCCCTCGATGTCGGAGCGAAGCGCCGGGAGCACCGGGGCGACCGCAATGAGCACGGCCGCCACGACGACCAGGCGGACGTGGAGGGTCTGGCTGCAGAGCCGCAAGATGCCCAGCGGCCCGTCCGCGGTGATGGCGAGTACGGCGACCACCGCGGCAGCTCCGAGCAGCAGGGAGGGATTGTGCACGTGGACCGAGAGGACGGCGAAGGTGACCGCCAGGCCGAGCTCACCGGCCTGGAGGACCGGGAAGGGGATCCATCGTCGCAGAGGTGGGCCGCCGGCAGGCTCCCGGTCGGGACGACCCCCCGGGTCCGTCGGCACCGGCTCCGACAGTTCAGGGATTCGAGCCCGGCGAGCCGTCCGCGGTGGGCGGGACCGGAACCCCGGCCTGGGGCTGTGCAGCGGGAGGCGCCTGCACCGCGGGCGGCGGGGCTGCCGCGGCGAGGGAAGTGGACTCGGTGCCGTCGTCCTTGGTCCCTTCGTCGAGCCCCTTCTTGAACTCCTTCTGGGCCGACCCGAGCGATCGGGCCAGCTTGGGGATCTGGGTGGAACCGAACAGGACGACCGCGATCACGACGAGGACGATGATGCCCTGTTCTCCGAAGAGGTCTGCTAGCACGGCGCTGTCTCCTTGTCGACTGCTACCCCTAGGCTAGACCTGCACGAGGTGGCCCGCTGCTCAACCCGCCACCAGGAGGTTCTTCGTCGCGGACCCGCCGGTGGATGACGGTCGGGCACTCGATGGCTCAGCCGGCGAGGAAGACGCCCAGGCAGAGCGCGGCCACCGAGGACAGTGCGCCGACCGCCCCCCAGACGGCAAGACCGGCCCGGGAGGTCGAGCGCTGATGGAGGAAGACCGCTACCCCCGCGAGGAGCACCACGCCGATCTTGATTCCGAGCACCGTGCTCCAGGCCGACGAGGCGTTCTTGACCTCGAGGGCGCCGATGTTCCAGAAGCCGGTCACCAGCAGGACGCCGTAGGCGGGCCACAGCAGACGGCCGAATGCCCGGGCCACCTTCTTCGGCGCCTCCTCCCCGAAGGTGCGGATGGTCGGGAGGAGGCCGGCCACGGTGAACTGGCCGCCCACCCAGACGGTGGCTGCCAGCAGGTGGAGGATGAGACGGAAACCGTCGAGCCCGCCCGCCAGAGTGGGGACGGCGCCGGCCAGACCGGTCACCGCCGATCCGCCTACTTGCCCGTCCAGTTCGGCTTGCGCTTCTCGGCGAAGGCGATCGGCCCCTCCCTCGCGTCGGCCGATCCGAAGACGTCGGGCACGACTGAGTGGTTGATGGCCCAGGCTTCGGCGTCGGGAACCTCGCCCGCCTGCTTCATGACCCGCTTGGAGGCCCGCACGGCCAGGGGCGCGTTCTCGGCAATGGTGCCGGCGAGGGCCAGGGCTTCCTCCATGAGCCGTGCTGCAGGCACCACCCGGTTGATCAGTCCGATCTCGAGGGCCCGGCGCGCGTCGATGGAGTCGCCGGTGAGGGCCATCTCCATCGCGATGGCCTGTGGGATCCGCTTGGGGAGCCGGAAGAGCCCGCCGGCCCCGGCCATCAGGCCGCGCTTGACCTCGGGGATGCCGAAGGTGGCCTCCTCGACCGCCACCACCAGGTCGCAGGAGAGCATGATCTCGCACCCGCCGGCCAGGGCCGACCCGTTGACCGCGGCGATCAGCGGCTTGGGGAAGTCCCGCTGGGCGATGCCGCCGAAGCCGCCCTTCGTGCCCATGATCTCCCCGGCCTCGCCGGCGGTGAAGGCCTTGAGGTCCATCCCGGCGCTGAACGCCTTGTCCCCGGCACCGGTCACGATGACCACCCAGCAGTCGGCGTCGTCCTCGAGCGAGTCGAAGGCTGCCGTGAAGGCCCGCGACACCGCGCCGTTGATCGCGTTGCGAGCCTCGGGCCGGTTGATGGTGAGGATCTCGATGTGGCCCTGGCGGTCGCGGAGCAGCTCGGGCATGGCGGTTCCCCCTGGCGGTGTCAGCGTTCTGCCAGACGGTAGCGCGCCTGGCCGGGCTCGACGACTACGTCGGTGCCGACCATTCCGGGGACGTCCAGCGCACCCATCGCTTCCAGGACCCCGTCGTCGGCCGGGGCGAGCGCCATGCGGCGGCCGTCGGGCAACGCGGCGAGGACCGGTGCGCCGGCGGCCGCGCCGTCGTGGTCCCGCCACACGGTCGCTGCCACGACCGAGGCCCGGGACCGGGTCTCCGACTCGAGGGCGATTGCGACCGCAGAGGCATCGATCCGGGCCTGGGCCGTCGAGGTGTCCCCGAGGCGGTAGCCACCGGGTGGCGGAGCGGTGCCGTAGAGGCCGAGCGCGTGCTTGGTGACGAACCACCCGAGCCCGGTGGCCAGGCCGAGGCGGGTCTCCGGTGTGCCGGTTGCTCGCAGCCGGTCGGTGACAGTCGCGATGGCGTGGGTCGTGTAGTTGTTCCCGGGACCGCCGAAGTAGGGGAGCCCACCGGTGAGGGTGAGGCCGCGCCCGTCATCGGTGGCCAGGCCGAGCGCCTCTGCGGCCAGTTCGACCGCCGCGGGGAAGCACGAGTAGACGTCGAGCAGGTCGAGGTCGTCGATCCCGACCGTCCGACCTGCCGCCTCGGATGCCGCGGAGAACAGGGCGGCCCCTGCCGCGGCGATGGCCGGCGAGCGTCCCGGGTCGGGCCGCGCGGTCACCGACCGGACGTCGACCGCCTCGGCCCCGGACCAGACGAAGACCGCCCGGTCGGCCGCCCCGGCCCGCCGGGCCTCGGCCAGCGAGCAGACCACCAGGGCCGCACCCTGGTCGGAGCCCGAGGAACGCGGTCATCCGCTTGGTGTAGGGCTCGCAGACGATCCGGTTGTCGGTGGAGGGGGTCGCGATCTCGGCGGCCCCCCGCGCGATCGGGAACCACGCGAACGGGTGGTTCGCCGCCACCTCGGTGAAGGGGGCGAGGAGCGCCCCCATGGCGTCGCGGTGCGCAGCGGCGTCGTGCCCGGCACGCGCGGCCACGACGCTCTCGAAGAGCGGGTACACGTGGAGCGGGGCCATGAGACCGATGGCCGCCTCGGCGGCGCCGACGCCCGGGAGGTCGTCGCCGACGACGGGGTCGGGTGGCGAGCGCGGTGTCGCCGAGGTGGCGGGGCAGGCCGGCGGCACGTCGGGCCCGTGAGGAGCGGATGGCCTCTGCCCCTGCGATGAGCGTGACTGTGAGCCCTCCGGTGGCGATCTCGGAGGCGGCGCGGTTGACCAGCCACTGCGGCGAGTTCCCGCCGACGGTGGTGACCTCCCGAGCGGCGTGATCGGCGACGCCCAGCCGCACGGCCAGCTCGGTCGCCGGTGCAGCCCCGGTCGCGGTCATCACGTTGACCACGCTCAGTCGGGTCACACGACCCCGGAGCCCGGGGACGGACCCGAGCGCGGCCTCGCAGGCCCGCTGCATGAGGTCGACCGGGTCGACCAGCGCCTCGCGCTCGATCGACTGCCCCGAGGCGACGACCACCGGGGTGCGCTCTGGGTCGAGGGAGGGGAGGGCGGTCGGGTGCATCGGGGTGGTCGGTGCCGCCGGGCGGATGCCCAGGGCCGGCAAGATACCATCGCCCTCCTGCTGCCGCCGGTTCATCCGCGGCGCACGGCACCCGGAGTCCCCGGGCGGACCGGAGAAGGGGGTGACGGTGTCCTCAGCGGATGGGTCCTCACAGGGAGCGCAACCGCCGGCGCGCACCGCTCGCGGGCCGCTGCCGGACGGCTTCCTGTTCGGTGTGGCCACCGCCGGCTTCCAGGTCGAGGGTGGCTACAACGGCCCCGGCGAGCCGGCGAACAACTGGGTGGCATGGGAGCAGGTGGGACGGGTCGAGCCGTCCGGAACCGCGGTCGGTTTCTGGGAGCGCCCCGAGGAGTCCCTCGACCGTGCGGCTGCCCTCGGATGCAACAGCTTCCGGCTCGGGATCGAATGGGCCCGGGTCGTGCCCGACCAGCGCGGCGTCGACCGCTCCGCCCTCGACCGCTACGTCGCCATCGTCGAGGCGTGCACCGACCGCGGCCTCACTCCGTTGGTCACCCTCCATCACTTCACGCACCCCGCCTGGCTCGGGGAGGACCTCTGGCTCAGACCGGACGCCCCCGACCGCTACGCCGACTGGGTCGGGGTGGTGGCAGCCGCGCTCGCCCCGTCGGTGCGCCACTGGGTCACCCTAAACGAGATCAACGTCCTGGCGATGGGTTCCTACCTGCTCGGGATGTTCCCCCCGGGCCGCGTCCTCTCCTTCGCGGAGACCGAGGTGGCCCTCGACCACCTCCTCACCGCCCACGTGCTCGGCTACGGCGTCGTCCACCGGGAGCGTCCCGATGCCGTCGTGACCACCAACAACGCCTGCCTGAGCGTCTACGAGTACGACCGCCTCCTACTCGACCTGCTGCTGGCACGCAGCTACGGGGTGGGACGGGGCGAGATCGACGAGTGGGTCGCCGAGCGCCGGCGGGGTCATGACTCGCTGCTTCCCGCACCGGGCGGGGGCGAGCGCCTGCTGCGGCAGGTCGGGGCGGTACGCTCGCCCTACGGTTCGACCCGGCGCCGCGGCGGGAGGCCCGGCCCGGCCCGACGGGTCCTCGACGCGCTCTACGAGGGCACCCACGAGCGCACGCTCGACGTGCTGGGTCTCGACTACTACGACCCCATCGCCTCCCGGCACTTCCGGGTCCCGGGCCACCTCACCGCTGGCGGCCGCAACCGGTTGCCCACCCGTGAGCTCTGGGACGACCCTCCCGAACCGGAGGGCCTGTTCCGCTGGCTCGGGATCCAGCACGCCCTTACACCGGGCCTGCCGCTCTGGGTCGTCGAGAACGGGCTCTGCACGAGGATGCGCAACGGCCGCGCCTTCGACCGCCTCGACGGATGGGACCGCCCCCGGTACCTGCGCGAGCACATCGGCGCGGTGGTGGCTGCGGTCGATGGCGGCGTACCCGTCGAGGGGTACTGGCACTGGTCGCTGGTCGACAACTACGAGTGGGGCACCTTCGAACCGCGATTCGGCCTGCACGGCATGGACCGCGACCGGGCCGGGCCGGGCCGCGGCTGGATGGAGACCGATGCCGTGGGCGACGACTCGCCCGGCGCGTACCGGCGGATCATCGACGGCCTCCGGTCGGGGACCGGTCGGTCCTCGACCCGGGTGATCCTCAGCCGCCGGTCAGCCGTCCCATCGCCAGTGATGACCTGCTCGGCCTCGTCGACGATGCGGGTGACCAGTTCGCCGGCGGGGACGATGGCCCCGATGGCCCCCACCCCCTGGCCGGTCGGGTAGCACTCGCGGTCGGGGTCGACGCCGGGGGTGTCCTCCCCGCCACCGAGGTGGAAGGCACCGTCCCCCATCGAGCGGCCGAGCTGCTCCGGGAAGCGGACCAGCTCGTCGGGGTGTTCCTCGAAGTACGTCGTGTAGCGGTTGCGCAGGACCCGCATGGTCTTGCCCGAGAAGGCGCGGCTGATGGTCGTGGCGTCCTCACGGGCCCCCAGCAGCGCGTCCTTGTACCCGGCGACCCCGCGGGCCTCGGGCGTCGCGATGAACCGGGTCCCGATCCACACCCCGTCCGCCCCGAGGGCCAGGGCGGCGGCCAGACCGCGGCCGTCGAAGATCCCTCCGGCGGCCACCACCGGGATGCTGTCACCGACCGCGTCGACGATCTGGGGGACGAGCGGCATGGTGGACACCGTCCCGGTGTGGCCCCCGGCCTCGCTCCCCTGGGCCACGACCACGTCGCACCCCGCGTCGAGGGCCCGGCGGGCGTGGTCGACCTTGCCGCACATGTTGACGACCAGGACGCCGTGGCGCGTGGCACAGAGCTCGACCACATCGGCCGGCACGCCGAGCCCGGCCACGAAGACGCTGGCCCCGCCCTCGACGACCTGTTCGACCTGGGCGACCAGGTCCCCGGGCATCGCGGTCAGCAGGTCCACACCGAACGGCCGGTCGGTGGCCGCGCGGACCGCCGCCATCTCCTCGACCATCGTGTTCGGAGCCCATGGTGGATGCGCCCAGGCATCCGAAGCCCCCGGCGTCCGACACGGCGGCGACAAGGGCCGAGTACGAGACGCCGCCCATGCCGGCCAGCATCACCGGATGCTCCACCCCCAGGATCTCGGTGAGCCTCGTCTTCATGCGACCTCCTCGTACGCCCCGGCGCGCCACCCGGCGAGGAGACCCTAGGGGATCCGTCCGCCATCGTCGGCTTAGTGCACGTAGGGACAGTGGCGGCAGCCGTGATCGCAGCAGGTCCCGCGCCCGGCCAGGTAGGCGGCGGTCAGCACGAAGTACCCGCTGACAGGGTCGGTGTAGCCCGGCTCCCCGCTCGCGAGGGCGCGCCGGTGGGCTTCGAGGATCTCCTCGCGGCGGGGATGGTCCGGGTCGAGCCGCGACGGATGGGGCTGGTCCGGTGGCCGGTCGGCGGGCAACCCGGAGCCGGTCATCGGCTCCCGCGGCTCACCCGGTCGGAGCGCCCGACGGGAGCTCGGCAGGAGGTTCCCCCGAGGCCGGTTCCCCGACGCCTGGCTCCCCGATGGGGACGGGGTGCTCGCGCCCGGTCGGGGGCGCGTCCGACGTGCCGGAGGTGGACGCGGCGACCGGGCGCCCGGCAGGCGAGGCCGTGCTCGGGACGAAGTCCCGCTGTCGCACCAGGACCAGGCAGCCGACCGCGCCGACCATGGCGATCACCGAGGCGATTCCCATCAGGTGGTTGAACGTCGTGGAGAAGCCGGTCTGGTAGGCGGAGAGCAACGCGTCGCGCACCGACGGGACGGGGATCGCGGCCGCCGCCTGACGCACCCCACTCCCGGTGATCGCCGCGCTGAGCCGCTGCCCGCCGTGGGCGAGCAGCTGTTGACCCGGGGCGGAGGCGGAGAGCGCGGTCACGGTCGAGCCCTTGATCTGGCTGAGGAAGACGGCGCCGAGGCCGGCGATGCCTGTGGCGATCCCGACCTGGCGGAAGGTGCTTGCCGATCCGGTGGACATCCCGCTCCGCTCGGGGGGGACGACCGAGACCGACACCGACGCCAGGACCGGGTTGGTGATCCCTATGCCGACGCCGGCGACCAGGAAGCCGGGGAGGAGAACCGTCCACGCCGAGTCGGGCTGCACCCGGCTCATCAGGCTGCACCCGAGGGCTACCAGGAAGAGTCCCAGTCCGAGCATGTAGCGCGACTGCACGCGCACGGTGAGCTTTCCCGCGATGGGTGCCACAAGGAAGGAGAGCATGGTGATCGGCAGGAACCGCAGACCGGCCTGCAGCGGGCTGAAGCCCAGCACCTCCTGCAGGTAGAGGGTCAGGTAGAGGAACATGGCGAAGATCGAGGCGGAGAGCGTGAACGAACCGAGCGAGACACCCACCACCGCCGGGCGTTTGAAGAGGGTGAGATCGAGCATGGGGTCGTCCTGGTGCCACTCGGCGACCAGGAAGGCCGTCATGAGCGCACCCGATCCCACCAACATCCCGACGATGAACGTGCTGCCCCATCCCCTGGCATTGCCTTGCACCAGCGCGAAGACCAGCAGGAAAAGCGATCCGGAGAAGGTGATGAACCCGATCCAGTCGACGCGCCGGTTGCTGATCAGACTTCGCGTTCTCGACCTTGGACATGGTGATCAGGATGGCCAGGACCCCGATCGGGATGTTGACGAAGAAGATCCAGCGCCATCCGATGCCGCTGGTGATCGCGCCGCCGATGAGCGGTCCGACCGCGACGGCCCCACCGACCACGGCGCCGTAGACGCCGATGGCTGTGCCCCGCTCGCGCCCCGAGAACGCCTGGGCGATGAGGGCCAGCGAGGTGGCGAACATGATGGCGCCACCCACCCCCTGTGCCCCACGCGCGAGGTTGAGCATCAGTGGGGAGACCGAGATCCCGCACAACAGCGAGGAGACCGAGAAGATGGCGAGTCCGATGGCGAACACGCCCCGGCGACCGAACATGTCGCCGAGGACGCCGGCCGTCAGGAGGAAGGCGGCCAGGGTCAGCGCGTAGGCGTCGATCACCCACTGCAGATCGGAGAACGAGGCGTTGAGCGCCTTCTGGATGTCGGGCAGGGCCACGTTGACGACCGTGATGTCCAACAGCAGCATGAAGGTACCGAAGCAGACCGCGATCAGGGTCCACCACTTGCGATCCACTGCGACCCCCTGGTCAGACCGCCGTGCCGTCAACGCTGCGTCACCGTCCATGGTGCCCGCGGGGCATGTATAGACGAAAGCGCATCATGGGGGCAACGGTTCGGCACCCCGGAGCGTGCCCGCGCGCGCCGCTCAGGTGATGTCCCGCCGGGTGAGGATGAGGGAGCCGATGGTGGCGAAGGCGAGCCCGTAGAAGAGCATCAGCAGGCTGCCCTGCCACCAGCTGAAGAGGCCGAAGTCGGCGCCCCGTCCGCGGGTGAGGTTCGCCGCTGCGGTCGCCGCCCCGGTGGGGACCCACCGCTCGGCGCCATGGACCAGGCTGATCAGAATTCCCTCCAGGATGATGAACCAGCCGAGGCTCACGATGAGGGCGGCGACCTGGTTGGTGAGGACCGAGCCCACGCCGACCCCGAGGAGGGCGAACAGGGCGAAGACCAGGATGAGGCCCGGGCGCGACCGAGGGCACCTGGTGGAGCATGTCGGAGAACGACCCACCCCTCGCCGCCAGGGTGATTCCGCCGCCGACGACGGAGGTCAGGAGCATGACCACGGCCAGGCCGGCCCCGAGCAGGGCGGCGATGATCAGCTTGCCGGCCACGAAGACCGGCCGCCTGGGCGTCACCAGGAACGAGGTGGTCACCGTCTTGTGCCGGAACTCGACGGTGATGACGAGCACCCCGAGCAGGAGGGCGAGGATGTACCCCTGGAAGCCCGAGCCGACCAGGTTGCGGAGCTGTTGGGTGGTGTGCGGCACCGTGTAGCCCGGCGAGATGAACGCCGCCCTGCCGCCGTTTGCGCCGCCGTCGTGGCTGAGGAAGATGACCAGGAGGAGGAGCGCGTTGACCGCGACCGCGATTGCGGTCATGACCAGGGGGATCATGGTCGTGCGCATCTTGATCCACTCGGAGCGGACGATCGCGGTCATGAGGTGACCCCTGGCGTCGGAGCCGGGCCCGACGTGGTGGCTCCCATCTGCTTCGGGTCCGCCGAGTCGAAGCCGTGGGTGATGCTCAAGAACACGTCTTCGAGGCTGCCCCGTTCGTGAACGAGCTCGTAGAGCACGATCTGGTGCTGGGCGGCGAAGGGCCCGAACCACTCGGGGGTCGCGCCGTCGATGACCAGGGTGTCCGGGCCGGTCTGGCGCCAAGCGACCGGGATGGCGTCGAGCGCGGCGGTCAGCCGGGCGACCTCGGGGGTCCGGATGCGCATCCCGGTGCTGGTGCCGGTCCGGCTGGCCAGGTCGGCGAGCGTGGTCTGGAGGACCAGCCGTCCCTCTGAGACGATGACCACGTCGTCAACCGTCTCCTCCATCTCCGAGAGCAGGTGGGAGGAGACCAGCACGGCGTGGCCGATCGACGCCTGGTGCCGGATGAAGGTCCGGAGCCACTGGATGCCCTGGGGGTCGAGCCCGTTCGAGGGTTCGTCCAGGATCAGGATCTCGGGGTCTCCGAGCAGGGCCGTGGCCAGCTGGAGGCGCTGGCGCATCCCGAGGGAGAACTTGCCGACCCGGCGCCGGGCGACCTCGGTGAGCCCGACCAGGTCGAGCGTCTCGTCGACCCGGCTCACGGGGATGCCGGCCCCGACCGCCACCGTTTTCAGATGGTCGCGGGCACGTCGCCCCGGGTGGAAGCTGGTCGCCTCGAGCACCGCACCCACGTGGTGGATCGGTCGCTCGATGTCGACGTACCGGCGCCCCCCGAACGTGGCGGTTCCCTCGCTGGTCGAGACGAGTCCCAGCAGAATGCGCAATGTGGTGGTCTTGCCCGATCCGTTGGGGCCGAGGAACCCGGTCACCCGGCCGGGGGCGACCTCGAAGGAGAGATCGTTGACTGCGGAGACCGGCCCGAAGTGCTTGGTCAGACGGTGGACTTCGATGGCCGAGGTCATGCTCGACGGTACTCCGGCCCGACCGTGGATCGGGGTCATTCCCGAACGGCCACGGCCGGTCGGCGGTCAGCCGATGCACGGGTCCGGGGAACACCGGCCGGCCACGTCGGCCGGTGTTCGTGTGGAATCAGACCCCGGCGTAGATGCCGCTCGGCAGCAGCAACCCGATGGCCACGACCAGCTCGTTGTGGACCCGGCCCATATTGCTCCACCCGTTGACCCAGCCCACCAGTGCCGAGTACCAGACGTGGCCGAGGATCCGGGCGCGGTCGCTGATGTCGGGGGGCTGGGGCTCCCCGATGGCGCGGGTGATGATGCCCTCCATGAGGACGGAGACCTGCTGCTGGCACTCGATGGCCGCGGGATCGGGGGAGGCGAGCGCGGTGAACACGGCGCCGACCAGCAGGGGCTGACGGCCCATCGAGCGAAGGGCCCGGTCGAGGGCGTCGATGACCCGCGCCGCCGGGGTGTCGCCCTGGGGTGGCAGCTGGGCGAGCCGGCTGTCGAGCTGTTCGACCCAGTGCACCAGGGCGGCGGCGAGCAGATGGTCCTTGCTCGTGAAGTAGCGGTAGACGGTCCCCATCGCGACGTCCGCTCGAGCGGCCACATCGCGCATCTGCACCGCCTCGTAGCCTCCGTCGAGCGCGAGCGCCATCGCCGCGTCCACCACCCGCTGCCGGCGGGCCTGCTGGGCCCGCGTCAGGGCGCGGGGCACCGAACCGTTCGCCATATGTCCACCCTACTCGGCATGCATTTTGGCTCCGAGGTGGACTCCCCGCCGGACCGTGACGGCCCGTCGGGTAGTCCCACCCCTCGGTACCATGGGCCGCCATGCCCCTCCCCGACGACCAGGAGCCACCCCTCCCCGACGACCAGGAGCCCATCGCGACCACCGACGGTCGGGTGCCCGGGCGCCGGGGCCGGGCGACCCGCCATCGTCTCTTGGAGTGCACCGCCGAGCTGCTCGTGGCGACCCCCTGGCGATCGATCAAGGTCATCGACATCGCCCGGGAGGCCGGCACCTCGCCGGCGACCTTCTACCAGTACTTCGAGAACGTCGAGGCGGCCATCACCGTGCTCGCCGAGGAGCTGGTCGAGGGGGTCGGCGTGCTCGCCGACCTGGTCGACGGCGACTGGTCCGAGTCGGCCTCCTGGGACACGGCGGTGGCCGTCGTCGAGGGCTTCATGGACTACTGGGAGCGGAACCGGGCCGTCTTCCGGGTGATCGAGCTGACCACCGTCGAAGGGGACCTGCGGTTCCAGGGACTGCGGGTCCGGGCCCTCAACGCGGTGACCGTGACCCTGGCCAAGGTCATCGCCGGCCACGCCGGACCGTTCGGGCTCACCGGCCGGGGCCGACCCGATGGCTGCGGCCGGCACCCTGATCGCCATGCTCGCCCAGGTGGCCGGACACCGGTACGGCTTCGAGTTCTGGGGGATCCGGACGGCCTCCCTGGTCGACAGCCAGGCCCGCCTCCTGCACTGGTCGGTGACCGGGCGCCCGCCACCCCCCGGGGCCGGGGTGCCGGCTCTGAGGCCCGCCGACCCCGCACCGGGCCGTTCACCGCACGGCGACCGGATTGACCGGTGAGCCCAGGGCGTCGGTGAACGGGAGCGGGGAGGCGTCGAGCAGGAACGTGTAGCGGCCGTCGGCGGCACAGGCCTCGCCGAGCTCCTCGAGGAACCAGTTCTGCCCCTGGGTCATCCCCATCTCGACGAGATGGAGGAGATGCACGGGCAGGAAGAGGTCGTCCGACTCGCACGGGTAGACCTCGAGGGCCAGGGTGTCGATGGCCACCGCGGCGACGTCCCGCTCGTGGAACCAGGCTGCGGTCGCCACGGTGAGCCCAGGGCTCGGCCAGGCGTAAGCGACCAGGTCGCGTGCCGGGTCGGCTCCCCCGATGCCGGCCTGTCCGGGCAGGCCGAGGTGGAGAGTCTGGCCGGTCCGTACCAGCACGACGTCCCCGGGGTCACCTCGATCCCCCCGAGCGCGCAGGCCGTATCGAGGTCCGCCGGGGTGATCGGGTAGCCGGGATCGAGCAGCTGGAGGTCCCTGGCCCGGGCCACGTCGAGGAGCAGTCCCCGGGAGACGAGGGTCCGGACGTTGTGGATGCCGAGTCGGGAGGCTCCCGCCTCGGTGACCGACGAGGCGGGATAGCCGTTGTAGAGCCTCCCTCCATCGGGACCCGCACCGTAGGAGGCGTGGGCCAGGCCGTCCCAGTGGGTGGCGCACTGCAGGCGAGAAGGTGACCACGTCCTCGGAGAACGCCACCCACTCGGGATCGTCGGTCTGGGGGCGATTGACCGAGGTCATGGTCCGGGTGGGGTTGACCCGGCCGGGGACGAACCCCAGCTGGATGCCCTCGGCCTCCGACAGGGGGAGCCCGAGGGACAGGGCGGTCCCGTCCACGACCGAGGCCACCCCCCGCCTGCGGGCGGCCGGATCGATGAGGTTGAGGGTCCCGAGCTGGTCCTCTGGGCCCCAGCGGCCCCAATTCGACACCCTGGCCGCCATTTCGGCGAACGAGGGCGGGATCGAAGGGGGTAGGGGGACGGGCACGGGGCCTGTTGTAGCCCATCGCCGCAACAGTTTCGCCCCGGATCTGCCGATACCCCCGGGGAGGGCTACCCGAAAGACTGGAGGCACGGCGTGCCGGGTGCGAGACTGTCGCCGGACGTAGAGGGGCGCTCACGAGTGGAAGACAATCGAGTCGGGACTGTTTCCCTGAAGCGCACTCCCCCAGAGCGGTCGCGGGTGGCTCGCGCCGACCGGCCTGACCGATCCCGCACGCCGTGGGATCGGTACGTACGCGGTGCGCGCCCTCGGAGCCCTCGTGCTCCTGGTCTCTTTGCTCACCGCCGGTCTGCTGCTGCGTTCGAGCCCGGTCGACGGCCCGACCACCGCGTCGGTCGCCCCGCCCGACGTTGGGCCGGTGGAGTCGCTCTACGCGCAGGATCTGGTGGCCCGGATCAACGCCGAACGTGCCGGGCGGAGCTCGGCAACGATCCCGGTCCCCCAACTCCAGGTCGATCCCAACCTGTCTGCCATGGCCCAGTCCTGGTCGGCCCAGATCGCCGCCAGCGGGGTGGTGCAGGATCCGAACCTCCCCGCGTGCGCGGGGCCCGGTGGGTCGGCCCCTTCGGCGGGCCAGGTCTGCATCTTCGCGGCCAACTCCGGCTCGACCGGATCAGGCTTCTGGCCCGGCGACGGATCGGACGGGATGAGCGGCGACTACATGGCGTCCGCCGGCCACCGGCAGAACATGATCTCCGCCTCGTACACCGACGTCGGGGTCGGTGTGACCTGCAGTGGCAACCAGGCCTGGACGGTCGAGCTCTTCGGCTTCGCCTACGGCGACCTCGGCCCGGCCGACGGTCGCCAGTCGATCCAGAACACGGACGAGGGGTACCCGGTGCCAGCCGGCCCGGTCGTGGCCGGACCCCAGACCGGCGACCCGGTCTACTGCCCGGGTCAGACCATCGGGCCCGGTGGGCAGATCACCACCACCGGCGGGCAGTACCCCTACTCCTACCCGGTAGCGTCGGTACCGGGTGAACCGGGCGCGCTCGACCCCACGTCGACGGTGGGCATGGCCGGGACCCCGGACGGCAACGGGTACTGGGTGGCCAAGGCCAACGGCTTGGTGACCGACCACGGTGACGCCGTCGACTTCGGCTCCATGGCCAGTGCGAACCTCACAGCGCCGATCACACACATCGTCGCCACCAGCGACGGCAAGGGCTACTGGCTGGTCGGGGCTGACGGCGGCATCTTCGCGTTCGGCGACGCAGCGTTCCACGGGTCGATGGGCGGCAGGTCGCTCAACGCCCCGATCGTCGACATGGCGCCGTCACCGACCGGCCGGGGGTACTGGCTGGTCGGGGCCGACGGCGGGGTCTTCGCGTTCGGCGACGCCACCTTCCGCGGGTCGATGGGGGGAAGCGTTCTCAACGCCCCGATCGTGGCGATGGCCAGCGACACCGCGACGGGCGGTTACTGGCTGGTCGGGGCTGACGGCGGGGTCTTCGCCTTCGACGCCCCCTTCCACGGGTCGACCGGCAACGTCGAACTCAACCGTCCGGTGGTCTCGATGGCCGCGTCGGCAGGGGGGTCCGGCTACTGGATGGTCGGATCCGACGGTGGGGTCTTCGCCTTCGACGCCCCCTTCCGGGGAAGCGCCGGAGGCATGTCCCCCAATTCGCCGATCGTGGGTATCACCGCGGACACCGCCACCGGCGGCTACTGGGTGGTCGGCGCGGACGGGGGGATCTACTCCTACGGGGCCCCCTTCGAGGGGGCCGGTTAAGGCGGTCCTGTCACCACGCCGTGAGCTCCAGACATTTGTGGAGCTCGTCGGTGGTTGTGTCGTCGTTCATCCAGAGGATCTGAGGGACCTGGCCCAGTGAAGATCCGGCAACCTGCCCGCCGGCAAGGTGCCTCTGCCAGGAGCGATGAGGAGGTCCCGTGACTCTGGTGCTCGATATCCCTGTGCTCCAGGGTCGACTCGTTCGGTTGGAGCCTCTTGCATGGACCCACTCCCCAGATCTGGCGGATGCGGCGGAGGAGGATCGCTCCACCTTTGACCACACATGGGTCCCGCGCCGCTTGGAGGTCGATCAGTACATCGGTCGCCAACTCCAACTGGCTGAGTCGGGCAAGCTCATTCCTCTTGCTCAAATCCGGCTTTCGGACAATCGTGCCGTGGGTTGCACTGCGTACTGGGACCCAAGAGGCTGGCCTGGGCGTCCCAATGAGCCATGTGCTGTAGAGATCGGTTGGACATGGCTTGCAGCGTCGGCTCAAGGCACCGGAATCAACATCGACGCGAAACTCCTTCTGTTGGGACATGCCTTCGAGCACTTGGGCGTTGCCAGGGTGGACATCAAGACGGATGCAAGGAACGAACGCTCTCGCAGGGCCATCGAGGGACTTGGGGCAACCTTCGAAGGCATCTTGCGCAAGTGGTCACCGTCATGGGCGCCCGGCGAGGAAGGCGACCTGCGCGATTCGGCGATGTACTCGATCATTGCTTCTGAATGGCCGGATTGTGAAGCTCTCCTGCAACGTCGCCTGGATCGAGTCACAACCCCGTAGGCGGGCCACCCGTAACCCGCTCGGACCGTCGGCGAGTTGCTTACCCGGCCCAGATGATCGACTGCAGCTCGGAGTAGGCCTCGAGGCTGTAGTCGCCTCCGTCCCGGCCCAGACCACTCATCTTGAACCCGCCGAACGGGGCGTCCATGTTGCGTTGGGCAGTGTTGATGCCGACGTGGCCGGCACGGAGCAACTTGGCCACCCGGAAGGCCCTGGCCGTGTCGCCCGAGAACACATAGTCGTAGAGGCCGAAGTCGGAGTCGTTGGCGATGGTGATGCCCTCCTCCTCGTCGTCGAAGGGGATCACCACGACCACGGGCCCGAAGATCTCCTGGCGTGCCACCGCCATGTCGTTGGAACCGGTGATCAGGGTGGGCTCGACGTAGTAGCCGGTCGTCAGGTGGGGTGGACAGCCGCCTCCGGCCACGACCTCGCCCTCCGACCGCCCGGATTCGATGTGGTCGAGGATCCGCTGACGTTGCACCGCCGAGATGACCGGTCCGACCACGGTCTCCCGTTCGGTCGGGTCCCCGACCTTCAGAGCACCGGCGAAGGTCGAGAGCCCCTCGACGACCCGGTCGAAGATGCTGCGTTGGACGACCGCCCTGGTCGGGGCCGTGCAGATCTGTCCGGAGTGGAAGGCCCAGGTAGAGCCGATCGCGGTGATCGCTCCCTTGATGTCGGCGTCGTCGAAGACGACGGCCGCCCCCTTCCCGCCGAGTTCCATGAGCAGCCGCTTCATGGTCGGGGCACCTGCGGCGGCGATCCGCTGGCCCACCACAGTGGACCCGGTGAAGGACACCATGTCGACGTCGCGGGAGGTGGTCAGAACGGTCGCCGGCTCGGGCCCCTGCGCGTTCACCAGGTTGACGACACCGGGCGGGAATCCGACCTCATCCAGCACCCGGGCGAGCTCGACGACCGCGAGCGGGTCCTGCGGGGCCGGCTTGATGACCACGGTGTTGCCCATGGCGAGGGCCGGGGCGACCTTGCCGGCCATGTTGGTCAGCGGGAAGTTGTAGCTGGCGATCGCCGCCACGACGCCCACCGGCTGCCGGTAGGCGAGGGCGCTGATGAGCCCACCCGGAGCCAGCGGGGTGGCCGCGGTCGCGATGGGCGGGAGCATCGACTCCTGGACGTGGCGGATGTCCCGGCTGTAGCGCTCGAAGCGGTCGGCGCTGATCGGGACCTGCATGCGCGAGCCGACCGACGCTGTCGCTCCGGTCTCGGCGATGACCAGGGGCACCAGTTCGTCGTTCTTGGCTCGGATTGCACTGGCCGCGGCCTCGAGCAGGGAGAGGCGCTCGCCGGCCGGCGTGGCGGCCCAGCCCGGGAAGGCCTCCCGGGCCGCGGCACATGCGGCCTCGGCGTCGGCGACCGATGCGTTGGGGGCCTGGCCGACCACCTCCTCGGTCGCCGGGTTCACGACGTCGTAGGTGCCGTCGCCGGCATCGATCCAGCGACCGCCGATCAGCAGCTGCGTTTCGTCCTTCTTGATCTGGCTCCCCATGGTCGGTCGTCCTTCCTTTTCGCTCAGGCCCGGACGGCCGATGGGTCGACCGTCACCGTGTCCCGGCCCGAGCGCAGGAGGCTACCCGGCAGGTTGCCGGTGGGTTTGCCGTCGACCACGGTCTCGATGCCGTTGACCAGCACCCGTACCACTCCGATCGAGTCGGCGATGAGCCGGGGGCTGCCACCCGGGAGATCGTGGACGAGGGTGGCCGGCTCCGAGGCAACCGTCTCGGGGTCGAAGACGAACAGGTCGGCCCGGAGGCCCTCTGCGAGCCGACCGCGGTCGTGCAGCCCGAACAGGTCGGCCGGGGCGGCGGTCATCCAGTGGACCGCGCGCTCCATCGGGACCAGCTTGCGCTTTCGCAGGCAGTCGCCGAGGAACGAGGTCGGGTAGTTCGAGCCGCACATCCGGTCGAGGTGCGCTCCGGCGTCCGACCCGCCGATGAGGGCCCCGGGGTCCTCCCACACACCGACCCGTGCCTTCCAGGAGGCGTCGTCCCCGTCGGATGCCTTGGGCCACAGAACGGTCCGCAGCCCGTCGGCGATCACCAGGTCGAGGAGCGCGTCGAACGGGGGCTTGCCCTGCTCTTCTGCGATCGATCCGACGTCCCGCCAGCTCAGGCCTTCGTTCTCCGGGGCAAAGGTGTCGCCGATGATGTAGCTGGACCAGTTCGACAGGCGGCGGAAGACGCCGGCGCCCTCCGAATGGGCCAGCTCGTCGAGCCGAGCGCGCACCTCCGGATCGCGGAGCTTCTCGATGCGCTGCTCGACCGGAAGTCCCATGACATCCCCCCACCCCGGGATCAGGAAGAGTGCGCAGTGGGTGCGGAAGCTCATGTTCATCGGGACCAGGGTCGGCATCGTCAACGCGATGATCCTCCCGCCTGCCGCGGCGGCGGTCGACGACGCCTCGAGCTGCCGGGCGGTCTTCTCCGGGGATCGGGAGTCGACGGTCAGCAGGTTCCAGTTGAGGGGCCGTCGGGCCGTGGTGGTCATGGCCACCATCAGGTCGATCTCCTGGTCGCTGAACGAGTCGAGGCAGCCGTTGGTGATGTACTCGAGCGTGGTACCGGGATGGTCGCGTACCACCTCGCAGAAGGCCAGCATCTCCCTCCGGTCGGCGTTGCGTGACGAGATGGGGTTGCCGTCCCCGTCGGAGTGGGTGCGCGACTGCGAGGAGGAGAACCCGAGCCCACCCGCCTCGATCGACTCGGCGAGCAGCGCGGTCATGGCGGCAAGCTCCTCGTCGTTGGCCACCTCTGCCCCGCGTTCGGGCCCCATGACCCACCGTCGGAGCGCGCAGTGACCGACCAGGAACCCGACGTTGACCCCGAGCTTCCCCTCCAGGCGCCCGAGGTACTCCCCGAACGTGGTCCAGTCCCAGTCGATCCCGTTCTCGAGGGCGTCGAGGGGCATTCCCTCGACCTTCGCCATCATCCGGCGGATGTAGTCATGGTCGGCGGCCTTGATCGGCGCCAGGGTGAACCCGCAATTCCCCCCGATGACCGTGGTCACGCCGTGCAGGTTTGAGGGCGACGCGGTGGGGTCCCAGAAGAGCTGGGCGTCGTAATGGGTGTGCGGGTCGATGATCCCGGGAGTGACCACCAGCCCCTCGGCGTCGAGCTCGGTGCTGCCTGACTCGTCCACCCGGCCCACGGCCGCGATGCGGCCGTTGCGGATGCCGACGTCGGCCCGGACGCCGGGCGACCCGGTTCCGTCCACGACCAGGCCGTTGCGGATCACGTAGTCGAGCATGCTGGAGTTCCCTTCGTGCACGGGTCGGCGGCGGTCGGCCCGCACCAACGGCGGTTGCCGCGGACAGACAGGAGCTGACAGACCGTCAGTTTACGATACCGCCACCCGGGTCCGTCCGGGTACCGACGGTACTGTGTGGGAATCGATCACTCCTGGTTCCAGAATCACCTGCTGCCCGTCGTCGTGCTGCTGCTGGGCGCCGGACTCGTCGTTCGATTGGCCCATTGGACCGGGCGCGCGTCGGCGCCAGTGGGTCGACGTCCAGATCCGGCGGCAGATAGAGTCGGGCACCGTCGCCTCCGAGGGGCTCAAACGGTCCCGGGCGATCAGCGAGGCGGTCGAGTGGTCGGTGGTCGCGCTCGTCTACTTCGTCGTCGCGATCCTCGCGTTCGACCGGCTGGGGATCCCGCTCACGACGCTGGTGGCCCCGGCCACCGTGGTGGGCATCGGTCTCGGCTTCGGGGCCCAGCAGATGGTCGGTGACCTGCTGGCCGGGTTCTTCCTCTTCGCCGAGCGGCAGTTCGCCTTCGGCGACGTCATCAGGCTCTCGGTTCCCGGCCAGGCGACCGGGATCACCGGCACGGTCGAGGAGCTGACCCTGCGGGTCACCAAGGTGCGCACCGCCCAGGGCGAGCTGGTGGTGGTCCCGAACAGCGCGCTGCGCCAGGTGACCAACCTCTCCAAGGACTGGTCCCGGGCGGTCATCGACATCCCGGTCTCGGTCGCCGAGGATCTCGAGCGGATCACCAGCCTTCTCAAGGAGGTGGTGGCCGCGATGGCCCGCGACCCGCAATGGGCCGGCCTCCTCATCGGCGATCCGGTGGTGGCCGGGGTCGAGACCATCGACGTGGGCTACGTCCAGCTCCGGCTCATCGCGCGCACACTCCCCGGACGCCAGTTCGAGGTGGCTCGCGAGATCCGGCTGCGTGCCGCAACTGCCCTGCGGGTCGCCGGAGTGGCGTCCCCCGGGGTCGCGGATCCGGTCCCGCAGCCGTCGGCGTGACCCCGGTGGACGATGCATCCGGTCCGGACGCCGACGACGAGGGGTCCGGTTCTGACGATACGACGGAGATGCCCGGCCGTCCCTTGCCTACCGGGACGTCGTCTCCGGCCGGCACCGGTCCGGTCCCCCACAGTGCGTTCGTGGGGTTCATGTCGGTCCCGATCTCACGGCGGATCCGCATCCGCCGGTCGACCGCGCTGATGCTCGTCGGGTTCCTCGGGTTCGGCACCCTGCTCCTCCTCTACCCACCCGACAGCACTCCCACGTCGGTCACCTCCGGCGGCACGACACCCCTGCCCGGGATCGTCCCCGCGACCTCGACGACCACGACCACGACGTCACCGCCACCCTCGGCGAGCATCCCCACCCGCGGCCCGACCACGACCACCAGGCCACCGGGTTCGACCACCACCACCAGGCCCCCGGGTTCGACCACCACCACCCGGCCCCCGGGGTCGACGACGACCGCCTCGACGGTCGGGGGATCGACGACGACCACCGCATCGACCAGTCCGACGGCGTCGACCACCTCGACGAGCGGAGGGTCGACCACGACGACCGCGTCACCGCACTGACCGCCTGCACGCCCCGCACCGGCGTGGACCGGACGGGCCTGCGAGGCCCCGACCCCGGTCAGCTCCCGACCAGCGGGACGACCTCCGCTCCGAAAGCGGTGACCTGGTCGCAGAGCTCGCCGGCGCTCCGGGCGGGGAACCGCACCTGGACCTGCCCGATACCGGCGGCGACGAAGGGCTCCAGGTAGTCGGCGAGCACCTCCGCGGACCCCGAGACGGTCCCCGGCGGGAGCTCCGCGCCGGACGGCGGGGCCCCGACGTGAAGGGTCGAGGACAGCGCACCGATGTCGAGGGGTGCCCCACCCCGGTACTCCTCCCGGAGTGAGCGCAGGCGGTCCAGCAGCTCGGCGTTCACGCCAAGGGACTGGGGGAGCCAACCGTCGGCGTACCGGGCGGTGCGCCGCAACGCCGCAGGAGAGGAGCCGCCGACCCAGATCGGAGGCCGCGGAGCCTGCACCGGGCGCGGACGGAGCCCGACCCCACTCACCCTCCAGCGTGGGCCGTCCAGGCTCGGGAACTCGTCGGTCAACCCGGCGGCGAGTCCGACGACGGCCTCGTCGGTCGCCGGGCCGCGGCTGGTCGAATTCCGGTCCCATCACGTCGAATTCCTCGGTCACGTGACCGGCCCCGACACCGCAGATGATCCGTCCTCCGGAGAGCGCATCGAGCGTGGCGAATTCCTTGGCCGCCCGGAGCGGGTGGCGGAGGGCGAGGACGTAGATGTGGGAGAGCAGGCGGATCCGCGTGGTGACGCCGGCGAGCCAGCCGAGGGTGGCCACCGTGTCGTACCAGGTCGTGCTCATCGCCTGTGCCAGCCGCTCCGGTATGAACGTGTGGTCGCAGACGCCGACGTAGAAGAACCCGGCCGCCTCGCAGGCCAGCGCGACCTCGGTCAGCTCGTCGGGGCCGGCGCGCGTCTCCCAGGGCTGCACGTACATGGTCGATTGGGACTGCACGGGCAGCTGCATCCCGAACACCATGCGCCCCTGGGGCAGGATGGTCACCACGTCGGCCGGCGGGGCGGGGCGCGGGTCGGTCACCGGGTCACCCTAGATCGTCGGGTCGGCGAGCGAGTCGGCGAGGGCCGCGGCGAGCTCGTCGCCGGTCCCGAACTGGGTGGCGAGCACCCTGGCGCGCTTGTAGGCGAGGTGGGCCGGGACCTCCCAGGTGAAGCCCATCCCGCCGTGGACCTGGATGCACGACCGGCCGTTGGCGAGCGCCGCCTCGTCGGCCAGCAGCTTCGCGCCCGCTGCGGCCACACCGGCATCCCCCACGTCCGGCTGGTCGACGGTGACCGCGGCCGCGTGCACCGCGCAGCGGGCCACCTCGGTCCGCACCGCCATGTCCGCGCAGAGGTGCTTGACGGCTTGGAACCCTCCGATGGGACGACCGAACTGGCGTCGCTGGCGGGCGTACTCGACCGCGAGATCGGTTGCCCAGCCGGCCAGACCGACCTGGAAGGCCGCGGTGAGGACGGCTCCGTCGCGTCGCCACCGGTCGGCGATGTCCGGACCGGCCACGAGCGCCCCTTCCGGCAGATCCTCCACCGACCACACCGGGGTGAGCGGGTCCATCGGTCGGTGGAGCCGGGACGCGCCGAGGGCGCTCGGGTCGAGGGAGGTCACGCCCGCCCGCGAGAGGACGAGCAGCACGTCGAGGTCGGCAAGGGTCTCCACCACCGTCGGCAGGTTCGCCCCGCCGGGGCCTTCCAACAGCCCGACGACCACGGTTCCGTCGTCGGCCCCCCCGACCAGTCCCGCGGCCAGGTGGGAGGCGACCAGCGGGCCGGGCACGAGGGCGCGGCCCAACTCCTCGAAGACGAGAGCCGCCTCGGCCAGTCCCAAGCCGGCCCCGCCCAGCTCCTCGACCAGGCACAGATGGAACACCCCGGCCTCGCCCAGGCGTCGCCATCCGGCCCGGTCGACGACCTGCTCGTCGCCCTCCCGCGCGCGCAGCCGTTCGAGGGGGAAGTTGCCCGCACACAGCCGGCGCACGCCCTCGGCCAGTTCGACCTGCAACTCGGTCGGTTCGAAGTCCATCGCCGTTCGCCCCTATCCCCGGGGCCCGGCCGACCGGGCGGCGCTCACGCTGCGGGGTTCGTCGCGGGGCGGTCGCGGGGAGCGGCTCCTTCGGGAGGCCGAGGATGCGTTCGCCGACGATGTTGCGCTGGATCTGCGAGGTGCCCGCGGCGATGGTGAGGGAGATCCCCCGGAGCCAGTCCTCGACCATGGTCTCGGCGGGCAGCGGACCGAGACCGTCGAGACCGGCGATGTCCTGTGCGGCCAGCCCTGCCGCGCCCGAGGAGGGAGAGTGAGAACTCGCCGAGCCGCTGGCGGGTCTCGGTGTAGGCGAGCTTGAAGTAGGTCCCGCCCACGCCGGGGATGCCGGTGCGTGCGGCCTGGGACACGGTGCGCCTGGTGAGGGCCCAGAGCGCGTCCAGCTCGGCCTTCAGGTGGCCGGCTTGCCGGCGGGTGCCGGGGTCGGACCAGGCACCGGTGCGCTGTGCCAGTGCCACGGTTGCTGAGAGCAGCTCGATCCCTTCGAGCAGGTCGCCGACGAACGCGGTGCCCCGCTCGAAGCTCAGGGTGACCATGGTCACCCGCCAGCCGTCGTTCTCCGCGCCCACCCGGTTGGCCACCGGCACCCGGACCTCGTCGAGGAAGAGCTCTGCGAACTCGGTGGAGCCCGCGATCGTGGTGAGCGGCCTCACCTCGACGCCGGGGGAGTCCATGGGCAGGATGAGCCAGGTGATGCCCCGGTGGCGGCTCTCCTCGTCGCCGGTGCGGACCAGCAGTTCGCAGTGGTCGGCGACCTCGGCGTGGGAGGTCCAGATCTTCGACCCGGTGACCACGTAGTCGTCGCCGTCCCGGACCGCGCGGGTGCGCAGCGATGCGAGGTCACTGCCAGCGTCGGGCTCGGAGAAGCCCTGGCACCAGACGTCGTCACCGCGGAGGATCGGGGGAAGGAACCGCGCACGCTGCGCGGAGGTGCCTTCGGCGATGATGGTAGGTCCGGCGTGCAGCAGTCCGACGAAGTTCACGCCCACGTAGGGGGCATGCGCCGCGCTCGAGCTCCTCTTTGAAGATGAGCTCTTCGACGGCCGAGGCCCCCCGACCGCCACCCTCTACCGGCCAGTCCACCCCGGCGTACCCGGCATCGAACAGGAGTCGCTGCCAGTGGGTGTCGAACGCGCGTCGCCCGGGCCAGTCGCTCGGATCGGGCTTCGTCGGCAGCCCGGGCAGGGTGGTCGCCAGCCACGCGCGGAGATCGGTGCGGAACGCCTCCTCGGCGTCGCTGTAACGCAGGTCCACGGCAGACCTACCGCCGGGTGGTCACTTGAGGTCGAGGCCGTAGAGGGTGATCGCGTTGCCGCGCACGATCCGGTAGCGCTGCTCGTCGGTCAGACCCTTCATCTGCTTCTCGGCGATCTCCTCGGTGTGCGGCCAGGTCGAGTCCGAGTGCGGGTAGTCGGACTCGTAGGTGATGTTGTCCACCCCGATCGACTCGACGTTCTTGAGCCCGAAGGCGTCGCTGAAGAAGCAGCCGTAGATCTGGCGGTGGAAGTAGGTGGACGGGGGCTCGGGCACGATGTCGGCCACGCCGCCCCAGCCGCGGTTCTCCTCCCAGACGGTGTCGGCCCGCTCGAGGATGTAGGGGATCCAGCCGATCTGCCCCTCGGCGTAGGCCAGCTTGAGCTCGGGGAAGCGTACGAGCACCCCGGAGAACATGTAGTCGACCATCGAGAAGGTCGCGTTGGTGTGCGTGAGGGTCGAGCCGACCGCCGGAGGGGCGTCGGCGGAGGTCGAGGGCATCTTGGAGGACGACCCGATGTGCATGTTGACCACGGTCCCCGTCTCCGAGCAGGCGCGGAAGAACGGGTCCCAGTAGTGGCCGGGGTCGTGGATCGAGGGGAGCCCGAGGAACGGGGGGATCTCGCTGAAGCAGACGGCCCGGACCCCGCGGGCTGCGTTGCGCAGCACCTCGTCGGCGGCCAGCTGGGCGTCCCAAAGGGGGATCAGGGTCAGCGGGATGAGCCGACCCTTGGCCTCGGGCCCGCACCATTCCTCGACCATCCAGTCGTTGTAGGCCCGGACGCAGAGCAGTGCGAGCTCCTTGTCCTTTGCCTCGGTGAAGGTCTGGCCGCAGAAGCGGGGAAAGGTCGGGAAACAGAGCGACGCCTCGAGGTGGTTGAGGTCCATGTCCTCCAACCGGGGCCCGACCTGGTAGGAGCCGGGCCGCATGTCCTGGTAGGTGACGCCCTTCATGGTGACCTCGTCGCGGGGCACCCCGACCGCGGAGTCGACCCGGAGGAGGGGGCGCTTCAGGTCCTCGTAGTACCACCAGTCGGTCGGCGACCCTTCGGAGCCCGGCACCACGGTGAGCTGGCCGCCGATGAAGGTGATCTCCCCCATCGGAGCACGCACCACGCGGGGGCCGACGTCGTGGTACTTCTTCGGGAGGCGGTCCATCCACACGTCCGCCGGCTCGACGACGTGGTCGTCCACGGAGACGATCATGGGCAGTTCGGACATGCGGGTGAGTGTACCCCCGGCTCTGACGGTGTGTCAGGTGGTACCGGGATCAGACCATGGCCACGCCGCCGTTGGGGCGGAGCACCTGTCCGGTCATGAACCGCGACGCGTCGGACGCCAGGAACAGGACCGATCGCGGCGATGTCCTCCGGCTCACCGACCGAGCGGAGGGGTGCGCCCTTTGCCATCGCGCTGACCAGCGCGTTCTGCATCGCCTCGTCAACACCGCCGTCGGGGAGCGAGAAGTACCCGGTGGTCATGCCGGTGATGACGAACCCGGGAGCCACCGCGTTGACCCGTACGTGCTTCTTGCCGATCTCGACGGCGAGTGTCTTGGTCATCTGCACCACGCCGGCTTTGCAGATCGCGTAGCTCACGATGTTGGGCTGCGGTGTATCGGCCGCGGCGGACGAGGCGTTGATGATGCTGCCGCCCTCGGGCTGGGTGACCATGATCCGGCCGGCCGCCTGGCAGCCGAAGAAGACCCCTTTGAGATTCACCGCGAGGATGCGGTCGAGATCCTCCTCGGGCTCGTCGAGGAACGGCCCACCGAGCATGATCCCGGCGATGTTGCACCAGACGTGGATCCCTCCGCGCTCGGCGGCCACCCGTTCGGCGAGGGCGTTCACGTCGTTGCGCACCGACACGTCGAGCCCGACCCCCTCGGCCGAGCCCCCGGCCGCGGTGATCCGGTCCGCGGTGTCCGAGGCGGTGTCCGGGTGGATGTCGGCGCATATGACGGCGGCTCCGGCACCGGCCAGGGCGAGCGCCGAAGCCCGGCCGATGCCGCTCCCCGCGCCCGTGACGACGGCAACCTTGCCATCGACGCGGAACGCGTCGATGAGCGAGCTGGCTTCCATTGGGATCCACCCTTCGTGATCGGTGCCGGCGACGGACCCGAGGTCGTCGCCGGTGTCACCCGAAGAGTAGGCGGGCGATCAGTAGAGGGACCAGGCCGCCGCGACGTCGGGCGCGAGCACGCTGGTGATGTCGTCGTCGGCGGTCTTCTCATCGGTGGCGGGGTCCGCACCCCCGTCGTCGGGCACCATTGCCAGGGCGTCCCCGGCCTGTCCGGATCCGTCCGACCCCGGCTCCGCATCGGTTGCGACGGCATCGTCCCTCGCCGGCGTGTCCGCCGAGGACGCCCCGGTCCCGACGAGGTCGGTGCTCGAGGGCGCGTCGACCACGGCATCGCCGACGTCGATCTCGAGGACCCCGTTGATCGTGTCGCCGATCTCGTCCGGGGCATCAACATCGACCACCTCGGCGTCCAGATCGCCCGCGAGGACCGCGTCGACAACGGAAGCGTCCAGATCGCCTGCGAGGACCGCGTCGACCACGGAAGCATCCAGGGCGACCACGGAAGCGTCGAGGTCGACCACGGAAGCGTCGAGGTCGAACACGGAAGCGTCGAGGTCCGTCCCCGCCGCTACTGCCGGCTGCCAGGTGAGGTCGATGTCCGCCAGCGGTTCGACGATCTCGTCCACGTGCCCGTTCCGGCCGACGAGGGCGAGAGAGAGGCCGAGGCCGGCAGCCCTGTCGACGAGCACCGGTGTGGTGGGCGCCTCCCGCGCCGCCTGCAGGGCCGCGCCGAGTGCCTTCGAAGCGGCCGAGGCGATGCGCTTGTGCCCCTCGTCGCCGGGGTGGATCCCGTCGGCAAGGTGCTCGGGGCCGATGATGTCCTCGCCGCCCACCAGCGACAGCATGGTGTCACCGGAGACGATCCGGTCGCGGGTGGCGGCCTCGACGGCATCCCGGAGATCGGCGAGCGTCGCGCCCACTTTGTTCGGAGTGTGCTCGGCGTCGGTCCGTCGGATCGGGCTGATCACCACGATCGGCGTGGCGGGATGGCCGTTCCGGACGAGCGCCAGGAAGGTCCGGACGCTCTCGAACAGCATCGGCGCGCTGTGCGGCGCCCGGGTCCAGCTGCCGGCGCCGAAGGCGACGGAGATGACGTCGGCCTGCAGCCCGGCGAGGTGCTCGGCCGAGATGATCTCACTCTGGCCCGAGCCGGCGTACCCGAAGTTGACCAGGTCGAGTCCGGACTTCCGGGCGGTGATGGCGGCCCAGCCCTGCGAAGGCCCCGACGCGATCCAGCCTTGGGTGACCGCGTCGCCGTAGGCCAACCAGCGTGGGAGGGCGGGAGCCGGGGCGATCTCCCCCTTGACCGCGGTGAGGGAGAGCACCAGGGGCTGCATGCCTTCTGGCAGGTAGATGACGGCCGACCGGTCCGGGGACCCGTCGCCAAGCGAGAGCCGGATGAGCCCGTCGCCGAGGACGGCTTCCTCCTCGCAGACCTTGTGGCCACTGCGCCAGACCGAGAAGACGATGCCGGCCCCGTCCCCCCGGTAGCCGAGGCTTCCGGTGGCCGTCCGGTAGGCGATGTCGATGGCCTGGGCATCGCCGACCAGCTCGAGGCGAACCCCGGCGGGGATGGAGGCCGCGTGCCAGACGTCGGCCGGCAGGCGGGCGCGATCTGCGGGGTTCGCGCGCGGATAGGGGACGCCCCCGCCCGCCGGGTAGGGCGCCCCGCGGACGAACGGCTCGGGCTGACTCGGCCTGGCCGCCATCACAGGTCCTGATCCACCGGCATCTCTGCTCACGGCGTTGGACCACTCTCAGTAGTCATGCGACCACATTACCACTCTGCATGATGTTTGACAGCCCCTCTTGCGGGGCACGCAACGAGTGTTGCGGGTCGTTCGGCCGCGCCCGCGGCAGGGGGTCCGCGGTCCGTGCTCGGGTGCAGAATGAGCACCTCCATTCCGCGTATGGTGCGAATTCCGCGGTATTCGGGATCGTCCCTTCCTTCTGCCGCCGGCACTGCCTAGCATGGGCCGCGATGGATCCCCCGTCCTGCCCGACGATGGCCCATTTCACCACTCTGCGCGGTCAAGGGTCGCCGAGACGCCGGAGGCTCGGGGCGGGGGTCGTGGCCCTGGCGGCGGCCCTCCTCGTCGGCTCGACGACCCCGGTGCTGGGCGCCACGACCGCGGTGGCCGGGGCGAGCCCCGCGCCGCGTGTCTACCCGGGCGGCGGGGTCATCGGCTTCGGCGATGCCCCGTCCCTCGACCCGCCCGGCCACCCGTTGAACTCGGTGGTGGTGGCCATCGCAGCCGACCCGGCCGCCCCGGTCGGCGACGAGGGTTACTGGTTGACGTCGGCTGACGGTGGGGTCTTCCCCGAGGGGAGCGCCGGGTTCCACGGCTCGCTCGGGGCCCTCCGCCTACAGGGGCCGGTCGTTGCCATGGCGGCAACCCCCGACGGTGGTGGCTACTGGCTCGCCGCCCTCGACGGCGGTGTCTTCGCCTTCGGCGACGCCGGGTTCTACGGGTCGATGGGCGCCGTACCGCTCAACCAGCCGGTGGTCGGGATGGCGTCGACCCCGGACGGGAAGGGCTACTGGCTGGTCGCCGCCGACGGAGGTGTCTTCGCGTTCGGCGACGCCCGATTCCTCGGGTCGATGGGCGGGACCCCTCTGGTGGCTCCGGTCAGCGGGATGGCGCCCACGAAGAACGGGCTCGGGTACTGGTTGGTCGCCGCCGACGGCGGGGTGTTCTCGTTCGGGGACGCCGGCTTCCACGGGTCGACGGGCGGGACCGTCCTCAACGACCCGGTCGACGGCATCATCGCCAGCGGCGACGACGGCGGCTACCTGATGGTCGCCACGGACGGCGGGGTGTTCACCTTCGGCGACGCGACCTTCCACGGGTCCCTCGGTGGCGGCTTCGCGGGCAATCCCGGCGACGTCCCGCCGGTCGCCGGCGTCGCGGCGACCCCGGACGGCGGGGGGTACTGGATGCTCGAGCCCGACGGATGGGACTACGCGTTCGCGAACCCGCCGGACCCCGCCCCCTCGCCGCTCGCCTCGGCCATCGTGTCGGTCGCGGACAGCCAGGTCAACAGCGATCCGACGCCCGGCGGCTTCTGCAATCCCTACGGCCCCTGCGAGGAGTGGTGCGCCCTCTTCGCCACCTGGGTGTGGGAGCGGGCGGGTGTCCCGATCCCCTCGTATCCCTTCACCGGCAGCATCTTCGACTGGGCCGCGGCCAACACCGCCGTCCTCCCCCCGACGGCAGCCCCCCTCCCCGGGGACGCAGTCCTCTACGGCACCGGACCCTGGTCGACGTCGACCTCGCTGCATGTGGGCGTGGTGGTCCAGGTCTGGCCCGACGGTGCGATCGTGACCGTCGAGGGGGACGCCGGACCCGCACCGGTGGGGTCCCTGGCGGTGGTCGTGAACGGTCCCTACCTGCCCGGCCACTCCGTGCAGTACAACGGGATGCCGGTCTACGCCTTCGCCCGGCCCTGAGGAGGGTGCGGCGACCGCCCGGCGAGAAGGGACTCGACCAGCCGGGCGCGGTGGTCGGCCGCCGCCCCCCAGGACGAGGCGAGCGCCCAGGCCCGCTTGAGGAACAGGTGGAGATCGCACTCCCAGGTGTACCCGATGGCTCCGTGCACCTGCAGCGAGATCCGTGCCGCCTCGAGAGCTGCCTCCGAGGCGCAGGCCTTGGCGACTGAGGCAGACCGGGTCGCATCCGCACTCTCCACGTCGAGGGCCCAGGCCGCGGCGTAGACGGCCGGGCGGGCGAACTCGAGCTGGACCTCCGCCCCGGCCAGCAGGTGCTTCACCGCCTGGTAGCTCCCGATGGGCCGCCCGAACTGCTGGCGCTCCTTGGCGAAGTCGGCGGCCCGCGTGACCATGGCCTCGGCGAGGCCGAGCAGTTCGGCCCCGAGCGCCACCGCGGCCCGCTCGGCCGTACGTGCGACGAGGGCCGCCGCATCGGGTCCCGAGGTGAGCAGGGTGGCCGGGGTCGGCTCCCACACAGGCACGCCGAGTCGCCGGGTCGGGTCGAGCGAGGACACCGGTCGGACCGTGCACGTGCCGCCGTCGAGGCCGTGGACCTCCGGACCCTCGGGTCCAGAAGCGGTGAGCAGGAGCAGGTCGGCGCCGTCGGCCCCTGCCACCGGACCGGCGTTCTCCGCAACGGTGCCGATCGATGCGGCCAGCGTCCCGGTCGGGATGCGTTCGAGCCACCCGGCTGCCGCCTCCGCGCCCGGGCCCCTTTTCCGCTCGACCCCCTGCAGCAGCGGTGCGGCGAGCGCGGTTGTCTCGACGAGCGGTTCGGGAAGGGCCACCCGTCCGGCCTCCTCGAGCAACGGCACCAGGTCGACCATCCCGAGGCCGAGACCGCCGAGGTCGACCGGGACGGTGAGACCGACAACCCCGAGCTCGGCGAGGACCGACCACCGGGGCGTGCGGGCGAGCGGTGCCGCGTAGGCGGCGCGCACGTCCGCGGTCGAGCATTCCCGCGCGAGCACCTGGCGCACGGCGTCGCGGAACTCGAGCTGCTGGTCGGTGAAGGCGAAGCGCACGGCGGTCGCCGCTCAGCCGCGGGGGAGCCCGAGCATGCGCTCGGCTACGACGGTGCGCTGGATCTCGTTGGTGCCCGCGTAGATCGGCCCGGCGAGCGCGAAGAGGTAGCCGTCGAGCCAGGTGGCGTCGATCCCGACCCCGTGCAGCTCGGCCCCCTCTCCGAGCAGGTCGAGGGAGGCCCGGTGGATGGCGAGGTCGGTCTCCGACCAGTGGATCTTGTTGGCGCTCGCCTCGGGACCGACCGACCCGCCTTCGAGAACACGGGTGGCGGTCCACAGGGTGTGGAGCCGGTAGGTCTCAGCCCCGATCCAGGCGCGGGCCACCGCGTCGGCGCTCTGCCGGGCGGCCACCGGGTCCTCGCCGAGCCGGTCGGCGTAGAGGGACACCAGTCGGTCGGCCGCCTCGGTGTAGCGGGCCGGGCTGCGGAGGCTCAGCCCCCGCTCGGAGCCGGCGGTGGCCATGGCCACGTTCCAGCCCCTGCCCACCTCCCCGAGCACCTGGGAGTCGGGCACGAACACCTCCTCGAAGAAGAGCTCGGCGAAGCCGCACTCCCCGTCGATCTGGGGAATCGGTCGGACGGTGACCCCCGGCGTGGCCAGCTCGACGAGGAAGTAGGTCAGCCCGCGGTGCCGCTCGGCCTCCGGGTCGGTGCGGAACAGCCCGAAGCACCACTCGGCGAACGCTCCCCGCGAGGCCCAGGTCTTCTGACCGCTGAGCACCCAACCCCCCTCGCCGTCCGAGCGCCGGGCCCGTGAGCGGATGCCGGCCAGATCGCTCCCGGCGTCCGGCTCCGACCACCCCTGGCACCAGATCTCCCGGCCCGAGGCCATCGGGGGGAGGAACCGGGCCTGTTGGGCGCCGGTCCCGAATTCGAACAGGGTCGGCGCGAGCAGGAAGATCCCGTTCTGGCTCACCCGCAACGGAGCCTGCGCGCGCCAGTACTCCTCCTCGAACACCAGCCACTCGACGAGGCCGGTCCCCCTGCCCCCGTACTCCTCGGGCCACGACACCACCGACCACCGGTCGTCGGCCATCTCCTGCTCCCAGGCCCGGTGGGCCTCGAACCCCTCGGCGGTGTCGAGCGAGGGCAGGGACCGGGGGGGCGGGGCATGGGCCGCCAGCCAGGCGCGCGCCTCGCCCCGGAACGCCTGCTGGGCGTCGGTGAACGATAGGTCCATGGGTCGATCCGTCACTCGGGTCCCTCGTTCGGCGGATGTCCGGGGAAATCTGACACACCACCAGATTTCCGGCAACCGGCCGCCATCGGTCACAATGGCAGGATGCCGAGCGCTGTGATCGTCGACGTCGTCCGGACCCCGGTTGGGAGGAAGAACGGCCGCCTCTCCGGCTGGCACGCGGTCGACCTGGCCGCCCAGCCGCTGCGCGCGCTGGTCGAGCGGAGCGACCTCGACCCGGCGCTGGTGGAGGACGTGATCCTCGGGTGCACGATGACCGTCGGCGAGCAGGCGATGAACATCGGCCGAAACGCGGCCCTTGCCGCCGGGTTCCCCGACACCGTCCCCGGCACGACCGTGGACCGCCAGTGCGGCTCGGCCCAGCAGGCCGTCCATTTCGCGGCCCAGGCGGTGCTGTCGGGTGCGATGGAGGTGGTCATCGGTGGGGGAGTCGAGGCGATGAGCCGGGTCCCGATCGGCTCGACCACCGAGCCTGGTCCGGGAGAGGCCTACGGCCCGACCGTGCTCGGTCGGTTCGAATTCATCCACCAGGGTCTCTGCGCCGAGGAGATCGCCCGGAGGTGGTCCATCTCCCGGGAGGAGATGGACCGCTTCGCGCTGCGTTCCCACGACCGGGCCGCCCGGGCCATCGCCGAGGGTCGCTTCGAGCGCGAGATCGTCCCGTTGGCCACCCGGCGCGCCCGGGTGGAGGACAAGGTGGCGGTCGCCGGCAGCGACGAGGGGGATCCGGCCGGTGAAGGACCGCTGACCGCCGACGAAGGGGTGCGGGCCGGCTCCAGCTACGAGACCCTCGCGTCGCTCCCCCCGTGCTTCGTGGAGGACGGTCTGGTCACCGCTGCGACCTCCTCGCAGATCTCGGACGGGGCGGCCGCCGTGCTCATCATGTCGGAGGAGCGGGCGGGACGGCTCGGGCTCCGGCCCCGCGCCCGGTTCCACACCTTCGCGGTCGCCGCCAACGACCCGGTGATCATGCTCACCGCACCGATCCCTGCCACCACCCTGGTCCTCGAGAAGGCGAAGCTCTCCCTCGACGACATCGACCTCATCGAGATCAACGAGGCGTTCGCCTCGGTGGTGCTGGCCTGGGAGAAGGAGCACCATCCCGACATGGACCGGGTCAACGTCAATGGTGGGGCGATCGCCATCGGGCATCCCACCGGCGGATCCGGGGCGCGGCTGCTCGCCACTCTGCTCAACGAGATGGAGCGCACCGGCGCCCGCTACGGGCTCCAGACGATGTGCGAGGGCGGCGGCCAGGCCAACGCGACGATCATCGAGCGGTTGGGCTGACCTCCCGCCGCGGGCCCGCCCCGCGGCGGGCGCCGGAGCGACCCGCTACGCGGGGAGGTCTGTCTGCGTCGTCGACTCGGAGCGCTTGTTGAAGTCGACGTGGTCGGCGCGGGTGGGGCGCGACATCAGGTACCCCTGATAGAGGTCGCACCCGAGTGCGGCGACGCGCTCGAGCTGGACGGGGGTCTCGACCCCCTCGGCCAGGACGACCAGGCCGAGCGCCTTCGAGAGCTGCACGATGGCCGCGACGATGGCCTCGTCGGTGTCGAGGATGCCGAGTCCGTCCACGAAGGACTTGTCGATCTTGAGGATCTTGACCGGGAACCGCTTCAACCGGGCGAGGGACGACTCGCCGGTGCCGAAGTCGTCGATGGCCAGGCCGACGCCCATCTCGTGGATCCCACTGAGTGCGGCGATCGTCTCGGGCGTCTCGCTCATCAGCATCGACTCGGTGACCTCGAGCACGAGCGCCTCGGGGGGGAGGCCGGAGTCGCTGAGGGCAGCGGCGATCGAGTCCAGCAGATTGGTGTCGCTCAGCTGGTGGACCGAGAGGTTCACCGTGATGTAGGCGTCCTCGGCACCGGCCAGCTCGCGCCGCCAGCGTGCCATCGTGTGGCAGGCCTCGCGCAGGACCCAGCGCCCCAGCGAGAAGATGAGGTCGGTCTCCTCGGCGAAGGGGATGAACTCCATCGGGCCGAGCAGGCCGCGGGAGGGGTGGTGCCACCGGACCAGGGCCTCCATGGCGACGATACGGTCGTCGATCACCGATGCGATGGGCTGATAGTGCACGGTGAGCTCGTCATGGTCGATCGAGTGCCGGAGGTCGTCGTAGATCTCGAGGCGGGCCACCGACTTCGCCCGCAGCGACTCGTCGAAGACCTCGATCCGCGACCGGCCCTTGTTCTTGGCCTGGAACATGGCGGTGTCGGCCTGCTGGAGGATGTCCTGGGCGGTCTGGCGACCTCGCATCACGAAGGCGACCCCGACGCTGGAGGTCACGACGACCGAGCGCCCGGTGGACAACTGCACCGGCTCGGCGAGCAGGGTGGAGTACTCCTCTGCCAGGCTGACCGCGGTCTGCACGTCCCGGATGTTGCGGCACAGCACCACGAACTCGTCGCCGGAGAACCGGCTCACGACGTCGCCGGCCCGGACGGCAGATTTGAACCGCTGGGCCAGGCTCAACAGCAGCTCGTCACCGCTGGCGTGGCCGAAGGAGTCGTTGACCAGCTTGAACCGGTCGAGGTCGATGAACAGGACGGCCAGGTTGGTCTCCCGCTGCATCGAGATGAGCAGCTCTCGCTCGAGCTCCTCGTTGAAGAGCGACCGGTTGCCCAACCCGGTGAGCGAGTCGTGGTAGGCGAGCCAGTGGAGCTGGGCCTCCGCTGCCTTGCGGTCGGTGACGTCGGTGAACGAGCAGACCACCATCGGCGAGTCGACCCGTCCGGTGCCCGAGAGGAGCCGGGAGCTCATCGCGAGCCACTGCCGGCGCCCGCTCTCGTCGGTGACCCCGATGACCACGTCGTCCTCGGACTCGCCGGTCATCAGCGTCTTGGCGTGGGGGAACATCTCGGGCGAGAGCGGCTGGCCGTCGGCGGAGAGGGCGATCGACGCGCCGGTGAACAGCTGGTGGCCCGAGCCCTCGCGCAGGCGGTCACCCAGGATGCGGGTGGCCGCGCTGTTGTGCGCGCACATGTTGCCCAGCTCGTCGAAGAGGATGATCCCCTCGCTGAGCGACGCGACCACCGCCTCGTAGCGCTCCTCGGCGGCCCGGCGGCCGGCTTCCGCCTGGCGCGCGTCGGTCAGCTCGGTGCAGACCACCACCCAACCGGATGGCTGGGTGTCGTCGTCGATCAGGGGGTCGATCGAGACCAGGACGTCCACCTCGGAGCCGTCCTTGCGGCGGTGGGAGCGCTGGCCGCGCTCGAGGACAGCGGCGCTGTCCGAGCGGTTGGCGGTCACGACGGAGCCGATGGACATTCCCGCCACCTCGTCCTCGGTCCATCCGTAGATGGCCTCGGCCGCCTCGTTCCAGCTCTCGATCCGCCCGTCGGCGTCGATACCGATGATCGCGTCGGAGACGTGCGCGACCAGGCTCGCCCGGTAGCGCGCCGCCGCCTCGGCGGCCCGGCGCTCGGAGATGTCGCGCATGATCACCTGGAACGCCGGCTCACCCGCCCAGCTGGTGCGGATGCTGGTGACCTCCATCCACTTGGAGGTGCCATCGAGCGCGAGGATGCGGGCCTCGCCGTGCTCGAAGAACTGCCCTTCCTCCTTGAGCTGGGAGATGCGCTCGATGGTGTCCTTGATGTCACTCGGATGGAGGAAGTCGGTGATGACCCTGCCGTAGAGGGCCTTGACGTCGGCCACCTCGGCCCCGATCAGGCGCAGCCCGGCCCGGTTGCCGTAGACCAGGCGCCCGTTCTGGTGGACGACCACTGCGTCCGGGGAGACCTCGCTCAGCAGCCGGTAGCGGTTGACCAGGTCGGCGAGCTCCCGCTCGAACCGCTGGGTGGCGGTCATGTCGATGACCACACCGACCGTGAAGCGCCGGTCGGATTGCGTGTCCCCCTCGCCGCGGGCACCCGGCAGCTCCAGGGGAGAGGCCCTGACCACCATCTGGTGCTCGGTCCCGTCCGGGTCGTAGACCGCCATCTGCAGGTCGTACTCGGCCGGGGGGGCGCCGCTCCGGATCGGGGCGAGGATGGGGGCGAGGACAGCGGCACCGACGTCGACCACCGCGACGGGCTCGGCGAGCGCGCACTGTGGGCCGCCCTGCTCGGCGACGACCGGGACGCCGCACACCGAGAAGCCCTCGTCCACCCCGCCGAAGCCGAGGAGCTCCTCGAAGCGGTACGACCAACTGACCTCGTCGGTCGTCAGCGTCGTACACCCAGGTGACGGTCGGCAGCCCGTCCGCGGTGAGATCGATGTCCTGGGACAGCTCGAGGGTGGAGGCCGGACCGGATTCGACCCGGTCGAAGGAAAGGGAAGGCCGCTGGCTACCGAAGCCGTTTGCCGTAACCATATGCCGGACCATCGGCATACGCGACAGGCCCCTTGAGCCCTACTTGCCCTCCGCCGTGGCGGTCGGTGGGGCTGCCCGAACGGCCTCCCACCAGGTCAGGAGGTGTGGCCGGCGATCAGTCGCCGGGCTCGCCGATGACCACCACCGAGTTGTAGCCGCCGAGCCCGATCGAGGACTTGACCATTGCCCCGGGGACCCGGGGGGTGAGACCGGCGATGAGGCGCGGATGGCCCGGGGCGACCTGGGGCGGGGCCGGGACGAACCCGGTCTGATAGGCGTAGATGGTGGCGAGGACCTCGACCGCCGCGGCGGATGCCTGGCAGTGGCCGGTCAGGGGCTTGACCGAGAAGATCCCCTCGGCGCCGGGGAACAGCTCGTCGAGCACCCGGGCCTCGGCTGCGTCGCACTGGGCCGTCCCCGGGCCGTGCGCGTTGATGTAGGCCACGTCGCCGTAGTCGATGCCGGAGACCCTCATCGCTTCGGTGAAGCAGCGGAAGAGCTGCTCGAGGTCGGGTGCCATGGCGACCGCGTTGTAGGCATCCATGGTCATCGCACCGCCGAGCATCGTGGCGTAGGAGCCCTTGGGCTCCTTCGAGAGCACCATGGCCACGGCGGCCTCGCCGCCCACGAATCCGCGGCTGCCCTCCTGGAACGGGCGGCACGCCTCGAAGGGCGGTGTGTCCGCAACCGCTACGCCGACGTCGACGAAGCCGCGCAGGTGCTCGCCCTGGAGCGAGAGGTCGGTTGCGAGCAGGATCACGTCCGAGGCCACGCCGGTGTCGATCCACGACTTGGCGGTGATCAGTCCGGCGTTGCCCGACGCGCACATCGCCGACACCGACATCGTGGGGCCGTGGAAATCGTGCTCAGCCATCAGAGAGCAGATGACGGTCGAGGGCATCATGTTGACCCACTGGCGCGCCCGCACCCGCTTGCCGTGTGCCCGGTGGAACGCCGCCCAGAGCTCGACGTCCCCTAGGACGAGGCAGTGCACGACCCCGACGACCGGGCCCGGCTTCCATCCGCGCTCGAGCGCGTCCGAGACCGCCTCGCGGGCCGCGAAGCGGAGCGACTGCATGAACCGGCTCGGACCGTCGTGGCGATCGCCCTCGGCGGTGATGGTGGCGATGTAGGCCGACTCGCCGTCGGGGAATCCCTCGAGTCCCGTGGTCAGCTTGACCGCACTCTCGCCGAGCAGGAATCCGTCCCAGATGTGCTTCTTACCCCATCCGTAGCCGCTGACCGCACCGACACCGGTGATGTTGACGGGCGCGGCGGTGGCGGGCGGCGGTCTCGCCCGGTTCGTTGGCAGCTGGCAGGGCTTCTTCCGACATTTCAACTCCTCCACAGCAGGTGATTCATCTGCCGTGACACCCCGGGAGCGGGATGCCACGGTCGAGGCAGGGTGAGGCGTGTGTGGACGTCGATCGGGTCTGGCAGGCACCCGATTATCGTCCGACCTGCCCCTCGAGCACAAGAGGTGACGCCTCCTCACCTGGGCATCTGCCCGCCGGGCAACTGCCGGGGGGCGAACCATCCGGCGCGCGATCACCCCGGGGCGTGCGGGACGGCCGCCCCCGAGAGGCGCTCGAGCACGGCAATGGCGTCCCCCACGATGCCCCCGATGAGCTCGGCCACGCTCGGGAGCGCGTCGATCTCGCCGACGACCTGACCGGTCGGCAGGACCCCGACGTCGGTACGGCCGTCGACCAGTGCCGCCTTGGTCATCATCGGTGCGTTCGCCGCCATGACCACCTGGGACCACGAGAGATCGTTCCCCCGCTTCATGGACCGTCCCTCGCTGAGCAGGGCCCAGAGCGTCGTGTCGGTCTCGCGTCGGAACGCGTACGCGTTGGCGATCGCCCGGGGGAACCCGCGCAGCCGGCCCGCGCGTTCGAGGTGGTCGACCAGGTCGGTGCGGATGACCCGCTGGGGCGCGCCGTCCACCGCGGTGGACACGACGGTGCCGGTGACCGGCGTGCGGAGGTAGAGCTGCTTGACCGCGTCGGGCACCCGGCTCTCGCGGGTGAGCAGGAACCGGGTTCCCATGGCGATACCCGAGGCGCCGTACGCGAGGGCGGCCACCAGGCCCCGCCCGTCGAAGAAGCCACCCGCCGCCATCACCGCGACCCGGTCGCCGACCGCGTCGACGACGGCGGGGGTGAGCAGCGAGGTCGGCACCGTTCCGGTGTGCCCGCCCCCTTCGCCTCCCTGCGCGATGACCGCGTCGACCCCCCAGTCGGCCACCTTCTCGGCGTGACGGCGGGCGCCGATGGTCGGCATCACCACCAGCCCGGCGCTCCGGCAGCGCTCGACCAGCGCCTGGTTCGGGGCCTGGGCGAAGCTGGCGACGGTGACTCCGTGGTCGATCATGAGCGCCACCCGGTCGGCCACGTCGGCCACATCGGTGCGCAGGTTGACCCCGAATGGCCGGTCGGTTCGCGAGCGCACGTCGACGACGGCCCGCTCGAGTTCGGCGACCGTCATGGTGGCCGAAGCGAGGATCCCGAGCCCGCCGGCCTCGGCGGTCGCCGACACCAGACTCGGGCCGGCGACCCAGCCCATCCCGGTCTGCACGATCGGATACTCGACGCCGACCAGGTCGCAGAAGGGGGTGTGCAGCGCGGGGTGCCGGGTGCCTCCCCCGGCGCTGCTGCTGCAAGTCCGGGCTCACCCGGCGACCTCGCGGTCCCGAAGGCCCGTCGGGTCGAGGACGGTCCGGATGAGGTCGAGCTCCTCGGGCGTGGGAGGCCGGGTCTCGGGCACCTCCTCGGGGATCACCAGGGCGAAGCCGGTCGCTTCGACCACCTCGTCCACGCCGACCCCGGGGTGGACCGAGCGAAGTCGCATCACCCGGTCGGGGGTCTCGAAGTCGAACACCCCGAGGTTGGAGATCACGCGGCGGATCTCGTGGAAGCGGGTCGCCGACGGGCCGGCTGCCGCCGCCCGTGCGTACCCGACACCTGAGACCAGGTCGACCTCCTCGACGAAGGTGCGGGTCGAGTGGTTGGGGACCCAGTAGCTGGTCGGGTGGTTGATCGTGTTGCCCGGGGCGCCCCGCACGCCGACCAGCTGGGCCTTGGGGCGGGTCCACTCGCCGATGGCGCTGATGTTCTGGTTGCCGGTCCGGTCGATCTGGGAGGCCATCATGATGAGGTTGCGCCGTCCGGACCAGACCACCTCGAACACCCGGCGGTAGGGCATGTGCGACTCGGTCACCATCGACTCGGGTGCGGCCCCGAGCGGCGGCGCGCCCTCGACCAGCGCGGCGTCCCCGTCGGTCAGCACCAGATCGGGGGCGAAGGTCAGCCGGGCCAGCCGGGCCCCGAGCGCCGGAGCGGTCCCGAAGGCACTGGCCATGACCTCGCCGTCACCGCGGAAGACCTCGGCGCAGGCCACAGCGCAGTACTCGGCGCGGGTCGCAGCGGCGTTGTCGCCGGTGGCGGTCCCGGTCACCGGCCCTCCTTCGCCGGGGCCCGCTCCGCCGCCGCGGCACGAGTTGCCTCCTGGTAACCCGCCTCGTCGATCTCGAGGTAGCGGGTGCTGAAGTCCCGCCAGGCGGCGGGGTCACCGGCGGCCAGGGCGTACTCGCGTTGGAATGCCTCGTCGCGCCCGTAGTCGGGCACACAGGCGGTGAAGTGGGCTCCGCCGGGGGTCTCGATGATCCCGTCGGTGAGCAGCCGGCTGATGCACAGAGTCTGCAGCGGCCCCTCGGCTGTGAGGCGGTCGGTCCCGACGATCCGCTCGGTGGTCACGAACCGGCGGTCGGCGGCGCCGAGGAAGAGGTCGTCGAAGAAGGGGTCGGGGCCGAGGATCTGCCCGGAACCGGCCCGGTCGGCACGGTTGACGTGCACCACCGCCGCGTCGAGCCGGAGCGCGGGGACGGCCACCAACTCCTCGCGGTCCTCGTAGGGCGAGGTCACCGTGCGCAGGTATGGGTTGACCCGGAGCACGTCGGATCCAAGCCCGGCCCGGGTGGGCAGGAACGGGATTCTCTGGGAGGCCGCGAGGAGACCCAGATAGAACATGCCCTCGTCGAGCTCGGTCGCTCCGATGGCCCCGGTCTGGCGGGCGGCCCGGAAATGCGGGTCGGTCGGGATCGAATCGAGGGTCACGAAGCCGAAGACCACGGAGACCGCCTTGCCAGCCGCGCAGAGCAGGCCGACGTCGGGGCCGCCGTAGGAGACGACGGTCAGGTCCGCGAGGTCCGAGCGGAGGATGGCACGTACCGCGGCCATCGGCTTGCGCCGGGACCCCCATCCGCCGATGCCGATGGTCATGCCGCTGCGCAGCTCACCGACGAAGTCGTCGAGGTCGAGGCGCTTGTCAGCCATCCGCGCTCATCGGGTCGTGTCGGCGGCGCGCTTTTCGACAAAGGCCGCCCGCTGTTCATCGGCGACGCCGGCGACGTGCAGCTCGTAGGTGAAGCCCTGCTCGAACCGGTAGCTGCGCTTGACGTCCACCGGGTCGATCCCGTTGAGGGACTCCTTGGCGCGGCGGATGATGGTCGGGCTCTTCGACGCGATGGACGCGGCCACCTCGAACGCCGCCTCCACGAGCCGGTCCCGGGGGACCACCTGGAGGACCGATCCGTAGTGGTGGAGCTCGGCCGCAGTCGCCGGCTCGGCCGTGTAGACCATCGCGCGCATGCGGTGCTGGGGCACCAGGCGGGAGAGGTGGGTGGCTGCGCCGAGCGCCCCCCGGTCGACCTCGGGGAGCCCGAAAGTGGCGTCCTCCGAGGCGATGACGATGTCGGCGTTCCCGGCGATGCCGACACCCCCGCCGAGGCAGAACCCGTGGACGGCGGCGATCACCGGGACCTCGCACTCGTAGACGGCGGCGAAGGCGGCGAAACAGCCGCGGTTGGCCCCGATGAGCGCCTCGTCGCCCCGTGCGTTGATCTCCTTGACGTCCACCCCGGCGCAGAAGCCGCGACCCTCGGCGCGGACGATCACCACCCGGTTGTCCCGTACCCGCCCGGCGGCCACGACCGCCTCGGCCAGCGCGAACCAGCCGGCGACGTCCAGGGCGTTCACCGGGGGATGGTCGATGACCACCTCGGCGATGCCGGGTCGTGGCTGGCGGGTGGCGATGGGCATCGGCTGCTCCGGGGCCGGGCGGTGCAGGGCGCAGCCGCCCCCGACGGGGAGGCGGGCGGCCACGCACGCAGCGTGATCTGATACAGCGTCAGGACAGTACCAGTCGGAATCAGGGAGGCAGCAGTGCCAGCAGACGTCACGCCCCACCGATCCGGGCCGCTCGACTGCACCGGCCGGGTGGTCGTGGTGACCGGAGGGTCGCGGGGCATCGGTCGGGGCATCGCCGAGGGGTACCTCGCCGCCGGTGCCGACGTGATCGTCTGCGGCCGGACCGAGGTCGGCGACAGATTTGCTGCCCGCGGCAGACAGGCCCGTCGGGGACGCTGCGCAGGGCTCACTTCGTGGCAGCCGACGTGCGCGATGCCGCGCAGTGCGCCGCGGTGGTGGATGCCGCAGTCACCCGGTTCGGGCGACTCGACGCGCTGGTCAACAACGCGGGCGGCTCGCCCACTGCGGACGCCGCGACCGCCTCGCCGCGGTTCTTCGAGTCGATCGTGGCCCTCAACCTGCTCGCACCGCTCTACTGCGCCCAGGCGGCGAACGCGGTCATGCAGGGTCAGGAGGAGGGCGGCTCGATCGTCAACATCTCCTCGGTGAGCGGGCTGCGACCGTCACCAGGCACCGCCGCCTACGGCGCCGCCAAGGCGGGCCTGGTCCACCTCACACAGTCGCTGGCCATCGAATGGGCCCCGAAGGTCCGGGTCAACGCGCTGAGCGCGGGGATGGTGGCCACCGAGGCGGCCGACGAGCACTACGGAGGGGCCGCGGGGATCGCAGCGGTCGCCGCCACCGTCCCGATGGGGCGGTTCGGCACCCCAGCCGACCTGGCCGGGATCTGCCTCTTCCTGACCTCGCCGCTGGCCGCCTACGTGACCGGCGCCAACTTGGTGGCCCACGGTGGGGGTGAGCGGCCGGCCTTCCTGGCCGCGGTCGAGGGGGTCGCCCGGCCACCCAGCTGAGCGCCGGAGCACCTCCCTCCCGAACAGGGATTTCCGCGGCGGAATCCCCCCTCCTGCAGGAAGAACGGCTCAAGGTCGCCCCCCGTCCGGCCGATGCACCGGACGTGGCACCAGAATCCTCTCTCGCCGCTGTGGAGGGCGGCGTCGGGCGAACCCCGAGGTCGGTCATGCTGACCCACCCGCAGGAGACGTTCTCGCTGCTCGGGGCCCCTTATCTCGAGTACCTGCCGGTCGTCGACCTCTCGACCGGCAGGCTGCTGGGCATGGAGGCGCTGGTGCGCTGGGAGCACCCCACCCAGGGAAGGATCTCCCCGGACGTGCTCATCCCGGCGGCCGAGGCCAGCGGGGACATCGGCCCGCTCACCCGCTGGATCGTCGCCGAGGCCTGCGAGGAGGCCTGTGGCTGGTCGCCGAGCATCCAGCTCGGCGTCAACTGCACCGTCGAGCAGCTCCAGGCGCGGCGAGGTGTCGAAGGCCGTGGCGACCGCCCTCGAGCACTCCGGGTTCCGGAGCGACCAGCTCAACATCGAGGTCACCGAGGACGCGGTGGTCGACGAGACCGCCGCGTCCGATCTGCAGACCCTCTCCGACATGGGTGTCCAGCTCTCCGTCGACGACGTGGGAACCAACTGGTCCTCCTTCGAGCCGTTCAAGCAGCACGCCATCAGCACGGTCAAGCTCGACGGGTCGTTCATCGCCGGCCTCGAGTCGAACCACGGGATCAACCGCCTGGTGGTCGAGACGGTCATCCACATGGCCCACTCGCTGGGCATGTCGGCCATCGTCGACATGCGTGGAGACGGCAAAGCAGGTCGAGATCGTCCGCACCTTCGGCGCCGACGCGGCGCAGGGGTACTTCTTCTCGAGGCCCATCTCGGGCGAGGAGGTGCTCGGGCTTCGCCGCGGGATCCGAGGTCCCGGTGTTCTCGCGGACCGACATGCTCCGGACCGTGGTCCGACAGGACGATTCCGAGGCCGTGGCCGCTCGAGGCCCTCCTGCCGCGCGGGTGGCTCACCAGGGCCGACCGGACACGAAGGACTGACCGCCGGGTCGGGGTCCGCCGCCGGTCCCTCGTGGGCCGATCGATTCGCTGGGCCCTCCCCCTGCCCGGGTACGCTGCACCGGTCACGAACCGGCCCGCCGCGCTGGCGGGGGTGGTCGATTCCTCCGTTTGGCTGTATACCTCTGCCCTGGAATGCCCGTGAAACTCGCCGTTGTCAAGGAATCGCGCCCGGGGGAACGCCGCGTGGCGATCGTCCCGGATGTGGCCGGCAAGGCTGGCCAAGACCGGGGTCGACGTCGCCGTCGAGTCGGGCGCGGCCGCAGCGGCCCGATTCGCCGACGACGAATTCCGGGCGGCGGGCGCCACGATCGTCGCCGGCGCGGCATCCGCACTCGCCGGGGCGGCGGTCGTGGCCCGGGTGCAGCCCCCGACCCTCGAAGAGGTCGCCGCGCTGCCAGACGGCATCTCGACGATCAGCTTCCTCCAGCCGCTGGGCTCGCCGGACGTGGTGCGGGCGCTCGCCGCCAAACGGGCCACGGTCTACAGCCTCGACCTGCTGCCACGGATCAGCCGGGCCCAGTCGATGGACGCCCTCTCCTCCCAGGCGACGGTGGCCGGCTACCGGGCGGGACTCTCGGGTGCCGAGCACCTCGCCAAGTTCTTCCCGATGTTCATGACCGCGGCGGGCACCGTCCCGCCGGCCAAGGTCCTGGTGATGGGGGCGGGTGTGGCCGGCCTGCAGGCCATCGCCACCGCCCGCCGCCTCGGGGCGGTGGTGCGGGCCTACGACGTCCGGGCCGCCGCCAAGGAAGAGGTGCAGAGCCTCGGTGCCAAGTTCGTCGAGCTCGGCCTCGAGACCCAGGAGGGCGCCGGCGGCTACGCCGCGAGCAGTCGGCCGAGCGACCTCTCCCGGCAGCAGGAGCTGCTGGCCGCGGAGGTGGCCGCGCGGACGTGGTCATCACCACCGCCCAGATCCCCGGACGCAAGGCACCGGTGCTGGTGACCGAGGCGATGGTGCGTGGCATGTCCCAGGGCGCGGTCATCATCGACATCGCCGCCGACTCGGGCGGCAACTGCGAGCTGTCGGTGGCCGGCGAGGAGGTCGAGGTCGACGGGGTGACCGTGGTCGGGATGGCCAATCCGCCGGCCTCGATGCCCACCCATGCGAGCTTCCTCTTCGCACGCAACGTCTCCAACTTCCTCGGGCTCCTGGTCGAGGACGGCGAGCTCGCCCCCGACTTCGAGGACGAGATCGTGGCCGGCACCTGCGTGGTCCGTGCCGGCGAGGTCGTCCACGGCCCGACTGCCGAGGCGCTCGGCATCGGCACCCCTGCCGGCGCCCGCACCGACCCCGCCCGCGCCGGGTCCGAGCGGCAGCGGCGAGACGAAGGGGACCCAACCGTGAACACCGGCATCCTCGAGTTCTTCACGATCTTCGTCCTGGCCGGGTTCGTGGGCAACGAGGTCATCAACCGGGTGCCGAGCATCCTGCACACGCCGCTCATGTCCGGGTCCAACGCCGTCCACGGGATCGTCCTGGTCGGAACCATCATCATCATGGGCGACGCCCACGGCACGACCCAGCTCGTCCTCGGCTTCCTCGCAGTCCTGCTTGCGACCCTCAACATCGTGGGCGGGTTCGTGGTCACCGACCGGATGCTCGAGATGTTCAAGGCCAAGCCGGACGACCGCGGCCAGGACCGATCCCGCCGGGTCCGATCCCCGGGCGGTCCCGAGTGACGCTCGACGACTGGATCGACCTGGTCTACCTGCTGGCCGCGGTCTGCTTCATCCTCACCCTCAAGGGACTCAGCTCGCCGAAGCACGCCCGTAACGGCAACCTGCTCGGCGCCGCAGCCGCCGGGGTGGCCGTCGGCGTCACCTTCGCCTATCCGAGTGTCCGGGCACACAGCGAGAACCTGGTCCTGACCCTGGTGGCCATGGCCCTCGGCGCGGCGATCGCGGTGCCCACCGCCCGCAGGGTCAAGATGACCGCGATGCCACAGCTGGTGGCCATCTTCAACGGCGTGGGCGGTGGTGCAGCCGCCCTCATCTCGATCCTCTACTTCCTCATCGAGGACCCGACCAAGCCGGCGACCTACCACCTGGTCGAGGTGGTGCTCGGCGTGCTCATCGGGTCGGTCTCCTTCTCCGGGAGCGCGGTCGCCTTCGCCAAGCTGCAGGAGCTCATGACCGGACGGCCGGTCACCTACCCGGGCCAGCAGGCCATCAACGCGATCGTCGGTCTGGCGCTCGCCGGACTCGCCGTGGCGACCATCGTCACCGGCCACGTCCCCCTGCTGGTGGCAACCGCCGTCCTCTCGCTGGTCCTCGGGGTCATCTTCGTGCTCCCCATCGGGGGCGCCGACGTGCCCGTCCTCATCTCGCTGCTCAACTCGTTCACCGGTCTCGCAGTCGCGGCGTCGGGCTTCACCCTGGACAACAACCTGCTCATCATCGCCGGCACGCTGGTCGGCGCCTCGGGCATCCTGCTCACCCGGATGATGTCGAAGGCGATGGGCCGGTCGCTGGCCAATATGCTGTTCAGCGCCTTCGGCTCGGTGGTCACCGCCGGGGCGGGGGCCGACGGCAGCGGCGAGACCCGCACGGTCAGGTCGGGGACGCCCGAGGACATCGGCGTCCTTCTCGCCTACGCCCGCAAGGTGGTCATCATCCCCGGCTACGGGCTGGCCGTCGCCCAGGCGCAGCACACCGTCCGCGAGCTCGTCGACCTGCTCATGGCGCGCGGGGTGGAGGTCTTCTACGCGATCCACCCGGTGGCCGGCCGCATGCCCGGCCATATGAACGTCCTCCTGGCCGAGGCAAACGTGCCCTACGACGAACTGAAGGAGATGGACGAGGCGAACCCGGAGATGTCGACGGCGGACGTCGCCCTCGTGGTCGGAGCCAACGACACGGTCAACCCGGCCGCCAAGAGCACTCCTGGTAGCCCCATCTACGGAATGCCGATCATCAACGCCGACGAGGCCCAGAACATCGTCTTCCTCAAGCGGTCGATGCGGCCCGGGTTCGCCGGCATCGACAACGAGTTGCTCTTCGACGACAAGACGACCCTTCTCTTCGGCGACGCGAAGGACACCCTGGCCAAGCTGGTCAACGCTGTGCGAGAGGCGTAGAATAACCCTGAAAGTGGGCAGGTAACCACTGTCCGTGGAATACATTGCGTTACTGGAGGTGCATCACTTACCGTCGTCCTGATCACAGAGGTGATCCGCGTTCCGCACCGGGGAGCAGTGGTGATGGAGGGGCGTGTGGCAAGGAGAATCCGGGGGGTTGGATCGATGAGCAGGTCCCGTTCAGAGGTTGGACATGTGGGCACGACCGTGTCCGCGAGACACGGCCGTCACGCCGGGATGGCCGCCAGGTCGTGGGGAGCGATCGGCGCATTGACCTTGGCTACCGTGGGCGTGGCCCTCGTGGCACCCTCGCCCTCCGGCGCCGTGGTCAATGCCCCTCCCAACAATCCGACCGCTCCGGCCATCTCCTATGAGATCGACTGCACGACCTCGTTCATGGCCGGAGTCGCCGCGCCGTTCGTCACGAGTCTGGTGGGCAACACGACGACCGATTCGGCCGCGCCCTCCGGCGTGAAATTCGGTTTCACCGGGACCGCTTCCACGACTCTCGTCGGCGGCTTCATCGCCAACATCTACGCAATCCTCGGAGGTACCGGCACGTCGCAACTGCAGTGGACCGAGACCATCGGGTCGACCGATGGGCACGCCACCGGCACGTACAAGGTCAATACGCCGACCATCAACGCGGCGGACGGAGGGGGCACCACCCCATCAGGGCTCGTGCACTGGACCAAGGGCTCGACCACCCTTACCGGTGTCGCCGGGGACTTCACCGGCGCCAAGCCTCTCGACGGCCTTGCCTCCGGGACCGCCGGGATCCCGCAGGCCGCAACCATCTTGACAGTCAGCGCGAACGCCTCCTCGATCACCATCAGCCTGCCGACCACGGCGGCGGGCACCGCTGCGAGCGTGAGCTGGGGCGCGAACACCGTGTTCAGCCAAAAGGTCACCACCGGGAACGTCTTCACCACCAACGGGCCAGCCGGCGGCACCGCCGGCATCGGCGTGGTGAGCGCGCTCCAGTTCACCGCCGATAGTCTCGTCACGTTCGGCGGAGCGCTCGGGGACGGGCCGAGCAACTGCCTGCTCACCGGGTGGACCGGGCCGCCCACGCCGAAAGCGGGTCCGCCCCAGACGGGATTGCCGGGCGGCGCGACCGGAGACAAGATCCCCGTGCTGCCGGCCGGCAGCACGACCCCGCTGATCAGCGTCTCGCCGGTCACGGTGCAGTCCGCGGCCTACGTCAACCTCAACGGGAAGGCGGCGGTGCCCGACGCACCCACCGGCGTGAGCGCGACCGCTGGTCGGACCGGCGGCGGCTACGCGACGGTTTCCTGGACGGCCCCTGCCACCAACGGTGCGCCTATCACCAGCTATGCGATCACCGCCTACCAGGGCGGGACCGTGACCGGGACCCCCACCTACGTGGGCCCGGTCACCTCGGGCAGTGTGGTCGGCCTGGCGACCGGCGTGCCCTACACCTTCACCGTGGCCGCCACCAACAGCGTCGGGACCGGAGCGGCATCGTCCCCGTCCAACGCAGTCACCCTCGCTGCCCTGCCGTTCACCAGCCCGGCCGGGTTCCGGCTCATCACCGGGAACGGCGGGGTCTTCGCCCAAGGTGACGTGCAGGCCTACGGGTCGACCGCCTCGCTCCGGCTCAACAAGCCGATCGTCGGGGCGGCGAGCACCTTCGACGGCAAGGGCTACTGGCTGGTCGCCTCCGATGGAGGGATTTTCAGCTACGGCGACGCGGCGTTCCACGGATCGACCGGTGCCATGCACCTCAACCAACCGATCGTGGGCATGGCCTCGACGCCCGACGGCAAGGGCTACTGGCTGGTCGCTTCCGATGGTGGCATCTTCGCCTTCGGCGACGCCCATTTCTACGGCTCGATGGGCGCGCACCCGCTCAACCAGCCCGTAGTGGGAATGGCCTCGTCGGCTGACGGCAAGGGCTACTGGCTGGTCGCTTCCGACGGTGGCATCTTCTCCTTCGGGGACGCCGGGTTCCACGGGTCGAGCGGTGCGGTGCACCTCAACAAGCCGATCGTCGGGATGGCCTCGACGGGTGACGGCAAGGGCTACTGGCTGGTCGCCTCCGACGGTGGCATCTTCAACTACGGGGACGCACCCTTCGACGGATCGCTCGGCGCCTCCCATCCCGCCGCTCCCATCGTGGGCATGGCTCCGAGCTCGATCGGCGGCTACTGGCTCGCCGACACCAACGGTGCGGTCTACGCCCTGGGCACCTCGTACCTCGGCTCGAGCGCCGGCACTCCGCTGACCGGGCAGGTCATCGCCATCATCTCCTGACTGCCGACGGTGGGTCGGGCTCTCGCGGCCCGGCCCACCGGGACGGCGGTCGGACGGTCAGGACAGCACCGCACCTCTGGGCCGGGCTGACCGGAGCGGGAGGTCGACCTCGGGCTCCTCGGGAGCCGGGTCGGCGGCGAGCTTGGCGAAGACCATGAGGCCCTGGCTGGTCGGGCGGGTGGAGAGCACGCTCACGCTGACCGGTCCCTGGTCGATGAGGTGGGTTGCGTCGTTGACCACCACCATGTCCCCGTCGGGAAGGTAGCCGACGGCCTGCCGGGGTTGACGCCCCTCCTTGACCAGCGTGATGAGCAGCCGCTCGCCTGGGAGATGGTCCGGTGAGAGCTCGCTGGCCACGGTGTGCAGGTTGACCGTGGGGAGCTCCCAGGTGGCTGCGACGTCGACGACGTTCGTGGAGCAGGTCCCGATGCGCAGCCCGGTCCGCCTGGCCACCGTGAGCAGCTTCACTGTGGGATCGTCCACCTCGGGGACCTCGTCAGCGGCGATGTGGACGGCCACCGACATCTCACGGAGCGCCTCCAGGGACTCGAGTCCCCGGTGCGCCCGCCGGGAGCTGACCGGGTCGGGTGACTCAGCCACCGAACGGACATGGTCGATGACGAACTGCGGGATCACGAGGCCACCGGGGAGCAGGCCGGCCCGTCCGAGGACGAGCAGGAACCGGTCCATGATGGCCGACCCGTCGATGAGGAGCGCGTGACCTTCGGGAGGGTCGACGGCTGGTGCGAGGATGCGGGAGAGGCCCACCGCGGCCACGACCTGGCGACCTTTCGCCGATCCGAGCCGCCAGCCGAGGGTGGCAAGGACCCAGGCCAGCCCGGCGGTGACGATGAAGGCATACCCCGTGCGCACCAGCACCATGAGCGGGAGGCCGAGCACCAGCCCGAGCATCATCCCGGTCGTCGACACGCTCGAGGCGGCGAACACCTCTCCGGGGGGCGTGTTGCGGAACTGGAAGACGGCGCGCTGGATCCCCTTGTCGATGAGCCGGCCGGCCACCCCGCCGAGGACGTAGCTGATCCCGGCACCGAGCAGGAGGCCGACCACAGGATCGGTCCCGCCGTTCCCGGTCGAACGGCCGAGCTCGAAGCCGGTGACCGCGCCCGCCAGGACGAAGAGCAGGCGGAAGCCCTCGACGAAGATCACGCGAGCTGATCTGTCGTTCGGGTGCTGCTTCCAGGAGACGTCATGTCGGTGCCCAGTTCGGTCGCATGCGGGTTCGGCCGCCAGAGGAATTGTCGGTATCCGGGACGGAATCTTGAGGACCGGGCGAATGCCCGAGCGCCTGACCGTCGTCTACAGTGGTCCCCGGAGCAGGCCGGCGGAGGCCCGCCGCCCGGTCCGGCGGCACGGTCGGACGTCTGCATCGCCCCTGGTCAACCAACACGCAGAGTGGTAAATTTATCACTCAAACGGGTCTTAACTGCCGGGATCGGCGGCCGGCCCGGCAGTGCCGTCGCGACGATCAGCCATGAGATCCCTCCGCCGCCCGACCCGTCCCGTTCCCCGTGAGGTCGACGTCGTCCTCCAGGGTGTCGTCGACTTGCCCGACCCGGTGCAGGGGACCGGCGGGGAGGACCCGCCCCGAATCGAGCTCCTCCCCCGACACCTCGGGTCTGAGACGACGGTCGGGACCAACGAGCACGGCTTGTTGATCCGCGGGGCCGACGTTTCCGGGACCGAGGTCCCCGCGTTGGTGCCGTGGTCGGCCGTCGAGCAGGTCTCGGCCGACCGGTTCGCCCACCTGCCGGGCGGTGGGACCGTCCAGGTCGTCGAGATCGAGGTGTCCGAGGACTGGTGGATGGCCGAGGCCGGCACCTGGCAGTTCGTCGGGTCTGCCTCCGAGGTCGGTGCCCTGCTGTCGGCTGTCGAGTCCGGTCGGGCGGTGCTCGGAAACACCGCCAGCGACCCCGGGGTCCACACCGACGCTGCGGCTGTGCCGTCACGAGCGGGCGTCGGGTTGCTGCCCGGGTGGACCCGCCACCGCGTGGTTCCGGTCCTGGCCAGCCTCGCCGCTCTCGCGCTGTTCACCGGCGGGACGACCTCGACCTTTCAGCCTTCGGCGGCGGGAAGCCCGAGAGCGTCCATCACCATCACCCCGGACGATCGGAGCCCGGGAAACAGCGCACAGGCCTTCGCCCACCCGTCCGCCCACCTGCCCGCCGCGACCACCGCGCCAGAGCCCGCTCCGCCCTCGCTGGCGGGCGCCCCGCCGCTCGGGTCCCACGAGGTCTTCGGCTACGCGCCCTACTGGACCCTTCCCCAGTCCTCGAGCTTCGAATACCAGGACCTCACCACCCTGGCCTACTTCAGCGTCGACGCCAACGGGGACGGCTCGCTCAACGAGAGCGGTCCCGGGTGGAACGGGTACGAGAGCCAGGACCTGGTCGACCTGGTGAACCGCTCCCACGCGGCGGGGGACCGGGTCGTGCTCACGGTCACCTGCTTCGACCAGACCGCCCTCGACCAGATCACCTCCGACCCGACCGCCCCCGGCCGGCTGGCCGCAGCGCTGATCAGCGCGATCTCGGCCAAGGAGCTCGATGGGGTCAACTTCGACTTCGAGGGGGAGGGGAGCGCAGACCGCGCCGGATTGACGGCCCTGATCACCCACGTCTCGACGGCACTCCACGCGGCTGATCCGCATTGGCAGGTCAGCATGGCCACCTACGCCAGCGCGGCGGGGGACAGTGGCGGTTTCTACGATGTGGCCGCGCTCGCCCCAGCGGTCGACGCGTTCTTCGTGATGGCCTACGACATGAACGACCGGTCCCAGCCCAGTCCGACGTCGCCCCTGCTCGCGGGGAATGGTTACACCGACCTCAAGGCCCTCCAGGAGTTCACCACGGTCGTGCCGGCCCAGAAGGTCATCCTCGGGGTGCCCTTCTACGGCTACGACTGGCCGACCACCGACGGGTCGAGCACCGCTCAGGCAACCGGAGGAGAGACGCCCCTCAGCGACGCGGTCATCGCCGCATCGGGACATCCGACCTACTGGGACCCGGTCACCCAGACCGTGTGGACCTCCTACCTGGTCGGTTCCCAATGGCACGAAACGTATTTCGACGACGCCACGTCGCTCGCACTGAAGGCCGAGCTGGCCGGGCTGTTCCATATCGCCGGCGTGGGCATCTGGGCACTCGGAATGGACGGGAACGATCCGGCGATGATGGCCGCACTGCTCGGGAATGCGCCCCCATCCAAGGATCTGCCCGCCGGCCCACCTCCACCCCCGGGCACCGGATTCGTCGACGCTGGGTACGTACGCGGGGGTGGCGAGCATCCCGCTGACCCCGATCAACCCACCGCCGTCCGGGGGCACCCAGCAGCTGGTGGGCACCCTGGCCGGCATCGGCACCAGCGACCCGGCACTGGCCTGCCTGCAGAGCGCTCCGCCCCTCCAGGTGTGGACCTACAGCTCGCTTCCGGGGGTGGACGTCGTAGTGGCCAGCCAGCCCGCTGACTGCGCAACCGCGATGTGGTCCTTCCCTGCGCCTGCCCCGACGGCGTCCACAACCGGTCCGTTGCCCACCGTCGGATCGGTCACCAAGTCGGGATCCTCCACCAAGGCGGGATCCTCGACCACATCTACCTCGACGACAACGACGACGTCGCCCGCCTCCACCACCACCACGACGACCGCACCGCCGTCCACCACGACGACCACCACCGTTCCACCCACGACAACGACCACCACCACATCGACCACAGCGCCCTGAGGGACCGGTGCGGCGATCCGCCCGCGCTCCGGTGCGGACCACCCCGGATCCGGCGTCGATGCAGGGAGATTGCCCCGACTATTCTTCGGAGTGCCCGGGGGTGTAGCTCAGCTGGTAGAGCGCTACGTTCGCAATGTAGAAGTCGGCGGTTCGAGTCCGCTCACCTCCACTGAAAGGCCAGTTCAGGGGCCTATAAAGTGGAATCTCCGGGAACGCCGATGAGCGCTACGTCGGCGGAGTAGCTGGCGACCTTCAGCTGAACCGGTGAACCTGAGGAACCAGCTGGTCAACGGCCAACAGGGCCTCCGGTGTCCCGGGAGCGAGGTCAAAATGGCAGGTGCAGGACTCAACAGGACTCAGATGCCTCCTCGGGACCGGCAGGTTCCGGCTCTGCTCAGTCGCTGTTCAGGTCCGGAGTTTGGAGCTCAGTGCCCGAGGTCCATTCCGGTATCTCGAGCCCTACTTCGCTGCGCTGATCGTTCCTCTGGCGAACTCAGTTCGAGTGCACCCACTCGCCACACCTGAACCCGATGCTGAAGCTCTTCGAACCGAACGTCGTCGATTGGGAACTCGTCCCGCCGAAGACGTGGGAAGCGATCCAACATCTCGGTGAAAACGACCGGACTGAAGCCACGGTCCTTTTCGCGAGCCAGTTCGAAGAGACGTGTAAGGCCAAAGCGAGGCTCGATGGACATGAGATCGACGTAGTCTCGGGCCTCCGCCCTGCCGAACACGGCGAGTACCTTGTCGGCGGCGAGTTCTTCGGATGACAGGAGGTCGAAGCCCGGGCCTGTCTCCGTGGGGAAGAGCCGGGCGTCGCTCGCCAGGTCGACCTCCGTTCGATCAAGTTCGTCCGCGACGACAAAGCGCGTGAATCCGGGGCTGTCGATCAGCCGATCGACTTGGAATCCGGCCTGCTGGAGCGCTGCCTCCGCTGCTGGAACCAAATGGTCCACTGCATCGGGACTGGTACCGAAGAAGTCCAGGTCCCGAGTAGCTCGTTCCACGTCGCCACGGACGATCAGTGCAGCACCACCGGCGAGCGCGAAATCCTCGGCTTCTACGAGCCCAGCAATGATTCTCGCGACTCGAAGCTGGATAGATCACTCAGCACTCCGCCCGCGCCTCATCGTGGCGTAGGAACCATTCCTCCCACGTCCGTCGGACCGTTGGCGGGAGTACGAGCTCATCGAAGAGCTCGGCGAGATCCTCGGGGTCGACGTAATGCCGTACGTCCGCCTCGGTGCCCTCACGGAGAACCTGCTCGTAGACGCGAAGTCGATCCGCGCGCACAGCCATGTCGTAAGCCACGACTGGATCACTCCATCGCACATGGAACGGGAAGCGTGACGGTCCCTGAGGCTGTTGGCTCCCAATCGAACGCCTCGGGGATCGCCACCGGACGAGCTGCGGGTCCGAGCTTCAGACTTCGCGTTCGTGCCATTGCTCCAAGTCTACGGCGGTAGTTCTGATTTCCCTGGTCAAATCGAACGTGCCGGTTGTCGTGCCCGGGACTCAACTGGACTCAACTGCTGCCGGCGTGCCCTTCCTTGCCCTTCGGTGCACCTCCTCGACCACAGTGGCCTGGGAATCCACGAGAAATCCCAGGCCAGGGAGGTGCCGCCGCTCCGTTCGCAATGTAGAGGCCGAGGGTTCGAGTCCCTTCACCTCCACCGAAACCAACCCTTGCGGGACACGGGTTCTGACCTTCGCACGGCGCGCTGCCCGACCGCCGTCTACGGTCGTGGCCCATGCCGGTGGAGGTCCTGTCGATTGAGCTCGTTGAGGAGCGTGGCTTGGTCGCCGGCGAATTGTCGGCCGACGAGGGAGAGCTCACTTGGTGGTGTCGATGACTGACCTGCTGATCGTCAGCAACCCTGACCCCGATTCACGCCTGCCCTACCTGATGCGGGTTCCGCTGGGCGACGGGCTGCTGTTCCGTACCGCTGGCACATGGCCGCGGACAAAGGCGCTGTTCTGTTACCCGGTTGCGGTAGACGAGTGGCCCAGCGAGCCCGAGATCGTGGAGCAAGTCCCGGTGCGCTCGTGTGTGCGCCGCGGCGCGTCGATCGATCTCGTACTCGCTCGCGGCAGGGAGAACCGTTCGCAGCTGGTGTTCACCACCGCTCGTGGCCGAGATGCGGTGTTCTGGCAGTCTCCACGCACTCGGAAGCAAGCCCGACCGAATATACGGGTCCCGACCGCTCGCGCTGGTGGCATCGGCGACCTACAGATCATCGTCGACTCCCGGGAGCGCTACGCCTACCGCTTCACCGACCAGCAAGTCCACACCACCAAACGGTCGCTTCCCTGCGGCGACTACGGCCTGGAACTCGATGGCCGGCTGGTCGCAGCGGTGGAACGCAAATCGTTACCCGACCTCGTCTCCAGCCTGACCAACAGCACGCTGCGTTTCGCCATCGCCGAACTGGCCTCCTTGCCGCTTGCTGCCGTTGTTGTCGAGGAGCGCTACTCGCAGGTCTTCAAGCAGGACCGCATCCGCCCGGCTGTGGTTGCTGACGGACTCGCCGAACTGCAGGTCCGCTGGCCTGGCGTACCGATTGTGTTCTGCGAAACTCGCCCACTCGCCGAAGAGTGGACCTACCGCTATCTCGCAGCAGCCCATGCCTGGGCGAGGAGCGAGTCCGCCGCCACCGCCCGCATCGGCGTCGAATCTGCCGATGGGGGCGTGCCTGCTGTAGCCGAACCTCCTACGAGCGAGGTACGAGCGTGGGCCCGCTCCGTGGGGCTGCCCGTGGCCAGGCAGGGTCGCCTACGACCCGAGATTGTCCAGGCCTGGTCCGACGCGCATCGGCCGTAAGAAAGTTGTGTTGGGGCGCTCAGGTCGACGGCAGGTTACCGCCCCGACTACCGCGGCGGCTTAAGAGCGTCGTCGGGTATCTCGACCTGACCAGCTGCGGGTCCGAGCGTCAGACCTCGCGTTCATGCGATTGGCTCAAGTCTACGGCGGTAGCTCTGATTCCCCTGGTCAAAATCGACAGTGCTGCTGGCGTGCTCGGGACTCAACAGGACTCAACTGTTGCCCTTCGGTGCACTTCCTCGCCCTTCGGTGCACCTCGCCAGGCAACGTGGCCAGGGAATCCCCGCGAAGATCCAGTTCAGGGAACCGCCGCAGCTCCGTTCGCAATGTAGAAGTCGGCGGTTCGAGTCCGCTCACCTCCACCCGAGCCTGTGAATAGCATGTTCCGAACGGCGCGGCGAATTGTGTGCTTCCCCCGGAGGGGTGACCGTACAGCGGTCAGATGCCGACGATGTGGACGAGATCGCTGAGTCCGGCGAAGTCGTCGGGATTTCGGGTGTAGATCGCGAGGCCGTTGGCGTGCGCGGTCGCCGCGATGAGCAGGTCGGCGACACGCCGTCGATGTGAACAGCCCGTCTCGGCTACGGCGGCCACGATCTGTCCGTAGCTCCGAGCCGCTGTGGCGTCGAAGGGGAGTGGCTCGAAGGTCGCCTCTACTTGTTGGAGACGAGCTTGACGGCGTGCACCCTCGGAACTGGAGGCAGCGAGATGTGGTCCAGCAGCCAACTCGGCGAGGGTGATCGCGCAGACAGCGACCTCTTCTGGAAGGGCAGCGGCAACCGTCGGGTCGTCCCAGTCGATGATAACCGAGGTGTCGAGCAGGGCTGTTGCCATCTACAGCCCTTGGTCTACGACCCGATCGAGATCCGCCCTGAATCGTTGTCGGTTGATCCGTGGCCCAGCGGAGAGGAGCACCAGGAGCTCAGCCGTAGGCACAAAGGTCCGGCGCGTCTGTTGGATCGGACGTAGTTCCGCCACGGGCACGCCATTGCGAGTGACGACGAAACTCTCCCCGGCGGCGACGGCCTCGATCACCTTTGCATTGTCGTTCCGGAGCTCTCGCTGTGCGATGGTCTTTGCCATGCGCTTATTGTAGCACGCAGAGCTACGGAGAGCTACGGAGAGCTACGGAGAGCTACAGAGCTCTGCGTGGCCTCGGACTGATCGAACGACCCTGTCGCCCTTTCATCCGAGGTCGATGTTGGGGCCGCAGACCGTGGGGGAGCGGTTCGTATTGTGTCCCCCAAGGTCCACCGACGTTCCTGACCTGGGACAACGTGCAGAGCAATGAACACAATACGAACCGAGAGGGCGGAGGATCTGTCTCGCGGTGCCGTCATCCATCGACAGTGGGAGCTGTTACTGCAGCGTGCTCTACTTCCTTGAGTGCCGGCCTACCGCCAATCTCCAGCATTCGTAGATTGGCGGACCTCCCGTCGGGCCAATGTCGATGAGTTGAGGCGAGCGCATTCGCTTGTCGGCAAGGCAGGACCGTATACCGGGGTCGGTCGGCCGCCGAAGGCAGGGACGCAGCAGCTCAACGAAGCGCTCGTCCTCCGGGTCGTGACCGAGTTCCAAGGCTTCGTCCGCGACCTGTTCGACCTTGCTGCCATCAAGATGATCCGAGGTGCCGGTTGTTCGGCCCAGTACCAGCCTCAGCTCATCTCGGCAGCGACCCGTGACCGCATGATCGACCGCGGAAACCCCCATCTGGAAGCCATCACGAGGGACGCAGGCCGTCTCGGCATCGCCCAACTTCGCTCCCAGTTGCAAGCTAAGAACGACCAACGTGCCGCCGACGTCGCGGCGCTCAAGGAACTCGTAGAGTTCCGAAACGCTCTTGCTCATGACGACCAAGACAAGGTCTTGGCGCTCTCAAGTTCGGCATCCGCCCGACCCTCGGATACGTCGGAACATCCCAGGCGGCCCTCGCCCGGCATGCCCGCGCCCTCGACCGGGCTGTGTGGGATCATTTGGTGGCCCTCTTCCCGGCCGATGACCCGTGGAGCCCATAACGATGCCGACCTTCAAGCCAGGTGACCGCGTGGTCGTGCCGTGGGGACTAGAGGATGTGACGGGTACCGTATTGAGCCTCTTCGGCCCGCTGGGGAAGCAGTTTGCCCGCGTCGAGGTCGAGTTGACCGGAGATGACGACGTTCCGGTTGTCGAGGCGGTCTCGCTGCCGGTCGACCTCCTGCAGCGGCCGAACGCAGCGTAGGCAGGTCCCCGACGTCGAAGCGTGTGCTGGTCGTGGGATCTCAACGGAGTTCGATCATCGAACCAGCTACCATCGGGAAGCGGTTCTTATTGTGTCCTCCAAGGTCCACCCGGGTCCATGACCTGGATGTTCGCGATCCTGATCGGTACGGTGCGCAAACCGTCCGGTACGATCAGTCCATGGACTTCACGGCCGCGATCACTCACGAGGATCCCTGGTACGTCGCGCGTTGTCTCGACGTTGAGGTGGCCAGTCAGGGTGAGACGGTTGAGGAGGCCCTTGCGAATCTGAAGGAAGCTCTCGAGCTCTATTTCGAGGACGAAGTCCTTCCTGAAGGGTTGGAGCCGCCGATCATTGCCACCTTGCGCTTGACTGCGTGAGTCCAGTCCTCCCAGTCGTCTCGGGGGCGGAGGCGGTTCGGGCACTCGCCAAGGTCGGATTCGTTCAGTCTGGCCAACGTGGTAGTCACGTGAAGCTGCGTCACGACGACGGGCGAATTGCCATCGTGCCGCTCCACAAAGAGCTTGCTCGCGGGACTCTGCGGTCCGTGCTGCGACAAGCCGGGATATCTCTCCGGAAGAGTTCACAGTGCTTCTGTAGCGGAATTGCGGCTTCCGACCGACGTGATGTCATCTGGCCAGGAAATCGCCGGTCCGTCGATGACAACCAGGCGGTTCTTATTGTGTCCCCAAAGGTCCACTGGCCTCTGTTGGCATCGCTCATTGGCGGATCCCACAAGCAACCCGCGAGCTCAGGCGGTCGAATCGGATCGCGATCGTAGGCCCGCCAGCAGCCGAAGCAAGAGCGCGCGCACTTCTTCCCGTGCCACCGTCGGATCCTCGGCATCGGCGACGTAGAAGCAAGCTTCGGTCAATCCACCCATCACGACGAGCGCGAGCGGTCGCAACGGTTGGGGATCAATAAGGCCCTTGAGAGTCGCCCTACGCAGCACACCCCGCAGTGGAACGGCGCCAAACCTCGCTTCCACTTCCCGCACGCGCTCCCAACCGAGAACGGCGCGTGCGTCTCGCATCACGATTCGTTGTACCGACGGGTCCAGATGAGCATCGATCCAGAGATCGCAGCCCACGAGAAGGGCCTCCCACGGATCGGGTCGCAGAAATTCCGCCACGACGAGGTCGGACACCTCCCGCTGGAGCATTTCGTACACCGCCGAGAACAGGTCCTCCTTGCTAGCGAAGTGGTGGTACAGAGCCCCCTTCGTGACTCTGGCCTGAGCGACGACATCATCGAGCGAGGTCTCGGCGAAGCCACGAGCGCCGAACAGTTCGCGTGAGGCGGTGATCAACGACGCGCGGGTCGTCTCTCCCCGAACGCCGCGCCCGGCGGCCGTCGAGCGCCTCTTGACGGGCATACTCATAGTATGGATAGTACCATACTGACAGTATCTATTTGGGATACTGCAGGTACGAATGGGGAGAGAACGATGCCCAAGTTTGTGATCGAACGGGAACTGCCAGGTGCCGGCCAGCTTTCGCCTGACGAGCTCCAGGCCATCAGTCAGAAATCGAACAAGGTCATCAGCGAGCTGGGACCTCAGATTCGGTGGCTGACCAGCTACGCGACCGACGACAAGATCTACTGCGTCTACGTCGCACCCGACGAGGACATCATTGAGGAGCACGCTCGCTGTGGAGGGTTTCCGGCTGACAGGATCACGAGGGTGTCAGCTGTGATCGATCCCTCAACTGCTGGATAGAGAGCAAGTCGATACCGTGCAACCTGGAATGGTGAGTCCGATCAAAGCGGACCCGAACCGCGCCCTCAAACCAATCGTCGGTCTATCGAGACTCGTTTGCAGCCGACGATTGGACCCATCGATACTGAGACCCTGATCGCAATTGATACGTAAACGATCGGGTCAGCGTGGGTCGGGCGCTCCTGCGAAGCGGGACAGATCGACGGTGATGTAGATAGCTCGGCACCTCGCAACCACAGCGTCACCGGTGCGTAGTTCAGCACTTATAAAGAGCTTGCGGCGCTCTCGCCCGTCAAGCCGTGCGCGAATTTCCAAGGGTTCGTCAACGGGCACGCCTGCGAGGTAGCGCACCGTCAACTCGCCCGTAAAGGCCGGTTCCTGCAGTTTGCCGATAACGAAGCCGGTCACGTCGTCGAATGCAGCGGCCACGATTCCGCCGTGGGCACGACCGGGTGCGCCTTCGAATGCGCGCCGCAGCACAACTTCGGCGATCACTTCACCGTTATCGAACCGCACCTCGAGTTCGACGCCTGTCGGATTTGACCAACCGCCGACAGCTCGGTCTTCGAACCCGCTCCCGCCCAAGATTGACCCCTCCGGGCTGCTCCGCATGAGGGCCAGACGATCGCGTGTCGGAGCTTCATTGACCAAGAGTGCGAGTTCGTTCGCCGTCTCCGTTATCGATGCGAGCACATCGTCCGCGGGATCGTGCGCTGCAAACGCGTGGTTGAGCGCTCGCAAGCTCGCGGCCGCTCCTTCCCGTGATTCTTCGGTCCTCATCTAGGCAAGTGTAGGGAACCATCCGGGTGGGAAAGTTCTCGACCAGCTCGTTCGTGGGCGATTAGAGTACTGCGACAGACGCTGTGCGCGAATGACGGATAATGCGCTCCGAGCCGGCGTACTCGGGCACTCGCGTCACTGCGTCCGAACGTTTGGGACTTCTCGCTCAGGCGGGAGTGGCCACCTTGAAGCCCTAAGCAGGATTGCGGGTAGTCAGATCGGGCCGGAGCAGGCGGAGTCAACGGTTGCGAAGAGGTCTGCAATCGATAAGAGGTCGACCACCGATTGAACCCGGTGGTGGTTGGGGACAGTCGCGACTTCCGTTGCGGCCAGGGACGCATGGGTCACTCGGTGCGGCAGGTCCGTCGCGGACAGGCTTCCACCGCGATAAGTGTGGGGCTGCCGTGTACCCCTGACTCACAGAGGATGAGAACTCCGCTGCGGTGGTCACGCAGTGGTCGACGACGAACTCGACGCCCTGCGTGAAGAACCAGTCGGTAGCGGGTCTGCGGCCTCCTCGACGCCGAGGTGGCGATAGCTGACGCCTCCGGCGTGTGCCCACAGTTCCGTGTCCAGGAATGACTGCGACGTGCCGCTATAGGGCGTCCCCCTGAGGGCGACCTATAGCTCGCCCTCAGGGGGACGACCTGGTCATCGGGTGAACGTGAGGTGGGTGACGCCGCGGGGCGTCGAGACTGCCTCCACGTCGTACTGCTGCTCCAACGCCTCCAGGCCGTCCCACAGCCGAACACCGCGGCCGAGCAGGATCGGCACCTGCACGACGTGCAGGTAGTCGACGAGACCGGCGGCGATGAACGCGCGCATCATGGTCGGGCCACCACCGATGCGGACGTCCTGACCGGCGGCTGCGTCCCGCGCCACCTCGAGTGCATCCGCTGGCGCGGCGTTGAGGAAGTGGAACGTCGTACCACCCTCCATCTCCAGCGACGGGTGCGGACGGTGGGTCAGGACGTACGTCGGCGTGTGGAACGGCGGGTTGTCGCCCCACCACCCGCGCCACTCCGGGTCGTCCTGCCAGCCCGGAGGGCCGAACTTGCCCGCGCCCATGATCTCCGCACCGATCCCGGGTCCGTGCCGGTCGGCCATCACGTGATCGACCCCCTCGGTGCCGCCCGACTCGCCGAGGAGTTCACCGGCGGCCGAACCGAGTGGCGAACATCCACTCGTGGAGCCGATGCCCGGCGTGGCCGAACGGCGTGTCGAGGGCCTGCCCCTCGCCGGTGGCGAACCCGTCGAGCGAGATCGAGAAGTTGTGGATGCGGACGCGCGACATGGCGGCTCCTTCGGGTGGTGGTTGTCGGTCAGACTGGTTGACCTGTCCCGCAGCGAGATTTCATCGGCCGTGGATTCAGACGACCCCGAGATGGTGAGCGAGCTTCTGCATCGTCTGCAGACCGAGCTCGACAGCGCCGAAGCCGATGGTTTCATTTCGCTGCTCAGCGCTTGGGTGGAGCTGCCACAGTGTCAACACCGTCTTTCCATCGGCTTGCTCATCGAGGACAATTGTCACTCGGAAGCGTGCCGGGTCATCGTCGGTATCGGACCCGTGATCCAGCACCAACCTCTCGACTGGAACGACTTCGAGGTAGTCGAAGCGATTCGTGAACACGGTGCCGTTTCCGGAAGCCATGTCGAAGCACGCTCGACCTCCCGGGCGCACGTCCATCTCTCGGAGAGTGCAGGTGAACCCATCGGGACCAAACCATTGACAGAAGGCATCCGCATCGGTCCACGCGGCGAACACCGCTTCGCGTGTGGCGTCAAGAACTCGAACGAGGACGATCTCACGATCGAGAGCCCACGTCGTCGGATCGGTGACGGTCGGGGCACTGCTCATGGCTTCTCCAATGTCGGTGGGGATGCGGTTCGGTCAGATGTGCGCCGGAGGTGCGCATCGAGCCGGTCGAGACGGAGCTCCCACGCAGCTCGTGTGTGCTCGGCCCATGCGGCGATCTCGACCAGAGGCTCCGGCCGCAGCTGGCATGGCCGCCGTTGTCCATCTCGGCCGCGACTGATCAGACCCGCCCGCTCGAGCACCTTCAGATGACGGGAGATGGCCGGGAGACTGATCGGGAACGGCTCGGCCAACTCGAGCACGGTTGCCTCACCGTCGGCCAACCGACGCACGATCGAGCGCCGCGTAGGGTCCGACAATGCGGCGAAGACGACGTCGAACCGATCGGGGGCCGTCACGGTCATGGTTGCCGTCGCTCCTGTAGATACTTCACAGACAAGTTATTTAACAGAGCAACTACATATAGTCAAGGACGCCCGGAGTGTCGACGCGGCACATCGCTCCAAAGTGCGATTACATGGGTGATCCGTTGGCCCTGGGCTGAGGCCATGGAAGCACACTCAGCCGACCCGTCGATCTCCTCGAGGAAGCCGTCGAGTAGCTCAACCCAGTCGCCCTGGCCGTGGTCGACGGCGGCCATGCGAGCGTTCCTTTTGTGCACCTTCTGGCTGGCGCGGGGCCTGGCAGGGGCCGCCGAGCCGGCTCAGGCCCGTACTGTCGTCGAACGCCGCTGCGCTCGTCAACGACGTCGGCCTGCTCGTTGAGGAGGCCGATACCGTCAATGGGGAGCTCTTGGGAGACGTCCCCCAGGCCTTAGCCACATCGGGCTCGTCAACGCGGACTGGGCCATTTCTGAGTGTGAACTCCGACAGACGTCACCGAGTTAGAAGTGCAGCGACGCATCGGCTCCACCGGAACACATTCGGGTTTACGGGCGGTCGCGGTCAGCTTCTCGATCGATCAAACCAACGATCAGCCTGGGCTTCATGTCGGATTCGCGATCCGGGTGGGTCGGCCCTGAAGTCGTTGGCGTTTCGTGGGATCCTTCGCCCAGACCCTTTCGAGCCTGGAGGTCACATGCGCAGCGACATACGTGAAGGCGGGATCTTCCCCGACTATGAGCTAGCCGACCAGTCCGGTAAGCGCCGTCCTCTGTCAGAGCTTCAAGGGGGCAACCCGATGGTGCTCCATCTTTCCCGCGGCGGCTTCGATCCGAAGGAGCACCAGTTTGTTCGGCAATTGGTCGACGTCTACCCCGAATTTCGAAACGCATACACACGATTGGTCCTGATCTCCACCGACAACCAACTGAACGTCAATGAGTTTCGGGACGCTTTAGGCGCCACCTGGCCGTTCCTGTCCCCTCCCCCTCGATCGGGCCGCGCTGTCGGTCGACGGTGAGCCGGATCTGCGGGCCTCAGGGGGTCGACGCCTGCGGGCCGGACTCTCGGCGTCACCCTCGCTACCGTCCTCGTCGCCTCAGCCCCGGCCCCGCCGGCCGGGCTCGCGCCGGGCTCGCGACCGGGGCACCGGGCTCGGACTCGCGCCGGGGCCGGGCTGACGCCGGCTGCTCCTCTCCGACCTCGGCCGGGCTGCCCCACCGCGCTCGTCGTCTCCGACGGGCACCGGGCGAGCGGCGCGGCGAGTCGGCTGCGAAGAGCCCCGCCAGCGCGCCTCGCCACCGGCGTGAACGGCTCGCCAAGGGCCGAAGTCGCCCAGCCCGAGGTGAAGGCCGAGTACTGGAAGCTCTTCGACGACACACCACGGACCCCGATCGAGTGATCCAGAAGGACCTGGACATCAAAGAGTTCACTGATGAGCCGCACGATCCGATGATTCCCCACACGTTCGTCCTCGAACCCGGACTCAAGATCTTCAAGGTCTACAACGGCTACTGGTATTGGGGCCGCCCGACGATGGCAGAGCTGCACGTGGACCTGCGGGCACTCTTTCAGAAGATTCGCCCGGACTTCGATCTGGCGTCCCCGGGATTGAAGGAGGCGTGGGAACGAGGAGATCGCGACCAGTTCCTCGTCGACACGCTCGAGGAGCCGATTCGCTACACCGAAGGAAAGAGCATTGGCATCAAACGCTGACCACCGCAGGGAGGGCGGGTGCCTCTCTACCGCTCGGTCTCCGACGTCGTGGAGCCCCTCGTTGTTCGGAGACTGAACGGGAAGGGTCCAGCCATTGACCCGTGAGCTGCTCTTCGCAGGCTCGGTGGCGTCGGACGCCGAGAACCGGGGCATACCCAGGTGCAAGGCAGCCGATCTGGCGCGACAATGCGACGAAAGCCGACCAGAGGAGACCGGATGAGCACCGTCGACGGACAGGATGGCGAAACTGCCGGGACGGCAAATAGCGCAGCTCTCGACGCTGGCCATACGTGCCCACGTCCCGCTGGAAGTGCTGAGCGACACCATCCAGCCGTTCCCGACCTTCTCGTCGATCTTCGACCCGGTCTTCAAGGCGCTCCGCACGGAGATAGCCAAGATGCCTCCGCCCATGCGACCAATCCAGGCGCAGGTGGCATGGCCATGACAAGACGAGATCCGCGTTCGTCATCGCACTGGCCGCTGAGCCCGTCGCAGGCGGGTGATCGAACAACCCGTGGAGGTAGCAGATGACCGAGATTGCACCGCCCCCAGAGGGAATTGTGCTCGCCCACTTCATCGTGTCGGACGATGTCGAGCGCTCTCGGCGCTTCTACACCGAAGTGCTCGGCGGCAGGGTGGCCTACTCGGGCCCAGGAGGGCTGACCTACGTCGCACTGTCAAATAGTTGGATCATCATCAATGTCGGCGGGGGTCCGACCGACGATAAGCCGGCCGTCACACTTGAGACGCCGCGTGATCTCGATCGGGTCAGCAGCTTTCTCAATATTCGTGTCAAAGACATCGGGGCCGTATACGCCGAATGGAGCGCCCGGGGTGCTGAATTCCTGACTCCGCCGAAACAGCACCAGTACGAGATCCGTTGTTACATCCGCGATCCAGATGGTCATCTGATCGAAGTGGGGCAAACCACGGACCCAGGGGGGGACTGGTCGCCCGATCACTGGCCCTCAAGTACCTCCGCCGACGAGTCCGAGTGAGCTCCGTGTTTCGGTCGGAATCGGGCGGACGTCTCGCCTTTGGCGCCGGGTGACCACCGTTGCCGGGAGCACCCCTCCGCCGTTCCTCTGCCAGCAGAGCCGATCAGCTACGAGAAGGTGCCGATCAGCGCGCCGGAGACGGCATGCATCTCGGTCAAGGAGTTCCCACCCTCGTTCACGACCCACAGGTCTGGTCCGGCGACCACCAGGGCCTGCGGGTTGTCGAACAGGTACGGTCCATTCGTGTTGCACATCATCCAGTTGACCGATCCCGTGTGGGCGGTGATCTGCGTGACCATGGGTGATGACCCCGGCGGGCTGGCGGTGAACACGTACCCGTCGCCAGAAGTGATGGGCGCCGGCGTAGGCAGGTAGCTGCTGCTCACCACGCTCTCCTCGCTTCCGGTTTGCGCCGAGATCTCGGTCACTGATCCACCGGTCTCATTCGCCACCCAGAGATTC
>CAVYNC010000003.1:0-675417 GCA_963769775.1 uncultured Acidimicrobiaceae bacterium | reverse complement strand
GTTGTCCCTGGTCAGAGGCCGAAATTCGATGGGCGGCAGAAGTAGGGATCCACCGGTAACCCTACTGACCCTATTTTTGGCCTCGTGGGCGCCTGGGGCCAGGGATCGTTGCGGGAGCGGCGCCCCGGCGTGTTCGAAATCCGCATCGCCATCGGTGTCGACCCCGTGTCCGGTCGGACGGTGCAGCGCTCATTCTGGTTCCACGGAAGTGCCGGCGACGCCGAGGAGCGCCGCCGTGAACTGACGGTCCAATTCGCCGAATACCGGTCCATCCGCCGGGCCGCACCGTTCCTGACCGTCGGCGAGCTGCTCGAGCGGTGGTTGGCCGCCCAGCACGATTGGCGCCCGTCGACCTGGACATCAGCCCGATCGAACGCCAAGGCACTCAAGGCCGATGCCATCGCCGGCCGACGGGTGGCCACACTGCGGCCGGAGGTGGTCCGCGTGACGATGGCCCGGTGGCAGGCCTCCGGGGCCACCGTGTCTATGGTCTCCGGCCGCTTTCGGGTACTCCGATCGGCTCTCGGTTGGGCCCAGGCCGAATTGATCATCGACCGGAACCCGCTCCGGGATATGCGGGGTCCGGAACGCCCTGGCACCAGGATGCACGTGCCTCAGCAAGATGTCCTCGCACTGCTCCGCATGTCGCAGGAGCTGGTGGAGAAGGCCGAGGCAGGCTTCGACAGTTCGGTGAGTTCGTTGAAGGTCCTCCACAAGGCCGAGCAGGTCCGACTCCTGGCGCGTCTGGCGGCAGACTCGGGCGCCCGCCGGGGTGAACTTGTCGCCCTCACGTTCGGTGACCTGGCCGGCAGGGTGCTCACCATCGAGCGAGGGGTGTCGGGGGAACAGATCGGTCCTACCAAGACCAAGCGGACCCGCCGGCTCACTCTCGGCCGGACCACCGTCGAGCTCTGGCGGGCCAGCGAACAGGCCTGGCGTGGGCGTGGTGAGGGTGCCCCATTCGGTGAATGGGTCTTCTCGGCCGACAAGGACCACCAACGGCGTCTCACGGCCAGCGGCATGGGCCACTGGTTCGCCGAGCTGTGCGCTGAGGCAGATCTGGTCGGTGTCAGCCTCCATCGCCTGCGCCACTCTGTGGCCACCTTTCTGGTCGGCCGGGGCGAACTCCTCCGGGCCCAACAAAGGCTTGGCCATCGCGATGCCTCGACCACGCTGAGGAACTATGCCCATGCACTTCCCCTGGAGGACGGCGAGGTGGCTGACGATATTGATGTCATGCTGGGCGCGGCCGCCGACGCAACTGACCGGACGGTAGGCGACACGTTGGTTTCGCCCTCGGCAAAACATTTGTCCGGTGGATGAGTCCGGAGGTTCTTGTGTCACATTGGGGGAACCCGAAACTCCTTCAGCGGTTCGAACGGACACTCAGCTCTCTGGCTTCTGTGACCGGGTGGGCCGCTCGTGAGGAAGCTCCCTCGTAAACCCAAGCGAGATGAGGGCGAGGAGCGCAGCGGCCAGAAGCCCGGCCTTGAGGGATCGGAGCTGTGCCGACTCGTAGTCGTCCACCAACGCCACCGTTGTCGCTTCGTCGAGACCAGCCTTCTGCGCGGCAGTCTCTATCTGCGTCGAGCCGACAAAGTTCGTGTTGGAGCCGGCCGCGGTCCCTACCTGGGCGGACACCTCGGAGCTGATCCGGGGATCGTGTTCGACCTTGGAGATGAACGTACTGGTCAGTCCGATCAGGACAATGGCACCAATGAGCGCCACCCCAAGCGATGAGCCAAGCTGTTGCCCTGTGTATTGCAGTCCACCGGCCTCACTCCGGCCCGACTCCTCAACCGACGACTGAACCACATTGCCCAGTTGGGAGATCATCAGGCCCATCCCGACGCCGAGGACGGCCATACCGATGGCGAATCCGGCATTGGAAAGGGTCGGCTTGATCGTCGCGAGCAATACGAGGGCGCCGACGAGCGTCACGATCAGGCCAGTCTGGACGATCGCCCGTACGGGGAATCGGTTCGACAGTCGTGCCCCGACTGCCGCCGTGGCGAACATGGTGATTGAGATAGGCAACATTTTGATCCCGGTCTCCAGAGCGCTCAGTCCGAGGACCAACTGAAGATAGAGCGGGACCACGAAGAAGATTCCCATCAGCAGCAGGTTCTGGCTGAACATCCCGATCAGCCCCGACCGCACCGGTGGGATACGGGCCAGCGAGAGATGGACGAGTGGGTCGCGGCCCGTGTCTTCACGGTGGCGCTGCCAGGTGACGAATCCCCAGATGAGAATGCCGCCGGCGGCCATGACGAAGAGCGTTAGCGAGAAGCCGAAGATGGTGATCGGGGAGTTCTTGGGCTTGACCCATCCCCACGTGCTCGACTCGAGGACGCCGAAGACGAAGACCCCGAGACCGGCAGCTGACAGCACCGAGCCGACGACGTCGAGCTTGGGCTTGGGAGTAGGAGCCGGTGCATCCTTGACCTTGCGGGTCATGATCAGGATGAAGGCGGCGATGAACACCTCGCCGACGAACACCACACGCCACGTGAGCACCGTCGTTGCCCACCCGCCAACGATGGGCCCAACTGCTATCCCCGCACCGGCGACGCCCCCGATGACCGCGTAGGCTGCCTTTCGGCTCGGTCCCTCGAAGTTGCCCGCGATCAGGGCCGCCAGTGCCGGGAAGACGAGACCCGCTCCAATCCCCTCAAGCACCGACCAACCGAGGGCGAGCTGGAACACGGTCTGGGAGGCAGCGGTCAGGGCCGATCCGCAGGCATAGATGATCAGCCCGATGACGAACGCCTTGCGTCGACCGATGATGTCGCCGATCTTGGCCCCGGTCATGATCAGCATGGCCATCACCAGGCAGTAGAGCGTGATGACCGCCTGGATCGTGGTCACCGTTGTGTGGAAATCGTGCACCAGCGAGCTGATCGAGACATTCATCACGGACTGGTCCAGCACCATGAGGAACTGCGCTGTGGCCAAGGCGACGAGGGCCAGCGAGCCGATCTTGGCTGTGACATTGTCGCCGCTCGCTGCCTGAGCCTTACCGGGGCTCGGCCCCCCGGATCCGCCGGCAGTCACCGTCACAGGCCGAGCGTGGCGGTGAGGCTCTTGAGTGTGTTGCTGCTGCCGGTTACTTCGGAAGCAGCCTGACTGAGCGCTCCCGTATCGTTCTTGGCGATTCCCTCACTGCATTTCTGGGATGCCGCGCTCAGCTCATTCAGCAGCATCGTCCATGCCTTCTGAGCAGTCGAGTTCGGTATGGGGGGAAGTGTCTTGGCTTTCGTTACGTCTGTAGCCAGCTCTTGGCAACTCGCCGTCACCGCCGAGGGGTTGTGAGAAGAGACGGCCCCGGGAAGAGCGGTTGCCAGCGTACTGACATCACTACTCAGCGCCGTGACCACCGCCTTGTTGTTGGTGACCCATTTCACTGTCCCGGTCAAGCTGTTGGCGACGGTACTCGATGTGGCCGCCGATGCTTGGGTCGTGGTGGTCGAATTGCTTGTAGAGGTTGAGCAACCGGCAATTGCTGCCGCCGAGATCATCACTGCCAGCACTCCAATTCGTTTCATAGTGTTCAAACCTTTCACCTAGGTACGCTTGGGGTGCCCCAAGGCGGCATGACCGCGCCCCGGGGGCCCCAATTCGGAATGAGAGACCCTCTAGGGAACTGACGTGTTCACATCACCTCGACGTCGACGGTGGATGGCCTGGAGATGATGTAAGCAAGTACGCCGATCACGGGGACAAAGACGATGAAGAGGAACCACATCGCTTTGGCGACACCATGATGGTCCCGGCGACGGAAATTGTCGATGAAGCACCAGATGACGATGAAAATCCACAGGACCAGCAGCGCAAACATCAATAAGCTCCAAAAGACACTCAACAGCGGAAAGCTATAGGCAATCAACATGTTTCCCTCCAGGTTCAACTAGTCGGGCGGGTCGTCAGTACCGTTATGGGTAGGTCCAACGGCCCTCAATTTGTGCTCTCTACCTGTCTGCCGAAGTTACAAGCGTCACCTCCTCGTCTTCCGTTGCAGTGGTGGGGCTAGACACCAAGCGTTGCTTGAACCGAGCCTTTGGCGATGGCGTCAATGAGGGCTTGATGGTCAAGTCCGTTCTGATCCGCGTAAGAGACGGCAAAGTCGGCGATTGCCCGGTCGAAGGCGTCACCGGACCCTAGGTACGAAGCGATGGCCACCCGGTCACCGGATCGGGCGTGAGCTCGGGCCAGTGCCCAGCCACACATCTTTGCGTAGACGAGAAGGCTCTCCGGAGGCATGTTGTCGACGTCAGCCGACAGTTTCCAGTCCCATAACTGGCGGAAGTAGTAGTCGTGAGGCTTGCCGTCGATGCCGGTCGGGACCCGATGCCACCCGAGAAAGATGTCGCTCGCCGCTTGCATGAAGCGCTGGCCTTCCACGACCCGTTGGCCATGATTTCTAAACACGCTCTTGCCGCAGAACCGCTCGAGCACAGAGGCTTCGGCCTCCTTGATCTGGAGGATGAGCGTGTCGTCGGTGTCGTCTCCTCGAAACAGCGCGACCCAGGCCCGTGTGCCGACACTCCCGACTCCGACGACCTTCCGAGCTACGTCCACGAACTTGTAGGATTCGAGCAGGTGGCGACTGTCTCCTAGCAGCGTCTCTCGATACGAACGAATGCCTTCGTGGATCATGTCCTGGACCTGCCCAGCGTCCGCTTCGCCGGAGAGTTCGCTCACCCGAACAAGCAACGGAGGATCATTTCGGAAGCGGAGCTCGCCGTCGACCACTTCGGTGAGCTTCACTCGAGCCTTGAGCTGATCCTTCGATTCTGCCTTCGTGGTGGTCTTCTGAAGTGCTACGAGCACGTCGCTACTGACTTCGGAGCCCCACTTCTGGACGACACCGGCCATGTCCAGGCGCGAGTACCACACCTCCAAGTTGGACATTGTGTTGAACTCATGCATTGCTTCGCGATAGGCGCGCATCGAGTTCGTGACCAATTTCGAGCCCACCTTGGCCGAGAAGTTGCGGCTGCGGGCGGCGATTTCAAAGCTGGCGCCCAAACGCTTGAGATCCCATTCGAAGGGTCCCGGTGAGGTCTCGTCGAAGTCGTTGACGTCGAAGAGCAGTTCCCGTTCGGGCGAGGCAAAGCCCCCGAAGTTGCACAGGTGGGCGTCGCCGCACAGTTGGACATCGAGGTTCGTGCGTGGTCCGGTGGATAGGTCGGCGGCCATGGGCAGTGCGGCGCCCCGGTAGTAGGTAAACGGTGTCGCTGCCATCCGCCCGTATCGGATCGGCACAAGTTCTGGAACGCGGGTCAGTCCCTGTTCAGCCAAGAGATCGAGCGGCTTCTGCATTCGCTGTTTGGCCGACCATTCAGCATGGCGTTCCCGTGGCAGCTCCTCCCGGGCGGCCTTACCCAGTGCGGCACGCTCCTTATGGGTCGAGTGCGCAACAGCTGTAGTCATCTCATGCCTCTTTTCAGTGCGCTAGATGGACGTAGATGCAGGTCGACTTGGTCTTGATCCCAGTTGCCGCGTTGCCCGAGGGACGGATCGGCCAGGTAAGCCGACAGCTGTTTCTTGCGGCGAGAGGCCCATCGCGCGCCTGCGGGCGTCCACCACCACAGCCCTGTCATGAGGTGACCGTTGACCACGACAACGGACGGCACCACGTATGGGGCATGGTGCGCCCGCCCGAATTCGAGGCGCACTGCTTTGAAACACCGATGCTGGAATGGCTACCTCCTCACGGCACGCACCGACCGGCACCCGGGTTCCCCCGACCACGTCAGTGCTCCTCCGGCCGGTCTCGTTGGTCGGCCAGCTGTCCTCGAGCCGCTGTGGAATCGAAGACCCCTGGTGGGTGCAGCGAAGGAGTGACGGTAAGTCAGGATGATGATTGGCTCTCCTCAATAGCGTCCTCGATGGCCAGAGCCAGTCCGAGGGCCTCGGCGATCGCAGTGGCAGCGGACACCGTCCTGGGCGTGCCGATGACTGGCGCAACCGCGATGAGGGTGCCTTGTGCGTCCTCCAGCGTCAGATCCGTGCCTGCGGCTGCGACGGCCGCCATGTTCAGCAGATATGACGCCGGGGGGGCGTTGACAGCTGCTAAGGCAGCGAGGCGGACCATCATGAGCTCTCGGTCACTCAGGTTGGTGCGGCTCACCGAGGCCTCGGTCATCTCGAGCACTGTGTTGAGAAGCGGTCGGTCTTCACTCATCTCTATTTCTGCCTTTCTTTTGGGAATTCCAAATTGCGGAAACTACGCTGCGCCACAATTGCGGCGCAGCGCTAGCCGTTCAGCGCGCAGCGGCTTGATCAGTCGAGCTCCTGCGCTGTTTCCTGAACCGCTTGGTCAATGTCCTTGGCGCTCACGTCGAGCTCCTTCGCCGCGTGCTTCTCAGCCTTGAGGCTGGCTTTCTCGATGGCATCCCCGATGGTGCTTTGACCGACGATGACCAGGGCAGCCTGCCCAGCATCGATGATGTCCCCGAACTCCTTCACGTCGGACCGGGACATGCCTTTCCATAGGTGACCGCTCACCCCGCCGACCGTCGCACCAACCGCGGCGCCGACGATGATGGACGGCGGGAAGATGATGCCGACAAGCGCCCCAACTGCTGCTCCGCCCCAGGCCCCGTGCCGGGTCGACGTCTCGTCTTTGTCGACGTGGACCTTGCCGTCCGGGTCCTTGGTGACCACCGAAGCGTCGTAGGTTCCGACAGCTCCTGCGGCGTGCAGGTCCTTCACGACGTCGTAGTCGGCTCGGGCAGACGCTTCGCTCGGGTAGGTGCCGACGTAGACAAACACGGGGTCAGATTTGGCCATGATGCTCTCTCCATTCTTTCTGTGCATACATTGGGGCTTCCGGCGCTACTTTGCTTCTTTCGACATGGCGAACGCCTGTCGGTCAACTCGAATTGCACCTTGAGCGTTCGGTCCGTCCTCCGGAAGGTTCACACCTATATAGGCGACCCGTCATCACCTGCGAGCCGGATTCACCTAGGGGAAAGCTGTCCGTTTCACAATGAGGTGCGCACACAGAATGGAGCACGGCCCTCGGCCGTCGGAGACCACCGCAGTGTCCGATCCGGCATTTCATCGCCTACTGGGGAGGTCGTAGCGGGCGGGCGTAAGGCGCCTGGCCGGCTGTCTGGCCGGCAACGTCAATGGGTTCGTCGTCGCCCTGGAAGCCACTCTGAGAGCAAGCGAAGGAGCGGCGCCTGCCTTGACTAGGGACTTTCGGCCATGGACCCAGGAACTCTTAACTGGCAAGCTAAGCGTTATGTCCCCTGTCAGGGAGTCCCTCGGTAGTGCGCGGGCGCCGAGCCGGTCACTCCGTCAGGTACTGCCGGAGACCCGCAGCGACACCCCTGACCTGCAAGATTCTGCCGCGGGCGGCGGGGGACACGAGGGTGTCGAGCAGCCGACCCTGGTGGGCACCAAACTGCGGCCGCCGCCAGTGCGCAAACAGTCGATCCCTCGCGAACGCCTTCAGGAATGTCTTCGAAGCGGATCGGACCGCAGGCTCACGCTCGTCGCCTGCCCGGCGGGCTTCGGGAAGACCACGCTTCTCTCGACCTGGTATGAGGCCGAAGCCGCACGGAGACTCGTTGCGTGGCTGACCCTGGATGAGGGCGACAATGACCCTGTGGTCCTGTGGTCGCATGCGATCGGGGCGCTACGGCGCGTGAACCCCGACGTCGCCAAGTCGACGTCATCGCATTCGCTCGTGGCACCGGTGATTGATCGGGTTCTGCCTCGCCTGGTCAACGAGCTGGACCGCCAAGGTGAGATCACCCTCATCCTGGACGACTTCCACCGGGTCACCAGCGAACCGGCACGCGCCAGTGTGCGGTGGTTCATCGAACATGCGCCGCTTGGATTCCATGTCGTTCTCGCCACCAGGACGGAACCGAGCCTGCCGGTGGCAAGTCTGCGCGCCCACGGCGAGCTCCTCGAGCTACGAGCCGCTGATCTGCGATTCACCGACCAGGAAGCGGACGCATTCCTGAACGGCCGCCTCGGGCTCGACCTCACCGCTGAAGATGTCGAAAGCCTGGTGGGAAAAACGGAGGGATGGCCGGCGGGGCTCTATCTAGCGGCGCTCTCGTTGCAGCCCACCGCCGACCGCCACGCTTTCGTGCGCACATTTGGCGGATCGAACCGTCACGTTGTGGATTTCCTGGTGACGGAGGTACTCGAGGCCCATACGCCGCCGGCGCAGGTGCTGATGCTCCATACTTCGATTCTCGAACGGCTGACCGGCCCTCTGTGCGACGCCGTGATAGACCAAGAGGGCTCGGCGGAGATGCTCGATGAGTTGCTGCGAAGCAACCTGTTCCTTGTCCCGCTCGACGATGAGGCCGGGTCGTACCGTTTTCACCACGTCTTTGCGCAGCTGCTCCGGGTGGAGCTCGAGCGGCGGGAGCCGGGCCTGGCGTCGGCGCTGCACCGCCGCGCCTACTCCTGGCATCGTGATCACGGGACGACCGACGAGGCGATCCGGCACGCCGTGGCGGCCGAGGCTTACGCCGAAGCAGTCGAGCTGATCGAAACCTTCTGGATCAGGTACGCCAACACGTGGAGGTACGACACCGTCCTGGCCTGGCTACGGCAGCTCCCCATCGAGGTGCTGACCAGCGAGGTGCATCTGCTCCTGATTCAGGCGTGGGTGCTGTCACTGTCTGCGAGACAGGAGGAGGCGGCACGGGCCATCGCAGCGGTCCAACGGCTGGGCGATCTGGACACAGGACCGCTGCGCGATGGCTTCAGCTCCGCTGGGGCGAGCCTGACGATGCTGCGGGCCGGCTTCCCTTGGGGAGATGTCGGGGCCCAGCTGGAGCATGCGAAGCGGGCGGTCGAGCTCGAGGGCCCCGGGTCGCCTTGGCGGCCATTGGCTTGTTGGGCGGTTGGCGTGGGGTTGTACTTCGAGGGTGAGCGTGACGAGGCCGACGAGTGGTTCGCGGAATCGGCGACGCTGGCGCCAGCAAGCGCCCAGTGGCTGTCTGGTACGTCGTCGCTGGCCTATCGATCGCTGATCGCCGGCGAGCGGGACTGTGTAGATGAGCAGCGCACGCTGGCTGAGTCGGCGGCCCAATTCGGACGGGAGCACGGCACGGAGGAGGCCGTCGGCACAGTTCCGCTGGCGGTCGGAGCATCGCTGGCGGCTTGTGGCAGGCCCGAGGAGGCGCTGCCGCTGATCGAGCACGGCGTCGCGCTGAGCGCGGACCTTTGGCCAGCCCATCCAGGTGGCACATGCGCTGCTCGGCCAGGCGCCTGTGCTTCGAGCGTTGGGCGAGCACAAGGCGGCCACGGCCGCGGTAGCCGATGCGAGATCGATCCTCGAGCAGTGCCCTGATCCGGGGATCCTGGCCGAGACGCTGTCTACCCTCGAACGGCCAGCGCGGGTCCGCCGCGTCCTATCCGAGGATCGCGAGCTGACACGGCGGGAGCTCGGGGTGCTCCAGCTCCTGCGCAGCGATCTGTCGGAGCGGGATATCGGTCGTGAACTGTATGTGTCGCACTACACGGTCCATAGCCACGTTCGGTCGATCTACCGCAAGCTCGCCGTGTCGTCGCGGGCCGACGCGCTCGAACGCAGCCGCGAACTGGGCCTCCTCTAGCGAGTATCCGGGGGCGAACGCAACGGACGCCCTCGATCGGCAGCGCCGCCCACGTCTGCCTTCCATTTCTGTGAACTTTGATCGGTGCCCGGCCGGGCGTGAGAGCCGGGTGGTCTGGCCTGGCCGGCCCACTGTCTCCCCTAGGTGAATCCGGGCCGAAGGTGATGACGGGTCGCCTGCCGGAATGTAAGGCTGCATCGAAATGGACGACAACTGGGTGCAACCCCGCAGTTACCGGCTGGTCCTTCGTGGGGAGCTGGGCGATTCGTTTGGAGTCCTGTTTGACGGCATGCAGTTGCAGCGGCTCGAGGGCACCACGGTGCTGACTGGCGACGTGACAGATCAGACGCACCTTGTCGGGCTCATCGAGCGAGTCCAGGAACTCGGCGTCGAGCTCGTGTCCGTCAATCCCGACTTCGGAATGGACGGGTGAAGGCCCGAAGCATGCCCGACCCTGGCCCACTCGGGAGGATGGACGACAAGCGGATCGACGGGATCGCGATCGAGTTGTGCACCTGCATGCCCATCTACGACCTCGAGCACGTCTGATGGCTAGGTCTGGGCCGATGAGCCAGATAGAGAAAGTGTTCGCAACAAAAGGAGAGAAACTCAACGTCAAGAGCGGCGCAGCTGTTGCGGCCCTCCTGTTCCTGCTGTGGTTCCTCATCGTCCAGACGAACCAACAGAGGTATTTCGTCCCCGTCGTCTTCGCAGTCCTCTTGGTGGCACAGAGTGACCCAGGCGGAAAAATTGGGAGGCGGATGGGGGAAATGTCTCTCTTCGCCCTGCTTGGCGCGCTGGTGACCGCCTTCGGCTTCTACGTGGGTGATGAAGCCTGGGGTTTTGTAGTCCTGGCGGTCTTCGCCGTGACGCTCGTCTGCGGCTTGGCCGTCAAACTCGGGGTTCACCGATTCGCGGCGGGGCTGCTGCTGAACGTCTGGTTCCTCGTCGTACTCTCACTGGCCACGCATGACACACACCACCTCAAGATCAGCCCATGGAACCAGGCACTGGCCTGGCTGGCCGGGGCCGCGACGTGGATCGCCCTCATGTTCCTCGTGTGGGTGGCGAGCAGGGGCAGATGGCGACCCGCACCGGTCATGGACCTCCCGGGGAGCCAATCCCCGATGCAGCTAACCCGACCGATCGTCCTCTTTGCATTGATCCGGTCCCTGGCCTTGGCTGCCTCCGCCGCCATCGCCTTCGGGTGGAACCTGCCCAGCGCCGACTGGATGCCCATCGCCACCATCGTCGCAATGAAGCCCAGCTTGGAGCAATCCAAGCTCTTCGGCGAACAGCGCCTGGTGGGTGCGGCCATGGGTGCCGCCGCGGCCATACCGATCCTGATCCTGGTCGGGAGCAAGCACGCGCTCGAGGTCATCATCATCCTGCTGGCTGGACTCGGAATAGCCATCAAGGGCGTGAACTACGCCTACTACGCCGGTGCGATCGCCTGTGCCGCTCTCATCGCGGCGGACCTACCCCAGCCGACCGACTACGCCGCTGAGGGGCGGCGGGTGCTCTTCACCATGATGGGCGTAGGCATCGGTCTCCTCGTGATGTTCGCGGCTGATCGGCTCCAGAAGCACTCCGCCAAAACAGCCTGAACCTCGGAACCAGAGAGGAGAAGGAATCGATGTCTGCCAACGAGACGCCGTCCTCGCTGTTTGGTGACCTCGCCGAGCGGGGGCGGAGACGGTTGGTCGTCTTCGCAGTATTGCGAACCGTGGCCACGGTAGCCCTGGTTCTCGTTCTCTACTTCCTGCTACCACTGGGCGGCGGCACCGGCGTCGACAGGATCATCAAGCTGACGCTCGGAGCATTAGCGCTCACAGCGATCATCATATGGCAGGTCCGCCAAATCATCCGGTCAAGCCACCCGATCGGCCGGGCCGTCGAAGCACTGGCATTCAGTGTTCCGCTCTACATGCTGCTCTTCGCGACCACGTACTTTGTGATGGCTCACTCGAACCCGGCCGCGTTCGGAGCACCTCTCAGCCGTACCGACGCCATGTATTTCTCTTCCACCGTGTTCACCACCGTCGGCTTCGGTGACATCACGGCCAAGAGCGAGGCCGCACGACTGGTGGTTACCGTGCAAATGTGGCTGGACCTGGTTTTCTTGGGCCTGGTGCTGCGTGTGGTCACCCAGGCCGTGAAGCACAGTCAGCAGCTCCGAGCCTCGTGACGCGAGCCACCCCGATTGGACTCATCGGATCATTGCGACAGAGCGCTCGGTCGGGTCATGAGTGCAATGAGTGACAGTCAGGAGGTGTTGCACGCGGGGAGTGGGCCTGACGTCGGTGAGCCGCGGTGGCCAATGGCTCTGGCCGTGTTGGCTACCGGTGTCTTGCGGGCGACGTTGCCCTCAGAACTTCGCAACGGGGATGCGCGATGGCTGTTTCCGGTCATCGTGGTGGCCCTGCTGGTCGTACTCATCATCGGCGACCCCGGTCGTATCGACCGGAACCTGCCCTGGTTGCGGGTGATGACCAACTGCCTGATCGCGGTGATCTCACTTGCCAACGCCGACGCCGCTGTGCGGCTCGTCGTTTCCATCATCGATATCTCCGCCTTCACCAACGACGCCAAGGTCCTCCTGGCCAGCGGTGGCGCCATCTGGGTCACCAACGTCATCGCCTTCGGGCTGTGGTATTGGGCCCTCGACCGTGGTGGCCCCGCGGCCCGTGCCGGAAGTGCCAGTCGACCCCCGGCCCTGGTTTTTCCTGAGATGAAGAATGAGGAGTTCGTCGGGGCCGGGTGGATCCCCAGGTTCGTGGACTACTTCCATTTCTCGTTCGCGACGGCGACCGCATTCAGCCCTACGGATGTTTCGGCAATCCGACCGTGGATGAAGCTGATGATGATGGCAGAGGAGGCGATTTCACTCGTCGTCGCCTTACTGGTGGTAGCCCGAGCGGTGAACATTCTGAAGTGACGGAGCACGTTCCTATTCCGGCAGCGGGTGGAGGTGACCGGACTCGAACCCCGATCCGAAGTCTCCTCACGCTGACACCCACTTCATGTCAAAGTTTCGAGGCGGTAGGCAACGGGTGAACCGAGCTTCCAGGACTTGTCTTGTGCCGATCGCGCACTCTCACCGTGGTGCATTTGACGCCGGTGTTCGTGAATCGACGATGTCGGTCGGGTAGGGAAAGACGGTGCAGAGCGCGGCTGAGTTAATGTAAATGGAAATCGCCTTCTGGTCGCTAAACTATGAAATACCGAATTGATGTCGGCGTGAGAACCCCCGTGAGAACCAAACGGTCGCAAAAGGTGGAAAGTGGCGGATTTTGGCGGTCAGTAATGGTCACTCCGATATCCGCAAAGCTCCAGGTAGATGCCGATAAGGGTGCGTGGCGGTCGCTGGTGGTATAAAGGGGATATAGGGCACTTTAGATCTACGGATCAGAAGGTTGCAGGTTCGAATCCTGCCGAGCGCGCTAAAAGCCCAGCTCAGAGCCTTATAAAGTTACTTGCGTGAGCAAAATAGCCAACAACTCTCTGCAGTTGGGGCTAAAAAACCCTTTCTCGGGACCGAACGAAACGACCAGGTCGCGCGCTACGGATGAGGTGATTTGGAAAAATGGCGCAAAATCAGAAGGTCCGAATTCCGGCTTGCCTAGACGGAACTTAGCACCGTAAAGAAGACGTGTGGACATCGACGGCGAGGTATGACGCTCTTGAGTTGATACGTCCCGAGAGCTGATGAGGAGAGGTGGGGGCTAGCGACGAGCTTCGACCCAGCTCACCAGGATCTCGATGCGCTTGGGCTCGAGTGGGAGCATGCGGATCCGCTCGACGAGCGTGTCTGGATCTACTAGCCCTTCGCGGAGAAGGGCACTGGCGTCCTTCTCGCGATTCGCCACCAGCTTGGATACCACGAGGTCATGGCGCTCGAGGCACAGACCCCGTCCTGGCTCCGAGCTTGGATTCTCGAAGAGTACGAGGCGATTCTCCCAGCCCTCCGGGAGCATGGCCGTCGAAGTGCTCACTCCTTCCGCGTAGTACTGATACATCTCGTGGAACGACGAGAGTTCCCCGATGGCCCCGTCAACCTTGTCGGACTTGGCGGCTTCTGGGTCGTTGAAGAACGTGACGTCGACCTCGATCGAACCGATGGCCTCGTCGGGCAGCTGACTCTCGTCATAGCTGCCCAGGATCGCTTGGCTCCCGATGACGACGACGTCGGATACCCCGGCGATCTGGGAAGCTGCCCGCAGCACATGTGCGAGCTGTTCTCGGTTCATGCTGCAGCCGGGTGCGTGCGCCGGAAACTCTCGAGAACCCGGCTCCGCTCTTGTTCGCTGAGCGCGCCGGCGAAGGGCGAGTTCTGGCGAAGCTCATTGCCCCGGTCCGAGCGGGAGGTGATCACCTCGAGCAGCTCATCGATGGGGCCGTTGAGGAGCTGCTCCCACTCCTCCAGCCGCTGCGCAGCCACGCCACGAGGGTGGACGGCCTGGAGTCGTCGGAGGCTCGCACGTGCTTGTCGAATGGTGCTTACGGGGTCGACGGTGAGCTGAGCTGACGTACCTCGATGTGGGGGACCGTCTGCGGGTCTGGAGGACGCCACCCGACCACGGGCGCCGTCACGGGCCGGAATCCCAGGTCATCCCGCATCCCGGCACCGTCAACGCGCAGCTCATACGGTGGGCCGTGGGCTCAGGAGGAGGTCGCGTCGTGGGTGGACAGCGAAGGAAGAAGGGCAGCCGGGTCACCCCGAGGGGTGGTGCACGCATCGGGACGGTGACACCTCATGAGCAGGCGGGGCTCGAGGAGATCTTCGAGAGGATCCTCCGCGCGGCTCCGAACGACCTGGCCGCCGACTTGCCTCCTGTTGCCGTCGAGATGTGGGCGTCACAGATGTGGTCGATCTGGGCAAAGTCCGAGCTCGTCGGTATGGATGCGATTGAGGTGTTCGCCGGGGGGCTGATCTCCTACGCCGACACTCGGGGAACGCCCGGGGCACTCATGGTCCTTCGTGCTCTCGGTGCCATCGCTCCTGCGCCCTACGGGCCGAGAGCCCGACTCGCGGCCGACCGTCTGGTCGCCGAAGGTGGGCCCGAGCGGCCATGGGCCGGGGTAGTGGGGGTGTGGGAGCCGAGCGCAGCGTGGCTCTCGTTCGACCCAGTCAACGACGACGGAGTGTCGGCGATGGTCGGCTTCGAAGGACCCGGGGTACAGAGCACCGTCGGTGTCTACGTCGACCACAATCTGGGTGCGATGGCCAAGGACGTCTTCGTGGTGCCGGCTGGCATCGACCGCGTGCTGGCCGAGCTGCAGGAGAACGATGACTGCGATGACGAACTGTCGTACCGCGAGATCGAACTCGAGGAAGCAGGCGCTCGCTGGCGGGAAGCGCTGGCGATCACCGATATGTACGTGGATCCGCCCTCGAGCGAGGACCTCGACCATTTGCGCGCCCTCGTCATGGCTCGGCTCGCCACGCTGCCGCCTGGCGGAAAGGTGCCCGTGCCATCTGAAGTAAGCGAGAACGAGAGGGACGAACTCCTTTCCGAGTTCTTCGACTCCGACGAGAGTGTGGGGCTCCTGGGGACCAGTGGTGACGACGACGAGCAAGAAACGGTCGAACACCTATCGCATCAGATACTGACGTTCTCGCTCGACTACGTCGTCGGCACGCCGCTTCGATTCAGTCCGGTGATGGTGGAGATGTTCTGCCTCGACTGGGCGCCCCGCAAGATCGCCATGGACGGCGACGCCTTCACCCTTCTTCCTGATGTCCTGGCAGCGTGGATTCGGTTCGCGGGCCGGCAACGTAGCCTCCCCGTAGCCGCGATTCGCGAAGCGACGGAAGCAGCCTACGAATACGCATCTGAGATGATCGAGCTTTCCCAAGAGCCCGAAGTGTGGGGACCGGCGAAGACCATGGTCCTCGCCATGCAGCAACGAGGCGTCGATTTGACCGATCAGAAAGCGCTCGACAGTTTCGTCGCCGAGATCAATCGCGAGGGTGGTATCGACGTGCTGGCCGATTCTCTGGCCGGCTCTGTTGCGCCGAAGCGCTGACGCTCCAGCAGGCATCGAGCGATTCTCGTTCCCTCGTAAAATGGGCACTGCATCCCGACTCGTTCTAGAGAGCGGGATATTGCTACTCGGATGAGGCTTGCACGCCTTTCGGAGCGGAGCCAAAAGTCGTGGCGCGAATGCGCCTCGGAACCGCTGCCACAAGCGATGCCACTTCGGCCCTCCATATGGCCCTCGATTGGCAGGGAGGGCCAATTTAGATGGACGCAGTGGAATTGGATTAGGCTTCTGACCTGGTATGACGCGACGCGACCACATCAGAAAGTCGGTCCGGACGGCGCTACGGATCAGAAGGTTGGGGGTTCAGATCCCTCGGAGCGCACTCGATCGACTGGGGGCCGATGGAGGACCTCAGCGGCCACCGTGTCGGTGGTTTCCGGCCGCGTCCGGGTACTGCGATCGGCCCTCGGTTGCGCCCAGGCCGAATCGATCATCGATCGAAACCCGCTCCGTGAGATGCACGGTCCGCCAACATCACAAACGTGCCGCTCCTGTTCCGCAGCATTTAGCGAAACCGAGCGATTGTTGCTACGGGTGACGGGTCGGGACGCGGAACGCCGATACGGTACAGACTCCGTCTGCGCATCATCCCTCACCGGACCGGCCATTGAGATCGGCGATACGTGACAGGGTCCGGCTGCCGGTGCCGCATGGCGTTCTGAACGATGCGGGCAAATCTGGGAGTCTGGGAGTGCACTAGCCACGTCGCCATCGAGCTGAATGGCAGAGCGGCAAAGTTGCGCCTCGGATGCCACGATGCCACCACGAATATCTGGATACGATTCTGCCAATGCAAGATGGACAGCGGTTCACGCGTCCCATGTGACGAAATGGGTCGATTGTGAGGAGTACGGGGACCCGCTATCGTCTGAAACGGGAGAGGATTCAGAGGAAGCAGGGAAGTTTGATGAAGCGCTTCTCGTCGTTCCGGATCATTCTTGCCTCTGCGGCCCTGGTTTCGCTGGCACTGTTTGCAAACCCCGTCGTGGGGGCTGGTGCTGATTCCTTTGCGACCCCCGGACCCGCACTGGTCGTGCCGAGCACCTGGCGAGTGGCGTCGACACCAGCCACAAATCCCCTGATATCGACACTGTTGAACGACGTGTCGTGCGTGGGCTCGGTTTTCTGCATGGCCGTAGGCCAGACCCAAATGGGAGCGAACGACGCACCCTTGGTCGAGCGCTATGACGGGAGTTGGTCGATCCTCTCGGCCCCGACCCCATCTGGGGGAACCGGCGGCTATTTCACCAGCGTGTCGTGCACAGGTCCGCACTTCTGCGTCGCGGTCGGCGTCCAGTATCTCGGGGCTTTTGAACAGAACTTCGCCGAGATCTGGAACGGGGCCACTTGGTCCATCACCGCCGTGCCGGACCGGTCCGCCAGTGCCAACGGAGCTCTCTCCGGCGTTTCCTGCGCGAACCCGACCTTCTGCATCGCCGTTGGTGGCGATGCAGCCGGCGGCGCCGATGAGTCTCTCGTTGAGCGGTGGAACGGAACCGAATGGTCCATTGTGACCGACGCCCCGTCGGGCGGACGCCACCCGGAGCTCAACATGGTGTCGTGTCTGTCCACGTCGTTCTGCTCGGCGGTTGGTGCAAGCTTTGCCGGAACGGAAGTTCCCTACACCGAGTTCTGGAACGGCACCTCGTGGACGATCGCCGCGACCCCTGCGATCTCGGGGGCGACCCAGTCGCTGTTCTCCGGGGTGAGCTGCGCCCTCCCCACGATGTGCATGGCCGCGGGCTACCAGCACGCTGGGAGCGCCAGCGGCAACCTCGTAGAGCAGTGGAACGGCACAGTGTGGAAAGTGCAGTCGGTCCCAAATCCGCAGCTGCCAGCAGTCGGCTTCCCATCGGCAGTCGATTGCTTCGGTCCGACATCATGCGTGCTCGTCGGCCAGGCCACACTCGGCTTGGGGACCGGCGCGCCCATGGTCGTTACTTGGGACGGGGCCAGGTGGTCGCCCGGGACGACACCCCAGCCGGGCTACCAGGCCTCCCTGGGGGACGCGATCCACGGGATTTCGTGCGTTGGGGGCTCTTGGTGTGTGGGCGTGGGCGAAGAGAATGACAGCTCGTCATTCCCTCAGCCGATGGTTCTGATTGCACCCATACCTCGTCCGGGCTACTACGAGGTCGCCTCCGACGGCGGGCTCTTCGCCTTCGGTGACGCTCACTTCTACGGCTCGATGGGGGGCCAGCATCTCAACCAGCCGATCGTGGGGATGGCGGCCTCCCCTGACGGCGGGGGCTACTACGAGGTCGCCTCCGACGGCGGGCTCTTCGCCTTCGGTGACGCTCACTTCTACGGCTCGATGGGGGGACAGCATCTCAACCAGCCGATCGTGGGGATGGCGGTCACCCCTGACGGCCGGGGCTACTACGAGGTCGCCTCCGACGGCGGGCTCTTCGCCTTCGGTGACGCTCACTTCTACGGCTCGATGGGGGGACAGCATCTCAACCAGCCGATCGTGGGGATGGCGGTCACCCCTGACGGCGGGGGCTACTACGAGGTCGCCTCCGACGGCGGGCTCTTCGCCTTCGGTGACGCTCACTTCTACGGCTCGATGGGGGGCCAGCATCTCAACCAGCCGATCGTGGGGATGGCGGCCTCCCCTGACGGCGGGGGCTACTACGAGGTCGCCTCCGACGGCGGGCTCTTCGCCTTCGGTGACGCTCACTTCTACGGCTCGATGGGGGGACAGCATCTCAACCAGCCGATCGTGGGCGTGGCCCTGGCGCCGGCCCGGGGCTATTTCGAGGTGGCCGCTGACGGCGGGGTGTTCGCCTTCGGGGGTGCCGTCTTCCAAGGATCGATGGGTGGCCAGGCCCTCAACAGGCCGATCGTGGGCGTTGGCCAGTAGCGACCGAAGGATTGCGCCGGACCTTGCCGACGGACGCGGACGGCAGGCGGGCGGAAGGCACCCGAGAGGGTGGGCGCTCGGTCTCAGTGGGCGACCGTGGGGTTCACCGTCACTGCGACGACCAACGCGCCAGATGGAGTAGGCGCTTTGTAGCTTCACAGACCATGGGTAACCGAATCCTCAGGAACCTCAGCATTCCCAAAACCAATGTCCGCGTCCTTCACACACGGTTGAGTAGGCGTCGGTACAGGTCACAAGATTCACCGAAACACTGGGATTCACGAGGTGCAACGGCAGGCTTTTGACCCTTGCCTGTCAAGCTGTCAACACGTGATGCCGACAAGAACGACAGCGGACACGCGAAAGCAGGAAATCGGAATGCCGGGTGCAGCGGCCACCACTCCAGCTGAGGGATACGACACCACGAAACCGAGGTCGACGGATCATCCGACCCCGAGGAGTGGTGCGCAGTCACCCACGCGAGTATTGAGCCCCACCTTTCTCGCCTATCTGGTGGCTCCAATGGCCCTGGTGAGCGTTCTCCTGCTGATGCACTTCGCCGACGTGGCTCGCGAGTCGGCTTGGCTATGGGCGAGTGTGCTCATCATCCTGCCGACAATGGGTCTCCTGGGCAATCACCTGTATGACAGGAACGCTTCCGAACTCCGGCTCCACGCGCGGGTTGTCGCTGGGATGGTCGCGTTCACCACCGTCATTTACCTTTCCGGATGGGGCCCCGTGCTCTCCGCAGGGTTTGCGGTCGTGGCCCTTGAGAACATCGCCCACGTGGGATCCCGGGTCTGGCGCATCGCCGCGCTCTGGAGTCTGGTTGGTATCGCAGCCGGTCAGGCGGCCATCGCCGCCGGTTGGGCCCCGTCATTTCTGCATCCGTCGCAGGGCGATGCCTTAGCGCTGGTGGGTGCGCTGGTCTTGCTCTTCATCATCCGCATGACCGGTGCGACCGTGGAGCAGAAGGAAAAGGCGGAGGATCGCTTTCGATCCCTGATCCAGAACTCCTCGGATGCCACCTTGGTGATCAGAGACGACGAGCTCATCACCTACGCGAGCCCTGCCGTTTCCATGCTGCTGGGATTCGAGCCAGACGAGCTCATTGGTCAGCGAGCCACCGACTATGTCCATCCTGACGAACGGGATCTCGTGAGAGACCGGCTGGCTTCACAGCTGCAGATCTCGTCGGAGTCAGCACCTGTCCAGTTTCGGATGGAGCGACGAGACGGCACCTGGTGTGATGTCGAGGCGGTGGTCGCCAATCAATGTGACCGGCCTTCGGTCGGAGGCTACGTGGCCAATATTCGGGATACCACCGAACGAAAGCAGTTCGAAGCACAGTTGACGCACCGGGCTCTGCATGATCCCCTGACGGGTTTGGCCAATCGCCAACTGATCCTCGACCGAGCTGAGCAGATGTTGGCGCGATCTCGGCGTAGTTTCGATGCACCTGCTGCGTACTTCATCGATCTCGATAACTTCAAGGAAGCGAATGACTCGCTGGGTCATGAGGCCGGTGACGTGATTCTACAGGCTGTCGCCGCACGCCTCATTCCGCTGTTGCGCTCCTCCGACACGCTGGGGCGCCTGGGCGGCGACGAATTCGTGATACTGACTGAAGGAGGTCCTTCGGGACTCGGACCGATGGTGGTGGCAGAGCGCATCCGAGAAGCCTTGCATACTCCAATTCATGTCGACGGCTTCGAAGCTCTGCCGATCACGGTGACAGCAAGTATCGGGATTGCCATCGGAGATCGACCTTCAGCACAGGAACTCCTTCGGGACGCCGACATCGCCCTCTACCGAGCCAAGGCCGACGGGCGGGATCGCTGCGTACTCTTCGAGGAGGCCATGCAATCGGCAGCTCTTCTTTTGCAAGAGCTCAAGTCGGACCTCGACTCGGCACTCGACAACAATGAGTTCTTCCTTCTCTACCAACCCATCTTCGACCTCGATACCGCCCATGTCCGTGGAGTGGAAGCCCTCATCCGCTGGCAGCATCCAACCCGCGGTGTCATCCCACCGAACGACTTCATTCCCATCCTCGAAGACAGCGGAATGATCGTCGATGTCGGTCGTTGGGTGCTGAATGAAGCCTGTGCTCAAGCGGCCGCCTGGCACAGACAAGGACTGCAACCGACCATGTCCGTCAACGTATCCATGCGTCAGCTTGAGGCAGAATCGCTGGTCGACGACGTCCATGAGGCTCTGCGAGCGAGCAATCTTGCTGCCCAGTCGTTGGTGATCGAGGTGACCGAGTCGAATCTGATGCGTGACGCCAATGCCACCGTCTCCCGCCTCCGGAAACTCAAGGAGATCGGGGTGATGGTGGCCATTGACGATTTCGGCACTGGCTACTCGTCGCTGGCCTACCTCCGCCAATTCCCGGTCGATGTCCTCAAGATCGATCGGTCGTTCATCGCCGAGATGGATGGAAGAGCAGATGCGGCGGTCCTTATTCACACCCTCGTCGATCTTGGCCGAACACTTGGACTGGTCACCATTGCCGAGGGCATCGAGGACCAGACCCAGCTTGAGGGACTGCGCGATGAGCAGTGCGACAGCGGACAGGGCTTCCTCTTCTCTCGGCCTGTCGAACCGGACGCCATCGAGAGTCTCCTCCGGCAATCGGATGCTTCTGCCGCTGCGATCTTGGCAGCCCCAGATCGTGCCTGACTACGCCACGACCCATGCCGATGCCACTGGCTCGTCGCCCTTGTAGTTTCTGACAGTCACCAACGCGCGCTTTGGCCTAATCGCTGCCCCAAAGCGCCGCCCTTGGCCCGATTGCCGGATGGCACCCGTACACGGCGCTTAGAGTAGTTAGGCGCTCCGAATTAACTACGCATGGCGGTCGGTGTAGGCAGATGCCCAACCTCGTCGGCATCGCTGCATCACGCAGCACCGGTCATTCCAGGCCCGAGCTCAATACCGACTTGGTCCTGCTCGATGACCATGCGGCATCCACTGCAAACGAGTTGCTGCTCGACTTCGCCGCCACAGTCGACATGGCGATAGATGATCGGGCGCCCGTTTGGCGCCGCCCAGTGATCCCCCCAGTCGGTTAGGGCAATGATCACGGGAGCCAGATCTCGTCCCTTCTCCGTCAAGCGGTACTCCTGGTAGGCAGAGCCGTCGGACGAAACGCGCTCCATGATCCCGGCTTCGACGAAACCATCGAGTCGGGTAGCAAGGATGTTCCGAGCTAGGCCGAGGCGCCGGGCGAAGTCGCTGAAGCGGGTCACGCCAGCGAAAGAGCGCGTCCCTGATGATCAGCAGGCTCCAGCGCTCACCCACCACCTCGAGCGAGCGGGCTGCCGAACAGACCTGGCCCTCGTAGCTATTGCCGAGCATCGGCTCGACTGTACCGTGTTCTGGTTGCATCATGCGACCGGCTTATGTTATGTTGCTGCCAGTTGCGTGACACAACCAGATGGGAGGACCTCGAGACATGACGAGTCAGAGGCTTCAGCAGCGCTTTCCTGGTCGATCAGAGCCCACGAGGAGGCCTTTGCGGCGATCAACAACGTACGGGGCTGGTGGTCAGGACAGATCGACGGGGCGAGCGACGAACTCGATGTCGAGTTCACGTATCGCTACCAGGATGTCCACTACAGCAAGCAGCGGATCACCGAGTTCGTTCCGAACAAGAAGGTCGTCTGGCGAGTGCTCGACGCCTATCTCAACTTCACCGAAGATCCGAACGAGTGGACGGGGACCGAGGTCAACTTCGAGGTGTCGCAGCAAGGTGAGCAAACGGAAGTGCGATTCACCCACTGGGGCTCGTCCCGGCCTTCGAGTGCTACGACAAGTGCTCGAGCGCTTGGAGCTTCTACATCAACAACAGCCTCCGGCGACTGATCACGACCGGCCAAGGCGAGCCCAACACGGAGTAGGAGCTCTTCGGCACACAGAGCCGATCCGAAACCGTCAGCTGCATAGGAAAACGAGAGAGGCTGCAATGGGAAAGATCGTCGTCAGCGAGAACGTCTCGCTCGACGGAGTCATCCAGGATCCTGTGGGTGATGAGGGTTTCAGCCGCGGAGGCTGGGTCGGTCGTGTGGGCGACCAGGTCGCGAAGAAGTGGCCAAGGTCCTGCTCGATGAGGTATTAGGCGCCGAGGCGCAGCTGCTCGGCAGCCGGAGTTACGAGTTCCTGGCCTCCCGCTGGCCACTCCGCAGTGGGGAGTTGGCGGACAGGCTCAACAGCATGCCCAAGTACGTGGTGTCCTCCACGCTCGAGGATCCGAAATGGAATAACACCACGGTGCTCAAGGGCGAACCGGTCACCGAGGCCTCGAAGCTGAAGCAGGATCTCAGCGGGGAAATCGTGATAGCTGCCAGCTTCCAGCTAGTGCGGACCCTGATCGAACACGACCTCGTCGATGAGGTGCGGCTCATGGTCTATCCAGTTGTGCTCGGCGCCGGCGAGCGCCTCTTCGGCGAGACCAGCGACAAAAAGTCGATGCGCCTCGTCAAGATCGAGACCATCGGTGACCTCGCCCACCTCATATATGAGTCGCCGGCGAATGAAGGCTCCCCTCAAGGCTTGGCACCACACTCAACCTGGCAACTCGACGACTGGAGGCAAGGCAATGAACGCGAGCTTTGACAAGACGACGAGCTTCACCTACCCGATCTACATCCAGGCCACTCCCGAGCAGGTCTGGCAGGGACTCACCGACCCCGTCCTCATGAAGACGCTACTGGCGCCACCAAAGGGCTGGTGAGAAGACCTTCCGTTCGGACTGGAAGAAGGGCTCCATCTACAACATGGCGCACGAGGAAGTCGGACTTGTTGTGAGCGACCCCGAACAGGTGATCCTCGAATCCGATCCCTACCGCAGACTGGCCTACACCTGGCACACCATTCACGCCCGAGTGGGCCGCCGAGGTCGGAATGGACGAAGCGACCGCTGATGTCTGGCGGGCTGAGCCCCGCTCCAAGGTGGCCTTCGACATTGAGGACGTCGGGCACGGGGTCGTCAAGCTCACGGTCGTCCACGACGGGTTCGAGCCCGGGAGTGCCGTTCTCCAAGGCATCTCTGAGGGCTGGCCGGCCGTTCTTTCCAGTCTCAAAACCCTCCTTGAGACCGGTTCGGCTCTGCGGACCTCGTAGGTTGCGCCGCTCGAGCGAGGAGCATTGGGCCAGAGACCGTCGGGGCTGGTCGCCCTCAAAAAAGCGAACGCAACACCGAAAACGAGAGGATCCCAACGGCTGAGACACCCGACGAGTAAACGGCAAGGTGATCGGTGGATTCCGGGCCAACGGCGGACGAGTCGGCGGCATATGCGAGGAAACGCCACTTCTGTTGCTCCACCACAGCGCAATATCGGCACCACGGGGATGAGCGCCAGTAATGCCGCAACGACAAACAGCGGTCCGGTCACAGACGCCCGTAACCGGGTGCTGCGGTCGGCACAATACCTACCCAGCACGCTCCCAGGTATCCCCGCCAGGAGGATGGCCTCCTGGCCGGTCTGGGCTGTCACCTGAAGGCTGGCTTCCCTCTCGTGGATGGCACTGGACTGACCAGACTGCCAGGCGTCTGGGCGGCAGGCAACGTGGACGACCCTCGTGCCCAGGTGATCACCTCGGCCGGCGCCGGGTCGGCAGCGGCGATCGCCATCAACGGCGACCTGGTGCAAGAGGACGTCGATCGGGCCGTCGCACACCTCGACAGTCGGATAATTCAAGCTTTGGCGAAGCCGCGCTCCGCATGACCTTCCTCGGACGCAGGGAGTGATGCTGGCCCAGTTAGGGTCGGGAGATGGATCGCGATGTGGTCACGGGGTACTGCTGGCCGCAATCAGTGTGCCCGGGCGCGCAGGTCGGTCTGCACATGTCGTCGTCCGCTGGGCGGCCGGTGCGCGTCGAGGTGGCACGGGTCGGCGCGCGACGGGAGGTCGTGTTCAGTTCTGACGCGGTCGCGGCAGACGAGCACGAGACGCCGAAGGACGCTTCCTCGAAAGGGTGCGGTTGGCCTGTCGCTCTCACGCTGGACGTCGACCCGACATGGCGGTCGGGCTACTACGAGGTCGTCATGGAGATCGACGTTGGCGAGAAGGTGCGGCGTGACTACGCGTTCTTCGTCGTGCGTCCATCTTCTGGCGCACGCATCGTGATCGCGCTGGCGACCAATACGTGGCACGCCTACAACGACTTTGGCGGACCGAACCTGTACACCGGCGGCACCCACGTCGCCATGCAGCGGCCGATGTCGGCGGGCTACCTCTACAAGCCGCCGGGCAAGGGCCGTCGGGTGACCGGGCACGGGCGCGCCCGATCCGCAGAACGCCGCGCACGTCGGCTACATCCAGATCAATCATCTGTCGGGCTATGCCGGGTCGGCGGGTTGGCCCGACTGGGAGCTGCCGTTCATCGAATGGGCCGAACGCGAGGGGTTCGAGATCGGTGTGTGCACGAATGCTGATCTCGAAGAACACCCCGAGGTGTTGGACGGCGCGAGTCTGTATCTGTCCGTCGGCCACGACGAGTACTGGTCTCGCGGAATGCGTGACACGGTCGAAGCATTCATCGCGAGCGGCGGCAATGCGGCGTTCTTCTCGGGCAATACGTCGTTGTGGCAGGTGCGCATCGAGGGTGACGATCACGACGTGATGGTCGGGTACAAGGGCTTCTTCAAGAACGACCCGCTGATGGGAACCGACAGCGAAGCGGAGGTGACGACGTTCTGGTCCGACGTGATCGTCGGTCGTCCCGAGAACTACATGACCGGCGTCTCGTTCACCCGCGGGGGCTATCACCGCATAGGTCGCAATGTGACTGCCGGCCTCGGTGGCTACACCGTGCACCGCGCCGGTCACTGGATCTTCGACGGCACCGGGCTCGGCTACGGCGACGTGCTCGGTGCCGGCGCGACCGTCGTCGGTTACGAGTGCGACGGGTGCGTGTTCACCTACCGCGACGGGCTGCCGTACCCGACCGGCGAAGACGGCACGCCGTCGACCTTCGAGATCCTCGGCACGTGCCCGACGCAGCACTTCACGCGCGAGACGGCGCCTCGTCCGCCCAAGCCGGGCGAGCCGAGCGAGTTGGAGTACATCGCGTCACGCGTGTTCGGAACGCGTGAGCCCGAGGCGATGGAACGCATCCGTCACGGCCACGCGGTGCTGGGTGCGTACACGAACGAGGCGGGCGCGACAGTGATGACGTCGGGGTCGACCGACTGGGCTCACGGGCTGGCAGGGCGAGACCCGCAGATTGAGCAGATCACTCGGAACGTGCTGACGCATTTGGGGTAGAGCATGCGTCGATCGTGCAGCAGCGAACGGGGCAAAACGATCGGGCGATTCCTCGGTCACCCTTGGGTAAGCTTGTCTGGCGTGGCGCTCTGGGACGGTGAACTCGAGGCACTTCGGCCGCAGTTCCGTCTAGAGGCAGCCACATTTGTCGCTTCCGTACCATGGCAGGAGGGCGGTGCCACGACCCTGTCTATCGAAGAGCGGGTCGCGGCGCACCGCCGGGTGAGTCTCGGCGGTCCGCCATCCGACAAGGCGGTGGATCGCACAATCGAGGGACCTGCCGGGACGATCCGGCTTCGAACGTTCAGGCATGAACAGCCGAAAGGTGTGCTCTTGCACATTCACGGCGGTGCGTGGATGGCGGGCTCAGCCGAGATGATGGACCTGCTGAACGAGGTCATTGTCGACAAATGCAATGTCTCGGTCGTGAGCGTCGAGTATCGCCTCGCACCCGAGCACCCCAATCCCGCCGGCCCCGACGACTGCGAGGCAGCTGCCTGCTGGCTCCTCGAGCACGCGGCCAGAAGAATTCGGCTCCGATCGGCTGCTCATCGCCGGGGAATCCGCCGGCGCTCACCTCGCCACCGTCACATTGCTCCGCATGAGGGACATTCACCACGCCGCCGATCGTTTCCTCGGCGCAAACCTTTTGTTCGGAGCGTATGACCTCTCTCGTACGCCGAGTCAGCGGGGCGTAGGAGTCGCACCCGGAACCGACATACTGGACGGCACCGGATTTCCGCTCGACCTCTACCTGCCCGGTATGTCCGAAGCGAAGCGACGCGACCCTGACATCTCACCGCTCTACGCGGACCTCAGCGGTATGCCGCCTGCACTGTTCTCCGTTGGTACCAATGACCACCTTCTCGACGATACGCTCTTCATGGCAGCACGCTGGGAGGTAGCTGGCAATCGTAGTGAGTTGCTCGTCTATCCGGACACACCACACGGATGTATCGCGCTGCCGTCGGTCGCTGCGCACTTTTTCCCACGACTCTTCGACTTCCTCAATAATTCTCTGACGATCTAGCGCCCGCTCTTGAACGACCTGTTGGTCAAGCCACAGATCCCCCTGGTGGGATGAGCGCTGTTCCGTGCTGAGGTAAGAGGCCGGCGTTTGGGCCGGGATCTGCCGAGTTGATCGCCGACACGCCCCTCTAGGAGCATCTCGACTCCTGCCTTGCAGCAGCCAAGCTCGGTTAACTCGTGAGGAGCAGGGATGATGCCACTCCGGCTCAACGAAGATCACCGCAGCGCGTGGGCAGGTCCTGGGGCCGATCGTGCCACCATGCCGTGTTGGAGGAGCGAAAGAGGAAAGACTGGCGGTGATGGCGAGCCCGTGGGAGACCCGACCGCGGAGGGCGCCGGTGCCCGTGCCGGAGCTGCACCTGGCGGCACCGCTGCCGGTGCCGGAGCTGCCGGCCGGCTCCTACGCTGAGCTCCCGTTCGCCCCCGCGCAGCCGGGTAGGTCCGGGCCCGACCGGACGAGAGCCAACGGGCCCCGACCGGGAACCCACCCCGCCCACTCCGGCAGGTCGCCGGCGCGGATGGCGGCGTACGTGGTGGCTGTCGTTTCGATGGTCTGTGGCGTCGCCCTGGGCGCCCACGTGTTCCTCTTCTACCAGCACTCCATCCATACCGGGACGGCCCTCATCCGCTCGGAGGAGCGGTCGGCGGCCCACACCCGAGCGGTCGGTGCCTGTGTGTCCCAACTCCCCCCGTCGGTCACGGGCGCCGCCGGTGGTGCCGATGACTCCCCGGGCCCCGCCCTGGCCGCCGCCGCTCCCTCGGGTGGGACAGCGACCTCGCTGCCTCCCGCCTACGCCCTGCTCGAGGCACCCTCGATCGGACTCCTGGCTCCGGTGGTCGATGGGGTCGGGGAGAGCCAGCTGAGCGTGGCGGTGGGGCACGTGCCGGCCAGCTCATGGCCCGGCTCACCGGGCACATCGGTACTCGCCGCGCACGACGTCACCTGGTTCAGCCGCATCGAGCAGCTCGAACCGGGGGACACCGTCTCGGTGGTCACGCCGTGCCGGACCTTCGACTACACGGTGGCCGACCACCGGGTGGTGCAGGCCGGCTCCCCCATCGTGCAGACCGCCGCCGAGCAGCTGGTACTGATCACCTGCTACCCGCTCGACGCCCTCTTCCTCACCTCGCAGCGGTACGTGCTCGACGCCACGCTCGCCCGCGTGGTCGACGCCGGTTCGCCCACCAGAACGGTGGCTCCGGGGGCGGCCCCGGTGGTTCCGGCACCGCCGCCCCTGGCAGCGGAGGGACTGGACCTCGACCACAACCCGGCCCCGTTGGGCACCCTCGCCGTCACCGGGTCGCCGGCCGTCGGGTGGCAGGAGAGCGCGGCACCGCTCGACGACGAGGCCGCCGTGCTGTCGCTCTACTTCGCCGCCGTCAGGGCGGCCGAGCAGGACCAGCCGTCGTGGTGGGCGGCGATCGCCCCGTCTGTACCGTTCTCGGCCGCGGCACCGCTGGTCGGGGCCCGGATCACCTACAACAACAGCGACTTCGACCCTTCGCTCGACGTGGTCGGTGCCGTGATGACCGGATCGTCGCTGGCCACCGAGCCCGTGCTGGCCGGGGACCGGGCCGCCGGTCTGTACCGGATCTCCATGCAGGCCGGGGTCGACCACGGCAACCTGGTCGTCACCGGGTGGACGATGACGCCGGCCTGACCGTCGGTCGGCCCCGACCGGTCGGGGAGCGCCGACCACGCGGTACCGGGGCCGGTCCGGTCATCCCGGGTCGGGCTGCATCTCGAGGTTGTAGACGTTGACCGGCCCGGTGCCCGGCGTCCACACTCGGAGCTCGATCCGGTCGGCCGACCCGGGGGGCCCGCCCGGGAGGAAGTCGAACGGCCCCCATCCGGAGAAGGGCACGGTGCCGCCCTGGTCGGTCACCCGCACCACCGACTGGACGGCCACCTGGCCGTTGGTCGCAGGCACGTCGGTGCGCCCGAGCAGCACGTTCTTGGTGGAGTCCCATGTCTCCACCTCGGTGGGCACGGAAGTGTCCATGGTCACCGTGGTGCGGTAGGTGCCGGGCAGGAGGTTCCAGTTGGCGCTGAAGGTCACATATCCCGGCCTCGACCCGTCGACGGCCATGTTCCAGGTGTAGGAGGGCCCGTCCAACAGTCTCCGTCCGGTGCTGGTCTGGACCGCCCAGGCCGGTTCGGTGGGAGAGGGGGGGAAGGTCACCACGTCCGGACCGCCGCGCCGGGGCAGCCGGAAGAGCCAGACACCACCGGCACTGGACAACAGTGTGGCGTGGAGCGGCCCAGCGAGCCGGCCGATCATGGCCAGCTGGAGCTCGACGCTGGCGATCTCGATGCCGGCGTAGGGGACGAGGACGAAGTAGGTGTCGCCTGAATGCAGGGGGAACCGGGCACTGTCGGCGACCACCTGGTAGAGCCACCGTCGGTCGGCGAAGCGGCCCATGATCCCCTGGGATGCCACGACCTCGGCCCCGGTCGGGATCATCGCCGCGGCCCGGTCGAGGGCCGAGGCGGTGGCCGGCGAGGTGCGCAGCCACTGGACCGGCACCTGGGGGATCCAGACGGCCGCCCAGACGACGGCGTTGACGGCGATCGCGGCGGCCAGGACCGCGGGCAGGCGGGGCGAACGGAGCCACCCGGCCCCGGCCTCCGGGGAAGATGGGTGGCCACCCACCCGTGCCACAGCTGCCGGGTCAGCGAGGCCAGGACCAGGACGGTCAGCGGGGCGATGAAGAGGAGCACCCCGAAGTTCTCGTAGGCCACCGAGCGGAGGGAGTCGCCCTGGCCGGAGCCGCTCTCGAAGAGGACGAGGACGGGCAGGGCGGCGAGGGGGCTGAACAGTCCGAGGCCGCCCGAGCTCAGCCGAGTAGGCCCACAGGTCGGTGCGGGCCTGCCACAGCTGGGCCGCCACCCGCAAGGGGTGGACGAGGAATCCCCGGGCCAGGCCCCCCACCCCCAGGTGGCCCGTGCCCGAGGACACGCCGAGATAGCCGTAGTGGCCTGCTAGGCCCGAGCCCTGGCCGCCACCGATCCGGCTGACCAGAACGAACCAGGCGGCCCCGACGACCAGAAGCGCCACGCCCCGGCGCCGCGAGGGCCGGCCGACCAGGATGCCGCCGATCCCCACCGCGGCCAGGTAGGTGCCGGCGATGTCACCGCAGGCCAGGCACAGCACCACCCACAGGGCCAGCCATCCGGTCCGGCCTCTCATCATCTCCCGGCAGGCCAGCATGGCGAAGCAGGCGGCGCCCACCGACTGGTAGTGGAAGTCGAACGAGACGCTTTCGTAGATCCACGGGTTGGCCACCAGCAGCAGGGTGACCAGGCCGACCGCCGCCCACGGGGCCAGGCGGCTCGGCCAGCTGGGCTTCCGGGCGGCGTCGGCCACCAGGTAGAGGGCGCCGATCTCCCCGCCGAACACCATGAGGTCCTGGACCCACAGCGGCCACACGCCTCCGCCCCACACCCGGGAGAGCGGGGCCAGCGGCCAGTTGATCAGCTCGAAGTGGTCCTGCCAGAAGTAGCGGTGGGCCACCGAGACGTAGGGGTCGAGGTTGCCGTGGGCGATCGCCCACCAGGCCTGGTAGCGGATGGCGTAGTCCCAGGTATTGCCCCACCGGCCGTAGAGGTGGGCGCTCCACAGCACCATGCCCACCAGCTGGAGGCCGAAGACCAGCCAGGCCATGCGGATGGCCAGCTCGAGGCGGGTGTCGCGGCCGGGGACGTCGATCGACGGGACGACCACCGGTGTCCGGACGGGACGCTCGGCCAGGGCCGTGGCCGTCACGGGGACGACCCGAACCGGATGGGCACGATCTCGGAGTACCCGTAGGGGTAGAACTGGCGGGCGTTGACCAGGTTCGCCTCGAAGTACACCGGGTCCGACCCGGCCTGGGTCCCGCGGACCGTGAAGGTGGCCACCCCCTGGCTGTCGGTGAAGGCGACCACCGGGGTCTGGCCGATCTGGCCCTGGTTGATGATGGCCTGGCCGAAGACCAGGCCCTGTTGCCCGTAGATGACCTGGCCGAGGTAGACCGGCTCGCCGGCCAGGTTGACCGGACGGTTGATCTTGTCGAGGATCTCCGCCCGGAGCACCACGGTCTGGCCGACCGGCACGATCCCGTCGACGGCGTCGGGGTCGATGCTCAGGTGGTAGGTCGTGGGGAGGTACGAGCGGCTGGTCGAGACCGTGGCCGGCGACGACGAAAAGGCCACCACCTGGAACCCGCCGGTGATCGGCGGCTGGGCGAAGAAGTTGGGGGCCAGCAGCGTGTAGTGGGCCCGTGCCCCGGCGGGCAGGGTGGTCGGGCCGCTGCCCACCGTCCAGAAGGCGGTCAGCTGCCCACCGCTCTCCACGGTGAACGCCGGCGCCTCGCTCCGGCCGGAGTGGTTGACCACGTTCACCCCGATCTCGACCACGGTGGCCAGTTGCCCGGTGGTGCGCACCGAGGTGATGGCGACGGCCAGGGGGGGGCCGGAGGCAAATATGGCGCCCACGGCTATTCCGGAGCACGCCACCATGCCGGCGATCAACCATCGCACGTGGCGCCACGGGGCGGGGGCCGGTGCGCCCGGTGCCACCGCGGCGGGGCGCTGGACCGAGGTGGCGGCTACCAGCGCGGCGGGGAGCAGGGTGACCAGGTAGCTGCCGAACGATCGGGCGGAGAAGAAGAGCACCACCGCCGGGCAGACCACCGCCCACGCCTTCAGCGCCGGGTAGGTGGCGGTGTAGACGACCAGAAGGGCGGCAAACACCACGACCAGGGCCACGGTGTACGCCTCGAGCGAGCCGCCGCCCAGGCCGAGGTAGAGAGTGAGCCCGACGAGCCCTTGACCGGCGGGAACCGAGTGGCTGGCGATGGGGGTGAGCACGCCGGACAGCCATGCCCGAGGTGACAGCGCGATGAACCACAGGTTGGGAACGAGGAAGGCGCCCATGGCGATGGCCAGGTAGCGGCCGGCGGTGCGCGTCGCGGTGCCGCCCCCACCCAGGCGTCGTGCCTCGAGGGCGACCCCTGCCACGAGGAAGGGCAGCACCAGCCAGGGCGTCTGCTTCATGGCCATGGCCAGACCGAGGAGGACCGGCCCGCGCCAGGCCGTAGGTCCGCGAGTGGTGGCGAACCGGTCCCAGCGGTAGACCGCCCCGATCAGCAGCGGGACGAAGAGGGCGTCGGTCACCCCTCCGACCGCGTAGCTGATGTACACGGAGAAACTGCCGACGACGATGGCAAGCGGCCGAAGAGGTCGGGGGAGGAGGACGAAGGTCAGCACCACCCCGCCGGCCCAGGCCAGAACGTTGATGCCGACGGCCAGCTGGCTCGACCACCCGGCCATCAGGAAGGGCACGTAGAGGAGGAACGAGAGCGATGGATAGGAGAGGGAGGTCACGGTGTGGCCGTTGAGGAGGAAGGTGTAGCCGTCGGGGGAGACGTGGAAGAGCGAGAAGGCCCGGGCCATCGAGTGGGTGTAGGGGTTCATTCCGTGCCGGGCCAGCTGGGCGGCGTACTGGTCGAAGGCGACCTCGTCGGTGCCGTAGGCGGGCGACGACAACACCTGGAGGTAGGCCCACAGCAAGAAGGACCCGATGGTCAGCCCGAGCGTGGCTCCGGCCAGGGCCCGGGCCGTCCGGGGCTGTACGGGCCGCGGGTGCCAGACGGCCACGATGGTCCCGAGTCCCCACAGGCCGAGGACGACCACGGCCAGGCTGATGATCGGGTAGATGTCGACGTAACCGAAGAGCTGGAAACCCCACAGGAGCACCGTCATCCCGGCAACGGTCCACCAGGCCCGCGCGGCGGTGGCCAGCACCGGCCTGGCGTCGCGGAGATCGATCGGGGGCCCGGCCAACTCGGGCACCCTCATCGGCGGCCGGTCCGGCCGGGCAGGGCCGGGTGTGAAGGATCCGGTACCCATGTCCCGGTCCGTGACCGTCACTGAGGGAATCTGCCCCGGTTCCGGACCTGAAGCGTCGGGCGGGACCATCAGGGGGCGATCGTGTACACCTGGATGTTGCCGACGGTCGGCGTCCCCACCGCCACGTAGAGGCTGCCTCCGTCGGGAGAGACCTGGACGGCCACCGCGTCAGCGGGGGCGGGCAGGACCTTCGCCTGGGACTCGGTGGCTATGTCGATGACACCGACGTTGGCGCCGGCTCCCATGCTGTTCAGCACGTAGAGCGTGGATCCGCTGGTGGACACGGCCAACGCGATCGGGTCGTGGCCCACCGGGTAGCTGGCGGTAACCGCTCCCGACCCGATGGTGATCTGGTCCACCTTTCCCCCGGAGCCCAGGGCGAAGAGGTTCTGACCGGACGGGTTGACGGCGATGGCCACGGTGTCGAGCGGCACCGGCACGGTCACCGAGGTCCTGTCCGTCTCGGAGTTGACCATGGTCACGCTGGCCGAGCTGTTGTTGCTGTTGAGGACGTAGAAGGTGGTGCCGTCGGCGCCGGCATAGACGTCCTTGACCGGCGCACCGATGGGGACGCTGGCCACCAGGGCGCCGGAGGCGCCGTTTCGGAGCTCGAGCGCGCCGGTGCGTGCGGTCGCGATCCCTACCCCGACCACGCCCGACGAGGACTGGCTGATCGAGTCGGCGCCCGCCGTCTCGGGGATGATCTGGCCGATCGAGCCGGTGGTCAGGTTGAGCTGTTGGATGTCGGAAGAGCCGCCCACCCTGGCCAGGAGCCACATGTAGCCGTCGGGCTGGGGCTGGCCGCCGTCCGTGAGCCCGGCAGGTCCGGGGAAGGTCCTGGTGGGCCTCGCCGTGTTCGCGGCGTCGGCCGTCGTGGCGGTGGCGCCCGAGGAGCCTCCACCGCAGGCGGAGAGGAGCGACCCGGCGGCGATGAAGGCGATCATCAGCAGCGACCCACGTGTGGTGGGCGGCAGGTGGTCCGACAAGGGGTCAGGCGGTACGACGGCGCAGGCGGAGGGCCACCAGTAGGAGGGCGCCGAAGACCAGTAGGGCGACGGCCGCCATCTCCTCGAGCAGGAAAGGCTTGCCCGTCTCACCCGAGGTGGCCCCCGCGATGGCCGTGCCGGAGGAGGTACCACCCGTGCCGGAGGCGGTGGTCCCCGTGCCGCCGGAGGCGGTGGTCCCGACTGTACCGACCGGGGCTGTCACTTCCACCACGGGGTCGCTGGTGATGGAGAAGCTGGCCGAGCCAGCATGGACGGCAGCACCGGTTGCTGCCTGCAGTCCGCTGCCGGTGACCAGGTACACGGTGGAGCCGACGGTGATGGCAGGAGAGGTGATGGTCACGCTAATGGCGGGGAAGGTGCCGGTGACCTTCGACCCGTTGACGTAGATGCCGATTCCGAACGTGACCACCGGGGAGCCCCCGGAGCTCGGCGCAAGGTAGGAGCTGGTGGCGTCGGTCATGACAACTTGGACCGCTCCGGTGAAAGTGCCCGGCGGGACGGTGGCGGTGATGGTGGAGCTTCCCACCACGCCGGTGGCGGTGCCCCCACTGGGCTGAATGGTGGTGCTGGTGACGACCGTGCCGGCCAGGCCGGTTGCGGACCCGCCGGTGGTGGGTGTGCCGGCGGGCGTGTACCCGCTGCCGGCGGCGTAGGCCTGGGTCGGACCGGCGAGAGTGGCACCGGCGGCCAGTGCGAGGGACGCCAGCAGGGCGAGAGCGAGGGTCGCCGCCGCTGCGAGGGATCCCCGTCCGGTCCATGGGGTGCCACACCGTGTCGGAACAGCGGTCGCCGTTGGAGCGGCGCCGACCGTGCCGGACAGAGTTCCTTGTGCTGGTCGTTGCCCACCGGAGTTCGCCATGTCCGTTGAATCTACTGAGTGGAGTGCCCGTCCACGGGGATGGGCGGGCGGCCGGCAGGACGCCGGTGGGGCGTTCGAAGCTGGGCGCAACGGTGGTTGCCGGATGCGCGACCTCGGCCGGCCCACTTCGCCGAATGCCGGGCCATCGGTCTCGGGTCGTTGGCCCTCCCCGATCGCACTTTATGGCTCGATGTGACCAAGGACCCTGGAATCGATACAGCAAGCGCGCAACGATGTCTGCAAGGGCCACGAAGCTCGGGGGCTTCTTGGCCTGATCGGAGCTGAACGGAGGCGTTGCCATGGCGATCTTGTGTCTCGTGGGGGTATGGGTGGTCTATATCTGGCTGGTCCAAAAGTGCATCCGGTCAGCTGCTGGAATCAAGGCCGGGTACCGCAATGCTCCGCGTGTACACATTCCAGATACTGTGCCGTCCGAATGGATCGAGGCATACAAGGCAGAGAATGATGCCTGAAGTGACCCTCCCGGCATGACTCCGACAAACAGTCGGTCCGAGTCCTGGCAGGAGATGGAGAGGGCGCTCAGCCTCGTTCACGTCGCCGGATTGGAGTTGATTGCCGAGATCAAGGCCGATGGCGAGCAATCCGAGAGTGCGACTCGTCAAACGTTTGACGACGCATTGGCGGTATTCCACGATGCTCTTGGGACGTTGGAGATGTTGCCTCATCGGTTTCGATCTGATCGTCCATGAGCCTGGAGAAACGCCGCGTTGCGGTGTTTGACGTGCACCGCTCCCGGACGGGGTTCCGCCAACGGACACGAGTCCCGATGAGCGACATTCTGACCTCGTCCTTGACCGTTGGGTCGCCACCTGATCGTCTGGATCGCTACCCCGATCACCCAACCGAACCGTCCAAACCGCAGCGCGCCAACAGCTCGCCGGGCACGGCGCTGTCCGGTCGGGGATCCCCTTCCGGTACCGGGCCCCAGTCTGAATCGGACCGGTGCAATGCTTCATTTATCGTTCCCGCTACGGGAACTTCTTCGCACCGATGCGTCCGGTTCACAGTTTGATCTCCGGATAGAGGCTGTGGTGGGCGAGCAGATCGGCGCACCGGACCCGGCAGGCCTGGGCAACCCCAGGATCGATCGTGTACTTCGCCTTGGCGGTGAACGTAGCGGGGGTCGTGGCTCGTAGCGCATTGACTAGGACGTCAGCGACCTCGTCGAGCTCGTCTGCACCGAATCCGAGTGTGGTCAATGCCGGTGTGCCGAGTCGGATGCCGGAGGTGTACCAGGCTCCGTTGGCGTCACCTGGTACCGAATTGCGGTTTGTGACTACGCCCGCATCGAGCAGAGCGGCCTCGGCCTGACGACCGGTGAGGCCGAAGCTGGTGGCAACGTCGATGAGGACAAGGTGGTTGTCGGTGCCACCGGTGACCAGTTCTGCTCCTCTGTGTACCAACCCTTCAGCAAGCGCCCGGGCATTTACCACGATCTGGGTCGCATACGAGGCGAATGAAGGCTGGCGGGCCTCGGACAAAGCGATGGCCTTGGCCGCCATCACGTGGGGTAGCGGTCCGCCGAGGACCATTGGACACCCCCTGTCGACGTACGGTGCATATTCCTCGGTGCAGAGCACCAGCCCACCTCGAGGACCGCGCAGTGACTTGTGGGTGGTGGTGGTCACCACATCGGCATAGGGGACCGGATCGAGGTCGCCGGTGAGGACCTTTCCGGCCACCAGACCAGCAAAGTGGGCCATGTCGACCATGAATGTGGCCCCGACGTCGTGGGCGATCTCGGCCAAGGTGGCGAAATTAGGGTTCCGGGGGTATGCGGAGTACCCCGCGACCAGCACCAAGGGACGGAACTCCCTGGCCTGAGCAGCGATGGCGTCGTAGTCGAGGAGCCCGGAGGTGGGATCGACCCCGTAGCTGGTCTGGTCGAAGAGCTTCCCGGAGATGTTGGGTCGGAATCCGTGGGTGAGATGGCCACCGGCGTCGAGAGCCATGCCCATCATGCGCTGGGAGTGCAGCTCGTTGCGCAGCTTGTCCCAGCTCACGGCGTCGAGGTCGTTCACATGAACCACGCCAGCCTCAGCGAGGACAGGCTGCTCGACTCGGTGGGCAAGGATGGCCCAGTAGGCGACCAGGTTGGCGTCGATCCCCGAATGAGGCTGGACGTAGGCGTGCTCGGCGCCGAAGAGCGCCTTGGCGTGGTCGGTAGCCAACGTCTCGATGCGGTCAACCATCTCGCATCCGGCATAGAAACGATGGCCCGGGATGCCTTCGGCGTACTTGTCCGACAGCCAGTTGCCCATGGCGAGCAGCACGGCTGGTGAGGCGTAGTTCTCTGATGCGATGAGCTTCAATTGGCGCCGTTGGGACTCCAGCTCACCGACGATGGCTCTGGCTACATCTGGTTCGGCGGCGGCGATGACTTCCATCGCCGATCGATAGGCGATGGACACGGGCGAGTCGGGCATCATGCGCTCCTTGGGGACGACTCCGAATGTTCGCCCAGGCGCACGGCTATCTCCGACACGCTGCCGGCGGGTCGGTCCCCGGTGGTGCTCCACCCAGACGCCAGTAGCGACCCGCTCAAACCATAGCCTTACCGAGCTACGAAGGGGCGGGGCGGCCGGTCGGCAGCCGACTTCGAAGCGGCGCGCCATGCACGGCCCGATCCGAAGGGCGTTTGCTGTACGAAAGCACTACCGATAGGCGCCGGCATTGGTCGACCCCTTTGCCCGGAGCGCACCAAGAGACGGACCCTGCGGGTTTCAATGATCGCCTGGCGGGAGTCAACGGCTTGTCCCACTAACCGATGGTCTCACGGTCCTGGCAAGACACGCCTCTCGGTATTCGCCAGCGCCGTGTCCGGCAACGTTTGGGTGCTCGGTGCAAGACGTTCGAATTGGTCACGAGCGAGGCGCTCAGGTGGTCGGGCTTGTCGTGGCCGGGAATCCGTTACCAGCAAGGTCAGGCCCGAGGACTACGACGATGTCAAGGCCAGCGACGTTGGCGACCGGTACGGCCGCGGTCAGTGGTTGGACCGCCGTGATTGGCACCCCGAGCTCGGAAGCGACAAGCGCGGCCGCTGGTTGCTGCGACGGGACGTAATAGATCGTCGTCGTCGATGCCGCCGACGTAGTGTTCTGTGGAACGGAGACACTCCATCCCTGTTGCTGGAGTTGTTGGGAGAAATGGGCACCGGCGTTGGGTTCCTGAGTGCCGTTTGCCACGAGAATCTTCACACTTGAGTGAACAATGGTCGACGTAGTGGTTGATACCGGGTGTAGGGAAGTGGTCGTCGTGCTGGAGGTCGATGCGGTCTTGAAGTGAGGACCGACCACCGATCCAACAAATCCCGCGATTGCGAGTGCTCCCAGGCACACGATGGCGATGCCGATACGTCTCGCCCAAGATGTCTGCCTGTAGGCGTGGAGGGGACTCATGAGGTAGATATTAGAGAGCGCCACGTGGCGGGATGTGCGCTTCGCCGGGACGATCCAGCCACGGGGCCACTTTGAATTAGGGCCACTTTCAATTGGGGACGGGTGAAGGCCGCTATCGTATGAGCCAGTCTTCCGGCTCGGATTCCATCTGCAGTTCGCCTTGGGTATCCGCGAGACCAAGCTGAGCAGCGAACCGGCCAATGCGTCCAGTGGCTGCGACGAGGCCCTTCACTGTCGCCCTCAGGTCGTCGCTGCTGTCAGTGTTCGCTCCCCGTGGGCGAGCGAGCGGCTTGAGTTTCTTCGGAAAGGGCTTCAGTACGCAGCCGCGCCTCAGGCGCGATGGAAGCCAGCTCACGAGCGAGACGCAGAGCCTCCGGAAAGCCACCGAGCTTGTCGACGAGCCCGAGGTCGTGAGCATCCTCTCCCGTCCAGATCCGACCCCGAGCAATCTGGTGAACTCGATCCGGTGGAATCTTGCGCCCTTCGGCCACCCTCGCGACAAACGTGTTGTAGGTGGCGTCAATGGTCTTCGACAACCGCTCCCGTTCGGTGTCCCTGAAACCCCGGTTGGAGGACCACGCGAGGGCGTTTGTGTTCGTGTGCACTTCATCGACATCGATGCCGATCTTCTCCTTCGCCCCGGACACGACAGCCTTTCCCGCGACCACCCCGATGGAGCCAGTGATCGAACCCGGCTGAGCAACGATTCGGTCAGCGCCAACTGCGACGTAGTAACCGCCCGAGCCTGCGACGTTACCCATGGTCACAATGACTGGCTTGCCAGCGCCGCGGGCCAGCACCATCTCGTGCCAGATCGTGTCGGACGCAACCGCAGATCCTCCCGGGCTGTCGACCCGCATCACGATCGCTCGGACCCGCTGCGCGGCTGCTGCCTGGCGTATGGCCTCTGCAGTGCTGTCGGCGGCAATCTGATCGGATCCGGCCAGGGGGTTCGGGGCGCGGTGGCGTCTTATCGGACCGGTGGCCGTGATGACCGCCACGGTTGCCACCCTGCCCTCGCCAGAAGAACGGTGTGGCCGCTTTGCGTACTTGTGGAGGAACAACAGTGATGCTCCATCGCCAGCCCGTTCCTTCGCACGCCCAATGGCCTGGTCTCTATACCCGAGCGAGTCGACCAGCCCGATTTCTTTGGCCTCGTCAGCTGGAAAAGGCCCCGTATCAGCCAAATCGGCGACCTCGCTGAGTGTCATTCCTCGTGCCTCGGCCACACCGGCGGTGATCTGACCGAACTGCGAGTCAAGGATGCGCTGTGTCTGCTCGCGCTCGGGCTCAGACATTCCGGTACGGAGGAATTGGCTCGCCGCGCTCTTGTACTCATGACGGAACTCGAAGACCGGTTCGACGCCGACGCGATCGAGAGTGCGGCGGACGAAGTTCTTCTCCCGGGCAAGCCCGACGAACGCGACCCCGCCCGTTGGCTGGAGAATGATCTCGTCGCATGCGCTCGCAAGGTAGTAGGAACCGTTCCCACCGCGGAACTCCCCGAAGCTGTCGGCGAAGGCCACCGCAAACTTTCCCGTATTCCGAAACTGCAAGATCGCGTCGCGAATCTCCTGGATCTGGGCGAGACCACCCGCCCCGAATCTGACGTGGACCAACAGCCCGACGACGCGCTTGTCCGCCCCTGCCCGTTCGAGTGCCTCAACCGTCTCGCGCAATGTAGGGAGCGTTCGGGTGCGCCGAGCCCCAAGGTTCGCTCTTCCCGCCTCCGGTGGCAGTATCGCGAGGTCGAGCTCGAGGACGGTTCCAGGCGCAAGCCGTCGGCCCACCAACCCACACAACACCCCAAGGGCAACAAGCCCCGCCACCACTGCGGCCGCAACTTCAGCAAACCCGCTCACGTGGTGAGCTAATCGGACCGCGGCGATCCCGAGACCCAGCGTCAGTCCTACAACGAGGGTGAGAACGGCAAGGCGGAAGAACAGCTTGCGCAGGCTGTACAGTCGCGATCCCATCATTGTCATGAGAGATTCCACCTCCGGGCCGGCGACTGGGCAGCGACGACGTGACTCCGCACTGTAGGGCCATGCATCGTTTCCCGCCCGCCCCTTGACTAGTAGCCGGTCCAATGGCGTCACAATCAAGGATCCGCTGCTGGCATCTCCCAGATCCCCAGGTTCCTCAGCATTCAGTGTGACTCACCCAGAAGTGCGGCACCTCGGCCGAAGTGGTCGCGGCAGCGGACGAGCCGCGAGCCGAGCCCAAGATCCTGCGACGAGTGACCGGCGTACAGCCAGTTCAGACCAGCTCTCGATTGCGCCCTCTTTGAACAGCTTCGGAGCGTGACGTTGCACCGAGCTTGCGGTAGAGCGTCTTGAGGTTGGCTTTCACGGTGTTGACAGACAGGAACAACTCGGCGGCAATCTCCGCATAGGAAAGATGGCTGGGGAGAAGCCGCAGAAGGGTCATTTCAGCGGCACCAGCTTCGGGGCGACGGTGACGTCCGGCCTGGTCGACTGGGGATGCTCCACATGAGGACTGGCTCACCACTCGCCTGGCGAAGAGGTCCCCAGATTTCTGATCCGCTTGACATGATCAGATCGGAGCGCCCCGCTCAAAGAAGCGCGCATCCCATATCCATTCCGTAGATCTGCACCCCACGAACAGAGACGTATCGACAGGCAGATTGATAAGGCCTGGTCACGAGTGTCGAGACCTCTCCAGAAGCCGCCAGATGGGGACTGAGACCCTCTCGTAATGCGTGGTGCAATACCGGAGCCTTGGTCGACCCGCCGAGTGTTCATTTCTATCGTGAGCACCCCACTCTCGGCGGCGCGGACAGCGCTGACTCGGTCCCGGTCTTGATTCATCCCCGCCGCCTCGCCGGCCCTGGAGGTCGACAGCATTCCCGTGTGAGGGGACAGCTGCAACAGCCATTTGTGGGATTCTGATGGCTGCCCTTGGCTAGTTTGAGCGAGGCCAGTTCATGTCCGAGGAGGCGGCCTCATGGCTACAACCGCAGGAATGAATGATGGGACCAAGCTCGAGACGGGGGTGGGGGGCCAAAGTGCGTCGGCACCTCCGACCAAACAAGGACCTGTTCACCGGCGAGTGACCGGAGCATCCAAGTGGGTGGGCCGATACGCCGACCGCTATCCGTTCCTCGGCCCCGCAGTCTGGATGCTCGCGGTGACTTTCTTCATCGCTCAGGTCGCCGTGGCCTACAACTGGACGTATCGTGCTGCCTCCCCGAAAGCCATCATCCCTGCTCATCCTTACAGCTTCTTCGCCAATACGATCAGCGATCTGGGAGAGACCGCCAAGTTCACGTATGGGTCACCAGTGATGTGGTCGCCGAATCACTTTTGGATGAACACTGCATTCGTCCTACTGGGTGTAATCATGGTCATCGGATCCCCGTTGATCTATCAGGAGTTCAACGAAGGCGACCCGCACAAGGTATGGATCGCCCGCTTCGCCTTCACGGCTCAATTTCTCGGTGGAATAGGAGCGATCATCGTCGGGTTCAGTCCGGAGAACGAACATCCCACGGTGCACGTAGTAGGCGCAGGACTGGCGATCGCCGTCGGCACCCTTGGCGTCTTGCTGCTCGGCCTCGCCCTCCCCCTGCCTAGTCCACTGCGTGGCTTCATGATTTTCGTTATGCCAATCGCCTTGGTCGCAATCGTTCTTTACGCACTCCACGAATACCTGGGCTTCGGTCCAGGAGGAATGGAACGACTTGCTGCCTACCCGGAGGTGATTTGGCTCATCAGCTTCGGCGTCTACATCTCCCACAGCCACTACAGCAACAACTCTGCGCACCGGACCCTGACGGCCAACAGGTTTGGTCAAAGATTTGGCACCAGTACGGAACACAAACTCTGAGAGCGTGTACGGAGTTTCTAGCTTGGGAAAACGCTGCCCGGCTAAGGTCGCCCTGGGTGACGGGGAGGCTTGAGTGAGGGGTGATGGATGATCAGCTACGAATACGCACCGGGCGACGAGTTCCGAAACATTGAGCACGCCCTATGGCTGCTGACGGCCTTCCGGGCGGAGTTCGATACCCCTCTCCAGGGCAACGAATGGCTTGAGGAAGAACTGAAGAAAGTTGTTCAGACCGACGATCCTGAGGAGATTGGGGCAGCTCTCGGAAGAATCGTGAACGGGTTCATCGGGCTCACGTCTGCTCTCGTAGACAATCTCGCAGAATCGATCGGTGACACCCCCGAAGAGGTTCTAGCTGTATTGCGTCGAGTCACCGAGCAGAACATTGCAGCGTCAGACGAATAGGCGCCCTCCCACAACCGCGCCATTTCTGTCGGCGAGTCGTTTCGACTCCGGGTCTGGTGCCAGACCGTCCACGCCCCGGACCCGATCGACGAGCCCCTTCCCAAGCCGTCAGTAGATCGACTAGAGGAAGACGGAGCGGACTGAGAGAGGGCGGAACCGACACTTCCCTGCCCGGCGCCGGGCCAGTTGAGTGGAATCCCCCTCGTACTGCCGCTGACCCGACGACGCCTTCCGGTCTACACCCATTTTGGCAACCCGTCGGCCGAGCGCCTCATTCGTCCGCACCTAACCCTCAACGTCTTGACCATTTCGGGCGCCACCGTTGCCCCTAAGTGGAACATTGGGTTCCGGTACCGCTATGGTTGTGACAACCGGAAGCACCCATTCCGCTCACCAGAACCGGGGAGACTGTGGAGAAGCGCATCCACTACGGGGCCACGTTCGCCGTGCTGGCGACAGCGGCCCTGGCCTTCAGTCTTTTGCAGTCGCTCATCATTCCGGCCATCCCGCTGCTCGAGCACACACTGCACACCACGACGACCGGGGCCACCTGGCTGCTGACGGGCTACCTGCTCAGTGCGGCGATAGCCACGCCGATCCTCGGGCGGATCGGCGACATGGTCGGCAAGGAGAAGATGATCGTCGTCGTGCTCGTCACACTGTCGGTGGGCACCCTGATCAGCGCTCTGGCCACCACCTTCCCGGTCATGCTGGCCGGCCGGATCGTCCAGGGTGCGGGCGGGGCGGTCTTCCCGCTGGCCTTCGGGATCATCCGCGACGAGTTCCCCCCCGAGAAGGTGGCCGGGGCCATCGGGATGCTCTCGGCGATCCTGGGCGTAGGTGTGGGCACCGGGATCGTCCTTGCCGGCCCGATCATCGAGCATCTCTCGTACCACTGGCTGTTCTGGATCCCCCTGGTCCTGTCCATCGGAGCAACGGTGACCACGTTCCTCTTTGTGCCCGAGTCACCGGTCCGGTCTCCTGGCCGGGTCAACTGGGTCGGCGCCTCGATCATGTCGGCCTGGCTGGTCACCGGGCTGCTGGCCGTCTCCTATGGGCCGATATGGGGATGGAAGAGCACCTCGGTGCTCGGGCTCTTCGCCGCCACCGCCGTATTGATCCCGTGCTGGATCCGTTCGGAGACGCGATCGGACACGCCGATGGTCGACATGAAGATGATGAGGATCCCCGCTGTGTGGAGCACGAACCTGGCCGCCCTGCTGTTCGGGTTTGGGATGTTCGCCATGTTCATCACCCTGCCCCAGTTCGCCCAGACACCGGCCCGGGTGGGCTACGGCTTCGGCGCCTCGGTGACCCAGTCGGGCCTCTACCTCCTGCCCTTCGCCGTGGCCATGCTGGTCATCGCCCCGCTGACCGGTCGCCTGACCGTCGCCATCGGCTCCAAGCCCATCTTGATCATCGGGGCGCTCTTCGCCGCTGTCGAGCTACGGACTGCTGGCCGTGGCCCACGGTCGAGCCCTGGAACATCTACGTGGCCGCCGGGCTGCTGGGCATCGGCGTGGCCTTCGGCTTCGCCTCGATGTCGAACCTGATCGTCGAGGCCGTGCCGCCCGAGCCAGACCGGTGTCGCCACGGGCATGAACACCAACGTCCGGAATATCGGCGCCGCTCTCGGCAGCGGGGTGGCCACCAGCCTGATCGTGAGCGGCGTGCTGGTCCACGGCTACCCGAGGGAGCACGGCTACGTGCTGGCCTTCGCCGTCTGCGGCGGGGCGCTGGTGGTGGCGGCGATCGCCGCCCTCATGATCCCGACCCGCAGCCGTCCCTCGGTCGTCCTCAGCGAGTCGCACCCTGCCCTGACCGCCGAGGCCGAGGTGGTCGTCGGGGCCATCGGCTATGTCGCCGAGGACTGACGTGGGCCGGGGGAGCGCCAAGGTGACGCATGGGACGACCGAGGCCAAGCCGCTGCGCCGGGACGCCGAGCTCAACCTGGCCCGGATCCTCGTGGCCGCCCGTGACGTTTTCGCCGAGCACGGCTACGAGGCGTCGATGGAACAGATCGCCGCCCGGGCCGAGGTCGGGATCGGGACCCTCTACCGGCGCTTCCCGAACAAGGCCGACCTCTGCGCCGCCGTGGTCGACGCGGCGACGGATCGGACCCGTCAGATCGCCGACGAGGTCCTCCTCGAGGTGGCTCCGGGCGACGCAGTCTTCGAGTTCATCCGGCGCTGCGTGGACGCGCCGAGCTGTTGGCGGGCCGCCACCTCGCGGCGACCCTGGAGCGGGGGAGGGGCCGACCGGGCCTTGGCCGCCTTGGTGCCGCGCATCGGGCGGATCCTCGAGGCGAGCCAACGGGCGGGTACGGTCAGGCCCGACATCGTCCCCACCGATCTAGTGGTGACCCTGATGTCGGTCCGGGCCCTTGGCGACCTCTGCGACGCCGACGCCCCGGGCACTTCACGGCGGTTCCTGGAGTTCGCCCTCGACGGCCTGCGGCCCGGACAGAAGGCACCGGAGCAGCCCCCGATGTCGGTCAAACAGCTGGGACGCGTGCTCACCGACCGTTGAGGAGGACCACGGGCCCTTGGGGTAGCTGGGCGTTCACTGTTTCACATACCACCGGCGACGCGTCCCCATATCTTGGGCTTGGCTGACGGCTCGCCTGTTACCGCCACGCGGGCGCTACTCTGCCCCTGGGTCCGAGCCACGTCGTGGCGCCTGTCGGTACCCTCGGGGGAGGCCGGGAACGCACTGTGGAACACCAGACCGCGAGCAGAGTGAGCCGATGGAGTGCCGTCCTCCTGATCATCGCCGGCACCCTGACCGCATGCGGTAGCGCGGCCACCTCCTCCCCGATGACGTCAGCGGCAGAGCCGACCGGCTGGCGGGCACCGGCGGTGTTCAGTGCACCGCCGGACGCCGGGCACATCATCGAGCCCGTTGTCCGCCAATCCCACCGATCTGGCCGCCCATGGGTACGTGGAGCAGGAGTACTTCGCCTCGGGCACCGCATACTCCTTCACCAGCCGATCCACGCCCTCCGACGGGAAGTGGACCATCGCCGTCGCCGGATCGGCGCCCTACCGGACGCGCATCATCGTGCGACGCCCGAACGACCCGGCGAAGTTCGACGGGAACGTCGTCGTGGAGTGGATGAACGTGTCGGCCGGTGAGTCCGCCCCCGACTGGGACTACCTCGATCCTGCCCTCATGGACTCGGGCGCCGCCTATGTGGCGGTGTCCGCGCAGGCGCTCGCCGTCAACGGCGGAAAGGCGCTCCTCGGTTCGGGGTCGAGCCCCGGGCTGCAGCAGAAGGGGCCGGCCCGGTATGGCAGCCTGCATCACCCCGGCGACCAGTACTCCCTCGACATGTTCGCCCAGATCGGTCAGGCACTGCGGGCCGCCGCTCCGTCGGTCCTCGGGGGCCTGCGACCGTCACACGTGGTGGCCATCGGCGAGTCCCAGTCGGCGTTCTACCTCACCACCTATGCCGACGCCATCCAGCCCCTCGACCACGCGTACCAGGGCATCTTCATCCACTCCCGCGGGGGCGGAGCAGCTCCGTTCGACAGCCAGGACGTCACCTCGGCGATCGCCGGCGATGTGCGGATCCGCACCGACCTCGACGTCCCCGTCTTCATGCTCGAAACCCAGACGGACCTCATCCAGCTCGGCTACGCGGCGGCGCAGCAGCCGAACACCTCGAGGATCCGAACCTGGGAGGTGGCGGGGACCTCCCACGCCGATGCCTACGAGCTGGGAGTGGGCGCCGGCTTCCTCGGCTGCACCACCCCGGTCAACTCGGGGCCTCAGCACGAGGTGGCCCAGGCTGCGTTCGTCGCCTTCCTGCACTGGGTGGACGACGGGACGCAACCGCCCTCGCCGAGGCCGTTCACCCTTTCGTCCACCGACCCTCCCTCGCTGGCCCTGGACGCCCACGGGAACGTGGTGGGTGGCGTCCGCACCCCCGCCGTGGAGGTGCCGGTATCGACGTTGAGCGGTGCACCACCGCAGGGCAGCAGCGAGCTCTGCGGCCTGTTCGGGTCGACGGTCGCGTTCAGTCCACAGACCCTGGTGGCGCTCTACGGGTCGAAGGCCGGCTACGTCACCGCCTACACCGCCGACCTCGACCGGGCCATCACCGCCGGGTACATCCTCTCCGCTGATCGGGCTTCGCTCCTGGCGCAGGCGGCGCAGGTGTCGTTCCCCTCCTGAACGGGGCGCCTCCCGCCGATCGCCGATCCCATAGGTGGTTTCGCGATCGGTTCCGGACGTGATCCACGCTTCGCCCGACTAAGCGTCTGATGGACGGGCGGTTTCATCGCGGATGGCGTGCAGTTGACGAACTCGCTCATCAGCAGGTCCGAGATACTCGGCGAGGATCCCGGTGACGTATGGGACATCCAGCTGTCCTGCCCGGAGCATCTCCTCGATGTCCGCCCAGTCCCTCCGGCGGTTGAAGTAGGCCTTGAAGACGGCGAGGTCATTGCAGCCGAGGAAGGGGAGCCGCCTGTTGGCCAGCATATGTTCGGCCACATGAAGATGCAGGTCGTCGTGAAACCGGGTTGTGTCCAGAAAGATGTCGACGGGGATTCCTTCGAACATCAACCTGCATTGGCCAAGAGTCGTAAGCCTCGACGCGTCTTCATCGGTGGCCACGATCCCGACCGGCAACGCGTCGAGGACCCGCCGCGTCTCGGTCGGGTGGGCGAAGATGTTCAGATCGATATCGACCGTCGTCCTTGGCTCACCCGTGCACCACAGGAGAGCGAATGCGCCCCCGAACGCGTGACGCATCCCTGCCGCAGAGAGCCCATCGTGAAGCTCGACGATCGCGTCCAGGATCGGCTTCATCGTCTGACCGTCTTCGCGGCTCCGAAAACGGGATACCTGAGTGGCCCCCGATGGCCACGGGGAAGGGCATCGACAAACGAGAACAAAGCCTCGATCTTTTGGGCGAGCTCCTGATCGTCCGTCGCCGGGACCGGCCTCAGCGTGGCGTCGGATTCGAAGCCGGCCGCCCGGAGCAGCCGCGTCAGCGTCGCGACGGAGGGGATTGACGCCCCGGACTCGTAGGCGGACAGGGTCGAGGCGGACGTACGTCCGCGCCGGGCAAGCTGTCTCCGAGAGATTCCACTCCGGCGACGGGCTTCTTGTAGCAGCACGGCGGCGTCCACCCCATTGATGATACCAAATCTGGTACTGTCCCAATGACCGTGGGGCTCGTCTGGGGGAAACTGTGGGAGTGGAACCGAATCCTTCGACAGGACCGGTAGCGACCCGGACCCGTTGGTATGCGCTCGACGCCTCGCAGGTCGCCTCGTGGCTGCAGGTCGATGTCGAGAGCGGACTGTCGGCATCGGAGGCGGCGGTACGCCTGGAGAAGAACGGTCCGAACGCCCTGCCGGTCGAGCAGCCGCCCTCGATGCTGCGCCGTCTCCTCGGCCAGTACACGAGCTACATGCAGCTCATCCTGGTGGGCGCCGCCGTTGTCTCCCTGGTCATCGCCCAGTGGGGCACCGCCATCGCGCTCTTCGTCATCTCGCTCTTCAACGCTGTGGGCGGGCTGCGCCAGCAGGGCAAGGCCGAAAGTGCGATGAACGCCCTGCAGGAGATGATGGAGGCGACCGCCCGCGTCCGCCGTGGCGGGAGTGAGTCCGAGATCCCTTCGGAGCAGGTGGTCGTGGGCGACGTCGTCCTCATGGCCGCCGGCGACGAGGTGCCGGCCGACGGCCGGATCATCTCTGCGAGCGCGCTGACCATCGACGAGTCCGCCCTGACCGGCGAGAGCGTTCCCGCCGACAAGGACGCGGCGACCCTGGGCGTCGGCGATCTGGCTCCGGGCGAGCAGGCGAACATGGCATTCATGCACACCCCGGTCACTCACGGCAGCGCCGTCATGGTCGTGACCGGCACCGGCGGCGACACCGAGATGGGGAAGATCGCCCACATGCTCGGCCAGACCGCGACCGAGGAGACACCTCTCACCAAGCAGATGAACGCGCTGACCCTGTGGATCGTGAGCGCAGCCGGCTTCACCATGCTCGTGATGTTCGCCCTCGGCGCCTACCGGGGACAACCGTGGAAGACCCTGTTCGATACCGCCGTGGCCCTGGCCATCGCCGCCATCCCCCTCGCGCTCCCCATGGTCGTCCAGGTCGTTCTGTCACTCGGCAGCGTCGAGCTCGCCAAGGAGAAGGCCATCGTGAAGGACCTGCCGTCGGTGGAGACCCTCGGGTTCACCTCGGCCATCAACTCGGACAAGACCGGCACCTTGACCATGAACCAGATGACCGCGGTCGAGGTGGTGAGCGCGACCGACCGCTACGCGATCTCCGGGACCGGCTACGGCCTCGACGGCACGATCACCCACCCCGCCGGCAAGAACGGCACACTCGACGACGTCATCCTCCCCTACGTGGTCGCGAGCGACGCCACCCTGGTCGACGGCAAGGTGGTCGGTGACCCGACCGAAGGCGCCCTCCTGGTGCTTGCCCACAAGGCCGGCGTCTTCGTCGACGCCACCCGCGAAGGCCTGCCCCGGCTGGCCACCCTGCCCTTCGACCCGGGCTACAAGCTCATGGCCACCTTCAACCGGGCGACCGACGCCTCGGGCAAGGAGACAGTGCGCTGTTTCGTCAAGGGAGCGGCCCCCGCCGTCCTCGAGCGGGCGGCGACCGCGCTGGCCGACGGCGGGAGCATCCCCTGGGACGACGCGCTGTCTCAGAAGGCGCAGGAGCACGTGCAGCGCATGGGCGAGGCAGGACTCCGGGTCATGGCCGGCGCATACCGCGACATCGAGGCGTCCGCGTTCGATCCGGACGGCGACCTGCTCGGCTACGTACAGGACCTCGAGATGGCCAGCCTGGTCGGAATGGTCGACCCACCACGAGCCGAGTCCAAGGTCGCGGTTGCCGACGCCATCGCCGCGCACATCCGGGTGCGGATGGTCACCGGCGACGACGTGGTCACCGGGGCGGCCATCGCCAAGCAACTCGAGATCCCCGGCGAGTCCATCCTCGGGGCGGAGTTCGCTGCGCTCTCGGAGGAGGAGCGCCTGGCGCGGATCGACGACATCGGCGTGGTGGGTAGGGTCGCCCCCGAGCACAAGGTCCTGTTGGCGGAGACGCTCAAGAAGAAGGGCGACGTGGTCGCCATGACCGGTGACGGCGTCAACGACGCTGCCCGCCATCAAGGCGGCCGACATCGGCGTCGCCATGGGGAGCGGCACCGAGGTGGCCAAGAGCGCCGGGCGGATGATCCTCTCCGACGACAACTTCGCCACGATCGTCTACGCGGTCGAACAGGGTCGCAAGCTCTACGACAACCTCAACAAGTACATCCGCTTCGTCCTGCTGGAGCTCGTCGCCTTCGTGCTCACCTTCCTCGGGGCGACGCTGCTCAATATCGCCGGGGGCCAGCCCTTCACCCCGGTGCAGATCCTGTGGATCAACTTCCTGGTCAATGCCCCCTTCGGCGTCGCCCTCGGGTTCGACCAGCAGTCGCCTGGCCTCATGAGACGCCGACCCCGGCCCCGCGGCGATTCGATCCTCACCACCGGCGTCATGGTCACCTGCGGGCTGGCCGGGCTCTTCGTCGCGGCCGCCAACCTGGGGATGATCGCCCTCGGGAGGAACCACTACGGCAGCGTGCTGACCGGCCAGTCGATGGGACTGGTGGCCTTCTCGCTCATGCTGGTGGTTGCTGCCTTCGAGGCCCGGAGCGAGACCGAATCGGTCCTCACCCCGGAGACCTTCAACAGTCCCCGCCTCAACCTCATCGCCCTGGCCGAGTTCGCCGGCGCCTTCCTCATCACGCAGGCGGACTTCATGAGGCGGCTGCTCGGCACCGCGCAGCTCACCGCCAGGCAATGGGGCCTCTCGCTGCTCACGGCCGTCGCCCTCCTCGCCCTCTGGGAGGCGGGCAAGGCGATCGCCCGGGCCCGCCGTCCCGCCACTGTCCTTTCGTCCGTGCTTCGGGATCGGAGGTGTCGTGATGGCGAAGCACACAGACAAGTCGAAGAGCCAGACCGGTCATTCGGCGTGAGACCGGAGGGTCGAGCACGCGTCCGGGCTCGGCAGCGACCGGGGCTGTCCCGGGGGGACCGATGAAGCGGAAGGAGTACGAGGCCGAGATGCGCAGGCTGCACGGCGAGCTCGTCGCCATGCAGGAATGGGTCAAGCGCACCGGCGCGAAGATCTGCGTCGTGTTCGAGGGTCGCGACACGGCGGGGAAGGGGGGGACCATCAAGCGGATCACCGAACGGGTCAGCCCCCGGGTGTTCCGGGTGGTCGCGCTGCCCGCTCCGGACGACCGCGAGAAGTCGCAGATGTACATCCAGCGCTACATCCCCCACCTCCCCGCCGCCGGCGAGGTCGTGATCTTCGACCGCTCCTGGTACAACCGGGCGGGCGTTGAGCTGGTCATGGGCTTCTGCACCCCGGAACAGACCGACAAGTTCCTCGATCAGCTCCCGCAGGTCGAAAAGGCCATGGTCGATTCCGGCATCATCCTGCTCAAGTACTGGCTCGAGGTGAGCGAGGAGGAACAGACCAGGCGCCTCGAGGGCCGCATCCACGACCCGCGCAAGATCTGGAAGCTCTCGGACATGGACCTCAAGTCCTACAGCCGGTGGTACGACTACTCGCGGGCCCGGGACGCCATGTTCGCCGCCACCGACACGGCCTGGGCTCCGTGGTTCGTCGCCAACACCGACGACAAGCAACGGGGTCGGCTCAACATCATCACCCACCTGCTGAGCCAGATCCCCTACGACCCACTCGAGATCGAGGACGTGAACCTGCCCGAGCGTGAGCGCCCGGACGGCTACGTCGAGCCGAGCCTGCCGCTTCGCCACATCCCGACCCCGTTCTGAGATGACCACCAACCGGCGGGAACGGCCGACCGTTGCGTTCCTCGTGTCGTTGTTGGTGGCGGCTGCATCGGTGGAGGAGCCCAACGAGGAGATCGCCGAGCTGTCCATCCTGCACCACGGGCTCCAGTGCGCAGACCTGCTCGCAGCCTCCGACCCGGGTGACCCCGAACTGCAGGTGGCGGGTCTCCTCCACGACGTGGGTCATGTCCTCGCCCCCGGGTGCGCGGACGTCCACGGGACGGTCGGAGCCGATGCGATCCGCCCAGTGCTGGGCGAGCGGGTGGCCGCCCTCATCGAAGGCCACGTGCCGGCCAAGCGCTACCTGGTGACGGTCGATCCGGCCTACCGCAGCCGCCTCTCCGCGGGCAGCCGACGGACCCTCGCCGGGCAGGGGGAGACCATGGGCAGCGCGGAGGCGGCTGCCTTCTCGCGGAGCCCCCACTTCGAGGGCGCGGTGCGTCTCCGTCAGGCCGACGAACAGGCCAAGGACCCCGGCGTGCCCGCATCGCCACTTGGCTCCTGGCTGCCGACCCTGAGCCGTCTGGCGCGGTGACGGTGCCGTTGGCGGCTCGAGCACTCCGACTCTAGAGTGACGTCCATGAGCGATGCAGTCGACCGATACCGCCTGATCGCCTCCGGCTTCGACGCCAGGGTCGCGGCAGCGCCTGCGGACGGCTGGGATGTCTCGTCGCCGTGTGCGGAATGGAGCGCGAGGGGGGTGATGGGCCATGTCGTCGGCAACCATCGCTGGCTCGCGACGAAGATCCGGGGGGGCGAGACCCGGCCGATGGCCGACGACGAGGATCCCGCAGCTGCGTGGCACACCGCCTGGGGGACCGTGCTGCAGATCGCCGGTGATCCCGCGGCCATGGGCACCCTTGTGGAAGGCCCGATGGGCGAGATGCCCTTCGAACAGATGCTCGGTAGCTTTGTCTGCATGGACCTGCTCGTCCACACGTGGGACCTCGCCCGCGCCGTCGGCGGGGACGAGCGCCTCGACGAGGCAAGCGTCGAGCGTGCCTACGAGGTGATGAAGCCGATGGACGACCAGATCCGTCAGCCCGGGGTCTTCGGTCCGAAGCTCGAGGCTCCTGTCGGCGCGGACACCCAGACCCAGTTTCTCTACTTCCTGGGTCGCCGGGCGTAACTCTCGGTTACTCATGGGTGCAGGGTGGCCCGTGGTCCCTCCCACCGGCGAGGTCGCCGTCCCGGCCTTCGTGCCCGCACGAAGCACGAATAATCCCGCCGAGGAGGTGGCCGGGTCCCTGAGGGCCCTGGCCGTACCGGTCGACTGCATCGACGTTGGGTCAGCCCGGGCCGTCGATCTCGACCCAGGAGATCTTCCCGACGACGAGTTCGACCTCATCGTCGCCGAACTGCCACACGCTCCCTACGGCCTGCCTCGGTCATTGGTGCGTCAAGAGGATCGACATCGAGTTTGTTGCGGGAGCACCCGCACAGCCCAAGCCATTCGACAGACCATGCTCCTGAACCCGCCGACCCAGAGGACATCGAGCGGGTCGGCCGTGCGGCGCTGCTCCGGCTCGGTCCGGGCTAGTTGGGTTCCGCGTTCCGCCTGAGCGTCATCAAAATATGCACTGACTGAACGACCAAGCACGAGATCGAGTAACGGCGTATACGTAGAAATGCAGATGTGAACAACCCCCGAAGCCCCCTGTGGTCGGCGGCGATCTCGTCGCCGTCCCGGGCGTAGCTCCACGTGGAAGGACCGAGATCGTCGGGGACGGCCGTGGCATTGTGGGCGGCCAAGCCGGCGGCGTGGGGGTCGGTCGTTCCGTGGTTCCACGGGTCGTCGGACCGGCGCGTGGGATCACCGAGCGGGACCCCTGCGGCCACCCGTCTGAGGTCACCATGACCAGCATTCGAACCAGACTCGACGTCATCGCAGTAGTCGTGGGCCTTGTCGTCGTGGGTGGCTTCATCCCGGTGGTCACCCACGGCTACTTCAACGACCCAACCCCCGCGGCGCACGTCGCGCCCGCCCGCATCCACCTGTTGCCAGTCCTGACCTCCCAGCCGACCCGCATCCAATCGGTGCACCGTCACACGGGCTGGTGCGAGGGTCACTGCGCCTACGGCTCGGTCCGTGAGAAGATCCGCACCGCCACGCCGAGGACGAGCAGGGTCCACAGGGCCGCCCAGAGGATGTAGAGGATCGGCGGCCCACTGCTCGACGCGAACGGGTTGACCGCCCGACCTCCGTTGTCGGCCAGCGACCGGGCCAGCACGCTCGCAGGCTCCAGATACCAGACGGCCGCGTGCCAGAGGCCGTCGGTCGGCAACACGACCTTCGCGACCCGCCCGGCCGTCTGCAGCGAGTGGATGTTGAAGGCGGCCCCGAGGGTGCCGACCACGCCCGCCAGCCATGAGGCCCCGAACAGGGCCACCGCGACCGCCCCCGCTGTCATGGGGGCGAGGACGGTGCTCAGCGCGAGGGTGAGGGTCAGGACGAGGATGCCCTCGAACACCATGTAGGCGATCGCCGCCACCGGACCGGGCGGGGTGTACCCGCTCACCGCCCAGACCACGAGGACCTCGAGCGAGCCGACCATGACTGCGTAGGCGGCGACGACACCCGCCATGCCCAACCACTTCCCGCAGAGGATCTGCCAACGCCGCACCGGTCGCACGAGTACGGCCTGCGCGACCCCCGATTCGATCTCACCGGAGATCGAAGGCGAGGCGATCACGACCGCGCTCAGGCTGATCACGAAGCTGAACATGAACATGAAGAGGATGAGCGCGGTGGCGGTCGCGAGCCGGCCTTCGCCGCTCGGAAGGAAGCCGGCGCGGTGGCTCAACCGGGAGAAGCCCCAGGCGCTGAGCCCGACCATGACCAGCGAGATGCCGGCGAGGGCGAGCAGGAGGCGGCGCCGCGACGCTTCCAGGATCGTGAGGCGGGCGACGACCGAGACGACGCTCATCTCGACGCCTCCAGGATCTGGAGGAAGCGTTCCTCGAGGTTGAGCCTGGTGGGTACCACCGCATGGACCTGTCCGCCGCTCGCCACGAGCGCCGCCACCAGCCGCGGAACATCCTCGGGTGCGGCACCCGTCGTCTCGGCCCAGCCGTCGTCGCACTGTACCCACGGGCCGAAGCGGTCGACCGCGGCCCAGCCGGAGGGGCCGAGGCCGCTCACCGAGATCCTGATCTTGTGCTGGACAGCCAGGAGCTCGGTCAGCGTGCCGATCGCGAGGGTCCTGCCGTGGTCGATGACCGCGACCCGCTCGCAGACCTGCTGGGCCTCGTCGAGCAGATGGGTGTTGAGGAAGACGGTGACACCTTCCCCCCGCATCTCGCGGATGAGCTCGCGGACCTCGTGCCGCCCGACCGGGTCGAGCGCGGACGTCGGCTCGTCGAGGAAGACGAGCTCGGGATCGCCGACCATCGCGACGGCCAGGCCGAGCCGCTGCTGCATGCCCTTGGAGAACCGCCCGACACGGTCGCCCGCCCGGTCGGCGAGTCCGACCCGGGTCAGCAGCCGCCGCAATCGCGGGTCGCGGCCCTCGCGCGGGAGCCGGAGCAGGTCGCAGTGGTAGGTGAGCACCTCGGTCGCGCTGAGCCACGGCTGGTAGCGGAAGGTCTCGGGCAGGTAGCCGATCCGGCGGCGCACCTCGACCTCCCCGATCGGCGCGCCGAGCACGAGCGCCTCACCCGAGGTCGGGCGCACGAGCCCGAGGAGCAGCTTGACCGCGGTGGTCTTGCCGGCGCCGTTGGGGCCGAGGAAGCCGAACACCTCGCCCTGGCCGACCTCGAGGTCGAGCCCGGCCAGCGCGGTGGTGCCGCCGGCGTAGACCTTGGTGAGCCCCCGCGCGTAGATCGCCGGTGCCCTTCCCTCGACCGGGGCGACTGGTGCCGGAGCCACCTCAACCGAGCTCATCGGCCACCTGCAGTGCCTCCGCCGTCGAGACCAGCCCGCCCACGGCCCGGACGGTTCCGCCGTGTTCCCAGATCACGCCCGACGCGAACCCCGACGGATCCGCGAGGACCACGGCCGCAGCGCCACCCACCACGGCGTCGGAGACGCTCGCCCCCGAGGGGATCGGGACCGGCAGGACGGCACCGGGCGCTCCGAGGACGCGGACCTCGGCCGCGAGCGCCGGGGAGACCCCCGGCTGGGAGAGGACGTAGTCCTCGATGCTCTGCGGGGTCGCTCCCGTCGCGGTGAGCACCGGCGCCTTGGCAGCGCCCACGGCCAGCGCAGGCAGGTCTGCCGAGCCCGTCCCGCCGTGGTAGGTGACCAGTACGGCGGGGCCCGCGTCGATCCGGAGGGTGGTGCCGACCAGCCATGCCGGCACGCTGCCGTGGCCCACGCTCGGGCCGGTCGTGCCCCGCCCAAAGCCGAGCGTGAGGTCCGCCGCCGGTTCCACCGAGATGGACGGGGACCCCGAGACCCCGTTCGGGAGCCGGGTGGGCAGGGCGACCGTGAGCCCGGTGTCCGCCTCCGCCTGGGCGAGGCTGCCCACCTGGTAGCTCGGGCCTGTGCTGGTCTGGGTGAGGGTCGCGGTGGGCAGGGCCTGCAGCAGCGCGGACAGGTCAGACTGGCCGAGTTGGATCGGGGCCACCTGGGTGGGTGAGAGCACGGTGACCACCTCCGCAGCCGCCGCCGAGGTCGCACCGAGGGCCGCGATCCCGACCGCTCCGATGGTCAGCGCCCGGCGGCTCGGGCGCCGCCGCCGAACCGGCCCGGCGTGGGCCGGCCGGCCGGAGTCGAGGTCGCGCTTGAGCCTGGCCCAGGCCAGGTCGCTCCCGATCGCGTCCTCTTCGAGGTCGGGCAGCCGGGCGGCGACCGCAGCCGCGTCCGCCTCCATGCGCTGGCGGCGGCGGGTGCAGCGCTCACAGGAACGGGCGTGGGACCGCGATGACTCGCGGACCGCCCAGGGATCGTCCACCATCCGGCGGAGCTCTGCGGTCGTGGCATGGGTCATGGTGTTACCTCCTTCCGGAACTGTTCCTCCGCCCGCCGCAGCGTGGTGCCCACGCTGGCGGGGCTGATCCCCATCGCCTCGGCGACCTCGAGGTAGGAGAGGCCGCTGTGGCGGAGGACGAGGATGGTCGCCTTCTCCTTGGTCAGCCGGGAGAGCGCTTCCCGGACACTGCGACGCTCGTCAGCCTGGAGCGCCTGCTCCTCCGGTTGCGGAACCGACTGCTGCGACGGCTGCCTGGCTTCACGGCGATCGCGCCGGCGATGACCACGCGCATGGTTGAGCGCACCGTGCACGGCCGCCGACCGGACCCAGGCGGCTGGGTTGCTGAGGTCCTCCGGGTAGCGGGCGTACGCGGCGAGCATGACGTCCTGGGCAACATCGCTCGCCGCCTCCCGGTCGCCCAGCACCCGGTAGGCAATGCGCACCAGCTGCGGGTACATCCGCCGGAAGAAGGCTTCGAATCCCTCACTGCCGGCGGAGCCCCCGTGTGGCTCGGCTTCCACGTAGCTCATACTCCCAAATAGGCACCGCGGGAGCTCCAAACGTGACATCAACGTCCCGGCGGTGCGGCTAAGGGGTTGCGCGGAGGGGACCGCTCCCCTAATCTACAACTATATGGTTGTAGATCGTGTGGCTGTTTCGGCCACAACCGAGGAGCACGCCGACCGGGTGTTCGGCGCGCTCGCCGACCGGACCCGCCGGGACATCCTCCGGCGGTCCCTCGACGGTGAGCTCTCCGTCTCGGCACTCGCCCGCTCCTACGAGATGAGTCTCCCCGCCGTGCAGAAGCACGTCGCCGTCCTCGATCGCGCCGGCCTCGTCACCAAGCAACGGCACGGGCGCGAGCAGCTCGTCCGGACCGACCTTGCCACCCTCCGCAGCGCCCGTCTCCTGCTCGACCAGCTCGAACTGGAGTGGCGGGGCCGCATCGACCGCTTCACCGACGTCCTCGACCAGCAAGCCGAACAAGGAGATATGCCGTGACCGTGACCAACGTCGAGAAGGATGCCGAATCGCTGACCATGACCATCACCGTCGAGGTGGACGCCCCGGTCGACCGGACCTGGCAGCTCTGGGAGGACCCCCGTCAGCTCGAGCGCTGGTGGGGTCCACCGACGTACCCGGCGACCTTCGTCGACCACGACCTCACCCCGGGCGGCACCGTGACCTACTTCATGAGCGGCCCCGACGGTGACCGGCCGCATGGATGGTGGCGGGTGCTCTCGGTCGACCCGCCCAACCATCTCGAGCTCGAGAACGGCTTCGCCGGCAAGAACGGTATGCCGGATCTGGGCCAGCCGGTGATGCGCATGCGGGTCGACCTGCATGGGCAGCCGGGTGGCACCCGAATGACCATCGAGACGAGCTTCCCCTCGGTGGCCGACATGGAGAAGATCCTGGCCATGGGCTTCGAGGAGGGAATCGCGGCTGCGCTCGGTCAGATCGACGGGATCGTGCGGGCCGGAGTCTCGCGGACCTGATCACGACGCCGCGGCTGGGCGTCCACCGCTGATCTGGGCAAAGCTCTGGGCGTGCCCGAGCGTCCGCTGGCCGAGTACCGCCGAAAGCGCGACCCGGGCCGCACCCCGGAGCCGATGCCGGCGGGACAGACCGGTTCCCGGAAGGCCACATCGGGCAGGACCAAGCAGGCGTCACCGGTCTTCGTCGTGCAGGAGCACCACGCCTCGAGCCTGCACTGGGACTTCCGCCTCGAGCGCGACGGGGTCCTCGCGTCCTGGGCGCTCCCGAAAGGGGTGCCGCTCACCCCCAGCGACAACCATCTGGCCGTCCACGTCGAGGACCACCCGCTCGAGTACGGGTCGTTCAGCGGAGAGATCCCCTCGGGGGAGTACGGCGCGGGTGCCGTCTCGATCTGGGACCGGGGAACCTACGAGTGCGAGAAGTGGCGCGAGGACGAGGTCATCGTGGTCCTCCACGGCACGCGGGTGGAGGGTCGCTACGTCCTGTTCGCCACGCACGGCAAGAACTGGATGATCCACCGGATGGACCCTCCCGCAGAAGGCTTCGAGCCGCTCCCGCGCGCCCTCTCCCCCATGCTGGCGGTACCGGCGGACGCGCTCCCGACCACCCGCGGCGACTGGGCCTTCGAATTCAAGTGGGACGGCATCCGGGTGCTGGTCTGGATCGACGGCGGTCGCCCCCGCGCGGTGAGCCGCAACGGCAACGACGTGACCGCCTCCTTCCCCGAGCTGCGCGAGCTCGCCGCGGCCCTCGGCTCGAACCAGATGGTTCTCGACGGGGAGATAGTGGTCCTCTCCGAGGACGGACGTCCGTCGTTCTCGCGCCTGCAGCACCGGATGCACTTGGAGAAGTCGAGGGATGTGGCCCGCGCCGCCGACCGAGACCCGGCGAGCTTCATTGCCTTCGACCTTCTCCACCTCGACGGGCGATCGCTCGTCGGGCTCCCCTACGACGAACGGCGCAACGGGCTCGAACGGCTCGGGATCTCGGGTCCGAGCTGGGGAGTGACCCCGTCGTTCACCGATGAGCCGGGTGACGCGGTCCTCTCGACGGCCGTGGAGCTCGGGATGGAGGGTGTCGTGGCCAAGCGACGCTCGAGCCCCTACCGGCCCGGTGTGCGCAGCCCGGACTGGGTCAAGGTCAAGCACCAGCGGACCCAGGAGGTGGTCATCGGCGGCTGGAGCGACGGCCAGGGGGACCGGGCGGACACCTTCGGCGCCCTGCTGCTCGGGATCCCCGCCGAGGGGTCACCGGCCAGTCTGACCTACGTCGGGAAGGTGGGGACCGGGTTCACCGGCGCGGCGCGGACGGCGCTCCTCGGGAAGCTCGCGAGGATCGCCAGGTCGACCAGCCCCTTCTCCGAGCCCCTTCCCGCACCGGTGGGGAAGGGCGCCCACTGGGTCCGCCCGTCGACGGTCGGTGAGGTCCGGTTCACGGAGTGGACGCCCGACGGCCGCCTGCGGCACCCGGTCTGGCGGGGGCTCAGAACCGACAAGTCCGCCGCGGAGGTGCGCCGTGAGTAGCGCGTCCTCGGTCAAGACCACCATCGACGGCCGGGAGGTGACCCTCTCCAATCTCGAAAAGGTCTTCTACCCGAACAGCGGCTTCACCAAGGGCCAGATGCTCGACTACTACGCGCGGATCGCCCCGGTCATGCTCGGGCACCTCTGCGACCGACCGCTGACCATGAAGCGCTACCCGGACGGAGTCGACGGGTCGTCGTTCTTCGGGAAGCACCCGCCGTCCTACGCACCCTCCTGGCTTCCCCAGGTCAGCGTGCCGACCGGTGCGGCGGGTGAGGGGTCCGACTACGCGGTGGTCTGCGATCTCCCTAGCCTCATCTGGGTGGCCAACCTCGGGACCATCGAGTTCCATGTCCCGCTCTGGCATGCCGGCAGACGGCGCTCCCTGCCGGGTCCCCCCGATCACATGGTGTTCGACCTCGACCCCGGTGAGGGGGCGTCGGTCGTCGAGTGCTGCACGGTGGCCCTCCTCATTGCCGAGATCCTCGAGGACCGGGGCTCGGAGGTGTTCCCGAAGACCAGCGGGTCGAAGGGCCTGCAGCTCTACGCGCCCCTCGGCGGTCGACCGACCTGGGACAAGGTGCGGGAGGACGCGCAGGGCCTCGCGGTCCGCCTCGAGCGCGAGCGGCCCGAGCTGGTGGTGTCCAACATGCGCAAGCAGCTGCGCGGCGGCAAGGTGCTCGTCGACTGGAGCCAGAACCACCCGGCCAAGACGACGGTGGCCGCCTATTCGCTCCGGGCCCGCCCGGAGCCCACGGTCTCGACGCCGGTCACCCTGGCGGAGGTCCGCGCCTGTGCCGAGGAGCGCTCGGCGGCGCTGCTCACCTTCACCGCCCCCGACGTGCTCGAGCGGGTCGACGCCCTCGGGGACCTCTTCGGGTCCGTCTGACGATCGTCGCCGGTCCTCGGAATGATGGACACCGAGGACTCGGATTCTTCCGTCGGCCAGGTTCCAGAGGCGAGGGCGGTCATCACCTCCTCCGACCAGGCGCGACGCGCTCAACCGGACGGCTGGCGAGGCTCCGACCCCTCGCCGAGAGCCATTGCCGCAGCGCCGGACGTAATCGCCTCGTAGAAGACGCGGAGCTCCCCGGTGATCCGAACCCCGTCGGCGGCGAGGGGTGCCGGGTCGAGTTGCCGGAGGACGAGGTCGGGGGCGACGGCCAGGCGGGGCCGTGTCTCGATGGCCGCCACATCGCCGTCAACCCCCCACAGCGACATCGAGTCCGCCGCCCGCTCTGCCACGGTGCCGTCACGATCCCCGGCCGGCCACCCGAACAATCCGGTGTCGGTCGGTCCCGCCAATGCAGCCGATCCAGGGTCGTCGTGCCCGGGGTCTTGCCCCTGCCGGCGTGCTCGCAAGCCCGTGAGCAGATTCTCCTTCGGCCTTCCACGCCAGGCGAAGATAAGGAACGGGTCGACGTCGAACGACTCCGCCAGCAGGTAGTAGACCGCGGCGATGTGCTTGCACGGGTTCTCCCAGTCCGGGCACGAGCAGGCCGAATCGAGTTCGTTTTCCGAAGTCGGGAAAAGGGAGACCGAAGCGTCGGCAAACGCCTCCTCGATTTCCTCGGGCATCTCATCCGCCAGGAGCCTTGCCGCGAACACCGCACTCGAGGCCATGACCGACTCGACCGCCCCCCATTCCGACGCGGTCAGTACATCCGTCTCGATGAAGACCCGGTAGGGCTTGGCACGCGACCCTTGCACTGAGGCCTTCACCTGGCCGGCAGTGACTTCCATTGCGAGCACCTGACCGATGCGTGCATACCGCTTGCCGCGCTGCAGACGGCTGCCGATACCGAAGGTCTCGAGCACAGTGATGAAGCGCTGCGACCACCAGGTGTCGCCGATACGTCCCCGTCGGCTACGGGCCTGCAGACCGCCCTCGACGGTGATCGGAGCGGAAGGAGGTGGCCACCACTTGTCGGCGGGTGGCTCGGACCGGCCCACGGAACGACGGGGAGTCGGGCGGCGCGGACGCATCAGTCCTCCCCCACCGCGTCGGCGGACAGGGCGACGACTTCTCGGAGTTGGTCGGTGGACAGTTCGGTGATCCAACCCTCACCGGAACCCACTATGCGGTCGGCCAGGGCGCGCTTCGCCTCGATCATGGTGTCGATCCGCTCCTCGAGGGTTCCCCCGCAGACGAACTTCCTCACCTGCACATTGCGTCTCTGGCCGATCCGGAAGGCTCGATCCGTCGCCTGGTCCTCCACTGCCGGATTCCACCACCGGTCGAAGTGCACGACGTTGGTCGCCGCCGTGAGGTTCAGGCCGGTGCCGCCGGCCTTCAGCGACAGCAGGAACACCGGTGCCCCCTCTCCTCCTTGGAACCGCTCGACCATCGCGTCGCGTGTCTTCTTCGACACCCCACCGTGGAGCCACAGCACGTCACAGCCCAGCCGATTCCCCAGGTGGCGCTCCAACATGTCCCCCATTTGTGTGAACTGGGTGAAGACCAGGGTACGGTCCCCTTCGGCCACCGCCTCCTCGAGCACCTCGACCAGGCGTAACACCTTGCCCGACCGACCCGCGATCGCGGAACCGTCGGCGAGGAACTGCGCCGGGTGATTGCACACCTGCTTCAACTTCATCATGGTGGCGAGAACCAGCCCACGGCGTTCGATTCCCTCGGCTTCGTCGATGCGGGCGAGCATGTCGTCGACGACCGCCTGGTAGAGCGTGGCCTGTTCGCGAGTCAGATTGCAGAACTCCTTCATCTCGAGCTTGTCGGGTAGATCGGCGATGATCGATCGGTCGGTCTTCAGGCGGCGGAGTACGAACGGGCCGGTGATCTGCCGGAGACGGGCTGCGGCCGCGTCATCGCCGTCGCGCTCGATGGGCAGGGTGAACCGCTCGCGGAAGGCCTTCTCGGAACCCAGCATGCCCGGATTGAGGAACTGCATGATCGACCAGAGCTCGGACAGGCGGTTCTCCACCGGCGTTCCGGTCATGGCGATCCGCCGCCCAGCCGGGATCGCGCGGACGCTCTGGGTGGTGCGGGCTGCACTGTTCTTGATCTGCTGCGCCTCGTCGAGGACCACCCGCCGCCACGGCACCTTCGCCAGCAGTGGCTGGTCACGAGTGGCCAACCCGTAGGTGGACAGCACCAGGTCCGTCCCGCCGGCATGGCGGATGAAGGATTTTCCATCGAGCCGGTCCGAGCCGTGGTGGACGTAGACCGACAGTTTCGGGGCGAACCGGGTGGCCTCGCGTTGCCAGTTGCCAACCAGTGACATCGGGCACAGAACCAATGTCGGTCCCAGTGGAGGCACCGGGCTCCGCCTCTTCGAACCGGCGGCGGTCCCACGCCGCGTCGGTGCTTCGACGTCGCGGCTGCGCTCGTGGACCAACAGTGCGAGGAGCTGGGCCGTCTTCCCGAGCCCCATGTCGTCTGCGAGGCACGCCCCGAGGCCGAGATCGCCCAGAAAGGCGAGCCAGCCGAGGCCGCGCTCCTGGTACGGGCGCAACTCCCCGGCGAAGCCGTTCGGCGTCGGAATCGAGCGGAGCTGTCGGTCGTCGGCGCCTGCGAGAAGGTCCCCGAGCCACCCGTCCGCGTCGACTGCGGTCACCGGCAGGTCACCCGTGGCCTGCTCGAGGCCGAGCGCCGTACGCAGAACCTGCCCGGCCGACATCTGATCCGCCGCCGCTCCTTTCTTTCCGACTGCGGTGATCGCGGCGGCGAGATCCTCTTCGTGCAGTTCCACCCACTGACCGCGCAGCCGGACGAGTGGTTGTTTGAGGCGCGCCAAATTGACGAAGCTCGGCGAGCCCGAGCCTGTCGTCACCGAGCACCGCCTCCCACCGGATGTCACAGAGCCCCTCGAGCCCGATGGTGCCCGTCGAAGCGGCGACCTTCGAGCCGGTCTTGGCTCTGAGCCGGAGTGAAAGTCGAGCCTTCGAGGAACGCCACCAGGGTGGCGCCAAGACGCCGAATCCGGCCTCCTCCAGGACCGGAGCCCCGTCACGGAGAAAAGCGAGGATGCCGGTGGCGTCGGTCGTCTGTCCTGACGGGGCCATCTCGGTCAGCACCGGGCCGAGGGAGGGTACGAGCCGGGCGGCCCGGCCGAGACCACGGAGCAGCTGTTCGTCCGGGTGCGCCACATGGCGCTCCAGCGCGGTGAGCTCGGGACCATCGGCCCATACGGTGGCAGCGGATACGAGCAGGCTCGGGTCGTCCACCGCCTGCAGAGCGAACTCGATCCGCCATTCGTCGATGCGTTCCGGCCTGCCCTTCGGACGACGGCGCTTGCTCCGCTCGACGACGTCGTCCGTTCCTCCCGGGAGGTCCTCGTCATCCCCGGCAGGGGGGATGATCCGGAAGCATGTCCGCACCGGCTCGGCGCTGCGTGGTTGCCGTCGCCTGCCAGGCGTCCAGTTTTCGGGCGAGCACGGCCAGTTCGTCGTCATCACCATCCACGGATCCGTCGGGCGAGATCAGTGCAGCCAGCCACGTGTCGACCGGGCCCGTCGTCCCCGGACGGCGCCGTCGGTCGGCTGATGGACGGTCGGGGGCGAAGCGGCGGGCCAGCGCGTCCGTAAAGCCCCACATGAGGGAACGGAGGGCATCGCGAGGTGCCGCCGGCTCCGGTTCGCCGCGAGCGAGATCCTCCAGTCCCCCGGCGGGCGCGCCCCCGGCCAGGAACACTCCGGGAGCGCCCACACCATTCCCTCGATCCGACGACGGTCGGCACTGTCGATGAGCGGACGCCACCGGGCCCGCCATCCGTCGGCAGTGAGTTCGAGTGACGGAAGGACCCGTCCCCGGGTGGTCAACTCCAGAGCCATCTCTGCTGTCCGGGCGGCGAACCGGAAGTCAGCGGCTAGCGCGATGCCGAACTCGTCGGTGGTCGACATCCCGACCGCGTCGCCGGCCACGGCCATCAACGTGGAGAGGACGTCCGAGGCATCCGTCCACTCGACCATCAGGCCCGGAACCGTCCACACGGACAACTCGGGTGAGGTCGTCGATTCCGGCGACGGGTCTGCGGGCTGGTCCTCGAGCCACGGGGAGCCGACTGGCCCTCCTCTCGCATCGGGCAGCCGGAGCACGAGGTCCATCTCGCCCGATCCCTGCAGCTCTTCGATCGACAACCCGACGAGTTCGTTGACGACCAGTCGGATGCCGTCGGTGTCGAGGGCGAAGGGGTGAGATACCGGACGGGGGCGCCGGGCCGGGCGCCCCCGTCGGGCTGGAGCCGTTCGAGACCGACGACCGTCCTCCGCCCACAAGCGCGAGGTGGTCGGCAGACGCCACCCAAGCGGCGTGGAGAACGATCACCCAGGAATGGTGCCTCGTGTGTGCGACGCTGTCCAGATCCCAGCGTGGCGATCAGGGTGCAGGCCGTGGCGTCTTCACCGGTCGAGCTTGTGCAGTGGCCTCAGCGAGCGGGTCAGGAGGCCTTTCGCCGGCTCGCCGGCTTCGGGGCCGGCTTGTCGGCGGGTTTGCTCGCGATCTTGCGGGGGGCCTTGGCCGCCGCCGTCTTGCCGGCCGTTCCGGCCCGTTTGGCCCGGGTCGTGCGCGCGGTCGTGGAGGACCCAGTGCCGGTGTTCGCCGTGTCCGCCGCCTTTTCCGCCTTGCCGCCGGCTTTGACCGATTCGATGCTCGCGCTGAGCACCTCCATCAGGTCGACGACCTTGGTCGGTGCCGGCTCGGGTGAATTGACCACGATCTCGTTCCCCTGGCGTTTGGCCTCCACCAGCTCCTCGACCTTCGCCCGGTGTGTGTCGTGGTACCGGTCGGGGTCCCAGGTCGCCTCCATGGATTCGACGAGGAGCGTCGCCATCGAGATCTCGCGCTCGGACAGCTCGCTCGCGTCGGGGAGGTCGGGCAGCTCCTTCGCCGGATCACGGATCTCGTCCGCGAAGTACATGGTCTCCAGCATGAGCACCTCGTCGTCCGGCCGGATGGCGACCGGGTACTCCTTGTTGCGCATGACCAGCGTGCCGATGGCCACCTTGTTCGATTCGCGCATGACCTGGCGCAGGAGCGCGTAGGCCTTGGCTCCCGCCTCGCCCTCCGGGGCCAGGTAGTAGGTCGTGCGGAAGTAGATCGGGTCGATCGTTCCGAGGTCCACGAAGTCGGTGATGTCGACGAGCCGGGACTTCTCGGGCTCGGCCGCACCCAGCTCCTCGTCGGTGAGGACGACGTACTCGCCACCGCCGAGGTCGAAGCCCTTGACGATCTTGCCCGACTCGACCTCCTGTCCGGTCCGCTCGTTGACCTTCTTGTACCGGATCCGGTCCGAGGTCCCCGATTCGAGCTGGTTGAAGTGGATGGCCTTGTCCTGGGTCGCCGGGTAGAGGCCCACCGGGAGGGTGACCAGCCCGAAGCTGAGGGAGCCCTTCCAGATCGTCCGTGCCATGAAGGCTCCTTTGTCCAGTTCAGATGGGGTCCGCCACCCTGTCACACCCCCCCGAGAGAATACGACCGTGCGAGCCTCGACCTCAAGACACAATCTGCGGCCTGATCACCCGCAGCTCGTGCCGGAGATCCTGCGGGGCATCGTGGAGCTCGGCTCGGGTGAGCCCCCGGGCTCCGAAATTACCCTCGAGCTGGGGATTTCCGTCTGGATGCGCCGCTCGGGCGCAGATCTGGAGTCCGTCCGGTCCGCCATGATCCGGTTGCGGAGGCCCCTCCTGGCGGCCGGGAACCTCGACCCTGAGACCGAGCCCCTGCCCCTTCTCGGCCTCTCGGACCGCCGCGACGTGCTCACCCTCACCAGGTACCTGGGCGGCCTGATCGAACGGGCCGCCGCCTGCGCCGGGTGCCGGCCGGGGGATATCGCCGAATCGGTCATCGGCTCGATGGGTCCGGAGACCGAGTCCTGCGACCCGCGTCCGACGGGGGCCAAGATCCTCCGGCTCGTGCGTCACTGACCGTCGGGCCGATCCCCACCCGGGCACCGGGCCGGGAGCGATCCCCTGGGCTAGCGTGGTTCCGTGCGGATCCCTCGCGTGGCGCTCCTGGTCGGGGCGGTGGTGCCCGACTACAACTTCCATTACCAGAAGGCCTACAACCTGAAGACTCCGGTGCCGGTCTCTGCCGGTGAGAAGCTACAGGTCACCTGTACCTACGACCCGACCCTCGCCCAGGAGCTGCCCATCCTGCGCAAGGCGCCGTCCCACTTCGTGACCTGGGGCGACGGCTCCTCGGATGAGATGTGTCTCGGCCTGGCCTGGACCTCGGCGTCACTGCCGAACCCGCACGCAGCGGACTGAACCGCCTCCGGTCCCCTCAGCCCGCCAGTTCGACCGTCGTGAGGTCGGCCGCGAGGATGACCTCACCGTCGAAATGCTCGGCCGCCTGGTCGATCCACTGCTGCTCCGTGCCCGGGGCGGGTGCCGGTACGAGATGGGTGAGAACCAGCGTGGCGACCCCGTTCCGCGCCGCAGTGCGCGCGACGTCGGCTATGCACGAGTGGTAGTCGAGTATGTCGAGCAACCGGGGGACGCCGAGCTGTTCGATCAGATCCCGTCGCACGACCGTGTGCACGAGGACGTCGGCCCCCCTGCAGAGGTCGTCGAGGCCGCTGCAGGGCACCGTGTCGCCGGCGACGACCACCGACCTGTCCCCCTCGTCGACCCGGAAGCCCACCGTGGGCCGCACCGGGGCATGCTGGGTCGGGGCTGCGGTCACCTGCACACCGGCCTCTTCGAAGATCACGCCCCGCTCGACCTCGGTGACCACCGCGGAGGGCCTCCAGCCGAGGTCGCCGTGATGGGCGAGCCGGTAGCCGATGTCCGGTTCGAGCATCGCCTCGGTGTCGCGCAGCAGCCTCGACGTGCCTCCCGGACCGAAGACCGTGAGTGGGTTGGGGGTGAACGACATCGCCCACCGCATCGTGAAGATGTCGTTGAGGTCGGTGATGTGGTCACTGTGCAGGTGGGTGAGGAATAGGGCCCGGAAGGCGGTCGCGCCGCTCCCCGCTCCGGCAGCCCGCATCAGGACACCCCGGCCGCAGTCGAAGAGCAGGTCACCGGCCGCGGTGCGGATGAGGGTGGACGGACCCGCCCGCATGGCGTCGGGGAGCGGGCTCCCACTGCCGAGAACGATCACCTTCATCGCGTTCCTCCTGGCCTCGGGGCCTCGGGGCCGCGGCGAATAGGATTCGCCGGGGGACGACCCAAGGAGGCGCCAGCATGGCACGAGTGAGTACGTACCTGAACTTCATGGGTAACGCCGAGGAGGCGTTCGAGTTCTACCGGAGCGTCTTCGACACCGACTATCTCGGACCGGTCCAGCGGATGGAGGACGTCCCGGCCGACCCGAACGGGCCGACTCTCACCGACGCGGAGAAGAAGATGGTGATGCACGTCGAGCTGCCGATCCTGGCCGGCCACGTGATCATGGCGACCGACATGCTGGAGTCGATGGGTCACGAGCTCAGGTTCGGGAACAACACGACCATCAATCTCGAGCCGGACACCCGGGAGGAGACCCAGCGCCTCTACGACGCGCTCTCCGAGGGGTCGACCGACTGCTCCCCGCTCGCCGACATGTTCTGGGGTGCGACCTGGGGCACCTGCCTCGACCGGTTCGGTGTGCGTTGGATGTTCAACTACGCCCCTTGGACCGAGTAGACCTGGACGCCCGGAACCCGGGTCGGCGGGGATCATCCCTCCAGCACGACAGGTAAGGAAACAACTACCGATGGTGACCGACGTGATGATCGAGGCCGACGGGTTGGTCAAGCGCTACGGTGAGACCCAGGCCCTGGCTGGGGTCGGGTTCTCGGTGGCGGTCGGGACGATTCTCGGACTGCTCGGGCCGAACGGTGCAGGCAAGACGACCGCCGTCCGGATCCTCACCACGCTGGCCGTGCCTGACGCGGGACGGGGAACCGTCGCCGGGATCGACGTGGTGGCCCACCCGGCCGAGGTCCGGCGCCACATCGGGGTCGCCGCCCAGGACGCCACCCTGGACGGGCTGCTCACCGGCCGGCAGAACCTGATCCTGGTCGGGGAGCTGAGCGACATGGGGCGTGCGGCAGCCCGTGCGCGCGCCACCGAGCTGCTCGCCCAGTTCGAGTTGACCGATGCCGCCGACCGGGTCCTCAAGGGGTACTCCGGTGGTATGCGTCGAAGGCTCGACCTTGCGGCCAGCCTGATGACCCGTCCCCCCGTGCTGTTCCTGGACGAGCCGACGACCGGTCTGGATCCGACCAGCCGGCAGCGGGTCTGGGACGCCATCCGTGAGCTCATCGGCGAAGGGGTCACCGTGTTGCTCACCACGCAGTATCTCGAGGAGGCCGACTCCCTCGCCGACCGAATCGTTGTCGTCGACCACGGGCGGGTCATCGCGGACGGCACCCCGCTCGAGCTGAAGGAGGCGAGCAGGAGTGCGCGCCTCGAGGTGACCCTGGCCGACGCGCACCCCGACGCGGTGTCCGCCATCGCCCCCCTGGTCGAAGGGCAGGTGCACGTGAGTGAGGGCGGCCGGCACCTGAGCGCCGGAGTGGAGAACGCCCCCGGGTTGGCGACGTCCGTCGTCCGGGCCCTGGACCGGGCCGGGGTGCTCGTCGACGACATCGAGGTGCGCCAGCCGTCGCTCGACGACGTGTTCTTCACCCTGACCGGGGGGCACATCGCGAACGAGGACGAGGACGACGAACCCGCCGAGGGTGACGACGGACCCGCCGGGACCAGCAGTCAGGAGCTCGAGGGGGCACGCCGGTGACGACGGCGACCGTCGTCCCGAGACCGGTCGGGGTGAGCGCCCCGAGAGGCTCCGTTGCGGTCGTCTGGGGTCGGATCCGCGACAGCTGGGCGATGACCCGGCGAAACCTCGTGCACATCTCGCGGGAGCCGACGCAGCTGTCGGACGTCACGATCCAGCCCGTGCTGTTCACGGTGCTCTTCATCTTCATCTTCGGTGGCGGCATCCCGATCCCCGGCGGCGGGAGCTACAAGGACTTCGTTCTCGCCGGACTGCTGGCCCTCAACCTCGTCACCTCGACCATGGGCACCGCGGTCGGACTGAGCACCGACCTGCACGAGGGCATGATCGACCGGTTCCGGGCATTGCCCATCTGGCGCGCCTCGGTTCTGGTGGGCCGCTCGATCGCTGACCTGATGACGGCGTGTCTGTGCGCACTGATCGTGGCGTTGACCGGCCTCGCCGTGGGGTGGCGGGCGGAGACCGGCTTCTTCTCGGTCATCGGCGGGTTCGCACTGCTCCTGTTCTTCGCCTATTCGCTGTCGTGGATTGCGGCCTGTGTGGGCCTCAACAGCAAGAGCCCGGAGTCGGCTGCCTCCTTCGGGTTCATCGTGCTGTTCCCCCTCGCCTTCGTCTCCAACGCCCTGGTGCCCACCCAGCACATGCCCCAATGGCTCCAGGACATCGCCGACTGGAACCCGGTCAGCGCGGCGACCGCCGGCGCCCGCGAGCTGTGGGGGAACCCGAACCCGTCACACACCATTCAGGCGTGGCCCATGCAACATCCGGTGGAGGCCGCCCTGATCTGGTCGGTGGTGATCCTGGCGGTGGCCGGGCCGTTGGCGTCGCATTTCTTCAAGCGGCGCACGACGGAGTGATCACGCCAACCTGACCGACTCAGACGCTTCCCTGCTCCCCGCCATCCGCCTCGGAGGCAACCGGTTCCGCCTCGAGGGAGCTGAGCGTGGTGTTGACCCGGGCCACCACGACGTCCGGGCGTGACCGGAGCGAAGCGGACAGCGCCACGTCGATCTGGTTGTGGAGGAACCGGTAGCGCAGCTTTTCGGGGATCACCACCGGGATCAGGACCACGATCTGGTCGTCCGTCTGCTCCCGCAGCCGGTCGATGAACTCGCTGATCGGCCCGACGATGGACGCGTAGTCGGTGTGCAGGATGTGCAGCTCGACTCCCGGATCCCAGGTGTCCCATTGCCGGCGGAGCTCCCGCTCCTGGTCGTCGCTCTCCTGGCCCTGTTCGAGCACCACGGACACCGCGGTCACCCGATCGCCGAGGGAGAGGGCCTCGGCGATCGCATGCTCGCTGAGCTTGGACACCCCGACCACCGGGACGACGACGAGGGTGTGCTTGGGGGCCGGTCTGACCGGGACCTGACCGAACCCGAGGTCCACCCCGAGCTGCTGGTAGTAGTGATGGATCCGGTTGAACAGGTAGACGAATGCAGGAACCGCCAGCACGACGACCCACGCTCCCTGCACGAATTTCGAGATGAGGAAGATCAGCGTCGAGGTACCGGTCACTAGCGCACCGAAACCGTTGATGAGTGCTCGTCGACGCCATCCGGGCGGGCGGAGGCGGTACCAGTGCACGACGAGACCCGCCTGGGCGAGGGTGAACCCGATGAACACCCCGATGGCGAAGAGCGGGATCATGGCATTCGTGTTGCCGCGCACCACGATCAGGAGCAGCCCGGAAAGGACGGCCAACACCAGGATGCCGTTGGCGAACACCTGTCGGTCCCCGCGCATCGAGAAGAGATGGGGGAGGTAGTTGTCGCGTGCCAGCAAACTGGACAGCACCGGCAGCCCTCCGAACGACGTGTTGGCCGCCAGGGCGAGTACCAGGGTGATGGTGAGGGAGACCGTGTAGAAGGCCCAATGGCGACCGACGGCTTCGGCCATGATCTGGCTGAGGACGGTCTGGTTTGTCCGGGGACCGATGTGCCAACGCTTGGCCAGGACGGCGAGGCCGAGCAACATCACACCGAGGATCACGCCGAGGAGCATCTCGGTGCGCTTGGCCCGAACCGCTCGGGGCTCCTTGAACAGCGGCACGCCGTTGGCGATGGCTTCCACGCCGGTCAGTGCGCTGCACCCGGCGGAGAAGGCCTTGAGCACCAGCAGAACCGATACCGCCTGCAGTGCGTGTGTGGGAAGGAGCGATCGCCCGGGTTGGGGTGAACCGACTGCAAGCGGGTGGATCAGCCCGACCGCGATGATCGCGAGCAACCCGACGATGAAGACCATCGTGGGGAGGAGGAAGGCGCGGCGCGGTCTCGCCGAGCCCCCGCAGGTTGAGGAGGGTCACCAACGCGAGGATGCCGAGGCAGAGCGGTACGGTGGCCGAGGTGAAGGAGGGGTAGGCCGACGTGAACGTCCCGACTCCGGCGGCGATGGAGACGGAGACCGTCAGGGTGTAGTCCACGATGAGCGCGGCTGCCGCCACGAGACTCACAGCTGCGCCCAGGTTGGCCCTGGAGACCGCGTATGCACCGCCACCCATGGGGTAGGCGGTGATCACCTGTCGGTACGAGAACACGAGGATGGTCAAGAGGACCACGATCGCCACCGTGATGGGCAGAACGAGGTGCAACGAGCTGGCACCGGCCACCGCGAGGACCACGATGATCGCCTCGGGGCCGTAGGCGACCGAGGTGAGCGCATCCAGGGAAAGCGCCGGCAGTCCCTCGATCGGACTGAGGCGCTCCTTGCTGGTGTCCTGGGCCCGGAGCGGCCGCCCGATCAGGATGCGCCAGGCCGTCGAGCCGAGTCCTGGACGATCTGTCGGAGCCTCGGCCATCGGGACACTCTACGGGTGAAGATCCTGAAGGAGACGACACTCGACTCGGCTGGTTCGTACGGCGATCAGGGGCCTTCGCCCCCGCTCGCGGTGCACGAACGCGGGTCCCAGGGTTGCAGCGGCTCGACCGCGGGCGTGGTCGGGGCGAACGCGCTGGAGCCGGCTGCCGGAGCGGTGGTGGTCGTCGTCGCGGCAGGCAGCGAGGTGGACGCGCCCGAGCCCGCAGTGGTCGTGGGCGACGCCGCGGGAGCCGGGGCATTGACCGCGTACTCCGTGCCGGTGGTCACGGTGACCTCGGCGGGGCTCTGCGTCGAGTACGACGTCGTCGGGGTCGGCTCGTAGGCCATGACCACCGCACCGGAGAGGGATCGTGCAACCGATTGCGCAGCGGCCTCCGCGGCCGGGGTGAGCTGGCTGTAGCTGACCACGGTCTCCGATTCGGCGCCGACCGAGGCCGAGTCCCCCACGTTGGCGATCTGGAAGCCGAGCGCCTTGAGCGCAAAGGCGGTGTCGGTCGCCTGGTTGTAGGCACCGCTTCCGTTGAGCACCGAGACGGTGACCGCGTCGGCAGCCGGCAGTGGGGTCCCGGTCATGGTGTCGGAGGTGGCACCGAGCCCGAGGAACTCGTCGACGACCTGCTGGTCCTGCACCGCCGACGGGAACTCGATGTCCCCGTAGTCCGCGCCCTTGTAGTAGTAGTTGCCGAAGTTCCCCACCTGGACCGGCAGGGTGTACTGCGGCGCCGTCGCCGGGTTGACCGAGTGGAAGTTGAGCACCAGGTTGACCATGGTCGAGATCGACAGGGTGGTCTGCAGCTGCGGGGCGACCCCGTCGATGATCTGGGCAGTCGGTGATCGGGTTGTACAAGCCGTTCTTTGCGACGGCTGCGGCCATGACCCGGAGGAACTCATGGTCCCGGCGGATGCGGGCCAGGTCGCTCTGGCTCTCCTGCGGCCAGTCGGCGGGATTGGTGGCGGTGACCCCCGGCCCCTTGTACTGGAGGTGGCGGGCGCGCACCACCTGGAGGGCGTGGTACCCGTCGAGATGGACGCATCCCGTGGTCTGCTGGTCGAGATCCGAGTAGGAGTCGTAGACCGGCTCGGGGAAGTACATGCTGATCCCGCCCAGTGCATTCACCACGTTGGCGAAGGTGTTGAAGTTGAGCTCGACGTAGTCCTGGATGGGGATGCCGAAGTCCTCCTGGATGGCGGCGACCACCTGTTGGGGACCCTCGTAGAGGGCGGCGTCGATCTTGTTGGCTCCCTCCTTGCGGGCGTTCGGGACGAAGAGATCCCGGGGGATCGAAAGGATGGAGACGGCGTGGGTGGTGGAGTTGAGGTGGAGGATCATCACGACGTCGCTGTTCACCCCGTTCACGCCCTGGGAGCAGAGCCCGTAGGCCGTGTACTGGACCTTGAGCGCGCATCGGTCGGTGGATCCGACCAGCAGGATGTTCTCGGTCCCGGCATCTGCACCGGTGCTCGCCGACACGGTCAGTCCCCGCACGTGGATCCGGTGGATCTTCGAATAGAGGAAGTAGCCGTAGCCCGACTGCTCCTCCGGCCAGGACCACCAGCACGCAGAGGACGATCACGGTGACCCGCAACGCCGTCTTCCGCCGCCTGCTGCGCTGTCGCTGCCGGCGCCTGCTCCTCCGGCTCAGCCCCGGGCCGGGCTCGGTGCCGGACTCCACGGTCAGGCGCCGGGTCCGGGGGGCACGGTCGCGCCGGAGTGGATCATCGGGGCCTACGGTAGCAAGCCCTCCCCGGCCCCCGAGTTCGGGGAGGCCCGCCTCCGCCAGGTGTCCGGAGGAACGTCTGTGAGATCCGCGAGACGAGGGTGACCGCACCGTGCGATCGGGGGAGGCGGCAACGGGGCGGTTGGGGCATGCTGTCTCGATGGGCACGCTTGCCACCTATGAGCTCGAGGGTCACCTCGCGACCATCACCTACAACCGGCCCGACTCGCTCAACGCCATCAACGCAGAGATGCGCCGCGACCTCAACGAGGCGTTCGCCCGCTTCCGGGACGACGAGGATGCGTGGGTGGCGATCGTGACGGGTGCAGGCAGCGCGTTCTGCGCGGGAGCGGACGTCCGCTCCGGTACCGGATCGGCCGGCGAGTTCGCCGGCACCTTCTGGGAGAAGCCGACGGTCAACTCGTTCGAGAGCGGGTGGGAGATCTACAAACCGGTCATTGCCGCGGTCAACGGCTACTGCCTGGGGTATGGACTAACCCTGGTCACCTGGTGCGACTTCGTGATCGCCAGCGATCGGGCGGAGTTCGGGTTTCCCGAGGTCCGGCTCGGTGTCCCGGCCATCGTCGGGGCCGTGCGGCTGCCCCAGCGGATCAACTGGCAGTACGCAATGGAGATCCTGCTCACCGGCGAGCGGATCGGTGCGGGGCGCGCCAAGGAGATCGGCCTGGCGGGTTGGGTGGTCCCCCACGAGCAGTTGATGACCGAGGCACGGTCGCTGGCTGACCGGTTGCTCGCCGCGGCTCCGCTCGCGGCCCGTGCGAGCAAGGAGATGGCGGTGCGCGCGCAGCACCTCCCGCCGGTCGAGGCGGTCCGCTTCGGTGAGACCATGCGCCTGGTCGCGCTGGGGACCGAGGATGCAGCGGAGGGACTGCGTGCCGCACAGGAGGACCGGGCCCCGCGTTGGCAGGGTCGCTGAGCGTCCATCGCCCGCGGCGGGCCTCGGGTCAGGGCAGGATGAGGTTGGTGTCGCCGAACTCGTGCCAGAGGTACTCGGACTCGAGACTGGCCCGGTAGGAGGCCTCGAGGAGGTCGCGCCCGGCAACGGCCTCGAGCATGAGGAGGTGGGAGGCCCCCGGTTCGTGCCAACCGGTCAGGAGCCCGTCGATCGCGGCGACCCCGCGTTCGGGTGTGATGACGAGGTCGGTCCAGCCGTCCACCGGGTGGACGTGACCGGTCGCATCTGCCCCGGTCTCGAGTGCGCGCACCACCGTCGTCCCGACCGCGATCACCTTTCCGCCTCGCCGGCGGGTCTCGTTGACCCGGTCTGCCGTCCAGCTGGGCACCTTCACCCGTTCCGAGTAGGGCAGCTCGTCGGATTCGAGTGAGGCGACACCGGTGTGCAGCACCACCGGGGTGACGCCGACTCCGGTGGCGACCAGCCGGGTGATCACATCGGTGGTGAACGGGCGTCCGGCGCTCGGCATCTCCGCGCTGCCCGGTTCGTTCGCGTACACGTTCTGGTAGTAGCTGATCGGCCACCGCTTCTCGAGGTAGCCGTAGGAGATCGGTCGGCCGTGCACCGCGAGCCAGGTGAGCGCCGGCCGTGGGAACTCGACGTGGGCGATCCAGAGGCGGTCGCTGTCCCGGAGCGGCTCGAGCAGCTCGACCGAGGCACCGGGCCCGAGGCCCATCGAGCGAGGCGCAGGCTCCTCGCCCCAGCGTTCGGTGCTCTTGCCGACAGGGCGGCGCAGCTCGACCACCCAGAGGTCGGCGTCGATCCGGGTGGAGAGGTGGACCACGACAGGGGTGCCTTCGCTGGAGACCGCGTCCACGGCAGCCGGGATCGTGCCCGAGGTGTTCACCACCAGCAGATCGCCCGGATCGAGGAACATCGGTAGGAGGGTGAACGTGCTGTGTACCAGCTCTCGCGTCGAGCGGTAGCTGACCATCATTCGCACCGCGTCGCGGGTGAGCCCCCGCGCTTCGGGAGGAGCGGCGGCCTCGAGGTTCGGTGGGAGCTCGAAGGTCAGGCGGGGCACGCTCATCGTTCGGCCTGCGCCAACAGATCGGCCGCACGGATCCGTCCGCTCGGCGGTCTCGACGCCAGGAGTCTGAGCATCGCGGGGGCGATCGCTTCGGGTCGGGGTCTGTCCGAGATGTCCTCGCCGGGGAACGCCTCCTGGTGCATGGCGGTTCGCATGTCCCCCGGGTCGAACCACCAGACCCGGAGTTCTGGCATCTCGACGGCGAGCACACGGCTCAGATGCTCGAGCGCCGCCTTGCTCGCTCCGTAGGCTCCCCAGCCCTCGTAGGCCTCGACCGCGGCGTCAGAGGTGATGTTGGCGATCGCCCCACCGATCGGGTTCGCCTCGAGGAGGGGGAGTGCCGCACGGATCAGGGCCAGCGGCGCCGCGACGTTGATCCGGAACAGGTCGACGAGGGCCTCCGGCGCCAGGTCGCGCACTTGGGGGAGTGGGGTCGGGCCGAGGGAGCCGGCATTGTTGACCAGGAGATCGAGCCCTCCGAGCTCTTCTGCCGTTGAGACCAGCGTTTCCCGGTGGCGGGCATCCGCCACATCCCCGGGCACCGGGTGCGCCCGGGGACCGAGCCGTTTGGCTGCTGCCTCGAGGGAGGGGCGATCGCGCCCGTCGATGACGACGCTCCATCCCTCTGTCAGGAGGGCGCCGGCCAACGCCAGACCGAACCCCCGGGAACCTCCAGTGACGATCGCTGTGGACATGGTTGCTAGGCTATTACTTAAAGTTGACTTTAAGTCAAGGAGAACTTTAGCCGAGGAGAGATCATGCCGGTTCAGCTCACGATCGGAGAAGTGTCCGAACCGCGCGGGGGTTGCCCAGTCGACGCTTCGGTACTACGAGCGGGAGGGCCTCATCGAGTCCTCGAGATCTGCCGGCGGACAGCGCAGGTATCAGCGGGAGGTCCTGCGTCGGGTCGCCTTCGTCCGGGCAGCCCAGCACGTCGGTCTGAGCCTCGATGAGATCAGGCAGGCTCTGGCGTCTCTGCCCAGCGCGAGGACGCCGACGGCAGAGGACTGGCGGCGACTCTCCCGATCCTGGAGAAGCCGGCTGGACTCCCGGATCGGCGAACTGGAGCGCCTGCGTGATCGTCTCGACTCGTGCATCGGATGCGGGTGCCTCTCGCTGCGGACCTGCCGGTTGTCGAACCCGGACGACGTCGCGGCATCCCTGGGTTCGGGCGCGCAATGGTTGCTCTCCGAACCGTAGGGAGAGGGACGGGCGGGACGTTCCGGTCGGGTCGACCCATCCATATGATTGCGGATACAACCACTCCGGGACGGTCAGTCCCGCCTCTTCCAAAGGACGGCCAATGACAGATCGCATCGGTGCCCTCCGGGCAACCTCCGACCGCCTGGACCGGGTCGTCCAGGGGCTCGACGCTCAGATCGAGAGCTCCGCCTACCCGTCCGAATGGTCGGTCGCAGACGTGCTCTCCCACCTCGGGTCCGGTGCGGTGATCTTCCAGCGCAGGCTCGACGACGGCCTTGCGGGCGCCGAGACACCTGACGATTTCGCCCAGTCGGTCTGGAACACCTGGAACGCCAAGGATCCGCAGGCCAAGGCCGCCGACGGCCTCCGCGCCAACCGGGCACTGGTCGAGCGCATCGACTCGCTCACCGACCAGGAACGGGAGCGGTTCCGGTTCTCCATGGGTCCGATGGTCCTCGGTCTGGACGGAGCCGTCGGTCTGCGGCTCAACGAGGTCGCGCTCCACCTCTGGGACATCGAGGTGGTCCTCGACCCGGGGGCGACCGTCGATCCCGAAGCGGTCGAGTGCATCGTCGACAATCTCGAGATGATCGCCCGCTTCACAGGGAAGGCCACCGGCGCCGAGCATTCGGTGACGGTGCGCACGGACGACCCGCGGCGCGACTTCCGAATCACCGTCGACGCCGACTCGGTGGCGTTGGCGTCAGGCAGCCCGGTCGAGACGCCTGATCTGGAGATACCGGCTGAGGCGTTCATCCGCCTCGTGTACGGACGGCTCGACCCCGGGCACACACCCGATCACCGGGGTGCCGCCGACCTCGACGATCTCCGGCGCGTCTTCCCGGGGTTCTGAGCGCACGGACGGACTGGGCGGTTGCGACGCCCGTCAGCGGTAGATGTTGACCGTGTCGTCGAGACCGATGAGGTCCGGGCTCGCCCGACCGGTCGAGACGAGGATGAAGGTCATCGGGTCGGCCACGACGGCCGGGCCCCCGCCGGACACCAGGAACTCCTCCACCCCTTCCAGACGGAGAGTCGCCGGACCCCACCCCTGGTCGGTGAGGACCTGGGCGATGTGCGAAACGGAGGGGAGGACGGCGTCGCCCGCCACGGTCGGCTTGTTGATCGCGTCACGGATGTCGTCGTTGTGGAGGAACGTGTCGAACCACAGGGATTCGAGTCCCTGCCCGAGCGTGCCCGGTGTTCCGGGAGGACCCGGAGCGGACCATGCGTCATCGTCGAAGGCGGCGGCCAGCCCCGAGGCGGCCTCGGCTGACGCGTCGAGCTCGTCGGCCAGCGCACCCGGGTCGCGCCCGCGTCGCTCCTGCACCTGACGATCGGTCACGTCGGCTGTACCGAGGCCCTCGAGGCGGAGCTGGGCCACGTCGCTGAGTTGACCAACGACGTGGCCTGCGACGTCGGCGACCGTCCACCCTTCGCAGCGGCTCGCAGTCTCCCATTGGTCTGCGGTGAGGCCACGGAGCAGGAGGGCGAACTCGGCGTACTCCTTGAACATGCCCGGCAGAACGACGGTGCGGCCGAGCGTCATGGGGGCCTCCGGTGTGACTGGTCGGGTCGGTCGCGTCACCTTACCGGGTGCCCGGGGCCCCCGGGTGTCCGGGTGTCCGGGGCCGGAGCGGGGTCGGTGCATCGATGCGTCTGCGCGCTCCTCAGGGCAGCGGGTGCTGCACGAAGAACGCCCACATGACCTGGTTGGCGTTGACCGCATCCGACTGTGGACCGAGTCGTCTGACGGTCGACCTTCTCAAGGGAGGACCTCCGGGCCACTCGTGCCCTTCGCCAACAATGGCATAGAGCTCGACGGCCGCATTCTGCGAACAGCCGGTGTAGGTGGTCAGGTCGAATCCGGCGCCCTGCGACGTCCGCGCCGGATGTTTCGCACCGGTTATGAGCTGCCCAGTCGGCCGCCGCGGTGGGCACCGAGTAGGTCCAGTACGCCTGTCCGTTCCCACCGAAGGGGTCGACCGGGTCGGCGGTCCCGTGAAACCCGATGATGGGTACCCCACGGCTCGCCGGACAGGGAGTCGGGTATCTCATGCCGGCAACGGGTGCGACCGCCGCAACCGTGTCGGATGCGTCGCAGGCGAGCTGGCTCGCCATCCGCCCGCCGCCGGAGAACCCGGTGGCATAGACCTCCTGCGAGTCGATGCAGTACCTCGATTCGAGAACGGGTACCAGCCGGGTGAGGAACGAGACGTCGTTTGCCGCTCCGGCAGGGACGCTCTTCCCACCGACGAGCGGAACTCCGGGCACGTTCCAGTCGAATCCCGCGCCCGAAGGGATCACCGCCTGTGGATACGCCACGATGAAGGAATCCTGATCGGCGGTCTGGTCCATCCCGGTCAGCGCTTCTTGTTCGACGGCGTTGGAGCCGCTCCCGTGCAGGTTGAGGACCAGCGGCAGCGGGTGTGGCGGGCTGTACGCGGGGGGAACGTGGACGATGACCGTTCGCCGTACCGGTCCGATGTCGAGCTGGAGGGTCGTCGTCCCGGTGTGATCCGACGTAGGACAACCCGACGCCGTGCTCTGCGTCGTCGAGGTCGGCCGTGTCGTCGGGGACGGCTGCGAGGTCGTGCTGCCCGAAGACGGAGCACCGCCGCAGGCGACCAGCATCGACGCGGTCACAACGAGGAGGATCGGGATTCGCGTCCGGACGCGAGCAGGTCGTGACGCCGACTGCTTTCCCGGCCCGGGGGTCCACATCGGCGATAAGGCTAGGAGACCGCCTGCCTGAACACACGCGTCGCCCAGGCCACGACCAGCACGCACAACGGGACGAGCACCGCGAACGACTGCCAGACTGCTGGGTCGGCGAAGGCACCCACCGACAGCGACCGCGCACCCTCGACGGCGTAGTAGAGCGGGTTGAAGTGGGCGAGCACCTTCATCCAGGCCGGTCCGAGCGAGATCGGGAGGAGCACCCCAGCGAGCAGGAGCACCGGCAGATTGAGGCCGTTGATGATGGCGGCGAAGCTGCTGATGTCCTTGGTGACCAGTGCAGTTGCGACTGAGAACGCCGACATGGTGACCATCAGCACGCCGAGCAGGACGACCAGGACACCGAGACCCGGCCAGTCGACCCGGAACCCGAAGCCGGCGGCCGCCGCCACGACCGTTGCGTCGAAGACGAACATCATCAGCATCCCCGACAGGAGCGGGCCCATGAGCAGGGCGAACCGGCTCGAGGGCGTGACCCGGAAACGCTCGATGACACCCGACTGGAGTTCGAAGATCGTCGAGAACCCACCGGACATCCCACTGGCGAACGCGAGGAGGGCGAGGATCCCGGGAAGGAACACGTCGATCACGCTGGCCGTCGACGCCTGGTGGCTCGAGAAGTGCTTGAGGAGCGGGGTGAACAGCACCAGGTAGAGCAGCGGGGTCGAGAACCCGACGAAGAGCCAGACCGGGTTGCGGACCATCTGCACGGTGTATCGGTGGAAGAGCAGCGCGGTGTCGCGGGTCGTCTTCATGCCGCCACCTCCTTCGCGTCGTGCCTGTCGCCGTCGATGCCCGTGTCCCGGAGCGATCGTCCGGTCTGTCGCAGGAACACGTCGTCGAGGGTCGGCTCCGACAGGGTGATCGAACGGATGTCGATCCGTTCCTGGTCGAGGGCCCGCAGCAGCTTGGGGAGGGCGGCACTCCCGTCCTCGACGTAGAGGCGGATCTGGTCACCTTCGATCGTGATCTCGCGCACGTACGGCTGCTGATCGAGCAACTGACGGGACCGTTGAGGAGCGTCGGAGTCGGCCCGCACGGTGATCACGATGGCGTCACCGGCAACCCGGTGCTTGAGCTCACGTGGTGTGCCCTGGGCGACGACCAGGCCATGATCCACGATGACAAGGCGATCGCACAGGGCGTCGGCCTCCTCGAGATAGTGGGTGGTCAGGACGATGGTCGTTCCGGTGTCCCGCAGCACCCGGAGGTGGTCCCAGAGATTGGCCCGGTTCTGGGGGTCGAGCCCGGTCGTCGGCTCGTCGAGGAAGAGCACGGCCGGCTTGTGCACGATGCCCAGAGCGACGTCCAGTCGTCGGCGCTGACCTCCCGAGTAGGTCTTCACCCGCCGGTCGGCGAAGTCGGAAAGATCGAGGATGGCGGCGACTTCGTCCACCCGCGAGCGCGCCTCGGACAGAGTGGCGCCGTAGAGCCGTGACTGGAGGATGAGGTTCTCCCGTCCGGTCGCCAGGTCGTCGGCCCCTCCGAGCTGGCTGACGTACCCGATGCGCTCCCGGACCCGTTTGGGATTCCGGGAGACGTCCCATCCCGCAACCTCGGCCCTCCCGCCGTCAACGGGCAAGAGGGTGGTCAGCATGCGGAGCGTGGTGGTCTTTCCGGCTCCGTTGGGTCCGAGGAGGCCGAAGACCTCTCCGACGGCGACGTCAACGTTCACCCCGCGCACTGCCTCGACCGGCCCACGCTTGGAGGCGAAGGTCTTCACGAGGTCCGTCGTGGTGATGGCGGGTTCCGTGCTCATGACGTGCTCCTCTTCTTGTCGGCGTTCTTGAGGTCCGAGAGCTGGGCCGGGCGCTCGGTTGGGCGGTCGCCCTCCTCGTGGATCCGGGCCCACCACTCGACACCGTCGAGGGTTCCCGACTCGATGTCCGCCACCAGGAGCCTGACGAAGTCGAGCTCGGCTTCGCGCAAGGCGGTGCGGAACTCGCTTTCGATCTCGAACAGGCGCGGCAGTCCCTGTTTCTCGGTCAGCTCCCTGGCTGCTTCGTACTGGGTGATCTCGGACTCGAGTCGGAAGGCGCGTTCGCGCAGGAGGTCCACCACGGCGGCCGGCGGAAGGGCGGGTAGGAAGGACAGGGCGGCTTCGAACGCCGGATAGTCGTTGACCGGCGTGGCGATCAGGTCGGTCAGCCAGTCGTGGATCTCGACCCGCCCGGAATCGGTGAGGCTGTAGACGGTGCGCTCGGGCAACCGCCCGTCCCGGGCCGTCTCCTGGGGTGTGATGAGCCCCCGGCGCTCGAGGGACTCGACCACCGCGTAGAGCGAGCCGTAATTGAGGCGCACACTCTCGTGCTTGTTGCGCTGGCGAAGCGTCGTCGCCACCTCGTAGGGATGCATGGGTCGTTCGCCGAGGCAGATGAGCACGGCGAGGGCCAGGGGATTCGAGCGGTTGCGGGGTCCCATCGGTGGCCTCCAGAGTGGAATACTCTACTTAGAGTAATCTGAACAGAACTCGCCGGTCAAGACCGGCGATCCTCGTCCGCGATACTGGGAGGGATGCGTGCCCGAGGGGGCTTCCTGACGAACATCCGGAGAGGTGACGGCGATGGACGACGCTGAGATCGCGCGGCGGATCAATGACCTGGTCGAAGAAGAGCACCGGCTGGAACAGTCGAAAAGTGGTGAGGGTCTCACCGACGCGGAGACGGACCGGATCCAGAGCATCGAAGTCGCGCTCGACCAGTGCTGGGACCTGCTCCGGCAACGCCGCGCCCGCCGGGTCGCAGGGCAGGATCCCGACGACGTGTCGGTGCGACCGCCCGCTGTGGTCGAGGGGTATCAGCAGTGAGCTGATCCGGACGGCTTGCCCGGCCGACTGGCGGTCGCTCCGTCCGGGTCGATCCGAACGGATGTCGCCGACTGTCCCTTTCGCTTCATCGCCCGAAAGCCGACTCGAGCGGGGCAGCGTTGTGCCTACATGCCGACGGTGGTCACCGGAAGATGCTTGATGCCGTTGACCCAGCTCGACTTCAGTCGTACCGCCGGACCGGTCGGTGAGATGGTGCGGGTCATCGCGACGAGCTCTTCGAGAAGCACGCGGATCTCCAGTCGGGCAAGTGCCGCGCCCAGGCACATATGCGCACCTCCGCCACCGAACGACACGTGCGGATTCGGAGATCGGCCGATGTCGAACCGGCGCGGCTCCGAGAAGACCGTCTCGTCGTAGTTCGCCGACATGTAGAACAGGACGACCGGATCATTCTCCTGAATCAGCGTTCCATGGAGCTCGACGTCGCGGGTGGCAGTGCGCCGGAAGTAGATAACCGGTGTTGCCCACCTGATGATCTCCTCGGCGGCGGTCGCAGCGAGGCCGCTCGGGTTGTCTCGCAGCAACTCCATCTGGTCGGGGTTCTCGAACAGTGCCAACAGTCCCTGGGAGATCGCGGTTCTCGTGGTCTCGCTTCCGGCGAATGCCAGCGCCAGGATGAACATCTCGAACTCGTGCGCACCCAACGCATCATCGTCGACTTCGGTGATCAGGCGGGTCACGATGTCGTCGCGTGGGTCGATCCTGCGGGCGGCAGCCAATGTCCCGGCGTATTCGTAGAGCTCGGTTGCGGCGATGAGCGGGGCGTCGGGGCCCTCGCTGAACTCGGGGTCGGACCGACCGGAGATCTGGTTGGTCCAATGGATGATCCGGCCTCGGTCCTCTTCGGGTACGCCGAGGAGCTCTGAGATGGCATAGGCGGGCAGATGTGAGGCAACCTCCGTGACGAAGTCGAAAGTGGTTGCCTCCATCGCATGGCCCAGCACCCGGTGGACGGCATCGCGATACTGATTTTCGAACTCGGCGATCGCTCTCGGGGTGAACGCCCGGTTGACGAGTCGCCTCAGGCGGGTGTGCTCCGGCGGGTCGACGTCGATGATGGTCTGGAAGGCTTCTCGCTCCTCGGCTGTCTGCAAGGTGTCGAGCAGGACTCCACTACGGCTCGAGGAGAATGTCTCGGGTTCGCGGGTTGCCATTCTCACGTCCTCGTGCAGGGTGAGACACCAGAAGTATTCGTGTGAAGCCGACTCCGGCCAGGGGTGGCGAAAGACCGGAGCTTCGCGCCGGAGAAGCGCGAATTGCTCGTGCGGGATGCTCTCGATCCACCGATCGGTGGCCATCAGGTCGATGTCGGCGAGCTTCATGGGTCTTCCTCGAGGGAGGCCGGCTGGTACCGCGCAACGGAGAACGCGAGCAGCAGCGGCACGTCGACGGCGAAGAGGACCAGAAGGCAGGTGAAGAGGATCAGCTGCCTCGCCGGAGTGTGGTCGTAGATGAAGACGAACTCGAGGATGCCGGCGATGACCACGTAGGCGGCCAACGCAGCACCCAGCACCCGGAAGAAGACCGTCCAGGCGAACGGTCGGATCCGTGCCAGCAGGAGGACGTTGACCGCGAGCACGACAACTGCGACCGCCGCGAGCACGGCCGACGGGATCAGCGAGTGCGACTTCCCGTAGCCGGCGGCCATGATGATGCCGCCCGCCACCACGAGACCCAGGGTCACGGTGGCCAACCGGGCCACCGGCGGAAGCTCATCCTGGCGGAGGTCGATCTCGTCGGGTCCGCCGGGCGGTCCCCCCGGGCCCGGCGTGTGCGGTGCGGTGGCCGTACTCAATGGCTCGCCAGGAAGGTCATGATCACGATGGTGGCGATCTGCATGACTCCGGTGATCCCGGCGGTGTAGATGAACACCTTCATGAGACGTCCGACCCGCTCACCGTTGGGTTGCGGCTTCTTGAGTTCGAACAGGACCGCGAGGTTGGCGGGCTCGAGCAGTCCGAGGGCGATGACCGCCATGACCCCGACGATGACGTAGGAGACCACCAGCCAGCCGTGGTGCGGATACGCGGCATCCAGGTTGCCGAGATGCCGGGCCAGCTGGAAGCCGGCGCCGAGGGTCATGGCCACGAGGGTCGGCATGATCAGCAGCATCTTGGGCATGAACCGGGTCGAGAACTCGATCCTGGCGGGGATGGAGAGTCCACCGATGATCGGCCCGAGGACGAGGCCCAGGAAGAGATCGAGACTGGTCCACAGCCCGCCACCGGCCACGTGGAAGAAGGTGAGCGCCCAGAGGGAATTGGACGCGATGGCGGCGATGAGCCCGGCCAGCAGGGCGGCCACGATGGGCAGCCCACGGACCGGGACGATATTGAACGCGGGAACAGGGGGCGGTCCACCGCCGGCTGCCGGTGGAACGGCGCCGGGAGCGGCGCCCGGTGGGACCTCCACCCTGGTCTCGGTCACCGTGTCTGTCATCCGAACCCCCGCCTGCTCGTGCCCTCGACGAGCGAGGTGTGAACCGACCGTGCGCGCCCGCCATTGTAGGCTCCACCCTCGGAACCACCGGGTCATCGTACCGTCCCGTCGGGTCGTCGTATCGATCCCGCAGTCAAGGCTCCGCTGCACGATGCCGAAGGGACAACTGTGCAGGTGAGTCAGGATCCTCGAGGACGCTTGTCCAATTCCATCCACCGGCGGAAGCTGGCTGTTGCTGTCGAGATGCACGAGGCCACTGTCCTGGCGGCCTGTTTCGACGCCGCCGCAGCGGTGCCCGGCAATCCGTTGGGTGCGGTCGTCGACCGCTCGGTCACGCCGCCTCTCACGGTGGCACAGGCGGTTGCATCTGCCGAGATCAACCGTGTTGTCGGGATGGGGGTTCCCTCACCCGCCACCCGCGAGTCGGTCTCTGCTGTCGTCGGCTTCTTCAGCGCACGTGGTCAGTCCGCCTTTCGTATCGAGTTGTCACCGGTGGCCTCCCCGCCGGGACTCGGGTCGTACCTCGAGGCGGCCGGCCTCCGCGGCCTCGATCACACGATCACCAAGAAGGTGTTGCCCATCGAGGCTGCACTGCGGCCCCTGGAGGATGTCGAGGTCCGCCTGCTCGGCCCGGAACACCGTGATGCGGTCGCCGAGTTGAACGTCACCGCATGGGGTGCATGGGACGTGGCCGAGCCGCTGAGAGCCTGGTTCGGCTCTATCGTCGGAGTGGGTGCATTTCACCATTACGGAATATTCGACGGTGGCCGCCTCGTCTCCGTCCAAGCGCTGGCCGTCGCGGGTGCGCTCGGCTGGACGGGGTTTGGCGCCACCCATCCCCGCTACCGGGGCAACAGCTTGAGTCGCATCGTGAACGGGCTGTCGATTGCACGCGCCCGGGAGCTCGGCTGTCGGGTCCTGCACTCGGAGATGGACACCAGATACGGATCGTTGAGGGAGTCGCCGTGGGAGACGCTCTACGAGCGCACTTTGTACTCCCCGGCGTCTTGATCCTTGTGAGCGGGCACCCCGACCCCGGGTGTCCGACCGCTCCCGAGCTCCTCGTCGATGGTAGGAACGGGCGCCCGACTGCCTTACCATCTCCTGAGAATGAGAGCCGATGCGTGCCGTTGACATCATCATCCCGTCGATTTGGATTGCTTTTTGGATCTACTGGCTCGCGGCTTCAGCCCGAACCAAGGCGACCCAATCAGGGTCTACGTCGTCCATCGCCATCCGCGTGGTGGTCATCCTGGTGGTTCTCCTCTCGCTCCGGAGTGGAGTCATCAAGGGCGACGCCGCCACTGTCTCTGTCCCCTGGCTGCAGGCCGTCGGCTTCGTGGTGTTCCTGCTGGGGCTCGCGCTGGCCGTGTGGGCCAGGGTCCTTCTCGGCAGCAACTGGGGTACGCCGATGTCTCAGAAGGTTGATCCCGAACTGGTCACGACAGGTCCCTACCGGTACGTCCGCCATCCTATCTATTCAGGGATCATCTTCGGGATGATCGGCACGGCGATGGCCGTCAGTCTCTACTGGGTCGTGGCCGTCGTGCTGGTCGGTGCCTACTTCGTCTACGCAGCCAGGGTTGAGGAACGCATCATGGATCGCCTCTTCCCGGAGTCCTATCCGGCGTACAAGCGGTCGACCAAGATGCTGATCCCCTTCGTCTTCTGAGCTGCCGGACGACCGAGGACCACAAGAGTTGCTGCGCGATCGCCGATTCCAGATACTGGGGGACTGCGCGACCGGCATCAGTCGTCCCGCGCGTCGTGGTGCTCGGGCTCGGGGGAGTCGTCGCCCAGGTGCCGGTCGATGACGGTGTGGGTCGCCGAGGCTGCGGTGGCATGACCCGTGACCGTCTCGACGAAGAGCTCCTTGCGGAGGGAGTAGAGCAGCGAATTGGTCTCGGCGGTCACTGTCGCCTGTCGTGGTACCTGACGGATGAGCGCGATTTCGCCGAAACCTTCGCCGCGGGAGATGGTCTGCAGATGCCGTCCTCCTCTCGAAACGGTCAGCCGGCCATCTGCGACGGCGAAGTATGAATCGCCGACGTCCCCTTCCCTGATCACCACCACGCCGGCCGCCACCTCCATCGGTGCGAGTTCCTTCGCCATGCCCTCGAGCGATGGAGCCGGAAGCGCAGCGAAGATGGGAATTGAACGCAGGAGCTGGATCTCCACCTGGGGAACCGTGGCCGACGCGTCGATCCGCTGGAGCGGCCTCCAGAGCAGCACGACGAGCACGCAGGCGCCGATGGCCGGGGCGAGGAGGGCCGCCCGCAAACCGCCGATCGACAATCCGAGTCGGACCAGCACGGCGCCAACCAGCAGCCCGACGTCCATGAGTGACTCGAGGATGGAGAACGAACCGGCGATCGCGTCGGACGGGACGGATCGTTGCAGGAGCGTCCGTCCAGTGGTGTCGAAGGTGGCGCCCGCCAGGCCAACGCAACCGATGAGGAGTAGGACCGGTACGACCCGGTGCGTCGCTCCGATCAGCGCGAGGGCGGCGACGGCGATGGCCAGAGCGGCGGTCAGTGTCCTGGCAAGATGGCGGCGTCCCACCAGGAACGCCGTGACGAATGCAGCGAGCAGCGCTCCGGCGCCGAGCGCTGCATTCAGGTATCCCGCGCCCCCCTGTCCCATGTGCAGGTAATCGACGGCGAGGATCACGCAGAGTAGGTCGAGCGCGCCGACGAGCACGAAGTAGAAGGTGTGGAGCGTGAGGAGGACACGGATCTGCGGATTGTGTGCCGCGATCCCCAGATTGGAGCCGGCACCCGAACGGATCGACCGGACCGCTCTGCGGAGCTCTGCGGTCCAGGGCGCGACACGGCGTCGGCCTGCCCGCCCACCATGGCTTGGCTCTTCAGCGGGTTCGGCTGCGCTCACGGCGGCCGCCGGTCCGGCTACGCCGGTCACGAGGGCCAGCGCAAGCAGGCTCATCAGCCCCGTCGCCGCGACCGCCACTCCCAACCCACTCGACGCGACCAACAGGCCGATGAGCGCCGGGCCGACGAGCGCTGCGGCTCCGTCCGTCCAGCCCGTCATCACGTTGGCGGCGGTGAGCTCCTCCGGAGTACGCACGATGGCGGGCAGGAGTGCCGCTTGTGGGGATCGGGTCGTGGTCAGGCTCAGCGACGTCAGTGGCGCCAGGAGGAAGACGACGTACACAGGCGCACCGAGTCCGATTGCGACAGCTGCTGTACCCATGGTGACTGCCTGCAGTCCGTAGCCAACACGGAGGATCCGGCTCGGCCGTTGCCGATCGGCGAGTGCTCCGATGAAGGGACCCGACGCAATGCAGGGGACGAGCTGGACGATCACCATGAGCGTCGCGGCGCCCGCTCCACCGTGGTCGTACGCGAAGACGAGGAGCGCGATCCAGATCCCGAACTCGGCTGCTACGAACAGCGCGTATGCAAGCCCGACCCTGCGAAGGATCGGGTTCCCGAGCGCCGCTCGGAGTACTGCGAACACGGCACCGGCCCTGAGGAACAACGGACCTCCCGCCTCGTCACCGACCGGCAGACGGTGACCCTCGAGCCGCCTCGTGTTGATTCGGCCGTGTGGCATCGTAGCCCGACTGTCGAAAACGAGGCCGGGTCGGGTGGATCCGCGCCGAGTCCGGGGAGGTCATCATGTCGGAGAACCCGAGATCCTGGCCGAGTACAGCGAGGCGATGGGGTCTGGTGACACCTACGAGACCCCGCTCTCCGGTGGACCGATGAGCATCAACGTTCGTAGCGGCCCAGCCGCTGTCCCCTGGCGGTGCGTCACTCGGTGGCGATCGCAGCGAGGACGTCGAGCTTGGCGGCGCGGCGAGCCGGCCAACTCGCAGCGATGAGACCGAGCAGGGCCGAGAGGATGAGGAATACCACCAGGTTCGAGAAGGGCACGACCGTGTCGGTGATGCCCTGCGATCTGAGCGAGGAGACGAGGGCCACGCCGAGACCCGTCCCGATGACGATGCCGATGACAGCGCCGAAGACCGAGAGGATCACCGATTCGGAGCGGATCATGGCGCGGATCTGCCGTCGTCGCATGCCGACGGCGCGGAGCAACCCGATCTCGTGGGTGCGCTCGAACACCGAAAGCATGAGGGTGTTGACGATCCCGATGAGCGCGATGATCACTGCGAGGCCGAGGAGCGCATAGACCAGACCCAGCAGCTGGTTCACCTGATTCGACTGTGTCTGCTCGAACTGGGCCCGTGTCTGGACCTGCACGTTCGGAAAGGGGGCGAGTGCCTGCTTGACCCCCTGGTTCGTCGTAGCGCTGCCACCCGTCCGCAGGAGGACGGCCTCAGGAAGCGGATCCTGGTAGTGGCGGAGGAAGAACCCTTCGCCGACCAGGTAGCTCGTGACCAGGGCGTTGGGTTGGTAGATCCCACCGATCCGCAGGACAGCGGGCCCGGTGAGTGCGAACCTGACCGGAACCCGGTCGCCGACGGCGAGGTGGTCGTTGTTGGCGGTCGTGGTGTCGATGAGCAGGTCGCCGGCGGCGAGCGCGCTCGAGCTTCCTGCGGTCATCCGCAGCAAGACCGTCTGCGAGAGGTTCAGGGTGGAGAGCGCCCGGAGGGTCTCGAGCGACTGCCGCACCTCGAACTGGCCGCCGTACACCGTCGTGTTCGCGGTGACGCCAGGTACCGTCGAAGCAGTCTTCGGCACGGCTGTGCTGAAGTTCCCGGCTCCACTGGTGTTGGTGTTGGTGATGATCAGGTCGGCACTGATGGCGTCGTCCACACTGCTCGTGGCCGACCGTGAGAGCGATGCACCGAACACCGCGATGGCCGAGACGAGGGCGAGGCCGACCATGAGCGCCGAGGCGGTCTGGGCAGTGCGCCGCGGGCTGCGCATGGAATTCTCCCGGCCGAGCTTGCCGGCGATCCCGAACAGGCGGGCGAAGGGACGCCCGATGGCGCTCGACAGGGGCCGCGCCACCGCGGGTGCCAGCATGGCGACGCCGACGAAGAGCCCCACCGCACCGAGCCCCACCAGCTGGATGGCCGGCTTGGCCAGGCCGAACAGCAGCACGATGACACCGAGCACGGTCAGCGAGCCGCCCCATGCGAACCGGCGCCGGAACGAGACGTCCGCTTCTGCCTGTTGATCGCCGAGTGCGGCGACCGGGGGGATCCGGACCGCCCGGCGGGCGGGGCTGATCGCGGCGACCACCGTCACGCCGACACCGACCAACAGTGCCACGATGACCGTGCGCAACGCGAAGACCGGCGGCCCGGTGGGCAGGGTGATCCCGAACCCCCGGAGCAACGCCTCGAGCCCGAGCGCGGCGAGCACGCCGAGGCCGATGCCGACCACGGACGATGCCAGACCGACGATCGCCGCCTCCCCCAGGACCGAGCGGAACACCTGCCGGCGGCTCGCTCCGACGATTCGCAGCAGCGCCAGCTCACGGGTCCGCTGGCCGACGATGATGGAGAAGGTGTTCAAGATGGTGAATGCGCCGACGAAGAGCGCGATGAAGGCGAACACCAGAAGTGCAGTCGAGAAGAACGAGAGCGCCTGGTCGATGCTGTTGGTCTGCTCGTCGGCGACGGTCTTTCCCGTCACGACTTCGACGCCGCGGGGAAGGACCCGGGCGATGTTCCGCTGGACGACGGTCAGATTGGCGCCCGGCGTGGCCACGACATCGATCGAACCGAACTGTCCGACCCTCCCGAGGAGCGCCTGGGCGGTCGGGAGGTCGAAGGCTGCAATCGTGGCGCCTGCCAGGTTGACAGCAGTGCCGAACCGGGCGATGCCGGTGATGGTGAACGTACTCGACGGCCCCGGCAGCAGGATACGGACCTGCTCGCCGACCCGGAACCCGTACTTCTGCGCGGTTCCCTCGTCCATGACGACGTCGTGCGGGGTCACTGGGGCCGTCCCCTGCACGATGCGCAGCTGCGAGATACGCGGGTCCGGGTCGAAGGAGAGCCCCAGGGTCGGGGCACCGCCGGTCGAAATGGCCTTGCCCTCGGGGGACACGTACTGGGCGTAGCCGCCGACCGAGCCGTCGGCCACCTGGACCCCGGGCACGCTCCGGACCGAGGCGAGCAGCGACTCGGGAATCGGGTCGCGCACCGCCCCACCGTTGTTGGCGTTGGTGTTGGAGAATTGGGCGACGCCCCTGACCTGGAAGTCGATGTTCTGGTAGATGTTGCTGAACAGCGTCGTGAAGGTGTTGTGCAGGGTGTCGGTGAGGATGAACGTCCCGGTGATGAACGTCACACCCAGGACAATCGCGATGGCCGTCAGGGCAAGGCGGAGCTTGTGGGCGAGCAGCCCTTTGAGGGTGACCCTCCACATCTCAGGCGCCCAGAGTTCTCATACGCTCCAGCAGCGAATCCTCGGTGGGCCGGCGGAGGTCGTCGACGACCCGGCCGTCGGCCAGGAATACCACCCTGTCCGATTGGGCTGCACCTCGGGGGTCGTGCGTGACCATGACGATGGACTGGCCGAACTCCGTCACCGAGCGGCGCAGGAAGCCGAGCAGCTCGGTCGAGGAATTCGAGTCGAGATTGCCGGTGGGCTCGTCGGCGAAGATCAGATCGGGCCTGCCGATGAGGGCGCGGGCACACGCGGTCCGCTGTTGCTGGCCTCCGGACATCTCGCTCGGACGGTGGGAGAGGCGATCCCTGATCGCCAGCTGGTCGACGAGGAAGTCGAACCACGCCTGGTCGATCGTGCGGCCGGCGAGATCGGCGGGGAGCGTGATGTTCTCGCGGGCGGTAAGGGTGGGCACGAGGTTGAACGACTGGAACACGAAGCCGACCCGGTCCCTCCGCATCCGGGTCAGGCCGGAATCGTCGAGCAGGCCGATCTCCTCGCCGCCGACGAAGGTGCGTCCCGAGGTCGGGACGTCGAGCCCCGCCATGCAGTGGAGGAGTGTCGACTTGCCCGAGCCGGACGGCCCCATGACCGCGGTGAAACGGCCGCGCTCGAAGTCGACGGTGATCCCGTCGAGGGCGTGCACGGTGGCGTCTCCGCTCCCGTAGGTCTTGACGAGATCGACGGCCGAGGCGGCCGGAGGACCCGAAGGACTCGGAGCCTGCGGAGCGACCTGGTCGCTCAGTGTCACGCGGTCATCCTCGCACACGAGCCCATGGGGAGGAGCCCCTCCGCGGAGGCCTTCGTGCATGGACCGCCCCAGGAGTACCCTGGGACATCGTGTTCCGTCAGGTGATCCGAGCGATGGCGGCGGCGCTCGCAGCCGTCGGGGTGATCGCCGTGACGACGGCCACGCCGGCGGCCGCCGCGGGTCTCACCTGGTCCGTGCGCGGCGTCATGCCGGTGCCCCGCTTCGGGGTCGGGAGCCAGGTCTCTGGTCTGTCCTGCCCCTCGGCGACGCTGTGCGTCGCCGTCACCTTCAGCGGCGATGTGCTGACCTCGACGAGCCCGGACGGCGGCGCTCCCGCGTGGAGGGTCACCGACGTCGATGGCGCCGTCAGCTTCGACGGGGTGTCCTGCCCGTCCACCAGCCTCTGTGTGGCGGTCGACCAGCAGGGCGACGTGCTCACCTCATCGGATCCCGGTTCGGCGACTCCCATCTGGACCCCGACGGACGTCTCGTGGGTCGGGGCCTCGATCTCCTGCGTGGTGAACACGCACTTCTGCGTCGCGGGTGACGAGCAGGGCGACGTCCACACGACGACCCGTCCGGCCGGTGGCCCGTCCGCATGGACCGGGGTGAACATCGACGGGCAGAGACCGCTCATCTCCCTGTCGTGCCCGCAGACGAGCCTGTGCGTGGCCGGTGACGATTCCGGCACCGTCTTCGCATCGGGCAAACCCGCCGCCGGGTCATGGGTCTCCGGGCACATCGATGCGACCGACCCGGTGACCTCCCTGTCGTGCCCGTCCTCGGCCCTCTGCGTTGGCACCGATCTGAACGGCGACGTGCTCACCACCACCGACCCCACCGGACCCCCCAGCGGGTGGGCCGTCACCCAGGTGGACGCCTCCGCCGGTTCGGGGGTGGCGCTCGAATCGGTCACCTGCACGGTCACACCGCTCTGCGTCGCAGGTGACGTCTCCGGCGGTGTGCTCACCTCGGGAGATCCGGGCGGCGGCGCGGGGGCCTGGACGAGGGCCGCGCTGGGAGCGGCGCCGATCACCGCGCTCAGCTGCCCCTCGGACACCCTCTGCATCGGGGGTGATGCGGCCGGCAGCGTCGTCTCGTCAGCTCATCCGACCGGCGGCCCGGGGGCGTGGGTGCTCGCCCACGAGCTCGACCTGACCCATCCGATCAACAGCGTGTCCTGCCCCTCGGCGACGCTGTGCGTCGCCGCCGATTCGGTCGGGGACGTGGTGAGCTCGACGGATCCGGAGGGGGGCTCGTCCGCCTGGAAGGTCCACCGTGTCGACTCGCCGGGCGGCGAGCTGCTCTCGCTCCTCGGCATCTCCTGCCCCACCACGACCCTGTGCGTCGCGGTGGACGGGAGTGGCAACATCCTCACCTCGACGCACCCGGCAAGCGCGACCCGCGGCGTGGAAGTCGGTCGCCGTCACCGGGGGTCGGACCCTCACCGGCATCTCCTGCCCCACCACGGCCCTGTGCGTCGCGGTGGACGGCGACGGAGACATCGCGACGTCGACCGATCCGACCGGACCCGCCTCCGCCTGGTCGTTCGAGCAGTTCGTCGACCCGGCTGGGGTCATCGCCTCGGTCTCGTGTGCGACCGCGGCGCTGTGCGTCGCGGTCGATTATCGCGGCGAGGTGCTCACCAGCACCGATCCGGCGGGTGGGGCGTCGACCTGGACGGTGACCACCGGGGTCGACGCCAACGGTCTCGACGCAGTGTCCTGCATCAAGCCTGCGACCTGCGTGGCGGTCGACGACCGGGGGGAGGTGGTGACCTCGGACCAGCCCAGGCAGGGGGCCGGAGCGTGGCACGCGGTGGACGTGGACGGGAGGAACCACCTCTTCGCGGTGTCCTGTGCCCCGTCCCGGTTCTGCGCCGCCGCCGACGACCATGGTCGGATCCTCACCGCGGCGACGCCCCTGGCCGGTGCGGGCTCGTGGTCGGTGCAGACCGTGGACCCCGGCCGCTGGGTCCTCGCGCTCTCCTGCCACTCGAGCGCGTTGTGCGCCGCGGGGGACAACGGGTACCGGCTCCTCGTGGGCACGTAGGGCGCAGCGGTCGACAGCAGGACCCCGGATCCACGCAATCGCCCGTGAACCGGTCATCCACGAAGGGAGCCCGCTCAATGGCGAGTCGAGCCCTGAAACGGCGGCTCACCACGGTGCTCGCGTCGGTGGCGGTCGGCGCCTGCGCTCTCTCGGCGATCGTTGATCCCGTTGTCCACCGCGTCGACAGTGGGCGCGGCGGCGGGACCAACCCCGGCTCGTGAGTGCGTGACGCTGCAGCTCCGGGCCACGCCGATTGTCAACGCCCAGAATGCACCGTACGAGACGATCAAGAGCACGGTCGCGAGCTGCTCCGCGCATCCCGAGATCGTGACGCTTTCGCAGACCCTCAGCGGTCCCTTCGCACAGGTCGGCCGGCACAGCCGGGTCTGGACGATCACCCTCGCGCCCCGGCCAGTCGGTGGTCAAGGCCCGCTATATCGCCTACAGCTGCTGCGGGACCTACACCGTGACCGACAGGGTCCTCTCCTCTGCGGGGCAGGTCCTGGCTCACAGGAGCGCCGACTTCACCTTTGCGTGACCGGATGCTGACATCGTCCGGCAAACCCCGCCGCTGGAGAGGCCGGGCGGCATCGGCGGCGGCTGCCACCGGTGCTCCCACCGTGCAACCCGCACCCCTCCTAGGCTGGCGGGCATGAGCGCCGACAGCCCGGCCATGAGTCAGAGGTCGCCGCTCCAGGCGGCCGAGGCTCTCAGGAAGCAGCCCGAGGGGCACCGGCCCGCTGAGCGACCTCGAGATGCGGGACACCGCTGGACCGGTGGCTGACGACCCGGGCTCTCTGCGGCGCTTCCTGAAGGTGGTGCGCCCGGCGATCTACCGCGAGCGCTCGGCGCTGGAGATCTCGGCCCACCACCTGGAGGGCGAACCGGTTCCGGCCGCCGAGGCGATCGGGGCGGCCGTTCCTGCCGTTCGCAGTGGGTGACCCTGGGGCGGCATGTGGGATACCACGTGGTTCCGGTTCCGGGGACCGATCCCCGAGCGCGTGGGCCGGGGCTGAGGTGGTGGCCCTCGTCCACCTCGGCGGCGACCAGATGGTCGGCTTCACCGCCGAGGGCCAGATCTGGGACGCCGCGGCGACGCCCCGTCCAGGGCCTCCACCACCGGCACCGCGAGTTGGTGCTCACCACCGAGGCCGGAGGCGGCGAGCCGGTCGAGTTCTTCGTGGAGGCGGCGGCCAATCCGATCCCGCCGTGGCACCTTGGCCGACTGGCCCCTGCTCCTGCCCGACTACGCGGGTACGCCGCTGTACACCCTCGAGACGGCCGAGCTGGCGGTCGCCGACCGGTCCGTCGAGGGGCTCTTCCTCGACATGCGGGTCCTCGCTCGAGCTGGCCGCACTGCGGCCCGGACCGATCGGAGGAGATCACTCCGGGCGCTGGACAAGGCACGGGAGCGTCATCGACCCCGAGGACGTCTCCGCCTCGGTCGCCCCGGCCCGGGCCGCGCTGGCTCCGCTCCTCGACCGGACCACGTCCTCCGCCAACACGGTCGTCGCGGTGGGTCACGCCCACATCGACTGCGCCTGGCTGTGGCCGCTCCGCGAGACCAAGCGCAAATGCGCACGGACCTTCTCCAACCAGCTCCGCCTGCTCGAGCGCTACCCCGAGCACCACTTCGTCGTGCAGCCAGGCCGTGCAGTACCAGTGGATGAAGGACGGATACCCCGAGCTGTATCGCAGCAGATCGTGGAACAGGTCCGAGCGGGCAGGTGGGAGCCGGTCGGCGGGCATGTGGGTCGAGCCGGACACCAACGTCCCATCGGGCGAGTCCCTCGTGCGCCAGCTGGTGTACGGCAAGCGATTCTTCGCCGAGGAGTTCGGGGTCGAGACCCACGAGCTGTGGATCCCCGACGTCTTCGGCTACTCGGCGGCCCTGCCGCAGATCGCCCGCGCAGGCCGGCGTCACCTCACTCATCACCCAGAAGATGCAGCTGGAACGACACCAACCCCTTTCCGCACACCTCCTTCTGGTGGGAGGGCCACGACGGCAGCCGCCTGCTGGCCCACTTCCCCCCGGCCGACACCTACAACGGCGACTTCTCCGCGGCGAGGTCGCCGCCGGCCAGGACCGCGGCATCGGGCCCGGACGGCGCGGCACTCAACCTCTACCCCTACGGGTACGGCGACGGCGGGGGTGGCCCGAACCCCACCATGGTCGAGCGCTTCCGCCGCATGGCCGATCTCGATGGCCTGCCCCGGGTGGAGATCGGCACGGTCGGCGGCCTTCCTCGACCGTGGCGCACGCGAGGCCGGGGACCTCCCCGCCTGGGTCGGCGAGCTCTACCTCGAGAGCCCACCGGGCCACCCTGACCACCCACGCCGACGTCAAGCTGGCCAACCGCCGCGCCGAGGAAGCCCTCCGGGCCGCCGAGCTGTGGTCGGTGGCCGCGTCCCTCGACCGGCGTCCCGACCTCGAGCGGGCCTGGAAGCTCCTCCTCCTCCACCAGTTCCACGACATCCTCCCCGGCTCCAGCATCCACTGGGTCTACGAGGACGCCGCCGCGAGCACGCCGAGGTGCTCGCCGATCGCGCGGCTGCGGTCATCGCCGAGGCCCAGGCTGCGCCGCTAGCCGGCGGCGACGGGACGGGCGGCGCCGCGGCGTGGTGGCCTTCAACCCGTCGTCCTACCGACCGGACCGAGGTGGTCGAACTGCCCGACGGCTCGCTGGCCGTGGTTTCGGCACCGGCGTGCGGCTGGTCGACTGGTGCCGCCCGACCTGCACCGGTCGCGGCCACGAGCCGGTGACGATCGGCGACGGCTGGCTGGACAACGGCCTCCTTCGGGTGGAGTGGGACGGTGACGGCCTGCTGACCTCGGTGCAGGACCTCGCCGGCCGGCCGCGAGGTGCTGGCCGACGGGGAGCGCGGCAACCTCTTCCAGCTCCACGAGGACCATCCGCGCGCCTTCGACGCCTGGGACGTCGACCGCACCTACCTCGACCAGGTCACCGACCTGGTCGCGGTGGACTCGATCGAGATGGTCGAGCGCCATCCGCTGCGGGCCGGGGTCCGGTTCGTCCGGTCCTTCGGGGCCTCGGCCATCACCCAGACCATGCGCCTGGCCGCCGGGTCCCGGCGGCTCGAGTTCCACACCGACGTGGACTGGCACGAGCGGCACCGGTTCCTCAAGGTGGCGTTCCCCGTCTCGGTCCGCTCCACTCGCGCCACCTACGAGATCCAGCACGGCCATCTCGAACGGCCGACCGTGGCCAACACCAGCTGGGACGAGGCGCGGTTCGAGGTCTGCGGCCACCGGTGGGCGGACCTGAGCGAGCCCGGCTACGGGGTGGCCCTGCTCAACGACTGCAAGTACGGCTACGACATCCTCGGGCACACCATGCGGCTCTCGCTCCTGCGTGCCCCGGGGTTTCCCGACCCCGAGGCGGACCAGGGCGCGCACCGCTTCGCCTACGCCCTGCTCCCCCACCAGGGTGATCTGCGGGCGGCCGGGGGTCGTCGCCGAGGCGGAGCACTTCAACCTCCCCTCTCGCTGGTCGCCGGCAGCGACGAGGGCGGGTGGTCACGGTCGGCCGGCCGGGGGTGAGCGTCGAGGCGGTCAAGTGGGCCGACCGTTCCGATGCCGTCGTGGTCCGCCTGTGCGAGGTGTGGGGTTCCCGAGGTCCCTGTCCGGGTGACGCTGCACCGTCCCTTCGTGTCGGTGAGCCGCACGGACCTGCTCGAGCGCGCGGTCTCCCCACTGGCCAGGCGATGGGGGAGGCGTCGAGCTGGAGCTCCGGCCCGTTCGAGCTGGTCACGCTCGCTTCGACCTCGGCTGAGCTGGCCGGTCAGCCGCTGTACCGGAACCGGGCAGCCGCGGTGACTGGGGAGAACCCGCTGCCGTCGACCTTGCTCGCAAGCGTCTCCACCCGTATCGGAACGCTGGTCCCGGGAGTGCCGGGTGGCGCGACGGCGTAGATGGTGGTCGGGTCGCCGCCGTCGTTGGGTCCCTTCGGGTTGACGAAGGCCTCCGCCGCGGTCCGGCCGAACCGCACCCCGGTCACGAACCCGAGCCGGTTCCCGTGCAGGGTCACCAGGGTGCCGCCTCGGGCGAGGCCCGACGCAGGTGCCGAGCCGAGGAGCGTGGGGTTGCCGGGGGCGAAGTAGGTGAAGGTGTCGATCCGCGGCACGGCAACGGGGCACTGGGTGGCCGTGCACACGAGGGCGTCGTAGATGCCGACTCTCGCCGTGGGCGTGCTGAACGTCAGGGTCCCATCCGAGAGCGACAGCCGATCGGTGATCGCCTGCGAGTTGTTCCCTGCGGTCTCGTCGACGAAGAGCACACTCGTCGACGCGCCGAGATTGCTGCCGGTGACGGTGAGACGGGTGCCGCCGGAGGTCGGTCCTGCCATCGGCCGGCCCGGTCCGGCCGAGATGCTGGTCACCGTGGGGGAGGGGGCGAAGGTGACCGTTCTGCTCCGGCTCGGCGCCGTCGGCGAGTCGAGGTCCCCGCGGTTGGGGCTCGCGAGGGTCTGCACGGTGACCGGGACCGCGTCGGGCAGTGCCGCGCCGGGTGGTGCTGGCGGGGAGGAGACGGTGATCTCATCTGGGGAGATGGCGGTCACGTTCAGGTCCACCGAAACCTCGGATCCCCACCGCCCGACGTCGGTCCACTGGTACCCGAGGATGTCGAACCCCGACCCGTGGACGAAGAGGTTTTTGTAGCCGCCGTATTCGCCGATGTACTGCCGACCGTCGGCTCCCCGCAACGCGGTGACCGAGGTGACCACCGGGGGCGCCAGGTAGTCGTACTCGGTGGCCGTAGGTAGCGTCTCACATCCGCAGCCCGGAGGGGCAGGGAAGGCCCCGTACGCATTCAGGGTGTACGTGCCGTGGTAGGGCGGGAGAGGCGGCACCACGGTGCTCGAACCGAATCGACCCTTCACCACCACGTCCACTTGGCAGACATCGGTCGCCGGATCGGAGTGCCCGGTGCAGTGGGTTGCCGCCGACTCGGCCGGCGCGACAACCGTGAGCTGGTGGTCGGAGAGGACCCGCAGCCCGCGGCCGGCCACCGCCCCGAAGGCGACCCGCGTCGTGCCGTCGAACCCCGATCCGTAGACGGTCACCGTGCCTCCGCCCGGCGGTGGCCCTCCGGTTGGCCCGATCCGACGCACGGTCGGGACTGCCGCGCCGGCGGTCGTGACGTCTGTGTAGTGAAGGACGGACTGTGGCCCCGGCCGGCTGGTGGCGCCGCCGCTGGTGGTCACCACGACCTGGTAGTCGCCGGCGCCATCCGACCCCGATCGGGCAGGGGCCAGGGCGGCTCCGTCGGGGACCCGGACCGCGAGGACGTGCGCCGAGACCACCGTGAAGCCGATCACTCCGGCCGGTCCTGGCCGGAGTGCGACGCTCCCGATGGAGACCGAGCGGACCGCGGGGCGCCCGGCGGCGTTCTCGAACCCCGTTCCGGTCACCCCGACGGTGACCGGTCCCGGTCCGTGGGGGATGGTCGGCACCGTCCCGGGGGAGACGGCGGTGACGCTCGGCCGGGTCGCACTGCCCGCTGCCGCACAGAGGGCGGCGGCGAGTCCCGGTCCCCCTCGGGGACCCGTGAGCCGGGGCGTGCCCAGGCCGGACGCCATGTCGTATCCGGAAGTTGCCGGGTAGAGACCCGACGAGGCCGGGACCTGGGCGTTGTTGCCGACCGTGATGTCGAAGAAGGAGGTCTTGTAGGTGGACGCGTCGGCGGCCACCGAGTAGAGGAGCGGTGGCGCGAACCCGAGCCTCGAGCGTTCGCGGCACCCGGTCGTCGAGGCGACGTCGGCGAGCAGCGCCGCCCAGATCGGGGCCGCCGAGGACGTCCCCCCGAAGACGTTCCAGCCACCCTGGTAGAAGACGGTCACCCCGCCGGCGCCCGGGTCGGCCGCGGCGCTCACGTCGGGCACCTCGCGGCACGCGGAGGCACGCGGGGAGCAGAAGGTCGAGCCCGGATTGTGCTGTGCCCGGGCGATGACCGTTCCTGCTGCTACACCCGGCACCCCACTGTCGACCTGCCAGCCCGGTGCGGTCCAGGTCGCGGAGAGGCCCCCGCCTCCGGCGAAGGTATCCGAACCCTGGTTCCAGACGGTCTCGGTAGCGGACGACCCGGTCCCGTGCAGGGACGTCCCCCCGACCCCGAGCACGTAGGGCTGGCTGGCGGGATCGTCGGCCGAGAGGAGCGGCGGGAGGGGAAGGCCCGGGCTGCCGCAGTCGTCGGATCCATTGTCCCCCGCGGCGGCCACGACCGTCTGCCCCTGGGCGGCGGCCTGCTCGAAGAGGACGTTCTCGATTTCCTGGACACCCGGCTCCCCGGATCGCATGGCGGCCTCGCAGTTTCCCCAGCTGGTCGAGATCACCCCGTCGCGGTCGTCGGCGACGATCCTGCTGTAGGTGTCCAGCGATCCGACCGTTGTGTTGGGTGCCTCGTACACGTCGAGATGGGCGTCCGGGGCGATCGCCGAGACGTTCTCGATGTCCAGGGCGGCCTCCATGTGAATGCCGGTCCCACTGGTCTGGCCACCGTCGACTGCGATCACCCGGGTGACAGCGGCCATCGAGCGGGCCTTGGCGGCGCCGAAATAGCAGGTATCGAAGGCGGCGACGTCTGAGCGCTTGAACGGCTCGAATTCGGTGATGGCAACGCTCTGCCCACCGCCCGCCTCGCCGGACGCGTAGAGCGGATCGGCACCGTAGCGGGCGGCAAGCGCGTCGTCGGTCAGCCCCGCACCGGTCGTCGCGTCAGCCTTGGCCGCCGAGCAGGGCCGGGGTCCGGACGTACCCGAGGTCTCTCGGATGGCCGCTGGCCGGGCCAGCGCGGTCCTCACCGGTCCCGCGCTGCCCGGAGTCCCCGAGCGAGTGCTCTGCACCACGTCGTCGAGGCCGACGACTCCGGCGACGGCCGGTGCGACGTCGCGTGGCAGCCGTGCAGGGCCCGTGGACAACCGGCCCGGCGAACCGTCCGCCAGCCGCACCCGGAGCAGCCCGGTGTGGAACAGGCGCTCGATCCGGTTGGCCGGACCGGTAACGGTCAGGTCGATGCCGTCCGACGGAGCGTTCCCCACCTGTAGGCCGTCGGCTGCTGCCAGATGTCGCACCTGCCCCACCGCTGCCGGGTCCGCGCCGAACCGTCCGGAGAACGCTCCGGGCGGGAGGTACCGTCCGAAGTCCGGGGAACCGGGCGTGGTCACCGCGGCAGCCTCCCGCGCCAGGTCCGCCTCGTTGCGCGGATGGAGCACGACGTCCACCTGGACCGGCTCGGAGGGAGCGACGGTCCCGAGTTCGACCGCGCCTGCCGGCAGGGTGGCCGGAGCACCGACCGGGACCAGGGGGGCGCGGCCGGGGTCGGTGCGGCCGCACGCGCCGAGGGCGCCGCGCTGTGGGGGCTGCTGCCGGTGTGCGAGACGGGCCGCGAAGGAAGGTCACCTCCCGTCGCGCTCGAGCGCGACGTCCCTGGTTGGACGACCAGCGCTGCTAGCAGGATGCCCCCCGCGAGGAGTACTCCTCCCCTTCGGCCTCGCACGCTCAGGGGTTCACGACAACCGAGGTGACCGTCTGCGCCGTGATGGTGGTCGTTGTGGTGACCGTCCCGGTCTTCGTCGTGATCTTCCAGACCATCACGACCGGACCTTTCGCCGCACCTTTCGGGACTGTCACCACGATCGCGGTCGGAGTCGCCGAGACGATCGTGGCGAAGATCTTCGACTGGTTGGCGCTGGTGAAGCCGACCTCTGGGCGGGTGGTACGGCTCGCAGTGAGCAACCCGACGCCGGCGATGGTCACATTGTGCCCGATCACCACCGGTGAGGGGATGCTGGTTGGGTTCTCCAGGGTGGCGGTTCCCAGCTGCACCCGCCACTTGGGGTCACCGGGTGGGATGGTGAGCTCGACCTTGACGCCGGTGGCCACGACTTGGACGAGGGAGATGCACGGGGCAGCCGATACGGCGCACTTGGCGAGATACTTGGCGACGAGGGCCCCGTGGCTCTTGAAGCAGACCTTCACACCGGCGGCGGTCTTGACCCCCTTGAGCACGTCGACCACGTGAACGTATCCCTTGGCCGTGAAGTGGACCGGGGTGTAGGAGTTCACGGTGGTCAGGCCCTGGAACCCACGTACCGCGCAGGTGAGAAGCGCCTGGGAGGTGGACACGCTGAGCGATCCGCCGGTCGCGGCCGCGGTGGCGACGACGGACACCGTTTGCGCCGGTGCGGTCGGAGTCGCCGGCACGGCGACGGTGGCCGCGCAGCTCTTGCCGACGCAGGCCTGGCTCTTGAGGACCACCGAGGTGGACGCCTTGGCCTGGGGCCCGCCGTTGCGGAGGGCGGTCTGGCCGGTGAACACCTGGCTGGTTGACGTGCCTGCCGCGTCGGTCTCGGTCACCGAGACGGTGTAGGTCGTGTATGCGGCGAAGGTGTGGGAAACGGTCGAGGTGGTGGTTACCTGGGGCTGGGACCCGTCACCGAAGTTCCAGCTGTAGGAGGTGGTCGGTGTGGTGCCCTGCACCGAGTTGGTGGCGTCGAACGACACGGAGGTCCCGGTCCCGGAGTAGCTGCTGGTGATGGCGGCGGTCGGCCCCTCATCGGGCGCGATGGCCATCCCGGTCGGCCCGGATCCCACCGCGATGGGAGTTCCGGCCGTCGCCGTCGCAGTGTCGATCGGCACGACGTCGCCCGCAGTGGTGTCGACCGCGTAGACGGTTGTCCCGTCGGGCGAGAGGGACACCCCGCCGACGCTGTCCACGCTGCCGAGGCCGAGCGAGATGGTCCCGGTGACGGTCCCACTGATGAGGTTGACCTCTTGGACTTCACCCTGTCCGGTGCACCCCACCCAGGCGGTCGTGCCGTCCGGCGAGATGGCGAAGCGGTCCACCCCCGTGCAAACGTTGATCCGGCTGCCGATGGCGTTGGTGGCGGTCGAGAATTCCACCAGCTCACTCATCCCGTCCACGTACCCTTTGCCGCCTCCCGGTGAGAGCTCGACTTCACCGGGGAACGAGAGGCCGGTCGGGATGAAGCCGGTATTCGTCCCGGTGGTCAGGTCGATGATGTTGACGCTGCCACCGTACTGGTCGACCTCGTAGGCCGTCGTGCCGTTGGGCGAGATGGCCACGGTGGCGCCACCCCCACCCCCCCCGTCCGGCACCCCTGACCCGGCGGTGCCGGACGCCACGGAGATCGGGACCAGGGTGTTGTCGGTCTGATCCACCACCCAGGCGGTGGTTCCGTCGGGGGTGATCGCGATACCGCGGGGCTGTTCACCGTGATGGTCTTGATCACGGTGCCGGTCGCCGTGCTGATCTCGGAGACCGAATTCGCGCCCGAGCCGTTGTTGGTCACGAAGGCCTTGGTGCCGTCGGGGGTGACGGCCACGTAGTCAGGTGCGAGGCCGACCCCGATCGGGGATCCGACCACCTGGTTGGTGGAGGTGTCGATCACGCTCACCGAGTTGCCTGATCCGTTGGCGACATAGGCATTGCGGCCGGCGTTCTGCTCCGAATAGGCGATCACCGGCGGCGGGCTCGGCGTGGTGCAGTTGACTCCCGGTTCGGGGTGCCCGTTGACCGTGACCGCGTAGGCACTGGTGTTGACGCCTGCCGACACCGAGACGCTGCCACCGGTCGCGATGAAGGTCGGCGAGGTAGCGGGTGCCGTCATGGTGAACGGTCCGCTGGCGGGTACCGATGTAGACGGGAAGGTTGCAGTGACCGCGTTGTTGGAGGTGGTGGCACCGACCGGGCCGACCGTGGTGGAGAAGGACGAGGTAAGGGTCGGGGTGGGCGCGATCGAGTTGAGGATCGTGGTGACACTCGCCGGGACGGTCAGCACGTACTGGAGGTTCGAGATGGTGAACGAGGTGCCCGCGGCCATCCCCTGCGGAACGGTGCCGAGGATGGTCAGCGGGAAGGCGGTCGGTCCCAAACCCGAACCGGAGCAGGTCAACGAGAATGGCGGCGTGTCGGCCCCGGCGGGGCCCGCCGCGGGGAGCACGGGCAGTACGAGCAGGACCCCGGAGAGCAGTGCCGTTGCGGCCGCCACGGCCAGTGCACGATGTGCACGTCCGGCCCGGGTGATGTGAGTAACGTCCATGGCACCCCTGTTCCGTCCATCGACCGACCCCGCCGCAGGTCTCCAGGGAGCCGCCGAGGCGCCGAAGCGTTGTCCTGTCCGCACCAGCTGTTGGGCCGGAGTGGCCCGGCCCGGGTTCATGGTACTGAGAAATCCCGGTCAGAACATCGTCACATCTGATGAAGACATGCGACGGAACCGTCGTCCGGCCCAGGTATCACATTGGGTGGCTTTGACCGCACACAGGGTGACATTCCCCTGGGTCGTTCTCCTGCCGCTCCGACCCTGCGGCGTCCGACGTGTCAGGTCGCGAGGGCGGCTGCTTCCTCGGGAACCCGGGTGTCTTCTTCGGAGACCGGGCAGTCCGGTCGGATGACTGCCGGAGGTCTGGTGACCGCGGGATACCGGAACGCGTCGAACGCGGCGACGAACTGGCGTACCGGTTTGGGAAGCTGGACGAGCAGATGGCCCGCTGGGCGCTGGTCCTGCCCGACCAGCTGGATGAGCAGCGAACAGTGCCCGACGGCCACGGAGCGGATCATGGGCTCCGATCCCATGATCGAGGTCAGGTAGACGGCCACGGCGCAGGAGCGATTGTCCCTCGGAACACCCCGGACGTCCACTGCCTGCAATGATTCCGCCACCTGGTCAGAGCTCGCCCCCAGCCCGGCGAGCACCCCGATGGTCTCTTTCTTGAGTCGTCGAAGGTGGCTCATCTGACCTCCTCGTGTTCGGGGCCATCGTATCCCGATGCCGGGGATGCGACCGCGGGGACGCCGACCGGCGCCGATGCCCGACCCTAGGGAAGGACCCAGCGCGGGCGGGACCAGATCTGCCAGTACTCGAGGGTGAGGTAGCCCTCCTGGTCGTAGAGGTGCTTGCTCGCATCCGTCGCCATGACCAGGCTGGTCGGGGGACCGGCGACCGACCGTTCGTAGGCGAGCGCGCGCACCATCCTGCGGCCGTACCCCGCCCGCTGGTGCTCCGGCGCGGTGGCGAGTGCCCAGCCGACCGAGAACCGGTTCTCCACATACATGCTCAGCGCGCACGACATGAGGGTGCCGTCCTCGAAGAGACCCCACGTCCGGCAGTCCGGCCGCTGCAGCTGTCTGTCGGCGTACACGATGGCGCCGACCTCGTCCGGCACGTCGAACGCGGCTGCGGTGAGCGCACGGGCGGCTGCGAGCTCGTGCGGCTCCAGCTGGCGGAAGTCCGGGTCGCTCGCGGCGGTCCCCCCGTGCTTGCTCATGAAGGGCAGTGCCCCGGTGCACACCCATCCGGCGTCCCTGAGTATGCCGACGGACCGGAGGCCCGGTCCCGCCAGCATGATCAGCGAAGGGAGGTCGGCGCTGCGGATCTCGTCGAGCACGTGTGGCGCGACCTCCGCCGCCCCGTCCCCGTGGATGAGTGCGAGGTTGTAGTCGACATAGCGGGTGCCGCTCAGCGCGATCCAGAAGTCGGGCTCGACCTGGTGCTTCGCATGCGAAGACCAGACCGCTGTACCCAACCCGTAACAGGTGCGCGCGGCGGGCAGGTCGGCGAACTGGATGGGATTCGGCGATGTGTCCACGGACCCGGCACTCACCTTCTGGCATCGGTCTTCGGTCTATCGGGTCGGGGACCCCGATCCGTCTCCCCACTCTGCCAGACCGCATCGGGGGGCCGGCCACGGGTGGCGACTCAAGGAGCACGTCGGGGGGGCCGATACCTGTCCCATGGCTGTCCCACCGACCGAACCGCGCTCCCCGTCTCTCCAAGGCGCGTCCCTCGAAGTCGCGTCCCTTGGGGCCGCACCCACGGAAGGGTCGCCCCCGTCGTGAAGCTCAAGCGGGTCCGCGTGACCAACTACAAGTCGGTGCTCGACTCCGAGTGGTTCACGGTCGGGGACCTCACCTGCCTGGTGGGAAAGAACGAGAGCGGCAAGACCGCCCTCCTCGAGGCGGTGGAACGACTCAACTCGGTGCGGTCCGAGCGGAGCCTGTTCCGGGAGACCGAGTACCCCCGGATGAACTGGTCCGAGTACGAGGAGTCGCCGGACGTGGATGTGGCCGTGTTCTCCGAATGGGAGTTGGGCCAGGAGGAGAAGGACCACATCGCCGAGCTTGCCGGCGAGGGTGTGGAACTCCAACCGGGGCCGGTCACCGTGAGCAAGGACTACGACAACACCCTCGCCTGGTCGATCCCCCTCGATTTCAACGCGGCGGTCAACCGGGCGCTGGCGACGTCGGATCTCTCCGAGGAGGACCTCGAGCCGCTCCGGGCGCGAGAACCACGAGCGCCCTGCTCAAGGCCCTCGACGAGCTTCCCGATCCGACGCCCGCACAGGCCGCGTTCTCGAGGAAGCTGCGCGAGAAGTGGTCCGAGGGCGGCCTGCAGCACACCGTCTCGGAGTACCTCACCGCCCGGCTCCCGAGGTTCGTCTACTACTCCCACTACGACCGGCTCCCCGGACGGATGGCTCTCGACGAGCTCATCGCGGCACAGGCGGCCGACGACTTCGGACGGGTCTCGGGCTCCCGGGTCTTCCTCGCCCTGCTCTCGATGGTGGGCACCAGCCCCGAGCAGATCGCGAAGATCGGCACCTCGGAAGGGTTGATCAGCAAGCTCGAGGCGGTCGAGAACCGCCTCTCCAGGAAGATCTTCCGCTACTGGTCCCAGAACCAGCACTTGAAGGTCCGCTTTCGCTTCGACCAGGCCAGTCCCGACGATGCGCCGCCCTTCAACACCGGCAAGCTCTTCCAGACCCGCATCGAGAACACCCGGCACGAGGCCACGATCGGGCTCGACGAGCGGAGCACCGGCTTCATCTGGTTCTTCTCGTTCCTGGTCTGGTTCTCGGAGGTCCAGCGCGAGTTCGGCGAGAACCTCGTGGTGCTCCTCGACGAACCCGGGCTCACCCTCCACGCCCGGGCACAGGCGGACCTGCTGGACTACATCCGGACGGAGCTCCTCGCCAAATACCAGGTGATCTACACGACCCACTCTCCCTTCATGATCGACCCCAGGGACGTCTCCTCGTGTCGCACCGTCGAGGACGCGACCTCTCCGGAGGGAGTGGTGCTCGGCACGAAGGTCGGCGACCGCCTCATGAGCGCCGACCGGGACACGGTTTTTCCCCTGCAGGCGGCCCTGGGCTACGAGCTGACCCGCTCGCTGTCGATCGGCGAGCACCCCCTGCTGGTCGAGGGGCCCGCGGATCTGCTGTACCTGGAATGGGCATCAGAGAGGCTCCGTGCCGAGGGTCGCAAGGGGCTCGACGCACGCTGGACGGTGACGCCGAGCGGGGGCCTGTCCTCCCTGCCGAGCTTCCTGGCACTGTTCGGAAGGGACGATCTGCACGCCGCCGTGCTGGCCGGCGAACACGACGATTGCGCCGCGGGGGTCCGCGGGCTCACCGACTCCGAGCTCCTCGGGAGCCGCCGGATCGTGGCTGCCGCCTCCTACGCGGAGGACGGCGCCCAGGACGCCGGAATCGAAGCTGTCCTCGGAGCGCAGGGGCACCGGGAGCTGGTCCGGCTGACCCACGGTCTGCCCGGGTCGCCGGTCGGCGAGGTCGACCGCCTTGCGGCGGCCCGGTACCTGCTCGATCACCCGGCGGCGCTCGATGAGTCCGAACGGGCCGCCCTCGACCGTTTCGAGCGCCTGTTCGACGAACTCAACGGGTTGCTCTGATCGCAGACTGAAGGTCGATCCCCCGCACCGGATCTCGGCTTAACTGGAACCGAAATGGCCGCTGTTCTGGCACTCCTCGCAGCGAGCGCCTTTGCGCTCGGCACGGTCCTCCAGCAGAAGGGGACGCTCGAGGCGCCGGCCGAGGCCGGCGACCCCCGCTTCTTCGCCCAGATCCTCAGGCGGCCGGTCTGGTTGGCCGGCGCGGTGGCCCAGGCCGTCGGCTGGATCCTGCAGGCTGCCGCCCTGGATCGCGGTTCGCTGGTCCTCGTGCAGTCGCTCACCGCGATGAGCCTGGTGATCGCGCTGCCGATCGGCGCCCGCGTCACCAACCAGCAGATCGGCCGTCGGGTGGTGCTCGGTGCCGTCGCCATGGTGGTCGGGATCGTCCTCTTCCTGACAGCCGGATCGCCCGCCGGGAGCACCTCCCTGCCAGGCGCGACCGCCTGGTGGTCGGCGTTCGTAGGGGCCGCTGTCGCGGTCGCCATCCTCGCCGACGTCGGCCGGCACCGGTCGGCTTCGGGGAGGGCACTCCTCATGGGCTCGGCCGCCGGTGTGGCCTTCGGCCTGCAGGCGGCCGTCACCAAGGTGTTCGTGACCCTCGTCGGTCAGGGCATCGTGACGATCGTGACCAGCTGGACCGTTTACGCCCTCATCGGATCGGCCGTGGTGGGTTTCGTCCTGCAGCAGTCCGCGCTCAAGACGGGCGTGCTCGCGCCGGCGATGGCCTCGAGCAACGCGGTGACCCTGCTCATGAGCGTGGTCCTCGGCATCACGGTATTCGGGGAGTCCCTGTCACGCGGGGACGGCCGGCTGGTCCCGGCCGTCATCGGGCTCGCAATGACCGTGGTGGGCATCGTGCTGCTCGCCGGCTCTGAACCACCGCCGCCGTCCGCGGCGGTGTCGAGGTTGGACATCGGCCCGGTGGCACAGCCGCCTCTCGGCCCCCACTAGGCCGGCCCCCGGCCGGTCACGGTGACCTGGACCTCAGTGGGGGGATTGGTTTCCACTGGACCCTTCTGAGCTCCCGCACTAGCTTTTTGGTCGATGAAGGAGACATTGTCGCCGTTCCGCTACAAGCTGCGACTGGTACCCGACTACAGCAAGGATGACGAGGTGCGGACATCGGAGAAGGTTCCGCCCGCGCTCGACGGGTGGGAGTTGCTGTCCAACAGGAAGAGCCCCGAGGGCTGCTGGCAGTTCCTGTATCGACGCCCCGCCTGACCGGCAGGGTCCCGAGCCGGTCCGAGCACCCCCCTTCGCTCACCGGTACGGTTCGAGTGTGTCCGATCCCGTCACCGCCCGGCTGCTGATCGCGGCTCCCGACCGGCCCGGCCTGGCGGCGGCGATCACCGGGTTCGTGGCCGAGCACGGGGGGAACATCGTCGACGCCGATCAGCACACCGACCGCGAGGCCGCCGTCTTCTTCCAGCGGATCGAGTTCAGCCTCGAGGGGTTCGACATGGACCGCCGGCAACTGCTCGACGCGCTGCTGCCGGTCACCGACCCGCTGGGCATGAGCTGGAGGATCCGCTTTTCCGACGAGGTACGTCGAGTGGCGGTGCTCGTCTCCCGCCTGGACCACTGCCTCTACGATCTGCTGGCGCGGGTGGCCACCGGGGACCTGCCGATGGAGATCGCCTTCGTCGCCGGCAACCACCCCGACTGCGAGGTCGCTGCCGAGCGGTTCGGGACCGGGTTCCACCATCTTCCGGTCACCGACGCAAACCGCCCCCAGCAGGAGCGGGCGATCCTCGACCTCGCCGACGCGGCAGGCGTCGAGATGGTGATCCTGGCCAGGTACATGCAGGTGCTGACCCCCGAGTTCGTCGGCCACTTCCCGTCCCGGATCATCAACATCCACCACTCGTTCCTCCCTGCGTTCGTCGGCGGTCGCCCGTATCACCAGGCCTACGAGCGCGGCGTCAAGGTCATCGGGGTCACCGCGCACTACGCGACGGCCGACCTGGACCAGGGTCCGATCATCGACCAGGCGGTCACCCCGGTCTCTCACCGCGACGACGTCGCCGACCTGATCCGTCTCGGACGGGATCTGGAGACCGTCGTACTGGCCCGGGCCGTCCGGCTGCACCTCGCTGACCGGGTCCTCGTCCAGGGCCGCAAGACGGTCGTGTTCACCTGACCTCGCGACGGATCCCCGATCCGGCACCGGCAGGGCGGTAAAATTCCCCCCGTGATCAGGTTGCGAACGACGCTCCGGCAGGCACCCCGGTGGCCCGACCCGTCCCAGGTGTTCGCGGACACCCAGCGGGTGGACCTGTTCAACGACCCGCGGTGGGAGTCCACGCTGGAAGGGCCCGCCAGACGGGTCCCTCCCGACCGGCAGGGACCGGTGCGCAGGACGTCCGATGCGGCCGCCGCCTCCTGGCGCGCCATGACCGGGCGAGGTCGGCACCGTCGAGCCGGCCGTCTTGCCCGGGCCGTGCGATCCGTGCGCTGAGAGAGTGCGGGGGTGAGGCGCTGGTGCACGAATGGTCGATCGAGCGGATCTTCGAGCGCCAGGACGACCTGAGCGCCAAGGTCGAGAAGCTGCGCGCGGTCGCTCTCGACCTTCGGCTGCAGGCGGAGGAGCTCGAAGCCGAGGCACAGAGCCTGGAGCTGCTCGCAAGGGACCCCTGGTTGGACCGGTTGGGTGGCAGGCCGAGGTGACCACCCGCCCGTAACAGCACCACCCGGCGCCCGCCCGGGGCGAACCCGAGCACCATCGCTTGCCCTCGCCTGCCGGCTCACTTAAGAATGCGCCTGTGTGGATCGACGCTCGGGGCTCCGAGGTGCTGCAGCTGCCCGAGTGCCGGCGCCTGCTCGCGCTGGGTTCCAAGCGGCACCTCCCCGGGCACCTGGGTGTCGCGACGGAGGGTGCGCCGCTGGTGCTTCCGGTCGACTACGCGGCCCACGGCTCGGACGTGCTGGTCCAGGTCGGCGAGAGCCTGCTCACCCACATCGACGGCCGGATGGTGGCCTTCGAGGTCGACAGCTACGAGCAGGGCGCGGAGGACCTCGCCTCCGAGGGACGGTGGAGCGTGCTCGTGCGCGGGTTGGCGAGCGAGTTGGAGGACGCGTTCGCGCGAGCGATTCCTCCCCGAGCCGCGGGTCGCCGTTCCCGGCCACCGACTGGTGCACCTTCGCGGCGACGTGGTCACCGGTCGACGCCTGCGACCACCGGAAGGTGCAGCGACCTGACCCCGTGCGCGCGCTCGCTGAGGCACGCTGCGGACTTGGCCGCGGTCCGGACGGGCAGCCATCCGGGCGCATCGTGAACCTCACCGACTTCGACGCCTGGCTGTTCGATCTCGACGGCGTGCTCACCGACACCGCCGGCCTGCACGCGGCGGCGTGGAAGCGCGCCTTCGACCCGGTCCTCGCAGACTGGGCCACCCGGTCGGGAACGGCCGTTCACCCGTTCGACCCGGTCGACGACTACCTCCGCTACGTGGACGGCATGCCGCGCGCCGACGGGGTGCGGACGTTCCTCCTCTCGCGGGGGATCCGGCTACCCGAGGGGGATCCCGGTGACACCCCCTCGGACCGCACGGTGGCGGGGATCGCCAACGGCAAGAACGATCTGCTCCAGGAGCTCATCGAGACCACGGGGATCACCCTCTTCGACGGGGCGGTGACCCTTGTGCGAGCGCTGCGCGATGCCGGCGTCCGCACGGCGGTGGTCTCGGCCAGCGAGAACACCCGGGCGGTGCTCGGTGCCGCGGGAGTCACCGGGCTCTTCGACGCCTGCGTGGACGGCACGGTGGTCCGGGAGCGGCATCTGGCCGGCAAGCCGGCGCCGGACAGCTATCTCGAGGCGGCACGGATGCTCGGGGTCGCACCGGCGTCGGCCGTGGTCGTCGAGGATGCGCTGGCCGGGGTGGAGGCCGGCCGATCCGGGCAGTTCGGCCTGGTCGTCGGTGTCGACCACAGCGGGCAGGCCGCCCAACTCCGAGCCCATGGCGCCGACATCGTCGTGAGCGACCTGGCCGAGTTCGTGCCGTGAGCACTGAGACCGGCGGTGGGGCGGGCGGTGAAGTCGGCCGTGCAGCCGGACTGGACCGCCGCTTCGAGGGCATCGTCCTCTGGAGCGCGGAACCGGTCATCACCGAGCGGACCGCGCGGGGCATGGTGGCCCTCGGCGAGGCCGGGGCGTCCGTGGCATGGGTCGCCCCGGCACCGGTCGAGCAACTCGCGGAGAGCCTTGGCCGGCCCGCCCCTTTGGCCGGTACGGTCGTCCTCGCCGACAGCGATGGGGCCGGTGGCCACCTCCTCGACAGCTCCGGCACCCACCGCGTGGTCGAACCGCACCGGGAGGTGGACGGGACCGTCGTCGACCGGGCCGGGCACGCACTGGTCGAATCGCTGGTTGGGCTCGGCGTCACGGCGACGGCGCTTCCCCGGCGCGGCGACGCTCAGCGGGTCGCAGTGGCCCTCGGCCGCTATCCCTCAGCCGGGACGGACGGGCCCGGGCTCGAGCAGCTCCTCTACGCCCACGGCATCTCCGGTCTCTCCCACCTCACCGAGTTGGCGGTGGATGCGGCGCGGGAGGCCGGGCTCGACGACCCCCGGGTGCTCGTCGACGGGAGCACGGTGGAGATCTCTTCCGAGGACGCGGGGGACGTGGTGCTCGGCGTGCTGCGGGAGCTCTGGCGACAGGGCGTCGACCCCCAGACGGTCCTGGTTGTCGCCGACGGGCTCGCCGGCCTGCCGGTCCGTCCCCCCCGGTCGTCGCCCCCGACGCGAGGCTCGCCACGTTCGTCCTCATCCACGGTGGCGGCATCTCACCGCACCCCGACATGACCCCGCTCCCGGGAGGCACGGCGCGGCTGCACGGGCTGCTCGCCGACCAGCTCCGGCGCCGGCGTCGCCACGCCCTTCCCGAGGCCGTGGCCCAGCCGGGGTGGTCCCTCGAGCTGGAGGGGCTCGACGCGGAGACCCAGCGGGTCGCAGAGGCGCTCTTCAGCCTGGCCGACGGTCACGTCGGCATGAGCGGGACACCCCTCGTGGGCTATCCGCATCGCCATCCCTGGACGATCGCCGGCGGCGTCTACGACGGATCGGGCACCGACACCCGTCTGGCCAGTGGCCCGGTCGTCTTCGAGCTCGGGCGCGCCGACGGCACGGCCCTGATGCGGCGGATCCTCGACCTGCGGACCGGGATCCTCCACGAACGTACCGGCACCGGCTCCGACACAGTCGACAGCGTCCGCTTCCTGTCGCTCGCCCGGCCGACCACAGCGGTCCTCCGGGCGGAGTGCCCGCGGGGCCTTCGGTCCGGCCCGCCGCTGCGCCCGCCGGAGGGTGCCCCACCCGGCAGGAAGGGCAGGGCCGGAGCGACCTGCTGGGTCGAGGTCCCGGCCTCCGTCGGTGGGATCACCGCGGCGGCGGTCCAGACCCGGTACGCCCGTCCACCCACCCAGCACGACGCCGGAGCCGGAAGAGCCGTCATCGACCGGGTGGCCGGCTACTGCTGCGATCCGGACACCCACCCCGATCGTTCCAGGGCGGTCGAAGCGCTCGGGCGGGTTTCCCCGGTCGGCTTCGATCGCCTGCTGGCCGAGCAGCGACGGGCGTGGGCACAGCGCTGGGAGCACGCCGACGTCGTCGTCGAGGGGGACAAGGAGCTGCAGCTCGCGGTGCGGTTCGCGCTGTTCCATCTCATGGCGTCGGTGGCCGACACCGGCGAGGCTGCGGTCGGTGCACGTGGGCTGAGCGGGCCCGGGTACAGCGGCCACGTCTTCTGGGACTCGGACACCTTCGTCCTGCCCTTCCTCGCCGCGACCCACCCGCCTGCCGCCCGCGCCATCATCGAGTACCGCATGCGACGGCTTCCGGCCGCCATCGATGCAGCCCGTGCGTCGGGAAACGACGGCGCCCGGTTCCCGTGGGAGTCCGCGCGGACCGGTCGGGACGTGACGCCGAGGAGCGCGAAGGACCGGTCGGGCCGGATCGTGCCCATCCGCACCGGGCAGCTCGAGGAGCACATCGTCGCCGAGGTGCCCTGGGCAGCGTGCAACTACGTGGACTGGACCGGGGACGAGGAGTTCGCCCGGGGGCCGCTCCGCCGGATCCTTCTGGAGACGGCCCGGTACTGGGCGTCGAGGATCCGGGTCGACCAGGAGGGGATCGCCCACCTCTACGGGGTCGTGGGACCCGACGAGTACCACGAGCCGGTCGACGACGACGCGTTCACCAACGTGATGGCCCGATGGAACCTCCGCCGCGCCGCCGACGCGGCCGATACCTCGGGCGGGGCGGACGTGCGGGCGGCGGAGACCCGGCGCTGGCGCGACCTCGCCGATGCCCTCGTCGACGGGTACGACGCCGACACCGGCATCTACGAGCAGTTCGCGGGGTTCAACCGACTCGAGCCGCTGATCATCGCCGAGCTCGCTCAGCGCCCGATCGCGGCAGACCTGCTGCTCGGAGCCGAGCGCACCAATGGCGCACAGGTCATCAAGCAGGCGGACGTCCTGATGCTCCACCATCTGGTCCCCGACGAGGTGGTGGCCGGCAGCCTCGAGCCGAACCTCCGCTTCTACGGGCCGCGCACCGCCCACGGGAGCTCGTTGTCGCCGGCGATCCATGCATCACTGTTCGCCAGGGCGCGTGAATTCGAGCCCGCGCTCGAGGCGCTGCGGCTCGCGGCGCGGATGGACCTCGACGACCTGAGCGGCTCGACCGCCCAGGGCCTGCATCTGGCCACCATGGGTGGTCTGTGGCAGGCGCTCGCGTTCGGGTTCCTGGGGCTCCGTCCCGCGTTCGGGCCGGCTGCACGTCGACCCGGTCCTCCCTCCCTCGTGGACGGCTCTCGAGATCCGGGTCCGGTTCCGTCGGGAGCGCGGTCCGCGTCCGCATCGAGCGGGCCCGGCTGACCATCCGTGCGGACCGCCCGGTCTCGGTCGTCGTCGGCGGCACGCCCTACATCACGCAGCCCGGACCGATCGAATTCCGTCGTCGCGGCGCCCGATGGGAGACCTTGCCATGAGGAAGATCCTCGCCGCCGTCGACAATTCGGCCGCAGCACGCCCGGTGCTGGCCGTGTGCCGGGCGACGGCCTCGGCACTCGGCTGCGCGGCCGAGGCCGTCCACGTCGTCGAGGACGGGGACCAGACCGCCATTGCGTCGGCCGAGGCAGGCGGGGTGCCCCTCGAGCTGCTTTCCGGGGACCCCATAGAGCAGCTGCTCCTCGCCGGGGCCGACCCGGACGTCGCGGTCCTGGTCCTCGGCGCGCGTGACACCGTCGGCGGGCCCAGACCGGCCGGGCACCTGGCGATGGCGGTCGCCGAACGGACCGACACGGCGGTCGTCCTGGTCCCGCCGGAGGCCGAGCCGCCGGGCACGTTCACCAGGATCCTCGTCGCCATGGAGGGCAGCAGGGGCAAGGCGCACGCACTCGAGCGGATGGTAGCGCTCGCCACCGAGGCCTCGCTCGAGATCGTCGTCATGCACGTCGACGAGGAGGTCCCGAGGTTCACCGATCAGGTGCAGCACGAGACCCTCGCCTACGGACGCGAGTACCTCTCGCGCCACCTGCACGGCGCAGGAGAGATCCGGCTCGAGCTACGGCTCGGCCTGCCTGCGAACGAAGTGCTCGGAGCCATCGGACCGCTCCGGTCGGAGATCGTGGCGGTGGGTTGGCCGCACGGCGACGACCCCGGCCGGGGTTCGGTGGCTCGGGAGATCGTCGGCCACAGCCCGGTCCCGATCCTCCTCGTCCCCGCGACCTGAGGGCGGCGCCCAGGTAGTTGCGTGGGCAACGACTGGACTCGCACCCCGTCCTCGATCCGTCCGGCATTCAGGAATCGGCTGCCAAGGTCGATACAGCGGGATGGAGGTCGATGAATCGCAGACCGGGTCGGTCTCGATGCGGAAGGACGCGTTCGGGGGCATCCTGTCCTGCACAGGGGCGGTGACCCGGGCGCTCGGCTGGGAACCCGACGATCTGGTTGGCGGCCGGTCGCTCGACTTCATCCACCCGGAAGACCACGACGCCACGGTCGCCGAATGGATGGCGCTCCTCGAGCAGCCCGGCTCCATGCAGGTGGTCCACTACCGCCACAGTCATGCCGACGGATCGTGGATACGGATCGAGGTGACCAACCGGAACCTCCTCGAACGGGAGGGATTCGTCGAGTGCTCGCTGGTCGCCCTCGGCAAGGCCGACGGCGGATCGGGCGCGGTCGGTCGGGGCGGGTCCGAGCTCAAGGCCATCCGGTCGGTCCGGTCGGGGGAACGGCTCCTGCGGCGCCTGGCCGAGGGTCTTGCGACGGGGGTCGCCTACCTCTCCTCCGACGGTGCCGTCCGCTACGCCAACTCCCAGTGCTCGCTCCTGCTCGGGCTCCGGAGCGGGATGCGGGTCACCGACGGTCTCCCCGGGCTCCACGAGAAGGACGCCGTCGTCGTGGGCGAGCAGCTCGAGGCGGTCATGGGCAGCGATCACGAGGCGGTGCTCCTCGCATCGACCCGGCCCGCGTCGGCGGTGAAGAGGACACTCGAGATCGCCCTCAGGGGCCTGGCGGCCGACGCGGAAGGTCCGGCCGGCATCGTGCTCTCGGTCGAGGACGTCACCGAACGCGTGCTGGCAGTCTCCGAGCTCGAGCACCGGGCATCCACCGACCCGCTGACCGGCTGCCTCAACCGGGCAGCCGTCCTCGGACTGCTCCAGGAGGAGCTCCGCACCGGGGCAGGGCTCGCCGTGGTCTTCGTCGACGTCGACCGGATGAAGATCCAGAACGACCTGCTCGGTCATGCCGGGGGAGGACGCGTTGCTGGTGGAGACCGCGTTGCGCCTCAGGGGCGCGGTCCGTCCGGGTGACGGCGTCGGCCGGATCGGCGGCGACGAGTTCGTGGCCGTCTGCCGGGGCGTCCCGAACCGTGAGGTCGCCCAGACGGTCGTCATCCGCATCGCGCAGGCCATGTCCTGGCACTTCCGCTCCGGGTCGGTGACCTTCCCGGTCTCGGCGTCGGTCGGCGCAGTCCACGTGGACCAGGCCATGGATGCCGCAGAGGCCCTCGCCCACACGGACGTCGCGATGTACGCGGCCAAGCGGTCGACCGCCGCCCAGGGCGTGATGTGGGACGAGACGCTCGCGATGCCGGGAGCCTCCGACGGGTGGGAGCGGGCCGGCGTCGAGGAGTCCGAGGTCTCGCGGTAGCGGCTGCCCGCGCCCCACTCGAGCGCCGGGCGTCAGCCCGACGTGGCTTTCGCCATCCGGTCGGCGAAGTTGGCCGGCAGCACGTCGTAGTGGTCGTGCTCGGCCCGGAACCGACCCCTCCCCCGGTGAGGGACCGGAGGTCGACCGCATAGCGCTGGATCTCGGAGTGGGCACCAGGGCGGTGATCCTCTGCACCCCGCCGTCCATGGTGTCGGTTCCCTGCACCCGACCCCGGCGGGAATTGAGGTCGCCGAGCACGTTGCCCTGGAGGGTGGCCGGAACGGTGACCTCGAGCAGCGAGATGGGCTCGAGCAGCACCGGACCGGCCTTGGCCATCGCCTCCCTGAAGGCGAGCGACCCGGCCATCTTGAAGCTCATCTCCGACGAGTCCACCGGGTGGTGCTTGCCGTCGAGGCAGGTCACCTGGACGTCGACCACCGGGTACCCGTGGGGACCGCCGCTGCTCCATGGCCTCGACGACCCCCTTCTCCACCGCCGGGATGTACTGCCGGGGGATGGCGCCGCCGACCACCTTGTCGATGAAGCGGAACCCGGCGCCGCGCTCGAGGGGCTCGATGCGGATCGACACCACGCCGAACTGGCCGTGGCCGCCGGTCTGCTTCTTGTACTTCCCCTCCGCCTCGGCCCCCGTGGTGATCGTCTCGCGGAACGGGATGAGCACGTCCTCGATCTCCACTTCCACCCCGAACTTCCGCGCCGAGGCGCTCCCTGGTCACCGCCAGGTGCGTCTCACCCGTGCCCCGGAGGATGGTCTGGTGGGTCTCGTCCACCCGCTCGACCACCAGGACCGGGTCCTCCTCCTGGAGGCGGTGGAGGCCGACCATCAGCTTGTCCTCGTCGCCCTTCGACTTCGGCCGCAGGCTGATCGAGAACACCGCCGGCTCGTTGGGTGGCAGTGGGAGGAGCACGGGGGTGCCCTTGGGGTGCCAGCGTGTCGCCGGTGCTGACCTCGGCGAGCTTGGGGACGGCCACGATGTCTCCCGCCCGCGCTTCGTCGACCGGCTCCGCCTGCTTGCCCCGGAGCAGCTCGAGGACGTGGAGACGCTCCTCGCTTGTGGGTGCGCGAGTTGGTGAGCACGCTGTCGGGTCGGATCGTCCCGGACAGCACCCGCATGAGCGAGACCTTTCCCACGTAGGGGTCGGACATCGTCTTGAACACCCGGGTGAGCGGCTGCCCGGCCGGGTCGCAGGGAACCGGGTGGGTCGAGTCGCCGGCGCGCACCTCGATCGGAGGTCGCGCGTCGGGGGCGGGAGCGATCTCGGCCAGCAGGCTGGCCAGGCGGTCGATGCCCATACCGGTGGCGGCCGAGCCGCAGATGACCGGGAACACCACTCCCTGGGTGACCCCGCCGGCCAGGGCGTCCTCCAGCTCGGCGGCCGAAGGGATGTCCTCGTCGAGGTAGCGCACCATGAGATCGTCGTCACCGACCACGATCCCCTCGACCAGCTGCTCGCGCACCTCGTGCTCGGTCGCCTCCAGGTCCTCGGGAATCGGTCCGGGGCGCGCCGTCCCGCCGTCGTAGAACAGGGCGGTGTCGGTGAGCAGGTCGGCGATCCCGACCAGACCCGATTCGCCGACGATGGGCAGCTCCAGTGGGGCGATTCCCGCGCCGAACCGCTCCACCAGGGCCGCCAGCGTGCGGTCGAACCTGGCCTGCTCCCGGTCGAGCTTGTTGACGAAGACGAACCGGGGGAGCCCGAGCTCGGAAGCGAGCTCCCAGGCGGCTTCGGTCTGCGCCTCGATCCCCTCCACCGCGCTCACCACGACGACCACCGAGTCGACCACCGAGCAGGCGGCCCGGACCTCCCCGAAGAAGTCGGCATAGCCCGGGGTGTCGATGATGTTGAGCTTGACCCCGCTCGCCACGGTCGGCCAGCGCGAGCGACATCGACATGTGGTGCTTGATCTCCTCGGGCTCGAAGTCGGTCACCGTCGATCCGTCTTCCACCCTCCCCTGCCTGGTGGTGGCTCCGGTGGCGAAGAGCAACGCCTCCGCCAGCGTCGTCTTCCCGGCGCCGGAATGACCGACGAGAGCGACGTTGCGTACACCGCTACAGGGTGATCGCTGCACGGCTGGCTACCCCCTTCTGCCCAGGCCGACTCCCCTCCGGACTGCGCCGCGCCACCTTATTCGTCTGCGTGGACCCGTGCACCGGGGCCTCCCGGGGGCACAGGGAACGCAGTGTCGAAGCCCGCCCGGGCACGCAGCCGGGGGGCGCGCCATGATGGGGTCACACGCGGGACTGAAGTCAACGGTGAGGAGGACGATGGCTGCGATCCGGTTGGCAGCGGTTTCCCTCGACTCCGATGATCCCGGCGCGCTGGCCGCCTTCTGGCGTGAGCTCCTCGGTCTGACCGTGATGTTCGAGTCGCGGGACTTCGTCGCCCTCGAAGGCGCAGGCATCCTGCTGACCACGCAGCATGTCCCCGAGCACCGGTCGCCGGACTGGCCCGACGGAGCGACGCCCAAGCAGCTGCACCTGGAGCTGGCGGTCGACGAGCTCGACGCGTCGAGGAGCGCGCGCTCGCCCTCGGCGCCCGCCGGGCGGACGTGCAGCCTGCACCGGAGCGTTGGCGGGTGCTGCTCGACCCCGCAGGTCACCCCTTCTGCATCACCACCCTGATCCCCGAGACCTGACCCGATCTTGACAGGTGACCAAATGGTCACGTATTATGGATGACGTGGACCTCGTGTTCAAAGCGCTCGCCGATCCGACCCGGCGCAGCCTGCTCGACGAGCTGTTCCGTCGGGACGGGCAGTCGCTGGTCGGACTCGAGAAGCGGTTCCCGATGACGAGATTCGGGGTCATGAAGCATCTCAAGCTGCTGGAGGAGGCCGGACTGGTCGTCAGCACCCGGCGCGCGGCCGCGAGAAGCTCCACTTCCTGAACCCGGTCCCGATCAGGCTCGTCCACGACCGGTGGGTGAGCAAGTACGCCGAACCCTGGGCAGCCGGCCTCGGCGGCCTCAAGGAGGAATTGGAGAGAACGATGGAGAAGAAATTCGAGATCTACATCAAGACGACACCCGAGCGCCTCTGGGAGGCGATCACCGATCCCGAGATCAGGAGCAGGTACAACTTCGGCGCGGGGGTGCGGTCGGCGTGGACCCCCGGCGCGCGGATGGAGATGGGTGGTGCCGACGCCAACGGGTTGCTCGGGGAGGGGGAGGTGCTCGAGGTCGACCCGCCGCGTCGCTTGGTCCACACCATGGTGGCGCTCTGGAGTCCAGAGGTCGAGAGCGAAGGGCGCGTCGCGGATCACCTGGGAGATCGATCCGGTCGGGGACTCCTGCCGTCTGCTGGTCACCCACGACGAGCTGCGCGAGGGGGCCAACGATGAGCTGTACGGGGGCTGGCCGATGATCCTCTCCGGTCTCAAGACGTGGCTCGAGAGCGGCGAGCTGCTGACCACGCCGGGTTCGCTCCTCTACTCGTGACCGCCGCCAGGTGACGGTCGAGCTGCGCATCCCGAAGCTCGGGATGGAGATGACCGAGGCCACGCTGGCCGAATGGCTGGTCGAGGACGGCTCGGTCGTTGCCCAGGACCAGCCGATCTACGTGCTGGAGACCGACAAGGTCACCAGCGAGATCACCGCCCCTGCAGCGGGCACCCTCCACAGGATCGGGAGGGAGGGCGAGACCTATCCGGTCGGGGAGCCGATCGGCCGGCTCGAGGGGCGCTGATCGGGCCGGGCCGATGGGAGAAAGGAGTGGAGCCATGGGCCAACCAACGACGGACCGCGGGCTCCGCGAGCTCGAGCCTCTGGTCGGCGAGTGGACCCTGGAAGCGACGTCGCCCGACGGCGAGCGGTGGCCGGGCGAAGGTCGGGTCACCTTCGAGTGGCACGACTCCGGCGCTCATCTGGTCGAGCGGGTGACGGTCGAACTTGCCGAGGCGCCCGACAGCGTCTCCATCATCGGATGCGACGGGGACAAGGGTACGTACTTCCAGCTCTACTCCGACGAGCGCGGGGTCTGCCGGGTGTACGAGATGGCGATCGGCAACGGCGAGTGGACACTCCGGCGCGAAGGCGGGGCCTTCTCCCAGCGGTTCACCGCGTCCTTGGGCGACGATGCGAACACGATCAGCGGACGCTGGGAGATCGCAGAAGGCGGGACGGGGTACAGGACCGACTTCGATCTCGTCTACCGAAGAGTCGCCCAGCGGATCTGAGGCGCCGCCTCGAACGGCCCGGTGACGTCGGCCGACGCGGCACTAGCATCGGCCGGCGGGCGCAGAGGGAGGAGCGCGGTGGACGACGAGGACCTGATCAGGCAGACCATCGCCGAGTACAGCCACCGGTGCGACGACGGACACTTCGACGAGCTCGCCCAGCTGTTCACCGAGGACGCCCAACTCCTCTTGACCGGGACGGTCGTCGCCGAGGGGCGCAAGGCCATCTGCGGGTACCTGAGCACGGTGCAGGCGGATGGCCGGCGCGGGATGCACGTGACCTCCAACACCCTGGTCGACATCGACGGGGACTCGGCCGACGCGGTCACCGACTACCTCTTCGTGCGCCAGACCCCGACCGGTCCCGGCATCGTCGCCGCCGGCCGCTACCACGATCGGCTGGTGCGCGGCCCGGACCGGTGGCGGTTGACCGTCCGTGCGATCTCGATGCTCGGCCCGGTCGACCGGGGCGGGGATGGCTGAACCGGACCACCGGCCCGTGCCCTGGGCCGTCGACCCGTCCGGCACCGTCGCGGTCGAGCGGTATTACGACCGGGCCTTCGCCGAGCTCGAGCGCGATCTCCTCTGGCCGCGTGCCTGGCAGATGGCCTGCCGGCTCGAGGAGCTGCCCTCCCCGGGCGACTACGTCGAGTACACGATCTGCGACCAGTCGGTCCTCCTGGTCCGCCTCGACGCAGATACCGTGCGTGGCTACCTCAACGCCTGCCGCCACCGGGCGACCCAGCTGGCCACCGGCAGCGGCTCCTTCGGCGCGGCGGGCATCGTGTGCCCCTTCCACGGCTGGCGCTGGGAACTCGACGGAAGAAATTCCTACGTCTACGGCGCCGCACGCCTTCGACGACGACCAGCTCGCGCCCGAGGCGATCTGCCTGCAGACGGTGCTGGTGGAGGCCTGGGGCGGCTGCGTCTGGGTCAACCTGGACCCGCACGCCGCGCCGCTGCTCGACGCCCTCGACCCGCTCCCGTCGCTGCTCGACCCGCTCGGCGTCGCCGACATGCGGGTCCTCTGGTGGAAGGCGGCCATCCTCCCCGCCAACTGGAAGCTGGCGCAGGAGGCCTTCATGGAGGGTTATCACGTCCCCCGGACCCATCCCCAGCTCACCCTCGGCCACCCCGAGCGCTACGACCCGGACAGTCTCGCCTACCAGCTCCACCCCAGCGGGCACTCGAGCTTCCAGCTCCGGGCCGACGCCCAGGCCAGGAAGGGCCGCGAGGTGGGGGTGAGCGAGATCGACGCCATCATCGAGTCCGCCCGCCGGTTGAGCATCGGGCTCGAGGCGATGACCCTCGAGCGCGACGTGCACGTGATCGAGGCCATGCGGCACCACCCCATCCCCGAGGGCAGCACGTTCGGTCAGGAGCTCGTGACGTCGCTCTACGAGCATGCCTCCGGCACCGGCATCCCCCTGCCGCCTCCCGTGCCCTCGGCCCTCGCCCGGTGGGGCGGGATGTTCTTCCACTTCCCCAACTACTTCGTCCTCCCCCAGTACGGCAACGCGCTGGTCTACCGGGTACGGCCGGACGGTGCCGATCCCGAGTCGTGCCTCTTCGAGGTCTGGTCGCTCACCATCCCCGCCGCAGGACCTTGTCGTCCCGCGGCCGGTCCGCGGCGGCCCCTACGCCCCGGACGACGCCGACCACTGGCCGCGGATCCCCCTCCAGGACTTTTCCAACATCGGCCGCCAGCAGCGCGGCATCCACAGCCGCGAGCATGACCTGCCATGCGCCTCTCGCACACCTACGAGGCCGGCATCGTCAACATGCACCGGGAGCTCGACCGCTACCTCGCCTCGCCGGGCGGCAGGTGACCTGATGGAGGCCGGCACCGCCCCGGCGGCGGACGTCATCGTGGTGGGCTCCGGGGCGGCAGCCCTCGCCGCCGCGCTCGCCGCCCATGACCACGGGGCCCGGGTGGCGATCGTCGAGCGGACGCCGTCGATCGGCGGCACCACAGCGGTCTCCGGGGGCGGCATCTGGATGCCATGCAACCACCGGATGTCCGAACGGGGGGTCGCCGACTCGCGGGACGAGGCGCTCGCCTACATGGCCCGGATGACCGCCGGCCGTACGCCGGTCGACCTGCTCGAGCGCTACGTCGACCGGGGTCCGGGGATCGTGGCCGAGCTCGAGGAGCGGACCCCCCTGCGGCTCCGGTCCATGTCCTGGCCCGACTACCACCCGGAGATGGAGGGGGCCAAGGCGGCCGGTCGCATGCTCGAGCCGGCGCTCTTCGACACCGCCCGCCTCGGGGACTGGGCAGCGCAGCTCCGGCCCGCTCCGGTGCTCGGTCTCCCCCTGACCCTCGAGGAGTCCACGGTCGAGTGGCGCCCGACGTACTTCCCGGAGCGGTTCGACGCCGCAGAGGTGCAGCGGCGGGTCGCCGACCACCAGGCGGCCTGCGGCCAGGCGCTGATCGCCGCGCTGCTCGAGGGCTGCCTGGCCCGCGGGATCGACCCATGCTCGAGACCCGGGCCTGCGAGCTCACCATGCGCGACGGCCGGGTCGCCGGACTGGTCGTCGACGGGGACGGCCGGCGCTCGGAGCTCGCGGCGGCCGCTGTCGTGCTCGCCAGCGGCGGGTACGAGTGGAACGCCGACCTGCGCGCCCGGTTCCTGCCCGGGCCCCTGACCCACCCCCACACCCCGCCCGCCAACGAGGGCGACGGGCTGCTCATGGCCATGGAGGTCGGCGCCGACCTCGCCAACATGAACGAGGCCTGGTGGTATCCGGCGGCGTCGGTACCCGGCGAGCAGTACGAGGGGCGCCCGCTCGCCCGCTTCGTCGGTGTGGAGCGCACCGCACCGCACTCGATCATCGTCGACCGATTCGGGCCGCGCTTCGTCAACGAGGCGGCCAACTACAACGACATGCAGAAGGCCTTCTTCTCCTTCGACGCCAACGAGTACGCCCCCCGTCACCTGCCCTGCTGGGTGGTCTTCGACCGCCAGTACCGGTCCCGCTACCCGGTGGTCACGGTGCGGCCGGGCGACCCCGATCCCGACTGGCTCCCGGTGCGGGACACCCTCGAGGGCCTGGCCACCGCGGTCGGGATCGACCCGGTGGGCCTGGCCGCCACGGTCGAACGGTGGAACCGGTTCGTGGCAGACGGACGCGACCGGGACTTCGGGCGTGGGCAGAGCGCCTACGACCGGTTCCACGGTGATCCCTCCGCCCCCCACCCCAACCTCGGGACCATCGAGCAGCGGACCGTTCTACGCGCTGCCCGTCCACGTCGGCTCGGTCGGCACCAAGGGGGGCCCGAGGGTCGACGCTGACGGTCGGATCCTCCACGTACGGGACCGCCCCATCCCCGGCCTCTACGGCGCCGGGAACGTGATCGCCAGTCCGGCCGGGCCGGCCTACTACGGGGGCGGCACCTCGATCGGCATGGCGCTGGTCTGGGGCCACCTGGCCGGCGCTGGTGCGGCACGCCACGCCACCGGCGGGGTGGCGGCCGCGGCCGGGACGGCGCGGTCGTGAGCGGCCCGGATCCCGACCCGCCGGCGCCGGACGACGCGGCGGCGGATGTTCGAGCTCGATGGTGCTCATCCGCGCCTGCGACGAACGGGTACGGCGGGGTCTCAGGGGGGGCGAGTTCGCCTGCACCTACTGGCCGGCCACCGGCCAGGAGGCCATCGCCGCCGCCATCGGGGCGGTGCTCCGCCAGGACGACCAGCTGGTCACCACCTACCGGGGACTCCACGACCAGCTGGCCAAGGGCGTACCGCTCGGTCCCCTGGTGGCCGAGATCCTCACCCGGGCGACCGGCGTCAACGCCGGCAAGGGCGGCGCCATGCACATCTCCCACCCACCCTCGGGCCTGGTGCTCTCCACCGGGATCGTCGGATCCGGGCTGCCCATCGCGGTCGGCGTCGGCCTGGCCGCCCAGCTGCAGGGCACCGACCGGGTGGCGGTGGCCAGCTTCGGCGACGGGGCCACCGGCACCGGGTCCTTCCACGAGGCGGTCAACCTCGCCGCGCTGTGGCACCTCCCGGTGGTCTTCGTGTGCCAGGACAACCGCTACGCCGAGATGACCCCGACCGCCGACGCCCAGCCGGTCGACCATGTCGCCGACCGTGCCGCGGGGTACGGGATCCCGGGCGTCAGGGTCGACGGCAACGATCCCGACGCCGTTCACCGGGCACTCGGCCGGGCGGTCGCGCGGGCCCGGGTCGGCGACGGCCCGACGCTGCTCGAGTGCACGACCTTCCGCCTGTTCGGCCACTACTTCGGCGACCCCATGCGCTACATCCCGCCCGACGAGCTCGAGGCGGCCCGCCGGGCCGAGCCTGTCGCCCGCTACCGGACCGCGCTCGAGGCGGAGGGCGTGCTGGACGCGGGCCAGGCGGCCGGGATCGAGGAGCGGGCCCGTCGGTTGGTCGACGAGGCTTTCGCCGCGGCACTGGCCGCCCCTGCCCCGGAGGGCGAGGCGGCGCTCCACGACGTCTACGCCGACCCCCGCGGGATGCCCCGGTGAGCGGCGGAGGCGCCCCCGGGGAGGACGGGACGGCGGTCCGGAGCATGCGCGAGGCGCTCAACCTGGCGCTCGACCGGGCGCTGGCCGCGGATCCGACCGTCGTGCTCCTCGGCGAGGACCTGGCCGACCCCGCCGGCGGCATCTCCCAGGTCACCAAGGGCCTCTCCACCCGCTACGGCACCGACCGGGTCCGGGACACGCCGATCTCCGAGGCGGCCATCGTCGGGGCGGCGGTCGGCGCGGCGATCGCCGGCATGCGGCCGGTGGCCGAGCTCATGATCATGGACTTCATCAGCATCGCCCTCGACCAGCTGGTCAATCACGCGGCCAAGGCCCGGTTCATGTCCGGTGGGCTCCTCTCGGTTCCCCTCACCCTGCGGACCGCCGTCTTCGGCGGGATCGGCTCGGGCGCCACCCACTCGCAGACCCTGGAGGCCTGGCTGGCCCACGTCCCGGGGCTCAAGGTGGTGGTCCCCTCCACCGCCGCCGACGCCAAGGGCCTGCTCACCTCCTGCATCTTCGACGACGACCCGTGCGTGGTGATCGAGAACGTTGCGCTCTACGGGACCACCGGACCGGTCCCCGAGGGCGACCACCGGGTCCCCCTCGGCGTGGCCGAGATCAAGCGCCCGGGCACGGACGTGACCATCGTGACCTACGGACGAACCGTGCGCGACGCCCTGGCCGCGGCCGAGGAGCTGGCGGCAGAGCAGATCGACGTCGAGGTGGTGGACCTTCGCAGCCTGGTCCCCTTCGACGCCGAGACCGTGCTCCGGTCGGTGGCCCGCACCCGGCGGGCGGTGGTCGCCCACCACGCCACCCGGTTCGGCGGGTTCGGCGCCGAGGTGGCAGCCGTCATCGACGAGGAGCTGTTCGGCGAGCTCGATGCGCCGGTGCGCAGGATCGGCGCCCGGTTCGCCCCGATCGGGTCGGCGGCCGCACTCGAAGGGTTCGTGCTGCCATCGGCCGCCGCGCTGGCCGAGGCGGTGCGGAGCGTGATGCAGCGCTGAACCGCCGGCTCCGGCGTCGACGTACCGCCCGGGGTAGGTTCCAACCCGATGCCAGCAGCCCCGCAGCCGGTCCGAGGAGTCACCGCGCATTCCAGGTCGGCGCCAGGGCGGCCGGCGGTGGTCCTCGGTGATCGCCTGCTGACCTATGGCCAACTCGACGATCGGGCGCGGCGGCTCGCCGCGGTGCTCGCCGAGTGCGGTGCGGGTCCCGGTCGCCCGGTCGCCGCGGTGCTCCCCAACAGTGTGGAGTTCCTCGAGGTGGCGGTCGCTGCCGCCATGCTCGGCGCCCCCTTCCTGCCCGTCAACTGGCACCTCCGCTCCGGGGAGCTGGCCTACATCTTCGCCGACGCCGACGTGGCGGTTGCAGTGGGCTGGGTCGGGGCCGGCGCCGAGCTCGACGGGGCGCTCGACAGCCACCCGGCGGGCTGCCTGCGGGTGGGTGGCGACTACGAGGAGCGCATCGCGGCGGCCACCCCGCTCGCCTCCGCCGACTCGGGGGGCGGTCCCGAGCTCATGTTCTACACGTCGGGTACCACCGCACGCCCGAAGGGCGTGGTGCACGGAGCGCTCGCCGAGGCCGAGGGCCGCACCCGCGGGATGGAGGGGCAGGTGGCCCTCTGGGGATGGACCCCCGAGGACGTCTACGTGATGAGCGGTCCGGTGTACCACGCCTCGCACCTCGGATGGGCGTTGACCGCGCTCTACGTGGGCGCCGTCACCGTGATCACCGAGCAGTTCGAGGCGACCGACTGGTTGACCGAGGTGAGCCGGCACCGGGGCACCCGCTCCTTCATGGTCCCGGCCCACTTCATCCGGATCCTCGAGATCCCCGAGGCGGTGCGCGCCGGGCTGGACGTCTCGAGCCTCTCGCTCATCGTGCACGGGGCGGCTCCGTGCCCGGTCCCGGTCAAGCTCAAGATGATGGAGGCCTTCCCCGAGACCCAGATACACGAGCTCTACGGGGCGTCAGAGGGCGGTGCCACCAAGATCTCGCCAGAGGAATGGCGGGCGCGGCCCGGCAGCGTCGGCCGTCCGTGGCCGGGGGTCGAGATCCGGATCCTCGACGAGGAGGGCGCCCCGGTGCCGGCGGGGACGCCCGGAGTCGTGTACATCCGACCTCCCGGCACCCAGCGCTTCCGCTACCGCAACGACGACGACGCGACCGCGTCGAGCATGGCGCGACGACGCGTTCACCGTCGGCGACATCGGGTTCCTCGACGACGACGGGTACCTGACCATCACCGACCGCCTCTCGGACATGGTCCTCTGGGGCGGGGTCAACATCGCCCCGCGTGAGATCGAGGAGGCACTCTTCGAACACGGGGCCGTCGTCGACTGCGCGGTCTACGGCGTGCCGCACGACCGCGACGGAGAGCGGTTGCGGGCGATGGTGCAGCTGCGCGACCCGGTCGACACCGCCGAGCTCGAGGAACACCTGGCCGCGCGCCTTGCCAAGTACAAGATCCCCCGCGACTGGGAGGTGGTCACGGAGATCCCGCGCGACAACAACGGCAAGGTGCGCAAGCGCCTGCTGCGGGAGTCCCACGCGGGGGACACGGCATAGAGTGACGGCACCCACGTCCTGACTGGAGATCTTCGATGGAAATGCGCGAGTTGAACACGGTTGTCTACGAGAAGGACGGGCCGGTCGCCTGGATCACCCTGGACTACCAGGAGAAGGCCAACATCCAGTCGTCGGACCTGGTGTTCGACGTCGACACCTGCCTCGACGACGCCGACCGCGACTACGACATCAAGGTGGTCGTTCTCAAGGCCAACGGTCCCGGGTTCAGCGCCGGCCACGTGGTTGCCGGCTCGCCGGGCACCGAGATGCGCGAGATCGACGAGAGCACCGCGCGCCTGGGCAGCACCGTGGAAGGGCCAGTGGGACATCTACGGCACCCCGGTGCTCAAGCTCTGGGACTTCCCGAAGGTGACCATCGCCCAGGTCCACGGCTACTGCCTCGGCGGCGGCACCGTCTGGGGACTGCTCACCGACATGACGGTCGCCTCCGAAGACGCCTACTTCCAGTTCCCCGTCCTCCAGGGCATGGCCATGCCCACCATGGAGACGGGCATCGAGCCGTGGATCTTCATGAACTGGAAGCGGGCCTCCGAGTACATGTACACGGGCCAGGAGCTCAGTGCCGCAGGAGGCCAAGGAGATGGGACTGGTCAACCGGGTCGTCCCCCGCGATCGGCTCGACGACGAGGTCGCCGAGCTCGCCTTCCACGTCGCCCAGGCCCCCCTCACCACCCTGATGGCGGCCAAGGCCAACATCCGGCGGGCGTGGGACCTGATGGGGCTCCGGACCCACCTGCAGGCGTCGAACGACCTGTTGACCATGGCCAGCAACGCCACCGACGTGCAGGAGTACATCCGGACCGTCTACGGGGCTGGGCTCCGGCCCCGTGAAGCGGCACGTGCCAACGCCGAGACGGCGCCAAGGTGCTCGCCGCCGAGTCGAAGGCGAGACGGAAGGCACAATGAGCCACCGGCCCACCGGCCCACCGGCCCACCGGCCCACCGGCCCACCGGCCCACCGGCCCACCGGCCCACCGGCCCACCGGCCCACCGGCCCACCGGCCCACCGGCCGCGCGGTCAGGAGGTCGCGGTGCGGCTGATGCGACTGATGCGGCGGAGGGGCGGCAGGGTCGGCGGCGGCTGGCGGCGCGGCGGGAGCGCGGCGATGAGCGCCTCGGTGGCCGCAGTCACCTGCCGGACCGCCTCCTCCATAGCGGTCTCGGTCCGCTCGGAGGCAGTCTGGACCCCGCTCACCTTGCGGACGTATTGGCGCGCCGCCGCCTCGATCTCCTCCCCGGTCACCGGTGGGTCGAGCCCGCGGAGCGTGGTGATGTTCCTGCACATGGAGCCAGTGTATGACCGCTGGGAGATCCGTTGCCCCCGTGGCACAATGGCACCGTGCTGGCGGCGTTCTCGATCACCCCTGTCGGCGGCGACGAGTCGATCGGCGATCTGGTCGCCGATGCCGTCCGCATCGTCCGTGCCAGCGGGCTCCGCAACGAGACGAACGCCATGTTCACCAACCTCGAAGGCGAGTGGGACGAGGTCATGGGCGTCATCCACCGGTGTGTCGAGGCGGTGTCCGCCGGCGGCCGGCGGGTCTCGGTCGTCGTCAAGATCGACTACCGGCCGGAGACGCCGGACGACCGCATGAGCGCGAAGGTCCAGTCGCTCGAGCGACGGCTCTCCTGACCAGGATGTGAACCAGCTCCTCTTCGTCATCGGGCTGCTCATCGTCCTGGGCACGATAATCAGTGTCCTCTTCACCCTGGTCCTGCCCCGCCAACCGGCGGGCATCGAGCGCATGACCCTGATGGTCAACCGCAGCGTTCGCCTCTTCTTCGTCGGACTGTCCCGTCTGGCCGAGTCCTACGAGCGCAAGGACAAGATCCTGGCCCCGACCGCACCCGTGGCGCTCCTCGCCCAGCTCCTTTTCTGGGCGGTTCTGCTGGTGATCGGGTTCGGGCTCATGCTGACCGGGTCGCGGCACACCTTCTCCGAGGGCCTGCTCCAGTCGCTCACCGCGCTCGTTCACCGTCGGCGCCGTGCACATCGGAGGGCCGGCGAACACCGGGATCGACATCGCGGTCGGGCGCGATCTGGGTGGTCATCGTCGCCCTCCAGATCGCCTACCTGCCGGCGCTCTACAGCTCCTACAACCGGCGGGAGGGCCTGGTCGCACTGCTCGAGAGCCGTGCCGGGGAACCGGCATGGGGACCCGAGCTGCTCATCCGGCACCAGCTGGTCGGCATCACCGACACGCTGCCAGAGCTGTATGCCTCGTGGGAGGAATGGTCCGCCGACGTGGCCGAGAGCCATACCACCTACCCGGTCCTGCTCCTGTTCCGGTCGCCCGAGCCGTGGCTCTCGTGGATCGATCGGACTGATCGCCGTGCTCGACGCGGGGGCCATGCACCTGGCCCTCGTCCCCGGCGACGGCCCCCTCCCAGGCCCGCCTGTGCCTGCGGATGGGGTTCACCCTCTTTCACCGCATCGCCGGTTCGCTCGGCTGGCCGGTCGATCCGGACCCGGACCCGGACGGTCCGATCGAGCTCGCGTACGACGAGTTCGCCCAGGCCGTGGCCATGCTCGAGGCCTCCGGGTTCCCGACGGAGCGGACCGCCGAGGAGGCATGGCCCGACTTCCGGGGCTGGCGGGTCAACTACGAGCAGGTCGCCTACCGGCTGGCCGACCGGGTGACGCGCCGCCGGCGCCCTGGTCGGGCCCCCGGCGCCATCTGCGGACCGGGGTGGTCCCGCCGCGCCGACCCCCGCAGCGCCGACCCGGTGGCTCCGCCCCCCTGTTCACCTACGAGCGTCCGCCGGTGGTGATCGCACCCCGCGGTCGACGGGCGGCCCAGCAGACCGACGCGGGAGGGGACGACGCCGGCCCAGACCCCGCTCCCTGACCCCGTGGTCTGTCAGGGCGACGGGAAGACCTGGCGGAGGATGCCGTCGATGCCCGACCCGTGCAGTGTCATCCCCCCGTCGACAACGATGGTCTGCCCGGTCACGAACCGCGCCAGGTCCGAGCAGAGGAAGACCACCACGTCGGCGACGTCCTCCGGATCACCGATCCGGCCGGCGGGGGTGGTCCGCTCGTACCGCTCCTGTTGGTCGGGGAGGAGCTCGAGCAGCGGTGCGGTCAGGGCGGTACGGATCATCCCCGGCGCCACCGCGTTGACCCGGATGGTCGGCCCGTACTCGAGGGCCGCCGATGCGGTGATGGCCACCACCCCGGCTTTCGCCGCCGAGTAGGGGGCTTCGCCTGCGGCCGGCCTCGTGCCGCTGATCGAGGCGGTCGAGACGATGCTGCCGCCGCCCGCCGCCTGGATGTGGGGAACGGCCGCCCGGAAGCCGAGGAAGACGCCGGTGAGATTGACCGCGATCAAGCGGTCCCACTCGGCGAGGTCCCACTCGTGGAGGCGCGACAGGTTGCCGATCCCCGCATTGTTGAAGAGCGTGGTGATCCCGCCCATCGCCTCGGCGGCGGCGTCGACCGCAGCCCGGAGGGCGTCGGGGTCGGTCACGTCCGCCTCGAACGCGAGGACGCCGTGCTCGTCGGCAACCGCGCGCGCCCCATCGCCGTCGAGGTCTATGACCGCCACCGTGGCACCCTCCTCGGCCATCCTCCGGGCCGTGGCCCGTCCGATCCCGGAGGCCCCGCCGGTCACCACCGCTCGCCGGCCCTCCAGCAGTCCCATTCCGCGCTCCCCTTTTGCTCGGTGCGTGTGGCCCAAGAGTACGACCTGGGCGGGCCGGGTAACGTGAGCCCATCGCCGAGCGGGGAGGTCCACCATGGGAATCGAAGCGGATGCGGAGCGGGTGGCGCGGGAGCTCCTCGACGTGCTGGCCAAGCACGACGCGGCAGCATTCCGGCCGCTCTTCACCGACGACGTGGTGTACCACAACATCCCGATGGAGCCTGCCGTCGGGATCGAGGCGGCGATCGCCTTCCTCGAAGGGTTCTTCGGGATGTTCGAGGATGCCGAGGTCGAGATCCGGCATCTCGCCGTGCGGGACAACGTCGTGCTCACCGAACGCGTCGACTCCATGACCCTCGGCGGGACAGTCGCCGCACTGCCGGTCATGGGGACCATCGAGGTGCGTGACGGCAAGGTCAGCGCCTGGCGCGACTACTTCGACATGGCCCAGATCACCGCCATGCTGTCCGGAGCGGCAGGGTAGCCCCCGCCCCGACGCCGCGCCGGGCTCAGGTTCCGGCGAGCTTGGAGACAACGGGTCCGAGCGTTTCCCAGGCGTCGGACTCGATCGACCAGTAGGAGATGCCGTACTCCTCACGGCGCCAGTGCAGCTCCTCGGCCATCTCGTCGAGGGTCCCGATCAGAGCGAGCGGGATGTGCCGGGCGTCGGTCGGGTCGATGTCGAAGCTCGGGGCCATCGCCTCCACCAGCCCGTCGGCGTCGTCGGTGACCACGACGAACCCGATGAGGGCATTGAGCTCGAGCTCGTCAAAGCTGTCCCCGGCCGCCTCTTTGACCCAGGCCACCTTCTCGCGGGTCCGCTCGGGGGAGGCGTTTGGCGCGGTCTCGACCCCGCCGGTTCCCTCACGGAGGTTGACGTTGATGCTCACGATGTCGGCGTTGCGGGCTGCGAACGAGAGCACCCGCCGGCCCCCGCCGCCGATGATGAGCGGTGGTCCCGGCTGCCGGACCGGCCGCGGGCGAAGGTGGTGGTCGTGCACCTGGTAGTGGTCGCCCTCGAACGAGAAGGGCCCGTCGGTGCGGAGGAGGCCCTGGACGACCTGCACCGCCTCCTCGAACCGGTCCACCCGTACCTTGGGCGGGTCGTAGGTGATGCCCGCCTCTTCGTAGTCCGTTCGCATCCAGCCGGCGCCGAGACCGAGCTCGAAGCGGCCCTCGCTCAACACGTCGAGTGTGGCGGCCTCTTTCGCCAGCACGACCGGGTGGCGGTAGTCGTTCCCGAAGACCAGGGCTCCCAGGTGAAGGGTGCTGGTGGCGGCGGCCACCGCGGCGAGCGCGGGAATCGGCGCCAGCTGGTCGCCGAAGTGGTCGGGCATGAAGACGGTCGAGTAGCCGAGGTCCTCGACACGGCGTGCCTGGTCGGCCCAGGAGCGGGCGGTTCCCTCGGGCGCCGAGCCGAGCTGGGCGGCGAACCTGAACTTGTGTTGGTCTGCCATCGCACCATCCTGCATCATCCGTTCCGACGGCGCCCGGGGACTCGGCCCGGATCCGGGGATGTGCCCTTTCGCAGGTGCAGGTGCGCAGTGCATGATGGATGGGGATCGGAGGACCCCAGGGGTCCGAGGTCAGGGTCAGCCGGGCGCAGGGCCCGCTTGGGTCGGGGGGAGACATGAAGAGGTCACTGAGTGGGCGTGCCGCCGTGCTCGCGTCGGCGGTCCTCGTGGCGTCGACCGTCCTGGCGGCCACCGCCCCGTCTGTGCGGTCCGGTGCCGCAACCCCGCGGGTCCGTCCCGTCTTCGCCGTCCTCCACCACGGCGTCCCTTTCGGGGACGCCGTCGACACCCTCGGCGCCGCCACGGTACCCACCTGGACCTTCAGCTTCTCCTACGGCGGCAGCACCTACCGGGAGACGTTCCTCGGCAGCAGCCCGACCGCCGGGGCGACGACGACCGTGCCCGTGGTCGTCGTTCCGGTGCAGCTGACCTACGGCTCCGTCGTGATGTCACCTGAGCGGGTGCTCGCAGACGGGGAGACCACAGTCCAGAACACGCTGGCGAGCCCGCTGTTCAAGGACCTGACCTATACCCAGGGTGGCACCGACGTCGGCACGACCCAATACGGGGATGCCTACCAGCGGGCCAGCCTCTGGGGGACCGTGCACGCGCATCCGGGCTACCACCTGCTCCTGTCCGCTCCTACGGTCGAACCGCTCCAGAGCCTCACCGTGCCGGCCCGGTACGGGGCGGTCGTCCACGCGTTCGGCGGTACCGAGCTCACCGCCGGGATCAACTGGTTCGACGGCAAGGTCGTCCCGCTCATCGACTCGCTCAAGATCCCTCCCGACGCCATCACCGTCTTCCTGACCGCGCAGACCTACCTGACCCAGGGTGGCACCGGTCTCGTCGGCTGCTGCATCGGGGGGTACCACTCGGCGGTCGGAACCCGGGTCTACGCGGAGGCGGGCTACATCACCACCCCCGGGGCGTTCGGCCAGGACGTCTCCGCGCTCTCCCACGAGGTGGGCGAGGCCATCGACGATCCGTTCACGACCAACCGGACCATCCCTCCGCGCTGCGGCCCGGGTGCCTTCGAGGTCGGGGACCCCCTCGAAGGTGACCTCCGCTACGGCGACTATCCCTACGCCCTCGGCCCGACCACCTTCCACCTCCAGGACCTGGTGACTCCCGTCTACTTCGGGGCACCGGCCGCGACCAGCCTGCACGGGTGGACGACCTTCCAGGGCACCCACCTCTCGGTGTGCCAGCACGGTCCGTGACACTCGCAAGGACAGGTAGCTCAACAGTGGCTTCGGCGAGGCTCGCGTCGGGCCGAATGGAAGAGGATGAGCAGCCCGGTGTTGGCTAACGACCACGCGCAGAACTGCTCCTATCGGCGTCGTCGAAGTGCCGGATGTCGGCAGTTGGCCTCAGCAAGCGGCCGCAGCTGATCGTGCGCAATGACCTGATGTGATGAAGGGGCGGGGCCTGAAGCTTTTCAATCTCGGACCACGTACTAACTTCCGTGTCATGTCCAGCCCAGAGATCGACTTCGTACTGTTCGACCTTGGAGGCGTTCTCATCGAACTCGGCGGCGTCACCTCGCTTCAAGAGTTGGCTGGCATAGTCAGCGACGAGGAAGTGTGGCGCCGATGGCTCTCGAGTCCATGGGTCCGGCGATTCGAGAAGGGACAATGCTCCGGACATGAGTTCGCTGTCGGTGTCGTCTCGGAATGGGAGCTCGACCTGGCCCCATGGCGATTCTTGGAGATCTTTCGCGATTGGCCGATCGGACCCTACCAAGGGGCGCAAGACCTCCTCATCGAGGTTCAGCGTCTGGTACCGATTGGTTGCTTGAGTAACACGAACACCATGCATTGGGATCACCAGTCGGCGGCGTGGCCGATGCTCGGCATGTTCGACTTGACCTTCCTGTCATTCGAACTCGGGCTGGTAAAGCCGGACCCGGATATCTTTCAGGCAGTGGCGGATCGGCTGCCCGTCAATAGGGACCGAGTCCTGTTCCTGGATGACGTTGCCCTCAACACCGATGCCGCACAGTCGTTCGGTTTCCGTTCCAAACGGGTCAGTGGAATCGAGGAGTCCCGCAATGCTCTTGCAGAGGTGGGATTGGTGAGCTAGAAGCGCCGCTTGGTGCCTCCCTCGTCCCCGTCCGACTCAGCATGTGTTCGGGGACACTTTTGCCGTTAGATGAGCTTTCGATGAGCTTAAATTTAGGCGGCTAATCCCCGACCTCAGCTCGGTAGAACGCAATCACTGACTCAACGGTGTCACCGCTGCCGATTGCAAACTCAACCGAGTTGTCACCGTCGCGGTCGATCGCCTCCACGTCCTCACCAGCAAACGCCTCGCGAAACCAGCCCCGATCGACACAACCAAGATGTTTGAGAATCCCAAGCGCAGACATACCGGTAGGGGTCGTTACCCGCTTGGCGTCCTCGAAGGAGAGTCCGTCAACCTTTCGCTCGACCACGGCTCTGTACCAATCCAGAGACCCCTCAAGAGTTTCACGCTCACCTCGCCGCAGGCCCAGGGGGTCCTCCATTTGCGGGGTTTACGATCGGAAGAACCCGCCCGTCAGACTCGCAGCCAGGCCGTCCCGCTTCCGGTGGTCACCCGTCATGGGATCTCGTGCGCCGGAGCGGTTCGGAGTGGTCCCAGTCGGCCAGCAGCGTCCGCAGTGCCGTCAACAGGATCAGCGGTTGGTCGAGCATCGCGTGGTGACCGGCCTCGGGAAGCTCGACGACGGGTGTGACCCGACCGAGCTGCTCGTACATGAACTGTCCGATGTCGGCGGTGACCAGGCCGTGCTCCGAGCGGAGGAGGGCGAACCGGCAGTGGACCGCCGAGAGGTAGGGGAATGCCACCCCTCGTATGCTGCCACCCCCGAATTGGGCGAAGACATTGGGGTCGAACTTCCACCGCCAACCGCCCCCGAGCCGCCGGAGCGAGCGGTGGGCCACGTGGTCGATGACGTAGTCGAGGGTGTGCTCCTGGCGCGGCACCGTCCGGAAGTGGCCGACCGCATCGGCCAGGCTCGGGTAGGTGCGGGGCTCGCCGAACGCCTCGCGTAGCCGGTACGCGCCGATCTCGGGATCGGGCTCGGTAACCGGTGAGTCGCACACGATCGCGCCGCTGACCCGGTCACCGTGGCGCGCCGCGGTGGCGATGGTCACGAAGCCGCCCATGCTGTGGCCGACCAGCACCGGGGGTCCGGCCATCCCCGCGGCCTCGCCGACAGCGATGACCTCCTCGGTCCACTGGTCGAGGGAGTAGGCCGACCGGTGGCCACTGTCACCGTGGCCCGAGAGGTCCACGCAGACAACCCGGAACCGGTCGCTGAAGGTCACAGCGACATGGGTCCACCAGTGGGCGTGCGCGCCGCCGCCGTGGACGAAGACCAGTCCACGCGCACCCGCCGGTCCGCAGGCCAGCGCGTGGATCGTGCACCCGTCGACCGGCACTGCGAGGTGGGTCCGGGGAACGGCCAGCGCCCGACGGAACCAGGCTGGCGCGTCCGGCAGCGCCCGGTACGTCGTCCTCGTCCGGATCAGCCACCGGGTCAGCCACCGGCGAGCGCACCGGCCACCAGGTCCCGGATCAGGCCCACGCCCATCTCGTGGCGCGGGCTGAGGATTCCCGGGCGGGCCGCCCCCGAGGCCAGGTTGCGCTGGACGGCCTCACAGATCGCCCGGTCCTCCTCGAGGATGGCGACGGAGCTGTTCACCGCGGCCTCCCTTTCGCCCAACGGGGTGTCCGGGGCGAAGAAGAAGGTGTACCCGATGTGGGTCGTCGCCGGACCGGTCGGCCAGTAGCTCTCGAGACACATCCCCGACGGGTACAGATTGAGGGCGAGCCCCGGAAACCGCCAGAGCCAGGCGCCGTCAGTCACCGACCCGTCGCGGGTGGGGGCCGAGTGGATGGCGATCGCTCCCTCGACCGCCACCCGGTAACGGGAGGCGTCGATCTGCCGGTTGAGGCCCGGATGGACGAGGGGGATGTGGTACCCCTCCTGGTAGTTCTCGGCGTAGACCTTCCAGTTGCAGTCGATCTCGTGGCTCGAGCGATGGCTCACCGCATACGTCTCCATGGCGAAGGGGGCTGTGTGTTCGGCCAACACGCCGAGCCAGGGGCCCAGCGCCGGCGCGGCCGGATCGGGGTTGACGAACAGGAGCCCCCGCCAGGTCGCGACCGACACGGGGACCAGCGAGCAGTCCGTAGCGGCGACCTCCGTTCCGAAGTCGCGGGCCGAAAGGAGGGTGCCGTCGAGCCCGTACGCCCACCCGTGGTAGCGGCAGACGAAGGAGCGGACCGAACCCGAGCCCTCCCCGACCAGTGGCCCGGCTCGGTGGCGGCAGATGTTGGAGAACCCGCGGAGCACCCCGTGGTCGTTGACGACCACGAGCGGGAACCCGGCCACCCAGACGGCCAGGTAGGCGCCGTGCCGATCGAGCAGGGAGGCGTCGCCGAGCGCGGTCCACTCGCGGGCGAACACGGCCCGGCGCTCGGCCTCGTAGTGGTCCGGGTCCAGGTAGTCGGTGGCCGCGGACACAGCGGCCCGTAGGGCTCCCTCCTCGCCATGCTCGGCCACTCCGCTCCCCTCACCTCGGTACCTGGGACTCCGCTCATCATGCCAGCGAAGGGACGGCGCTCCCCATGGCCCCGGACGGACGGACGGCAGGGAGGGCCGAAGGAGATGGTAGAGAGGGGCCCGTGATCACCACCGAGCTGCGACGGTCCGGTCGCCCTCGTCATCCTCGACCGGCCCGAGGCCCGCAACGCCCTGACCGGCGCCATGATCGCCGAACTGCGGTCGACGCCCTGGCCGCGGCCGACGCCGATCCGGACGTCGGCGGCGATCGTGCTCACCGGACGCGACCCCGCCTTCTGTGCCGGCCTGGACCTCAACGATCTGGCCCGTACCTACGCGGGAGGCCGGCACCCCGCGAGCCCGCGGGGGACGACCGCCGGGCCGCCCGGGCCTTGTCCCGGGTTCCACGACCCCGCCGGATCGGTGCGGTCAACGGAGCGGCAGTCACCGGCGGACTGGAGCTGGCCCTCGGCTGCGACTTCCTCATCGCCTCCGAACGGGCCACCTTCGCCGACACCCACGCCCGGGTCGGGGTCCTGCCGGCCGGCGGCATGACCATCCGGCTGCCCGCAGCTCGATCGGCGTCAACCGGGCGCGCCAGATGTCGTTGACCGGCGACTTCGTCGACGCCGCGACGGCGTGCGCCTGGGGCCTGGTCAACGAGGTGGTGCCCCACGGCGACCTGCTGGCCCGGGCGCTCGAGCTCGGCGCGGTCGATCGCCGAGTCCGACCCGGCAACGGTCACCGAGCTGCGGAGCGATGTACGACGCCCTCGCGCACCGGGGCGACGACGAGGCCTACCGGGAGGAGGCGCGGTGGTCGAGCGCGGTGGATGCGGGAGCGGTTCGACCAGGAATCGTTCCTCGCCCGCCGGAGCCGGATCATCCAGCGGGGATCGTCGCAGCAGTGACCACCGGGCGGCTGACGGCGCCGGGTCGCTCAGGACGTGGGGCCGAAACCGGCGGCCTTCAGCATCCGGCGGAGGTCCACCACCTGCTGGGTGTCGACGTCGGAGCCCCGGGGGCGGCGAATGTCTGGGTCTCGCCGCCCGAGGCTGACCAGGAACCGGCCGTCGTGGGGCTCCTCGACCTCGGCCACGCTCTCGAGCAGCGACAGCACGTCGTGCCACTGGATGTTGTGGCTGGTCGGGTGGGCGAAGAGCTTCTCCACCGTCTTGCGGTGGTGCGCATCGAGCTTGATGCGGTCGGTCATCGCGTGCCTCCGGTCTGGTGGTGACCATCGCCGGCCATGGTAGGGGACCGCGGTCGACCGGGCCCGGTGGCCGCCCGTGCGACATTGCCCACCGGAGAAGACCGCCGCGCCCCGGACGCGGCGAGCAAGGCGCCATCGTGACCGACCCGCCGTCGCCGACGAGGCGACGCCAACAAGGAGCGTGGTCCGGCGGTTCTGGGCCGCCCTCTACGCCCGCGACTGGGACGGCCATCGCGTCGTTCTTCGCCGCGGACAGCGAGTACACCGACGTGCCCTCGCCCGGACGACGACGTCGCCCGCGGCCCGGCACAGGTGGTGGCCCGGCTGCGGCTCGGCCTCGAGCAGATCTCCGGCTACGAGCACGAGCTCCGCCTGATGGTGGCCGAGGGCGACACCGTGGTCACCGAGCACGCCGAGACCTGGCACTGGCACACCGGGGAGCGGGTCACCCTGCCGTTCGTCTCCGTCCAGGAGCTGCGCGACGGGTCGATCCTGCGATGGTGGGACTACTGGGATCTCCAGACCCTCATGAACGCCGCCCCGGCCTGGTGGATCGAGCACATCGCCCAGGGCTACACCTGAGCGGACCGGCCGCCAAGGCCGGGAGGAATCAGAGCACCACCACCGAGCGCAGCACCTCGCCGCGCTCCATCCGGTGGAAGGCCTCCTCGACGTCGTCGAGGCCGATGGTCTCGCTGACGAACCGGTCGAGGTCGAGCCGCCCCTGCAGGTAGAGGTCGACCAGCATCGGGAAGTCGCGGCTCGGCAGGCAGTCCCCGTACCACGCGGGCTTGAGCCGTCCGCCGCGGCCGAAGAAGTCGATCATGGGCAGGTCGATGCGCATCTCGGGCGTCGGCACCCCGACCTGCACGAGCGTGCCGGCCAGGTCCCGGGCGTAGAACGCCTGCTCCATGACCGCCGGGTGGCCCACCGCCTCGATGCACACGTCGGCGCCGTTGCCACCGGTGAGCGCCTGCACGGCGGCGACCACGTCCCCGCCCGAGGCGTCGACCACGTGGGTGGCCCCGAACTCGCGGGCCAGCTCGAGCTTGCCCGCGTCGAGGTCGATGGCGATGATGGTCGAGGCCCCGGCCAGCCGGGCACCGGCCACCGCCGCACAGCCCACGCCGCCGCAGCCGAACACGGCGACCGAGTCGCCGGGGCCGACCTCGCCGGTGAGCAGGGCCGCACCGAGGCCGGCCATGACCCCGCAGCCGAGCAGGCCGACCGCCTCGGGCCGGGCCGCAGGGTCCACCTTGGTGCACTGCCCGGCGGCCACCAGGGTCTTCTCGGCGAAGGCGCCGATGCCGAGGGCGGGCGAGAGCGGTGTCCCGTCGGTGAGGGTCATCTTCTGGGTGGCGTTGTGGGTGGCGAAGCAGTACCGGGGACGGCCGCGGCGGCACGACCGGCACTCGCCGCAGACGGCCCGCCAGTTGAGGACCACGAAGTCGCCGGGCGCCACCGACGTCACGTCCGGGCCCACCGCCTCGACCACTCCGGCCGCCTCGTGGCCGAGCAGGAAGGGGAACTCGTCGTTGATCCCGCCCTCGCGGTAGTGGAGGTCGGTGTGGCACACCCCGCAGGCCTGCACCCGCACCACGGCCTCGCCGGGACCCGGGTCGGGAACCACGACGGTCACCACCGCCACCGGCGCGCCCTTGGCCATCGCCACCACACCCCGCACCTCGGATGCCATGGTGCCTCCCTCTTGGTCCCGGTCCGGACGCGCACAGTGTGGCACGGGCCCACGCGCCGGCACACGTTCAGGCGAGGGTGGCGAGGATCTCCTCGATGATGCTCGACCGACGTCTCCGGGTGGAGCAGGGCGAGCCGCCCCACCGGCTCCCCCTCCCACGTGGTCGGGGTCACGAAGCCGATCTGATCGGCGAGCAGTTCGGCCGACCAGGCCTCGTAGTCGGCCCGGTCCCATCCGGTGCGGCGGAAGAGGACCACCGAGAGCTCGGGCCGGCGGACCAGCTCGAGGTAGGGGGTGCGTTCGATGAGGTCGGCCGCCTCCTGGGCCACCGCGAGCACCGTCTCGATCGCGTCGCGGTAGGCGTCGGTGCCGTAGACGGCGAGGGAGAACCACAGGGGCAGGCCGCGGGCCCGGCGGGTCAGGTGGTAGGCGTAGTCGCTCGGGTTCCACTCCTCGGGGGCGTCCGTGTGCAGCACGTCGAGGTAGGAGGCGTCCTGGGTGTGGACCGCCTTGGCCAGGCGCGGCTCGCGGTAGAGCAGGGCGGCGCAGTCGAACGGGGCGAACAGCCACTTGTGCGGGTCGACGACGAACGAGTCGGCCCGCTCGATGCCGTCGAAGCGGTCCCGCACCGAGGGGGCGAACAGGGCGGCACACCCGTAGGCCCCGTCCACGTGGAACCAGAGGGAGCGCTCCTCGGCCACCTCGGCCACCCCGGCCAGGTCGTCGATGATCCCGGCGTTGGTGGTGCCGCCGGTGGCGACCACGGCGATGGCGTCGCCGCCACGCGGGTCGCGACTCCAGCGCCGCCCGCAGGGCCTGACCGGTGAGCCGGTGGTCGTCGCAGCGCACCAGCAGGGCCTCGATCCCGAGCACCTGGAGGGCCTTGCCCACCGAGGAGTGGGCCTCCTCGCTGATGGCGACCACCGGGCGGGCCGGCGTCCGGTCGCCCATCCGGTGGGCGGCCGTGTCCCGGGCGACCATCAGGGCGGACAGGTTGCCCGCAGACCCGCCGGACACGAAGCACCCGCCGGCCCCCGGGGGCAGGCCGGCCAGCCCGGCGAGCACACCGAGCGCCTGGTTCTCGGCGGCCACCGCGCCGGCCGCCTCCATCCACGAGGTCCCCTGGAGCGAGGAGCAGGCGACGACCATGTCGAAGAGCAGCGAGGCCTTGGTCGGCGCAGCCGGGATGAACGAGAGGAACCGCGGGCTGTCGCAGGAGATGACCGCGGTGGCCAGCTGGTGGTCGAAGACCTCCATGATCCGGGCGGGATCGGTCCCGGTGCGGTCGATCAGTCCCTCGAGGCTCGCGGCCAGCGAGGACGTGGTCACGGCCCCCCCGTAGTCGAGCGGGACCGGGTCGAGGGCGAGGCGCCAGCGGCAGTAGTCGAGGATGAGGTCGGTGAGCTTCTCGTCGTAGACGAACATGGGATTGCGCATGGTGTTCCCTTCTCGGCCGGACCCATGATCGCAGGGCCGGGTGCACGGCGTCCGCCCGCTCAGCCGCCCCAGCCGGTGGACGGAGACCGCGTAGTCCGCGTCGGGGGTGAACGGTTCGCCCGACCAGGTCGCCCACCGACCCTGCGGGACCAGCCCGGCCGCACGGCAGTCCGCGTCGTACGCCGTCACCGGGTAGCCACCGCCCTGCTGGAAGCCGGCGACCAGCATCCCTCCCTCCCCGAGGTGCCGTGCACACCCGGCCACCAGCGCGGCAGTGGTGCCCGCCGGCGTGAACAGTGGGACGTTGCCGGCCATGACCACCAGCCCGAACGTGCGTCCGAGGTCGACCGTGGCGACATCGGAGACCACGAACTCGAGGCCGGGACCGCGGTCCCGGGCCGTGGCGATCATCGACGCGTCACGGTCGACGCCCACGACTGCGATCCCCCGCCGGGCCAGCTCGATGGCCACCCTGCCGGTGCCGCACCCGGCGTCGAGCACCGAGGTCGGCTCGAGCCCCGCCACGAACGCGGCCTCGCCGTGCACGTCGACCCCGGAGGCGGCGAGGGCGTCGAAGCGCCGCTGGTAGGCGTCGCCGTCCCAGGTGACCGGACCGCTCACGGCCAGGCCGGAAAGAGGGTGAGCTGGGGTTCCTCGGCTGCCAGCAGCGGATGGTAACCGGGCAGGCGGGCCATCGGGGTGTCCAGATAGACCTTGGCTTCCGGGGGACCGGCGAACCGGCCGTGGCTCCAGCGGATCTCGACGTGACCCGAGGCGGTTCGTTCGACGCCGTCCTGCCGGGCACGGTAGGTGCACGACCAGTCGACCCGGGGTTGGCCTGCGTCGGCCGGGGTCACCGAGAACGCGCGGAGCTCGAACCGGTCCCGCCAGTCCCAGGGTCCGACCACCCGGTAGCGCGCCGGTGCCCCGGTCGCCCGGTCGTTCCCGAGCACGAAATAGGGGGCGCTGCCGATGCGGAGCAGGCGCCAGAGCATCGTCTCGCGCGCCGGTGCCGCGGCGAGGTGCTCGGCCCACCGGGTGGCCGACGCGACGCTCACCGCCCGGCAGAGGTCGGCGTAGGCGGCCCGCGAGGCGGCGTCGGGATAGGAGCGACCGGGGAGCTCGGCGCGGAGCGCCGCCAGCTGCTCGCGGCTGCACGCGTCGGGAGTCTCCGGGTGCCCGGCCAACCCGACCGCCCCGGTGCAGGCGCGGTAGAGGGCGGCGTACTCGTCCGGGGCCACGGTCGCGTACCAGTCGGCCCGCCCCCAGGCTCCGGCGGTGGCGAGCAGGCCCTCGAAGAGCCGGGCCGGAGACACGTTGGCCACGATGTCGGACTCGTACTTGCAGCTGACCAGGTAGACGTGGTCGATGCGGAGGTCGATCGGGGCGACCTCGTCACCGGGGGCGCGCCGGCCGCCCGTCCACTCGATGGTCAGCGGCACCCGCCCGCGCAGGCCGTCGGTCGCTTCGAGGAGCGCCCGGCCGTTGGCGAAGGCCCCGGCGAGTTCGGTGGCGAACCGGCCCGAGCCCACCACCGCGTGGAGGTGGTCCCAGGCGTCCGGCCCGATGGCCAGCTCGGATGGACGGGCGCGCGAGCGCGTCGCCCGGATCGGCGAACGGGAGGGTTCCCAGTGCGGTGCCGAGCTCGGTGACCACGGTCCGGTCATCCGGCACGGCGCCCTCCCCACCGGCTCATCCGGGCCGGTGCCCGCCGTTCGCGTAGGTGCACAGCCGCGCCCTCGACTCGGTGTCGAGAAGCTCGACTACCGTCGTGGACAGGACCGTCAGCATCGGCAGCCTGGACCACCGCGAGCGCCTTGGCTCCGGCGCTGCGCGCGGCCGGACGGTCGGTGGACAGGAGCACCAGGGGACCGAGATCGCTCCGGGTCGGTTCGGCCAGCCGGGCCTGGTGGAGCACGGCGGACTTGCCGAGTGCCTTCAAGAGCACATCCGGCCGCCGAAGCCCCGGGCGGGTGGCCGAGTAGGCGCCGGAGAGCTCGAACAGCCAGGTGCCGCCCCGGGCGTCCCGGGCACGGAAGTCGATGCCGACCCCGAGGTCGCCGTAGGCCACACCCTGCTCGATGCCGGTGAAGCCTGCGTCCTCGAGTGCCGCCCTGGCGATGTCGCGGGCCTTGTGGCCGCGCCCGACCGCCCGGTCCGAGGTCCCCGCTCCCCGGGTGCCTGTCGCCCGCCCCGGTGCCACGGTGACCCGCCGGTCCGACGGTCCGGTCGCCCGTTCCTCCGCGATGCGCCGCTCGGCGAGGGCGACGTACGAGGCGTCGGTGTCGAAGCCCACGTAGTGCCGCTCGGTGCGGACGGCCGCCACGGCGGTCGACCCCGAACCCATGAAGGGATCGAGCACGAGGTCGCCGCGGTAGGTGTAGAGGTCGATCAGCCGGCGCGGGAGCTCGACCGGGAACGGCGCGGGGTGGCCGACCCGGGTCGCCGATTCGGTGGGGATGTCCCAGAGGTCGGTGGTGGCGTCGACGAACTCGTCCATCGACATCGTCCCCTCGCTCGGCAGGCCCTCGCGCGCACGCTGCTCCGGGGGGACGGCACGATCGAATCGTCCCTTGGAGGCAACGACGATCCGTTCGGAGATGTCCCGGAGGACCGGGTTGCCGGGACGCTGGTAGGTGCCCCACGCGCACGACCCCCCCGCTGCCTGGCTCTTCTGCCAGATGATCTCGCCGCGGAGGAGGTACCCGAGCCCCTCGAGCAGGTCGATCACGTCCCGGGCGAGGGAGCGGTAGGGCTTGCGGCCGAGGTTGGCCACGTTGACCGCGATGCGGCCGCCGGGCTCGAGCTTGTCGAAGCACCGGGCGAACACCTCGTGGAGCATGTCGAGGTAGGCGGCGAAGTCCGCCGGCACGTGGCCCACGCCGAGCGCCCGCTCGTACTCCTTGCCCGCGAAGTACGGCGGCGAGGTGACCACCAGCGCGACCGAGTTGTCGGCGACATCCCCCTGACGGTCCATCTCGCGGGAGTCCCCGACCCAGATGGTGTCACGTGCGGCGTGCGGCGCGACAAGGCTGTCGTCCGAGAGGAGGGGCGGCGTGAACCGTGCGTAGAACGACGACGCGTCGTGTGCCTCGCGGCGGCCGACCCCGAAGACCGAGGTGGTCGTGGGCCGCCGGCGGGAGCCCGGCCCGATGCGCTCGATACTGGTCACCCGGCGCTCCGGCCGTGCCGGCAGGCACGCGAACGCAACTGATGGGGAGGCCCGGGCACGACGCCGATCATAGGGACACCCTGTGACGGGCCGGGGGAGGCGCCGCCGGCGCGCCGGGTCACCCGCCCTCGAGGTGGGCGCTGATCGACTCCCCGACGGCCACGCAGGCCGAGAGGGATACGCAGCTGACCCCGGCGAGCGGGAGGGCGACCGGCACGACCGCAGCCCGGTGCCACGCGGTGGCGGTGGTCCCGGTGCCGGGGGTCAGCAGGACGACCCCGGCGAGGGGGTCCGACACGGCGCTGGTCCCGACGGCGACGCACGGGCCGGTGATGCAGGACACCGAGAGCAGGTCTGCGGGAACGGCGGAGACGGGCGCGAGCGACCAGGCACCACCCCCGTCGGTGGTCGTGAGGACCACCCCCCGTCCTGTGCGTGCGGCGTTGACCGTGGTCGACGTGGTCCCGACGGCGACGCACCCGACGCCGGCCACCCCGGCGGCTCCCGCAGAGACGGTGGTGGTCGTCCCGCCCGCCGACCCCGGCGGCGCGGATCGCGCCGCCGGGTGTGCGGAGCCGGGGGTGGTCGGTCGCACTTCGCAGGCGATGCCGTTGAGCTCCCCGATGCCGGTGGGGGTCGGGACCGGGCTCCAGGTGGCGGCCCCGTCGGCGGTGGCGACCACTGAGCCCGTCGATCCCGCCGGGCCGGTGCCGTCCACGGTGGCCCAGCAGTCGCTGTCGCTCGTGCAGGCGAGCGCGGTGGCCGCGGTCGCCCCGACCGGGAGCACCCCGGCCACGACGAAGGGCGCGCCGGAACGGACCGACACGAGGGCCTCGGGTGGGCCACCGGCCCTCGCGATCGCCACGCAGTGCAGATCGGTGCTGCAGGTCACCGTGTCGACCTCGGTGGTCCCTGCGGGAATGGTCTGGATCGTCCAGGTGGAGCCTCCGTCCCCGGTCTCGATGACCACACCCGGCCCGGTCCCGGTCTGCCCGGACTGGCCCACCGCCTCGCAATGGTGGACGTCGCCACACGAGATGTCCGTGAGGTAGCCGACGGAGGTCGGGACCGCCTCGAGGGTCCAGAGAGCTCCACCGTCTGTGGTGGCGACGACCGCCGCACCGTTCGGGGCCCCACCGGTCCCAAGTGTCGAGCCGACCGCCCAGCACCGTGCCGCGCTCGCGCACGAGACGGCCCGGAGGACGTGGATCGGCGCCGGGAGCGGGTCCGTGGTGAGCGCCCCCATCCACGGGGAGCCCGAGGCGATGGTCGACGCCGTGCCGGCCGCGGTCCCTCCGCCGGACCGGTCAGCCGTGCACGCGGTCAGGAGGAGGAGCGCGCCGATCGTGACGCCCCGCGCCGTCCGTCGGCGTGTCCTTTCGTACGGGAGTCGTCCACCCGGCACCGCACCTCTCCTTCCCGGCGGTCCGGTCCGTCCTCGCCGCCTGGACCAGGGGGATTGTGCCACGCGGCCCGTGACGGTCGGGGTGATGGCCACCGGACCTGACGGCAGCGGTCTACCGTGGCGCGGTGCCGCCCGTAGCCGTTCCCCCGGAGCCCGGTCGGTGACTGAAGGGGTCGGCGCCCGGTGAACGTCGTCGACATCGTGGTGCTCATCCTGGTGGCCGGAGCAGCGATCCGGGGGTTCCGGCTCGGGGCCATCGTGCAGGTGCTTTCGATGGGCGGGTTCCTGGTCGGCCTCTTCCTCGGGGCACTGCTGGCCTCGGTGACCGTCCGCTGGGTGCACGACCCCAACGGCCGGACGCTGGTGGCCCTTGTGACCATGCTGGGTGTGGCCACCGCCTGCGGGACCCTGGGCCGAGTGATCGGGGGGCTCTCCTTCCGCCAGCTCCACCGCGGACTCGCCGGCTCGGTGGACTCCGGGCTGGGCGTGCTGGTGGCCGTGGTGGCCGCCCTGCTCGCCCTCTGGCTCCTCGCCGGCACCCTGGTCGACACCTCCTCGCTCGGCCTCAACGCGGCCATCTCCGAGTCGCGCATCCTGCGATCGCTCGACGGTGTCCTTCCCGCGCCGCCGTCGGTCTTCTCCCGTGTCCAGGGGTTCCTGTCGGCGGAGGGGTTCCCGCCGGTCTTCGCCGGCCTCGCCCCCCAATCGGCCGCACCGGTCGCGCTCCCGGGGGATGCCCAGCTCCGGCAAGCCGTCCTGGCCGCCAACGCGTCGACGGTCAAGATCGTCGGTGACGGCTGCGGGCAGATCCAGGAGGGCTCCGGGTTCGTGGTCGCCCCCGGGCTGGTGGTGACCAACGCGCATGTCGTGGCCGGCATCCCCCACCCGACGGTGGAGGACGCCACCGGCATCCACGCCACCCGGGTCGTCTTCTTCGATCCCTCCTACGACCTCGCGGTGATGCGGGTCCAGGGGCTGGCCGCGCCGCCGCTCCCCCTCGACCCTGGCACCGTCGCCCGCGGGGACCAGGCCGCGGTCCTCGGCTTTCCAGAGGGCGGCCCGTTCACCGCGGTCGCGGCGGGCGTCATGGCGGAGTTCACGGCCGATGGCCGGGACATCTACGGGCAGGGACTCACCACGCGCGACGTCTACGAGATCCAGGCCACGGTGCGTCCGGGCAACTCGGGGGGTCCCCTCGTCCAACCCGACGGCAAGGTGATCGGCGTGGTCTTCTCGCGATCGACCACCAACGCGGACATCGGGTACGCCCTCACCTCGCCCGGGGTGCTCACCCGGGTCGTGCGGGCCGAGTCGGCCACCGGCACGGTGGGTACGGGCGGCTGCACGTCGGGGTGACGGCGCGCAGCGCAACCCACTGACGCCGGGTCGCCCGGGCTAGACATGGTCCATGGCGCTCCCCATCGAGGACTACGGGATCATCGGCGACCTCCACACGGTCGCCCTGGTCGGACGCGACGGATCGATCGACTGGCTCTGCCTTCCCCGTTTCGACTCGGGGGCCTGCTTCGCCAAGCTGCTCGGGACCGAGGAACACGGATGCTGGAAGATCGCGCCGAAGGGGGTGAGGCGGGCCACCCACCGGCACTACCGGGGCGACACCTTGGTGCTCGAGTCGGAATACTTCACCGACACCGGGACCGTCCGGGTCGTGGACTGCATGCCCATCCGCCAGGACCATCCCGAGGTGGTGCGCCTCGTCGAGGGGGTGCGGGGCCGGGTCGAGATGGAGATGCAGCTCACCGTGCGCTTCGGCTACGGCCAGATCGTGCCCTGGGTGCGGAACAATGACGGCACCCTCACCGCAGTGGCCGGCCCGGACGGCCTGTCGCTGTGGACGACCGTGCCCACCCGGGGTCGTGATCTCTCCACCGTCTCGGAGTTCACCGTGTCGGAGGGCCAGAACGTACCCTTTTCGCTCTCGTGGTACCCGGCGTCCGACACACCACCGCGCCCGGTGGCTGCGGCCTACGCGATCGATGACACCGAGCAGTGGTGGCAGGAGTGGGCCGCGCAGTGCACCTACCAAGGGGAGTACCGCGAGGCGGTCGTGCGCTCGCTGATCACGCTGAAGGCGCTGACCTATGCGCCGACCGGGGGGATCGTGGCCGCGGCGACCACCTCGTTGCCCGAGACCCTGGGAGGCGCGCGCAATTGGGACTACCGGTTCTGCTGGTTGCGCGACGCGACCCTCACGCTCGAGTCGCTGATGCGGGGCGGCTTCTACCAGGAGGCGATGGCCTGGCGATCCTGGCTGCTCCGGGCCACGGCCGGCGATCCGTCGCAGATGCAGATCATGTACGGGGCGGCAGGCGAGCGGCGCCTCGACGAGTGGGAGGTGGACTGGCTGCCCGGGTATGAGGATTCGCGCCCGGTGCGGATCGGCAACGCGGCTGCCGGCCAGTTCCAGCTCGACGTCTACGGCGAGGTCATGTCCGCCCTCTACGAGTCTGCCCAGAAGGAGGACATCACCGAGGGTGCCTCCTGGGCCCTGCAGTTGGCCCTGATGGACTTCCTCGAGGCCGGGTGGCGTGAGCCCGACGACGGGATCTGGGAGGTTCGCGGGCCCCAGCGGCAGTTCACCCACTCGAAGGTCATGGCGTGGGTGGCCATCGACCGCGCCGTCAAGAGCGTCGAGCGGTTCCAGCTCGAGGGGCCGATCGACCGCTGGAGGTCCATCCGCACCGAGATCCACGACCAGGTCTGCGACGAGGGCTTCAACCCGGACAAGGGGTCCTTCACCCAGTACTACGGTTCGGATCGCCTCGATGCGAGCCTGCTGATGATCCCTCTGGTCGGCTTCCTGCCGGCCAGCGATCCCCGCGTCCGGGGGACGATCGAGGCCATCGAGCGCGAGCTGGTGGAGGGCGACTTCGTCCTCCGGTACCAGACGGAGGACACCGGTGACGTCGACGGCCTGCAGGGTCAGGAGGGAGCGTTCCTCGCCTGCTCCTTCTGGTTGGTCGACTGCTTGATGCTGCTCGGGCGCGACAACGACGCACGCCAGCTCTTCCAGCGACTGCTCGACCTCCGCAACGATCTCGGACTGCTCTCCGAGGAGTACGACCCGGTCGCGGGGCGGCTGGTCGGTAACTTCCCGCAGGCCTTCTCCCACGTCTCGCTGGTCAACTCGGCGGCCAACATCAGCGGGCACCAGAAGCCCGCCCCCGACCACGTGTTCCTGGGCTTGGCGCGCCAGGCACTCGGTGGCGGCCCGACGGGAATAGCCACCCGCCACATGCACGGTGCAGCGCGCTCGGCCATCGGGGAGATGCTCCCACCGGCGGTGACCGGGCTCCATGACGCCCGCCCAACCCGAGCACCGGCACCGGGGAGGGCACCGACCAAGAGGGGCGTCCGGACGACCAGGAAGGCGGGGCCGGCAAAGAAAGCAGCACCGGCCAAGAGGACCGCCGGCCGGGTGACCAAGAAAGCCGTACCGGCAAAGAAGACTGCCGGGGTGACAAGGAAAGCAGCACCGGTCAAGAGGACCGCCGGCCGGGTGACCAAGAGAGCCGCACCGGCCAGGAGCGGCGCACCGACCAAAAAGGCCTCGTCGGCAGCGCGACGTGCAGGGGGACGGTGACCGACGGGTGAGCGGTCGTCACCCGCAAGATCCAGGTGGTCACCGGCACGGCCACCCGTTCGATCCGGACGACCCCTCCCCACCGCCGACGGGGACTGTGATCGCCGAGGGCGTGCTCGAGCTCGACACGCTCCTCGGCGGCTGGGAGCGGGTGACCGCCGGCTACCTCATGGAGGGGGACGCGCCGGTGCTCATCGAGACCGGCAGCCAGAGCTCGGTTCCCGCGCTGCTCGCCCATCTCGACCGGTTGGGCCTCGGTGCCGACGACCTGGCCGGTGTCGTGGTCACCCACATCCACCTCGACCACGCCGGCGGTGTCGGGGACGTCGCCCGGGCGTTCCCGCGGGCGACCGTCTACGTCCATCCGAAGGGCGCCCGTCATCTGGCCGATCCGAGCCGTCTGATCGACTCCGCCGCCCTGGTCTACGGACCGCTACTCGACAGCCTCTACGGCCGTCTCGACCCCACCCCGGCGGAGCGGATCCATGTGCTCGAGGACGGGGAGGAGATCCGGGTGGGTCCCGACCGGGTGCTGGTCACCGTGGACTCGCCGGGGCATGCGAAGCACCACCTCGCCCTGCACGACAGCCGCAGTGGCGTCCTGTTCGCCGGGGATGCCGTCGGGGTCAAACTCCCCGACGCCGGGGTGCTGCGCCCCTCGACCCCACCCCCGGACTTCGACCTGGACCAGGCGCTGCACTCGTTGCAGCGCTTCGCAGAGCGCCGCCCGACCGGGCTCGCCCTCGCCCACTACGGGCTGCTGGCCGATCCGCTGGACATCCTGGACGAGGCCGACGGCACCCTGCGGCGCTGGGCCGCGGTGGCCGAGTCCGCCTTCCGCAGCGGTGGGGACATCGCCGCCGCGCTGTCCACCGCCTTCGCGTCGGACCTCGACGGCGTGCCCGAGGAGCACCGGGAGAAGCTCGAGGTGATGAACGGGGTCCACTCCAACGCCGCCGGGCTCCGGCGCTGGCTGGCCGGTCGCCCAACCGGAGGCAGCCCGGAGTCACCGGACCGCTGACCGGGAGCACCGGCCGGGGCGATCCACCCGCCGGCTTGACGCGTGCGCCCCGGGGGACTCGAACCACCCAACCTGCAGATTAAGAATCTGCTGCTCTACCGTTGAGCTAGGGGCGCCCGGGCAGCTTACGGGCGTCGGCGCCACCCCACGTCTTCGACCGGTGCAGGTAGCTGCGTAAGATGACGATGCGGTCCCTTCGAGCCGGGCCTGCCGCGTGCGTTGAGGGAGAAGCTGCGATTGTGACGACCGATCCCAAGACCGCGCCGGGCGGACCCACGGAGGAGGCCCCGGCACGCACGGCCGACCTGTTGAGTGCCGAGCGTCGCAAGAAGCGGGATGCGCTGGCCGCTCACGGGATCGATCCCTATCCCGCCCGCTTCGACCGCACCGCCACCGCGGCCGAGCTCCACCAGCGCCACGACGCACTCGGCCCCGACGTCCGGACCGGCGAGACGGTGCGCATGGCCGGGCGGGTGGCCGGGCTCCGGGGTCACGGGCGCCTCTCGTTCGCGACCCTCCAGGACATGACCGGGACCCTGCAGCTGCTCATGCAGCAGTCGACCCTGTCCGATCGGGCCTCCCTCGTCCTGGACCAGATCGACCTCGGTGACTGGGTCGGGGCGGAGGGGGAGGTGGTCACGAGCCGGCGGGGCGAGCTCTCGTTGGACGTCACCGGGCTGTACCTGCTGGCGAAGGCACTGCGCCCCCTGCCCGACAAGTGGCATGGTCTGGCCGAAACCGACACCAGGTACCGTCAGCGTGAGATCGACCTCCTGGCCAACCCGGACACCCGTCGGGTGTTCGACATCCGGTTCCGCATCGTCGCCGCGCTGCGCGGCCTCCTCACCGCCGAGCAGTTCGTCGAAGTGGAGACACCCATCCTCCAGCCGCAGGCCGGCGGAGCGCTCGCCCGCCCCTTCCTCACCCGTTCGAACGCGCTCGACGTCGACCTCACCCTCCGGATCGCCCCGGAGCTCTACCTCAAGCGCCTGGTCGTCGGGGGCTACGAGCGGGTCTTCGAGATCGCCCGGAACTTCCGCAACGAGGGGATCGACACGAGGCACAGCCCTGAGTTCACCGCGCTCGAGGCGTACCGTGCCTTCGCCGACGTCGACGACGGGATGGATCTCACCGAGCGGCTCATCGTGGACGCCGCACAGCGCGCGACCGGTCGTCTTCGGTTCACCGTCGCCGACCGTTCGGTCGACCTGACCCCTCCGTGGCCACGGCGCCCCCTCCTCGGCTGGATCGAGGAGGTCGTGGGTCGCCCCCTGCACCCGACCGATCCGGTCGAGGACGTGCGCGCCGTGTGCGACACCCTTCAGGTCGACTACCTGCCCGAGTGGGGATCGGGAAAGCTCATCTTCGAGCTGTACGACACCGTGCTGCTGCCCGACCGTGATCGATCCCGTCTTCGTCCACGGGTTTCCGGTCGAGGTCTCGCCACTGGCCCGGCACAGCGTCGACGACCCGTCGATGGCCGACCGGTTCCAGCTGTGCGCGGACGGCCGGGAGTTGGCCAACGGGTACAGCGAGCTCAACGTGCCCGAGGAGCAGCAGGAGCGGTTCCGGCGCGAGGCGGACGCCGTCGCCAAGGGCGACCTCGAGGCCCATCCCGCCGATCAGGCGTTCATCCGGGCGCTCGAGTACGGCCTCCCTCCGACGGCGGGGATCGGCATCGGCATCGACCGGCTCACCATGCTGCTGGCCGAGGTCGATGCCATCCGCGACGTGATCCTGTTCCCCCTGCTCCGGCCCGAGGCGAACGAATGACCGCGGGAGCGGGGACCGGTCCACGGTCCGACCGGGGGTTTCTTGTCGGTACCCTGAGGCGACCGATCGATCTGGAGGCAGACCGTGACGACCACACAGCAGGCACCCCGACCCCCGACGCGGTCCGGCGCACCGCCCTCCCGCCCGGCCCAGCAGAGTGCCCTGGCCCGGCTCGCCAGGTGGTGCCACGACCGCCGGTGGTGGGTCCTCCTCGCCTGGATCGTCGGACTGGTGCTGGTCAACGTGCTGGCGCAGGCGGCAGGGAGCACGTTCACCAACAACCTCTCGGGCGGCACCCAGCAGGCCCAGCAGATCCTCAACAGCGAGTTCCCGGCCCTGGCCGGGCAGCCCGGCCGAGGTGGTGGTCACGACGCAGGCGCCGTTCGCCGACCCGGCCAACCAGGCCCGGACCCGGGAACTGGCCAAGGCCCTCGAGCCCCTCGCCCACGTGTCGGCGGTCGTCGAGCCCGCTCGCGCCCGGCGGTGCGAGCCAGATCTCGCGCAACGGCCACATCGGCTACATCCGGGTCAACTTCGACGAGTCGGCCGGCAACCTGCCGACCTCGGCGGTCAAGAAGGTGGTCGACACCGCCCAGCGGTTCGAGGCCCCCGGCTACCAGGTGGCGCTCGGCGGCGAGGCGATCGGACTGGTCGCCGGGGCGAAGCCCGGCTCGAGCGAGGGCATCGGCATCCTGGCCGCCATCATCATCATGCTGCTGGCCTTCGGCTCGGTGGTGGCGATGGGCCTGCCCATCATCACCGCCATCTTCGGCATCGCCGTGGCCTTCGCCGTGCTCGACCTGCTCTCCCACGTCGTGACCACGCCGACCTTCGCGCCCGAGATCATGGCCATGATCGGCCTCGGCGTCGGGATCGACTACGCCCTGTTCGTGGTCACCCGCTACCGGGTCAGCCTCGCCGAGGGCCGTGACCCGCGCGAGTCGGCGGCGGTCTCTCTGGCCACCTCGGGCCGGGCCGTGGTCTTCGCCGGCACCACGGTCATCATCTCGCTGCTCGGCCTCTTCCTCCTGCAGCTGCCGTTCATGCGGGGACTGGCCGTCGGGGCCATCTCCGCGGTGGTGCTGGTGATGCTGGCCGCGGCCACGCTGCTGCCCGGCCATGCTCGGCTTCTCCGGCCGGGCCATCGACAACCTGCGCCATCCAGGGACTCCTCCAGAGCGGGGCCGAGTCGACGAGCGGGGCTTCTGGTACCGGTGGAGCCGCACCATCCAGCGCCACCCGGTCGTTGCCGGCCTGGCCGCCGTGGTCCTCCTGGTCTGCCTCGCCCTGCCCATGTTCTCGATGCGCCAGGCCTTCACCGACGCCGGGAACGACCCGGCCACCACCACCACCCGCCAGGCCTTCGACGCCCTGGCCACGGGGTTCGGCCCCGGGTTCAACGGCCCCCTGGTCATCGCCGCCACGGTGCCGCCCGGTGACCACGCGGCAGCCGACCGTCTGGCCTCGGCGATCGGCACCACCCCCGGGCGTCGCGTTCGCGACGCCGGCCGTCTACAGCCAGTCGGGGACGGCGGCGGTGGTCATCGCCTACCCGACCACTGCGCCGCAGGCGGCGCAGACCGAGGCGCTGGTCCACCACCTCCGCGACCAGGTGATCCCGGCGGTCACTGCCGGCACCGGGGTGGCGGCCTACGTCGGCGGGGAGACGGCCGGGTCGATCGACGCGTCCTCCTATCTGTCCGCCCGGCTCCCCCTGGGTCATCGGCGTGGTCCTCCTGCTCTCGTTCCTGCTCCTGATGGCCGTGTTCCGGTCACTCGCCATCCCGCTCAAGGCGGTCGTCGTCAACCTGCTCTCGGTCGGCGCCGCCTACGGGGTCATCGTGGCGGTCTTCCAGTGGGGCTGGCTGGGCGGGTTCTTCGGGATCGGGGCCACCGGCCCGATCGACCCGTGGATCCCGCTCATGATGTTCACCATCCTGTTCGGGCTGTCCATGGACTACGAGGTCTTCCTCCTCTCGCGGATCCGGGAGGAGTGGCGCCAGACCGGCGACAACTCGACCGCGGTGGCCGACGGGCTGGCCAAGACGGCGCGGGTGATCACGGCCGCGGCCGCCATCATGATCTGTGTCTTCGGCTCGTTCGTCTTCGGCGATCCGCTCCACGTCCTCAAGGTCTTCGGGTTGGGGCTGGCCTCGGCCATCCTCATCGACGCCACTCTGGTGCGCATGGTGCTCGTGCCGTCGATCATGGAGGTGCTCGGGGACGCCAACTGGTGGATGCCGCGCTGGCTCGACCGGAACGTGCCCCGGCTGGGCGTCGAGGTGGACGTGGAGACCCCGGAGGGTGCGACGGGGGCGCATCTGGTCGGGGCGGCGTCAGGACCTCAAGGCTCGGGGCCATTGTGACGAGACACCTGGGAGATGAGTCTGCGCACGAGGTCGGACGGGGCACTCATGACAGTTGTTCTATCCACAGGCGAGACGTCGCCCGTCACTGGACTTGAGGACAGAACCGGGGAGGGCCGCGCTCCCGGACGCCGCAGGCCTGCCTCCACCTATCTGGTTTATCTCTTCGCGCCCCTGGCGATGGGATCGGTCCTGCTGCTCATGCACTTCGGTGTGGTGGCGCACGAATCCACGTGGCTGTGGATCACGGTGTTCTCGAGCGCGTTCATCGCATGCGTCGGCCTCGACCGGCTCTACGCGCGGCGACCCTCCGATCTGACCCTCTCCCTGCGGGTCGGGATCCAGTTGGTCGCGGTCGCAGTGGTCATCTACCTCACCGGATGGGGCCCCATCCTATGGGGCGCCTTCGCGTTCTTGGCACTGGAGAACGTCGCGTTCGGCGGCTCGGGCGTGTGGCGCACCTCGATGTTCTGGAGTCTGGGATGCATCCTGGTCGCCCAGTTCGGCCTCTGGCGCGGATGGGTGCCCTCCGAGCTCTCCCTGAACCAGGCTCTCGGCTTCGCCCTTGTGGGGGCCGTCGTGCTCGTCTTCGTGATCCGGATGGTGGGCGCGACCATGCAGGAGAAGGAGGAGGCCGAGGCGTCCGTCCGCCGGAGCGAGGATCGCTTCCGCTCGCTCATCCAGAACTCCTCGGATGTCACGCTGGTCATTGCGGGGTCCGGGGAGATCACCTACGTGTCCCCGGCGATCCTGGATCTCCTCGGCGTACAACCCGATCTCCTCGTCGGCATGCGTGCCACCGACGCCATCCATCCCGACGACCGCGACCGGGTGCGGCACCGTCTCGGCTCGCAACTCCAGGTGGCGCCGGCCAGCGCGCTGCATCCAATTCCGGATGGCGCGCCAGGACGGGACCTGGTGCGACGTCGAGGCCGTGGTCTCCAACCTCCTGGACCGCCCATCGGTTGCCGGATACGTCGCCAACGTCCGCAACATCACCGAGCGCAAAGAGTTCGAGGCGCTCCTCGCCCACCGCGCTCTCCACGATCCGCTCACCGGCCTGGCCAACCGCCAGTTGATCCTCGACCGGGCCGACCAGATGCTCGTCCGGGCGAGGCGGACCTCAGAACCGGTCGCCGCGTACTTCATCGACCTGGACAACTTCAAGGACGCCAATGACTCGCTCGGTCACGAAGCAGGGGACCGGGTCCTCCAGGCGGTGGCGGGTCGGCTGCTCGGTCTGCTCCGGGCGAGCGACACCGTCGGACGGCTGGGCGGCGACGAATTCGTCATCCTGGCGGAGGGCATCTCGCTGGAGGCGGGGCCCGAGCCTGTAGCCGAGCGGATCCACCAGGTGCTCGACACCCCCTTCATCGTCGAAGGCTTCGAGGAGATCCCGATCTGCATCACCGCGAGCATCGGCATCGCGACCGGCGATCGTTCCTCGGCCCGGGAGCTGCTGCGGGATGCAGACATCGCCCTCTACCGCTCGAAGGCGGCAGGACGGGACCGCTGGGTGGTCTTCGAGCCCGCCATGCAGTCCGCCGCACACGACCGTCTCGAGCTCAAGTCCGATCTCACCGGTGCACTGGCCAGCGACCAGTTCTTCCTCCTCTACCAGCCGATCTTCGATCTCGAGCACGTCCGGGTCCGCGGGGTGGAGGCGCTGCTCCGGTGGCGTCATCCCACCAAGGGGATCATCGTGCCCGACAACTTCGTCCCCGTCCTGGAGGACACCGGGTTGATCGTCGAGGTCGGGCGCTGGGTGCTCGACGAGGCCTGTCGCCAGGCATCGAGTTGGTATGAACGAGGCTACCGGACGACCATGTCGGTCAACGTCTCGATGCGACAGCTCGAGTCGGACGGACTGGTGGACGACGTGCGGCGGGCTCTCGAGCTCTACGAGCTCAACCCGAGCTCGCTGATCATCGAGGTCACCGAGTCGACCCTGATGAGAGATGCCAACGCGACGGTCTCCCGGCTCCACCGACTCAAGGAGCTCGGTGTGTTGATCGCCATCGACGACTTCGGGACCGGCTACTCCTCCCTGGCCTACCTCCGGCAGTTCCCAGTGGACGTGCTCAAGATCGACCGGTCGTTCGTCTCGGCGATGGACGGGTCGGCCGATGCGGCCGCGCTCATCCACACCCTGGTCGAGTTGGGCCGCACGCTGGGGCTGGTGACTCTGGCAGAGGGGATCGAGAAGCAGTCCCAGCTCGAGGGGCTCCGGGAGGAGAACTGCGACAGCGGTCAGGGGTTCATCTTCGCCCGGCCCGGCGAACCCGGGGCGATCGAGGCGCTGCTGTCGAGGAGGACCGGCGACGAGCTCATCCGGAGACGGGTCCCGGTCCCCGGATCGGCCCGGTCCGGCGATCTCTGAACGGGGCGAGGCCCGGGGTCGGCGGACGGTAGGGTGGGCGGGCCAGGTCACACCAGGTGAGGAGGCCAGATGGCCCGCGCGGTGCGATTTGATCACTACGGCGACCGCGACGTCCTCTATGTCGCCGATGTCGACGTCCCGATGCCACCGGCCGGCGAGGTGGTCGTCGAGGTGCGTGCAGTCGGGATCAACCCTGGGGAAGCGGCGATCCGCGCCGGTGCGCTGCACGATCGCTTCCCGGCGACCTTCCCGTCCGGTGAGGGGAGCGATCTCGCCGGCGTCGTGAGCGCCGTCGGCGACGGGGTCACCGAGTTCACTGTCGGCGACGAGGTGCTCGGCTGGTCGTGGCGACGGTCGAGCCACGCCGAGTACGTCGCCGTACCGGTCGACCAGCTGATCCCCAAGCCGGCCGCACTGAGCTGGGAGGTGGCCGGATCGCTGTACGTGGTCTGCTGCACCGCGTACGCTGCGGTCAGGGCCGTTGGCGCCGGGAAGGGCGATGTCGTGGCAGTGTCGGCTGCTGCCGGCGGCGTCGGCAGCGTCGTCGTGCAGCTCCTTCGGACCAAGGACTCGGTCGTGCTCGGGATCGCCTCACCCGCCAACCACGAGTGGCTCGCAGCGCACGGCGTCGTCCCGGTCGCCTACGGCGACGGGCTGGCCGACCGCCTGCGGGACGCCTCGCCCGAAGGAATCGACGCCTTCATCGACCTCTTCGGACCCGAGTACGTGGAGCTCGCGGTGAGCCTCGGCGTCGCGCCCGACCGCATCGAGACCATCATCGCCCGTGATCAGGCACTCGCAGTCGGGGCGAAGGTGGCAGGGAGTGGTGACGCCTCGACCCCCGAGGTCCTGCGCGAAATGGCCGAGCTCGTCGCGTCCGGCCGGATCGAGATCCCGATCGCCGCGACATTCCCGCTGGATCGGGTCCGGGATGCCTTCGCCGAGCTCGAGCGGCGGCACACCCATGGCAAGATCGTGCTTGTCCCCGGCACCGGAGGCACCGGGACGGCGTAACACGCAGTTCACCGTCCGGAGACCCCCCCGACACCCTGTGGGGTTACAACTGGTGGTACCCCCCCAATCCCTCGCTGACGGAGGTCCGGGCATGGAAGGCACTGAGGATGTCCCACCGATGCGCCACCGCCCGGGCCTCCGCCGTGAGGGGATCCCGCCGGTGCAGTACCGCACCATCCACGGCTATCGCCGGGCCTACGTCGACACCGGTGCCGGCCCGCCCCTCCTGCTCATCCACGGCATCGGGGACAGCTCGGACACCTGGCGGCCGGTGCTCGACCAGCTGGCCCTCGACCACCGGGTGATCCTTCCCGACCTCCTCGGTCACGGTCGGTCGGAGAAGCCGCGGCGCCGACTATTCGGTCGCCGCCTATGCGAACGGGATGCGGGACCTCCTCGCCGTGCTCGGGGTCGACCGGGTCACCGTGGTCGGTCATTCGTTGGGCGGCGGGGTGGCCGCCCAGTTCGCCTACCAGTACCCGGAACGCTGTGAGCGCCTGGTACTGGTGAGCAGCGGTGGGGTCGGCCAATCGGTGTCTCCGCTCCTTCGGCTGGCAACGGTTCCGGGAGCCGAGCTGCTCATGCCGCTCTTCGGCCTGGGGCCGGTGCGGGCCGCGACTCATGCGGTCGGCCGCCTCATTGCGCTGCTGGGTCAGGGTCTCGGCCGGGACACCGAGGAGATCATCGCGGTGGTGGACGCGCTCCCGAACACGGCGGCGCGCCGGGCCATCCTCCGCACGTTGCGATCAGGTGTGGACTGGCGCGGACAGGTCATCACCATGATCGACCGCGCCTACCTGGTCGAGGGGGTGCCCACCCTCATCGTGTGGGGTGAGGAGGACGCGATCATCCCGGTCAGCCACGCCCGGGTGGCCCACGCCGTCCTGCCCGGCAGCCGGCTGGAGATCTTCGAGGGAGCCGGGCACTTCCCCCATCACACCCACCCCGACCAGTTCGTGGCCGTGGTGTCGGCGTTCCTGGCTGAGACGGGGACCGCCCGGTTCGACGCCGACGGCTGGCGCGGCCGGCTGGACAAGGGCCGGCGACAGGATCCGGACGTCGTCCGCGCCGCCGAGGCCGAGGTCGAGGCGCACGTGTCCGGCCGCGGCGAAGCGAACTGAACCTCGGGGCTTGCTCCGTCGGCTCGCGGACGTGCGGGCTGTCGTCTAGTCGACGGGCTCCGGCTCTTGATTCGGGCAGGCCCGGATCGCCTCCTCGAGTTGGCGGAACTCGGACGCGGTGAACCGGCAGGGTGTCTCGCAGTGCTTGTGGCACATCGCGCACCGGTACTTGGACACAAGCGACTGCTCGGCGGGGGGCGCCGGCCAGGATCGTTTCGCTTCGGCTGCCATGGGACCAGGCATCGGCATTACTCACGCCTCGCTTGAGATCGCTTTGCCTTCCCGGTTCATCGGAGCGCCATCCCGCCGTCGACCACGAGCACCTGTCCGGTTGTGAAGCAGGCGTCGACCAGTCCGAGGCAGGCGTCGGCGACGTCCTCGGCCGCACCCGATCGTCGCAGCGGGGCCACCTGCCTGTAGGCGTCCCGGATGGCGTCCCAGTCGGCGGTCCACGGCGTGTCGATGAGTCCCGGTGCGACCGCGTTCACCCGGATCTCCGGCCCGAGCACGTTGGCGAGCAGGACCGTCATGTGGTTGAGAGCCGCCTTGGAGACCGCGTAGGGAATGGACGAACCGATCGGCCGGACACCGGCGAGGGAGGTGACGTTGATGATGACGCCGTCTCCGGTCGCTCGCAGGTGGGGGACGGCCGCCCGGATCACGCTCCAGGTGCCGGTCACGTTGACCCGGAGGATCCGCTCCCATATGTCGTCGGTCACCGCGTCGAGGTCGTGGTGGGGGATGACCTGGGTCGTGCCGGCGTTGTTGATCAGGACGTCGAGCCGCCCGTACCGTTCGAGAGTGGCGGCGACCAACCGGTCCGCCTCGACCGGCTCGCCGATGTCGGCCTGCAGGTAGGTGGCGTCGCGCAGCGCGGCGGCGACCCGCTCGCCCTCCGACACCGAGGACATCGAGTTGACGACGACCCGTGCCCCACGTTCGGCGAGGGCGCTCGCCGTCGCAGCTCCGATTCCGCTCGAGGAGCCGGTCACCAGCGCAACCCGACCGTCCAGGTCCATCACCTCACACCGGCCGCCGTGGTCGGCCCGAGGTCGACGAAGGAGCTGGCAGCCGTCACGCTGAACAGGGTATCGACCGGAACAGTGTATGCTTATCTGCATGGCTACGCATATATATAGGGATCCTGACGATGAGCAGGTCGAGGTGGCGGTCGAGACGTTCAAGCTGCTGGCCGACCGCACCCGACTTCGAATCTTGTGGGCGCTTCTGCACGGGGAGCACTCGGTCAACGAACTGGCCGCCCACGTCGGTGCGAATCCGGCGGCCGTATCTCAGCATCTGGCCAAGCTCCGACTGGTCCGACTGGTCTCGGTCCGAAGAGACGGCACGCGGGCCTACTACGCCGCCGAGAACGATCATGTCCGCCAGCTCGTCGAGCAGGCCCTCTTCCACGTCGACCACGTGAGGGGCAAGACGCACCGCACCGGTGTCGGATCCGTCGACGACCGTGCAAGCGGGGAGTGACCGATGCATCGAGCTGACCGGTCCCAGACGTCGGCCCCGTTTCCTCCCGAGCGCCATGTTCATGACCCCCGGGACCGCCGTGACGCCCATCGAGCCATCATCGTTTCGGCCATCGGACTCTCGCTGACCGGCGCCATCGAGTTGAGCATCGCACTCCTTGCCCACTCGACGGGGCTGCTCGGAGATGCCCTGCACAATCTCTCTGACGTCTCGACATCACTGGCCGTTTTCCTTGGGCTTCGCCTCTCCCGCCTTCAGGCGACCCGCTCGCATCCCTACGGGTACGAACGAGCCGAGGACCTGGCCGGCCTGGCGGTGGCCATGGTGATCTGGGTCAGCGCAGCCTTTGCCGGGTACGTCAGTCTCCACAAGTTGTTGACCCACGGCACGACGTCACACCTGGCGTTGGGAATGGTTGCCGCCCTTGTCGGCATCGTCGGTAACCAGCTGGTCGCCCGCTACAAGCTCGTCGTCGGACGCCGGATCCAGTCGGCGACGCTCGTGGCCGATGCCCGGCATTCCTGGCTTGATGCAATCGCCTCGGGCGGAGCACTTCTGGGCCTGGTCGGCGTCGCCGCCGGTCTCCCGTGGGCAGACGCGGTCGCCGGTTTGGTGGTAACCGGCTTCATCGTTCACGTCGGCTGGGATGTCACCTCGGAACTGCTGTGCCGTCTGATGGACGGTGTCGACCCCGAAATTCTCCGCAAGGCCGAATCTGCAGCCGTCCTCGTCGACGGTGTCGATCACGTGAACGTCCGGGCGCGGTGGTCGGGGCGCTCACTCATCGTGGACGTCGAGGGATACCTGCCCCCGGGCATATCGATCGAGGAAGCCGACCGTCGGGGCCACCGAGTCCAAGAGGCGGTCGTCAGTGCGGTCCCCGAGAGCCGAGCCGTGTTGTGGTCCCCTCACGTGATGACACCGCCGACGGTCACAGCCGTCGAGGTGGCGATGGGGTGATCGACGGTCTTCTGGTCGGTCCCCCGATCACCGAGGAGACCGACCCTCCCCGAGCGCGCTGCATAGCCACGAGGCCGAGGCCTGCCAGTGGCTGCGCCCTCATCGTAGAGACTTAAGAAGACACTTGACTGTGGTGCCCACGGGTCCATATACTCAAGGATATGCTTAACCAAACGATCGACCTGGATCGGACCTTCCAGGCGCTGGCCGACAAGAGCAGGCGCAACATGCTGGAACGACTCACCCTGGGACCCGCCTCGGTCAGCGAACTGGCAGAACCCCTGGCGATGTCCCTTGCAGCCGTGGTCCAGCACGTGCAGGTCCTCGAGGCGTGCGGGGTCGTGAAGACCGAGAAGGTCGGGAGGACGCGCATGTGCCGGATCGAAGGCGCGGCGATGACCGCCGCCGAACAGTGGATCACCGACCGTCGCCGCGGCTGGGAAGCCCGCCTGGACCGGCTGGGCGACATCCTGAACGAAGTAGCCACCACGGAGGAGAAACCATGACCCTGTCCACGGTTGCCCATGACACGTTCGTCATCGATCGGACCTACGGCGTTCCGGTCGCGCACGTCTTCCGGGCCTGGGCGGATCCCAAGCTCAAGGCCCGCTGGTTCGCCGGCTCCGCTGAGGCACTCGATGCCGGATACGAACTCGACTTCCGGGTCGGAGGCCGTGAGGTCAATCGCGGTGGGCCTCCGGGCGGGCCCATCTATACGTACGAGTCGGAGTTCCGCGACATCGTTCCCGAGCGGCGGATCGTCTACACCTACGAGATGTACGCCGATGAGACTCGGATCTCAGTGTCCGTCGCCACGGTCCAGTTCCGCAGCGAAGGAGCAACGACGCAACTGGTCCTCACCGAGCAGGGAGTGTTCCTCGATGGCCACGACACGGTCGCCCAGAGAGAAGAGGGTACTCGGTCCCTGCTGGACTCGCTGGCTACCGTCTTGGACGGCGGAGGATCGTGAGGAAGCTCTTTCTGCAGCTCCTTGTCTCGGTGGACGGTTACTTCGACGGACCTGATCAGACACTCGACTGGTTCGTCCACGACGACGAGTTTTTCGCCTACGTCGACGCGATGTTGGGGTCGATCGACGGCATTCTCCTCGGCCGCGCCACGTACGAAGGGTTCGCCGCGCATTGGCCGGAATCCACGCAGACCGAGGCTCCGAGGATGAACGCCCTCCCGAAGTTCGTCGCGTCGACGACGCTCGGCAAGGCGACATGGTCCAACACCACCGTCATCGCCGAGGATGTTCCGAATGTTGTGGCTTGTCCGAAACAGCAGCCCGGCAAGGATCTTGCGATCTTCGGAAGCTCGATCCTCGCATCAACGCTGGCAACTCATGGGCTCATTGACGAGTACCGGTTCTTCGTCGTCCCGGTCCTTCTCGGTAGTGGCAGGCGATTCCTGGACGACTTGCCCGACCGGCTCGCCTTGATCCTTCAAGAGACGCGTGCTCCAGAATCGGGTGTCGTTGCCAGCTACCACACGCCGGCAGGCGGAATAGCCTGAACGCAGTCAGCTGAGCCGATAGGGCAGTGACGACCTGGAGCGCCACGGGGATGCACCTCCCAGGCTCCGCCAACCCGGGCTCGTCCGGGGCCCGTCGAACGGACCACGGTCTCTTCCGTCAGTCGATAACGGTGACGGAGGAACCGACGAGACTTGCGGTCTGTTGCTCGACATCGCCCTGGCGACGGTCGGCGTGGTCCTCCTGGAAATGAGCGAACGCCGGCGTTGAGGCGATCGGGTTGACCTCATCCTCGCTGTGGTCATGGAAGGAAATGTGGACAAACGAACCGTCGGCAAGGCGCAAGACGATGTAGCTGACGTTGTCCGGCGAGGCTGCGGCTAGCTCAGCGAACACCGCTTCGACTCGCCGTTGATTCTCGTCGGCCGCTTCAGGTGATCGCATCGCGTAGCGGGTGACCAGTCGTTTCTCCACGTCAGCTCCAATCATTGGTTTCACGGATGTGGCGATTGACTTCCTGAACGAACCTCCTCGCTTGAAGCGACAGTACTGTCGCTTGGTCGGCACAAGCGCTGTCGTGGCCGTTCGGACGCACCTCGTCCACGAGAGCCTTGGGTTCCGAGGACGTGCTCGGTCACGGCCGAGGAGATGGAACCGGTCGTTCGGGAGAGGCAGGCCGATAGCGTCGGAACAACGGGATCTTGAAGGGAGTCAAAAATGACCAAATCGCTGTACACGGCCCGAGCCCATGTGGTGGGCGGCCGGGAGCAGGGTCACGGCGTTACCAGTGACGGGGCATTGGATGTCCAGCTGCGCACTCCCGTCGAGATGGGCGGGGAGGGTGGAGGCACGAACCCTGAGCAGCTCTTCGCCGTGGGTTACGCCGCGTGCTTCGAAGGAGCGCTGGGCGTTGTCGGGCGTCGAGAGCGAGTTGATCTCGGAGCCGTCTCCATAGATTCAGAAGTCAGTCTGGTCACTACCGAGACCCGCGGCTTCAATGTGGCCGTGGGACTCGATGTCTCGCTACCAGGCATAACCGACCCCGAGCGCGCCGTGTCGATTGTGGCTGCAGCACACGAGGTGTGTCCGTACTCCAACGCGACCCGTGGCAATGTGGAGGTGAACCTGAGGGCCAACGGCCACCCGGTGCCGACTGTAGAGCGTCGGGACAACTGACCATTGCGGCCTCCGGTGATGTGTCGCCGGGGCCACCCAAGACAACGAGCGGACCTGCTTGGGCATTGCTCGAACGGATTGCCAGGGGTCGTCGCTACTCTGTTTTCCTAAAATCCTCTTAATGCTCATATTGCGTAGCCGTAGCCATCTTCTTGATCGTCTGGATCTTGGAGTCCCTTCTGCAGCAGCGTTTGTGATGCGGCGGCCGAGAAGTAGTTGAGCACCCCGTAGAGATGCCGCTTGATCATGTAGGCGACGTCGATGACGGGTTGCAGGCGCAGTGCGTGGCCCAGAAGAACCACTGCGTATAGAACTTGGTGGCCCAGCCCAGTCGCTGGTAGTGCCACAACGCCGAGAGCGACTCTTTGATGGCCCAGGCCCGGGCAGTCTTCAAGTTGAGCGCCTTGAGCACCACGAAGGTGCTCTTGTGCTTGGCGGGCAGGTTCTTCTCGGCGTAGAGCCAGAGATATTTCGATCCGGTCAAGGTGTCGATCCCCTCGGCGCGCGTTCGCGGTGTTCGCGCTTGCGCACGGTGTCGACGGCCTCTGCCATGTGTTTGACGATGTGGAAGCGGTCGAAGACGATCTTGTCCTGGGCGTCGACCAGGTGTGCGTCGACCGAGTTGATGTAGGCCGGCCACATATCCATGACCACCGCGGTGATCCCTTCGCGCTCGGTTGCACTGAAGGACTCGAAGTAGCCATCGAGGCTGGCCTGCGTGCGGTCGTCGGCGATGTATTCGACGGTGCCGCCGGCGATGTCATAGACGAGCGTGAGATAGGAGTGCCCCTTGCGGGCCGCCTTCTCGTCGACGCCCAGGAGGGCCGGGACCTGGTGTTCTTTGGTCGCACGGCCCCGGGCCACAGCCCGCTCCATGATCCCCCAGCATTGGTCCCAGCTCGTCTTCAAGATGTTGGCCGCTCCCGAGATATCGGTCTCTTTCATGACGTCGATAGCGAAACGCTCGAAGGCGGTGGTGAAGCGGCTCTTGGGCTCGGCCCAGGGGAGGCGGAGCTGGCGCACCCCATGAGTGGGGCATTTGACCCGTGGGGGCCGGGCGTGGAGCCAGGTGGGAAACCCCCCGGTGTCGAGATGGCGCCAGGCCCTCTCCTCAGCATGGTCGTAGAGGGGCAGCTCGGCCCCGCAGTCCGGGCAGGCCCACAGGCGGCCCTCGAGGTGGGCGACCGCGATGTCCACTCGCTTGTTCTCAACCGAGAGGTCGACGTCCTCGACGAACCACGGGTCGACCAGGCCCAGGACCTGGGCGTAGAACTCGATGTCGCGCATCGCTGCCTCCTTCAGCTCCGCTCCCTATCTCTTGGGGGCGACACTCCAAGTGTCGCCCCCTCCTCGAGCCTTTGCCACCGACGAACCCGGGGTCAAGGGACGGGCATAGCCCGAGCGAGAACCGCAGCGTCAGCGGAGGCTCGCAGCGACCCTTGATGTCGGGAGAGGGAGAGTGGCCACTACGGCATAGCGCAGAGCCCAAGGCTGGACGGAACCCGAGGGATCCCGCCGTCACGCGAATTGCTCTACGCGCCCCTTTACCGCAAACCACCGAGGAGGTCAACGGCGATCCGGGAATCCCGTGGGTTGCTGGGTAAAGCTGTAGTCCTCCGCAGTGGAAGAAGATGGCCGTCTTGAAGTGCTCGCGATTGCGGTAGCCGTAGGCCATCTTCTTGATCGTCTGGATCTTGGAGTTGAGCCCTTCTGCAGCAGCGTTTGTGATGCGGGCGGCCGAGAAGTAGTTGAGCACCCCGTAGAGATGCCGCTTGATCATGTAGGCGACGTCGATGACGGGTTGCAGGCGCGAGTGCGTGGCCCAGAAGAACCACTGCGTATAGAACTTGGTGGCCCAGCCCAGTCGCTGGTAGTGCCACAACGCCGAGAGCGACTCTTTGATGGCCCAGGCCCGGGCAGTCTTCAAGTTGAGCGCCTTGAGGACCGCGAAGGTGCTCTTGTGCTTGGCGGGCAGGTTCTTCTCGGCGTAGAGCCAGAGATATTTCGATCCGGTCAAGGTGTCGATCCCCTCGGCGCGCAGTTCGCGGTGTTCGCGCTTGCGCACGGTGTCGACGGCCTCTGCCATGTGTTTGACGATGTGGAAGCGGTCGAAGACGATCTTGTCCTGGGCGTCGACCAGGTGTGCGTCGACCGAGTTGATGTAGGCCGGCCACATATCCATGACCACCGCGGTGATCCCTTCGCGCTCGGTTGCACTGAAGGACTCGAAGTAGCCATCGAGGCTGGCCTGCGTGCGGTCGTCGGCGATGTATTCGACGGTGCCGCCGGCGATGTCATAGACGAGCGTGAGATAGGAGTGCCCCTTGCGGGCCGCCTTCTCGTCGACGCCCAGGAGGGCCGGGACCTGGTGTTCTTTGGTCGCACGGCCCCGGGCCACAGCCCGCTCCATGATCCCCCAGCATTGGTCCCAGCTCGTCTTCAAGATGTTGGCCGCTCCCGAGATATCGGTCTCTTTCATGACGTCGATAGCGAAACGCTCGAAGGCGGTGGTGAAGCGGCTCTTGGGCTCGGCCCAGGGGAGGCGGACCTGGCGCACCCCATGAGTGGGGCATTTGACCCGTGGGGGCCGGGCGTGGAGCCAGGTGGGAAACCCCCCGGTGTCGAGATGGCGCCAGGCCCTCTCCTCAGCATGGTCGTAGAGGGGCAGCTCGGCCCCGCAGTCGGGGCAGGCCCACAGGCGGCCCTCGAGGTGGGCGACCGCGATGTCCACTCGCTTGTTCTCAACCGAGAGGTCGACGTCCTCGACGAACCACGGGTCGACCAGGCCCAGGACCTGGGCGTAGAACTCGATGTCGCGAATCGCCGCCTCCTTCAGCTCCGCTCCCTATCTCTTGGGGGCGACACTCAAGTGTCGCCCCCTCCTCGAGCCTTTGCCACCGACGAACCCGGGGTCAAGGGACGGGCATAGCCCGAGCGAGAACCGCAGCGTCAGCGGAGGCTCGCAGCGACCCTTGATGTCGGGAGAGGGAGAGTGGCCACTACGGCGTCGCGGAGAGCCCAAGGCTGGACGGAACCCGAGGGATCCCGCCGTCACGCGCGTATTTGCTCTACGTGCCCCTTTACCGCAAACCACCGAGGAGGTCAACGGGCATGTATGGACCCACGAAAAACCCGGAAGGACCTGTTTTTATAGATCTGGGCCCGACAAGGTACAAGATGCAATTGCTGAATAGCCGATCGAGACCGACCGCTCGCCGAGGACAAGGATCATGACGTCTCCCGGGCAGGTTGCCGATTCGACGGCAGGCTCCGGTTGGGCCAGGAGACTCTTCTCCTTTCCCAACCCCGTCAATGACATCTCCGCTCGTATCGTCGCCGGAGGCGTCCTGTTGCTGGCCGTGGCCACCATCGTCTTCGATCTGCCATGGTTGACTGTCGTCATCGCCTACGGTTTCGTGGCACGTGTGCTCACCGGCCCGACACTGAGCCCGCTCGCGCAGCTGTCGGTTCGGGTGCTGACTCCCTTGCTCGGAAAGGAACCGCGGCCAGTCGCAGGACCACCGAAGCGGTTCGCCCAGGGTATCGGCCTCGCCTTCTCGGGCACCGCTGCTGTCCTGACACTTGGTTTCGGCTTGCGGGCCGCTACCTACGTGACACTTGGGCTGTTGATCATTGCCGCGCTCCTCGAGTCGGTATTTGGCCTGTGTCTCGGCTGCAAGGTCTTCGGCCTACTGATGCGCGCCGGTGTCATCCCGGAGGAAGTGTGCGAGTCGTGTAACGACATCACTCTCCGGATTCGCACCACGGCTTCGACCAAGCCAATCACCTGAGCCAAGGATCATCTCACCGATCCGAGAGCCGTCATGTGCCACGTCCCCGCCAGTGGACCATCGGAGGATCCTGAGGATCAGCTGAATCCGAAGCGAACCGATCGCACCGGGCCTGACGGATGCAGCCGACCTTCAGACCCGCAATTGGAGAATTCTCCGCACTCCCGACAACACGGTTGCATCTGAAGTCGAACATCTCAATACTGTTCATCAGAAGGGCGCGGGATGACCGAGCGAAGGTCGACTCTGATTGAACCGCATTCAACCCGCGTGCAACGTTGGCGCTGGATCATCGTCTTGAAGGCGAATGATGAGCGAAAGGTTGATCGCATGCTCAGTAAATGCTCGATTCGATCCCGGCTGGGCCGAGCTGTGGTGGCAACCTTCGCCGCTCTCGCTTCTATCGCAGTGCTCCCTCAAGCGGCGTTCGCGGACACCGTCTCGCAGCTGTATGTCCACTCGAGCAACTCGACTGGCGTGGTCGAAGTGCACCCCACGGTGTACCTGGTCTTCTGGGGTTCCCAGTGGTCGACCGACCCAGCTGGGGTCAAGCCTGTACTTCAAGCATTCTTCCGGGGCCTGTACGGAGCGGACGACACCTGGGGCCAGATCCTGGACCAATACTGCGAAGGTGTGGCTGTCAACACCACGAGTTGTGGTAGCTCGGGCACCCACATCGTTCATCCAACCAGCTCGCCTCTTGCAGGGGTGTGGTCAGACAACACCTCTGCGGAGCCGTCCTCGGCGACCAGCACGCAACTCGTGGCCGAGGTGAAGGCAGCGGCCGTCCACTTCGGCAACACCACCCCGGCGTCCAATCTCAACGCCCAGTACGTCATCGCCTCACCGCACGGGACCACGCCAGGACTCCATCCGGGCGGCAGCACCTGCGCTTACCATAAGCCCTACGGCGCCGGCTCGTTGGGGACACTGGAGTGGACCAACTTGCCCTATCTGCCCGACTGGGCCCCTGGTGCGTGCGGGATCCAGCTACCGAACGCCACCCCGGTGGATCGCTACACCATCCTCGAGAGCCACGAGTACGCCGAAAGCGTCACTGACGTCGCTGGCGGCTGGCGCGACACCAACGGCGGCGAGATCGGCGACAAGTGCGAGGACAAGGCCGCCGGCGATGGCCTGGAAACACTCACGACCGGCACCTTTGCCGTGCAGTCGATCTGGTCCAACGCGTTCCACGGGTGCGCCACTACAGCCGGCCCTCCGATCTGGAATGCGGAGGCGACGCACCCCCAGGCCCTCACCAATCTGTCGCCTGCGCTGACGTACTTCGGCGGGAAGTTGTATGCGGCATGGGTGGGCACTACGGGCAATGCCATCTTCTACTCCGCGTATGACGGCAAGAGCTGGACGTCCCAAGCCACTATCCAAGGTTCGTGGGGTCAAGCGCTGACCAACCAGCCGCCGGCCCTAGCGGTCTTCAGCGGCGTGCTCTACGCGGCCTGGAGGGGTGACGGCTCAACCGGTTCCATCTTCTACTCGACGACGACGAACGGCACCACCTGGTCGCCGCAGGCCACGGTCAGCGGCACCTGGGGGACAGCCACCACCAGCGCGGCGCCCGCGTTAGGGGTGAACCGCAACGTTCTGATGCTCGCCTACAAGGGCAGGAGCGACACAAACGTCCACTTCACGTCCCCCGACGCCGGCACCTGGCAGGCCCCCAGTGCAGTGCCCGGAGCGACCACCCAAGTCGCCCCGGCGATCGTCGGCACGCCACAGGCCAAGTATTCGATCTTCACGGTCGCATGGACGACCAGCAGCCAGCAGATCGACACCGACGCCCTCACTGCGATCGGTTGGGCATCTATCCAGACGATCCCCAGTGCTCTCACCGAGGAACCGCCAAGGGTGGCTCTCTTGAATTCGAAGACCGTGGTCTTCGCCTACAAAGGGACGGGAGCGTCAACCAAGATCTTCTACGACATGTCGTTCGGTTACAACGGCGCCGGCGATGGCTTCGCACATCAGCTGATCCAGCCGCAGGCTGGCACCAACCTGGCTCCTGCCATCGCTACCACCGGTGACACGCTCGCGGCGGCATGGCTGGGCACCACCTCATCTGCCCTGTTCTACTCAACCAGCACCAGGCCGTACTGACTAGCTGTAGTTCCCTGTGATGTTGCCGACACGGCTGACTGGCGGTCCCCCGAGGGAAGTGTGGTACCCGCCCTGAGCAAGCCGTCGGTTGCGCTGGCCATCTGAACTCCGCTCTCCGATGTCTTGCGACATCACAATGGCGGACCTACTGAGACGGTATTCGAACCCTCCGGCAAGTCTCCCTAATCTGTCCCGGGAATTGGGCACGACCAGATACAAGGAGTAAATCCGAAATGTCCGATCGAACCCGTCCGTTCGCTCCAAAATTTGCTCCAAGACGCCTAATTTTCAACCTTTCGGGCCCGAAGGACTGGGACGCAGTTCAAACCCTTGGGTGACGACACCCCAGACGAACGACAAAACTGGTTTACATCGGGGAAGATCACCAGTTCCCAGATGTCCGTTCGATCCTTAGGCCTCTTGCTCCAAACTGGTGATACGAGCCTCATGGTTGCTTAGCTCAGGCGGCAAGTATCCCTTGACTGTATAAGGCCAGCGTGTTACGCTTCATATATGGCTCCTGGCAATCGCAAAACCCCTCAGAAAGCGCCCTCGTCTGACTCGCAGTACACGCTGCTTGAGTTCACGCGGGACTTCCCCGACGACGAGACCTGCCTGCAATGGCTGTGGCGCACCCGGTACTCCCCGGACGGGGACCACGCGTTCTGTGAGCGGTGCGAGACCCACCGCGTCTTCAAGCGGTACACGGCCAAGCAGCAGCGGCAGGATTGGACCTGCACGGCCTGTGGGCTTCATGTGCACCCGACAGCGGGGACGATCTTTCATAAGTCCTCCACGGGGCTCCACCTGTGGTTTTACGCCATGTACCTGATGACGAGCACTCGTTGTGGCATTTCTGCCAAACAACTGGAGCGGGAGCTGGGCGTTACGTACAAGACGGCATGGAGGATGTTCACGCTGATTCGTAACGAACTGATGACCCAGGACGACGACCCGATGCTGACGGGCAAGGTCGAGATGGACGAGACCTACATCGGCGGGAAGCCGCGTCTGGCTGACAAGCGGGAGTTTGCCAAGGCCCCGAACCGGATGTCCGCTGCGCTCAAGTGGTCCGACCAAAAGAAGGTCCAGGTATTCGGTGCTGTCGAGCGGAAGGGCAAGATCACTGCCCACGTCGTGCCAAGCAGGCGGAAGCCAACCCTCATGGCACACGTCGAGCGTCGGGTGTCCCCGGACGCAGTGGTCTACACGGACAACGCACACGCCTACTCGCGGCTCCCTCAGGAGCACTACACGATCGACCATTCCGCGAAGATCTACGTGAGCGGAGATGTCCACACGCAGACGATCGACGGCTTCTGGATGCTGCTCAAGACGGGCATCATGGGAGCGCATCATTCGGTGTCCCCCAAGTGGTTGCAGGGGTATCTGAATGAGTACGTCTGGCGGTACAACCATCGCGACGACGGGCGTGCGATGTTCGCGACCCTGCTACTCCGATCGGCCCAGGTATAGCCGATGCCGTACGAATGGGACTGCCCCACCATGCAGTGCCATGGCGTCATCCGAACAGAACACGCCCGTCCGTATGATGACGAACTGGTGCACTGCGAACCGCGACCAGGAACTGCGCGTACCTCTAGCTGCCATTCCCAGATGCGATTCGATGCAGGGCAGGAACGGTTCCTTCCATATCCCGCCGAGCACCCGCCAGAACCCGACGAGTACGGCGAACTACCCCTCTGAGTCTGCTTCGGACATTGGTTTCTTCTGTGGCTTGGCCACCTTGCCCAGGTCACGGAAGACCTCGTCCCTGGTCGGGATCGGTATTTCCGCAGGTGGTCCCTCCACCGGCTGAGTTTCCTGTGTCGGCTCTGAGCCGTTCTTCTTCGACATGTTCCTCTGATGGTACAACCCCATGGTGATTGAATATCCCTCCTACCTCGGCAAGATCAACCGGGCCGAAAGCCACCTCAATGAGCTCAAAACCGCCATTGACCGCTACGGAGGGACCGACGAGAGCAGTCGCCCCTACGCGGTGGCCAAGACCATGGAGGGCAAGCCGAAGGGCCAGACGTTCAGGCTTAAGTTCACCCGGTCCGTAGATACCACTTCCGTTCCGTACATCTTCGCGGACGCTCTCTACAACCTCCGGTCCGGGCTGGACCATCTCGCCTACTGCTGTGCGACGAAGAAGGCCGATAGCGTCAGCTTTCCGGTGTTTTGGCGGGACGTATGGAACCCAGCGATCCCCGGGGAGAATGACCAACGAACGAAGGACCGGGAGAGATGGGTGAGCATCGCCGACAAACTCCCGGATGATGCGGTCACATTCATCAAGAGTTTGCAGCCGCCTGACGAACCCGAACACGGGCTCACCCCCCACGCGCTCCGAATGTTGAACCGGCTCGTCAACAACGACCGACACACGAAGCTCCCAGTCTTCGCAGCAGGACTGGCTGACGCCAAGATCCTTAATCACATGGAGGACGGGCGGGTGATTGAAGGAATCGGAATCGTTGAACCCGACTCCTTTGTGGAGGATGGCGCAAAGCTCATTACCCCCGACGGAACAGTGGATGTGAAGATCGAAGGCACCCCTCAAGTAGTTATCCGCACCGGAATGAAGTTCCCGGATGGAAGGGCCAGGAATGTACCGATCGTGTCCTTCATTGAGGACACACTCCCGTTTATCCGGGACGTGGTCGTGCCGCCTCTCGTCCCTTTTGTTAGGCGCTGACCTCATCGGGCGTTACCGCCCCGAGCCGGACTAGCCGAGAGCGACGACGCTTCCGACGAATGACACGGCGAAACCGAGGAGCAGGACGACCACTCCGAGGTACCGGCTCCCGCTGCGTCCAGCAAGCCACTGGGCCATAAAGTCCCGGAACGTGTCGGAGCGCTGTAGACCCCGGGCAACGGCGGCAGGGAAGGCTCCCGTAATGTCAATATCCCCCGTGACTCCCGGCAACGACACGGACACCCCCCGGACCGGCGCGTCGGGCTCTGCCGTGATCCGTTGTGCAAGGTGCAGGTCATCGCGAATGTCCTTCACGATCAAACCCACGCCCGCGAGCTGGAGCAGCAGGGCCACGGTGAACAGGGTGAGCGCGACGCAGTGAGTCGTCGAGGAGAGGCCCGTAGCTGCGCTCGTACCACTCGCGAATAGCCCGGCGGTCACGGTCGATGTCCCGACACAGCTTTGCGATCCAGACGAACAGGGGACATGCCAGAACACCTCCGATGATCAGCGGGACCCACGTCCACGCCGTCATCGTAGCCCCTGCTTATACAGTGAAGGGCTAATTGCCGCTCAGGCAAATGGTCTTTGACGGCAGCCTTGATGGACTTGATGTCACTCTTGATGTCTGCCGTGACGTTTTTCGACGCTGCGTGTCTCCAGGCATCTTGACCACAGCTGCTTGGCCTTCAAGTACAGCCTTCAGTCTGTGGGTAATGTGTGAGAGGAGCTTTTGCGACGGAGCCAATACTGGCGAGCAAGCGCACGCTGACCGGATACTTGGGCCGGTCTGTTGAACACCTCTCATGGTGAGCGAAGGTTCCTTTCCCGAGATCTTGAGTAATCAGCTAGCTCCTTTCCACGATTCAGATTCACGGTGCGTCGCAACGTGTTCACACGTCGGAATGCTGGCAGCGATCGTTCTGTTACAGCTCACGCGGGCCATCTGAATCGGCGGGAAACCGGGCGCTCGACAAGCCGCGCCTTGCCGGCTAGCTTCCGAACATCGGCGACCAAGGGGGATTGTGGTGGAACTACCTCGTAGCGTTCGCAGTTTCGTCAGCAGGAATGCGCCCGGGCCGAGCGGCTGGCGAAGATGGGTGGCGGCGCTTCTGGCTCTGACGACAGGATCGGGCTTGGTGCTCGTGTTCGTATCGTCATCCCCAGCTGCAGCGTCAACACCGACAATCATCCAAGTCCCGACAATGGGAAAATGGGCCATTAACGATACGTGTGCGTCGCCCGTGGGCGATACAACCGGTCCTATTAACTTTCAAAACGACCCCCTCACGTACTGGCTCGATCAACAGCCAGCGGGGACCGCGGCAGATCCCGTCGAGATTCAGTTTGTCCCAGGCGGATGCTATTGGGTGGACGGTGGGCTCTATCTCCGAAACTTCCGCCACTATATCTTCGACGGCAATGGTGCCACCTTCCTTCAAAAGTCCGCACCGGCGCCCCTCAGCTTTAGTGGCGAAGCTCCACGAGCTGCGATCTATTGCAGCTCCAGCACACAGTACAACGAAGGGTTCCAATATTACCCTCCCATCACCTGGTGGCTCGAGGGTGGTTGCGACATCACCATTGAGAACATGGTCATCCACGGTGCCAATCCCCGAGCAGGCGCCCCGGGGGGAACCAACGATCCGGATTCGGCGATTCAGCTCAGTGGAGTGGAAGGGGCCCTTGTCACCAACGTAACGGTGCACGATGTATACGGCGACTTTGTAACCGTGAGTGGGCTCCACGAGGGACCTGGTGGTGGTGGCGGTCAGCCATCAACGGACGTGACGGTGACTAACAACCAGTTCAACGGGGCGGGTCGGCAAGGGGTGTCGACTGAGTATGTCAACCGAGTCCTCATCGCCAACAACACTCTCAAAAACGTCGCAGCGACCGTGTTCGACACCGAATCGGATATCGACGGTGGGAATTCCGACAACATCGATATAACCAACAACAACGTGCAGAACGGTAATCAGACGTACGCCGCATTGCTATCCGCCCAGAGCGGTGCGAATATAGACAATTTCGCATTTACCAACAATGACATGAGCTCGGGCGCGGAGATGCGCGTGATCATGTCTGCCGATATCGGGAACGACGTCACCTTTGACAACGTGACCATCAGCGGCAACGTTGCCACCGGAGTAGATACCGGTCAGGGCTGTTTGCAGCCTGCTGTTCAGTTCAATCCCGGCAGTCTCGGCACTGAATCGAACATCCTGGTCGCCAACAATACCATCCCCTCCTCCCCTTGGAATAAAAATAATGCAAACAACGAAGGAGTGGCAACGGTCGTCGCGTCGCAACACGTAAACAACCTCCAAGTCGATAACAACTACATGCCGCTCACCTCCACAACCGAAGGCTGTACGTTTCCGAAGACCAATGATCAGGTACTGCCCTTAGAGGAAGGCGGAAATGCAGGTCCGCCGACCATGTACGGCAGCCCACGGAATGGAGCCTGCGGTAATACCGAGGGAAGTGCTGGAACCGTCTTCTACGGCTCGGCCTGTACGAGCGCCGTCACACCGCCCACCTTGCCGGTGCCGCCGGTACTCCCTGGCAGCTTTCCGTCCACAACCGTGACCTTGCCCTCCAACGGTGATGTATTGACAGGATCACAGTGGCTTGATGCAGGTGCCACGTCTCCCTTCGGTGTGTCCACCGTGGCGTTCTACCTCACAGGTGAGGGGGTCAACGACAAGCAGATCGCCAGCACCGACACCCCGACCATGTACGGGTATCTCGCCTCCTGGGATACGACCACCGTTCCCGATGGCACCTACACACTGGAGAGCGTGGCCACTGACGCGGCCGGAAACAGCGCGTCCAGCACTGGAGTGACGGTCACCGTCGACAACACCGGCCAACCGGTCACCAGCGTGGTAAGCCCTTCAGTCGGCACCACGGTGGCGGGAACCCAGCAGTGGCTTGATGCAGGTGCCACGTCTCCCTTCGGTGTGTCCACCGTGGCGTTCTACCTCACAGGTGAGGGGGTCAACGACAAGCAGATCGCCAGCACCGACACCCCGACCATGTACGGGTATCTCGCCTCCTGGGATACGACCACCGTTCCCGATGGCACCTACACACTGGAGAGCGTGGCCACTGACGCGGCCGGAAACAGCGCGTCCGGCACTGGAGTGACGGTCACCGTCGACAACAACCCGGCGCCCGTCACCAGTGTGGTGAGCCCCTCGAACGGCGGTGTATTGACGGGGACCGAGGCGCTCGAGGCTACGGCCAGTTCTGGCTTCGGTGTGTCATCTGTGGCGTTCGACCTGACCGGCGGCAACCTCAACGCCGCACTGATCGCCACCGCAACGCCGAATACCGGGGGATATGGTGCGTCCTGGGATACGACCACCGTTCCCGATGGCACCTACACACTGGAGAGCGTGGCCACTGACGCGGCCGGGAACAGTGCGTCCAGCACTGGAGTTGCCATCACCGTCGACAACAACCCTCCCGTCACCAGTTTGGTGAGCCCCTCGAGTGATGCTGCATTGACAGGATCCCAATGGCTTGATGCCAGCGCCAGTTCTGACATCGGCGTGTCCACCGTGGAGTTCTGCCTGACCGGTGGGATCTACAACAACGCGGTGATAGCCAGCACCGACACCTCGACCATGTACGGGTATCTCGCCTCCTGGGATACGACCACCGTTCCCGATGGCACCTACACACTGCAGAGCGTGGCCTACGACACTGCGGGCATTAGCACAGAGAGTTCAGGTGTCACGGTAACGGTGAGCAACTGAGCCTTCGAGCTCGTGACCTTCGAGCTCGTGACAGGGGGGCCTCGAAATGAATTTCGAACTCGAGCGACATCTCTCCACGCATCGCGGCTTGGCACAATGGCCTGAGTGAGTGCATGGAGACAGTGTAGAGCCGCGATAAGACCTACTTTTGGCGGAGGGAGTGGGATTCGAACCCACGGTGCCTTGCGACACAACGGTTTTCGAGACCGTCCGATTAGTCCACTCTCGCATCCCTCCAACAGGACTTTCGTGTTCTCCGTCCCTCCTGGTACTCGGCAACCGTAGAACGGTGGGAACACGAAATCCCAATGGTACAGGCATCATGCGCGAGCCTTGGACCGATTCTGGACGCTGGCGCTCTGAGCATTTTGAGACGCTGGCAGCTCCGAGCATTTGGAGGAGCAGACCCCATCACGGGTAGACCTCGGTAGCTGTCCACGACCTCGCATTGGGACACCGCTGCGGCCGAGCGTGCGCGCCGGCCATCGAGCCAACGATGCCGACCGCCCGTAGAAGCGCTCAGGCGTCCCGCTTCACCATTCGCCAGGCACCGAGGGCGGTCCAGCCGACCAGCCACGCGATGATGACGAAGATCGGCCGCCGTCCTCGACTCCGGTACGAGCAGGGATGTGCCTTGCCCGCCGTCCGGTCCTCCTCCCCCTCCGAAGACGAAGCCGAGACCCGACGGTTCGAGATGGGCCACCGCCAACCCGACGATCGAGCGCTGGAGGTTGATCATGTGGGGGATGTTTGCCCGCGACAGGATCGGGGTGAGGATGATCTCCAGCACGATCATCAGGATCACGGCGACAGTCCGCTGTCCGAGCAGAGATCCGAGCCCGAGCCCGACGATGAAGCCGACGACGACCTCGAGCTCGATCCAGAGGCCGGTACGGACCATGAGTCCGATCGACGGGGACAGGAAGATCTTGGAGTAGGCCGAATAGTCCAGCTTGGCGATCTCTACCGCCGCGGCTCTGACCATTGCCGGCGTCGGCGTCGTGGACACGCCGGATCCGGGCGCGCCCTTGCTGAACGTGGGCCCACCCCCGGGTCCACCTCCTTGGCCATTGCACGGGGTGTTGTTGACGACGTTCATGAGGTTGCTGTTTGGTCCGGGGCCGTTGGGCCCGAGGCGGAGTGGGAAGTTGCAGACCACCTCGTTCGCGTGGTCCCCGGCCCAGTGCTGAAGGCCGACCTCGGAGAGCCCGGCAGGCACGTTGACGCCCTGATAGCTCACCTGGGTGGGCGCGGCGAACACGCACACCGCACAGACGATGGTGAACCCGACGGCCACCATCGAGACCACGATGGCCAGGCCGGCCGGTATCCGCGCCAGGTAGAGCGCCAACCGCGAACGGCCGGTCACCACCAGGTGGCGGAACATCCCCTCGGTGAGGTCGACGGATCCGGCCGTGCAACCCAAGGTGGCGGCCACGATGAAGCCGAAGACATAGAGGACACCGGCGACAAGGGCATTGAAGATGTCCGACCCGCCGGCCGGCCCGAAGGACTTCGGTGCAATGGCGTGGGCCAGGAGGCGGATGACGAGGAAGACGGTCGGGAGGACGATGGTGACGAAGATCAGCGCCGCCATGAGACCCCGCCGCTTCCGCAGCTCCATGAACCGGGTGGCGATCATCCCACCGGTCGGGATCCACGAGCCCCGGCGGTCGGGAGAGTCACCAGGGAGATCGGGGCCGGCGCCGAGGTGATCACATCGGAAGTAGCAGTCATTCGGACGCCCCCAATCGGCTCGTGACCTGCAGGAACCACGACTCGAGTGAGGTCTGTATCTCCTGGAGCCGGTAGACCGAGATCCCGCCTCCCACCAGGACACGGTTGATCTCGGCGATGACATTGCGCCCCGTTCCAGCCGGCAGCGTGATCCCCAGGTTGTGGGGCCCGATCTCGACGCGGCCACCGATGCCCGTGCCCTTGAGCAGTTCACCGGCACGGGACGGTTCGGAGCATTCGACTTCCACGACGAAGGACGACCCGGCCAGCAGGTCGGTGATGGCTCCCTGGCGGATGACCTTCCCCCGGTCCACGATGGCCACCGCGTCACAGGTCCTCTCGACCTCGTCCAGCAGGTGGGAGGAGAGCACGACGGTACGGCCCTCGGCCACCAGCGAGAGGATCATGTCGCGCATGTCCTGCATCCCGGCCGGGTCCAGCCCGTTCATCGGTTCGTCCAGGATCAGGAGCTCCGGGTCTCCGATCAGGCATGCGGCCACCCCGAGTCGTTGCCGCATGCCCATCGAGTACTTCGAGACCTTGTCGTCGGCCCGGTGCAGTATCCCGACGCGCTCGAGGGAGGGTCCGATCCGCTGTCTTGCTTCCGGCTCCCGGGCCGCTGCCAGGATCTGGAGGTTCTGCCTACCGGTGAGATGCCCGTGGAACCGAGGCTCGTCGACGATCGCCCCGACCCGGGCCAGTGCCGCCGCACGATGCCGGGGAACCGAGTGGCCGAGCAGTCGCATCGTGCCGCCGTCGGCATGGGCCAGCCCGAGCAGGACGCGGATGAGGGTTGTCTTTCCTGCGCCATTTGGCCCCAGGTAGCCGAATGCGCAGCCTCGGGGTACCAGGAGCTCGACACCGTTCACCGCGATGTTCTCGCCGAACCGCTTGGTGAGCCCGTGGGTCTCGACGGCCCACTGGCTTTCCGGATCACGGCGGCCTTCGGTCGCTGCGGACATGGTGAGGGTCATCGGGCAGATCCGGTGGGGAGCATGGGTCCCACGGTACGACAGCCAATTCGCAGATGGAATGTGGCTAGCGGGTGATTCGAGGTGGGGAAATCCCCCGACCCGGGGACGCACCGGGTGACACTCGGCACTGGCAAGGCCTCGATCATCCGATGAATCCGGAGATGGATGCTCATGGGTCGAGGTAGCGGAGTACGGCGAGGACCCGTCGGTGGTCGGACTGCGAGACGGGCAGGTCCAGCTTGGAGAAGATGTTGGTCACGTGCTTCTCGACCGCCCCCTCGGACACGCAGAGGGAGTCGGCGATCGCCGTGTTGGTCCGACCTTCTGCCATGAGGGAGAGCACGTCCCTCTCGCGAGTCGTGAGCACGGACATCGAGTCCCGTTGCCGCGAGGCGCCCATGAGCTGGGTGACGACTTCTGGGTCCAGGGCGGTCCCCCCTGAGGCCACACGCTCCAGGGCCTCGACGAACTGGCTCACTTCGGCCACGCGGTCCTTCAGGAGGTAGCCGATGCCTGCGGCATCGTTGCCCAACAGCTCCTCGGCGTAGCGGGTCTCGATGTACTGCGAGAACATCAGGATGGCCAATCCCGGGTGTCGGCGGCGGAGTTCGATCGCCGCCCGGAGCCCCTCGTCGGTGAATGACGGTGGCATCCGGATGTCGACGACCGCCACGTCCGGTTGTTCCCGTTCGATCGCGACCCGGAGCGCCTCCGGCGTCGGCGACCGCGCTGGTGACCTCGAAACCGCGGTCGAGGAGCAGTTGGACGAGTCCGTCGCGGAGGATGACCGAATCCTCCGCGATTGCGACTCGGAGGGGCACGGTCCGCTAGGCCCGGAAGGGGAGATCGACGGTCACGACCGTGGGTCCCCGTGGAGGGCTCGTGACGTCGAGGCTTCCGTCCACGGTCCGCACCCGGTCGGTCAGGCCGCTCAGCCCACTGGAGGAGGAACCGGTAGTGACCGCCTGGGCCCCCCCGACCCCGTCATCCCGGACGACCAGACGCAGCCATCGACCCTGCTGGGCACAGGAGACGCTTGCCCGGGAGGCGAAGGCGTGCTGGGCGACGTTGGCCATGAGCTCCGCCACGCAGAAATAGGCGATGGCCTCGATGGCCGGGCTCGGTCGCTCGTCGATGGTGACGGTGAGCTCGGTCGGGACGGTGCTCCGTGCCGCCAGTGTGGCCAGAGCACCCTCGAGACCCACGTCGAGGGCCGGTGGGTGGATACCCCGAGCGAGGTCCCGCAGCTCGACGATCGCCTCCTTGGCTCCCTTGTGGGCAGCGTTGACCAGATCCCTGACCTGATCGAGGTCGAGATGGTCCGGGTCGGAGAGCTTCTCCTTGGCCATCCCGAGCCGCATTGCGAGTGCGACGAGCTGTGCCTGGGTACCGTCATGGAGATCCCGTTCGATCCTCCTGAGGGTGGCGGCGGAAGCGTCGACGGTCTGGGCTCTGGCCTGCTCGAGGTTGCGAACCCTGACGGTCATGGCATCGGGGCCGAGAAGGGTTCGCATGAGCAGACGGTCGAGGTAGTCGAAGAACCGCACTGGCCACGGGGCGATGAAGAAGAAGATCGCTCCGGTGATCACGGTGGCGAGAGCGACGAACGGGCCCCTGCTCCCTGGCGAGAGATAGGCAGGCTGGAAGAAGATTCGGACGGCTCCCCATTCGGCGACTCCTGCGTGGTTCCCGAGCCCCCAGAAGGGATAGGTGAGGCACCTGAATGCATCCCACCACAGACTGAACGCGGTGAAGAGGGCCATGAAGGCCAAAGGCACCTTGAGGCCAAGGTAGGCCATCGCCTTCCAGCCGGTCCGGTCCCGAAGAGCAGACTGCAGCCACCCTAGGTAGCCCGGTCGTGGCGAGAACGGCACCGGCTCTTCGATGACCTCGTCGAGCAGCGCACCGGCCAGCCTTCGCTGCAATCCCCCGATGCCTCGGGCCCCACGTACCGCCACGCCGATGAGGGCGATCCCGATGAAGGTGATGGCCAGCACCACGCCGGCGGCCATGGTGATACCCACGAACGCGATCCCGATGAACGCGATCGGCATGCTCGCCATCAGGAAGAGCAACTCTGACCAGGTACGTCGGGTGAACGGCGTCTCGACGAGCGTTCGGGCGAGCTCCTCCAGCCGGGAGTTGGGCTCCGATCCCCAGGTGATCACCATGCGGGCCCGAAGCCGGAGCCCGGGTCGTCGGGAACATCCCGGCGTCCGGGTACGTCGACACCGCTCCGGATTCCACACCTCGCCCATCTTCACAGGTCAAACATAGAGAAAATCGGTGGTCCTGGGAATGCGGGCAGCCGGACTCGTCAGGTGGGGGTAACCCCCTCGCAGACTCCGGCCGCCGGACGTCCGATCGGCGATCGGGGCCCGGGACGTGCAAGGCTGGTGACGTGTTCGAGCGTTTCACCGACCGCGCGCGACACGTGCTCGTGCTGGCCCAGGAGGAGGCGCGCCTGCTCCAGCACAGCTTCATCGGGACCGAACACATCCTGCTCGGGCTCATCCGCGAGGAGGACGGCATCGCTGCGGCGGCGCTCCGAGGCCTCGACATCTCGTTGCTGGACGTCCGGCTGCGAGTCGAGGAGACGATCGGTCTCACGGCGGGCTCGCCGACCGGTTCCCCTCCCTTCACCCCCCGGTCGAAGAAGGTTCTCGAGCTCTCCCTCCGCGAGGCGATGCAACTGGGTCACACCTACATCGACACCGAGCACCTGCTCCTGGGCCTCGTGCGCGAAGGTGAAGGGGTCGCCGCCCAGGTGCTGGTCAGCCTCGGTGCCGCTCTTCCCCTCGTCCGCCAGCAGGTCATCCGGCTCCTGAGCGGCTACAAGGGCGCCGGCGATTCTGCGGCCGGCGGTCCCTGGCCCGAGGAGGGCGAGACCGAAGGCCGGGTCGTGGCGTGTTCGTTCTGCGGGAGAGGACCTCCCGAGTCCGGTCAGCTGGTCTCGGGTGCCAACGCCTTCATCTGCGAACGGTGCATCCGCCGGTGGTCTCGGCGGTTCGAGCAGGAGGGGCCTGGGCTCTCCCGGCAGTCGGTCCGTGAGGTCGCGGTGTTCCACCATGTCGCTCCCACGGGCAGCCCGCCCAAAGACGAGGACGAGGCCGCGTGCGGAGATCACCGCGGCCTTCTCCGCCAGCGGGACGGTGAGCGAGGACGGCAGGTCGGTTCCGACGGTCGAGGGGGGAGAGACCCTCGGTCCGACCCTGACGGCGGCGAGAGAGCGTCGCCGCGACATTGCCCCCGAGAGGGCGGACGTGCAGATCACCGTCGCGGAGATCGCCTTCGTCGATGCCACCCACGCGGCCGTCTGGTTCTCGATCTCGGTGGACGGTAGGACGCTCCTTGCCGAGGAGCACCGCGGCGATGCGGTGATCGTCGCCGGCGCGTGGAAGATGGCCCGCTCCACCTTCTGCCAGCTCATGGGGATGGCCGGCGTGCCGTGCCCCCCGGTCGACTGACCCGTTGCCGCTACGGCCCCGCCGGGTCCGATGTTCCGAGCAGCATGCCGGCGAGATCGGCGGCCAGCGCAGCGTTGCCCTTGATTGCCGGGTTCGAGGAGTCGGCGGCCTGTGACAGCGCCCCTTCGGTCACCTGGCGAGCCTGCGGCTCGCTGATCGGTTGCGGCGGTGCGACAGCGGCGGCTGCCACCGCCCGCTGCAACGTCGCGTCGGGCCCACCGACCGTGACCCCGTACTCCGAACCGCCCGTCGGCGCCACGTAGGCGAGCCGGCTTCCGTCCGGGTTCTGCACGACGGTATCCAGCATGGCCGCTCCGGACACCTCGACCCGACCCTGCACCGTGTTCGGGATGTAGATGGCGGTCTCGGCTGAGCGGTCGCCGCGGCGGATCGGGCTGGAGTCGGTCGCCACCATGGCGAACGCTCCGGACGACGGGTCGGTCTGCTCGGCGAGCAGGGTCCCGGCGGTCGCCCGCGGCCAGACCCGGGCCAGATAGAGCTGTCGCGAGGGGATGAGCCGGTCCTGGGACGACGGGGTTGCGCCGGGGTTTCCCTTGCCGGGTTGGCCGTTGGCCGTCGTCTGGTAGGTGCTGTGCTGCCATCGGACGCACCAGCAGCTCCCCGGGGCCCCGCTCAGTCCCTTCCAGGCCCACACGGTGCCGCCGGTCAGGGTGGCCGCCTGTGCCGCGGTCTCCCCGGCGAGCACGGACCGGTCGGTGCTCGAGGAGTCCCCGAACTCGGTGGTGAGCACGGCGGCGTGCATGATCTGTGCCTCGGACTCGGCGGTCTGGTAGCCGAACGTGTAGCTCGGAGGGAACGGGCTCGTCCCGGCCGGATAGCCGAGGAACTGGTCGAGCGTGAACGCGTGGGTATAGACGTGCGGTGCCCACACGAGGTTCGGGTACTGGGTGATCGGCTTGCTGATCTGGGGGGAGAAGTCGATCAGGTTCCGGTACGCGATGGGCTCGACGAAGATCTGCTGGGCGGTCACGTGCGCCTGGTCCGGATAGGCGCAGGAGCCGGTCGAAGAGGTGGGCGCCGAGGTCGGGCAGGTCGGCAGTCCGTCCCGCACCCCGGTCAGTGCCTCGATGACCCGTTGGTAGAAGGGAAAGAGGTCCTGCGACGTCGCCTGGTAGAGGTTCTCGAGCGGTACCGACGCCAGCGAGCCGGGTTGCGGCTCGTTCATCACCTCGTAGCCGAGTACCGTCGGGTTGTGCTCGAAGACCCGGGCGAGAGTGGCGAGGGCGCCGATGTAGTGGTCCTGCAGCCCGGTCCCGGGAGCTTCCCCCTGCGGTGCGTCGACCGGGTGGTTGTGCCAGAAGTTGTAGAACGCAGCTGACTCGGCGGGGTTGAGGTCGCTCTCGCCGAAGAGCGCGCATGCCGGTTTCCCGTCGGTGAAGACCGCCCAGGCAGGTGCACCGTCGCCTCCGCCCGATGAGGTGCACCCGGCCGGCAGGTCCGCCGGATTCCCGGGCAGTATGTAGCGGGAGTACTGGTCCTGGTGCATGTCGAGGATGAGGTAGATCCCCTGCTGGCGGGCCCAGCCGACGACCTGCTGGACCCGGGCGAGGTAGGTCGTGCTGTACCGCCCCGGCGTCGGTTCGAGCTGGCTCCAGTTGAGCACGAGCCGCACGACGTCGAACCCGAGCGCGCGCATCTGCGCGAAGTCGTCCCCGCTTCCCGGCGCGGTCGACTGGTCGTAGGCGGGCAGCGACGCCTGCATCTCGCAGAGCGGCGGCTGCGGGATCCGCGCAACCGCCGGCGGACAACGTCCGTCGTAGGCGGTCGGATCGACAGGGAACAGCGCGGGACCGCCGTTCGCATCGGGGTACGCCACGTCCTGCATGCCCACCGCGGCGGCACCGTAGAGGAGCACCTGCCGGCCGGCGGGGTCTGCGAGGTACGGGGTCGCGTCGGCCGCCCCCTCCGGCGGCGTGACCACGTGGAGGAAGGAAAGTGCCGGAAGGTCGGCTGCGGCCTGCCGGCTGGCTGCGGAGGGGGACCCGCCGCAGGATGCCGCGGCGAGGCAGAGCGCGGTGAGCGCAACGACGGCAGGTCCGGTCAGCCGGGTCCGTGCACCGGCCGCTCTTCGACCACGCGCCGACGGTCGCGTGCAACACCGACCGGGAGCCGCCACCGTCCCGTCCCTCTTGTCCGCGCCTCTCACTTCGGTCGCCATTCTGGCATGGCGGTCAGGGGTCACGTCTTTGGGCGAAGAAAGCCGACAGCAGGGCTGACGCTTCGTCGGCGCGGACCCCCGCGGTGACCGGGAGCTCGTGGTTGAGGCGGGGATCGGCGCAGAGGTTGTAGAGGGAGCCGCACGCCCCCGCCTTCGGGTCGGGCGTTCCGAAGACCAGTCGGCCGACCCTCGCAGCGACCAGGGCACCAGCGCACATCGCACAGGGTTCGAGCGTGACCACCAGCGTGACCTCGGAGAGCCGCCAGGTGCCGAGCGCGGCCGCCGCATCGGAGAGAGCCAGGATCTCGGCGTGGGCGGTCGGGTCCCGCCGAAGCTCACGTTCGTTGTGCCGCGCAGCGATCTCCCGTTCCCCGAGGAGCGCGACCGCCCCCACCGGAACGTCGCCGTGCGCGGCCGCCGCTGCGGCCTCCTCGATGGCCCGCGCCATGGCGACCTCGTCGGGAACCGCACCTGCGGCGACCGTTCGTCCGGCGAGGATCGGAGACGGGTCATCGGAACTGCTCATGGCGGAGGCGGTGGGATTTGAACCCACGGTGGGTTGCCCCACACACGATTTCCAATCGTGCCGATTCGGCCGCTCTCGCACGCCTCCGGGATCGGGAGCATCCGGAGATCCCCCCGGCGTCCACGGTCGCGCAAGGCTACTCCGCCACCCCGAGGGGTCCGGGACGTAGCAGCGACCGCGGTCGAGCCGGGGGTTGGTGGGCCGGTCTGAGTCAGGCAGGACGAGGACCCTCGGGTCGATGGTTCGCCCTGGCGGATTCGAAGCTTGCGCCGTCAACCTGTGCCCAATAGAGACTAGGTCCAGGCATCGCTGCACTGGGAGGCACTGAACAATGGCGAACGAGGAGATGCGTCCAACCCTGGTCCTCGTGACCGGACTGCAGGGGACCGGCAAGTCCACTGTTGCCGACGCCGCGGCTCGACTGCTCACTGCACCCGTGTTGGCTCACGACTGGGTGATGAGCGGACTCCGCCCCTACGGGACGATCCAGCATGCGCTCGATTCCATGACGCCTCCGGGGCATGGAGCAGTGGGTTGGTCGATCTTGACGGCACTTGCCCGCGCCCAGTTGCGACGGGACGCAGCGATGGTCCTCGACGGAATGGCCCGGGCACCTGACGTCGAGCGGTGTCGTGAGGTGGCTCAGGAGGAGCACGCGAGATTCGTCGTGATCCTGACCGTCATGTCGGATGTCGGCACGCACCGCTCGAGAATCGATGGACGGGCTCGCGGCATTCCGAACTGGTACGAGATCGACTGGGGTCATGTCCAGCGATCCATGGCGACCTGGGTCCCTCCGGACAATGTCGACCTGACCCTGGATGGGGTCGACCCGATCGAAGCGCACGCGGGCCGCTTGGCAGCCGTACTGTTCGGCCGGGGGCCCACGTAGGACGCGGCAGTCGCCCCGGAGCCACACTCCCGGCCCGCCGCTGCTCAGATCATCCCTGATCAGGGTGCCGTGGGCAAGAAATGTTCCGCTCTCGACCGGGGTTGAAAGGGGCATGCCATCGACAGCCGTTCCTACGACACACCGAGATCTCCTCGACGCCGATACTGCGATCCTTGCGACCGTGGGTTCTGACGGACGTCCCCAGCTCAGTGCCGTCTGGTTCTTGGCGGACGAGGAGACGATCAGGATCTCCTTGAACACGTCGCGACAGAAGGTCAGGAATCTACGCGCCAATCCCGCGGCCACCTTCTTCATTCTGGACCGGGCCGCCCCGACCCGATACCTCGAGGTGCGGGGCGACGCTGAGCTGACCGACGATCCGGAATACGCGTTCGCCGGCGAGGTCGGACAGAAGTACGGCGTGGACCTCCGAACCTTCGACGGGGTGGACCAGCAGCGCGTCGTCGTGACGATCCATGCCGTGCGGGTCAACGCCGTGGATATGACGACCGGCTCCTGACCGACGGGCCGGCGGCGATGCGGTCGGTGTCATAAATTCCAGGTGTGCCGGACTCCCCTGGTGTGTCGCTCGCGCGCAAGCTGGGGGTCGGCGAGGAGGGGCGGCTCGCCCTCCTGTGGGCACCTGACGATGTGTCCCTCGAGGTGCCGCCCGGCGTGGACGTCGTGCGCCGTCTCGGGCGGACGGCTGACGTGGTTCTCGCGTTCTTCACCGAGGGCGTCGAACTCGAGCGCAGGTTGGATCGGCTCGGATCGATGGTCTTTCTGGCGGGCGGCCTCTGGATTGCCTGGCCCAAGCGCGCGTCAGGAGTGGTGACCGATCTGACCGACCACGCCGTGCGCGCCTTGGCGCTGCCCCGTGGCCTGGTCGACAACGAGGTCTGTGCCGTGGACGCGACGTGGACAGGGTTGCGATTGGTCTGGAGACTCGAGGTGCGCGGTGCTCCGGGTCCACCCGAGAGGCACTCGTCGGAAGGGGGATAGCATCGTGGTCTCCCCGGAAGTGGGTGCGACGGCTGGGTCCTGCGCAACGTCCTCCTGTGAACCGAGTCAGGGTCGGAAGGCAGCAGCTCTCAGCGGGCAAGGTCGTGTGCCGCAGTCAACCTGGCCGTCGCACCGACTCCCGGGGAAGGGGACCCGCCCCGGTGGCCGGTAGGCTCCCCCGACGTGGCCGACGGCTCCGTGGACCTTCCCTACCAGTCCCTCTACCGCCGGTTCCGTCCGTCGACCTTCGCCGAGGTGCGGGGCCAGGACCACGTCGTGCTCGCCCTCCGCAACGCCGTCCGCGACGGGCGGGTGGCGCACGCCTATCTGTTCAGCGGGCCCCGGGGGACCGGCAAGACCTCGACGGCCCGCATCCTGGCCAAGGCCCTCAACTGCACCGACCTCCACGACGGCGAGCCGTGCGGGGTGTGCACGCCCTGCGTCGAGATTGCCAGGGGTTCCTCCCTCGACGTGCACGAGCTCGACGCCGCCTCCAACAACGGGGTCGAGGCCATGCGGGACCTGGTCTCCCGGGCCGCGCTCGGGTCACCCGGTCGGCAGAAGGTCTACATAGTCGACGAGGTCCACATGCTCTCCAACGCAGCGTCCAATGCGCTGTTGAAGACACTCGAGGAGCCTCCGCCCCACGTGGTGTTCGTACTGGCGACCACCGACCAGCAGAAGGTCCTGCCCACCATCCGCAGCCGCACCCAGCACTACGAGTTCCGCCTCCTCGGCCCGGACACGCTGGCCGCGCTTCTCTCCCAGGTCCGGCGGGACGCCCATCTGGACGTCGGGGACGACGCCCTCGACCTGGCGGTCCGCCGCGGGCGCGGATCGGCCCGGGATGCCCTCTCGGTGCTCGACCAGGTGGTGGCGTCCGACGCCGTCGACGACGACCTGCCCGAGCTGGACGAGGTGGTCGAGGCCCTGGCCGAGCGCGATGTCGGTCGGGCCCTGGTCGCGGTGGCCCGCCTCACCGGCGCCGGCTTCAGCCCGCAGCAGCTGACCGTCGACCTGATCGACCATCTCCGCCAGGGGTTCCTGGCTCTCCTTGCACCCGAGCTGGTCACCGTGTCGGGCGCAGAGCGGGACGCGCTCGCCGCCCAGGCGGGCCGGGTCGGACTGGCCGCCCTGGTCCAGGCGGTGGAGGCGCTCGGTCTCGCCCAGGTCGCCATGCGGGATTCGCCGGACCCGAGGGTCACCCTCGAGGTGGCCCTGGTCCGGGTCGCCCATCCCGAGGCGGACGACTCGCCGGCCGCCCTGCTGACCCGCATCGAGCGGCTCGAGTCCGGGCGGAACATGGTTGCCGTCGGCACGGAAGGCCGGGAGACCGCGGCTGGCGCCCCTTTCCCGGCTCCAGCGGAGCCCGAGGTGCCAGAGGCGCCGGGTACCCGCCGGACCCTCGGCGCCGTCCGGAGGCAGTCGCCGCGGACCGTGACCGCCGACGAACCCGCGGCACCCCCAGCCGCCGACCAACCCGCGGCACCCCCAGACGCCGACCAACCCGCGGCACCCCCAGCCGCCGACCAACCCGCGGCACCCCCAGCCGCCGACCAACCCGCGGCGCCCGATCAGGGGACCCCGGCCTCGCCCTTCCCGACCCGCGACCAGCTCGTCCAGGCGTGGGGCGATCAGGTCATCGTGCGGCTCCGGCCGAAGGCCAAGGCCCTCTTCCAGGCCGGCAGGTTCATCGGGGTCGACGGCGACCTGGCCCGCTTCGGCCTGCCCAACGAGACCCATCGCAGCCGGTGCGTGGAGATGCAGGCAGAAGTCGAGGCGGCGCTTGGCGAGTGCTTCGGCCGCCCGGTCGGCCTCGAGCTGGTGGTCGACGCCGGACCGGGTGAGCCCGGTGCCGCGGTCGGCGCGTCCGCGGACCCGGCCCCTCCCGATGCTCCCGCCGTGCGGGCCCGGCCGCCCGTCGGTGCAACCGCCACCGGTCCCGATACCGGGGACGACGAGGACCTCTCGGTCTTCGACGAAGCCGGTTCCGAGCCCGCCGACATCGACAACTCGGCCGAGGCGCGCGTCCTCCACGCATTCCCCGGTGCGGAGGAGGTGGACTAGGTGGCCGTCTTCTCCGGCCCGCTGCAGGCACTCATCGACGAGCTCGGGCGCCTGCCCGGGGTGGGACCCAAGTCCGCCCAGCGGATCACCTTCCACCTGTTGAAGGTCGCCCCCGAGGACGCGATCCGCCTGGCCGAGGCGATCATCGCGGTGAAGGAGCGAATCACCCTCTGCACCCGCTGCTTCAACGTGGCCGAGGGCGGGCTCTGCGCGGTGTGCCTCGACGACCGACGCGACCGCTCCTCGGTCTGCGTGGTCGAGGACCCCCGGGACATCGTCTCGGTCGAGAAGACCGGTGAGTTCTCTGGGATGTACCACGTGCTCCAGGGGGCGCTCAACCCGATCGAGGGGATCGGCCCCGACCAGCTCCGGGTGCGCGAGCTGCTGGCCCGGGTGGAGTCCGAGGGCATCACCGAGGTCATCCTCTGTACCAATCCCAACCTGGAGGGCGAGGCCACGGCCATGTACCTCGCCCGGCTGCTCAAACCGATGGGCCTGTCCGTCACCCGGATCGCCAGCGGCCTCCCGGTCGGGGGCGACCTCGAGTACGCCGACGAGCTGACCCTCGGAAGGGCGCTCGAGGGCCGGCGCGAGGTCGACGCCTGACCGCCCGGGTAGGGCACGATGAGGAGATGTCGAGCCAACGGGGAGCGAACGTCCGGTTCCTGTGGCTCATCCGTCACGGCAAGGCGGCCTCCGACGCGCCCCGGGGCGCTGGTGACCGCGAGCGTCCGCTGACCGCCCGCGGCCGTCGCGGACGCGACCGCGCTCGGCAAGCGACTCGCCGGTGAGGACCCGCCACTCGGGGTCGAAGGGGCGCTCCGGCTCGACCTGGCCATCTGCTCGTCGGCGGTGAGGACCCGACAGACCGCCGACCTGATCATCGAAGAGCTCGGCGACCGGGTGCCGTTGGACTCCTTCCGATCCCTCTACGAGGCCGGGACCGAGACCGTGCTCGGCTACTTGCGCGAATTCGACGACGGTGTTCGCTCGGCCCTCGTCGTCGGCCACAATCCGACCATGTACCGGCTGACCTGGGAGCTCCTGGACCCCGACGGGGACGACCGCTCGCCGACGGCCGACCGGCGCCGGGGCCGCGAACCGCCTCGAGGAGTCCGGGTTCCCGACCTGCGCGCTGGCCGTCCTCGCGGTCGAGGTGGACTCGTGGGAGGACGTGGCGGACGGCTGCGGAACGCTCGTCGGCCTGTTCGCGCCCCCCTACTGAGTCCGACCGGGTCCCGACCGGTGTCAGATCGTTCGCAGCACCGCGGCGTCGCCCTGGCCCCCGCCTCCGCAGAGGCTGACCGCGGCCGTGCCACCGCCGCGCCGCTTGAGCTCCAGCAGCGCGGTGAGAGCCAGGCGGGTTCCCGACATGCCGACCGGGTGGCCGAGGGCGATCGCGCCGCCGTTGACGTTGACGACATCCGCGCCGAGACCGAGGTCGTCGGCCGAGGCCACACCGACCGCTGCGAAGGCCTCGTTGATCTCGAACAGGTCGATGTCCGCGTTGGTGAGGCCGACCTTGTCGAGCGCCACCTTGATGGCGTGCGAGGGCTGGTGGAGAAGCGACGGGCTCGGACCGGCCACCTGCCCGTAGCTCACCAGCTCGCCGAGCGGTGTCAGGCCTAGCTCCTCGGCCTTGCCCCGCGACACGACGATGACCGCGGCCCCTCCGTCCGAGATCTGCGAGGCGTTGCCCGCGGTGATGGTCCCGTCCTTGTCGAAGGCGGGCCGCAGCTTGCTCAGGGATTCGGCGGTCGTCTCCGGGCGCACGCCCTCGTCGGTGTCGACCACCAGCGGGTCGCCCTTGCGCTGGGGCACGCGGACCGGGACGATCTCGTCGGCGAACTTGCCGTCCTTGATGGCCGCGGCGGCCCGCTCGTGGGAGAGGGCGCTGAAGGCGTCCTGCCGTTCACGGGAGACACCCTCGGCACCGTTGTAGCGCTCGGTCCCGAGACCCATGGCGCAGTTGTCGAAGGCGCAGAAGAGGCCGTCGTACATCATCGAGTCGACCAGCGTGCCGTCCCCGATCCGGTAGCCGCCGCGCGCTCCGGGCAGCAGGTAGGGCGCCTGGGTCATCGACTCCATCCCACCGGCCACGACGATGTCGGCCTCCCCGGCGTTGATCAGCAGGTCGGCGAGGTAGATGGCGTTGAGGCCCGAGAGGCAGACCTTGTTGACGGTGGTGGCGGGCACGGTCATGGGGACGCCGGCTTTGGCGGCCGCCTGCCGGGCCGTGATCTGCCCCGTCCCGGCGAGGATGACCTGTCCCATGAACACGTAGTCGACCTGATCGGAGGCGATCCCGGCACGCTCGAGGGCCCCTGCGATGGCGAATCCGCCCAGCTCGACGGCGGAGAACCCGCCGAGCGATCCGGAGAGCTTGCCGATCGGGGTACGGGCTCCGGCGACGATGAGGGTTCCGGCCATGACAACCTCCGCGGCCTGCTGGCCGATCCAGGCGGCGTTCCCTCTCGGGTCGGCCGCGACGACAGGTGGCCATGATACGGCGTCACTGCAGCGGGGGACCACACGACCGGATCCGCCCGGCGGGCCCACCGGGCGCGCGGACTATCCTGCCCCCTCATGCAGGAGTTCCTGGCCGCCATTCAGTCCGGCGCGTCCGGCGACGAGATCGCAGCCGTCAGGCTCCCCGAGTCGTACCGGGCCGCCTACGTCCTCCGCGAGGAGACCGGCATGTTCGACGGGCTCGTCTCGGAGGACAAGGACCCGAGGAAGTCCCTCCACGTCGGCGAGGTGGCGGTCCCCGAGCTCGCCCCCGACGAGGCCTTCGTCGCGGTGATGGCCAGCTCCATCAACTTCAACACGGTGTGGACCTCGATCTTCGAGCCGCTGCCCACCTTCGGCTTCCTCGACCGTCTGGCCAAGGAGGGCATCTGGGGCGCCCGTCACGCGCTCGACTACCACGTCGTCGGCTCCGATGCCTCGGCGGTCGTCGCTCCGGGTCGGCTCGGCTGTGCGCAACTGGAGGCCGGGCGACAAGGTCACCGTCCACTGCAACTACGTCGACGACCAGAGCCCGTCCGCCCACGACGACTCGATGCTGGCCGACAACCAGCGGATCTGGGGGTTCGAGACCAACTTCGGCGGGCTGGCCGACCTCGCGGTGGTGAAGGCGAACCAGCTCATGCCCAAGCCGACCCACCTCACCTGGGAGGAGGCGGCGGTCAACGCCCTCTGCAATTCGACCGCCTACCGCATGCTGGTCTCGCGGAACGGCGCGGCGATCAAGCAGGGCGACAAGGTGCTGGTGTGGGGAGCCTCCGGTGGGCTCGGCGCGTTCGCCGTCCAGTACGCCCTCGACGGCGGAGCCACCCCGGTGGGGGTGGTCTCGTCGCAGAGCAAGGTGGACCTCCTCCACGCCCTCGGGGTCGAGGCGGTCATCGACCGCAAGGCCGCCGGCTACCGGTTCTGGAAGGACGAGCACACCCAGGACGAGTCCGAGTGGCGCCGGCTGGGCAAGGACATCCGCGCCCTGGTCGGGGACGACGTCGACGTGGTCTTCGAGCACCCCGGTCGCCAGACCATGGGCGCCTCGGTGTTCGCGGCCAAGCGCGGCGGCATCATCATGACCTGCGCGGCGACCTCCGGGTACATGATCGAGTACGACAACCGGCACCTCTGGATGAAATTGAAGACCATCAAGGGCTCGCACTTCGCCAACTACCGCGAGGCCTGGGACGCCAACAAGCTGGTCTGCGAGGGCAAGATCGTCCCGCCGCTCTCGGCGGTGCACCCCCTCGACCACGTGGGCGACGCCGCCTACCAGGTCCACCGCAACCTGCACGAGGGAAAGATCGGCGTCCTCTGCCTGGCGCCGGAGGAGGGACTCGGCATCGACGACCCCGGGTTGCGGGACGCGGTCGGCGAGGAGCGGATCACCCTCTTCCGGAGGCACGGCGCGTGACCGAGCCGCTGCTGACCGAGATCGACCACGTGGCGATCGCGGTGGACGACCTCGACGCCGCGATCGACTACTACGCGGACACCTTCGGGGCCGTGGTCTCCCACCGGGAGCGCATCGACTCCGACGGGGTCGAGGAGGCCCTGCTGGCCGTCGCCGACAGCTACATCCAACTGCTCACCCCGACCCGCGACGACTCGCCGGTGGCCATCTTCCTGCAGAAGCGGGGACCGGGGCTCCACCACGTCGGCTACCGGGTGGCGGACTGCGCTGTCGGCCCTCGCAGTCGGTGAAGGACCACGGGGGCCAGGTCATCGACGAGGTGCCCCGCCCGGGATCCCGCGGCACCACCGTCGCCTTCGTCCACCCGAAGGGTGCATTCGGCACCTTGATCGAGCTGGTCCAGGAGTAGCGTCAGCGTCCATGGATCACACGATGGCCCAACGGCTCGAGGAGCTCGCCGAGCGCCGGGAGCTCGCCCGCCACGCGGGATCCCCCCGGGCCGTGGAGAAGCACCACGCCAAGGGCAAGATGACCGCCCGCGAGCGCATCGACTACCTGCTGGACGACGGCTCCTTCCAGGAGCTCGACATGCTGGCCCGCCACCGTGCCCACGGCATGGGGCTCGAGGAGAACCGGCCCTACACCGACGGGGTGATCACCGGATTCGGGACCATCGACGGCCGGCGGGTCTGCGTGTTCAGCCAGGACTTCACCGTCTTCGGCGGCGCCCTCGGCGAGGTGTTCGCCGAGAAGATCCACAAGGTGATGGACCTGGCCGCCTCCATCGGGGTGCCCATGATCGGCCTCAACGACGGCGCCGGGGCGCGCATCCAGGAGGGGGTCGTCTCCCTCCACTCCTACGGGGGGATCTTCCACCGCAACGCCCAGGCCTCCGGCGTCATCCCGCAGATCAGCGTGATCCTCGGCCCGTGCGCGGGCGGCGCGGTGTACAGCCCGGCGATGACCGACTTCATCTTCATGGTCCAGGGCACCAGCCACATGTTCATCACCGGGCCCGACGTGGTGAAGACGGTGACCGGCGAGGACGTGACCCTCGAGGAGCTCGGCGGGGCGATGAGCCACGCCACCAAGTCCGGTGTGGCCGCCTTCGTCGCCCCCGACGAGAAGGCCTGCCTCGACGACGTCCGCTACCTGCTCAGCTTCCTCCCCTCGAACAACCTCGAGGAGGCACCCCTCCTCGTCACGGGGGACGACCCCGAGCGCCTGACCCCCGAGCTGTCCGACCTCATGCCGACCTCGCCCAACCAGCCCTACGACATGAAGAAGGTCATCGAGGCGGTGGTCGACGACGGAGAGTTCTTCGAAGTCAACCACCACTGGGCGATGAACCTGGTGTGCGGTTTCGCCCGCATCGACGGCCGCGTGGTGGGCATCGTCGGCAACCAGCCCCAGATGCTGGCCGGCGTGCTCAACATCGACGCCTCGGAGAAGGGTGCCCGGTTCGTGCGGACCTGTGACGCCTTCAACATCCCGCTCGATCACCTTCGTCGACGTCCCCGGCTTCATGCCGGGCACCGACCAGGAGTACGGCGGGATCATCCGTCACGGGGCGAAGCTCCTCTACGCCTACTGCGAGTCGACCGTCCCGAGGATCCAGATCATCACCCGCAAGGCCTACGGGGGCGCCTACGTGGTCATGAACTCGAAGTCGATCGGCGCCGACCTGGCCTTCGCCTGGCCCTCCGCCGAGCTCGCGGTGATGGGACCCGAAGGCGCCGTCGAGATCGTCTACCGGCGGGACCTGGCCGAGGCCGAGGACCCGGTGGGCCGGCGGAAGGAGCTCGTCGAGGAGTACACCGAGCGCTACGCGAACCCCTACGTGGCGGCCGAGCGCGGCTACGTCGACGACGTCATCGATCCCGCCGACACCCGGCGGATCCTCGTGCGCAGCCTCGGCCTGCTGGTCTCCAAGCGCGAGGACCTGCCCAAGCGCAAGCACGGGAACATGCCCCTGTGACCGCCCGCAGGGAGATCGACCCCGAGGTGCTGGCCGTCCTCGCCGCTGCCGTCGACCAGGCCTGGCCCCGCCCGGCCGCCGCTCGCCGTGGAGCAGGCGACCCGCACCCCGGTCTGGCGGTTCAGCGGCCGGTGGTGGTCGCGTCCCGCCCCGACCCGGAGGGACCGACCCTGGTCCGGGGGCTGATCGCTACCGCGGTGACTGCTCCACCAGCCCGAGCATGTCCTCCATGATCCGGCCGATCTCGAAGTCCTTCGGCGTGTAGACGCGGGCCACCCCCTTGCCGAGGAGCACCTCGGCGTCCTCCGGCGGGATGATCCCCCCGACCACCACCGGCGCGTCGACCCCGGCCGCCCGCAGGCGGTCGACCACCTCGGGGACCAGTTCGAGGTGGCTGCCCGAGAGGATCGAGATACCCACCAGGTCGACGTCCTCGTCCCGGGCGGCCGCCGCGATCTCGGTCGGTGATATCCGGATCCCCTGGTAGACGACTTCGAAGCCGGCGTCCCGGGCCGCCACGGCGATCTGCTCCGCCCCGTTGGAGTGACCGTCGAGCCCGGGCTTCGCCACCAGCAGGCGGGGCGGGGCGCCGTCGCGCTCGGCGAGGGCGCGCGACCGGGCGAGCACCTCCCGGAAGGCCGCCCCGCGGTGGCCGACGCCACCGCCGACCCCGGTCGGCGCCCGGTACTCGCCGAAGACGTCCCGCAGCGCGTGCGCCCACTCTCCGGTGGTACCCCCGGCGTGGGCGAGGGCGATGGTCGCCGGCATGATGTTGTCGGTGCCCTCGGCGGCGGAGCGCAGCGCGTCGAGTGCGCGTGTCACGGCGGCGCCGTCGCGGGCTTCGCGCCAGGCGGCCACCTCGGAGCGCAGCTCGGACTCGACGGCCGGATCGACCCGGAGGATGGTGCCTTCGCCGCTGGCCGGCGCAAGCGGCGAGTCGGCGGTCTCGGTGAAGCAGTTGACCCCGACCACGGGGAGCTCGCCGCTCTCGATCCGGCGGACCCGTTCCGCCTGGCTGGCCACCAGCCGGGCCTTCAGCTCGTCGATGGCCTCGAACGCGCCGCCGAGGGCGAGCACGTCCTCGAGCTCGGCCCAGGAGGCCTCGCCCAGCTCGGCGGTCTTCTTCCCGATGACCACCGATCCGTCGAGGATGTCGTCGTACTCGAGCAGGTCCGACTCGAAGGCCAGGATCTGCTGGATGCGCAGCGACCACTGCTGGTCCCACGGCCGGGGCAGTCCGAGCGCCTCGTTCCAGGCCGGGAAGCTGCAGGGCCCGGGCCCGGGCCCCGCGGGACAGGGTCACGCCGAGCGTCTCGAGCACGATCCGGGGCACGTTGTTCTCGGGCTGGGCCTCGGTGAGCCCGAGCGAGTTGACCTGCACCCCGTAGCGCATTCGCCGGAGCTTGGGGTCGGTGACCCCGTAGCGCTCCGAGCAGATCCGGTCCCAGAGCTCGGTGAAGGCCCGCATCTTGCAGGTCTCCTCGACGAACCGCACCCCCGCGTTGACGAAGAAGGAGATCCGCCCGACCACCGCGGGAAAGGCGTCGGCGGCGACCTGGCCCGACTCGCGCACCGCGTCGAGCACCCCGATGGCGGTGGCCAGTGCGTAGGCGACCTCCTGGTGGGGGGTGGCCCCCGCCTCCTGGAGGTGGTAGCTGCAGACGTTGATCGGATTCCACTTGGGGACGTTGCCGGACCGTGTAGGCGATGGTGTCCACGGTGAGCCGCCGGCTGGGGACCGGGGGGAAGATGAACGTCCCCCTCGAGAGGTACTCCTTCACGATGTCGTTCTGGGTGGTCCCGGACAGCACGCGGGGGTCGACGCCGCGGTCTTCGGCGTTGGCGATGTAGAGGCCGAGCAGCCATGCCGCGGTGGCGTTGATGGTCATCGACGTGTTCATCGATTCCACCGGGATCCCGTCGAGGAGCTGGGCCATGTGGCCGAGGTGGGCCACCGGCACCCCGACCTTGCCGACCTCCCCGGCCGCCGCCGGGTCGTCCGGGTCGTAGCCGATCTGGGTGGGCAGGTCGAAGGCGATCGAGAGGCCGGTCTGGCCCTTGGCCAGGTTGGACCGGTAGAGCTGGTTGGACGCGGTCGCGGTCGAGTGCCCCGAGTAGGTGCGCATGACCCACGGCTCGTCCCGCACCCTGGCCGGTGCCACGACCGCTCCGTCGGGACCCGGTTCGTCCATCGCGCTCACCCTCCTATTGTGCCGCCGACCGGCCGGTGGGCGCACGCCGCAGCCGGGGAGGACCCCGGCGGGCACTACCTCCGGTAGTCGAGGAAGCCCTGGCCCGACTTGCGGCCGAGCTGCTCGGCGCTGACCATCCGGCGGAGGAGCGGCACCGCCGCGTAGTTGGGGTCGCGGAACTCGTCGTAGAGGGCGTCCAGGATTGCGAGCGAGGTGTCGAGACCGACCAGGTCGAGCAGGGCGAACGGTCCCATCGGGAAGCCGCAGCCACCCATCATGGCGGCGTCGATGTCCTCGACGGAGGCCACCCCCTGCTCGAAGAGGCGCACCGCGTTGTTGAGGTAGGGGAACAGCAGCGCGTTGACGATGAACCCGGCCTGGTCCTTGACCTCCACCGGGGTCTTGCCGCACGCCTCGGCGAAGGCCCGTGCCGCAGCGATCGTGGCGTCGGAGGCGGTGAGTGGCCGGACCACCTCGACCAGGGCCATCACCGGCGCCGGGTTGAAGAAGTGGATGCCGCAGACCTGCTCCGGCCGGCCGGTCTGCATCGCCAGCTCGATGACCGGGAGTGTCGAGGTGTTGGTGGCCAGGATGGCGTGGTCGTCGGTGATCCGGTCGAGCTCGTTGAACAGCTCCTTCTTGACGGCCAGGTCCTCGACGACCGACTCGATGACCAGGTCGACGCCTTTGAGCGCGGCCAGGTCCGAGGTGCCGGTGACCCGGGCCAGCGCCTGGTCACGCTCCTCGCTCGGTCCGCTTGCCCTTTTCGATCTGCCGGTTGAGCGACTTCTCGAGCGCGGCCAGGGTGGCGTCCGCGGTCGACTGGCTGCGGGACCGGAGTACCACCTCGAAGCCGTTGACCGCCGCGGTCTCGGCGATGCCCGATCCCATGATCCCCGACCCGACGATCCCGACACGTTCGATTGACATAGGGCGGGATGCTAGTTGGGAGAAGGGGATCGGGCGAGGGCGCCCGATCCCCGCCCTGGCGCGTCCGCAGGCGCCGGGGGCCGCAGGCGCCCTCCGCTGTTGCGAAGCGCGGACGCCTACAGTTGCGCAGCGTGGACGCGACTCCCGGAATCCTGGCGCTGGTCGGCGGCGGCGAATGGAGGAGGGCTGCACTTTCGACGCCGAGCTGCTGACCGCCTCCGGGTCCGACGAGGTGCTGGTCCTCCCGACGGCGGCGGCCTATGAGCACCCCGAGCGGCTGGTGGTACGGGCCGGCGACGTGGTTCGAGACCCTGGGCGGTCGGGTCGAGGGGCTGATGGTGGTCGCCCGGGGCGACGCCGAGGACGAGGGCGCCGCCGCGGTGATGCGCCGGGCCCGGTTCATCTACCTGGCCGGCAGCTCGCCCATGCACATCCGCAGCGTGCTGAAGCACTCGGCGGTGTGGGACGCGCTGGTGGCCGCCTGGCACGAGGGGGCGGTCGTCGCCGGCTCGTCGGGCGCGGCCATGGCCCTCACCGACCCGATGGTCGACGCGCGGGGCGGCGGGCTCACCATCGGGCTGGGCCTGGTCTCCGGGGTGGCCGTCGTGCCCCACTTCGGCGACGCCCGCGAGGACGGCACGGCGAGAAGCTCCACCGCTCGGTGCAGCTGGCCCCGGCGGGCACCCCGGTGGTGGGGATCCCCGAGCGCACCGCCCTCATCCGCGACCCCGGCGGGCTGGCGGGCGGCCGGCGCGGACGCGGTCGCCGTCTACCTGGACGGGGCCGTGGCGGAGGCAGGGCTCGCGGCGCTCCCGGCCTGATCGGCCGGCCCGGCCGGCCCGGCCGGCTGGACCTAGTCGGCCTCGGTGATGGCGACCGACTCGATGACCACCTGCTCGGACGGCGTGCCGGACCGGCTGCCGACCGCCTCGATGGCCTTGACCACGTCGAGGCCCTTCACCACCTTGCCGAACAGCGAGTAGCTCGGGGGCAGGCCGACGCCGTCGGGGCCGCTGACGATGAAGAACTGGCTGCCGTTGGTGTTCGGGCCGGCGTTGGCCATGGCGAGGGAGCCGATCTCGTAGCGGCCGGGAGCCGGGCAGCTCGTCCTCGAACTTGTAGCCGGGGCCGCCGCGGCCGGTGCCCTCGGGGTCGCCGCCCTGGCACATGAAGCCGGGGATGATCCGGTGGAAGACGACCCCGTCGTAGTAGTGCCACCGGGCCAGGAAGACGAAGTTGTTGACCGTCCTCGGTGCGGCGATGGGGTCGAGCGCGATGGTCGAGGTCGCCCTTGGGTGGTCAGCATCCGCCGTGTAGCGCTTGGTCGGGTCGATGATCATGGGCGGCGGACCGTCGAAGCGCTGGGTCTTCGGGCTCGAGCCGTCTGCTGCGGGGATCTCGGGGGCCATGGTCGTACTCCTGGTGTCGGGTGCGGGGTCGGACGGCGAAGCCGCGGGTCGGTTGGCTGGCGCGGGGATCAGGACGGGGTGACGGTGACCGACAGCATCCGGTGGAGGGTCGTCGGGGTCCCCGACGCCGCTGCCGTCGGCGTTGATCTTGTCGACCACGCGCATCCCGGCGGTCACCTGCCGAACAGTGTGTAGCTCGGAGGGAGCGCCTCGCCCTGCGGCCCGGCGACGATGAAGAACTGGCTGCCGTTCGTGTTCGGGGCCCGGAGTTGGCCATGGCCAGCGAGCCCAGCGGGTACTGCGGCGTTGCCGTGGCCGGGCAGCTCGTCGGCGAACCGGTAGCCGGGGCCGCCCGTGCCGGTGCCGGTCGGGTCACCGGTCTGGTTGACGAAGCCGGGGATCACCCGGTGGAAGATGTTGCAGTCGAAGTAGTGCTTGTCGGCCAGGAAGACGAAGCTGTTGACCGCCTTGGGCGCCGTCTTGGCGTCGAGGGCCACGGTGATCGGCCCGACGTCGGTCTTGATGGTCGCCGTGTACGTCTTCGTCGGGTCGATGGCCGTCGGCGGGTACGAGGGGTAGGACGGCTTGTTGAGGGTGGCGCTGAGGTCGCCGGGCAGCCGGCGGAGGTGGTGATGGCGCTCGGCGCTTGTCGCCCGAGCCGCCGGAGGTGGCCGGACGGGTGGTGGTCGTCGACGTCGAGTGGTGGTCGTCGAGCTCGACGCCTTCGACCCCGGCTTGAAGAGGAGGAACGACACCCCGACCACGACGGCGGCCACGACGACGATGGTGATCACCCGCCGGAGGCTCTGTCGCCGCTTGGCGGCCTTCTGCTCCGCCTCGCGCCGTTCCTGCCGGCCGGCCTTCTGGCGTTCACGTTTCTCGGTTCCCACGGGCGTTCAGGGTAGCCGGTCCCCGTGGGGCGCCCGCCGTCGCCCCGGTGTCGCGCACGGCCGGGGCTCCGGACGACGAGCTGTAGCCTTGGCGGCCATGCCTCTCGTGGTCCAGAAGTTCGGCGGCACGTCGGTCGGCGACGCCGATCGCATCCGCGCCGTGGCCGACCACGTGGCCCGCACCCGGCGGCCGGGGACGACGTCGTGGTGGTCGTCAGCGCCATGGGCAAGACCACCGACCAGCTGGTCCGCCTGGCCGGCGACGTGAGCTCGGTGCAGCCCGACCCGGGAGATCGACATGCTGCTCAGCTCCGGCGAGCGCATCACCATGTCGCTGCTGTGCATGGCGCTGGCCGAGCTCGGGGTGGAGGCCGCCTCCTTCACCGGCAGCCAGGCCGGGATCATCACCGACACCGCCCACACCCGGGCCAAGATCCTCGAGGTCCGGGGCGACCGGCTCCGGGAGACCCTGGCTGCCGGCGGTGTGCCGGTGGTGGCCGGGTTCCAGGGCGTCTCCGCCGACCGCGAGGTCACCACCCTCGGCCGCGGCGGCTCGGACACCACCGCGGTCGCCCTGGCCGCGGCGCTCGGCGCCGACGCCTGCGAGATCTACACCGACGTCTCCGGGGTCTTCACCACCGATCCCCGGATCGTGCCCGAGGCCCGCAAGCTGGCCCGGGTCAGCTACGAGGAGATGCAGGAGATGGCGGCCACCGGGGGCCGGGTGCTCGCCCTCCGGTCGGTCGAGTTCGCCCGTAACCACAACGTCCCGCTCCACGTCCGCTCGAGCTTCACCTGGGAGCCGGGCACGTGGGTCGACGAGGAGGACCCCGCCATGGAGCAGGCCGTCGTCACCGCGGTGACCCACGACCTGTCCGAGGCCAAGGTCACCGTCACCGGCGTGCCCGACCGCCCGGGCCTGGCCGCCCGGCTCTTCCGGGGCCTCGCCGACCGGAACATCAACGTGGACATGATCGTCCAGAACATCTCGCTGCACGGGACGACCGACATCTCCTTCACCATCCCCGACTTCGACCTGGCCGTGAGCACCGAGGTCTGCGAGGCGCTGGTGCCCGAGCTGGGCGCGACCGGCGTGATCAGCGACGACGACGTGGCCCGGGTCTCGCTGATCGGGGTGGGCATGAAGACCCATCCCGGGGTGACCGCCCTCACCTTCGAGACCCTGGCCGCCGCCGGCATCAACATCGAGATGATCTCGACCTCGTCGATCCGCATCTCGTGCCTCATCCGGGCCGAGCAGGCCGAGACGGCGGTGCGCGCGCTGCACGCCGCCTTCGAGCTGGCCTGACCCGGTGTGCTCGGAGCGCGGGCCGTGGCGTCCGTGACCGGCGGCGGCCCCCGTAGACTGGCGCGATGCGAATCGGAGTCGTCGGAGCAACCGGGCAGGTCGGGACCGTCATGCGGGCGATCCTCGACGAGCGCGACTTCCCGGTCGACGAGCTCCGCCTGTTCGCCTCGTCCCGGTCGGCCGGACGCACCCTCGGCTTCCGGGGTGAGGAGATCGTGGTCGAGGACGCGGCGCAGGCCGACCCGTCGGGCATCGACATCGCCCTCTTCTCGAGCGGTGCCACCGCCTCGCGCGAGCTCGCCCCCCGGTTCGCGGCGGCCGGGGCGATCGTGATCGACAACTCCTCGGCCTGGCGGATGGATCCCGAGGTGCCCCTGGTCGTGCCCGAGGTCAACGAGTCCGCTCTCGGCTCGATCCCGAAGGGCATCGTGGCCAACCCCAACTGCACGACGATGGTGGCCATGCCGGTGCTCAAGCCGCTGCACGACGCGGCCGGCCTGACCCGGCTGGTCGTCTCGACCTACCAGGCGGTGTCCGGCGCCGGACTGGCCGGGGTGGCCGAGCTCGACGGGCAGCTGCGCGCGACCGTGGACGGGGCCGCCGCCCTCACCTTCGACGGCCGCGCCGTCGACGGCCCGCCGGCCTCGGTGTTCCCCGACACCATCGCCCACAACGTGCTGCCGGTCGCCGGCTACCTGGTGGAGGACGGCTCGGGCGAGACCAACGAGGAGCAGAAGTTCCGCGACGAGAGCCGCAAGATCCTCGGGATCCCCGACCTGCCGGTGACCTGCACCTGTGTCCGGGTCCCGGTGTTCACCGGCCACTCGCTGGCCATCGTGGCCGAGTTCGCCCGTCCGCTGAGCCCGTCCCGAGGCCACCGAGCTGTTGGCCGGGGCACCGGGGGTCGAGCTCTCCGACCTCCCGACCCCCCTCCGGGCGGCGGGCATCGACCCGTCGCTGGTCGGTCGGATCCGGGTGGCCGACGGTGCCCCACACGCGCTGGCCCTCTTCGTGAGCGGCGACAACCTGCGCAAGGGCGCCGCGCTCAACGCCGTGCAGATCGCCGAGTCGCTGCTGCGCCTCGGCATCGTGCACTGACCGGAACCCGACCCACGCCGGCGGCCCGGTCATGGCGTCAGTCGGTGCGTGCGGCGTGGAGGCCGGTGAGGGGGACCGGCCCGGTGGTGGTGGCGAGGACGGCCACCCGCTTGGCCAGATTGACCGCGTGGTCGCCGAACCGCTCGTAGAAGCGGGCCAGCAGGGCGAGCTCGACGGCCACCGGGAGGGGCATGGTGCCGGCCACCACCTCGACGGTCAGGCTCACGTGGAGGTCGTCCATCTCGTCGTCGAGGTTGTCGACCGCCCACGCGGCCGTGGATAGCCGCTCGGCGTAGGCGTCGGTGGTGGCCCGCCACATGTGGACGGCCACCTCGCCCATGCGCTCGACCAGCCCGCGGCTGCGTGCCGACAGCTCGGCCCCGAGCCCGCGGGCGGCCCGCCGGGCGACGTGCTCGGCCAGGTCGCCGTTGCGCTCGAGGTCGGGCAGCATCCGGATGACCGTGACCAGGAAGCGGAGCTGGCTCGGCGAGGTGATCCCGGCGTCGGTCAGCTGTTGGAGGGTCAGCTCCTCGATGTCGTGGCAGAGCGAGTCGACCACCTCGTCGCGGTCGGCCAGTGCCTTGGCCGCCTCCCGGTCCCCGGCCAGCAGCGCGTGGGTGGCGCCGGAGACCGAGTCGCCGACCAGCGCGAACAGCTGCAGCACCTTGCGGTCGATCTGCTCGAGCGGCGTCTCCACGGCTCCACCGTACCGCTTCGTCACGGTCCGGCTCAGGGGCGTCGGGGCTGGCGCGCAGTGCTCTCGTCGACCCGCGTCGCTCACGATGATGCGGGGACCGGAGCCCCAGGAGAGGTACCGCCACGACCAGTTGACGAAGACCACGATCTTGTTGCGGAACCCGACCAGGTAGACGAGGTGGAGGCCGAGCCAGGCCAGCCACCCGAGGGTGCCCCGGACCACCCGCCCGCCCGGGAACTGGGTGATGGCCGCCCGCCGCCCGATGGTGGCCATGATCCCCTTGTCGCGGTAGGCGAAGGGCCGGTGGTCGCGCCGCCCAGCATCCGGCCAGGATCTGGGGCGCCGCGTGGGCGCCCGACTGGATGGCCACCTGGGCGACCTGGGGGCAGATCCGCTCGCTCTCCGGGCCCGGTCCCCACCGCACGGCCGCCGCGTCACCGACCGCGTAGACGCCCTCGCGACCCTCGACGGTGAGGTCGGGACCGACCACCAGCCGGCCCTCCGGCCCGGTCGGGGCGCCGATCGCTGCGGCCACGGTGTCCTCCACGGTGACGCCGCCGGCCCAGACCACCGTACGGGTCGGGATGACCGTCCCGTCCTCGAGCTCGACGCCGTCACCGGTCGACCGCACGGACCTGGTGACCGAGCCGGAGCTCGACCCCCTCCCGGCGAGCGTGGCCGCCGCGTAGTCGGCGGCCGACGTCACGGAACGGGGTGAGGAGCCGGTCGAGGGCGTCGACGAGGACGATCCGGCCGGCCGACCGCTCGAAGCCGAAGCCGTCGTGACGCACGGCCACGTCGAGCAGCTCGGCCAGGGCGCCGGCCACCTCGACCCCGGTCGGCCCGCCCCCGACCACCACGAAGGCCAGCGCCCCCTCCGGTGCCGTCTCCGGGTGGGCGTCGACGTCCTCCAGGCGGCGCAGGATGTGGTCCCGGAGCCGACGGGCGTCGGTCAGGGTGTAGAGGGGGAAGCTGTGCTCCGCGGCCCCGGGGATCCCGAAGAAGCGGGCGGTGGCGCCGCTGGCCACGATCAGCGAGTCGAAGGGCAGCGGCCCCCCACCCTGCAGGAGCACCTCGCGGCGATCCCAGTCGACGCCGGTGACCGTGGCCAGGCGGAAGGCCACGTTGGCGGCCTTGCCGAAGATCACCCGGATCGGGTAGGCCACGTCGCCCGACTCGAGGCCGGCCGTGGCCACCTCGTAGAGGAGGGGCTGGAAGGTGTGGAAGTTGCGCTGGTCGACGACGGTCACCTCGACGTCCGCCGACCAGGGCCCGCGCCGCCGACAGACCGCCGAACCCGGCCCCGACCACCACGACCCGGTGCATCGGCCCATGGTGGCACAGGGCGTCCGGGCCTCCTCCGGTGGCCCCCTCCGCGAAGCCGTCACACCCCGTCGGTACGCTGACCCACGCGGGCCGCGTGGGCCCGACGGCGCCCCGCCGGGGTGGTGACCACCCGGGCGGGGGCCACGGGAGAGGAAGTCGACATGCTCACCGGACTCCTGCTCGGCCTGACCGCCGGTGCCGCCTCGGCCTCGCCATCGGCCTGTTGGTCCGGTCGGGCCAGTCACCGCGGTCGCACCGCCGAGGCCCGCCTGGCCGACGCCGGGGCGCACCTCTCTGCCCGGGACGCCGAGCTGGAGGCCGTGCGCCGGAGCCTCGGCGAGGGACAGCAGGAGCTGGTCTCGGCGAGGGAGGACTCCGCCCGGCTCGAGGCCCAGCTCGCCCAGGCCCGAGCGCTCGAGAGAACGGGCCGGCGCCTTCGACGAGGTGCGCCGCCAGCTGACCGGCGAGTTCGCCCGGCTTTCGGCCGAGGCTCTCCGCCAGAACGCCGACCAGTTCCTGGTGCTGGCCGACGCCAAGCTGGGCGAGACCCGCCAGGCGGCCGACGGCGACCTGGCCAAGCGCCAGGAGGAGATCGAGCGGCTGCTCAAGCCCATCGCCGAGCAGCTCGGCAAGTACGACGAGGGGATGCAGCGCCTCGAGGTCGAGCGCCAGCGCGCCTACACGACCCTGACCGAGCAGATGAAGCACCTCTCGACCTCCCACGACCAGCTGCAGAGGGAGACCCGGAACCTGGTCACCGCCCTGCGCAGCCCCCAGACACGGGGCCGGTGGGGCGAGCTCCAGCTGCGGCGGGTGGTGGAGATGGCCGGCATGCTCGAGCGCTGCGACTTCTCCGAGCAGGTCACCTCGGACGGCGACACCGGCCGGCTGCGCCCGGACATGGTGGTCCACCTGCCGGGGGGGAAGAACGTGGCCGTCGACGCCAAGGTGCCGATGCAGGCCTTCCTCGACGCCAACGAGGCCGACGACGAGTCGGCGCGACGGCTCCACCTGGCCAACCACGGACGCCAGATGAAGGCCCACGTCGACGCCCTGTCCAAGAAGGAGTACTGGAAGCGGGTCGACCCGTCTCCCGAGTTCGTGGTGGCCTTCATCCCCGGCGACCCGCTCCTGACCGCGGCGCTCGAGCACGAGCCGGGCCTCATGGAGTACGCCGTGGCCAACCACGTGCTGCTGGCCACCCCCACTTCGCTCATCGCCCTCCTGCGGGCCGTCGCCTACGGCTGGCAGCAGGAGGCCCTCACCGAGAACGCCCGCCAGGTCCAGGTGCTCGGCGCCCAGCTCTACGAGCGGATCTCCGTCCTGGGCGACCACATGGCCGGGGTGGGCAAGGGCCTGACCGGCGCCGTGACCGCCTACAACCGGGCGGTCGGCTCGCTCGAGGGCCGGGTGCTGGTCACGGCCCGCCGCTTCGCAGAGATGGGCGTGGTCGGCGCCGGCGAGACGGAGCTCCCGGCGCCGCCGCCGGTCGATGCCGCCACCCGGGCGCTGCAGGCGCCCGAGCTCGCTCCGGCCACCCTCGACCTTCCCGGGATCGGATGGACTCGGTGCTCGACGAGACCGATGTGGTCCACGGGCCGTCGTCGATCCTCCCGTCAGCTCTACCCTGGGTCACGACCCACTGACCTGCACCGACGTGCACCGACCGGTCGTCGAAATTCGACGGCGCGTGCATTTGGGCATTACGATCTCGTTTCACTTCGCCCGTCCCTGAGGGGGAGAGCGGGTTGTTGCAGGGGGGAGAATGCCGGAAAGTCGGGCTCGTTCCGGTGGGGCGTCGCACATCCGTGGACGACCTTCGTGACCAGGATGGAGGAGGGGCACGGAATGAAGATCCTTGTGCTCGGAGGAGACGGCTATCTGGGCTGGCCGACCGCGCTGCACCTGTCCCGACGCGGGCACCAGGTGGGCGTCGTCGACAATTTCGCCCGTCGTGGCTACGACTTCGAGATGGGGGTCCACTCCCTGGTGCCCATCGTGAGCCTGCAGCAGCGGGTGCGCCGGTGGCACGAGGTATCCGACAACGCGATGGACGTCTACGTGGGGGACCTCACCGAGCCGGCCTTCGTGAGCGAGACGCTGGCCTCGTTCGAGCCCGACACCGTCGTCCACTTCGCCGAGCAGCGCTCGGCCCCGTACTCGATGATCGACCGCAAGCACGCCGTGTACACCCAGGTCAACAATGTCGTGGGTACGCTCAACCTGCTCTACGCCATCGCCGAACAGAACCGGGACATCCACCTGGTCAAGCTCGGCACGATGGGGGAGTACGGCACGCCCAACATCGACATCGAGGAAGGTTTCCTCGAGGTCACCCACCGGGGGCGCACCGACGTGCTCCCCTACCCGAAGCAGCCCGGCTCCTTCTACCACCTCTCCAAGGTGCACGACAGCCACAACATCATGTTCGCGTGCCGTATCTGGGGGATCCGCGCCACCGATCTCAACCAGGGCATCGTCTACGGGCACGAGACCGCCGAGACCTCGCTGCATCCGGACCTCGCCACCCGGTTCGACTACGACGGTGTCTTCGGAACGGTCCTCAACCGGTTCTGTGTCCAGGCCGTGACCGGTCACCCGATCACCGTGTACGGCCGCGGCGGCCAGACCCGGGGTGTGCTCAACATCCTCGACACGCTTGCCTGTGTCGAGCTGGCCGTCGACCACCCGGCCGACCGTGGCGAGTTCCGCGTGTTCAACCAGTTCACAGAGTCGTTCTCGGTCGAACAGATGGCCGAGATGGTCGCCGCCGAGTACGCCGGCCCCGTGACCATCGAGCATTCGCCGGATCCCCGGGTGGAGCGCGAGGACCACTACTACCGGGCGGCACACACCAAGCTGCTCGACCTCGGCCTCGTCCCCCACCTGCTGACCGCGTCGGTCATCCGGTCGATCCTGGCAGTTGCCGACAAGCACAAGGACAACGTCGACCTGACCGCGATCCTCCCCACGGTCGAATGGAGGAGCACCTCGAGCCACCTGGCCACCTCCGGGGGGCCGCAGTCCGCGGGGTCGTCGGTCGACGGCTTCGCGGTGGGCGACGTGACCTGACGGAGTCTGCACCCGACGGCCGTCGTCGTCGGCCGTGCCGGGCCTCCGACTGGACCGCGGGGCTATCGTCCTCCGCGTGCCGAGAGCGAGCCGCCGTCGCCGCCGCTCACGGGGGCGCGGCGCGGGGCAGCTGGTCCTGGTCGGTATCGCCGCCGCGATCACCGTCGTCCTGATCGTCGGATCGCTGGTCGCCCTCCACACCCAGTCGGCGGGCTACCGGTCGGCCACAACCAGCGGGTACGCGATCCTGGCGACCCGGATCGCCGACGCCTCCACGGTGACCGGACATCGGCTGGCCGGGCTCATGCAGAGCGCGCCCGGCCTCACCAACGCGCGGTTCCCGCACACCGCTCGCGGGATCCTCCAGCAGGGTCTCGACTCGGCCGTGCAGGAGACCTCCGGCCAGGCCGCCGACTCCGCCCACATCGCCTCCCCCCCACCTTCCGGCGACCTCGCCACCCCGTTCTCCACGGTCATGCAGCAACGGGCAACGGCGACCGCCGAGCTGCGCTCGACGGTCGACCAGCTGCTCGGCATGGCGCCGTTGCCGGTGGCCGGCGCACCCTCGACCGGTGTCCCGACGTCCCCGAACACCCTCATCTCGGTCGGCCAGGCCACGGCCGAGCTCACCCGGGTCGGAGGGCTCCTCGAGCAGGCCGACGACGGCTACCGGCAACTGGTTGCGGCCGCCCGGTCCCTGCACCCCGCGGTGCACCTCCCACCCTCGGTCTGGGTGCAGGATCCGGTCACCGGCTCCCCGCTCGGGGCGACCGGCCTCGGGGGCTCGGCCGCCGCGCTCTCCGCGTCTGCTGCGCTGGTCCCGTTCCACCATCTGGTCATCACCGCGATCGGACTGACCCCCCCGGCCGTACCCGGCGGGGGGGTCGGCGTGGTCGGGACCACCTGCGTCGCGCCCCAGGCGACCGTGCCCGGGGCATCGCCGACCATCCTCCCCCCGACAACCCAGGTTGACGTGTCGGTCACCGTCACCAACTGCGGGACGGTGGCGGAGTCCGGAGTGACGGTGACCGTGACCGTCGCCCCGGCCGAGCCTCCCGGCTCCTCCGCACCGCCCCCGTCCTCGTCGGGGGGCACCTCACGCGCCAAGGTCTCGCTGGCTCCGGGATCCTCGACAGCGCCCGACCTGGCCGCCCTGCCAGTGGCGGGGGGGCACCGGTACGCGCTCACCGTTTCGGTCACCCTCCCGCCCGGGCAGGCCGATCCGACCGGCACAGTCCACCGGTTCCTGCTGCAGGTGTCCGGCTGATCCCGCTGCGCAGGCGGACCCGGTGTGGTTTCGGAGACCGGTGGAGGATCTAGGATTGGACCATCACCAGTGGACGGACCGACGGAAGGGTTTGAGCCCAGTGGCCGAGAGCATCACCATCACCGACAACCGCACCGGTGAGTCACTCGAGATCCCGGTCGAGAACGGTGGTATCTCTGCGGCACAGTGGGCAAAGCTCCTCCCCGGGGTGTGGTTCTACGACCCCGGGCTGGTCTCGACCGCGGCCTGCGAGAGCGCCGTGACCTTCCTCGACGGCGAGGCGGGCATCCTCCGTTACCGGGGCTACCCGATCGAGCAGCTGGCCGAGGACTCGACCTACCTGGAGGTGGCCTACCTCCTGCTCAACGGCGAGCTTCCCAACGCCGCGGAGTACGAAGTCTGGCAGCGCGAGATCACGCTCCATACATTCATCCACGAGAACGTGCGAAAGCGGTTCCTCGAGGGGTTCCACTACGACGCGCACCCGATGGGGATGTTGGTCTCGGCGGTGGCCGCCCTCTCGACCTTCTACCTCGACGCGAAGGACATCTTCGACACCGAGTCCCGGAAGAAGCAGATCATCCGGCTCATCGCCAAGATGCCCACCCTGGCGGCCGCCGCACACCGGTTCAGCGTGGGCATGCCCTTCGTCTATCCCGACAACTCGCTCCCGTTCACCTCGAACTTCCTCTCCATGATGTGGAAGATCGCCGAGCCCCGCTTCGAGGCCGATCCGGTCCTCGCCCGCGCTCTCGACGTGCTCTTCATCCTGCACGCCGACCACGAGCAGAACTGTTCGACCACGGCCATGCGGGTTGTCGGCTCGTCACACGCCGACCCCTACTCGGCAACCGCCGCCGCGGCCGCCGCCCTCTATGGACCGCGGCACGGAGGTGCCAACGAGGCGGTCATCCGGATGCTGACCGAGATCGGGTCGATCGAGAACGTGGAGCCCTTCATCGCCTCGGTCAAGGAGGGATCTGGCGGGCGCCTGCAGGGCTTCGGGCACCGCGTCTACAAGAGCTACGACCCGCGGGCCAAGATCATCAAGCGGACGGCCGACCAGGTGTTCGAGGTCACCGGCAAGAACCCGCTCCTCGACATCGCGCTCAAGCTCGAGGAGATCGCGCTGTCCGACGAGTACTTCACCTCGCGCAAGCTCTACCCCAACGTGGACTTCTACTCGGGCCTCATCTACCAGGCGATGGGCTTCCCGCTCGAGATGTTCCCGGTGCTGTTCGCCATCCCGCGCACCACCGGGTGGCTGGCCCACTGGCAGGAGATGCTCGACCAGGACTCCAAGATCGTGCGACCCCGCCAGCTCTACATCGGCGAGGCGGAGCGCACCTACCGGCCCATCGGCGAGCGCTGACCGCGGCGGACGTCAGCGGCGCAGGGCGGCTCATCCGGTTCCGGAACCCCCGGTCAGTCGCATCAGGCCCTCCTGGACCATGGACACGACCAGCTCCCCGGTGCGGGCGAACATGAGGCCCCGGGCCAGGCCCCGGGCACCCGAAGCCGACGGGCTGTCCATGTCGTAGAGAAGCCACTCGTCCGCCCGGAAGGGTCGGTGGAACCACATGCAGTGGTCGAGGCTGGCCCCCATGAACCCGGCGTCGTCCCAGCTCACCTCGTGGGGGGCGAGCATGGTGTCGAACAGGGACATGTCCGATGCGTAGGTGGCGATGCAGGCGTGCAGCAGGGAGTCGGCGGGGAGGGTCCCGTCCGCCCGGATCCACAGCCGCTGGGCCGGCTCCTCGCCGGCGCCGTGCACGAAGGGAAGCGGCCCGATGTGGCGCTGGTCGATCGGGTGCGGTCGGGCGAACCAGTCGCCCAGCTTGTCCCGGTAGGGCTCGAGGCGGGTGGCCAGCGTGTCCAGCGTCTCGGGGTCGGGCACCTCGGGCATCGGGAACTGGTGGGAGAGGCCCACCTCGTCGACGTGGAACGAGGTCGACATGTTGAAGATCGCCCTCCCGTGCTGGATGGCGACCACCCGGCGGGTGGTGAAGGACCGGCCGTCGCGGATGCGGTCGACCTCATAGAGGATGGGGACGTCCGGGTCGCCCGGACGGAGGAAGTACGCGTGCAGTGAATGGGGTCGCCGTCCGACGTCGACGGTGCGCCCGGCCGCCATCAGCGACTGTGCGGCAACCTGACCCCCGAAGACCCGCTGGCGGTCCTCGTTCGGACTGACCCCCCGGAAGATGTTGACCTCGATGGGCTCGAGATCGAGAAGGTCGACGAGGAACTCGAGGGCGTCGCTCACCGCACCATCCTGCCAGGTGGGGTGGGCACCGCCCCGCTACCGTGGGGCCGTGCCCGAGCTCGCATTTCCCGACCGCTTCGTCTGGGGGACGGCCACCGCGGCCCACCAGATCGAGGGTGGCAACATCAACAACGACTGGTGGGTCATGGAGCACGACCCCACCTCGGGCTGCGTCGACGTGAGCGGCGACGCCTGCGATTCGTTCAACCGCTACACCGAGGACATCTCCCTGGTCGCGGGCCTCGGCCTGTCTGCCTACCGGTTCTCCCTCGAGTGGAGCCGCATCGAGCCGGAGGAGGGCGAGTTCTCCCGGGTCGCACTCGACCACTACCGCCGGATGGCCGCCGCCTGCCACGAGCGCGGGGTGCTGCCGGTCGTGACGTTCCACCACTTCACCCACCCCCGCTGGCTGGCCGCCGCCGGCACCTGGGAGGCACTGCACGCCCCTGACCGCTTCGCCCGGTTCTGCGAACGGGTGACCGCGCACCTCGGGGACCTGATCGGGATGGCCTGCACTCTGAACGAACCCAACGTGGTCTCCACGATGGGGTGGCGGCTCGGGCTCTTCCCTCCGCGGGTCCGGGATCGCACCCGCCGGGACGTGGTCAACGCGTCGATGGTCTCAGCTCACCGCAAGGCGGTCGAGGCCATCCGGTCCGGTCCGGGGGAATTCCCGGTCGGGTTGACTCTCTCGATGACCGACTACCAGCTGCAGCCCGGGGGCGAGGAATGGGTCGAGCGGCTCCGTCGTCCCAACGAGGACGCCTTTCTCGAGGCCACCGGGGGGGACGATTTCGTCGGGGTGCAGACCTACACCCGGATGCGGGTCGGGCCGGACGGCGCGCTCGCTCCCGAAGAGGGGGTCCGGACCACCCAGATGGGGTACGAGTTCTGGCCCGAGGCGCTCGGGGCAACCATCCGCCGGGCGGTGGAGGTGACCGGCGGCCTCCCGGTGTACGTGACCGAGAACGGCATCGGGACCGATGCGGACGAGCACCGCATCGAGTACGTCAGGCGCGCCCTGGCCGGTGTGCGGCGCTGCCTCGACGAGGGCATCGATGTCCGCGGGTACTTCTACTGGAGCCTTCTCGACAACTTCGAGTGGGTCCTCGGCTACGGCCCGACCTTCGGTCTGGTGGGGGTCGACCGGGAGACCTTCGTGCGCACCCCGAAACCCAGCGCCACCTGGTTCGGCGAGGTCGCCCGGGCCAACCTCGTCCACGACTGAGAACGGCCTCCACGACGTGACCCCGGCGGTGCTGCGCGCCGTGGGTGCGACCCGTATCCGGCCTACACCTGCTGGATTTGAGGGGTGACGGCTAGGGTGGGACGAATGCCGAGCCTGACCTTGCGCGTGGTGCATCTCTGGGAGAAGCGGGACACCCCCGAGGCCAGGAGGCTCTTCAAGTACACGATGGTGTCTGTGGTGTCGACCGCCGTCTCCTTCGGCGTGTTGGCGCTCGTGTTCGGCGTCCTCCACCTCTGGGGGGAGATCGCCAGCACCGTCTTCGCCAACGTGGTGGCCACCGTCCCGTCCTACTACCTCAACCGTAAGTGGGTCTGGGGTAAGGGCGGCCGGTCGCACGTGACCAAGGAGATCGTCCCCTTCTGGGCGATGTCGGCCATCGGCATCATGGTCTCGATCGGCGGCGCCGCGCTCGCCCGCCACATCGGGACCGAGCACAACCTGAGCCACTTCGACCAGACCGTGCTCGTCCTGGTGGCCAACCTGGTCTCCTTCGGCGTCTTCTGGGTGCTCAAGTTCATGCTCTTCAACCGCCTGTTCCACGTGCACCCCCTCGAGGAGCTCGACGAACTCGTCGAAGCGGCCTGAGCCGACCCCGTCGTGCTGAGCGTCGCCACCACCACAACCGGCGGATCGGCAGTCCTGGTGATCGCCGTCTTCCTGGCCAGCGCGGTCGAGATGGTCGAGGCGCTCACCATCGTCCTCGCGGTCGGGGTGACCCGCGGTTGGCGGTCCGCCCTGGAAGGGGTTGCGGTGGCCCTCCTCGCTCTGGCCGCCCTGGTGATCGCGCTGGGTCCGGCGCTGGTGCACTACGTCCCGCTCTCGACGCTGCGGCTGGTGGTCGGTGGACTGCTGCTCGTCTTCGGGCTGCAGTGGCTGCGCAAGGCGGTGCTGCGGGCGGCCGGGCTCAAGGCGAAGCACGACGAGGACGCCATCTACGCCGAGCAGGTCGCCGAGCTGTCCGCCGACGCACCGACCTCGGGTCGGGACGCCACCGGGTTCGTCGTCGCCTTCAAGGGGGTGTTCCTCGAGGGCCTCGAGGTCGTGGTCATCGTGCTCACCCTCGGCACCACCTCGCACCGCCTCGGACTGGCCGCGGTCGCAGCCGGCGCGGCCGTGGTCGTGGTCTGCGCGGTCGGCCTCGCGGTGCACCGGCAGCTCTCCGGGGTCCCCGAGAACGCCATGAAGATGGGCGTCGGTCTGATGCTGGTCAGCTTCGGCACCTTCTGGGCCGGGGAGGGCGTGCATGTGGACTGGCCCGGCTCCGATCTGGCCATCCCGGTGCTGGTCGGGTGGTACGGGCTCGTCGCCTGGGCGTTGGTGACCGCCACACGGCGCAGGGCCGGTGGGGCCGCCGCCCGGGACAAGGGCCTCGCACCGGCGGGAGGAGCGACCCATGGGTGAGGGCCGCGGTCCCGATGCTCGGTCGGCGCCGCTCCGCTGGGCGGCGGCCTTCGGGCGCTTCTGGTGGGAGTTCCTGATCGGCGACACCCCGGAGCTGTTCGTCGGTGCGGTGGCGGTGGTCGCCGTGGTCGCGCTCGTCTGCCTGCGTCCCGCCGCCCGCACCTTCGCCGCCTACCTCATGCCGGTACTGGTGACGCTGGTGGTGGCCCTTTCGGTCTGGAAGGCCTCCCGGCGGACCTCCTGAACGGGGGCGCACCGACGGGTCCGGAGCGGCCCGGTACCGGTCAGTCGCGGAAGTTCTCGAACTGCAGGGGGATCCCGAAGTCCTCCGCTTTGAGCGCGGCGATCACCGCTTGCAGATCGTCCCGCTTCTTGCCGGTCACCCGCAGCCGGTCGCCCTGGGTCTGGGAGCCAACGCCCTTCAGCCCGAGGTCCTTGACGAACCGGTTGATCTTCTTTGCGTGGTCGGCGGAGATGCCCGCCTGGATCCCGAGGTGCTGGCGCGCGGTGCCCTTGGCGGCCTCTTCGATCTTGCCGACGTCGAACGATTTGAGCGAGACCTCGCGCTCGAACCATCTTCTCCTGGAGTACCCCGTAGAGGGCACGCAACCGGTCGTCGGTCGACGAGGTCAGGACGAGCTCCTTGTCGGAGAGCTCGATGGCCGAATCGGTACCTTTGAAGTCGAAGCGGGTGGTGGCCTCGCGGTTGGCCTGGTCCACCGCGTTGCGGACTTCCTGCATGTCGACCTCGGAGAGGACGTCGAAGGTGGGCATGGCGAAACAGTACCGCCGCACCAGGCGATAACCTTCCGGCCTGCGGGTCGGTGCCCGAGCGGCCAAAGGGAGCAGACTGTAAATCTGCCGGTTCTGCCTTCGAAGGTTCGAATCCTTCCCGGCCCACACCCCGGAGCCCCGGTGGGAGCGGCGCGCGCCCTCCTCCCGGGGCTCCCTCGCTAGACGTCCCCCCGGGGCGCTCGGAGCTGCACTTGCAGAGCCCCCATGTCTGGTTACAATGACGTTACGGATTGATTGCGTTCGCGGGTAGCCCGAGCACCGGGCGCCACTGTCGGGGGGGCGCACGCACCCCGGGTGAGACGGGTTCCACCCTTCCGTCCGGGCCAGAGCACTGCACGACCGAGGAGTCCCCGACCCGATGTCATCCGAGCTCAATGGGGCGGCAGTGCAGCGGGCCACCCCGGGTCCCGGCGCACCGACCGGCTGGACCGCCCGCTCGCACGGTGGCTCTCGGATCGCCGGTGCTCCACCGGGCGGTCGTGAAGCTGGTCGACCTGAGCCACGATCTCCTCCGCGGCGCCTCCGACCCGGCGGCGACCCCGGCACCTGCCGACGGACCGGAGCCACGTGGCCTCATCCTCCGTCCCGCCCTCCTCGGGTTCGTGGCCATGCTCGGCCGTGTCCATCGGCACCTCGATGCCGAGCTCGCCCTTCAAGCTCGAGATGCCGGGCGTCTGGTTCTTCGGCGAGCCGTCCACGACCACCCCCAGCCGCTGGGGCGTCTACTTCTCGCTCGCCGCCGTCTACGGCGGCCTCCTCCTGTTCATGCGGGTCTGGTGGGCGATGATCCGTCTCTACCGACGTCGCCCGGGCGTCTCGGTCTCCAAGTTGATGTGGGTGTTTTCGCCCTGTGGTCGCTGCCGATCCTGGTCATCGCCCCCCTGTTCAGCCGCGACGCCTATTCGTACGCCGCCCAGGGCGAGATGGTCAGCCAGCACATGAACCCGTACCTCTACGGTCCGTTCGAGCTCGGCAACAACTCCTACACGGCGCCGGTCGACCCGCTGTGGGGCAACGCGCCGGCCCCCTACGGCCCGATGTTCCTCCAGCTGGACGGCTTCTTCGCCCGGATCACCTTCCACAACGAGCTGGCCACCATCGTCCTGCTGCGGCTGCTCGCCTTGGTCGGGGTCCTGCTCATCGCCTCCTGCGTGCCCCGGCTGGCCCGCCTCTACCACCGGGACGGGGCCGAGCTCTTCACCCTGATGGTCCTCAATCCGGTCACGATCTTCCACCTCATCGGCGGCGCCCACAACGACGCCCTCATGCTGGGCCTGCTGGTGGCCGGGCTCACCGCTGCCAAGGAGAAGCGCCCGATCATCGGGGTCGTGCTCTGCGCCCTGGCCACGGCGATCAAGGCACCGGCAGCCATCGGCATCCTCTACATCGGCTGGAGCTGGCTGGGCAGCGGCGTCCCGACCCGCGACCGCATCCGGCCGGTGGTCACCGCCGGACTGATCGGGCTCGGCGTCCTCGGCTTCTTCTCCTACGTGAGCGGACTCGGCTGGGGCTGGGTCACCATCCTCGGCACCCCTGGGGTGGTGCGCTCCTGGACGTCGCCCACCACGGCACTCGCCCTGCTGGTCACCGGCGTCGCCCACGTGGTCCACCTCGGCGTCGGTCGTCGGCGGCGTGCTCTCGGTCACCCGCTTCCTCGGGCTGCTGGCCGCAGCGGGAGCGGGGATCTGGCTGCTGCTCAACAGCGACCGGATCGGTACCCTCAAGGCCCTCGGGATCACCCTGCTGCTCTTCGTGCTGCTCGGCCCGGTGGTCCAGCCCTGGTACCTCTCGTGGGGCCTGATCCTGCTGGCCCCGGTGGCCCTCGGCCGGCTCCGCTCGCTGGTCATCGGTCTCTCGATGGTGACCGCCTTCATCGAGCTGCCCGGCGGGACAGCGCTGCTCGCCCCGCTGCTCCACGGGGACCCGCTGCTGATCGTGCTGACCCTGCTCTGGTTGCTGGTCGTCCTCACCGTGCCCGGTCACCTCCTGGGACAGGCGTCCGGCCCCCGCGGCGACGTCGCGGGTCGCAACCGCCGCCGAGCCGGCGGTCAGCGCGGCCTGAGCCCACCGTTGGGTCCCTGCCCGCGCCGGGGCGTGTCCGAGCCGTCCGGCCGACTGTCCGCACGGTCAGAGCATGCGCTGGAGGACGGCGACGTCGAGCCACCGGTTGAACTTCCGGCCGATCTCCCGCTCGACGCCCACCAGCTCGAAGCCGCAGGCCCGTGCGAGCGCGATCGAGGCCGCGTTGTCCCCGCCGATCCGGGCGACCATCGAGTGGAACCCGTGGCGGGTGGCCAGCCGGACCAGCTCGTCGAGGAGCGCCCGGCCCACCCCGCCGCCCCGGTGGGTCCCGTCCACGTAGACCGAGTTCTCCACGGTCGTCGAGTACGAGGGCCGGTCCCGGTAGGCCGACAGCGAGCCGAACCCGAGCACCCGGTCCGTCGTCGTCGACGGCGACGACGACCGGATAGGTGCCCTGGTGCTCGGCCATCCAGGCGGCCTGCTCCTCAGGTGTCCGGGCCGGAGGTCGAAGGTGGCGGTCGAGCCGACCACCTCGGCGTTGTAGATCCGCCGGATCGCCTCGGCATCGGTGGGCTCGGCCAGGCGCACGTGCATCCGTGGATGGTAGACAGGTCCGGGACGCCTGTCCAGGGCCCTTGGACGGTGGCTATGATCTTCTCTCTGCTGCTCGATCGAGCCGCACTGCCCCTGTAGCTCAGTGGTAGAGCACCGCCATGGTAAGGCGGGGGTCGTGGGTTCAATCCCCACCGGGGGCTCGCCCATGGCGGCGTAGCTCAGTTGGTTAGAGCACACGGCTCATAATCGTGGGGTCGCCGGTTCGAGTCCGGCCGCCGCTACCAGTTCGGGATCGAGAGCACACATCGGAGCAGACGTTCGTGCCGGAGACCCCCGGCCGGCAGGAGAAGGAGTCACCGTGGCAAAGAACGAGAAGCGGATCCAGGTCACCCTGGCCTGCGAGTCGTGCAAGCGGCGCAACTACATCACGACCAAGAACAAGATGAACGACCGCGAGCGGATCGAGATGAAGAAGTTCTGCTCGTGGGACCGCCGCCACACCCTCCACAAGGAGACCCGCTAGGCCGCACGGCGCGGGCGGGCCGCTCGGGCCGGGCCCGCCTGGGACGCGGGCCCGTCCCCGGTGGTAGCCTGGAGAGCCGCCCCTGCGATCGGATGTCCAGTCGCGGCACGGCGGTCGACAGAGGGCAGTAGCTCAACTGGTAGAGCACCGGTCTCCAAAACCGAAGGTTGGGGGTTCAAGTCCCTCCTGCCCTGCTCTGCACCTGTGACAGTGGTCGAAGGAACCAGCACGTGAACCGAGAACAGAAGCGAATGATGCAGCGGCAGGGCCAGGACCCCGACGGGGAGGCCGCGCCCACCCGCACCGCCGCGCCTCCTCGCAAGCCGGTCAAGCGCGAGCCCTTCCGGATCGGCCAGTTCCTCCGGGAGGTACGCTCGGAGCTGCGGCAGGTGGCCTGGCCCAACCGGTCCGAGGTCATCAACTACACCACGGTGACCCTGGTCACCCTGCTGTCGCTGATGGTCCTCATCTTCGTCCTCAACTACGCCTTCGCCAAGGGCGTCCTCTGGCTGTTCAAGCCCTGATCGGTATGACTGTGACCCAAGACGGAACCACCGCCCCCTACGGGCGACGACCCGAGCCTCGACGAGGTCGGGACACGACCGCGCTCGCCGAGGCCCCGGCGGCCGAGGTGCGCCGACCGCCGAGGACGAGACGCCCGCGCCGGACGCGAGGCACGGTCCCCGACCGGCGCTCGACGAGCTCGGAGACGAGCGTCGACGACGAGGGGACGACGAGGACGACGAGCCGTTCGTCGTCAGCCCCTACGACCAGCCCGGGCGCTGGTACGTGGTGCACACCTACGCCGGCTATGAGAACAAGGTCAAGTCCAACCTGCACAGCCGCACGGCCTCGATGGGCATGGAGGACCGCATCTACGAGGTCGTCATCCCGATGGAGGACGTCGCCGAGTTCAAGAACGGCAAGAAGGTCGTCGTCCAGAAGAAGGTCTTCCCGGGCTACCTCCTGTGCCGCTGCGAGCTGGACGACGACAGCTGGGCGGTCATCCGCAACACCCCCGGCGTCACCGGCTTCGTCGGTCCCGGCACCAAGCCCACCCCGCTGTCCCGCCGTGAGGTCGAGGGCATCCTGCAGGTCAAGGTCGAGGGGGTCGAGGCCCCCTCCAAGCGGAGCCGCCCCCGCCTCGAGCACGAGGTGGGCGAGACGGTCCGGGTCAAGGAAGGCCCCTTCGCCGACTTCTCCGGCCAGGTCGCCGAGATCAACGAGGACCAGCTCAAGCTCAAGGTGCTGGTCAACATCTTCGGCCGGGAGACCCCGGTCGAGCTCGAATTCAGCCAGGTCGCGAAGCTCTAGGACCGGCCGGACACGGACAGGAGACACCACGCCATGCCCCCGAAGAAGAAGATCCTCGCGGTCGTGAAGATCCAGCTGCCCGCGGGCGGCGCCACGCCCGCGCCCCCGGTCGGCACGGCCCTCGGGCCGCACGGCGTCCAGACCATGGACTTCGTGAAGCAGTACAACGCCGCCACCGAGAAGCAGGCGGGCTCGATCATCCCGGTCGAGATCTCGATCTACGAGGACCGGACCTTCTCGTTCGTGCTCAAGACCCCGCCGGCCGCCGCCCTGCTGCGCCAGGCCGCCGGGATCGACAAGGGCGCGGCGACCGCCGGCCGCGAGCAGGTGGCCACGGTGACCGATGCCCAGATCGACCGAGATCGCCACCGATCAAGCTGCCCGACCTCAACACGGCCGACATCGAGTCGGCCAAGAGGCAGGTCGCCGGCACCGCCCGGTCCATGGGGATCGCCGTCGCCGGCTGAGCCGGACGACCCGAGCGAGCCGAGCACAGAAAAGGACGCAGATGTCCAGGGGAAAGAAGTACACGGCGAGCATCGCGCAGTTCGACCGCCAGCACCTCTACTCGGCCACCGAGGCGGTCGACCTGGTCAAGGCTTCGGCCAAGGCCTCGTTCGACGAGACCGTCGAGCTCGCCGTCCGCCTCGGGGTGGACCCCCGCAAGGCCGACCAGATCGTCCGGGGCACCCTCTCGCTGCCGGCCGGCACCGGCCGAACGGCCCGGGTCGCGGTCTTCGCCGCCGGCGAGAAGGCCGCCGAGGCCCGGTCGGCGGGAGCCGACGTGGTCGGCGCCGACGACCTGGTGGCCAGGGTGGCCAATGAGGGCTTCCTCGACTTCGACATCGCCATCGCCACCCCGGACCTGATGGGCCAGGTCGGGACGCTCGGACGGGTGCTCGGCCCGCGCGGCCTCATGCCCAACCCGAAGACGGGCACCGTCACCGACGACGTCGAGCGGGCCGTCCTCGAGTTCAAGGGCGGCCGGGTCGAGTACCGCACCGACAAGGTCGGCAACATCCACATCCGGGTGGGCAAGGCCTCGTTCGAGCACGCCCAGCTTCTCGAGAACATCCACGCCGTGATGGACGAGATCCACCGGGCCAAGCCGGCCTCGGCCAAGGGCAAGTACGTCCGCGCCGTCACCCTCTCTTCGACCATGGGCCCCGGCGTCCATATCGATCCCCTGCTGGCCCGCAGGGTCGACGAGGAGCTGCCGGCCACCGCCTGACCCACCCGCCGGCTGGCTGTGGCCGGCCCACTGGACTAGGGTCTCCCTGCTTTCCAGATCTACAGAACTGCCGTAGACCTCCGGTGTACCGGCCACCCGGTACCGAAGGGACCCGATCGGGTCCGCCTGATGAGGCATTCCGCTCCGAGCACCTGGTGCTCGTGCGCTGCCACTCGCTGGTGTCTACGGCCCGAACCCGAGCGTGGCTCGGTGGAGGCACGATGGACAATCCGAGGGCCGAGAAGGTCGCCGTCGTCAACGAGGTGCGCGACCGCCTCGAAGCCGCCGACGGCGCCCTGCTGACCGAGTACCGCGGCCTCACCGTGGCCCAGTTGGCCGAGCTCCGCCGTGAGCTGGCAGCAGCCGGTGGCGACTACAAGATCTACAAGAACACCCTGGTGCGGCTCGCCGTTGCAGGCAGGCCCCAGGCCGGGATGCACGACCTGCTCACCGGCCCGACCGCCATCGCCTTCGTCCAGGGCGACGTGAGCGCGGTGGCCAAGGCCCTGCGGGACTTCGCCAGGGCCAATCCCAGCCTGATCGTCAAAGGCGGCGTCGTCGGGGCGGCGTGCTCTCCGCCTCGGAGATCAACCTCCTGGCCGACCTCCCGTCGCGCGACACCCTCCTGGCCCAGTTCGCCGGCGCGCTGGCCGCTCCCCTCCGGCAGCTGGCAGGCCTCGTCCAGGCGCTCCCGCAGAACCTGGCCTTCGGCATCTCGGCCCTGCTCGACCAGCGCCGGGCCGCCGAGCCGGAGCCCGCCGCCACTGCCGAGCCGGAGGCCGCCGCCACTGCCGAGCCGGAGGCCGCCGCTACCGCCGAGCCGGAGGCCGCCGCCACCGCCGAGCCGGAGGCCGCCGCCACCGCCGAGCCGGAGGCCGCCGCTACCGCCGAGCCGGAGGCCGCCGCTACCGCCGAGCCGGAGGCCGCCGCTACCGCCGAGCCGGAGGCCGCCGCTACCGCGGAGACGGAGCCCACCGCCCCCGCCGAGTAGCACGACAAGACCGATCCCACCGACCCACCACCAACGACAGACACCGAAGAAGAAGAGAAACGAAGGAGTGACCCCGATGGCTGGAACCCTGACCAAAGACCAGATCCTGGACGGCATCGCCGAGCTGTCCGTGCTCGAGCTCAGCGAGTTACTGAAGGAGTTCGAGGAGCGGTTCGGCGTGACCGCGGCCGCCCCGGTGGCCGTGGCCGCCGCCCCCGCAGCCGGCGCGCCCGGCGGGGCCGATGCCGCCGAGGAGGAGCAGAGCGAATTCGACGTCATCCTGACCGGCGCCGGGGACAAGAAGATCCAGGTCATCAAGGAGGTCCGGTCACTGACCAGCCTCGGCCTGAAAGAGGCCAAGGACCTCGTGGACGGCGCCCCGAAGCCCGTGCTCGAGAAGGTCAACAAGGACGACGCCGAGAAGGCGAAGGCCCAGCTCGAGGGGGCCGGGGCCACAGTCGAGCTCAAGTAGGCGCCCGTGGGGGGCACGGCCCCCGATCCTTGACGACCGGGTCCGGGTCTCCTACCCTGGCCGGGCCCGGCGTGGACACGCGCCCCCATGGGTTGTGGTCTCGTGCGCTTCCGGTTATGCTTGCTGGTTGCCGTGCCCGCTCCTGTCGCCTCCCTCCGTGTCTTGGCTGATTGACGCGCGCCCTGGCGCCCCCGACGACTGCACCGGCGGCAGCTGTCGACCCATCAGCTCTCCCCGAGACCTGCCACTTCCGCAGCCCGCATCACCGCAGTACCCCGCCCCTGCCCCATTCGCCTTGCAACTGGGAGGAGTAGGCCGTTGCCTACACGGTCCAAAAGCCCGGAACGATTTTCGTTTGCCAACATCGACGAGGCCCTGCCACTGCCGGATCTGGTCGCCATCCAACGTGACTCCTTCCAGTGGTTCCTGGACCGGGGACTGGCCGAGACCTTCGACGACATCAGCCCGATCGAGGACTTCACCGGCCAGCTGAGCCTCGAGCTCGAGTTCGACCCGAGCGACCCTGACCTCCGTCCTCCACCCAAGTTCTCGGTGGAGGAGTGCAAAGAGAAGGACATGACCTACGCCGCGCCCGTCTTCGTGCGCGCCCGGTTCATGAATGCCGGCACCGGCGAGATCAAGGAGCAGACGGTCTTCATGGGGGACTTCCCCGTCATGACCGACAAGGGCACCTTCATCGTCAACGGCACAGAGCGGGTGGTGGTCAGCCAGCTGGTCCGTTCTCCGGGGGTCATCTTCCAGCCGGGTCGTGACGCCAAGACCGTCTTCACCGGCACCATCCATCCCTACCGGGGTGAGTGGATCGAGTTCGACGTCGAGGCCAAGCCGGGCAAGGACGTCACCGCCGGCTGCCGGGTGGCCCGCAAGCGCCGGCTCTCCCTGTTCGTGCTGCTGCGCGCCCTCGGCTACGAGGACCAGGCCTTCCTCGAGCGGTTCGTCCGCCACTTCGACTTCCTCGAGGGCCAGTGGGAGAAGGAGCAGAACCTCGCACCGACCCGCGAAGAGGCCCTGCTCGAGATCTACAAGCGCGCCCGTCCTGGGGAGCCGCTCTCGGTCGACGCGGCGCGGCAGTACTTCGAGAACGCCTTCTTCAACCCCAAGCGCTACGACCTGACCCGGGTCGGCCGCTACAAGCTCAACCGCAAGCTGGGCCCGGAGATCGAGCGGATCTCCGACCTCCTGCAGATCGACCTCGAGCGCCCCTCCCCGACCCAGGGCGTGCTGAGCCCCTCGGAGATCCTGGCATCGGCCACCTACATGCTCCACCTGGCCAAGCACATGGCCGACGGGGAGTCGACCTACCGGATCGACGACCAGGACCACTTCGCCAACCGGCGGATCCGCTCGGTCGGCGAGCTCATCCAGAACCAGGTCCGGGTCGGCCTGTCCCGGATGGAGCGGGTCGTCCGCGAGCGGATGACCACCCAGGACGTCGAGGCGATCACCCCGCAGACCCTGATCAACATCCGGCCGGTGGTCGCCGCGGTCAAGGAGTTCTTCGGCACCAGCCAGCTGAGCCAGTTCATGGACCAGAACAATCCGCTCTCGGGCCTTGCCCACAAGCGGCGCCTCTCGGCCCTCGGCCCGGGCGGCCTCTCGCGGGAGCGGGCCGGTTTCGAGGTCCGCGACGTCCACACCTCCCACTACGGCCGGATGTGCCCGATCGAGACCCCGGAGGGACCGAATATCGGCCTGATCGGGTCACTGGCCACCTATGCCCGGGTGAACGAGTACGGCTTCATCGAGACGCCATACCGCAAGGTGGTCGACGGCCAGGTGACCGAGGAGGTCACCTACCTGGCGGCAGACGAGGAGGAGGAGCACGTCATCGCCCAGGCCTCGGCCGCCCTCGACGCCAACGGACGCTTCGCCGAGGAGAAGGTGCTCGTGCGCCGCGGCCCCCAGGGGACCGGCGTGCGTGTCGGCGCCGCCACCACCTCGTACGGCACCACCTCGGAGATCGACTTCGTCCCCCCGGCGGAGGTCGACCTGATGGACGTCTCGCCGAAGCAGATCGTCTCGGTCTCGACCGCCCTGATCCCCTTCGTCGAGCACGATGACGCAAACCGGGCCCTGATGGGCGCCAACATGCAGAAGCAGGCCGTCCCGCTGGTCGTCCCCGAGGCCCCCTACATCGGCACCGGTGTCGAGGCGCGCGCCGCCCGTGACGCCGGGGACGTGGTCATGGCGGAGGGTGACGGCACGGTCGTCGACGTCTCCGGCGACCAGATCACCGTCGAGTACAAGGCCGGAGCCAAGGACCGCGCCGGCCGCGTGCTGGGCCGGAAGGTCTACCGCCTCGCCAAGTTCCGCCGCTCCAACCAGAACACGGCCATCAACCAGAAGGTCATCGTCGACGAGGGCCAGAGCGTCTCGCTCGGGGACGTGCTGGCCGACGGGCCGGCCACCCACAACGGTGAGCTCGCGCTCGGCAAGAACCTGCTGGTGGCCTTCATGCCGTGGGAGGGCTACAACTACGAGGACGCCATCATCCTCTCCGAGCGCCTGGTCAAGGACGACGTACTCACCTCGATCCACATCGAGGAGCACGAGGTCGACGCCCGCGACACCAAGCTGGGCGCCGAGGAGATCACCCGGGACATCCCCAACCTCTCCGAGGAGATCCTCGCCGACCTCGACGAGCGGGGCATCATCCGGATCGGGGCCGAGGTCGGCCCCGGCGACGTGCTGGTCGGCAAGGTCACCCCGAAGGGTGAGACCGAGCAGACCCCCGAAGAGCGGCTGCTGCGGGCCATCTTCGGCGAGAAGGCCCGCGAGGTCCGGGACACCTCCCTCAAGGTGCCCCACGGCGAGCAGGGCACGGTCATCGACGTCCGGGTCTTCTCCCGCGACGACGCCCACGAGCTCCCACCGGGGGTCGAGCAGCTGGTCCGGGTCTACGTGGCCCAGAAGCGCAAGATCTCCGAGGGCGACAAGCTCGCCGGCCGGCACGGGAACAAGGGGGTCATCTCGAAGATCCTCCCCATCGAGGACATGCCGTTCCAGGCCGACGGCACCCCGGTCGACATCATCCTCAATCCGCTGGGCGTGCCCAGCCGGATGAACGTCGGCCAGGTGCTCGAGTCGCACCTGGGCTACGCGGCCCGCTGGGGCTGGGAGGGCGCCGGCGACCTCGCCACGACCCCGTTGCGGGGTACCGAGACCAAGACCCGTCCCCGGACCGACCCGGCCGTGTGGGTGTCGACGCCGGTGTTCGACGGCGCCCACTGGGACGAGGAGGACGACGCCGGCCGCCACCCGACCATCCAGCAGATCTTCCGCCGGCTCAATCCGGATGGCGCCGACGGCGCCGTCCAGGTGACCGACGACGGGAAGTCGCAGCTGTGGAACGGCCGCACCGGCGAGGCCTACGACAATCCGGTCTCGGTCGGCTATGTCTACATCCTGAAGCTCCACCACCTGGTGGACGACAAGATCCATGCCCGCTCCACCGGCCCGTACTCGATGATCACCCAGCAGCCGCTCGGCGGAAAGGCCCAGTTCGGCGGCCAGCGATTCGGGGAGATGGAGGTCTGGGCGCTCGAGGCGTTCGGCGCCGCCTACGCCCTCCAGGAGCTGCTGACCATCAAGTCCGACGACGTGCTCGGCCGGGTGAAGGTCTACGAGGCGATCGTGAAGGGGGAGAACATCCCCGAGCCGGGGATCCCGGAGAGCTTCAAGGTGCTCATCAAGGAGATGCAGTCGCTCTGCCTGGATGTGGAGGTCCTGGCGCCCGGCGGCGAGGAGATCGAGATGCGTGAGCTGGACGAGGACGTCTTCCGCACGGCCGAGGAGCTCGGGATCGACATCAGTCGACCCGAGCGCGGATCGGACGAGGAAGACGCCAGGCGTGCCGCAGAAAGAGGGTTCTGATGTTGGATGTCAATGATTTCGACCAGCTGAGGATCGGATTGGCCACCGCCGACTCGATCAGGGGATGGTCCAACGGCGAGGTCAAGAAGCCCGAGACGATCAACTACCGCACCCTCCGCCCGGAGAAGGACGGCCTGTTCTGCGAGAAGATCTTCGGTCCGACCAAGGACTGGGAGTGCTACTGCGGCAAGTACAAGCGGGTCCGCTTCCGCGGCATCATCTGCGAGCGCTGCGGCGTGGAGGTCACCCGGTCCAAGGTCCGTCGCGAGCGGATGGGCCACATCGAGCTGGCCGCGCCGGTCGTCCACATCTGGTACCTGCGCGGCACCCGTAGCTGGCTGGCCTACCTCCTCATGGGCACCGAGGCCCGTGAGGAGCTCAAGGCGAAGCAGCTGGAGAAGGTCATCTACTTCGCCGCCAACCTGGTCACCTGGGTCGACGAGGCCAAGCGCCACGAGGACCTGCCCGATCTCGAGGCCGAGTTGCGGGTCGAGATCGCCGACATCGAGAAGAAGCGCGACCTGGACATCGACCGGCGGTTCAAGGCGCTCGAGGCCGAGCTCGCCGACCTGGAGAAGTCCGGGGCGAAGGATGCCGAGATCAAGGCCCGCCAGCGTCTGGTGGACAAGGAGATCGGGTCGGTGCGCGAGCGCTACCAGAGCGAGATCGAGCTGGCCCAGCGCTCCTTCGACGAGTTCAAGTCCCTCCACTCCCGCAAGATCCTCGAGGACGAGCTGCTCTGGCGCGAGCTGCGCATCCGCTACGAGGACTACTTCGAGGGAGGCATGGGCGCGGAGACCATCTCCCGGCTCATCGACCGGATCGACCTCGACGCAGAAGAGATCAAGCTGCGCGAGATGATCGACGCCGCAGACGGGCGCAAGCCCCTCTCGGCCCAGCGCCGCCAGAAGGTCATCAAGCGCCTCAAGATCGTCACCGCCTTCAACCGGCGCGACGAGAACGGCCGCCGGATCAACGACCCCCGGGCGATGATCCTCGACTCGGTCCCGGTCATCCCGCCGGACCTCCGCCCGATGGTCCAGCTGGACGGCGGCCGGTTCGCCACGTCCGACCTCAACGACCTCTACCGCCGGGTGATCAACCGGAACAACCGGCTCAAGCGGCTCCTCGACCTCGGCGCGCCCGAGATCATCATCAACAACGAGAAGCGCATGCTCCAGGAGGCCGTCGACGCCCTCTTCGACAACGGCCGCCGCGGACGCCCGGTCACCGGGCCGGGCAACCGCCCGCTGAAGAGCCTCTCGGACATGCTGAAGGGCAAGCAGGGGCGGTTCCGCCAGAACCTGCTCGGCAAGCGCGTCGACTACTCGGGCCGTTCGGTCATCGTGATCGGCCCGACCCTCCAGTTGCACCAGTGCGGCCTGCCCAAGCTGATGGCTCTCGAGCTGTTCAAGCCGTTCGTGATGAAGCGCCTGGTGGACGCCGAGTACGCCCAGAACATCAAGTCCGCCAAGCGGATGGTCGAGCGCCGGCGCCCGCAGGTCTGGGACGTGCTGGAAGGGGTCATCAAGGAGCACCCGGTGCTGTTGAACCGGGCGCCGACCCTCCACCGGCTGGGCATCCAGGCGTTCGAGCCGGTACTGGTCGAGGGCAAGGCCATCCAGGTCCACCCGCTGGTCTGCACCGCGTTCAACGCCGACTTCGACGGCGACCAGATGGCCGTCCACCTTCCGCTCTCGGCCGAGGCCCAGGCCGAGGCCCGGGTGCTGATGCTCTCGTCCAACAACATCCTCTCCCCGGCCACCGGGCGCCCGATCACCGTGCCCACCCAGGACATGGTCTTCGGCATCTACTACCTGACCCAGCTGGTCGACGGGGCGAAGGGCGAGGGTCGGGTCTTCCGGCACGACTACGAGGTCGAGACCGCCTTCGACGCCGGTGACATCGCACTCCAGGCCAAGATCGTGCTCCGCCCCCAGCCCGGCTCCCACCTGGCTCTGTCGATCGCGAGAGCGGGCGGTCACCCCCTCGACGAGGAGGGCAACCCGGTCGACTCCGACGGGGACGACCGGATCGAGATCGAGACCACCGCCGGGCGGCTGTTCTTCAACACCGCCCTGCCCGACGGGTACCGCTACATCAACGACATCGTCGGCAAGCGCAACACCGCCATCGGGACCATCGTGGAAGAGGTCGCGGCCGGCTTCCCGAAGCGCGAGGTCGCGGCGAGCCTCGACCGGATCAAGGCACTCGGGTTCCGCTACGGCGCCCAGTCCGGCCTGACCATCTCGATCAACGACGTGGTGACCCCTCCGGACAAGCAGTCCATCCTCGACCGGTACGAGAAGGAGGCGGAGAAGGCCGAGGCCCAGTTCAAGCGCGGCATCATCACCGACGACGAGCGGCGCCAGAAGGAGATCGAGATCTGGACGTCGGCCAACTCAGAGGTCGGCAAGGCGATGGAGAAGTCGCTCTCCGAGATCGCCTTCAACCCGATCGACATGATGGTCGACTCCGGGGCCCGGGGGAACAGCCAGCAGATCCGCCAGATCGCCGGCATGAAGGGCCTCGTGTCCAATCCGCGGGGCGAGATGATCCCGCGGCCCATCAAGTCCTCGTTCCGCGAGGGCCTGTCCGTCCTCGAGTACTTCATCTCGACCCACGGCGCCCGCAAGGGCCTCGCCGACACCGCGCTCCGCACCGCCGACTCGGGGTACCTCACCCGCCGGCTGGTGGACGTGGCCCAGGAGCTCATCGTCCGCGAGGAGGACTGCGGTTCGACCCGGGGAATCTGGATCGAGGGAGTGGTCCCGGACGGGGCCGGGACCCGCTCCTACCTGGAGACCCGGGCCACCGGACGGATCACCACCGAGCCGGTCACCCTCTCGGACGGGACGACGCTCGAGGCGGGCAGCGTGCTGACCGACGAGATCGTGTCCCGGCTGCGGGACGACCCGGCCACAGACCGGATCCGCACCCGTTCGGTGCTGACCTGCGAAGCCGAGCAGGGGATCTGTGCAGCCTGCTACGGCCTCTCGTTGGCCACCGGCGAGATGATCGAGCTGGGTGAGGCGGTCGGGGTCATCGCCGCTCAGTCCATCGGCGAGCCGGGGACCCAGCTGACCATGCGGACCTTCCACACCGGCGGCATCGTCGGTGAGGACATCACCCACGGGCTTCCCCGGGTCGTCGAGCTCTTCGAGGCCCGCACCCCGAAGGGCGCCGCCGTCCTGGCCCGCCACTCCGGCGTGGTCCGGGTGGAAGAGGACGAGTCCGGCCGACACGTGACCGTCGTGGCCGACGACGGCGAGGAGCACTCCGTGCTGCTCGCCCAGCGGGCCCACCTCGAGGTCGCCGACGGCCAGGAGGTCGCAGCCGGGGACGCGCTGGTCGAGGGCCCGAAGGACCCGAAGGAGCTGCTCGAGGTCAAGGGCATCCGCGAGACCCAGCAGTACCTGGTCGAAGAGGTCCAGAAGGTCTACCGGGACCAGGGGGTCTCGATCCACGACAAGCACATCGAGCTCATCGTGCGCCAGATGCTCCGCCGGGTCCTGGTCGCCGAGCCGGGCAACGCCTCGTTCCTGCCCGGCGAGCGGGTGGACAGCCGCTCCTATGCCGAGGTCAACCGCCAGCTGGTCCAGGACGGCTTGCGGCCCGCCGAAGGCCGTCCCGAGCTGATGGGGATCACCAAGGCCTCGCTGGCCACCGACAGCTGGCTCTCGGCCGCCTCCTTCCAGGAGACGACCCGGGTGCTCACCGAGGCCGCCATCGAAGGCAAGTCGGATCAGCTGTTCGGTCTCAAGGAGAACATCATCATCGGCAAGCTGATCCCGGCCGGCACCGGCATGGACCGGTACCGGGACATCACCCTGGAGATGCCCGGAGCAGAGGCCATGCCCTTCTGGGCCCTCGGCTCGCAGGGCGACGCCGGCACCGAGGACCTGGCCGCCTGGCTCCGGGACACCGGCGGCGACGGCACGCTGGGTGCGTTCAACTCGGACATCGACGCGAGCTGGCTGGGTGCGGTCCCCTCGGGGGACGACCTGCCCGGCGCGTCGTCGGACTTCGGGGGTCCGGACGCGCCGGCGGTGGCCGACGGTACACTGGAGGCCGGGGCCTGAGCGCCGGGGTGCGCGACGGGCCCCGGCTCTCGCTCACCCGTCCGGCCGGGACGGTGCGCCGTCCCCGGAACCCGCGTCCGGGCAGGGTGCACTTGCCCGGTGGCAGGGGATGCCGTACCATGGGTTCCTCAGGGCTGCGCGCCGATCGGTGCGCCGTGCCCGTGTGCAGGTCACCCGTGCAGGTTGGTCGGTGCAGTGCCGCTGCGCAGTCCTGCCGGAGAGCCGAGTCCTGAGATGTCCCCGCAGTCCAAAACCTAGAGGTCACGCGTGCCCACGATTTCCCAGCTCGTCCGCTACGGCCGGGCCACCAAGCCGACCAAGTCGAAGACTCCGGCGCTCCGTGGCGCCCCCCAGCGCCGGGGCGTGTGCACCCGCGTCTACACCCACACCCCGAAGAAGCCGAACTCGGCCCTGCGGAAGGTCGCCCGGGTGCGGCTGACCAGCGGCCTCGAGGTCACCGCGTACATTCCCGGGGAGGGCCACAATCTGCAGGAGCACTCGATCGTGCTGGTCCGGGGCGGGCGGGTCAAGGACCTCCCGGGCGTGCGCTACAAGGTGATCCGGGGCACCCTCGACGCGTCCGGGGTCAGGGAGCGGAACCAGGCGCGCAGCCGCTACGGCGCCAAGAAGGAGTCCTGACATGCCCCGCAAAGGTCCCGCTGTCCGGCGTGAGTTGATGCCCGATCCGGTCTACCACTCGGTGCTGGTCACCCAGGTGGTCAACCGGGTGCTGAGCCGGGGGAAGCGGACCCTGGCCGAGCGCATCGTCTACGACGCGCTCGCCGACGTCAGCGAGAAGAGCGGCAACGACCCGGTGTCGGTGCTGAAGAAGGCGGTGGAGAACACCCGCCCCGAGCTCGAGGTCCGGAGCCGGAGGGTCGGTGGTGCCACCTACCAGGTCCCCGTCGAGGTCCGTCCACGCCGGGCGACCACGCTGTCCATCCGCTGGCTGGTCGGCTACTCCCAGCAGCGCCGGGAGAAGACCATGGCCGAGCGGCTCTCCAACGAGATCCGGGACGCGGCGAACGGCATCGGGGCGGCGGCAAAGCGCCGCGAGGACCTGCACAAGATGGCCGAGTCCAACAAGGCCTTCGCCCACTACCGCTGGTAGGCGTGGGGCCTCCGGGCCCGACCCTGACCCCAGCGCACCAGAAGAACACATCCGAGAGCTGATCGACCATGGCTGAAAACCCGACCCGAAACCACCCGCTTGCCAGAACCCGCAACATCGGGATCATGGCCCATATCGACGCGGGCAAGACCACCACCACCGAGCGGATCCTCTACTACACCGGGAAGAACTACAAGATCGGGGAGGTCCACGAGGGGGCGGCCACCATGGACTGGATGGTCCAGGAGCAGGAGCGGGGCATCACCATCACCTCGGCCGCCACGACCACGATGTGGAACGGCACTCTGATCAACATCATCGATACCCCCGGCCACGTCGACTTCACCGTCGAGGTCGAGCGCTCCCTGCGGGTACTCGACGGCGCGGTCGCGGTGTTCGACGCGGTGGCCGGCGTGGAGCCCCAGACCGAGACCGTCTGGCGCCAGGCCAACAAGTACGGGGTCCCGAGGATCTGCTTCGTCAACAAGATGGACCGGACCGGGGCGGACTTCGACCAGTGCGTCGAGATGATCCGGGACCGCCTCGACGCCATGGTCGCTGTGGTCCAGCTGCCCATCGGCTCCGAGGGTGCCTTCCGCGGGGTGATCGACCTGGTGCGGATGCGCGCCCTCGTCTGGGACGACGGGATGGGCGAGGAGTGGACCGAGGAGGAGATCCCGGCCGACCTCCGCCAGGCCGCCGAGGCCGCCCACGCGGCCCTCATCGACGTGGTCTCCAACCACGACGACATCATCATGGAGAAGTACCTGGGCGAGGAGGAGATCACCCCCGAGGACATCTCCCGCGCCCTGCGCACGGTGACCCTGGGCAACCATGCGGTTCCCATTCTCTGCGGCTCCGCCTTCAAGAACAAGGGCGTCCAGCCCATGCTCGACGCGGTGGTCGACTACCTGCCGAGCCCGCTCGACATTCCCCCGACCATGGGCACCGTTCCGCGCAAGGAGGGGGTGACCGTCGAGCGTCCCGCCGACGACTCGGCGCCGTTCTCGGCGCTGGCCTTCAAGATCATGACCGACCCCTACGTGGGCAAGCTCACCTACCTCCGGGTCTACTCGGGCACCCTGACCAAGGGCTCAGGGGTGCTCAATTCGACCAAGGACCGCAAGGAGCGGGTCGGCCGGCTCCTCCAGATGCACGCCAACTCCCGTGAAGACCTCGACGCCGTCTTCGCCGGCGACATCGTGGCCGCGGTGGGCCTCAAGCAGACCACGACCGGGGACACCCTCTGCGACCCCGACGACCAGGTCATCCTGGAGTCGCTCACCTTCCCCGAGCCGGTCATCCACGTCGCCGTCGAGCCGAAGACCAAGGCCGACCAGGACAAGCTGTCGAAGGCCCTTTTCTCGCTCTCCGAGGAGGACCCGACGTTCCGGGTCCAATCGGACGAGGAGACCGGCCAGACGGTCATCTCCGGGATGGGCGAGCTCCACCTCGAAGTGCTGGTCGACCGGATGCTCCGCGAGTTCAACGTCGACGCCAACGTCGGCAAGCCCCAGGTGGCCTACCGTGAGACGGTTCGCAAGAAGGTCGAGAAGGTGGAGATGAAGTACGTCCGCCAGACCGGCGGCAGGGGCCAGTACGGCCACGTGGTGATCTCCCTCGAGCCGACCGGCCCCGGGGGCGGCTACGAGTTCGAGGACAAGATCACCGGCGGGGTGATCCCGAAGGAGTACATCCCCTCGGTCGACCAGGGGATCCAGGAGTCGATCACCTCGGGCGTGCTCGCCGGCTATCCGACCGTCGACATCAAGGTAACCCTTACCTACGGCTCGTACCACGACGTGGACTCCTCCGAGATGGCCTTCAAGATCGCCGGATCGATGGCCATCAAGAAGGCCGCTCAGCTTGCCGACCCGGTCCTGCTGGAGCCGGTGATGGCGGTCGAGGTCACCACTCCCGAGGAGTACATGGGGGACGTGATCGGCGATCTGTCGTCACGCCGGGGCAAGGTCGAAGGCATGGAGCAGCGGGGCAGCAGCCACATCATCCGGGCGCAGGTACCCCTGAGCGACATGTTCGGCTACGCTACCGACCTGCGCTCGCGCACTCAGGGGCGGGCCACGTACTCGATGCAGTTCCACGCCTACAGCGAGGTCCCCGAGTCGATCGCCAAGGAGATCATCGCCAAGGCGCGCGGAGAGTAGGCGGGACAGAGCAGGAGTGGCGGGCCGGGTCCCTCGGTCCGTACGCACCGTCTCATCCGGTCGTTTTCATTACCAGCACCAAATCAGCACACGAAGCACCACCAGTACGAAGAAGGACGGAGGCAGCCGCCTCCGTCGTGGCGGGCCCGAGGGGGTACCGTCCGAGATCAGGGAGCACCGCCCCAGCCATGGCCAAGCAGAAGTTCGAGCGCACAAAGCCCCACGTCAACGTCGGGACGATGGGACACATCGACCACGGGAAGACCACGCTCACCGCGGCCATCACCAAGGTCCTCCACGACAACGACCCGAGCACGTCGTTCACCCCCTTCGACCAGATCGACAAGGCACCGGAGGAGAAGCAGCGCGGCATCACCATCTCCATCGCCCACGTCGAGTACGAGACGCCGAACCGGCACTACGCCCACGTGGACATGCCCGGCCACGCCGACTACATCAAGAACATGATCACCGGTGCCGCCCAGGTGGACGGGGCCATCCTGGTCGTGTCCGCCGCCGACGGCCCGATGCCCCAGACCCGTGAGCATGTGCTGCTCGCCCGTCAGGTCGGCGTGCCCTACATCGTGGTCGCCCTCAACAAGGCCGACACGGTCGACGACGAGGAGCTGCTCGACCTGGTCGAGCTCGAGGTGCGGGAGCTGCTCAACGAGTACGAGTTCCCCGGCGATGACACGCCGATCATCCGGGTGAGCGCGCTGAAGGCCCTGGAGGGCGACGCCGAGTGGGCAACCAAGATCACCGAATTGATGGAGGCCGTCGACTCCTACATCCCCGAGCCGATCCGTGACGTCGAGAAGCCGTTCCTCATGTCGATCGAGGACGTCATGTCGATCACCGGGCGCGGCACCGTGGTCACCGGCAAGATCGAGCAGGGGATCGTCAAGGTGGGCGAGGAGGTCGAGATCGTCGGCCTGCGCGACACCCAGAAGACCGTGGTGACCGGCATCGAGATGTTCCGGAAGCTGCTCGACGAGGGGCGGGCCGGCGACAACGTCGGAGCCCTGCTCCGCGGCACCAAGAAGGAGGAGGTCGAACGCGGGCAGGTCCTGTGCAAGCCCGGCTCCATCACCCCGCACACCAAATTCGAGGCGACCGTCTACGTGCTCAACAAGGACGAGGGCGGGCGTCACAAGCCGTTCTTCACCAACTACCGGCCGCAGTTCTACTTCCGGACCACCGACGTCACGGGCACCATCTCCCTGCCCGAGGGGACCGAGATGGTCATGCCAGGCGACAACACGGACATGACCGTCGAGCTGGGCAAGCCGATCGCCATGGACGAGGGGCTGCGGTTCGCCATCCGCGAGGGTGGCCGCACGGTGGCGTCGGGCCGGGTCACCAAGATCCTCGAATAACCGCACCGTCGCCCGCCCACCCACGAGAGGACCCAGTCACATGGCCGCAGAAGGCCCACGCCAGAAGATCCGGATCCGCCTCAAGGCATACGACCACGAGATCCTCGACCAGTCGACCGAGAAGATCGTGCAGACGGTGCTCCGCACCCAGGCCAAGGTCCTCGGACCGGTGCCACTGCCAACCGAGAAGCACCGCTACACGGTGATCCGTTCGCCCCACAAGTACAAGGACAGCCGGGAGCACTTCGAGATGCGTGTGCACAAGCGCCTGGTGGACATCGTCGAGCACACCCCGAAGACCGTCGACTCGCTCCAGCGGCTCGACCTTCCGGCCGGGGTGGACATCGAGATCAAGATCCAGACCGTCTAGAGCCGAACTCCCGGAGCCTTCACCCGCCTTTCCTGCAGCCGTTCCGGAGCCCCGACCGGGCCTGGTGGGCCGGGTCGGGATGGTATAGAGTGTCCGGTCGGCCCGATTTTGGGCACCATGCGAATGGGACGTGTCCGAGCGCCTGCCTGACGGTGGGGACCTCGGGCCAAACCAGGCGAGCGCTCCGCTCGGGTTGATCCGAGCGGAGCGTCTGCGTGCGAGCGACCGGGGTCGGTAGATCCGGTCCTGGTCGGGCCGGGGGTACCGGGTGCGGGTCTCCGGAGGGAGCTCCAGCCCGGCGGGGAGCACCGCTGCCCGGCCGGACGGTCCCGCGGGCACAGCAGGCAACACGACACGAGATGCACGAGCAGTGCCTCGGCGCCGGACGGCACCGAGCAGGACGTCGAGACGGAGAAGCTCCAGTGGCGAGCAAGGCCATCGTGGGTGAGAAGGTTGGGATGACCCAGATCTGGGACGAGCAGCACCGGGCGATCCCGGTGACAGTGCTGCGCGTCTCGCCGGTCCGCATCGTCCAGATCAAGACCCCCGAGCGTGAGGGCTACTCGGCCCTGCAGGTGACCTGGGGCCACCGCCGGAGCAATGCCCTGACCAAGCCCGAGCGGGGTCACTACGAGCAGGCCGGAGTGGATCCGGGCCGGAGGCTGGTCGAGCTGCGACTGGACGACGCCTCCGAGTACGAGGTCGGACAGCAGCTGACCGCCGACCTCCTCCAGGCCGGCGAGGTGGTAGACGCCACCGCGATCTCCAAGGGCAAGGGCTTCGCCGGCGCGATGAAGCGCCACAACTTCAAGGGACAGGGCGCCAGCCACGGCAATCACAAGAAGCACCGCTCGCCCGGTTCGGTCGGGGCCTGCGCGACGCCGTCCCGGGTCTTCAAGGGAACCCGGATGGCAGGCCGGATGGGGGGCCAGCAGGTCACCACCCTCAACCTCGAGATCGTCCAGGCCGACCCGGAGCGGGAACTGGTGCTGGTCAAAGGTGCGGTACCCGGGCCGCGCGGCGGGATGGTGGTGCTGCGAGATGCGGTGAAGGCCCCGATGGTCAAGGGAGGGGCATCCCGATGACCCCGGCCACTCTCGACCTCGAGACGGCGGGCCCGGCCGAGATCCGCCGGCTCCGGAGGCCGGCACCCGAGCGTCGCACGGTGACCCGCCGGTCGAGCGAAGGCGCAGACCTCGGCGAGGTCGCACTCGATCCGGAGACCTTCGGCATCGAGCCCAACCTCGCCGTCCTCCACCAGGTGGTGACGGCCCAGCTGGCGGCCGCCCGCTCGGGCACCCAGTCGACCAAGACCAGGGCCGAGGTCCGCGGCGGCGGGGCCAAGCCCTTCCGCCAGAAGGGCACCGGTCGGGCTCGTGCCGGCTCCAACCGCTCCCCGGTCTGGGTGGGAGGTGGGGTGGCCCTCGGCCCGAAACCCGCGCTCCTACGCGCAGAGGACCCCGAAGAAGATGGTCCGCCTGGCGCTCCGGTCCGCCCTCTCGGACCGCGCGTCGGAGGGCCGGATCGCCCTGGTCGACGCCTGGGATCTCGAGGTGCCGAGCACCAAGGCGGCCCTGGCCTCGCTCGACGCTCTCGGGCTCACCGGCAGGGTCCTGGTCGTCCTCGGCGAGGGTGACGGCATCGCCGACCGCTCCTTCGGCAACCTCCCCGAGGTCCAGTCGATCCTGAGTGGTGAGCTCAACGCCTACGACGTGCTGGTCAACGACTGGATCGTCTTCACCGACGAGACCCTTCCGGCCGGTGCAGCCGGTGGCGCCCCCGAGACGACCATGCCCGACGCGACCGTGCCCGAGGCGAAAGTGACCGAAGGGGACACCGGCTCCGAGGTCGATGCCGTCGAACCCGAGTCAGCCGAGACCGAGTCCGACGCGGACGGACCCGGCGAAGAAGGGAGTGGCTCGTGAGGGATCCCCACAACGTCCTCATCCGCCCCGTCGTGTCTGAGAAGTCGTACTCCCTGATGGACGACAACGTCTACGTCTTCGTGGTCGACCCGTCGGCCACCAAGATCGACGTGCGGCGGGCGGTCGAGCAGGCCTTCAGCGTCCGGGTGGCCAACGTCAACACCCTCAATCGCAAGGGCAAGACCAAGCGCAACCGGAAGGGCGGCGGCCTCGGCCACCGGCCGGACACCAAGCGGGCCATCGTCACCCTCGCACCGGGTGATTCGATCGACCTCTTCGAGAACTGAGGGACCGGGACCCACGATGGCACTCCGCTCACGCAAACCGACCAGCTCCGGCCGTCGCTTCCAGACGGTCTCGGACTTCGCCGAGATCACCCGCGACCGACCCGAGAAGTCGCTCCTCTCCCCCAAGCCGTCCACCGGCGGTCGGAACAACCACGGACGCAAGACCTCTCGCCACCGGGGCGGCGGGCACAAGCAGCAGTACCGCATCGTCGACTTCCGGCGGGACAAGGACGGGATCCCGGCCAAGGTCGCCTCGATCGAGTACGACCCCAACCGCAACGCCCGGATCGCCCTCCTCCACTACCACGACGGGGAGAAGCGCTACATCCTCGCCCCGGCCCAGGTGGAGGTCGGCGACCGTCTCCAGTCCGGCCAGGGTGCCGAGATCCGGCCGGGCAACGCCCTGCCGCTGCGCTTCATCCCGGTCGGCTCGGTCGTGCACAACGTCGAGCTGCGCGCCGGTGGCGGCGGCAAGATGGCCCGTGGCGCGGGCATGAGCGTCCAGCTGGTGGCCAAGGAGGGCGCGTTCGCAACCCTCCGGCTCCCCTCCACCGAGATGCGTCGGGTCTCCATCGACTGCCGGGCCACCCTCGGCGTGGTGGGTAATTCCGAGGCCGAGCTGATCAAGATCGGCAAGGCCGGCCGCAATCGCTGGAAGGGCATCCGCCCACAGACCCGCGGTGTGGCGATGAACCCGGTGGACCACCCGCTCGGCGGCGGCGAGGGGAAGACCTCCGGTGGCCGCCACCCGGTCTCGCCCTGGGGCCAGCCGGAGGGCCGTACCCGTGCCCGCGGCAAGGAGTCCGACAAGATGATCGTCCGCAGGCGCCGCACACGCGGTGCCCGGCGGTAGGGAAGACCGAGGAACGACACACCATGCCCCGCAGCCTCAAGAAAGGTCCGTTCGTCGACGACCACCTGCTCAAGAAGGTGGACGCCCTCAACGCCGCCGGGGACAAGAGGGTCATCAAGACCTGGTCCCGACGCTCGACCATCATCCCCGACATGGTCGGCCATACCATCGCGGTCCACGACGGCCGCAAGCACATCCCGGTCTACGTGACCGAGTCGATGGTCGGCCACAAGCTCGGAGAGTTCGCCCCGACCCGGACCTTCAAGTTCCATGCCGGTCAAGAGCGGGCGGGGAGGCGCTGAGGTGCCCGGTGTGACCTTTTCCGAGCGCGAGGGCACCCGGGCAGTGCTGCGGCACAGCAGCACCCCGGCCAACAAGGTCCGCCAGGTCCTCGACCTCATCCGCGGCCAGGACGTGGCGCTGGCCGGCGAGATCCTGGCCAACGGCGACCGCGAAGCCGCCGCCACCGTGGGCAAGGTGCTGGCGTCGGCGGTGGCCAACGCGGCCCACAACGACGGGCTCGACCCCGCGGAGCTCTACGTCTCGGTCTGCTACGCCGACGAGGGCACCACCCTCAAGCGCTGGCGACCCCGGGCCCGGGGCCGGGCGACACGCATCCGCAAGCGCACCTCCCACATCACCATCATCGTGAGCCGGATGTCCGACGAACGGATCGCCCGTCACCGGGCGAAGCAGTCGACCGGCGCCTCCCAGCGCTCGCGCCGGGTGGCCGGTTCGCGCAGGCGCCAGCAGGCCGCGGATGGAGGAGAGACCGGGCGGACCAGGACGCGGCCGACCGATGCAGACGCGCTCGAGGAGGCGGAGGTCGCCGGGACCGACAGCGTCGACGACGCCGATGGCATGGTCGAGGACGTCGCGGACGACACCGAGGCAACGGCCGAGGACACCGAGGCAACGGTCGAGGACACCGAGGACACCGAGGGCTCCGACGACGATGACACTGTCGGCGGCGCCGAGGAGAAGGGCAAGTAGATGGGCCAGAAGGTAAATCCGTACGGGTTCCGACTCGGGGTGACCACCGACTGGAAGTCGCGGTGGTTCGAGGACCGCAACTACCAGAACTGCGTCATCGAGGACTGGCAGATCCGCGACTACCTGATGTCCCAGCTCGAGTCTGCCGCGGTCAGCCGCATCGAGATCGAGCGCACCCGTGACCGGCTGCGGGTCGACATCCACACCGCCCGCCCCGGCATCGTCATCGGCCGCCGCGGCGCCGAGGCCGACCGGCTCAAGAAGAAGATCGAGGAGATCACCGGACTCAACAACCGGATCCAGCTCAACATCCAGGAGATCAAGCAGCCGGAGCTCGACGCCGCACTCATCGCGCAGGGGATCTGCGACCAGCTGGCCCGCCGGGTGGCATTCCGCCGCGCTATGAAGCGCTCCATCCAGACCGTGCAGAAGGCAGGTGCCCTCGGGGTCCGGGTCCAGTGCGCGGGCCGTCTGGGCGGATCGGAGATGTCGCGCAAGGAGTCCTACCGCGAGGGCAGGGTCCCGCTGCACACCCTTCGGGCCGACATCGACTACGGCTTCCGGGAGGCCAAGACCACCTACGGCCGCATCGGCGTGAAGGTGTGGATCTACAAGGGCGACATCCTCCCCTACAAGATCTCCACCGAGGACAAGATCACCCGCGAGGCCGCCATGGCGGTCGGAGAGACCTCCGGCCAGTCGGGCGACGGCGCACCGCGCCGCCTGATCACCGCCGGCGGGGGTCGCCGCCGTGCCGAGCAGGGTGAGCCGGGCAGCGTGGTGACCCTCGATCCCGATGAAACGGAGACCGAGATCCCCGACGGCCTGGTCGACCGGTCGACCGCCGACATCGCCGCCCCGCCGGTCGAGCCGGACGAGCTCGAGCGCATCCTGAGCGAGGACGAGGAGATCGAGCGTCGCACCCGCGAGCACCACGAGACTCCCCACTTCCGCAAGGAGGTGGACTGACGTGCTGATGCCCCGCAAGGTCAAGCACCGCAAGCAGCAGCGCGGGCGGATGACCGGGCAGGCCAAGGGCGGCAGTGAGGTCACCTTCGGCGACTTCGGGATCCAGGCCCTCGAACCGGCCTGGATGACCGCGCGCCAGATCGAGGCCGCCCGTATCGCGATGACCCGGCACGTGAAGCGCGGCGGCAAGGTGTGGATACGGGTCTTCCCGGACCGACCGGTGACCCAGAAGCCCGCCGAGACACGGATGGGCTCGGGGAAGGGGAACCCCGAACACTGGGTGGCCGTGGTCAAGCCGGGGCGGATTCTCTTCGAGCTCGCCGGGGTGGAGCCGGGTCTCGCCCGCGAGGCCATGGACCGGGCCATCCAGAAGCTCCCGTTCAAGGCCCGCTTCGTGGTGCGCCCGGGGACCCAGGGCACACCGGAGGTGCAGGTCTGATGACCACCGCCGCCGAGATCTCCGAGTACGACACCGAGGAGTTGGAGCGCCAGCTGGGCGAAACCAGGCGCGAGCTCTTCAATCTTCGCTTCCAACTGGCGACCGGCCAGCTCGACAACTTCTCGCGCATCTCCCAGGCACGCAAGGACGTGGCCCGCATGCTCACCGAGCTGCGCAACCGCGAGATCGCCGAGGCAGAGGGCCTGGCCCTCGACCAGTTGCCGGCGCACCAGGCGGCGGCGAGGCGGCGGAGCGAGGACGAGGCGCTCGGCCGCGACAGCACCACTGCGTCGGAGCGTCGGGCCGCCGCCCGGGCGGAGGTCGAGGCAGAACACGAGGCCGCCGATCAGGAGGCCGCCGATCAGGAGGACCGGACGGTCGACGAGGACGCCGAGCCGGATGTCGATGTGGACGTTGACGTGGACGAAGAGGAGACGGAGTGATGGCCGACGACCAGCGTGCCGACGGCACGACCGCCGGGCGCAAGAACGCCCGCAAGGTCCGGGAGGGCCTGGTGGTGTCCGACGCCATGCAGGCGACCGTGGTCGTTGCGGTGATCGAACGGGTGCGCCACCCCCGCTACGGAAAGACGGTCCAGCGGACCAAGCGCCTCTACGTCCACGACGGGGACAACGACGCCAAGGTGGGCGACCGGGTGCGCGTCGTCGAGATCCGACCCCTCTCGAAGCTCAAGCGCTGGCGGCTGTCCGAAGTGCTGGAGCGTGCACGATGATCCAGCAGGAGTCGCGCCTCCGCGTGGCCGACAACTCGGGAGCCAGGGAGGTCCTCTGTATCAAGGTCCTGGGCGGCTCGCGCCGCCGCTACGCCTCGATCGGGGACGTCTTCGTCGCGACGGTGAAGGATGCCATCCCCGGGGCGGCCGTCAAGAAGGGCGACGTCGTCAAGTGCGTTGTCGTCCGCACCAAGAAGGAGAAGCGCCGTCCGGACGGCAGCTACATCCGCTTCGACGAGAACGCCGCCGTCCTGATCAACGACCAGCAACAGCCGCGGGGGACCCGCATCTTCGGCCCGGTCGGCCGCGAGCTGCGCGACAAGCGGTTCATGCGGATCATCTCGCTGGCCCCGGAGGTGTTGTAGATGCGCATCAAGAAGGGTGACAAGGTCCGGGTGCTCTCGGGTAAGGACCGCGGCAAGGAGGCCCACGTGGTCCGCGCCATCCCCAAGGAGGGCAGGGTGATCGTGGAAGGCGTGCACGTCGCCAAGCGTCACGCCAAGCCGACCCGCGCCACCATGCAGGGCGGCGTCATCGACAAGTTCATGCCGGTCTCGGTCTCCTCGGTCGCCATCGTGTGCGGTTCCTGCGGCCCCACCCGCATCGGCGTCCGGGTCGACGAGCAGGGGCGCAAGCTGCGGGTGTGCCGCAAGTGCGGGACGGACCTGTGATGGCCACCACCACGGCTACGGCGCGGCCGCGTCTCAAGCAGCGCTACGACACGTCCATCCGGGCGGAGCTCCAGGAGACACTGGGGCTCTCCAACCCGATGGAGGTTCCCCGGCTCACCAAGATCGTGATCAACATGGGGGTGGGCCGGGCCACCCAGCAGAAGTCCCTCATCGAGGGGGCAATGCGTGACCTCGAGGTGATCGCCGGCCAGAAGCCGGTGGTTACCAGGGCCAAGAAGTCGATCGCCCAGTTCAAGCTGCGCGAGGGCCAGGAGATCGGCGCCAAGGTGACCCTCCGGGGGGACCGGGCCTGGGAGTTCTTCGATCGCCTGGTCTCGATGGCCATCCCGCGGATCCGGGACTTCCGGGGCCTCCCCACCCGTTCTTTCGACGGACACGGCAACTACACGTTCGGCGTGACCGAGCAGCTGATCTTCCCCGAGATCGATTACGACCGGATCGACACCACCAGGGGCATGGACATCACCATCGCCACCACCGCACGAACAGATGAAGAGGGCCGGGCGCTGCTCGTCGCATTCGGCTTTCCCTTCCGACAGGAGAACCGATAACCCGATGGCAAAGAAGGCGTTGATCGAAAAGCAGCAGCGCACCCCCAAATTCAAGGTGCGCGGGTACACCCGGTGCCGCCGCTGCGGCCGCCCGAAGTCGGTGTACCGCAAATTCGGCCTGTGCCGGATCTGCCTGCGGGTGATGGTGCACGCGGGCGAGATTCCCGGCGTGACCAAGGCGAGCTGGTGAGAGGAGTCGACGAGCCATGACGATGACCGACCCGATCGCCGACATGCTGACCCGCATCCGGAACGCCAACACTGCCCACTTCGACACGGTGTCGATGCCCGGCTCCAAGCTCAAGGAGTCGCTGGCCGCCATCCTGGTCAACGAGGGGTACATCGGCGGCTACCAGATCAACGACATGCCCGGTAAACCAGGGAAGACCCTCGAGATCACCATGAAGTACGCGCCCGACCGCGCCCGGACCATCTCCGGGCTCAAGCGTGTCTCCAAGCCCGGCCTGCGCATCTACGCCCGCGCCGACAAGATCCCCCGGGTGCTCGGCGGGCTCGGCGTGGCGGTGGTCTCCACTTCCAAGGGCCTCATGACCGACCGCGAGGCCCGCAAGCACCGGATGGGGGGAGAGGTGCTCTGCTATGTCTGGTGACCTGACCCTCTCCGACCTGGCGCGATGCGCCCGCCGGAACACTCGGGGAGGTGCGCGCTGATGTCCCGCATCGGACGCTCGCCGATCGACGTGCCGGCCGGGGTGACCGTCGCGCTCGATGAGGACCACACGGTGACGGTGAAGGGACCCCAGGGCGAGCTCACCCAGACGCTTCCCGTCCGCCATCAGCATCCGCCAGGAGGGCGACGTGCTGGTCGTCGATCGCCCCGACGACCAGCGCCAGAACCGGGCCCTGCACGGCCTGACACGGTCCCTGGTCGCCAACATGGTGGCCGGGGTGACCTCTGGGTTCAGCAAGGAGCTCGAGATCGTCGGCGTCGGCTACCGCGCCGTCCCCAAGGGCCCCGGCGCCCTGGAGCTGGCCCTCGGGTTCTCCCACTCGGTCACGGTGAACGCCCCCGAAGGGGTGACCTTCGAGGTGCCGAGCGCGACCCGGATCGTCGTCAAGGGGATCGACAAGCAGACGGTCGGCCAGGTCGCCGCGGACATCCGCAAACTGCGCAAGCCCGAGCCCTACAAGGGCAAGGGCATCCGCTACGCCGGCGAACGGGTCGTGCGCAAGGCGGGGAAGGCGGCCAAGTAATGGCCCACACCGATCACAAGCGACAGCTCCGCCTGCGCCGGCACGCGCGTGTGCGGCGGCGGGTCCACGGGTCGGCCGAGCGCCCGCGCCTGGCCGTGTTCCGGTCGAACAAGCACATCTCCGCCCAGCTCATCGACGACGACGCCGGCCGCACCCTGGCCTCCGCGTCCTCGGTCGAGGGCGTCCTACGCGACGCCGGGGGCGGCAACGTCGAGGCGGCCCGCGCTGTGGGGGCACTCGTGGCCTCGCGGGCGAAGGACGCCGGGATCACCGCAGTGGTCTTCGACCGCGGCGGATTCGCCTACCACGGGCGGGTGGCCGCGCTGGCCGATGCCGCCCGTGCCGAAGGACTGGAGTTCTGAGACCATGGCCGTGAACGAACTGCAATTCGAGGAGCGGACCATCCGGGTCAACCGGGTGTCCAAGGTGGTCAAGGGTGGCCGCCGCTTCTCCTTCGCCGCCCTGATGGTGGTCGGTGACGGCAACGGGCGGGTCGGGCTCGGCTACGGCAAGGCGAAGGAGGCCGGCCTGGCCGTGCAGAAGGGCATCGAGGAAGCCCGCAAGAACATGTTCGACGTGCCGCTCGCCGGGGCGACCATCACCCACCCGGTGCTCGGAGCGAGCGGTGCCGGCCGGGTCCTGCTAAAGCCGGCGGCCCCCGGCACCGGGGTCATCGCAGGCGGCGCGGCCCGGCACATCCTCGAGATGGCCGGCATCCGGGACATCCTGGCCAAGTCTCTCGGCTCGTCCAACGGGATCAACGTCGCCCACGCCACCATCGCCGGGCTGAAGAGCCTCAAGCGCCCCGACGAGATCGCCGCCCTCCGGGGCAAGCCGGTCGAAGAGGTGGTTCCCGCCGCCCTGCTGCGTTCCTACCGCGAGCGGCGGCGCGCGGACGACCTGTTCACGGAGGTGAGCTGAGATGGCAGCGTCCTCGGGCACCGATGCTCCACCGTCCACCGGATGGCTGCGGATCACCCAGGTCCGCTCTTCCATCGGGACCAAGCCGAAGCACCGCGGCACCCTCCGCGCCCTCGGTCTGCGGGGGATCGGGCGCACCACGGTGCTCCCCGACCGTCCGGAGATCCGTGGGATGCTGGCACGCGTGCCGCACCTGGTGGACGTCCGCGCCGCCGGTGAAGAAGAGAAAGGTCGGCCATGAAGGTCCACGAGCTCCGTCCTCCGGCCGGCTCGACCCGCCCGCGCCGGCGGGTGGGTCGCGGTATCGCCGGCAAGGGCGGCAAGACCGCCGGTCGCGGCACGAAGGGCCAGGGCGCGCGTGACACCATCCCGCTGGGATTCGAGGGCGGGCAGCTGCCCCTCATGCAACGGATCCCCAAGCTGCGCGGCTTCAAGAACCCGTTCAGGGTGGAGTACACGCCGGTCAACGTGGGCGCCCTCGCCGGCGTCGAGGGGGACGTGATCGACGTCGTCGGGATGGTGGCCGCCGGGCTCGCCCACAAGGGTGATCTGGTCAAGGTCCTCGGCGGAGGTGAGCTGAACCGGGCGGTCCGGGTCGAGGCCCACGGCTTCTCGAGGTCGGCCGAGCGGGCCATCACCTCGGCCGGCGGTTCGGTCACCGTGGTCCCGCTGCCGTTCGGAAACGATCGCCCGCCCGCCAAGGGCAACGCGCTCACCAACCGGTAGCATCGGCCCACCGCGGAGTCGAGGAGCCCCATGCTCGCCAGTCTGGCCAACATCTTCCGCATCCCCGACCTTCGCAAGAAGGTCCTCTTCACGCTGACCGTCATCGCTCTCTACCAATTCGGGGCGAACGTACCGGTTCCCTTCGTGAACTTCTCGAAGGTGGCCCAGCTGGAGGCGGCGTCGAAGTCCTCCGGGGTGCTCGGCTTCCTCAACCTGTTCAGCGGCGGGGCGCTGACCAGGATGGCCGTGTTCGGACTGGGCATCATGCCCTACATCACCTCGAGCATCATCATCCAGCTCCTCGCCACGGTGATCCCCAAGCTCGAGCAGTGGCGCGACCAGGGTGCGGTCGGACAGAAGAAGTTGACCCAGACCACCCGCTATCTGACGGTGGCCCTGGCACTGATGCAGTCGACCGGCCTGGTCTATCTCTTCCACAAGGGCGGGGGCGGCCTCTTCGGTACCAGCCAGACGATCGACCTGATCCTCAACTACTCGATCTGGCGTGCCGGCTTCATCGTGCTCACCCTGACCGCGGGCACCGCCTTCGTGATGTGGCTGGCCGAGCTGATCACCCAACGCGGCATCGGCCAGGGCATGTCCATCCTCATCTTCGCCAACGTGGTGGCCGGCATCCCGTCGGGGCTCAACACGGTCCTCCAGGAGGGGGGCAGGGTCAAGTTCTCGGTCATCCTGCTGGTCTCCCTCGCCCTGCTGGTGCTCATCGTCTTCGTGGACCAGGGCCAGCGACGGATCCCGGTCACCTTCGCCAAACGGGTGGTGGGGCGCAAGATGTACGGGGGGTCCAACACCTACATCCCACTAAAGGTCAACCAGGCCGGTGTGATCCCGATCATCTTCGCGAGCTCGGTGCTCTACATCCCGGTCCTGCTGTCCAACATCATCCCGTCAGCCGCCTTCCGCACGTGGGTCAACCAGAACGTGACCCCGACCAGTCTCTTCTACATCTTCACCTACTTCCTGTTCATCCTCCTCTTCACCTTCTTCTACGTCTACGTGGCGTTCGACCCGCACCAGCAGGCCGACATCATCCGCAAGCAGGGTGGGTACATCCCGGGCATCCGCCCCGGACAACCCACCGAGCGCTATCTCGCCCACATCCTCAACCGGATCACCTGGCCGGGGGCCCTCTTCCTCGGAGCGGTCGCTGTCACCCCCTCCCTGTTGATGGCCGCCTGGAACATCACCAGCTACCCCTTCTACGGAACGACGCTCCTCATCGCCGTGGGCGTGGCACTCGAGACGATGAAGCAGATCGACAGCCAGCTCATGATGCGAAACTACGAGGGCTTCCTCAAGTAGGTGGTACCCGGAGCCAGGCTCGTCGTCCTCGGCAAACAGGGGGCGGGGAAGGGCACACAGTGCGTGCGCCTCTCCCATCATTATGTGGTTCCCCACATCTCGACCGGGGACATGCTGCGCGCTGCGGTCAAACAGGGCACCACGGTCGGCCAGCGGGCGAAGGACCAGATGGACAAGGGCGAGCTCCTGGGTGACGACCTGATCATGGAGATGGTGGCCGGCCGGCTCGAGGAGAGCGACGTGCACGACCGCGGGTTCGTCCTCGACGGGTGTCCCCGGACCGTCGCCCAGGCCGAGCGACTGGCAGAGGTCCTCTCCCCGATCGACCTCGACCTGGTGATCGACATCGAGATCGCCACCGGCCAGGTGCTCCGCCGCCTGGCCTCCCGCCGGGTCTGCGCCGACTGCGGTGCCAACTACTCGCTCTCCGCGCCGCCCCTGATCAACTGGAGCTGCGACGTCTGCGGCGGCGAGGTGGTCCAGCGGGAGGACGACACCGAGGACGCCATCACCCGCCGGCTCGAGCTCTACGAGCGCCAGACCGCCCCGCTCATCGAGTGGTACCGGTCGCGCAACCAGCTGGCCATCGTGCCCGGGACCGGCTCGCCGGACGCGGTGACCCGGCGGATGGTCAAGGTGATCGAAGATCGCCGCAACCGCAAGCGCGGCCGGTTTCCGTGAAGCGCGCCGTACCATGAGACGGTGGAACCCGACGGCGTTGAGCGGATATGAGGCGTAACCCCGACGAGCTGGCCAAGATGCGCAAGGCCGGCCGGGTGGTCGCCGAGATCCACGAGGCCACCCGGGCCGTGCTCCGTCCGGGGGTGACCACCGCTGCCATCGACCGGGTCGCCCGCGAGGTGCTGGACAAGCGGGGGGCCGGTTCCAACTTCCTCAACTACCACGGCTTCCCGGCAGTGGTCTGCACCTCCCCCAACTCGATGATCGTTCACGGCATCCCCTCCGAGTCGGTGGTGCTGGAGGAGGGGGACATCATCTCGGTGGACTGCGGGGCCATCGTCGAGGGGTACCACGGGGATGCCGCCTACACGGCCGGTGTGGGCCGGGTGAGCGAGGAGGCCGCCCGGCTGATGGACGTCACCGAGCGGAGCCTCCGGGCGGGGATCGAGCAGCTCCGGGACGGCAACCGCCTCCACGAGGTGGGGCGGGCGGTCCAGGAGGTGGCCGAGGTGGCCGGGTTCTCCGTGGTCAGGGAGTACGTCGGGCACGCCATCGGGACCGCCATGCACGAGGAGCCCCAGGTCCCCAACTACTGGCCGGGCACCCCCGGGCCCACCCTCAAGACGGGCATGGTGTTCGCCATCGAGCCGATGGTCAACGCCGGCTCGGCCGAGACGGTCCTGCTCGAGGACGGATGGAGCGTGGTCACCGCCGACGGCCGGCTCTCGGCCCACTTCGAGCACACCATCGCGGTCACCGACGACGGCCCGGAGGTCTTCACCCGGCTGTGACCCTGCCCGGCTTGGCCGCCGGGGCCTCCCGGGCGTCGGGAAACGGGGGATCGGGCGGTCGGACTGGCAATTTGCCCCCGAACGGATAGACTGGTCGTCCGGCTGGCCACGGAGGTGTCGTGGCTGCCGTCCCCGCTTCCGGTGGCGCTCCTCTGGCGTGCCCCGCGTCGTGGAGGCTCCGGACGACGAGGTTGTCGGGCCGGGCACAGGCCGGCCCGAGGGTCGGCGACCGAGATCGACACCAGGCACGACCGAGAACGACAGAGTACCGAGGAGATTCACCTGCCCAAGCCCAAGGAAGATGCGATCGTGCTGGAAGGGACGGTCGTTGAGCCCCTGCCCAACGCCATGTTCCGGGTGGAGCTCGAGAACGGCCACAGCGTGCTCGCCCACAGCTCCGGCAAGATGCGGATGCACCGGATCCGGATCCTTCCCGGGGACAAGGTGCAGGTGGAGATCACACCGTACGACCTCGCCAGAGGGCGGATCACCTACCGCTACAAGTGAGCCGGCCCGGCGGACGACCGCTCGGGTGGGCACCGGGTGGGGCAGAGACGAGCCGGTGGACAGTACGAGACGAGGAAGACAACGTGAAGGTTCGACCGAGCGTCAAGCCGATCTGTGAGAAGTGCAAGGTGATCCGCCGGCACCGGCGGGTCATCGTCATCTGCGAGAACCCCCGCCACAAGCAGCGGCAGGGTTGACGCCGCCCCGGCGAGCGTCAGAGAGGTAGGACACGTGGCCCGTATTTCCGGCGTGGACATCCCCCGTGAGAAGCGGTTGGAGATCGCCCTCACCTACATCTTCGGCATCGGCCGGACCACCGCGCAGCGGATCTGCTCGGCCACCGAGACCAGCCCCGACACCCGGGTCCGCGACCTGACCGACGAGGAGGTCACCCGGCTCCGCAACTTCATCGACGCCGACCTGCAGGTCGAGGGCGATCTGCGCCGCGACATCTCCCAGGACATCAAGCGCAAGATGGAGATCGGCTGCTACCAGGGGATCCGCCACCGGAAGGGCCTGCCGGTCCACGGCCAGCGCACCCACACCAACGCCCGCACCCGCAAGGGACCCAAGAAGACCGTCGCCGGAAAGAAGAAGGTGCGCAAGTAATGGCCAAGCCCACCAAGCCCGGGGCCGCACGGCGCCCGAGGAAGCGCGAGCGGAAGAACGTCACCTTCGGCGTCGCCCACATCAAGAGCTCGTTCAACAACACCATCGTCTCGATCGCCGACCCCGAGGGCAATGTGCTGGCCTGGGCGTCCGCCGGCAACGTCGGCTTCAAGGGTTCACGCAAGTCGACCCCGTTCGCCGCCCAGCTGGCCGCCGAGCAGTGCGCGAAGCGGGCCATGGAGCACGGCGTCCGCCGGGTCGACGTGCTGGTCCGGGGCCCGGGCTCGGGGCGGGAGACCGCCATCCGCTCGCTGGCCGCCGCCGGCATCGAAGTGGCGGGGATCAAGGACGTCACCCCCATCCCGCACAACGGCTGCCGCCCGAAGAAGCGGCGCCGGGTCTAGGTCCGGAACGAACAGGAACCAGGAACACACATGGCTCGATACACCGGACCTGTCTGCCGGCTCTGCCGCAGGGAGCGCACCAAGCTCTTCCTCAAGGGCGAGCGCTGCTACTCGATGAAGTGCCCCGTCTCCGAGGCGGTGACCGACCGCCACAGCCGGGCCTACCCGCCCGGCGAGCACGGCCGCGACCGGATGCGCCAGGGCTCCGAGTACCTCACGCAGCTCCGTGAGAAGCAGAAGGCCCGCCGCATCTACGGGCTGCTCGAGCGTCAGTTCCACAATCTCTACGTGGAGGCCAGCCGGGCCCCCGGCATCACCGGCGAGAACCTGCTGCGGATGCTCGAGCTCCGGCTGGACAACGTCGCCTTCCGGGCCGGCTGGGGGGCGAGCCGCTCCCAGGCCCGCCAGTTCGTCCGGCACGGTCACGTCCTGGTCAACGGCAAGCGGGTGACCATCCCGAGCTACCGGGTGCGACAGGGTGACATCGTCACCCTAAAGCAGTCGTCGCGCGAGCTGTTCCACGTCCGCCGCAACATGGACACCCTCGACCGGCAGCTGCCGCCCTGGCTGGAGACCGTGGGTGACCGCTTCGAGGTCCGGGTGTTCTCCCTCCCGCTGCGCGAGCACATCGACGAGCCCGTCCAGGAGCAGCTCATCGTCGAGCTCTACTCCAAGTAGCCGACCAGCCGACCCCCGCCAGACCACCGACAGAGTCCCACCGAACCGCGAAGACACCGCCGAGGAGTCACGATCAGCATGCTCATCATCCAGCGACCCACCGTCGAGGCCATCGGCGAAGAGGAGGACAACCGCCAGCGGTTCGCCGTCGGCCCGCTCGACCCGGGCTTCGGCCACACCCTGGGGAACTCCCTGCGACGGACCCTCCTCTCGTCCATCCCCGGCGCCTCGGTCACCCAGGTGCGCTTCGACGAGGCGCTCCACGAGTTCACCGTCCTGCCCGGGGTGAAGGAGGACGTGACCGACATCATCCTCAACCTCAAGGACATCCTGCTCAGGGTCCACAGCGACGAGCCGGTCACCGTCCGGCTGGACCGGCGCGGCCCGGGCACCGCCACGGCCGGCGACCTCCAGGTCACCGCCGACGTCGAGGTCCTGAACCCCGACCAGGTCATCGCCACCCTCAACGCCAAGGGCCGCCTGGCGGTCGACCTCACGGTCGAGCGGGGGCGCGGCTACCTCTCCGCCGACAAGAACAAGCGCTCGGGTGCCATCGGGGTCATCCCGGTCGACGCGATCTTCTCGCCGGTTCGCCGCGTGGCGTTCACCGTCGAGCCGGTCCGCGTGGAGCAGTCCACCGACTTCGACCGCCTGGTGCTCGACGTCGAGACCGACGGGTCGCTGAGCCCCCGCGAGGCGGTGGCGTCCGCCGGGGACACTCTGCGTACCCTGGTCAGCCTGGTTGCGGACCTCGAGGACGAGCCCATGGGACTCGAGCTCGGCGAAGTCGGCACGGTGGGCACCGGCTCGCCCGACCTCGATCTCCGGATCGAGGACCTCGACCTCACCGAGCGCCCGCGCAACTGCCTCAAGCGGGCCCAGATCAACACCATCGGGGAGTTGGTCGACCGCACGCTCGACGATCTCCTCAACATCACCAACTTCGGCCAGAAGTCCCTCGACGAGGTGCTCCAGAAGCTCGACGAGCGGGGCCTCTCCCTGCGGGTCAAGGACTGAGGACCCGATGCTCGGCACCCCCAAGAAGGGCCGCCGGTTCGGCGGCAGCTCCGCCCACCAGAAGGCGATGATGGGCAACCTCGTCGCGTCGCTCATCGCTGCCGAGTACCTGGTGACCACCGAGGCCAAGGCCAAGGCGCTGCGCCCGGTTGCCGAGAAGGTGATCACCGCGGCGGCCAAGGGCGGTATCGCCCGCCAGCGCCACGTGGTGGCGTTCATCCGGGACAAGGACATGTCGAGGAAGCTCTTCGACGAGATCGGGCCCCGCTACGCCGAGCGCGCGGGCGGGTACACCCGGATCCTCAAGCTGGGCAACCGTCAGGGCGACAACGCCCCGATGGCCCGCATCGAACTGGTGTGAGCGGGCCCCCCGAGACCGGGGGGCAGGGCGACGGCTCGGTCCGGTGGCGCCTGCGGGTGGCCTACGACGGGTCCGGGTTCCGGGGCTTCGCAGCCCAGGAGGGCCAGGAAACGGTGGCGGGTGCCCTCGCCGGTGCGCTCTCGCGGGTCGCCCGGGCCCCGCTCACGCTGACCTGCGCGGGGCGGACCGACGCAGGGGTGCACGCGCTCGACCAGGTGGTCCACTTCGACCTGCCGGCCGAGCGATCGGCCGCCCTCGACCCGGCAGCACTGGTCAGGTCGGTCAACAGCCAGATCGGGCCTGCCATCGTAGTGCGCTCGGCGGAGACCGCACCGCCCGGCTTCGACGCCCGCCACTCCGCCACCGGCCGCCGTTACCGCTACCTGGTGGTCAACGCCCCGATGGCAGACCCGCTGCTGGCCGGACTGGCCTGGCACGTGGCCGACCCGCTCGACCTGCGGGCGATGACGGCGGCGGCCGATTCTCTGCTCGGCGAACACGACTTCCGGGCCTTCTGCCGGCGGGTGCCGGGCAGGTCGCCGGACGAGCCGGTCCCTCGCCGGGTGCGCGACGCCCGGTGGACACTCCTCGACGACCGGCCACGGGGCGCCACGGAACGGGGACCGGCGCTGCTCCCTGCGGTCGGGGACCTGCTGGCCTTCGAGATCGAGGCGAACGCCTTCTGCCACCAGATGGTGCGATCGCTGGTGGGGACCCTGGTCGAGGTGGGGCGCGGCCGCAGGCGCCCGCCGGACATCCTCGAGATCATCCGCTCCGCCGACCGGAGCCGGGCCGCGCAACCGGCCCCGCCCCACGGCCTGACCCTGGTGGGAGTCCGCTACGGGGGCTGACCGGCTTGCTCCGGGGTGACCCTCCGACCTAGAGTGATGGGTCGCCGGTCGGGACCCGGGAGGGACGGCGCACGCAGTCGGACTGCACCCGGTTCCCCTTGCGCACCGCTCCGTGCGTCGACGGAGGGGCCCGCACCTGACGGCGCCCCGACTGCCCGGCATCACCGACACAAGGACCACCCGTGCGCACCTACACACCGAAGCCCGCCGACATCACCCGTGCCTGGCACGTCGTCGACGCCGACGGCCTGGTGCTCGGCCGCCTGGCCACCGAGGTTGCCTCGATCCTGCGTGGCAAGCACAAGCCGACCTTCGCCCCCAATGTCGACATGGGCGACCACGTGATCGTGGTCAACGCCGACAAGGTGGTCCTGACCTCGGGCAAGGCGGACGCCAAGATGGCCTACCGGCACAGCGGCTACCCGGGGGGCCTGACCGCCACCAGCTACAGCGACCTGATGACCGACCGTGCCGACCAGGTGGTCCGCAACGCGGTCCGCGGGCATGCTCCCGAAGAACCGGCTCGGCCGCCAGATGCTCACCAAGCTCAAGGTCTACCGCGGCGCGGAACATCCCCACGCCGCCCAGTCACCCGTACCGTTGGAGATCGACGGGGCCCGACGCACGGCCTCGGCCCGGAGCGGCGCGTAAGCGCCCCACCGGACGGGACCCACCCAGACGAAACCGAGGACCAATACGTGGCTACCGCCGCCCCCATCTGCCAGACCACCGGACGACGCAAGCAGGCGGTCGCCCGCGTGCGGATCCGTCCCGGACAGGGCGCGATCACCGTCAACGGGCACCGGTTCGAGGAGTACTTCACCTCGGCGACCCACCGGATGGTCGTGACCGAACCACTGCGGCTCACCGAGACCGTGGAGTCGTGGGACATCGATGTCTCCATCGACGGGGGAGGGATCTCCGGTCAGGCGGGTGCCTTCCGCCTGGGCATCGCGCGGGCCCTCTGCGAGCTGGACCCCGAGCTGCGCGCCGCGCTCAAGAAGGCGGGATTCCTGACCCGGGACGCACGCGAGAAGGAGTCGAAGAAGTACGGCCTGAAGAAAGCCCGTAAGGCTCCGCAGTACTCCAAGCGGTAAGCCGGTGGCCCGGCCCAGGTTCGGCACCGACGGTGTCCGCGGCATCGCCAACGTCGAGTTGACCCCGGAGCTGGTGCTCGCCCTCGGCCGGGCGGTCGCCCGGACCATCACCGCCACCACCTTCCTGACCGGCCGGGATACCCGCCGGTCAGGTCCCATGCTGCAGGCCGCCCTCGGGGCCGGTCTGGCCAGTGAGGGGGCCGACGTGGTCGACGTCGGCGTGCTGCCCACCCCGGCCCTGGCCTGGCTCTCGTCACGGCGGGACCTGCCGTCCGCGGTCATCTCGGCGTCGCACAATCCCTTCCCCGACAACGGGATCAAGCTCTTCTCCGCCGGCGGGACCAAGCTCGGCATCGAGACCGAGGCGGCCATCGAGGACGAGCTGGAGCGGGTGCTCGACCCGTCCGTCAAGGGACCACGCCCACTCGACGGCCACGGGGTGGGCACCGTCCGCAGCGAACCGGGTCACGGCGAGGCCTACGTGGAGTACCTGACCTCGGCGCTGGACGGCCGGACCCTGGACGGGCTGCGCCTGGTGGTGGACAGCGCACACGGGGCCGCCTCGTCACTCTCCGCGGAGGTCTTCGAACGCCTCGGTGCCGAGGTGGTGGCCATCGGATGCGAGCCGGACGGCGCCAATATCAACGCCGGCTGCGGCTCGACCGCGACAGAGGCCCTCTCCGGCGCGGTCGTCGAGCACCAGGCCCACCTCGGCCTTGCCCTGGACGGCGACGCCGACCGGCTGCTCGCGGTGGACGGGACCGGGGCCCTGGTCGACGGGGACGAGCTCCTCGCCCTGTTCGCCCTGGACCTCGCCGACCGCGGGCAGCTGGCCGGCAACACGGTGGTGGTGACGGTCATGACCAACCTCGGCTTCGGCCTGGCCATGCAGGAACGGGGGATCGTCGTGAAGGAGACCCCGGTCGGCGACCGCCACGTCCTGGCCGCCCTCGACAAGGAGGGCTTCTCCCTGGGGGGCGAGCAGTCCGGGCACATCATCTTCCGCCGGCTGGCGACGACCGGCGACGGCCTGCTGAGCGGCCTCGTCCTCGCCGACCTGCTGGCCCGGAGCGGGCGCACTCTGGTCTCCCTGCTCGACGGCCTGGTGACCAGGGTCCCCCAGGTGCTGATCAACGTGCCGGTCCCGAACACCGAGCTCCTCGAGCGGGCGACCGCGGTGTGGTCGGCGGTCGAGGAGGAGCGGGCGGGGTTGGGTGACTCGGGCCGGGTGCTGCTGCGCCCGAGCGGGACGGAGCCGATGGTGCGGATCATGGTCGAGGCGACCGGCGACGGGGTGGCCGAGGCCATCGCCGGCCGGCTCAGCACCCTGGTCGAGCACGAGCTCCGCTCTGCGGCCGCGACCCTGGGCTGACCACCGCCGCGGTGGTGCTCCCGGGCGCCACCGACAGCTAGCGTTGCAGTGCATGTGCGGCATCATCGGCGTCACCAGGGGCACCGACGGTGACCCGGACGATCGGATGGTCCTCGACGTCCTGATCGAGGGGATCGCCCGCCTCGAGTACCGGGGGTACGACTCGGCGGGTCTGGCCCTGGTCGGCCCGACCGCGGCCGACGGTCTCTGGCGGGTGCGGGCGGCCACGGGGACCCGGTCCCTCGACGAGCTGGTCAAACGCTCCGAGATGGCGCCCGAGCATCCGACAGCGGGCATCGGCCACACCCGGTGGGCCACCCACGGGCGGCCCACGGAGGGGAACGCCCACCCCCACGCCGACTGCACCGGCCGCCTGGCCCTCGTCCACAACGGGATCATCGAGAACCACGTCGAGCTCGCCGACGAGCTGATCGCCGCCGGCCACCGCCTCGAATCGGAGACCGACACCGAGGTGCTCGCCCATCTCATCGAAGCGGGACTGGCCGCCGGGCCCGCCGACGGGCTGGTCGGTGCGGTGCGGGTGGCGCTCGGACGGGTGCGCGGGGCATTCGCGCTGGCGGTGGTCCACGCCGACGACCCCGAGGTCATCGTGGCCGCCCGGCGGGTGTCCCCCCTGGTGATGGGCGTCACCGGCGAGAGCGCGTTCCTGGCCTCGGACATCCCGGCCATCCTCGGTCTGACCCACGACTTCTTCGTCCTCGAGGACGACCAGGTGGCCGAGTTGCGCCCCGGCTCGATCCGGGTCGTCACCGCCGGCGGCGCACCGGTCGAGCCGCTCCCGCTTCACGTCGACTGGGACTTGGACTCCGCCCGCAAGGACGGCTACGACGACTTCATGAGCAAGGAGATGCACGAGCAGCCGAAGGCGGTGGCCGACACCCTGCTCGACCGTCTCCTGCCCGACGGCACCCTGGTGCTCGACGAGGTCCGGATCACCAACGATGAGCTCCGCTCGATCGACAAGGTCTTCGTCGTGGCCTGCGGAAGCAGCTACCACGCGGGGCTGATGGCCAAGTACGCCATCGAGCACTGGGCCCGGCTCCCGGTGGAGATCGACATCTCGAGCGAGTTCCGCTATCGCGATCCCGTCCTCGACGGACGCACCCTGGTGATCGGGGTCAGCCAGTCGGGCGAGACGGTCGACACCTTCCAGGCCATCAGGGAGGCCAGGCGCCTCGGGGCCAAGGTGCTGGTCATCTCCAACGTGGTCGACTCCTCGATGGCCCGGGACAGCGACGCCGTGCTCTACACCCGGGCCGGCCCCGAGATCGGGGTGGCCGCCACCAAGACCCACCTGGCCCAGATCACCGCCCTGGAGATCCTCGCCCTCTACCTGGCCCAGGCACGCGGGACCCTCTCGCCGGCCAACGCCAGGGAGCTGCTCGCCAGCATGGGGTCCCTACCGGACAAGGTGGCCACCGCCCTCGGACGCGCGCCCGACGTGGAGGCGGTCGCCAGGGCCTACAGGGACTCGCCGTCCTTCCTCTACCTCGGACGCCAGGTCGGGTACCCGGTCGCCCTCGAGGGGGCGCTCAAGCTCAAGGAGCTCTCCTACCTGCGCGCCGAGGGGTTCCCGGCCGGCGAGCTGAAGCACGGCCCGATCGCCCTGGTCGAGCCCGGCACGGTGGTGGTCGGGGTGGCGACCCGCACGCCGGTGTGGGAGAAGATGATGGGGAACGTGGCCGAGGTCGCCAGCCGGGGGGCCACCGTGATCCTGGTGGCCAACGACGGCGACGAGGAGACAGCCCGCCATGCCGACGCGGTGCTGTGGGTCCCGGAGACCGAGTACCTCTTCGCTCCGATCGTCGACGTGGTCCCGCTCCAGCTGCTTGCCTATTCGCTGGCCCGGTTGCACGGGCTCGACGTCGACCGCCCGCGCAACCTGGCCAAGGTGGTCACCGTCGAGTGAGGGGCCGCGGCCTCGCCGGCGCGCTCGACGCGGTGGCGGGGGAGGTGGCCCTCGAGACCGCGGACAGCGGGCCCTCGGGGGTCCGCGGCGTCGGCATCGACGCGGTGGACCTCGAGCGGTTCCGTGCGGTGCTGGCCCGGCGACCGGGACTTGCCGGCCGCCTCTTCACCGACGCAGAGCGCGCCTACGCCGACCGGGCCGCCGACCCGGTACCCCGCCTGGCCACCCGGTTCGCCGCCAAGGAGGCGGTGCTCAAGGCGCTCGGGGCCGGACTCGGCGCCTTCCGGTTCGCCGAGGTCGGGGTGGTCCGCCGGGGACTCGAGGCCCCGTTCCTCGTCCTCGACGGCTCCGCAGCCCGCCTGGCGGCGCGGGCCGGGGTGACCCGCTGGCACCTCTCCCTCACCCACACCGACCTGGTTGCGGTGGCGGTGGTGGTCGCACTCGCCGGCGGGGGTCCTCTGGACCGCCCGCCGGCGCCGTAGCGTCGGAGCGATGCAACCGGTACTGACCATCGGCGAGATGCAGGAGGTGGACGCCCGCGCCCTCGCCGCGACCCCGCTCGACGAGCTCGTCACGCGGGCCGGCACCGCGGCGGCCCGGACCGCCCTCGACCTGCTCGGCGGCGCCTACGGCCGCCGGGTGGTGGTGGTTGCCGGGAAGGGCAACAACGGTGCCGACGGCCGGGTGGTGGCCCGGGTGCTCGCCGCCCGCGGGGCCCGGGTGCGGGTGGTCGCGCCGGGCGAGGTGGAACGGATCGGCGGCAGCGGCGGTCTCACGGTGGACCTGGTGGTCGACGCCGCGTTCGGCACCGGCTTCCGAGGTGACTACGAGGCGCCAGAGGTGGCCGCGGGCGTCCCGGTGCTCGCCGTCGACATCCCGTCGGGGGTGGAGGGGGACACCGGCACCGCGTCGGGCCGGCCGATGGCTGCCGTCCGCACCGTGACCTTCGGCGCGCTCAAGCCCGGTCTGGTCCAGGGTGAGGGAGCACGGCTGGCAGGTGCGGTCACCGTGGAGCGCATCGGGCTGCCGATCGGGGAGGCAGCGATCGCGGTGGTCGACGACGGCGACGTGGCGAGGCTCGTTGCGCCCCGCGACCCCGGCGGCAACAAGTGGTCCGCGGCGGTGCTGGTGGTGGCCGGCTCGCCGGGCATGACCGGGGCGGCCGCCCTCTGCGCCCGGGGTGCCTACCGCGCCGGTGCTGGGATGGTCCGCCTCGGGGTGCCCGGTGCCGATCTCGGGCGGCTGCCGGCGACGGAGTCGGTCGGCGTGGCGCTGCCCGCCGAAGGATGGGCCACCGCCGCATTGGAGGTCGCCTCCCGCTGCCGCTCGGTGGTGGTCGGACCGGGGATCGGCCGCGCCCCGGCCACCGCGTCCGAGGTCCGCCGGCTGGTGGCCGAGTCACCGGTGCCGGTCCTGGTCGACGCCGACGGGTTGGCCGCCCTCGGCCGGAACGATCCGAGCGGGACCCTCGCCCCGCGCTCACCGGTCGTGCTCACCCCCCACGACGGCGAGTACGCGCAGCTGACCGGGGAGCCACCCGGTCCGGACCGCATCGACGCGGCGCGCCGAGTGGCCGCGGCGCTCGGTGCGGTGGTGCTCCTCAAGGGACCGACCACCGCGGTGGCCGACCCCACGGGCCGGGTCCTGCTCGGTCGCTCGGGTACCCCGGCGCTGGCGACCGCGGGCACCGGCGACGTCCTGAGTGGGGTGATCGGCGCACTGGTTGCCCGCGGGGTGATCCCGCTCGAGGCCGCCGCGCTCGGAGCCCACCTGCACGGGCGGGCCGGCGCGCTCGGCCCCGGCACCGGCCTCATCGCATCCGACCTCCCCGAGCTGGTGGCCCGGGTGCTCGCGGGTCGCGGCCGGACGCGGGGGACGGCTGGTGCCCCGTGGCTGAGGGGTGGCGGCCGGCCTGGGCCGACATCGATCTCGGGGCGGTCGCCGCCAACGCCGCCCTGCTGGCCGAGGTGGCCGCGCCCGCTGCGCTCTGCGCGGTGGTCAAAGCCGACGGCTACGGCCACGGCGCGGTCCCGGTTGCCGAGGCGGCCCTGGCCGGTGGTGCGACCTGGCTCGCGGTGGCCCTGGTCGAGGAGGGGGTGACCCTGCGCGAGGCCGGCATCGAGGTGCCGGTCCTGCTGCTCTCCGAGCCCCCGGTCGAGGCGATGTCCGAGGCCGTCGCTCGGCGGCTGGTCCCGACCGTCTACACGGAGGAGGGGCTTTCGGGCCTGAGCCGGACCGCGGGACGGGCCGGGGCCGGACCGGTCGACGTCCACCTCAAGGTCGACACCGGGATGCACCGGGTGGGCGGTGACTGCGACCGTCTGGTCGGGCTGGCCGACCGCGTCGCCACCGACCCGGTCCTCCGGCTCGGCGCGGTCTGGACCCACCTCGCGGTGGCCGACGGACCCGACCAGGACGACCGCGCCTTCACCGCGCTCCAGCTCGAGCGGTTCGACAGCACGCTGGGTGCCCTGGCCGCGGCCGGCCACCACCCGCCACTCGCCCACGTGGCCAACTCGGCCGGCGCCATCGGGTGGCCGTCCGCACGAAGGGACCTGGTCCGCTGCGGCATCGCCCTCTACGGGGCGGCACCGACCCCGGCCGTCGGCGACGAGCTCGCCCGGTCGACCGGGGGCAGACGGCTGTCCCCGGTCCTCTCCCTCCGCACGAGGGTCACCCATCTGCGCGAGCTCGGGGCCGGGGAGCGCCCCTCCTACGGCCGCCGCCGGCCCCTGTCGGTGCGTTCGATGGTGGCGACCGCGCCGATCGGCTATGCGGACGGTGTGCCCCGCCGTCTCTTCGACACGGGCGGTGAGGTGCTGGTCCGTGGCCGCCGCCGCCCGTTGGCCGGCACGGTCACCATGGACCAGATCATGATCGACTGCGGCCCGGTGGACGGGGCCGAGGTCGAGGTCGGCGACGAGGTGGTGTTGCTCGGGACCCAGGGCGATCAGGAGATCACCGCCGACGAATGGGCAGGGCTGCTCGGGACGATCAGCTACGAGGTGCTCTGCGCCATCGGCCCGCGGGTGCCCCGGCGCCTGCACGGAGCCCCCGCCCACTGAGGCGCCGCACCCCCGGCCCGGCGGCCACCGCGGGGCGGGCGGTACCATTCCCCGGTGGCTCCGGGTACCGACCTCGACGAGCTCGCAGGGGCGGCAGCCGGGTGCACCCGGTGCCCACTCGCAGCCACCCGCACCCAGGTCGTGTTCGGCGTGGGCGACCCCTCTGCCGACCTCATGTTCGTGGGCGAGGCTCCGGGCCGTGACGAGGACCTGCAGGGTGAACCGTTCGTCGGGCGCTCGGGCCGGCTGCTCGACCGGTTGCTGGCCGAAGAGATCGGCATCGATCGGAGTCAGGTCTACATCGCCAACGTGGTCAAGTGTCGTCCCCCCGACAACCGCGACCCGCGGCCCGACGAGGTCGCCGCCTGCCGTCCGTGGCTCGAGGCGCAGATCGAGCGGATCGCCCCGAAGGTGGTGGTGACCCTCGGCAACTTCGCCACCAAGCTCCTCCTCGGCACCGACAAGGGCATCTCCACGGTGCGGGGCGCCTCCTACCCGGTCGGGTCGCTTCAGCTCGTCCCCACGCTACCACCCGGCCGCCGCGTTGCGCTCCGGCGGCGTCGTGATGGCCCAGATGCGGGCCGATCTGGTCCGGGCCAAGCAGCTGCTCGGAGCAGGGGCGTGACGCGGACCCCTCCCGAGGCGCCCCCGATCCTCCTCACCACCTCCTCGGCCGAGCAGACCCGTGCTCTCGCCGCGGTCCTCGCCCCCCACAGCCGTGCAGGGCGACCTCCTCCTGCTCGCGGGCGACCTCGGGGCCGGGCAAGACCACCTTCGCCCAGGGGTTCGGGCGGGCCCTCGGGGTCACCGAGCCGATCACCAGCCCCACCTTCACCCTCCTGCGGCAGTACCCGGTCACCGGTCGGGCCCGGTGGGGTGCGGACCCTGCTGCACGCCGACCTCTACCGGCTCGACCAACTCCGCGAGATCGAGGACCTCGGCCTCGGCGAGCTGCTCGAGGAGGGCGGGGTGGCCCTCGTCGAGTGGGGGGACGCGGCCGGGCCGCTCCTCGGACCGGACGCCCTCACCGTCCGGCTCGGCCCGGGCGACGGCGACGACGAGCGCACGGTGGCCCTCTCCGGCGGCGGACGACGCCTGGGCGACGCGGTGGGCACCCCTCGACGCCGCCCTCGGCCGCTGGCGGGAGCGGTCGTGACCCTCCTCGCCATCGAGACGGCCACCGATCTGGTCGGGGCGGCGGTGCTCCGCGACGACGGCGGGCTCGCCGAGCGCAGCCACCGGGGCGGTCGCGCCCACGCGGAGCTGCTGGCCCCGGCCGTCGAGGAGGTCTGCGCGGTCTCCGGCTGCTCGCTCGCCGACCTCGATGCGCTGGCCGTCGACATCGGGCCCGGGCTCTTCACCGGTCTGCGGGTCGGCGTGGCCACCGCCAAGGCCCTCGGCCAGGCACTCGGTCTCGGTCTGGTCGGGGTCACCAGCCTCGACATCCTGGCCGCCGCCGCGCTCGGGCTGGTCGACCCCGGACGGGCGCGGTGGGTGGTGTCGGTCGTCGACGCGCGCCGCGGCGAGGTGTTCGCGGCCGCCTACGCGGTCGGGTCCTCCCGAGCCGGCGGAACGAACGGCGGGGCCGGAGGCGGACGAGACGGTACCGACCCGGTCGATCCGGCACCGGCCCACATCGACTGGCCGGAGCCCGTCGCGCCCGAGGCGCTGGTCGAGCTGCTCGACGTCCTGGCAGCGGAGGGTCCGGCCGTCGTGGTCGGTGACGGTGCCGTCCGCTACCGGACCCTGCTCGCACCGCGCCCCGGTCTCGACCTGCATCTCGCGGGTCGCCTGGACGCGCCGCCCCCCGCCGCTCTCGCCCGGCTGGCCTCGCTCCGCCTCGTTGCGGGGCTCGAGCCGACCGACCCCGCCGGGCTCCTTCCCGACTACCGGCGCCATGCCGACGCCCGGATCAACTGGGAGGTGCGGGCCCCGCAACGGGGCCCGGTTCACAGCGGGGGCGACCGGTGCTGAGCGTCCTCGGGACACCCGGCGGCCCGGACCGCCACGCCGGCACCCCGGTCGCCGGGCGGGTCGTGGTCGCCCCGCTCCGGGCGAAGGACCTCCGCGCGATCCTGCGCATCGAGCAGGCCGTGTTCCCCGAGCCGTGGTCGCGCAGGCTGTTCGAGGAGGAGCTCGCCCAGCGTTCGTCGCGCGCCTATCGGGCTGCCTGGATCGGCCGGCAGCTCGTCGGCTACGCCGGCCAGATGTTCATCGACGACGAGGCGCACGTGAACAACGTGGCCGTTGCCCCCGCCTGGCAGGGACGTCGGCTCGGCACCGTGCTCCTCCTCGACCTGGTCCACACCGCCCACGAGCGCGGGCGCGCGCCACCTGACCCTCGAGGTGCGAGTGGGCAACGACCCGGCCATCGCGCTCTACCGGCGCTTCGGCCTGGCGCCGGTCGGGGTGCGTCCCGACTACTACCCCGAGGGCGGTGACGCCCTGATCATGTGGGCGCGCGAGATCGACTCGGACGACTACGTGGCGCGGCTGTGGCGATCGCGCTCCTCGTTGTCCCCCGGCATCGAGGTCGAGCGGCGGATCGTCGAGCGACGACCCCTCCGGTCACCCGGGTCCTCGGCATCGAGACCTCGTGCGACGAGACCGCTGCGGCTGTCGTCGACGGCGGGCGGAGGATCGTCTCCTCGGTGGTGAGCAGCCAGGTCGACCTGCACGCCCGCTACGGCGGCGTCGTCCCCGAGCTCGCCGGCCGCGCCCACCTCGAGCTCCTGACCCCGGTGCTGGCGGACGCCCTGGACCTGGCCGGCTCGGACACCTCCGGGTCGGGGATCGAGGCGGTCGCGGTCACCCACGGCCCCGGGCTCATCGGCTCGCTGCTGGTGGGGCTCTCCGAGGCGAAGGCGCTGTCCATGGCGTGGGGGGTCCCCCTGGTCGGGGTCAACCACCTCGAGGCCCACCTGTTCGCCTCGCTGCTCGAGCAGCCCGACCTCGGCTGGCCGCTGGTCGTCCTGCTGGTCTCGGGCGGCCACACCCTGCTCCTCGAAGTCGACCGGGCCCGGGCGGTACCGGCTGATGGGCGGCACCATCGACGACGCCGCCGGCGAGGCCTTCGACAAGGTCGCCCGTTTCATCGGGCTCGGCTATCCCGGTGGGCCGGCCATCGACCGGATCGCCCGCGAGGGCGACCCGACCGCCTTCGCCTTCCCGCGCTCGCTCCCCGGCGACGGGCTACGACTTCTCGTTCAGCGGCCTCAAGACCTCGGTGGTCAACCGGGTGCGCAAGGAGCCCGAGCGCCTCGACGGCCGATGTCGCCGCCTCCTTCCAGCAGGCGGTGGTCGACGTCCTGGTCACCCGCGCCCGGCGGGCCGCGGCCGAGGTGGGCGCCAGGGCCATCTGCCTGGCCGGTGGGGTGGCCGCCAACTCGCTGCTCCGGCGCGAGATCGAGCAGCGCCTGCGCGGAGGACGGCATCGGGGCGTTCCTGCCCGGCCGGGAGCTGTGCACCGACAACGCGGCCATGGTGGCCGCGGCGGGCTGGTGGCGGCTGCAGCAGGGCGGCGCCAGCCCGCTCACCCTCGGCGCCGACCCGAACCTGCGCCTGGTCTCCGACCGCCTGAGTCCGTCCCGGGCGTCCCGGGGGCCGGACCGGGCCGTCGGGGACCGGGCGGCCGTTGGCACTCGGCCGATCCGTTTGCCAAACCCGGTCGGGCCGGGTATCGTTGGCACTCTCAACCGTCGACTGCTAACGCGTGCCACAGGAGGCCCGAACACATGAGTCTGCACCCCCTCGACGACCGCATCGTCGTCCGCCCAGGCGAGTCCGAGGAGACCACTGCTTCCGGTCTGGTCATCCCCGACACCGCCAAGGAGAAGCCCCAGCAGGGCGAAGTCCTGGCCGTCGGCCCCGGCCGCCGCGCCGAGTCCAACGGTGAGCTGGTCCCGCTCGACATCAAGGTCGGCGACACCGTCGTCTACTCGAAGTACGGCGGCACCGAGATCACCTCGGACGGCGAGGACCTGCTCATCCTCTCCAGCCGCGACGTGCTGGCCAAGGTGACCAAGTAATGCCCAAGATCCTCAAGTTCGACGAGCCCGCCCGGCGCGGTCTCGAGGCCGGCGTCAACAAGCTGGCCGAAGTGGTCAAGGTGACGCTCGGGCCGAAGGGCCGCAACGTGGTCATCGAGAAGAAGTTCGGCGCCCCCACCATCACCAACGACGGCGTGTCCATCGCCCGTGAGGTGGAGTTGGACGACGTCTTCGAGAACATGGGCGCCCAGCTGGTCAAGGAAGTCGCCACCAAGACCAACGACGTGGCCGGCGACGGCACCACCACCGCCACCGTGCTCGCCCAGGCACTCATCCGCCAGGGTCTGCGCAACGTGGCGGCCGGTGCGAACCCGCTCGGCCTGCGCAGGGGCATCGACAAGGCGGTGGACGCCGCGGTCGAGTCGATCAAGAAGCAGTCCAAGGAGATCGACTCGAAGACGGAGATCGCGCAGGTGGCCTCCATCTCCGCGGCCGACACCGCGATCGGCGAGGTCCTCGCGGACGCCATCGACCGGGTCGGCAAGGACGGGACGGTCACCGTCGAGGAGTCCAACACGTTCGGCATCGAGCTCGAGTTCACCGAGGGCATGCAGTTCGACAAGGGCTACCTCTCCCCCTACTTCGTGACCGACGCCGAGCGACAGGAGGCCGTCCTCGACGACCCGCTGATCATCTTCGTCAACAGCAAGGTGAGCGCGGTCCACGATCTGGTGCCCGTGCTCGAGAAGGTCATGCAGACCGGGAAGCCGCTGCTGATCGTGGCCGAGGACGTGGAGGGCGAGGCCCTCGCCACCCTGGTGGTCAACAAGATCCGTGGGACGTTCACCTCGGTCGCCGTGAAGGCCCCCGGCTTCGGTGAGCGTCGCAAGGCGATGCTCCAGGACATGGCCATCCTCACCGGCGCCCAGGTGATCTCCGAGGAGATCGGCCTCAAGCTCGAGGGCACCACGGTCGACCTCCTGGGCAAGGCGCGCAGGATCATCGTGACCAAGGACGACACCACCATCATCGAGGGTGGCGGCTCCTCCGACGAGGTCAAGGGCCGGATCGCCCAGATCAAGCGCGAGATCGACGACACCGACTCGGACTGGGACCGCGAGAAGCTCCAGGAGCGGCTTGCCAAGCTGGCCGGCGGCGTGGCCGTGGTCAAGGTCGGTGCCGCCACCGAGGTGGAGCTCAAGGAGAAGAAGCACCGCATCGAGGACGCCCTCTCCGCCACCCGGGCCGCCGTCGAGGAGGGCATCGTGGCCGGTGGTGGGACATCACTGGTCCGCTCACGTCCAGCGGTGCAGTCGGTCGTCGACTCCCTCGAGGGGGACGAGTCCACCGGCGCGGCCATCGTGCTCAAGGCACTGAGCCGCTCCGCTCGAGGCCATCGCCAACAACGCCGGCCTCGAAGGCACGGTGTTCGTCCGTGAGGTCGAGTCGAAGAAGGGCTCGGTCGGGCTCAACGCCATCACCGGCGAGCTCGAGGACCTGGTCAAGGCCGGAGTCATCGACCCGGCCAAGGTGACCCGTTCCGCCCTGCAGAACGCGGCGTCGATCGCCGGGCTGCTGCTCACCACCGAGGCGCTCGTCGCCGACAAGCCCGAGAAGGCCGATCCGGCTGCCGCCGCGGCCGCTGCCGCCGCCATGGGCGGCGGCATGGGTGGGATGGGCGGCATGGGCGGGATGATGTAGTAACGCCGTCCGGGGGAGGCGGCCTCAGTGCGGCCGTTCGGGCACGTAGTGCCGGTCGCCTCCCCGGTCGAGCCAGACCCGCATCATCCGGTCGGTCCCCGGGTCGCGGAAGACCTCGTCGGTCGGGGTCCAGCCGGCTTCGGGCGCACCGGACTCGCCGTGGCGACGGACGAAGAAGCTGATCATCACCGCGACCAGACACCGCGGCGCCGACGAGAACGAGGATCACCACCCCGGCCACCCGGGCGCCCCCCGGCCCGACGGTCCTCACGGCCGGGCGCCGACGACGACGGCGGTGCCGTAGGCGACGATCTCGGTCAGGGACTGGCCGACCTCGGAGGAGTCGAACCGGAACGAGACCACCGCGTTGGCTCCCTGGATCCGGCGCGTTCTCGATCATCCGGTCGAGCGCGTGCCGGCGGCTGTCCTCGACCAGCTTGGTGTACTGCTTGACCTCGCCGCCGGCCAGGGCCCGGAACCCGGCGGTGAACCCCCTGGCCGCGCCCATCGAGCGAACCACCACGCCGAAGACCATCCCGAGGCTCCGCTCGATGGACCACTCGGGGAACTCGAGGGCGGTGGTGATCGGGAACTGGTTGTAGGGGGCCTGAGCCCCGGCCGCGTCCGACATGGGTCTCCTTCCGCTGGTCTTCGCCGTCGTTCGCCGCGCCGGTGACCCGACCCGGGCACGGACGGCGGCGCGTGGCCGATGGTAGCCATCGAGCCCGCCGGACCGCGGATGCGCCGTCTGCACGCGGCACGGCACCTGCGGTGACCGCCCGGCGGCACCCGCCCCTAGTGTCTGGGGCCATGGCCGCTGCCACCCCCCGACCCGTGCAGGACCCCAGGCCATCCCGCGTCCTCCCCGCCACCGCCCCGGCCGTCCCGCGCCCTGGGCCGACTCGACCCGGCCCGACGTCGCCCGGTGCGCCTGCGCCGCGGTGGTCGACGCGGTGACCGCCCGCGACGGCTCGCCGACGCCGCGATCACCGCCAGGGAGTTGTCGAGTTCGTCCGCACGTTCGACACCCACCCGGACGCCGACCCGGCCGCCGTGCTGGTGGCCCTGTTCGAGGAGGCGGGTGAGGCGCGGGTGCTGCTCACCGTGCGCTCGAGCGAGCTGCGCTCCCACCGCGGGGAGGTGGCCCTCCCCGGCGGGCGCCTCGACCCCGGGGAGACGGCCGACGCAGGGCGCCCTCCGGGAGGCCTGGGAGGAGGTCGGGCTGGACCCGGCGCTGGTCACCGTCGTCGGGCACCTCACGCCGATGCCCACCGTCTCCTCCGCCACGCTGCATGACGCCGGTGGTGGCGACCCTGCTGTGCCGGCCGACCACCCGCGCAGCTCCCGAGGAGGTCGCCCGCATCTTCGACGTCTCGCTCTCCGACCTGCTCGCCGACGGGGTGTTCGTCGAGGAGTTGTGGGCGGTCCCCGGCCGGCCGGGGATCGACGGCGTGGCTCGGCGGGGAGTTCCCGGTGTGGTTCTTCTCCGCGGCCGGCGAGACCATCTGGGGGGCGACCGCCCGGGTCCTGACCGAGCTGCTCTGCCTCGTGGTCGGGGTGCCCGTACTCCCGCCCGGGACTCGGTCGCTGAGCGCCACGGCCCGTACCCGTCCGGAACCCGTCCCGGGGTACCCAGGCGGTATCGTGGAGCATGATCGGTCGGCGCGTGTCGGGACCTGCCGGCGGCCGGGGGGTTCGACAGACTACAACCAGATCCGGAGGACAGTGCAGTGGCTGAGCTAGAGATCGGCATCTTCAAGTCGGGGCGGAGGGCCTACGGATTCGACGACATCGCCATCGTCCCGAGCCGGCGCACCCGCGACCCCGAGGATGTCGACATCAGCTGGGAGATCGACGCGTACCGCTTCGAGCTCCCCCTCATGGCCTCGGCCATGGACGGGGTCGCCAGCCCCGCGACCGCCATCGAGATCGGTCGCATCGGCGGGCTCGGCGTGCTCAACCTCGAGGGCCTGTGGACCCGGTACGACGATCCGACCGCCCTGTTCGACGAGATCCGCGAGCTGCCGGCCGAGAAGGCCACCGCCCGCATGCAGCAGATGTACGCCGAGCCGGTCCAGGACGAGCTGGTCACCCGCAGGATCCGCGAGATGAAGGCGGCCGGCATCACCACCGCCGCATCGGTCACGCCGCAGAGGACCGAGTCGTTCGCCCCGCCCTGCTCGCAGCCGAGCTGGACGTCCTGGTCATCCAAGGCACCGTGGTGTCCGCCGAGCACGTCTCGAAGTCGGTCGAGCCGCTCAACCTGAAGCGCTTCATCCGCGAGTTCGAGATCCCGGTCATCGTGGGCGGCTGTGCGTCCTACCAGGCCGGCCTGCACCTCATGCGGACCGGTGCAGTCGGCGTGCTGGTAGGCGTCGGTCCCGGCAACGCCTGCACCACCCGCGGTGTCCTCGGCATCGGCGTCCCCCAGGCGACCGCGATCGCCGACGTGGCCGGGGCGCGCATGCGCCACCTGGACGAGACCGGCGTCTACTGCCACGTGATCGCCGACGGTGGCATGTCCAAGGGCGGCGACATCGCCAAGGCGGTGGCCTGCGGTGCCGACGCGGTGATGCTCGGCTCGCCCCTCTCCTCGGCAGTCGAGGCCCCGGCCCGTGGCTACCACTGGGGCATGGCCACCTTCCACCCGACCCTGCCGCGCGGCGCCCGGGTCAAGACGACCACCCGCGGGACCCTCCAGGAGATCCTGCTCGGTCCGGCCCACGAGAACGACGGGCGGATGAACCTGTTCGGCGCCCTGCGCACGGCCATGGCCACCTGCGGGTACCAGACGGTGAAGGAATTCCAGAAGGCCGAGGTCATGGTGGCCCCGGCCCTGCAGACCGAGGGCAAGGACCTGCAGCGCTCGCAGGGTGTCGGCATGGGCCATTGAGCCCGGCGGCCGGCGCCGACGACCCCGGTGAGGGTCCGGTCCTGGTCGTCGATTTCGGCGCCCAGTACGCACAGCTGATCGCCCGGCGGGTCCGCGAGGCCCACGTATTCTCCGAGATCGTCCCCTGCTCGTCCACCGCAGAGGACCTGGCTTCCCGCCACCCGTCGGGGATCATCCTCTCGGGAGGGCCCAAGTCGGTCAACGAGACGCCGGCTCCGACCATCGACCCGGCCGTCCTCGACCTCGGAGTGCCGATGCTCGGCATCTGCTACGGGGCCCAGCTCCTCGCCCGTCTGCTCGGGGGCGAGGTGGCTCGCACCGGCCGCGGCGAGTACGGCCGTACCCCCTTGCGCGTGACCGGCGGTTCGCCGCTGTTCGTCGACTGGCCCGAGGACGTCGAGGTCTGGATGAGCCACGCCGACGCGATCACCGCCGTGCCCGAGGGCTTCGTGGCCACAGCCGCCAGCCCCGACGCCCCGGTGGCCGCCTTCCACCACACCGGGCGATCGCTCTACGGGGTGCAATTCCACCCGGAGGTCGTCCACACCGAGCGCGGCCGCGACCTGCTCGAGCGCTTCCTCTACGACGTCTGCCACTGCCCTCCGCTGTGGACCCACACCTCGATCATCGAATCCCAGGTCGAGGCGGTCAGGGCCCAGGTCGGGTCCTCGCCGGTGCTCTGCGCGCTCTCCGGCGGGGTCGACTCGGCGGTGGCCGCCGCGCTCGTGCACAAGGCCGTCGGCGACCAGCTCACCTGTGTCTACGTCGACACCGGGCTCATGCGGGCCCGGGAGAGTGAGCAGGTCGAGGAGACCTTCCGCCGCCAGTTCCACATCGACCTGGTCCACGTGAAGGCCGCCGACCGGTTCTTCGAGGGGCTGGCCGGGGTGACCGATCCCGAGACGAAGCGCAAGATCATCGGCGGGCTGTTCATCCGCATCTTCGAGGAGGTCGCCCGCGACCTGGTGTTGGAGAAGGGCGACGTCGCAGGGGGCGACGAGGGCGCGGACGGCGCGGCGGATGCGACCGCCGGCTACCTCGTCCAGGGCACCCTCTACCCGGACGTCATCGAGTCGGGCTCCACCTGGGGGGCCACCATCAAGTCCCACCACAACGTCGGGGGCCTTCCCGACGACCTCGCCTTCGACCTGGTCGAACCGCTCCGCCTCCTCTTCAAGGACGAGGTGCGTGCCGTCGGCGAGGAGCTCGGCCTGCCTCACGAGATCGTCTGGCGCCAACCGTTCCCCGGACCCGGGCTCGCCGTGCGCATCGTGGGCGAGGTGACCCCGGAACGGGCGGAGATCCTGCGGGCGGCCGACGACATCGTGGTCGAGGAGATCCGCCGTGCGGGCCTCTACCGTGAGCTCTGGCAGAGCTTCGCGGTCCTCCCCGCCCTGCGCACGGTCGGGGTCATGGGGGACGGCCGCACCTACGCCTACCCGATCGTGATCCGTGCCGTCACCAGCGACGACGCCATGACCGCCGACTGGGCACGCCTTCCCTACGACTTGCTCGAGCGCCTCTCCTCCCGGATCATCAACGAGGTGGAGGGCGTCAACCGGGTTGCTCTGGACATCACCTCCAAGCCACCCGGCACCATCGAATGGGAATGACCGCGGACGAGTTGCTCGAGGGGCTCACGCCGCCACAGGCGGCCGCCGTGGTCCACCGCGGGTCGCCGCTGCTCATCGTCGCCGGCGCAGGCTCCGGAAAGACCCGGGTGCTCACCCGGCGGATCGCCCACCTCATCGCCACGGGGGACGCCGCACCGAGACAGATCCTGGCGATCACCTTCACCAACAAGGCTGCCGACGAGATGCGCAAGCGGGTGACCGAGCTGGTCGGCCCGCGGGCCGAGCGCATGTGGGTCTCGACCTTCCATTCGGCCTGCGTGCGGATCCTCCGGGCCGGGGGCGACCGGTTGGGATACCGCGGGCTCGTTCACCATCTACGACGACGCCGACTCGCGCCGGCTGGTCGAGATCCTCTGCCGCGAGCTCGACCTCGACACGAAGAAGCTCGCGCCACGGGCCATCCTCGGGCAGATCAGCCAGGCCAAGAGCCGACAGCAGGGCCCCCGTGAGTACCGCGATGCCGCCGTCACCATCTTCGAACGCCGCATCGCCGACGTCTTCGACCTCTACCAGCAGCGGTTGCTCGCGGCCAACGCGATGGACTTCGACGACCTGCTCCTCAACACGGTCCGGCTCTTCCGTGAGCACCCCGACGTGCTCGAGCACTACCGCACCAGGTTCACCCACATCCTGGTCGACGAGTACCAGGACACCAATCCCGTACAGAACGCACTGACCGTACTGTTGGCCGGCGGCCACCGGAACATCGCGGTGGTCGGGGACAGCGACCAGTCGGTCTATCGCTTCCGGGGTGCCGACATCTCCAACATCCTCGATTTCGAGGACGCCTTCCCCGACGCGACGACGATCACGCTCGAGCAGAACTTCCGCTCCACCCAGACCATCCTCGACGCGGCCAACGCGGTCATCACCAACAACGTCTCGCGCAAGCCAAAGAGCCTCTGGACAGATCAGGGCAGTGGAGGTCCGCTCGTCCGCTATCGCGCCGAAGACGAGCGCGACGAGGCCGAATGGGTGACCCATGAGATCGTGCGCCTGCGCAGCGACGAGTCGCTGCGCTGGGGCGACGTGGCTGTCTTCTACCGCACAAACGCGCAGAGCCGGGCGCTCGAGGAGGCCCTGGTGCGGGCCGAGATCCCCTACAAGGTCGTCGGCGGGACCAAGTTCTACGAGCGCCGCGAGGTCAAAGACGTCATCGCCTACCTGCGGGTCCTGGTCAATCCCGACGACGAGGTCAGCTGGCGCCGTATCGTAAACGTGCCGCGGCGCGGCGTGGGCGAGACCTCGGTGGCCAAGCTCGCCGGGTGGGCCGGCCAGCGCGGAGTGTCGCTCGGTGAGGCGGTCGCACACGCGGCGCAGGCCGGGCTGAGCGGGAAGGCGGAACGGGCACTGACCGAACTGTCGGACCTCCTCGAGGACCTCCGGCGGAGGATGGCACTCCCGGACCCAGTGGACGACGACGGGGATCCGCCGTCCCCTCCGGTGATGCCGGCGGGGGAGTTCGACGACCCGTCCGAGCGGTCGGCGCTGCTCGGTCCGGGCGAGCTGGTGACCGCGGTTCTCGATCGGACCGGCTACCGCAGCGAGCTCCTGGGCGAGGGCACCGTCGATGCGCTCGTCCGGGTCGAGAACGTGGACGAGCTGGTCGGAGTAGTCGGCGAGTACCCGACCCTGACCGAGTTCCTCGAGGCCGCCTCCCTGGTGTCCGATTCGGACGAGCTCGACGGGGACAGCACCACGGTCTCCCTCATGACCCTGCACATCGCCAAGGGACTCGAGTTCCCCGCGGTGTTCCTGGTCGGGATGGAGGACGGGGTCTTCCCCCACCTGCGGGCGCTCGGCGATCCGGTCGAGCTCGAGGAGGAGCGGCGGCTCTGCTACGTGGGCATCACCCGGGCCGAGCGCCACCTCTTCCTCTCGCACGCCTGGAGCCGGATGCTCTTCGGTAGAAGCGGCGCCAACATCCCGAGCCGTTTCCTCAAGGAGATCCCCTCCGAGCTTGTCCGTGAGGTGGCCGTCGACGGCGGGGGTTCCGGTACCCCCGGTCGTTCGGTCTTCGGCAGCGGAGTCTCCCCGCGTGAGCGCGCCGCCGACCCCGGCCGTTCGCGGCGGGCGCCGGCCACGACCGGGGCCGAGCTACTCGGCCTCGAGGTCGGCGACACGGTGGTCCACGGCAAGTGGGGCGAGGGGGCCGTGGTCGAGACCGGCGGCTGCGGTGAGGACGCCGAGGCGGTGGTCGTGTTCCCCTCGGTGGGCCGGAAGAAGCTGCTGTTGCGGATGGCCCCGCTCAAGCGGGCCTGAGGCGGGTAGGTCGACCCCGTGGTGGTCGGCAACTACCGGGACTTCTTCGTCGCCATCGCGACCTCCGCCGCCACGCTCATCGGCCTCCTGTTCGTCGCCATGTCCGTGTCCAAAGGTCGCGCCCAAGCCCATCCACAGGTCATACGTGAGTTCAGGGCAGCAGCATCGCTCCCGGCATTCACCAACGCATTCACCGTTGCGCTCTTCGGGCTGGTACCGGGAAACAACATCGGCTATCCCGCTGCAGTCGTTGGCACCGTCGAGGTTCTCTTCACCGCCGCCGGAGTGCGCACGACGCTCTCTCTCCCTTCCCAACAGCAACATCGTCGACCACAACTCGCCTTGGTCGTTGCCTTGTTCGTGGTCTTCGGGTTCGAGATCGGGAATGGGATCGAACTGATCATCGACTCACATCACGGTGGGGCGCTGGCCACGATCGGAGATGTGCTCATCGCGTCACTCCTCATCGGGATCGGTCGAGCATGGGAACTCGTCGGTGATTGGGACACGGGAATTGTTTCGTCGATCGGCCGATTGATCGGCCACGATCCCCGAGCACAGGGCAGTGCCGACTCTCGGACTGCCGGGTCAGTAACGGGCGAAGATGCCACCTCTGGGGGGGCCAGAAACCCGGACCTGAGCTCGTCGGTCGTTCGATGGCGGAGAATGGCCGGCCGGGTGTGGTTGACCGCTCCATCCCACGGTGCTGGGAGGGGGCCGGCAGGGGAAGCGACCTATGGAGCGACGTGGAACTCGATCCGGGAGAGGAGTGTGTTCGTCGTGAATCGGCCCGGCATGGGCGGCCCGTCGTCGGAGAGATTCGCGGTCTGCCTCGCCGGCTCGGCGGACGTCACCCTTCTCGATGAACGCAAAGGGGACGAGCTCGATCGAGTCGACCTCGATCTCTCCGTCGCCCACCCGGTAGCGACCGCCGGCTCGCACCTTCGGCCGCTGCCACAACCGGAACGTGACCGTGATGTCACCGGTCAACACCCGCGAGCGCGAGTTCTCGGCTGAACTCCACGGAGTGACCCTACGACAGCCCACCCGGCGATCCGCCGGAACGAGGCCCGGGTCGGTACGCTGGCCCGATGATCCCCGACACACACACCCTCGCCGGCTCGGATGTCACCATCCCCGCCCTCGGGGTCGGAACCTGGGCGTGGGGCGACACCTCCACCTGGGGCATGGACGGCTACGACGCCACTCTGACCCTCGACTCGATCCGGGAGGCCTGGGAGGCGTCGATCGACGCAGGGGTGAACTTCTTCGACACTGCCGAGGTCTATGGCCGCGGGGAGAGCGAGCGGATCATCGGCGGGCTGATGGCCAAGGACCCGGGCCGGGCCACATCCGTGGTCGTGGCCACCAAGTTCATGCCGTCACCGTGGAAGCTGAACGTCCGCGGCGCGCTGTTCACCTCCCTGCGGGCCTCCCTCGACCGACTCGGGCTGCCTGCGGTCGACCTGTATCAGATCCACGGACCGATCAGCCTTCGCTCCCACGCGGCGATGGCCGAGGCCTTGGCCGTCGCCCATCAGGAGGGGCTGGTCAGGGCGGTGGGAGTTTCCAACTACTCGGTCAAGGAGACCCGTTCCATCGCCACCGAGCTCGAACGGCACGGCCTCCGGCTGGCCACCAACCAGATCGAGTTCTCGTTGCTCAGACGATCCCCGGAGACCGGCGGGCTCCTGGCCACCTGTGCCGAGCTGGGTGTCCTGCCGCTCGCCTACTCGCCCATCGGCCAGGGCCGGCTGACCGGCAAGTACTCGGCCGGCCATCCGCCGCCGGGCAAGAGGACCTTCTCCAACCACCCGATGGCGGTGGTCGACGCCGTCGTCGACGACCTGCGCGCGGTCGGGGAGCGTCACGGGGGGAAGCTGCCGAGCCAGGTAGCCCTCAATTGGGTGATGAGCAAGGGGGCCGTGCCGATCCCCGGTGCGAAGAACCGGAAGCAGGCCGAGGAGAACGCCGGGGCGCTGGGGTGGCAGCTCGACGAGGACGACATGGCCCGGCTCGACCGGGCGGCCCTCCCGGGTATCCGGAGCCTGCAGAGCAGGTTCTGGCAGCACGGCTGAGGGGCAAGTGTTCGCTGCACAGTTGGGGGACAACTGATCGCCAGACATTTCGGAGATGGCGACTCGTCCGTCAGGACTTACCGGCCTCGTAGGTCTCGGTGAAGATCTCGCCTTGCGCGGCCCCCGAACCAGATTTGCCACCGCCTGGGCCGCGCAGGACGAAGGCGATGACGACGGCGAGCACGGCTCCGGCGATGGGACCGGCGATGTAGACCCAGTAGCTGGTGAAGGTGGTGCTGACCAGATCGGGACCGAAGGTGCGGGCCGGGTTCATCGAAGCACCCGAGATGGGGCTACCCCAGAGGCCAGCCAGGGCGATGTAGCCCCCGACCCCGAATGCTCCGAACAGGCCGATGTTCTGTGCTCCCGATGCCGTCCCCAAGATCACGCTGACCAGGCCCAGGGTCAAGATCAACTCCATCCAGAAGGCAGCCATGTCGGAGTAGCCGTGCGCCGGGTAGTTGGACCCGTACATGGAGGAGACGTGGACGACTGAACGCAGGAAGAGTGCAGCGAGCGTGGCGCCGATGAGTTGCACGACGATGTAGCCGGGCACCCGTTGCCACGGGAAGTCACGACGGAGGGCAAAGGCGATGCTGACAGCTGGATTCAGATGGGCTCCGGACACCTTGCCCATGAACAAGATGATTGCCAGGACCGTCAGCGCCGGTGCGACCACCGCGGCCGTCCGGCTGATCACACCGGGGAAGGCTTGCCCCATCATGCCCCCGCCGGCCGCTGCCAAGACCAAGAAGAACGTGCCCAGCAGCTCGGAGAAGAGACGTCGCCACTCCTGGCGAGGGTCGTTGAAGTCGCTGATGCGCTCGATGATGTTCTGCTCGTAGCGGGCGATGGGGCCGAGCGTGGGAAGTTCCTGCGTCGCTGTCATCTGGATCACACCTTCCAGGTATCTGGGTTTCTGCGGTCACGGGCGTTGCCGCCCCACCGCCTGACCCCCGCGGCAACAGTCTGGCGCGACGACTTCGGCGTTGCCATCACGGTGTCGCGGAGCGCCTACCCGGGTGGGTGGGGCACCGACGCTCCGCAGGACGTGTGAAAGAGCCTCCCGCGGGCCGTCCCGCACATCTGCAACGATCGTTGGGTGCAGAGTCGTCCTGTGGCCACGGTGCTCGGCGCGGCCGTCGCCGCTGTTGGTGCGCTTGCGATTTCGGAGGGCCTTCATTGGCGCGCGTCCAGATCAGCCAGACCGATGGGTGCGGTCGAGGGCTCCTGTGGTCTGGTCATTCTTGGGTATCGTCCCAAACGCGACGGCTCGGCCCATCCCGTCCAGCGCTGGCGAGTGAACATCGCAGCGCGATCGGCCAACGGTTCTCCGGTCGCACGGATTGTGGTCTCTGGCGGTCCCCACGGCGACGGACCGTCTGAGGCCGAGGTGATGGCCGACTATGCCAGGTCGATTGGCATTGACGGCGACCTCCTGGTCCTCGAGGAGCGCGCAACGACCACCGGAGAGAACGTGGATTTCTCGATACCGATGGTCAAGGAGTGCGACACGATCGCATTCTGCTCCGATCCCATGCATGCAGCTCGTGCACGACGTCACGCATTGCAGCGCCGACCTGAACTTGAAGGATGCCTCGTGGGCGCGGACGACTACCGAATCTTGGAGCAGTGGTGGTTGAAGCTCCCAGCAGCCGCCTACGAGTTGACTATCGGTTTCCAAACCCGGCGCCGAGCGAGGAAGGAGGCTCTACGCCGCGGCTGCTCTGCCAATCAGTAGATTGGGTCGGACCGCGGGAACGACAGCGACGATGGCCGCTGCAGCGGCGAGGACGCCCAGGGCACCGCGAAGGCCGATAGCGCTGGCCACCCATCCCACCAAGGCTGGTCCTGCCACAAGCCCCACATAGCCGCCGGCAGTGACCGCTCCGACAGCGGCGGCGCCATGGGGGCTGCCCTTGCCAGCGGCGGCCACGAGCAAGGGCCAGCACATCGAGATGCCGCCCGCCGCCAGTATGAGTCCGATAGCCCCCGTGACAGCCACCCCCGCCGTGGCCAACAGCACCGTCCCGACGGCTGCGACCCCAGCGCCAATCGCCACGCCCTGAGGAGGTCCGCGCCGACCGATGGCTGGGCCTAGCGTGGTGCGAGCCATGGCCGCCACGGTGTAGCCGAGGACTGCGCCACCTGCCCCGAGCAACAGGCCGGAATCGAGGTTCGATCGAAGGAAGAGCACTCCCCACAAGTCGATCCCGCCCTCGACCATGGCAGACAAGGCGAAGATCCCGGCGATGACGAACAGGCCGTCGTGGCGCAGCAAGGAGAGAGCCCCGTGCCAGGGGACCTGTCGGCCCCGCCGGGCACCAGGTAGGGGCGACCGGCCACAGACGACGGCGAGAACGCCAGCCGCTGCGGCGACCGCTATCCAGATCCACCGCCACGAGATGTGTGTGGCAAGTAGTCCACCGCAGATGGCGGCACCTGCCGCGGCGCCCACATTGAACCGGGCGTGGAACGCCACCAATCGGCCTGGTTGGTCGCCCAGTGCCGTCATCGAGGCCACGTTGATGGTCACATCTATGAGCCCGGCGTTCACCACCACCAACACGATGGTGAGCCCGAGCAGGTCCGGTGGCCGGCTGGCTGCGCCGAACACCAAGAATGCGGTCCAGGTCCCGAGTGCGACGCTCAGGATCCGTGCTGTCCCGAACCGCTCACAGAGCCGACCCCCGACGACGTTGGCTGCTGCGCTGCCGATCAAGCTGATCGAGAGGAGGAGTCCGAATCCCCCGACTGACAACCCGAGCGATCGCTCGATGTCGATGGCCGCCACAGCCCAGGCACCCCAGAAGAGACCAAAGAGCACAAAGACCACGCCAACCGGTCGCAAGCTCACAGGTCCGTTCTACTGCGCGACGGGGGGGTCGGGCTACGGTCGCAGTCTTTTGGAGCAGGAGATGCTCTGGATTTGTCAAATGCGCGTCAGCCTCCGGCACCCCTGCCGTCCAGGGACCCGGGCAGGTCGCCGAGGCCATCGCCACTCATCATCTCCGACCTGCGAAGGTTTTCCTGCAGAGCGCGGAGGACAGTCCGGTCGTGGTCGCCCATGCCCGGGCCAATGACCCCGGTACTGTGAGGACGCTGTTCCCGATGCTCCACGCTCACGCCCTGAGATCCACACGGGCCGCCCCACGCGGGATCGGAGGAATCAGACCGCGGTGGAACACTCGCCGAGCTTGGAGCGGAGATCCGCCTCGAAGGCGAGGATTTCAGGAGCCATCGCTTTTGCTCGAAGCGCTTCCAGATGTGGGTAGCCGGCATCTCGTTCGGCGTCCCATTCATCAGCAAAGCGGCCAGAGGAAATCTCGTCGACCACTTCTCGCATTGTGGTGGCGATGTCGACATGACCATAACGGTCGGCGCGGCGACATCTGACCGTATTGACTCGTTGGGGAGTGGTAGGCCATCTCGCGCGGCACCTCCTTCGAGGCGTACGAGCCGGTAGGTGCGCTCCACCTCCCCAGAGAGCACCAACTCCGTGACGATTGCCTCGATGGGCACGCCCCGTTCGAGCATCACCTGAACGAAGGACTCGGTTACGCGCCGCAGGGCAGGAGCGAGTGCCTGCTCGACAGCAAGATCGAGGACCGCCTCTTGCTCGGGAGTGAGTTCAATGGCTCCCTGGCGGAGCCCGCCGATGGCCTTGGCAACCGCCAGAACTCTGGACCGGGCCGTACCTGTCACGTCGCGCTGTACTCCGACGGCCGTGATGAATCCAGTGCCTTCGAGATAGCACTTGCGAACTTCAGGGCCAAGCATTCTCGGCGCCACCATCCCGACATCACAGGGCAGATCCAGGCGGTCAAAGGCGAGCGTGTACCCGCTGGCGACGATTACCAAGGCATCCGGGCGAGGTGTCAGGGGCACAGTGGGTATGACATCGTCGGGAATCAGCACACATACGACGTCGAGATCGTTCGCCCCATCGAGATCCCTGGTTGCGAAACCATCGGACTCGGCTGTGTCCCTGCTGGAATCGGCGCGTACGCAGACAACGACGTCGATGCCCGAGTCCCGCAGATTGAGCGCCCACGATCGGCCCTGGTTACCGTAGCCAACGACGCCAACTCGCTGCCCCTCGAGAGTTTCGATTTGGGCTTCCGCCTCACTCACGATCACCGTCATGCTCCGACCGTACCTTTCTTCTCAATCGCCTCGGTTTTTCGCGTCAACAGCTGAATCCCCGAAAGTTCCAGGTGTGCCCATCCCGCTCATTGCCTACACCCGCATCCGCATGCTCCAGCAGCACCAAGGCTAGGCCACAGCGAGTGCACCGCCCCGACGACCGGGTGAGGGTGCGGTTATCGGGCGGCCTTCGCCGGCTGAGAGCAAGCTGTCGTCGACCGGCACTCTTGACGACAGTGTCCGAGGTGCTGCGTCATTGGTCCATCCGGGCAACGCCGCGCCTCGCCCCAGGGCAACGCCCGACCAAATGAACTCGACGACACCGAAGGGCCAGGCTCCCGAGAGAAAGCCGTAGGCGCTGGAAAGCAAGCAGCCGATCGCGAACAGGAGGATGAACTGTCTGCCCCGTCTCTCCAGGGCATACATAGCCATCATGAATGAAACGGCGCAAACACCATAGATGGTGACACCAAGGCCATTCATTCAGTCATCTAAGCGGGTTGGCATACCGGCGGCCAATCGGCTCAAGAAGGCAAGGGTCCCCCGATCACCGGTGGGGAGACCTCCTTAAGCAACTCGTGCGCTGAGAGCCGTGTCGTAATCAGTTGGTTGGATGAGGTGGCCAGTCATGCTCGGTATGAGCGTCACGAGGTCGCCCGAGGCCGTTTGGGTTATCGCCACATCCACGGCGCTTCGATTGAAGACGAGCCACAGACTGTGCGCCTCTTTGGTTCCGATATCGCTCTGCTCGATGTAGACCGGAATAGCTTGGCTGAAGGTCCCGTCTCCCGTCTGGGGGAGACGACCGATAATGATGGATCCAACAATCTCCTCGCTTATGACGAACCTCCTTCCCTCTACGATGAATTTGGCTCGAGCTTATGACCTCGACGGTGCCTCGGACCGGTTCAGGGCGCATCCGTTCTCCCCTTATGGGAGCAATTCAAGTGCTTCTCGGTCGAGGACCAAGTCTTCGGCGGCGAGATTCTCCTCCAAATGCGGTACCGAAGAAGTTCCCGGGATGAGCAGTACCGTTGGTGCACGCTGGAGCAACCAAGCGAGAGCAACTTGAGCCGGTGTCGCTCCGAGTCGATGAGCCGTGGTCTCGACGGATGTTGCGCGGAGCACCGGGTTCTCGGGATTGAAGGCAGAGCCCAACGGAAAGAACGGGACAAAGGGAACTCCATCTGACCGGCAAGCGTCGAAGACATCCTCCCCGGAGGTGTCAGCCAAGTTGTAAGGATTCTGGACGCACGCGATGTCGATCAGAGATTGAGCGGCCCGGTACTGCTCCAGCCCGACGTTGCTCAATCCGATGTGCCCGATCAGACCCTCCTGACGCAGGGCTTCCATAGCGTCCAGCTGTTCGGTGAGCGAAATGTCGGATTCCGGATGTCGACGCAGGTTGACGACGGGGATTTGATCCATACCGAGCGATGCGAGATTTGCTTCAACTCCGGCTCGGAGTTGCTCGGGCCGTTGTGCGGCAAGCCACTGACCCTGATCGTCTCGTTTCGCCCCAACCTTCGAGACAATTACCAACTCGTCTGGATACGGATAGAGCGCCTCCAGCAGTAACTCATTGGCCACATCGGGTCCGTAGAACTGGGCGGTGTCGATATGGTTCACCCCGGCGTCTATCGCACGACGGAGCACTGCCAACGCGTTGTCCCGGTCCTTTGGCGGACCGAACACACCCGGACCCGGGAGTTGCATCGCACCAAAACCCATGCGGCGGACAGGTCGGCCGCCCAGTAGGACAGATTGCCTAGGCATGACTTCGGTATACCGGAAACGGCGACCGATCCAGTTCAACGCTGGCCTTGAGGCGACTCGATTTAGGCACTGAGCAGGCCGATCGCAATATATGCCACCAGGAACAGCGGAACGAAGATGGCCACAGTCAGAGTAGCCATCACCAGGGAAGATCTTGCAGTCCGCAGGCGTCGGTGGGTCATCGTTGCATTCACGACCGGTGGTCCGTGAGCAATCCTCCGCTGAATCGTCCGTGCGCCTACCACGCTCAGGTACCCAACCACCGCAAGAAAGCCGATGAAGCGCATCGATCCGATTCTACGTTTCATGCCACCAGGGGTCTATCCCACGCCGGATCAGCAGGGCGATATCAACGGTCTCCGGCCGGCATCATGATGACAGGTCATTCGATCGGGGCCAGCGCTATTTTCCTGGTACCGGAGCACTCGACGGGAGCCACCGGCTAGGAGGTGGGTAGACGAACCCGGCGATGGTGCCCGAGACCCAGGCGATGACCCATCCACCGAATACCAAGAGAATTGTGTGCGTCTTGTCGCCCTTCCCCTGGACTGCCACGATAGCCAAAATGATGCCCCAAACCACGAAGCAGCCGGTGCTGTATGTCCAGTAGTTCCGATATTTCTTCATGTCTCCAGTATGCGTCCGCTTCGACCCCCCTCCCTGGGCCCTGCCGGGTCAGGGCGCAGCTGGCGCTCACGTGGGTCACCCTGTGAATCCGATTGAGCCGATACGGCAAACTATGAATCGTGGCAGTGGTTCGACAGATGCGGCCCGGAGATGAGCAGCACGCCGAGGCGGCGTGGGACCGGGCCTACAGAACGTTGATGGCAGGGAACACCTGCCCGTCCCTCCTCGCACGCCAGAGGCAATCGAGATCGGCAAACGCATCAGCTATCTACTCGCCACTGATCCAGGTGGTTCGTGGGTTGTGGAGTCGAACGGGGAGATCGTCGGGGTTGCCCAGGCTCATGTTCGAGGGGGCACATGGGTCCTTGGCATTCTCGGGATCGTGACTGAACTCCAGGAGAAGGGTCTTGGCCATGAACTATCGGATCGGACATTGGCATACGGCGATCCAGAATCCCCAGGAGTCATCTACTCGTCACCTGACCCCCGGGCCATCTACCGCTATGTGAGCGCAGGGTTCGCCATCCATCCGGCAGCTGCTGCGTACGGCTCGCTTAGGAAGCCCGTCTCCCGGCAGGACGGCGTTCGGGAAGGCGGACCGAACGATATGGAGATCGTAAACGGTGTCGATCGAGAGGTTCGTGGGTCGGATCGTGCTTCCGATATTGAGTTCCAATTCGAGCCTCGGACACCAACTGCTCGTTGACGAAGAGGGGGGCTACGAGATCATTCGGCGAGGGAGGATATCGATGCTCTCGGCGCTCAACGAGGACATCGCCATCCGCGTGCTTCTGGATTCGGTCTCCCGCTGTCCTGAGAATGATCCCGTCGACGTCAGCTGGATGACCTCCCGGCATCAGTGGGTACTCCGCCCATTGGCGCTCGCCGGAGTCCCGCTGCATATGCATTCATCGGTCATGACAAGGGCTCATGGGGACCGGAGCGGCCCTATCTGCCCAACGGAATCTTTGGGTAGCCCCTTGCCGCAATGTGCCCCAAACCGTCGGGCGGCTGCCGATCGCCCCATTGTCCCGTAGCGGCGGACCTCGCCCCGACAATGGCGGGTGCCCTCCGGAATAGGCTCGGTTCGTGAACGAAGCTCACTTGAAGTTCTCCGCGAGCCCGGAATGGCGACAGATCGTCGAAGAGAAGGTCATGCCCGATGCCTTGAGAAACGCCGATCTAGGTCAAGACATCATCGAGATCGGACCTGGTCCAGGCTTCACGACGGATGTCCTTCGTGACCTCTCGACCCGTGTCACTGCGGTCGAGGTCGATCCCGATCTAGCGGGGACGCTGGAGAACAGGCTGGCGGGAACAAACGTCTTGGTCGTGTGCGGCAACGCCGTCGCCTTGGACTTCCCCGACGGCCGATTTACGGGAGCGGCTTCGTTCCACATGTTGCACCACATTCCGACCGCTCGATGACCAGGACCGTGTCTTTGCCGAGTTAGCCAGGGAGGTTGCGAAGGGCGGGTTCCTCGTCGCAGCGGATGGGGTGTTCAGCGAAGGCTCCCAGGCGTTCCACGCAGGAGACACCTACAACCCGATCGACCCCGACACTCTCTCCCAACGGTTGAGCGCCGTCGGATTTACGTCCGCTCAAGCGTGCAACTACATGATCTCGGCTGGTTCTGTACCGGTACCGCCCCCGGGTAGTAGCCGATTTCGCCCGCACGTCTGTCCACATCGTTGACCCAGTATTCCCAATCGCCTGCCGGATGATCCGACCCCTTGGTACATCAGGGCCGCCAGTCGATGCTCGAGGCCCATTCTTCGGCGGCGGCCACCACCAGGTCTACGACTGGGTCCTTGATATCGGTGTACGTGTCGATATCAGGACAGACGCCGGCGAGAGCCGTCTTGAAGGCTGAATATGCTGGAACAGCGTCCAGATGGCTACGGAACCAGTCCCGAAAGAGAAGGGCGAGTCGTTCGTTTGGCGAGCCGGGTCTTCTTACGTGGAGATTTACCTCCGTCTCACCGGGGATTCGGCGCAGCCACAGCCGCTTGGACCAGTTGTCCGGCGAATCAACGGTTCCGGCTGGGATGTGATCCGACACGTATGGCGATCGCGTGAAGCCGAGGGACTGAAGCGGAACGCTCACGGACTCGGCGATGCCTTCCAAGTCGAAAGCGCTTATCTGGAGGTCGAGCACATTCTTTGCCGCCATGCCGGGGATGGCGGTGCTCCCGATGTGTTCAAAGCGAGAAGCCAGATTGGAGAACGGGACTTCGAGCGACCCGAGCGTGCGGGCTGCAAGAGCAGGCCAGTTGCTGTTGTAACTCACCACCACAGGCCCACTATTCGCCATGGTTCGATTCTTGTCGATCTGAGTTCGGGGTGCTCCTGACACCGGCAGTGGGGTGCACGCCTCTGCGGTGCTAGACCGAGGGCATGGCATCAAGTCCCAGTACCGGGGGCGGCGTCACCATCGGCTTTCCTGTGAAATGTGTTTACCGTGGCGGCCACACCGGTCTCGGCGGCCACGGGAAGCACTTCCGAATCGAAGCCGGGAAGATCGGCTACGGCGAGTTCAGTCTCTCCCACAGCATCCCGCTCAGCGCCGTGGCCAGTGTCGAGGTGACCGAGCACAGCTTCGGAGGGTCAGAAGGGCAAACGCTGCTCAGCGTGGGAACCATGGAACTCGGCAAGATTCGGGGTTCCCCTGCCTCAGAGCCCAGGCAGGTCACCCTCATCACCGTGAGGACGAAGGACGGCCAAGAACCGCTGTGGGAGGTCGAACACAAGGGCGCCCAGTGGGTGCGGGATCGTTTGACCCCGGTGCTTTCCCGTGCCGGCATCAGCTACTACGACGATCTTCCTCCCGGGACCCACGGATCACCCCTTTAACACTGAATGCATTCGCCGTGGCAACCCCGAGCCTCAGGATCGACGGTCCCGGTCGACGGCCCGCCCGAAGAGGTTCCCGCGCTCGCGGAGGTGGTCCACCAGCTCCGGGGGAGATGACACCTCGAACTCGGCGGCAGCCTTGCCCAGGGCCAACGTCGGCCAGTCGAGCGAGTCCGAGCGTCATCAGGAACCGGCACCGCCCGCGGCCCGACATCTTCGAGTGTGCCCCACGGCCCGATGCGCTCTCGGACACGTGCCGCGGGGGCATCGATGAGCACCTCCACCCGGTGCCGCTGACGGGACGCTCTCGATACTGGACCGGACGAACTCCGCGGCATCCTCGGCGGGCAGTTGGCGGGGGATGGCGTGGGCGCCGGTGGCCCTCGGCTCCGCCAGCCGGTCCAGGCGGAACGTCCGCCAGTCGAACCGGGTCAGATCCCACGCGACGAGGTACCAGCGCCTTCCCAGCAGAACCAGCCGGTGCGGGTCGACCTCACGGGTGCTCGATTCGCCTGTGCGGGCGGTATAGGCGAACTCCAGGCGCTCGCCGTCCCGGCAGGCCTGGGCCAGCGCCACCAGCACGTCGGCATCGACGCTGGTCGCCGACTCCTGCCAGGGCGCGGGGACGGTCATGGCGGCCAGAGCGTCGATGCGGCGGCGCAGCCGGGACGGCATGACCTGGATCACCTTGCTCAGCGCCCGCACCGAGGACTCTTCGATGCCGGTGACGGTGCCGGCCTGGATGGCGGAGTGCAGCCCGACCCCGATGGCCACCGCCTCCTCGTCATCGAGCAGGAGAGGGGGAAGCACCGCGCCGGCGGCCAACTGGTAGCCGCCGTCCACACCCCGTCGGGCCTCGACCGGGTAGCCCAGATCCCGGAGGCGGTCGATGTCCCGACGGAGCGTCCGGGGCGAGACCTCCAGACGACCGGCCAGTTCGTCCCCCGCCCAGTAGCGCCGGGACTGCAGGAGGGAAAGCAGCCGGAGGGTTCGCGTGCCCGGCGTGGCCATTCGTCCCAGTATCGCGGTATTTAGGACAGGAACTGGCCGCTAAGCCCCGTACGGTGGAACGTCAGCAGAACCATCCGCCCGAGAAAGGCCATCCCATGACCACCGACTCCTCCACCGTGACCAGCCTCGAGCGGAGCGACCTCCACAACGCCCTGGCCCAGCACCGCGACCTCCTGCTCCGCACCGTCCGGGGCCTGACCGATGCCCAGGCCCGGCTGACTCCCACGGCCAGCCAGCTCTGCCTCGGCGGGATCATCAAGCACGTCGCCCTGGTGGAAGAGGGCTGGGTCCGGTTCATCGAGGAGGGGCCCGCCGCCGACGGCCCCCCCGACGAGGCGGCCTACGAGGCCCATGCCGCCGGCTTCCGCATGGCGGACGGGGAGACGCTGGCGGACCTGCTCGCCCGGTACGAAGCTGTGGCCCGCTACACCGACGAGCTGGTGGCCGCCCTGCCCTCCCTGGACGCATCCCACCCACTGCCCGAAGCCCCGTGGTTCGAGCCCGGGAGCCCAGTTGGTCAGCCCGCCGGGCGCTCGTGCACATCGTGGCCGAGACGGCCCAACACGCCGGACACGCCGACATCATCCGCGAGACCATCGACGGAGCGAAGTCCATGGGCTGACCCACCCGGAATCGCCCCGCCTCGTCCGCCGCCGTCACGCCCGGGCCGGATCGAACTCCAGGACCTGGGTGAGCCGAATGTTGTTGCCTGACGGGTCCCGGAACGACGTGTCGATACCGTAGGCCTGGGCGGTCGGGGGATCGTTGAACGTGACCCCGCCGTGCCGAGAGTTCGTCGTAGCTGGCCTGGCAGTCGTCAGTCTCGAGGAACAGTGTCCCGCCGGCCCCCTTGGCAACGAGTTCGGCAAGCCGCGCACTGTCGTCGGCGATCGAGCATGGGCTGCCCCGGCACGGGCATGAGGACCAAGCCGACCTCGTCCTGGCCTGCGGGGCCCACGCAGAGCCAGCGGAAGTTCCAGGCCTCCATGGTCACGTCGGCGCGCACCTCCCAGCCCAGGGTCTTGGTATAGAAGGCGAGCGCCTCGTCCTGGTCGTTCACCCAGAACTGGGCATTTGCGATCCTGATCATCTGGTCCTCCCGGCTCGACTGGAACAGAGTGGATCCTAAGAGGCCGTGGTCGCGCCGTCTTCTCGAAACGTACGATTCTGGGGTCGCCCGTAGGTCTGCGCGACGCAGCGGGGGATCCGGAGCCACGACTCGGCCGGTGGGAACGAGTCGCGGTAGGCGAGCGGGGACGAGCCGACGATTCGACGGAAGCTCGTGGTGAACGAGCCGACGCTGTTCCAGCCGACAGCGAAGCAGATGTCGGCAACCGACCAGTCGCTCGTCCGCAGCAGAGCCGCCGCTCGCTCCAAGCGCCGGGTGAGCAGGTACTGATGGGGAGATTCGCCGAAGGCCCGTTTGAAGCGGTAGCTGAAATGCGACGGCGACATCGCGGCGGCTCGAGCCAGGTCGGTCACCGTGAGCGGCTCGAAATATCGGGCGTCAGCCAGGTCCCGAGCTCGGAGGAGGTGGCGGGCCATACCCTGATTGGCCATCTCCCCAGTATGCAAGGCGGGAGTGCACCTTCGCGGCTGGCACGCCTCAACCGGGGACGCGGCGCCAGACTGCCGCGGGGCAGCTCGCGCATGACGGCGAACACCCAGCGCAGCACCGAGGGGACGTAGACGACCTCGGACCGCGTCTCGATAGCCCGGACCACGGCCTCCGCCACCGCTCCGGGGGTCGTCGCGAACGGAGCCGGGTCCAAGCCCGCAGTCATCCGCCCGACCACGAACCCGGGTCGCACGATGGTCACCCCCACACCGGACCCGACCAGCGCGTCCCCGAGTCCCTGTGCGAACGCGTCGAGTCCGGCCTTGGACGACCCGTACACGAAGTTGGCCCTTCGGGCGCGTTCGCCGGCGACCGAGGAGAGGACCACGATCCGGCCGTGGCCCTGCCGGCGCATGCGATCGGCCACGGTCAGCAGCGCCGAGGCCAACCCGGTGAAGTTGGTGGTGATGAGCTCGGCCGCCTGCTGCGGGTCCTGTTCGAGGACCGACTGGTCACCGAGGACGCCCGCGGCGGCAACGACCAGGTCGATGTCACCGAGGCGGTCGAAGACCCCGTCGATCAGGGCGCGGTGGGCGTCGAGGTCGGCAGTGTCGAACGCCACTGTCTCCACGGTCTCGGCGCCGGCCGCCCGCGCCCGTTCCGCGGCCGCGTCGAGCCGCGTTCCCGGCCGGCCGGCCAGGATCACCGTCTTGCAGCGAGCGGGGACCAGGCCGTCGACGATGGCCTGGGCGATCTCGGAGGAGCCCCCGAGCACGAGGACCGACTGGGGGCGCCCGACCGCATCGATCATGATCTCGTCCGTTCTGTCGGTTCCGGTCGGGACGCAACCGTCGGGTCGGGCGCATTCCCGTTCGCCACCCGCTTCGTTGCCGCAGTCTTTCTCGGCGCCACCCGCTTCGTTGCCGCAGTCTTCTTCGGTGCCGCCCGCTTCGTGGCGGCCGCCCGCTTCGGCGCCGCCCGCTTGGCCCGAGCCTTGCGGGGAGCGTCGTTGCAGAGCCCGAGCCGGCGGCCGAGGTCGGAGCGCAGCACCCCCTCGGGGTCGACCCGGCGCTTCGTCGCGAGCCACTCGTCGACCCGCGGGTACATCGCTCGGAAGGCGGAGGGCGCGAGGCGCGAGTCCTTGGCCAGATAGACCCGGCCGCCAGCCTCCATCACTTCGCGGTCGAGCTCGTCGAGGAGCCGATCGAGCCCGTGATGGCCGACCGGTAGGTCGAGCGCGAGCGTCCACCCGGGAATCGGGAACGAGAGCGGTCCGGGGTCCGCCGGTCCGAAACGCTTGAGCACGCTGAGGAACGAGGCCACCGGGACCTCGGCCAGCCGCTCGAGGATCCGGTGGACCGTCTCGCCGTGGGCGTCGCCGACGACGAACTGGTACTGGAGGAAGCCCCTCGGGCCGTAGAGCCGGTTCCAGTCGCCGAGCCCGTCGAGGGGATGGAAGAAGCCGGCCATTGGCTGGGGCCTTCCCATCTCGGCACGCGGCGCCTTGCGGAACCAGAGCTCGTTGAATGCGGCGACGGTCAGGGGGTTGAGCAGCCCGCCCGGCGGGGTCAGGGGCACCCGGCCGCGGATGCGGGGAGCGAAGGCCCGGGCCCGGTCCGGCGACCGGCGCAGTCTCGCGGGCAGCTCGTCCAGGCGGGCGTGGTCCCCGCGGGTGAGGACCGACCGCCCGAGGCGGCTCCCGGTGGACCGACAGTCGATCCAGGCCACCGAGTATCGGTAGGCGGCGTCGCCGCTCAGCATCCTCCCCATCACGTCGTCGAGATCGGTGGCGCGCTCTGTGTCGACCATCATGTAGCTCGTCTCGACCGGGATCATCTGGAGCGTGGCCTCGGTGATCACCCCGGTGAGCCCCATGCCGCCGGCGGTCGCCCAGAAAAGGTCGGGATCGCCCTGAGGGGTCACCTGCACGGTGCCGGTCGGGGTGACCACGGTCAGAGAAGCCACGTGGGAGCAGAACGCACCGTCGACGTGGTGGTTCTTGCCGTGGATATTGGCGGCGATGGCGCCGCCCACGGTCACCAGGCGGGTACCCGGGGTCACCGGCACGAACCACCCGAGGGGGACCAGGCGCTCCATGAGCGTCTGGAGGCTGACCCCCGCGCCGACCCGGGCCAGTCCCGTGGCGAGGTCGACCTCGTGGACCGCATCCAGCCAGGTCGCATCGACCACGGTGCCACCGGCGTTCTGGGCAGCGTCCCCGTAGCTGCGCCCGAGTCCGCGGGCGACCAGGCCCCGGCCTCGCTCCGCGGCGTCGGCGACCGACGCCGCCATCGCCTCGTCCACCGCGCGGGGGTCGGTTGCGTGTATGACGGCCGCCGCGGACGGCGCTGTCCGCCCCCACCCGGTGAGCAGGGCCTGCTGTCGGCGGAGCCCGTCCATCAGGCGTACGCGCCGATGGCGAAGAGGGCCACCCAGCACAGGCCGTAGATCTGGAGCCGGTGGTCGTGCAGTGCCAGGTCCTCGGGGGCCGCCCCCTCACCGGAGTCCAGGAGGCGCATCACGTGGAGGAGGGCGATGACGAAGGGGAAGATCGTCAGCTGGAACCAGATCGGGTCGTGCCCGGGGTGCACCTGGCTCGCCCGTTCGAAGGCCCAGAGGCAGTACGGCGGCGACGGTGACCGAGGCCGAGAGCGTCCGGACGGTGCGCAGGAACGAGACCGTGTAGAGCCCGAGCGTCTGGCGGACTGGTGTCGTCGGCCTCCTCGGCGGCCAGCAGCTGCTTCTCGCCCGAGCGCTTGCCGGTGACCACCAGCAGGGATCCGAAGGAGACCACGATGAGGAACCAGTTCGAGAGGGTGACCGAGGTGGCCACACCGCCGGCGACCGCACGCAAGATGAACCCGGTGCTCACGCAGGCAAGGTCGAGGACCGGCTCGTGCTTGAGGCCGAAGGAGTAGGCGAGCTGCACTCCGGCGTAGGCCCCCATGACGGCGGCCAGGTGCCAGCCGGCGATGGGGAGCGCGAGGACGACGGCGACGACCAGCATGCCGATCCCGGCGGTGACCGCGACGGGCACCGGTACCACCCCGGCGGCCACCGGGCGGGTGCACTTTGTCGGGTGCCGGCGGTCCGCGTCCGCGTCGATCGCGTCGTTGAGGTAGTAGGTGCCCGATGCTGCCAGGCAGAAGATCCCGAACGCGGCGGCCGCGTGGGCGAAGACGGCGGGATGGAACAGGACGCCGGCCGCCCCCGGTGCGACGAACACCAGGAGGTTCTTGATCCACTGGTGGGGCCGGGCGAGCAGGACCAGCCCGCGGAGGAGCGGCTGGGCTCCATCGTCCGCCGCCGCCAATGCGTGCTCGTCAGGTCTGTCCACGGCCTCTGTCGGTGTGGTCACTGCGTCCTCGGGTGGTCGGCTGTCGCTGCGGGCGTGCTCAGACCGCCCGCGGGCCTCCCCAGGGTAGGGCCTGTGCTGGTCAGAGGTGGACGATGCGGGTTCGTGAGCATCCGATCGATCGATCCCGGATGGGCCCATCCGCCCCCCAGCGCCTAGTATCAGCCGCCGTGAAGCGCCCCTATCGCGTGGTTGTGGCCAAGCCCGGCCTCGATGGGCACGACCGTGGGGCCAAGGTCATCGCACGGGCGCTGCGCGACGCCGGGTTCGAGGTCATCTACACCGGCCTCCACCAGACCGCCGAGCAAGTGGTCCAGGCAGTCATCCAGGAGGACGCCGACGCGGTGGGGCTCTCCCTGCTGTCGGGCGCCCACCTGACCCTGGTCCCCCGGGTGATCGGGGGGCTCCGTGAACAGGGCCGTGGCGACGTCCTGGTGCTGGTGGGGGGGATCATCCCCGAGGCGGACATCCCCGTTCTCAAGGAGATGGGGGTGGCCGAGGTCTTCACCCCCGGGGCACCGCTGCCCGCGATCGGCGAGTGGCTCGGCAAGGTGCTGGACGAGCGCGAGAGCGGAGACGTGGCCTGACGACCCGCAGCCTGCCGGGGCCTCCACACCGTTCAGCCGGGCACCGCACGACCCGCCCGGACCCGCGCACGCGGGCTGCGACCCCGGCCGACCCGACACACAGACCAGACCACACGACCCGACACACAAGACCAGACACACACAGACCAGACACACACAGACCAGACAGAGACAGAGAGGAACGGATCCGGTGGATCTCTTCGAGTACCAGGGGAAGCAGTACTTCGCCCGCTTCGGCATACCCATCTCCAAGGGCGGGGTGGCCGACACGGTCGACGAGGCAGTCGCGCGTGCGGAGGAGTCCGGCTACCCGGTCGTGGTCAAGGCGCAGGTCAAGGTCGGCGGCCGCGGCAAGGCCGGCGGCGTGAAGCTGGCCAACGACGCCGACGAGGTCCGGACCCACGCCGGCAACATCCTCGGCCTCGACATCAAGGGCCACGTCGTGCGGCGGTTGTGGGTCGAGCACGCCTCGGACATCGAGAAGGAGTACTACGCGAGCTTCACCCTGGACCGCAGCGCCAAGAAGCACCTCGGCATGCTCTCGGCCGAGGGCGGGGTGGAGATCGAGGAGGTGGCCGCGACCAACCCTGAGGCCATCGCGCTCCTCCACATCGACCCGGTCGACGGGCTCAGCCTGGAGGCGGCCCGCGAATGGGTCGACCGGGCCGCCCTCGACGAGCCGGCCCGCGCCCAGGCGGCCGAGCTGCTGGTCGACCTCTACACGTGCTTCACCAAGGGCGACTGCGACCTGGCGGAGGTCAACCCGCTCATCCTCACCCCGGAGGGCCGGGTCCATGCCCTCGATGCCAAGGTCACCCTCGACGACAACGCTAGCTTCCGCCATCCCGAATGGGAGGAGTTCGCCGGGAGCGACGTGCTGGACGAGCGCGAGGCGCGGGCCAAGGCGCGGGGCCTCAACTACATCGGCCTCTCCGGATCGGTGGGGATCATCGCCAACGGCGCCGGCCTCGCCATGAGCACCCTCGACGTGGTCAACCAGTGTGGCGGCGAGGCGGCCAACTTCCTCGACATCGGGGGTGGAGCAAACGCCGACGTGATGGCCGCGGCCCTCGAGGTCATCAACTCCGACCCGGCGGTCCGCTCGATCTTCGTCAACATCTTCGGGGGGATCACCCGGGTCGACGAGGTGGCCAACGGGGTCCTCGAGGCTCTGGACCGGGTCGAGATCGCCTCGCCCATCGTCCTCCGGCTCGACGGGACCAACGCGGTCGCCGGCCGGGACATCCTCGCCCCCCACCTCTCCGATCGCCTGGTCGCTGAGCCGACCATGCTCGACGCCGCACGCCGTGCGGTCACCCTTGCAGGAGGAACATCGTGAGCATCTTCGTCGACGAGCACACCACCGTCGTGATCCAGGGCATCAGCCCCACCAGCCAGGGCCTCTTCCACGGCCTTCGCAACCGCGCCTACGGCACCCGGGTGGTGGCCGGCACCAATCCGAACCGCGGCGGCGAGGAGATCGAGGGCATCCCGGTCTTCGCGACCGTCGCCGAGGCGGTCGAGGCCACCGGGGCGACCGCCTCGTTCATCTCGGTGCCGCCCAAATTCGCGGCCGACGCCATCGTGGAGGCCGCCGCGGCCGGGATCCCCTTCGTCGTCTGCATCACCGAAGGCATCCCCGCCCAGGACGAGGCGCTCGCGTACAACCGCCTCGTGCGGGACTATCCGGGGACCCGCCTGCTCGGGCCCAACTGCCCCGGGATCATCTCCCCGGGCAAGTGCAACATCGGGATCACGTCCGGGGACATCGCCATGGCCGGTGGTCCGGTCGGCATCGTGAGCCGGTCGGGCACCCTCACCTACCAGGCGCTCCACGAGCTCAGCCAGCAGGGTGTCGGCCAGACCACCTGCGTGGGGATCGGCGGCGACCCGGTGCCGGGCACCAGCTTCATCGACTGCCTCTCCGCCTTCGAGGCCGACCCCGACACCCGGGCGATCATGATGATCGGCGAGATCGGGGGGTCGGCGGAAGAGGAGGCAGCGACCTTCATCGCCTCGTCGGTGAGCAAGCCGGTGGTCAGCTACGTGGCCGGGGTCACCGCGCCCCCGGGGCGGAAGATGGGCCACGCAGGCGCGATCATCTCGGGGTCCCAGGGCACCGCCCAGGCCAAGATGGAGGCACTCGGGGCCGCCGGCGTGACCGTCGCCAAGAACCCGACCGAGGCGGGCGAGGCAATGGTCGACATCGTCCGGAAGCTCGGCTGAGCCCGGCGCCTCCCACGTCGTCACCGGCCACCGGTCGCCCTCCGGTGGGCGCGGTCGTCTTCGACCTCGACGGGCTCCTGATCGACTCGGAGCCGTTCTGGCGCCGAGGCGGAGATCGAGGTCTTCGCGGGAGTCGGCCTCGACCTCAACGAGGTCGACGTGCGCCAGACCATGGGCCTGCGCATCGACGACGCGGTCCGGTACTGGTGGGTCCGGCGGCCCTGGACGGGTGCCTCCCCGGTCGAGGTCGAGCGCGCGATCACCGCACGGGTGGCCGAGCTCGTCTCGACCGCACGGCGCGCCGATGCCGGGGGCGCTCGAGGCGGTCGACCTCTGTGGTCGACTCTCCCTGCCGGTGGCGGTCTGCTCCGGCTCGTACGCGGTGGTCATCGAGGCGGCGCTGGCCCGGCTCGGCATCGGGCCGTCGGTCTCGGTCTGGCACTCCGCGGAATGGGAGGCCCTCGGTAAGCCCCATCCGGGCGCCTACCTGAGCACCGCCGCCAAGCTCGGGGTCGACCCCACGGCCTGTGTCGCCGTCGAGGACTCCCTCAACGGGGCCGTCGCCGCCCGGGCTGCCCGCATGCGGGTGGTGGCCGTTCCCGAGCCCGGCATGCTCGACTCCCCGGTGTGGGGATTCTGCGACCTCGTGCTCGACTCCCTCAACGACTTCGACGAAGGAGTGCTGCGCTCCCTCGGGGAGATGACCGGCTGAAGTTTTGCTTCGGAAACCGCCTGCACCTGCCGATACCAACCTGCACGAGGGGCATTCCCTGGGCAGGGGGCCGAGCGACGTTGCGCCCGCACCGGTGGCAGGCCGGGCGGGCCGCGTCGCTCGGGTCTCTCGTGCACGAGGCGCTGGTAACTTCGCTGTCGTGGCAAGCGTGACGACAGGCGACACAGCGTCGATGCCCGTGCGGATCGGCGTCCTCGCCTCGGGCAGCGGAACCATCCTCGAGGCCATCCTCTCCGACGGCCTGCCGGTGTGCCTCGTGGTGGCCGACCGCACCTGCCGGGCCCTCGAGGTGGCGGTGCGGGCGTCGGTCCCCGTCCTCCTCGTCGACCGGGCCGACTACGGGGGCTTCGGGGGATCGTTCGACCGGGAGGGCTACACCCGGGCGGTCACCGCGGCCCTGATCGAAGCGACGGTGGACGTGGTGGTGATGGCCGGCTTCGGGACCGTCCTCGGCCAGACGATCCACGATGCCTTCCCCGGGCGCATCCTCAACACCCACCCCGCCCTCCTCCCGGCATTCCCCGGTTGGCACGCGGTGCGCGACGCGCTCGCCGCCGGCGTGCCCGAGACCGGCACCACCGTGCATGTCGCGACACTCGAGATGGACGCCGGCCCGATCCTGGCCCAGGCCAGGGTGGCCGTCCGGCCCGACGACACCGAGGTCGGCCTGCACGAGCGCATCAAGGCCGTCGAGCGGACGCTCTACCCGGCCACCATCCGCAGGTTCATCGACCAGCTGGCGGCCGGCGTGGGCGATGGACGAGGAGCACCACGGGAGGTCACCGAATGAGGGCCCTGCTGTCTGTCTACGACAAGTCCGGGATCGCCGAGCTGGCCGGCGGGCTCACCGACCTCGGATGGGAGCTGGTCTCGAGCGGCGGGACCTCGGCGGCCCTCAGCGCGGCCGGCATCGACCACGTCGAGGTGGCCGACCTGACCGGCGCGCCCGAGATGCTCGGGGGCCGGGTCAAGACCCTCCATCCGGTCATCCACGGTGGCATCCTCGCCGACCGGTCCGAGCACGAGCACCTCGATGCGCTCGACAAGCTGGGTATCGGACTCATCGATCTCGTCGTCTGCAATCTCTACCCGTTCTCCTCCGACCCCTCGATCGAGCTCATCGACGTGGGGGGTCCGACCATGGTCCGTGCTGCGGCCAAGAACCACGACCACGTGGCCGTGGTGGTCGACCCCGCCGACTACGGCACCGTCCTCGACGAGCTGCGGGCCAAGGGGTCCCTGTCGATCGACACCCGCCGCCGCCTCGCCCGCCAGGCCTTCGCCCACACCGCCGGGTACGACGCCGCCATCGTGGAATGGCTGGACGAGCGCGAGCACGCCGCCCTGGCCGCCGAGGGCGGGTCCCTGATCGCCGACCTCGAGACCGCGGCGCTGCTGCCGACGACCATCCACCTGACCCTCGAACGCACCGGGTCGCTCCGCTACGGCGAGAACCCGCACCAGCACGGCGCGCGCTACCGGGTGGTCGGCCAGCAGACCTGGTGGGACGCCGTCGTCCAGCACGGTGGCAAAGAGCTCTCCTACCTCAACATCTTCGACGCCGACGCCGCCTGGCGGCTCGTCCACGAGCTCCCCTCCGAACCGGCCGAGCTCGCCGTCGCCATCATCAAGCACGCAAACCCCTGTGGGGCCGCCCTCGACACCGACCCGGTACGGGCCTACGAGCGGGCCCTCGAGTGCGATCCGCAGTCTGCCTTCGGGGGGGTTGTCGCTCTCGGGGCCCCGGTCACCGTGGCGGTGGCCCGGGCCATCGCCTCCGGCCCGCAGGCCGACGTGATCATCGCCCCCTCCTACGACGAGGAGGCGCTCGCCGGGTTGGCCTCCAAGCGGAAGGCGACCCGGTTGCTCTCCGCCCCGGCTCCCGAAGCGCTGGTCCGCCAGTACCGGGGGCTCGGCTCGAGCATTCTCGTGCAGGATGCCGACCGGTTCCTGGTCGACCCCTCCGAATGGGAGGTCGTCACGCGGGCCCGTCCCACCGACGCGCAGTGGCGGGACCTCGCGATCGCCTGGAAGGTCTGCGCCCGTACCACCTCCAACGCCATTGCCATCGTGAACGGCGCCCAGGCGGTCGGCGTCGGGGCCGGCCAGCAGTCGCGGGTGGTGGCCGCCGAGATCGCCGCGGCCAAGGCTGGTGAACGGGCCGGCGGGGCGGCGGCGGCCAGCGACGCCTTCTTCCCCTTCCCCGACGGGCTGCTGGTCCTGGCCGGCGCCGGCGTCACGGCCGTGGTGCAACCGGGGGGATCGATCCGCGATCCGGAGGTCGTCGCCGCGGCAGACGAGGCGGGGATGGCGATGGTGATGGCGGGTGGCGAACGCCACTTCCGACACTGAGCCGCCCGACGTGATGAGCGGACCGACGCAACAGGAGAGGAGGCGACGATGACCGCAACCCTGCTCGACGGCGAACTGCTCGCGGCACGGATCCGCGGCGAGGTCGCCGATCGGGTGGCCCGACTCCGTAGCGCAGGAGTGACCGTGGGGCTCGGGACGATCCTGGTGGGCGACGACGGGCCGAGTGCTCGCTACGTGGCCATGAAGCACGCCGACTGCGCGGAGGTCGGGATCGCCTCTTTCAATGAGCACCTGCCGGTGACGGCGACCCAGGAAGAGCTCGACGCGGCGGTCGACCGGTTCAACGCCGATCCCGGCGTCAACGCCTACCTCGTCCAGTTGCCCCTCCCGGCCGGGCTCGACGAGGAACGGACCCTGCTCGCCGTCGACCCGGAGAAGGATGTCGACGGCCTGCACCCGGTCAACCTCGGCCGGCTGGTGATGGGGGCGGACGGCCCGCTGCCGTGCACCCCGGCCGGCATCGTCGAGCTCCTCGCCGCGAACGAGGTGCCCGTCGAGGGCAAGCACGTGGTGATCATCGGCCGGGGCCTGACCATCGGTCGGCCGCTGTCCCTGCTCCTCGCCTTGAAGCGCCCGGGCTGCAACGCCGCGGTGACCGTCGTGCACACCGGAGTCGAGGACCTGGCCGCCCTCGTCCGCTCGGCGGACGTGGTGGTTGCCGCGGCCGGCCGGGCCGGTCTGGTGACCGCGGACATGGTCAGGCCAGGTGCGGCGGTGGTGGGGGCCGGCACCTCGTGGGAGGGGAAGAGGCTCCTCTCGGACGTCGACGAGGGGGTGGGCGAGGTGGCCGGCTGGATCACCCCGCGGATCGGCGGCGTCGGGCCGATGACCCGGGCCATGCTGCTGGTCAACGCGGTGCGGGCGGCGGAGCGAGCGGCATGATCGGGGCGGCGGAAGGGTCCACGGTCGGGCGCCACTGCGGGAGTTGCACCGTTCTCGACGACGGGCCCACCTTCAAGGTCAAGCGCATCGAGGTCTCGCCGGGACGGCGGTCGAGCTACCAACGCCAACCCGTCGCTCGGAGCACTGGTTCATCGTCCAGGGGACCGCACTGGTGACCGTCGACGGCGCGCAGCACGAGCTGGCGACCGGCACCTCGATCGACATCCCGGTGGGCGCCGATCACCGCATCGAGAACGCTTCCGCCGAGGGAGTGGTAATGGTGGAGGTCCAGCGCGGCGACTATTTCGGCGAGGACGACATCGTCCGCATCGACGACGACTACGGACGCGCCGGCCCGCTCTGATCGGGGCACCTGGGCGGTCGCGGCAACCGACGGTAGGCTGGCGGGGCGATGACCCGTATTGCCGACCTCCTGGGCAAGGGCCGGACCTACTCGTTCGAGTTCTTCCCGCCGAAGACCGACGCCGAGCAGGCGACGCTGGTCAAGACCATGCGCGCCCTCGAGCCGCTCAACCCGTCCTTTGTCTCGGTGACCTACCGCGGCGGGGCGGAGTCCCGCAAGCGCACCTTCGACCTGGTGACGGGCATGCTGCGCACCACCACCCTGGTGCCGATGGCCCACCTCATCTGCGTCGCCCACACCCGGCTCGAGTTGGCCGAGATCCTGGTCGCCTACCGCATGGCCGGTGTCGAGAACCTGATGGCTCTCGGCGGCGATCCCCCGAGCGAGCCCGGGGGAGGTCCGGGCGAGCTCGCCTACGCCTCCGCGCTGGTCGAGCTGGCCGCGGCCATCGGCGGCTTCTCGATCGGGGTCGCCGCCCAGCCCTCGGGGCACCCGCTCTCCCCGGACCTGGCGACCGATCGCGACCGGCTGGCCGCGAAGCTCGCCCTGGCCGACTTCGCGGTGACCCAGTTCTTCTTCGAGGCCGGCGAGTACGCCTCTCTGGTGGCCGACCTCGCCGAGCGCGGGGTGGACAAGCCGGTGCTCCCCGGGATCATGCCGGTCACCAGCCTGAGCTCGGTACCCCGCATGGCCACCATGGGTGCGGCGGTGCCCGGGTGGATGGTCGATCGCCTGGAGGCGGCGGACGGCCGGGGTGGCGCCGAGGCTGTCCGGCACGAGGGGGTCGCCTGCGCGACCGAGCTCTGCGAGCAGCTGCTCGAGTCGGGCGTCCCCGGACTCCACTTCTACACGTTGAACCGCTCCAATGCGACCCGCGAGATCTACTCCGCGCTCGGCCTCGGCGCCTCCTGAGCAGGGCCGCTCGGCCACTCCCGGTTGGCGGCCGGGGTGGAGGGTACCGGTAGGCTGCGCCAATGCCTGAACGGATCACGCAAGGCCCCGACCGGCGCGCTCCGGGTCTCCGACGAGCCGATCATCCCCTTCATCGAGGGCGACGGCACCGGTGTCGACATCTGGCCGGCGGCCAAGCTGGTGCTCGACGCGGCTGCCGCCCGTCATGGCAAGTCGGTCGCCTGGAAGGAGGTCCTGGCCGGCCAGAAGGCCTTCGACGAGACCGGCGACTGGCTCCCCGAGGAGACGGTCGAGGCCTTCCGCACCCACCTGATCGGCATCAAGGGCCCCCTCACCACGCCGGTGGGCGGCGGCATCCGTTCGCTCAACGTGGCGCTCCGCCAGATCCTCGACCTCTACGTGTGCCTGCGTCCGGTGCGCTGGTTCACCGGGGTGCCCTCGCCGGTGGTCCATCCCGAGAAGGTGGACATGGTCATCTTCCGCGAGAACACCGAGGACATCTACGCCGGGCTCGAGGCCGAGGCCTACACGCCGGAGGCGGTGAAGCTCGCCGCCTTCCTCCACGACGAGATGGGATGGGAGATCCGCGAGGGTTCCGGCATCGGTATCAAGCCGATCTCCGAGATGGGCTCGAAGCGTCTCATCCGTGCCGCGATCGTGTACGCGCTCGCCCACGACCGCCAGAGCGTGACCATGGTCCACAAGGGCAACATCCAGAAGTTCACCGAAGGGGCCTTCCGCAACTGGGGCTACCAGCTGGTCCGCGACGAGTTCGCCGACGTGGCGGTGGGTTGGGACGACTGCGGCGGCAAGCCCGGCGACAAGCTGCTGGTCAAGGACGCCATCGCCGACATCACCCTCCAGCAGGTGCTCACCCGGCCCGAGGAGTTCGACGTCATCGCGACCACCAACCTGAACGGCGACTACCTCTCGGACGCGCTCGCCGCCCAGGTCGGCGGCATCGGGATCGCCCCGGGCGGGAACATCAACTACGTGACCGGCCACGGCATCTTCGAGGCGACCCACGGGACCGCCCCCAAGTACGCCGGGCAGGACAAGGTCAACCCCGGCTCGCTGCTGCTCTCCGGGGTGATGATGTACGAGCACCTGGGCTGGCAGGGGGCCGCCGCCGACATCGTGCGGGCGATGGAGGCGACCATCGCCGACAAGGTGGTGACCTACGACTTCGCCCGGCTGATGGACGGCGCGACCGAGGTCAAGTGCTCGGAGTTCGCCGGGGCCATCGTCGACCGGCTCTGACCCGAGCGGTTCCGCGATCCGCGGTCCCGTCCGAGCCCGGTCCGCACAGACGGTCTATCCCGGCGGGCGGGTCCCGCCGTTGTGGTTGGACAGGTCGGGCAGCTCGAGCCCGGGGACCAGCCCGAGCCGCTGCGCCCGGCGGATCCGGCCGAGGCCCGGGAGGGTCACGCCGCGGACACCGAGCACCTGCACCCATGGGGGCAGGAACGAGGCACGGTAGCCGAACGCGAGGAGCTCCTCGGGTCGGGCAGCCTGGCACAGTCTCGCAGCGAGGTTGGCCGGCCTCCCGATGTAGTCCTCGCCCTCGATGATCAGCGCCTGCCCGTGCGCGAACCCGCCGCGCAGCGCGAGGGTCGAACCGTCGTAGCGCCCGATGAGCTCGGCGGCGGTCGCCAGGGTCGGCCCGACTTCGACCCCGACGATCATCGCCCCGTCCCCGAGCCATTTGGCCACCATCACGCCGCGGCGCACCGAGATGTCGCGGGCGAGCGACCGGAACTGGGCGAGGGTGTCGATCGCCGCGTGCTCGCCGTGGGTCGCGAGGAACGAGGTGAAGCCGCAGAGATCGACGAAGGCGAACGCCCGGTCGACAAGTCCGATCCGCTCGGCGAGCTCGCGGGGCTCCTCGATCCCGCGGGTACCGGGCGCAGTCCCGACGGTGCCGGCCCCTGCACTGTCGGCGGGGGTGTCCATCTCGGTCAGCGCCACCCGGCGGTCCGCCACTACTGGGGCGCCGGGATGGGGTGCCAGTCGAGCAGGCTCGCACCGTGCTCGACACAGGCTTCCACCGTGCACCGTTGATCGGTGCCGGTGATCAGCCTGCCGCGGACCCGGACCGGTCGTGGGCAGCGCCGGACCTGATCCGCCTCGTCGCCCGCGACCAGGCGGAAGCAGTGGCCCGGCAGGAGCACGATGGCCTGGGTGAGGGAGTGCATTGGACAAGTATGCCGGGACCGACCGCCCGAAGGGTCCATCCGACCCGCTCGTGACGAACTGTTCACCGGGGGTTCCTCGTCCTGTGACTGCGTGTTCATCGATGGGTCGGTCCGGCTCGACCGTTCGGGGGAGGCGGATTAGCCTGCGATGCATGTCGGGCACACCCCCCATACAGGTCACCGTCACCGGGGCTGCCGGCCAGATCGGCTACGCCCTCCTGTTCCGGATCGCCTCCGGCCAGCTCCTCGGGCCCGACCAGCCCGTCGTGCTGCGGCTGCTCGAGATCGAGCCGGGCATGAAGGCGCTCGAGGGCGTGGTCATGGAGCTCGACGACTGCGCCTTCCCCCTGCTCAGTGACATCGTGAGCACCACCGACCTCGACACCGCGTTCGACGGTGTCTCCTGGGCCCTGCTCGTCGGCTCGGTCCCCCGCAAGGCGGGCATGGAGCGGGGTGACCTGCTGACGGTCAACGGCGGGATCTTCGGTCCACAGGGCCGGGCCATCGCCGCCAACGCGGCCACCGACGTGAGGGTGCTGGTGGTCGGCAACCCGTGCAACACCAACTGCCTCATCGCCCGCTCGAATGCCCCCGAGGTCCCGACCGACCGCTGGTTCGCCATGACCCGGCTCGACGAGAACCGCGCCAAGAGCCAGATCGCGGCCAAGGCCGGGGTCCCGGTCGCCACGGTTTCCAGCCTCGCGATCTGGGGCAACCACTCGGCCACCCAGTTCCCGGACTACGCCAATGCGCGGATCGGCGGCAAGCCGGCCGCCGAGGTCATCGACGACATCGGCTGGCTGCAGGGCGACTTCCTCACCACGGTGCAGAAGCGCGGGGCCGCCATCATCGATGCCCGCGGGCTCTCGTCGGCGGCGTCTGCGGCCAACGCGGCGATCGACTCGGTGGTCAGCATCCGCAACGCGACCGAGGGCGACGACTTCACCTCGCTCGCCGTCGTCTCCAACGGTGAGTACGGGGTGCCACCGGGTCTGCAGTTCGGGTTCCCGGTGCGTGCCAACGGCGCGGGCGGGTGGACGGTGGTCGAGGGTCTGCACCACGACGCGTTCGCGACCGAGCGGATCCGGATCACCACCGAGGAGCTGGTGGCGGAGCGGGCCGAGGTGGCCGGTCTCCTTCCCTGACCGGACCGGGCGATGGTCGACCACCTGGCCTAGGGTGACGCCATGCACGACTCGGTCACCCTGCACATCGACGCACCCCCGATGGCCGTCTGGGAGTTGGCGAGCGACGTGACCCGCATCGGGCGCTACAGCCCGGAGACCTTCGAGGCGGAGTGGCTCGAGGGCGCGACCGGCCCGGCGGTCGGGGCGAAGTTCCGTGGCCACGTCAAGCGCAACGGAAAGGGTCCGATCTACTGGATCACCTGCACGGTCCGCGCCTGCGTGCCCGGACGCGAGTTCGCCTTCGGGACCGGCAGGGCGGACCGGCCGCTCAATGTCTGGACCTACCGCATCGAGCCCGCCGGCGAGGGTTCGGACGTGACCGAGTCGTTCGAGCTGGCCCCCACGTTCGGTCTGCGTCTCTACTGGGCCGTCCTCGGGTGGTCACGGGGGAAGACCAACCGCAACGGGATGCGTACCACGCTCGAGCGGATGAAGGCCGAGCTCGAGCGGCCTGCCCGCTAGCCCGTCGACCCGCCGGCCGGGACCAGTTCGATGCGGTTGCCGAACGGGTCGTCCACGTACCACTGGGGCACTGCCCGGGACGTCCTCGACGCGCCGGGTCGGGTACCCCGAGGCGTCGAGGCGGGCACAGGCCTGCTCGATGCCGGAGACGACCAGGGCCGGGTGGGCCTTCTTTGCCGGACGGAAGTCCTCCTCGACCCCCACGTGCACCCGGAGCGCCCCCCGCTCGAACCAGCAGCCACCGCGCCGCTCGAGCTCTGCGGGCTTGGGGACCCGGGGGATGCCGAGGACGTGCTCGTAGAAAGCAACCGCCCGGTCCTCGGCGCCGACCGGCATGGCCAGCTGCACATGGTCGAGCGACTCCACACGGAACGCGTCACCCACGGGGCAAGGCTACTGCGGGGGCGGCACCGACCGGCTGCTCAGTGACGTGGCGCCGGGCGGAGATCGCGGCGCAGCGGATGGTCGGCGGGCACCTCGACCAGGTGGATGCGCAGGCCGTCCGGATCGTCAACCCACGCCTCGACCAGCCCCCACGGCTCGAGGCGTGGCGCGCGCGCGAGTGCGATACCCCGGCCGGTGAGTTCGGCGACGGCGGCCTCCATCGAGCGGACCTGCAGCCAGAGCGCCACCCCGGGGCGTGGGGTCGCGGGACCCTCGCCGACCACCTCGAGGTACCCGCCACCGGCGAAGAACACCACCCCACGCCCGGCGCCCTCCCCGAATTCGCGGGCCACGGCGAGGCCGAGTCCGTCACGGTAGAAGGCGAGGGTGCGTTCGAGATCGGCGGGGTGGAGAATGGTGCGACTGCTCAGGATGTCCATGGGCCGCCTCCCGGTCCGGTGCCGCTCAGTAGGTCGTCTCGGCGTCGACGGTCCGGGTGTGCTCGCGGGCGGCCGCCAGCATCTCCTGGCCGGCCACCAGCACCGAGAGGTCGCCGCGGACCCGGATCCGCCCGGCGGCGAGCGCCTCGGCCGGCGAGAGCTCACCCCGCGAGAGCGCGACCGCGTCGGGGTACCCGATGGCGATGGTGACCTCCACGTCGTCTACCGGCGCAGGTCGACCGGCCGGAGCGAGCGGAGCCAACTCGAAGGAGAGGGCGCCGTCGACCGCCTGCACCACGAACCGGACGTCCCCGTCGGGGCCGCCGCGGACCTCCTGTGCAACCCGGAACCGACCGTCGGCGGCGGCCAGACCCGTCTCGGGGCCCGGGCGCGGGAAGATGCACCCCGTCGAGAGCGCCGTTCATCGCCTGAACCCACGCACTGGTCAGGAAACGGGGCACGCGCCGCCCCCCTCCGGAGCGGTCACCCGGAGGGCGCCTCGTCGGCGTCCGATTCGGTTCCCGCCCCCACCTCGGCCAGCTCGACCGGCGGCTCGGGTGCGGGAGCAACGAGATGGGGCTCGGGGATCCCGTGCACCCCGGGGGGCGGCTGGACCGCCGCGGGACCCTGTGCGGGCGACTCCGCAGCCGCCTCGTCCGCCGAACGTCTGGTGCGGTTCCCGATCTTGCGCCCGAGCCAGGCCACCGGGTCGTAGCGTGCGTCGACCACCCGCTCCTTGAGCGGGATGATCGCGTTGTCGGTGATCTTGATGTGCTCCGGGCAGACCTCGGTGCAGCACTTGGTGATGTTGCACTTGCCCAAGCCCCTGCTCCTGCTGGAGCAGCTCCCGACGGTCGTTGGTGTCGAGGGGGTGCATCTCGAGCTCGGCCGTCCGGACGAAGAAGCGGGGGCCGGCGAAGGCCGTCTTGTTCTCCTCGTGGTCGCGCATCACGTGGCAGACGTCCTGGCAGAGGAAGCACTCGATGCACTTGCGGAACTCCTGGCCGCGCTCCACGTCGATCTGCTGCATCCGGTACCCGCCGGCCTTGATCTCGTCGGCCGTCTTCGGACGCGGGCTGAACGGGGGGATCCGCTTGGCCACCTCGTAGTTGTACGAGACGTCGGTCACCAGGTCCCGCATGATCGGGAAGGCGCGCAGCGGAGCGACCGTGACCGTCTCGCCGGGCGGGAGGGTGTCCATCCGGGTCATGCACATGAGGGCGGGACGCCCGTTGATCTCGGCCGAGCAGGAGCCGCACTTCCCGGCCTTGCAGTTCCAGCGGCAGGCCAGGTCCGGAGCGGCCGTCGCCTGGACCCGGTGGATGACGTCGAGCACCACCTCGCCCTCCTGGGCGGGCATCACGTACTCCTCGAACTCGCCGCCGGTCTCGTCGCCGCGCCAGAGGCGCATGGTGACCTCGCCGCTCACCGTGCTGTGGACGATCTCCTCCGCCATCACACCACCTCCTCGAAGAGGGCCCGTAGGTCGTCGGGCATCTGCGGGATCGGCTCGGGCGTGGTGGTGATCGCCCGGATCGACGGGGTGCCCCCGCACCCCGGGGCGCACCGGTGGTGTCGGCGATCCGTTCGACGAAGTTGACCTTGCCCATCTCCTCGACCGGCTTGGGGAAGTCGTCCCGGGTGTGGCCGCCCCGGCTCTCCTTCCGGTTGATCGCACCCAGGGTGGTGCAGCGGGAGACGGCCAGCATCGCGGGGAGGTCGGTGGTCAGGTTCCACCCCGGGTTGTAGCGGAGCCCGCCGGCCAGGGACACCCGGTTGGCCCGGTCCTCCAGCTCCTCGAGCTTGCCGATGGCCTCCTCGAGCTCGGTGCCGGTCCGGATGATCCCGACCAGGCTCTGCATGGTCTCCTGCAGGTCGTGCTGGATGTCGTAGGGGTTCTCGCCGGCCTCCTGCTCGAAGGGGGCGACCGCGGCATCGATGGTCGCCTCGATCTCCCCTCGGTCGAGCTCGACGTGGTCGCCGCGGGCGGCGGCGAACTCTCCGGCGCCGATCCCGGCCCGACGGCCGAAGACCAGGAGGTCGGAGAGGGAGTTGCCCCCGAGCCGGTTGGCGCCGTGCATCCCCCCGGCCACCTCCCCGACGGCGAACAGACCGGCCACGGTGGCGGCGGTCGAGTCGGCGTCGACCCGGACCCCGCCCATGATGTAGTGGCAGGTCGGACCGACCTCCATCGACTCGGCGGTGATGTCCACGCCGGCCAGCTCCTTGAACTGGTGGTACATCGACGGCAGGCGTCGGCGGATGTCCTCCGGCTGTCCGCCGGGTGGCGATGTCGAGGAAGACGCCACCGTGCGGGCTGCCCCGGCCGGCCTTGACCTCGGTGTTGATGGAGCGGGCGACCTCGTCCCGGGGCAGCAGCTCGGGCGGGCGGCGGCCGGCCGAGTGGTCGTCGTACCACTTGTCGGCCTCGTCCTCCGAGTCGGCCGTCTCGGCCTCGAACATCGGCGGGATGTAGTCGAACATGAACCGGCGGCCTTCGGAGTTGCGGAGCACGCCGCCGTCCCCGCGCACCCCCTCGGTCACCAGGATGCCGCGCACCGACAGCGGCCACACCATGCCGGTCGGGTGGAACTGCACGCACTCCATGTCGATGAGATCGGCGCCCGCCCAGAGCGCCATGGCGTGGCCGTCGCCGGTCGACTCCCACGAGTTGGAGGTGTACATCCAGCTCTTGCCGACCCCGCCGGTGGCGAGCACCACCGCCTTCGCCCGGAACACCACGAACTCGCCGGTCGGCCGCCAGTAGCCGACCAGGCCGGAGACCGTCCCGTCGGTGTCGCGCAGCAGGCGGAGCACCTTGAGCTCCATGAAGACCTCGATCCCGTCGGCAACCGCCTTCTGCTGGAGGGTGCGGATGAGCTCGAGGCCGGTTCGGTCCCCGACGTGGGCGAGGCGGGCGTACCGGTGCCCGCCGAAGTCGCGCTGCAGGATGAGGCCGTCCGCGGTCCGGTCGAACAGTGCTCCCCAGTCCTCCAGTTCGCGGACCCGGTCGGGCGACTCCTGGGCGTGCAGCTGGGCCATGCGCCAGTTGTTGAGCATCTTGCCGCCCCGCATGGTGTCGCGGAAGTGCACCTTCCAGTCGTCCTCCGGGTACACGTTGCCGAGCGCGGCGGCGACGCCGCCCTCGGCCATGACCGTGTGCGCCTTGCCCAGCAGCGACTTGCAGACCAGCGCGGTGCGCAGGCCCGCCGAGCTGGGCCTCGATGGCAGCCCGCAGGCCCGCCCCGCCGGCGCCGATGACGATGACGTCGAACTCGTGGCTCTCGTACTCGGTCATGAGTCCTCTCCTCTTAGAAGTGGAAGCCGTAGTCGTGGATCGTCCCGCTTGCCACCAGCCGCACGTAGAGGTCGGTGAGCGCGACGAACACGAGGCTCATCCAGGCGAAAGCATGTGCTTCCCGTTGAGCGGGGTGAGCGCCTTCCAGATCCGGTGGCGGATCGGCGCCGCCGAGAACTGCTTGACCCCGCCGCCGCAGAGGTGCCGGCAGGCGTGGCAGCTCGAGCGAGTAGAGCCAGAGCAGGACCGCGTTCACGATGAGGACGGCGGTGCCCACGCTGAAGCCGAGGCCGATGCCCGGCTGGCGGAAGGCGGTGATCGCGTCGATGGTGAGGATGACGTTGAAGACGAGGCCGAAGTAGAAGAAGTAGCGGTGCACGTTCTGGAACAGGAGCGGGAAGCGCGACTCGCCGCTGTAGGAGCCGTGCGCATCGGAGACCGCGCAGGCCGGGGGTGCCAGCCAGAAGGACCGGTAGTAGGCCTTGCGGTAGTAGTAGCAGGTCATCCGGAATCCGAGCGGGAAGATGAGGATGAGCAGCGCGGGGGAGATGGTCCACCAGGTGATCACCGTGGAGGGATGGCTGCCCGGGACGCAGCTCTCGGTGAGACAGGGGGAGTAGAACGGCGAGATGAGGTCGCGGTTGAGGGAAGCTCCCGCGTAGTAGTTCTTGTTGACGAAGGCGGCCCAGCTCGCATAGGCGACGAATGCGGTGAGCACCACGACGGTGACCACCGGTTGCACCCAGTAGCGGTCGGTGCGCAGAGTGGGGATGTCGGGACCGCCCCGGGCGCCTCCCAGAACGACCGGGGTAACCGTCGCGTCCTCCAACGTCGTCACTGCACACCTCTCCCTGATCAGGCCCGGCCGGGCACCGCACGCAGCCCTTGCCGGCCTGCGGCCCGTCTGGACGTTCCCGTCCCACCGCGCGCGAAACCCAGGGGCTCGAGCGCAGACGGATCATCATCTTTCCACCACTTGCGACCTGGTGCGAAACCCGCTGCGGAGGGCGCCCGGCCGGGACACGACCATCATGGTCCGATCTCCACGCATAGGCTCGGAGCATGACCTCACCGGAGCACGCAGCACCCCTCGACGTCACCGTCCGGCGGACCCCGCCGCCCGACATCGGCACCCTGGCCGGGCTTCGACACGCGGGCTGGACCCCGCTGTCGGTGGCCGACGAGATCCGGCGAAATGCCTCCGCCCGCATTGCGGCCGGGGAGCCCCTGGTCACGGGCGTACTGGGCTTCGAGGACACCGTGCTGCCCCAGCTCGAGAACGCCGTGCTGGCCGGTCACGACATCATCCTCCTCGGCGAGCGCGGCCAGGCCAAGACCCGCATCATCCGCTCGTTGGTGGCCCTGCTCGACGAATGGCTCCCGATCGTGGCCCACTCCGAGATCAACGACGACCCGTTCCACCCGGTCTCCCGCTTCGCCAAGGACCTGGCCGCCGAGGCTGGCGACGATCTGCCCGTCGCATGGGTCCATCGCAGCGAGCGATACGGGGAGAAGCTGGCCACCCCCGACACCTCGGTCGCCGACCTCATCGGCGAGGTCGACCCGATCCGGGTCGCCGAGGGGCGCTACCTCTCCGACGAATTGACCATCCACTACGGCCTGGTCCCGCGGGTCAACCGCGGCATCTTCGCGATCAACGAGCTCCCCGACCTGGCCGAGCGGATCCAGGTCGGCCTGCTCAACGTGCTCGAGGAGCGCGACGTCCAGATCCGCGGCCACCGGGTGCGCCTACCGCTCGACATCCTGCTGGTTGCGACGGCCAACCCCGAGGACTACACCAACCGCGGGCGGATCATCACCCCGCTGAAGGACCGGTTCGGCGCGCAGATCCGCACCCACTACCCGCCCGACGCCGAGACCGAGCTGCGCATCACCGAGCTCGAGGCCGACCTGCCCGGCCGCGGCGATCTGGACGGGCGGACGCGCCCCGCAGGTTGAAGTGCCGGCCTTCATGGCCGAGGTGGTCGCAGAGCTGAGCCAGCTCGCACGCCAGAGCCCCCACCTCAACCAGCGTTCCGGCGTGTCGGTGCGCCTGACCATCGCCAACTACGAGACCCTGGTGGCCAACGCCACCCGCCGGGCCCTGCGCAACGGCGAGTCCGAGGCGGTCCCACGGATCTCGGACCTGCAGGCCCTGGTTTCCTCGACCCAGGGCAAGGTCGAGATCGAGTCGCTGGAGGAGGGGCGCGACGCGTTGATCCTCTCCCAGCTGGTCGCGGCGGCGGTGCTGCTGGTCTTCCGTAGGCGGGTCCATCTGGCCGAGCCACAGGCGGTGGTCGGCGCGTTCTCCGAGGACACCGTCGTCCATGCCGGCGACGACCTGCCCTCTGCCGCGTACGCGAGCACGATCGCCCAGATGCCGGCGCTCTCCTCACCGGTCCTCGCCCTCACCGGAGGGTCGGAGGACCCGGCCCTTGTGGCGAGCGCGGTCGAGTTCCTGCTCGAGGGGCTCCACCTCACCAAGCGCCTCAACAAGGAGGCGGCCGGGACCCGCGCGACGTACCGGGGTCGCGGATGACCTGGCGGTTCGACTACCGGCGCTGGGACGGCACCCAGGAGTCGCTCGCAGACGACGCCGACGCGGTGCTCGCCCAGCTGACCGACGACCTGCTGGCCAACGGCGACCTGCACGAGGCGCTCCAGCGGATGCTCAACCGGGGCTGGCAGACCCCGGACGGCGACCGGGTCCAGGGGCTCCGCGAGCTCCTCGACCGGCTCCGACTCGAGCGCGAGGAGGAACTCGACCGTGGTGATCTCGGCGGTGCCTACCGCGAGGTGGCCGAGGAGCTCCAGGAGGTGCTGGCCGAGGAGCGGCTCGGGATCGAGCGCCTCGAGTCCGAGGCCCGGGCCTCGGGAGACCAGCGGCGACAGGAGGTCACCGACCAGGTGGCGACCGAGCGGCGGATGCAGCTCGACCTCCTGCCGAACGATCTGGCCGGGACGGTGCGGGAACTCCAGAACTACGAGTTCGTCTCCTCAGAGGCGCGGGAGCACTTCGAGGAGCTCATGGAGCGCCTGCGCCAGGAGGTGGCCAAGACCTACTTCGACCAGATGTCAGAGGCGCTGTCCGACCCCGACCCGGCCCAGCTCGAGCACATGCGCCAGGCCTTCGACGCCCTCAACCGGATGATCGAACAACGCGAGGAGGGCCAGCCGCTCGATCCCTCCTTCGAGTCGTTCATGGAACAGTTCGGAGACCTCTTCCCGGGGGACCCCCAGACCCTCGACGAGCTGCTCGAACAGCTCGCCGCCCGGATGGCCGCGGCGCAGGCGATGTGGAATTCGATGTCCCCCGAGCAGCGCGCGCAGCTGCAGGGCCTGGCCGAGTCGCTCCTCGAGGACATGGACCTGCGCTGGCAGGTCGACCGCCTCGCCGGCAACCTCCAGCGAGCCTTCCCCGGTGCCGGGTGGGAGCAGCGGTTCCGGTTCCGCGGCGATGAGCCGATGGGGATGGGCGAGGCCACCGACGCCGCGGCGCGGCTCCGCGACCTCGACGAGCTCGAGTCGTTCCTGCGGTCGGCCAGCTCACCGGCGGCCCTGTCCGAGGTCGACCTCGACAAGGTGGCCAAGCACCTCGGCGACGACGCCGCCCGCTCGCTCGACCGGCTCGCAACGCTTGCGAAACAGCTGGAGGAGGCGGGTCTCATCGATCAACGCGAGGGCCGCTACGAGCTCACCGCCAAGGGGATCCGCCGCATGGGCCACCAGGCGCTCACCGACCTCTTCTCGCAGCTGACCAAGGACCGGGTCGGCACCCATGCCACGACCTGGACCGGGACCGGCCACGACCGCGAGGAGACCACCAAGCCCTACGAGTTCGGTGACCCGTTCAACCTCGACCTCTCGCGCACCGTGCACAACGCGGTGCGGCGGGCGGGGAGCGGCGTGCCGGTGCGCCTCCACCCCGACGACTTCGAGCTGGTCGAGACCGAGGCGCTGACCCGTTCGGCCACCGTGCTCCTGCTCGACCTCTCACTCTCGATGCCGATGCGGGACAACTTCGTCCCGGCCAAGAAGATGGCGATGGCCCTCCACACCCTGATCACCACCCGGTTCCCGCGCGACTTCCTGGGCCTGGTCGGCTTCTCGGAGGTGGCGCGGGAGATCGAGCCCGAGGACCTGCCGACGGTGAGCTGGGACTACGTCTACGGCACCAACCTGCAGCACGGCCTCATGCTGGCCCGCAAACTGCTCGCCCACCAGCAGGGGACCAAGCAGATCATCCTGGTCACCGACGGGGAGCCCACCGCCCACATCGTCCCCTACGACGGCGGCCTCGGCTACGACGTCTCGTTCAACTACCCGCCGGTCCCCGAGACGCTCGAGCTCACCCTCGCCGAGGTGCTCCGCTGCACGAAGGCGGACATCACCATCAACACCTTCCTGCTCGACCCGGACCGGGGCCTGTGGGGCTTCATCGACCAGCTGTCCCGGATCAACCGCGGCCGGACCTTCGCCACCTCACCCGACGAGCTCGGCGATTACGTGCTGGTCGACTTCCTCAACCACAAGACGACGGTCCGGTCGAGGGGCCGCCGGGCGGTCTGACCCCGCCGCACCCGGAGGTGGTGCGGCCCGGCAGCTTGTGCTTTCGTTCACAACATCCAGTTTCTTCTTGCGTTTCCGCTCGCGATAGTGAAGGATTACATATCTGTAGTTACAGCCGTGCTATGCGGAAGCGCGCGGAATCGTGCGGGTTCGTGTGGATGAGTGGGAGGGAGGTCTGTCGATGGACATGGTCTCATTGATGTACGGACCCCGTGAACGGACCTGGCAGACCAAGGCCAACTGCATGGGGGTCGACCCCGACCTCTTCTTCCCCGAGCGGGGTGCGTCGACCCGCGAGGCGAAGGAGGTGTGCCGTGGGTGCGTCGTGCGCGAGGACTGCCTCGAGTACGCGTTGGCCAACGGTGAGAAGTTCGGCATCTGGGGCGGGCTCTCCGAGCGTGAGCGTCGGCAGGCTGCGCCGCCAGCGCGCCCTGCAACGGCGGGCGGCCAGCGCTTCCTGATTCGCCGGTCGGGGGCGCCAGTCGGCCCGCCCGGAACCGAGGGACTCCGAGACGTGACTCGATGGTGTCCTCGGCGTGCAGACCGAGCTCGGCCCACCGGTCCTCCGGGACGGCGTCGAGGACGGTCGCCGGGAGCAGGCCGACCAGTTCACCCCTGAGCACCCGGCACCCACGTGCCTCGGCCCCGCGGCTGACCGCGTCGAAGACCTCGACGAGCGGGACGAGGGCCGGGTCGACCAGGTTGCAGCTCACCTGGGCGCCCGAGGACGACCGCCAGGCCGAGGGTGCGCAGCCCGGGCCGGCGGAGTGCGGTCGGCGAGCTCGCGGTGCGGACCTCCGTGGCCGGCCGTCCGGCCGGCCGGTCCGGATCCTCGGCGATCCACACGTTGTAGGCCACCAGCACGGCGCGCGCGCCGACGGCGGTGGACCCTGCCGTCGGGTGGGGTTGCGGCGGACCGGTGTCGGGGTGGAGGGTGCGGAAGGCGCCGCGCCGCACCTCGGGAAGGGTCCGCTCGGGCCCGTAGAGGAAGCAGGGCACCCCGAGCGTGGTGCCCGCCCATTCGGCGAACCGGTCACGGCGCCGTGGCACCACCACATCGACGTCCGCCGCTCCTCGCGGGTCCGTCGAGCGGGACGAACGGCACCACGTCGACGGCCCCGAGTCGCGGGATGCACGCCCCGGTGGGCGGAGAGGTCGATCGGCGTCCACCGCGGCTCGGCGGCCACCGGCGGCGCCGCCGCCTCGACGTCGGCGAGGGCACCGCCGAGGGTCAGGACCGAGCGGTGGTGATCGGCGTCGGTGTGCACGTCGAGGAGCTGCGTCCCCGCCGGCCCCGGCCACCGCGTCGACGACGGCCAGGTCACGCCCCTCGCTGATGTTGATGACGCACTCGGCCGGTCCGCGGACGTGTCCGCCATCCGCCACGTCGGCGGCGGGATCAGTCGCCGGCGCCGAGACGGTCAGCCCGACCCGGCGCCGCCGCAGGATCCGCCGGCGCTCGCGCTCGGACTTGCCGCCCCACACCCCGTGGTCGACCCGCTCGGTCGAGGGCGTACTCGAGGCACGCCTCGGCGACGGGGCACTCGGCGCAGATGCGCTGGGCCTCCTGCACGCCGACCCCGTCACTCGGGAAGAAGATGGACGGTGACAGGTCCTTGCACTTCCCCACGCTCCATCCAGTCCGTGTCCATGGATCCTCCATCGATCCTCGGGGATGTCCGGCAGGCCCTACCTCGGGCGGTCGCCCGTTCGGCCGCCGTCATCCGTTGCACCGCCAGTGTCGCGCCCGGCGGCCCCGGGGAGGCGGAAATCGGCCGGTTCTGCGGCATTCCTCACGAGATTCTTATCGTGTACCTGGGCCTTCTTATGTACGCCGCGCCGACGCCCGCCGCTGACCGGACTGGCGGCCGCCGGTCGCCCGGTCCGGGCGGCGGTAGGATCGTCCCACTGCCGTCCCAGGAGGAACCACTGCCATGACCCCGGTCACCGATGACCCGAGCCTCCCCGACGAGGATGCCGAGCCGCAGCCCCCGGTCGGCCATGTCCGGGTCGTCTACCTGGGCCCGGTCGCCCCGCACTGGGAGGTCCGCTCCGACTTCGGCGACCCGGCCCTCATCGAGGAGTTCCGCCGGCGCACCAATGCCCGACTGGTCCTCCTCCCGCCGCACGACCCGCAGTACCGGCGCAACCGCGAGCGGGTCATCCGGGACGCCGAGCGGGAGAACATCCTGATCGAGTGGGACCTCGGCGCTGCCCGAGGAGGAGGCCTGCCGCCCGCGACCGGCGGAAGCCGCGCCGGACCGGCGGCCGACACCCCGGCCTGACCGGTCGGCCGAGGCGCCGTCAGCGTCCGCGGGGTCGTCCAGCTCCGGCAGGTCGATCCGCTCCAGCCACAGCCCGGGCGCGTCCACCTCGGCCGGCGTCGGCAGGTTCGCGCGCCGGCTCCCACAGCCGGGCCAGTCCGTCCTCGCCCGGCCCGCTCGATCACGCCGGCGACGAAGGCCCGCCCCCGGTCCACCTGGGCCTGGTCGAGGTCGAGCCCGAACAGCGCGCCGGCCGCCTCCTCGCCCTTGCCCCGCTCGGTGCGGCGGCGGTACCAGGCCTCGGCCAGCTGGGCGTGGGCGCCGACCAGCTTCGTCCCCGACCACCGTCGGCGATGTGGTCGGCGTAGGCGTCCACCACCACGGCCAGGGAGGTCAGCTGGTCGGAGGTGCGGCGCGACTCGGGGGTGAGCAGGTCGCCGAGCAGCGCCTCGGGGTCGCCGAACATCCCCTGGAGCGACTCGAGGTCCATGCCCGCGCCCGAGGGCCGGGTCGGACTCCCTCGCCGGTCGAGCATGCCCGCGGAGCCGACCGGCCAGGTCCTGCTGGGCGGCGGCCTGACGACCCGGCGCAGGGCGAGCAGCAGCTCCTCGAACCGGGCGCGCACGGCGGGCCGGCTGAGCACGGAGTTGGTGGCCAGCTCCCGGGCGCACACCCAGAGCAGGGCCTCCTCCTCGGGCAGGCTCCAGTCGTCGGCGAACTCGGCGATGTTGGCCGGTCACCAGCAGCAGCTCGTCCGAGGGCGCCCAGGGCAGGGCGAGCGGGTACTGCCCGAGCGTGCGCTGCGCGAGGTGGCCGACCACCGAGCCGACCTGGAGCCCGAAGAACATCGGCCCGATGGTGGAGGCCATCTGCCCGAGCATGGCCGGCCATGCCCCCGGTCGGGTCGTCGGCGGCCGAGCGGGTCGAGTCGTCCGCGGGCGCCGGGGTCACCGCTCGGGCTGGCGGCCGGCCGGGCCGGAGCGGCCATGGCGGCCAGGACGGTGCGCCACGACTCGAGGGCCCGCATGGTCCAGTCGCCGCGGCCGACCGGCACGCAGGTCAGCCGGCGACCGTCGGGGGTCACCGGCATCCCGGTGGCCTCGATCACGTTGAGCTCGGCCACCCGGGACAGCTGCTCGACCTGGATCCGCTGGACGGGCTCGACGTTGGCCTCGGGGGTCCCGCCGGTGGCCACGTTGAGGGCGAAGGCCCGGGTCATCTCCCACTGATCGGGCCCGTTGGACCCGAGCATGTTCATCAGGTCGCCGAGCAGCGACTGGAACGGGTTGGCCGCGTCCCCGGGATCGGGCGGTGTCATGGCACCATGCTACGGCGCCGAGCCGCTGCCGGCCGGTGACGGCGGCGCCGGTCTGTGGCCGACGCCTGGTCAGGACCACCACGATGGTGATGGCGGTCCCGTGCCGCGCGACACGGCGAAGCGGAGCGCGGTCCCGGGGGGTCGCCGTAGAGGCGGGTCGCCAGTTCGGCGACCGACCGGACCGGCACGCCGTCGACGGCGACGACCACGTCACCGGGACGCACTCCTGCTTCGGCGGCCGGGCTCCTCGGCAGACCTCGCGACGGCCGCCCACCGTGGCGACAGCGGGGTCGACGTCGTCGTCGAGGCCAGCGTCTCGTCCTTGGCTCCGGCCGCTCCGGTGCGCGGACTCGGCGAGCCCGATCCGAGCCACCGTGGACGACCGTGCCGCGGCTCACGATCTGGGCGGCCACGTCCTGCGACCAGCTCCGCGGGCAGGAACACCGACGTCCGCCGGTCCGGGCCGGTGCCGACATCCGTCGAGGATCCCCGACGACCGCGCCGGACCGCGTCGACCAGCGGGCTGCCCAGATCGTGGGCCGGCAGCGGGGTGGCGACCGCCGGTGGCGCAGAACCCCGCGCCCTGCCAGGTGCCCGTCGGCTATGCCGGCGTAGACCACGGTGCCGGCGTAGAGATGGGTGCGCGGCGCCCTGCGTTCCGGTCGCCCGGGGCTCCATCGGCCATCGCGACGACGGTCGACCCGGTCGCCGGGTCGTTCTCGGTGAACGCGGCGGCCGGCAGGTCGTCGGCGATGCGCAGGACGGCGATCCCCGTGTCGCGTCGGTCCCGACCGGGAGGCCGCCTGGCGGGTCGCCGTCGGGCTCGACCACGGTGATCGGTCCGGCGCCCCGGCCACCCGGGCGCAGGGTCACGATGATGCCGCCGGACTCGGCGACCACCCCGGTCGCCATCGACGTGCCCGCCGGTCCCCGGTCCACCAGCAGCGCCACGGTCGAGTCGTGCGCCGCGTCGACCACCGAGCTTCGACATCCGCTCACGTCGGTCAGCTGGCTGAGGTCCCGGCCTCGGTGGTGGGCACCCCGAACTCGATGGTGGCGCGTCGTGGTGCCGTCCGGGCTGCCCTCGGCCGTGGTTGTCATGGGACCAGGTGGCCACCACCACCAGCAGGACAGCACGCGGTCGCGCCGCCGACGATCCAGCGGCCCCGGAGGGGCCGGCCGGGGTGCGCGGTGGGTGCGGACCGCAGCGGACGCAACCCCTGCCTCGGAGGGGTGGAGCCAGAGCCGGTCGTCGGGCGCGACCCATCCCCGCATCGGCCCGTCGTCGTCGGCCCCGTCGTCATCGAATCGACCACTGGTGCCGCCAGTTTCCTCACCGTGCACGGTGCGAAGGTTACCGAGCGGTGCGGTCGGGATGGGCGGCGCCACGGCACCCGCGACCGTCTCGTGCGGGAGTCCGGGCCCACACCCGGACCACGGCAGGGTGGCCCTACGATGACGGGGTGGCCCGGGACCTCGCGATCGACCTCGGGACCTCCAACACGCCAGGTCTTCGCCAGGGGCAAGGGGGTCATCCTCGAGGAGCCGACGGTCATCGCCCTCAACACCCGGACCCACGAGGTCCTCGCCGTCGGTGACGAGGCCTGGCAGCTGATCGGGCGCACCCCTGGCTACATCGTGGCCGTCCGGCCACTGCGCGGAGGGCGCCATCACCGACTTCGACATCACCGAGCGGACGATCCGCCTGCTGCTCCGGCGGGCCGGGGTGACCAAGTTCAACCGGCCCCGCGTCCTCCTCTGCGTGCCCGTCGGCCATCACCTCGGTCGAGCGGCGGGCGGTCAAGGAGGCGGCCCGGCGGGCCGGGGCCTCGGCCGCCCACCTCATCGAGCAGCCGATGGCCGCGGCCATCGGCGCCGGGCTCGACATCCACGAGCCGGTGGGCAACATGGTGGTCGACGTCGGCGGGGGCACCACCGAGACGGCGGTCATCTCGCTCGGCGGGATCGTGGCCTACCGGGCCGTCCGCTGCGGCGGGTTCGACATGGACGCGGCCATCCAGGAGTACGTCCGCCAGAAGTACGGCGTCGCCATCAGCGACCGCACGGGAGAGGAGCTCAAGATCGCCATCGGGTCGGCGCTGCCCTACTCCGACGAGGTCAAGGCCGAGGTGCCGCGGCCGCGAGATCACGACCGGGCAACCCAGTACGGTCGTCCTCACGCCCGAGGAGATCCGGTTCGCGCTCCGGCGACCAGGTCGAGCTGATCGTCGACACCGTGCTCGGCTGCCTGGCCGAGGCCCCGCCCGAGCTCGCCCAGGACATCATCTACGAGGGCATCCACCTGCTCGGCGGTGGCGCCATGCTCCGGGGCCTGGCCGACCGGCTCGCCGAGGAGACCGAGGTGCCGGTCCACCTGGTTCCCGACCCCGCTCGAATGCGTGGTGCGCGGCGCGGGGCTCTGCCTCGACTCGTTCGACAGCCTCCGGCCCATCTTCGCCGCGGCCGAGTCCTGAACCACGGCCCGCCGCGCCGGGCGGAGTCCGCCCCGTCGTTCAGTGGATGGCGAGCAGGTCCTCTGCCACCTGGCGCACCTGCCAGTCCCGGTCGCCGAGGCACGTTCGCAGCGCCTCCTCGACCTCGGGCCCGTCGAACGCGGCCAGGGCCACGGCGGCCCGCCGGCGGACGGCCGGCTTGTCCTCGAGGGCGTCGAGCACGGCGGCCAGCCCCTGCCGGTCGCCGATCGCCCCGATCGCGGCCACCGCGGCCTCGCGGCAGAGCGGGTCGGGATGCCCGGTTTCCGCCGATGACATGCGGACCAGCGCGGGTACCGCCGCCCTCGCCCCCTGCTCACCGGCAGCCCAGGCGGCCATCTCGGCCACCCCGGGGTCGCGGTCGGCGAGCGCGCCGAGCAGGCTCGACCCCCGGCCGCGTCGCGGCCAGCTCGCAGGCCCGCCGTCGCACCGCCGGGTCCGGGTCGCCGACGGCCCGGACGAGATCTTGGTCGGTGAGCCCGCCGAGGCGCTCGAGCGCCCCGAGGGCGGTGGCCCGCACGGTCCCCGCCGGGTCGGCGAGCCCGGCCCGTGCAGCAGCACCGTCCCCGGTGTGGCCGGCCCGCGCCGCATCCCGCCGGCGGTCGGTGACGCTGCCATTGTCCGGTTCCGTGGCAGGCTGCATCGCACCACTATGACCGACGACGAGCCCACCAGGGCGGCGACGGACCCGGTGCCCGGTCCCCTTCGGCATCGCCCCGCCGGCCGGGCTCGGGATCCCCTACGAGGGCCCGCCCGGGGAGGTGCTCCCGAGCGCCGGGCCAACGCTGCCACCGCCTCCGCCACGGCGCCGCCGCCGGTGGCCGTGGGTGCTCTTCATGGCCCTGGTCCTCGGCATCGCGGTGGCCTCACGGGTGAACCTCGACTACTACGCGATCCAGCCCGGGCAGGCCCAGTCGGTTCAACAGTTCATCACCGTTCCCCCGGCCCGCGCCCACCCGGTGACCCACCCGGTCCTCCTGACCGACGTGCAGGAGGCCCGGGTCACCGCCCTCAGCTACCTCTTCTACCAGCTCCAGGGGAACACCGACCTCTACCCGCTGACCTCGGTCACCGGGGGCACGCCCCCCTCCGAGCTCGACGCCCAGGGCGCGCTCGAGATGTCGCAGGCCGAGGCGTACGCCAAGACGGCTGCGCTGCGTTACCTCGGCTACCCGGTACCCGCCACCGCGGCCGGGGCGGTGATCTTCGGGACCTTCCCCGGCACCCCGGCGGCCGGCGTGCTCGAGGTCGGCGACGTGATCACCGCGGTCGACGGGGTGGCCACGCCGACCGCGGTGGATCTCACCCAGGCGCTCAAGCGCTACCACGCCGGCCAGACGGTGACCTTCACCGTTCTCCGCGGGGGCAACGCGGCCTTCGACTCCGGTCGCGCTCACCCTGCGTCCGACCACCGTCGAGGTGGGCGGGACGACGGTCACCCTCGACGTGGGCATCCAACCCGAGGACCAGGTCGACTACACCTACCCCTTCCCGGTCTCGATCGACGTCACCAACATCGGCGGTCCGTCGGCCGGGCTGGCCATGACCCTCGGGGTCATCGACGCGCTGTCCTCGGGCTCGCTCACCGGCGGGCGCATCGTCGCCGCGACCGGCACGATGGACGACCAGGGCGACGTGGGCGATGTCGGAGGCGTGCCCCAGAAGACGGTCGCGGTCGAGAACGCCGGGGCGAGCATCTTCCTCGTGCCGCCTCCGGAGTACAACGACTGCCCTCGGGAAGGACCGGCCCGGGTCTCAAGATCTACGAGGTCTCGACCCTCGACCAGGCGCTGCGGGTGCTCGCGGCCAACGGCGGGAAAGTCCCGGCGCCGCATGGCGCGACAGCCGACGGGCGCTGCAGCGGGATGAGCGGATTGGACGACTCGCGGTCGTAGGCTCTGCGCCGATGCCCGAGGAACGCCGGATGACCATCACCTCGTCGCCCCACCTGGTCCCCGATGACGTGGTCCGCCACACCTTCGCCTCGGTGCGCCGCGGTTTCGACCCGGCTGAGGTCCGCGACTACCTCGAGTCGATTGCCGACGGGCTGCGGGGCCTCGCCGAACGCGAGCGGGAGCTCCGCGCAGGAGCTGGCCGAGGCCGAGGATCGGGCGGCAAACCCGGTGCTCGACGAACCGACCCTGACCGCGGCGCTCGGGAAGGAGACCGCCCGGGTCCTGCACAGCGCGCACGAGGCCGCCGCCGAGATGCTGGCCAACGCCGAGGCCGAGGCGCAGCGCCTGGTCGGAGAAGCGACCGAGACCGCCGAGGAGGCCCGGGTCCGGGCCGAGACGCTCGTTGCCGAGCGGTCGGCCGAGATCGAGGAGGCACCCGCGCGCTGCGCGAGCGGACCGACGCAGCAGGTGGCCGCGGCGCTGGACAAGGCGCGCGGCGAAGCCGAGCAGATGACCGAGCGGGCCCGTCGAGGAGTGCCGGGCCATGGTCGAGGAGGCCCAGCAGCTGCGGGCCCGGGTGCTGGCCGACCTCTCCCGTCGCCGCAAGGTGCTGCACGCCCAGATCGAGCAGCTGCGTGCCGGGCGCGAGCGGCTCGCACGAGACGATCCACGACGTACGCCGTTCGGTCGACGGCATCGCCGACGATCTGTTCAACGCCGAGAACGAGGCCCGCCTGGCCGCCGAGGTGGCCGGACGCGAGGCCGCCGCCGCCCCGAGGAGGGAACACCCGAGGAGCTCGCGGCCATGCTGGTGGCCGAGGAGGCCGCGACGCCGCTGCCTCCCTCGGGGCGGTGCCCGGCGAGGTCGATCCGCGGCGGCCAGACGGGTGCGTCGCGCCGGTCGAGCAGGTCGACGCGCTGTTCGCCAGGATCCGCGCACATGCGCAGCCCGTGCCGCCCACAAGGCGGACGAGACGCCTGTCCCGGAGCGTGAAGTCCGCGAAGCGGAAGCGCGAAGCGGACCGGAACCGGGCAGAACCGGAGCAACGAGCAGATCCGGAACCCGAGCCGGGCACGCCGCGGTCGACGAGACGCCCGCTGGCGGGACACCGGTCGTGGAGGCAGAGGGCCCCCCGGACGGCGCGGCATCCGATGGCGGCGCGCCGCGACGACGCTGATCGCCCGATCGTCACCGGGCTCGCCCGCCGGCTCAAGCGCTCCCTCCAGGACAACCAGAACGACCTGCTCGACCGGTTGCGGTCGAGGGGCGCGACCTGGTCGGCCGACCTGCTGCCGCCCGAGGCCGAGCAGGTCGACGGGCTCGCCACCTCGGCGCTCCCCTTCCTCGAGCAGGCCGCCGAGGCCGGTGCCGCGTTCGTCGGGGACCGGAACGGATCAGCGCCCGGGCGCCGACGCCCTGATCGGGATCGCCGACCAGCTGGCCGCGGTCGGTGGTCGGCACCGCTCCGGCGCCGCCTGCTCGAGGACGACGGTGCTCGTGGGGGCCGAGGAGTCGGTGGTCACCGAGCACGTCGGCTCGGCGTTCCGCGAGTGGAAGGGCGAGCGTATCGAGCGCCTGGCCGGCGACCACGTGCTGGCCGCCTTCTCGCTGGGGACGATCGCCGCCACCGGGGCGTCGCCGGGCTCAGGGATCGAGTGGGTCGCCGTCGCGCTCCCCGGAGAGGCGGCCTGCCCCGATTGCGAGGACAACGGTCTCAACGGGCCCACAGCGGGCCGGTGAGCCGTTCCCCACCGGGCACGCGCACCCGCCGGCCCATCCCGGGTGTCGATGCCTGCTGCTTCCGGCCTCCCTCTAGGCTGCACCGATGCATCACACCCAGTGACATGCCCGCGACCCCCGCCGAAGCCCTCCCGTCGCCGCCGGCGCCGGCGGTGGATCATCGTGGTCGTCGGCATCCTGGTCATCATCTTCGCCTTCCTGCCGGACGTTCGCCATCTTCTACACCGACGCACTCTGGTTCTCCTCGGTCAACCTGCACTCGGTCTGGCTCAAGCTGTTCGAGATCAAGATCGGGCTCATGGTGACGTTCTCGCGCCATCTTCGCCGTGCTGCTCCTGGTGAGCCTGGTCGTGGCCGAGCGCTTGTCGCCGAAGGGCCCCTCGCTCGACGCCGAGGACGAGTTCGTGAAGCGCTACCGGGAGGTCGTCGGCCCCTACGCCCGCTGGCTGCGGGCGGTGGTCGTGGTGGCGCTTTCGCTCATCGTCGGGTCCCAGGCCATCGGGCAGTGGCAGAACTGGATCCTGTTCAACAACAGCACCCAGTTCCCGACGAGCGACCCGCAGTTCCACCGCAACGTGGCCTTCTACGTGTTCACACTCCCGTTCGAGCAGTTCCTCGTCCACTGGGCGCTGGTGGCCCTGATCGTGGTGCTGCTCGTCACCCTGCTCAGCCACTACCTCAACGGCGGCATCCGGATGCAGGGCCAGCGCCCGCGGGTGCGCCCCTCGGTCAAGGCCCACCTCTCGGTCATCCTGGGCCTGATCGCCCTGGCCAAGGCCGTCGGCTACTACCTCGCCCGCTTCAACCTGGACCTCTCCTCCAACGGCTACGTGCAGGGTGCCGGCTACACCGACGTGCACGCCCGGCTCCCCGCCCTCGACCTGCTGATCCTGGTGTCGCTGGCCGCCGCCGCACTGCTCATCTACAACATCCGCCGCCAGGGCTGGGCGCTCCCGATCCTCGGGGTGGGCCTCTGGTTCCTGGTGGCCCTGACCGCCGGGACCATCTACCCGGCGGCGGTCCAGGCGCTCAAGGTCAACCCGGCCCAGAACACGCTCGAGCGCCCGTACATCCAGCGCAACATCGAGGCCACCCGGGCGGCCATGGGCGATCAACCACGTGACCACCGCGCCGTACCCCGCGGCGTCGACCCTCACCGCCGCCCAGGTCTCGGCCAACAGCGACACCCTGTCCAACATCCGGCTGTGGGACCCGACCCAGACCCAGCCCACCTACGACAAGCTCCAGGACCTCAGCTCCTACTACCAGTTCAACAGCCTGCCCCTCGACCGGTACAAGGTCAACGGCGCCGAGACCCCGACCGTGGTCGGGGTCCGCGAGATCAACCCCGAGGACCTGCCGTCGACCTCCTGGGTCAACACCACCCTGCAGTACACCCACGGCTACGGCATGATCGTCTCGCCGGCCAACGTCGCCACGACCAACGGCACGACGCCGGCGACCCAGAGTTCGCCGTGGGCTCGTCCCGCCGGTCTCCACCAGTGGCCTCCCGACGGTCGCCAGCCATCGGTCTACTTCGGCCTCAACAACACCGGCTACGTGGTGGCCAACACCAAGCAGCCCGAGATCGACTACCAGCTGACCGACGGAGCCAACGTCGAGACCCACTACGCGGGAGACGGCGGGGTGCAGCTCTCCTCGTTCTTCAAGCAGGTCATGTTCGCCGTCCGCGCTTCAACGACCTGAACCTGCTCATCTCCAGCCAGATCACCAACGACTCGCGCCTCATGTTCGACCGGGGCGTCCAGGCCCGGGTGGCCAAGGCGGCGCCGTTCCTGAGCCTCGACGCCGACCCCTACCCGGCGATCTCAACGGACGCATCTACTGGATCCAGGACGCCTACACCACGACCGACAACTACCCCTACTGCCCAGAACGCCGACACCGGCGCGGTGGCCCAGGCCAGCGGCTGCTGGCGGGCACCTTCAACTACGTCCGCAACTCGGTCAAGGTGGTCATCGACGCCTACACCGGCAAGATGACCTTCTACGTGATGGACCCCAGCGACCCGATCATCCAGACCTACGAGAAGGCGTTCCCCGGGATGTTCACCCCGGCATCGCAGATGTGCAGCGAACTGCGTCTCCCACCTCCGCTATCCGGAGGACATCTTCACCGTGCAGGCCACGATGTACGGCAAGTACCACATCATCAAGGCGTCCAGCTTCTACAGCGCGGCCGACGCCTGGACCCTCTCGCCCGACCCGGGCTCGGGCTCGCCGTCCACGGCCCTCGCCACCACCCAGACCGTCAACGCCCAGGGTCAGGTGGTCTCGACCGGCCAGCTGGTGCGGATGTCGCCGATCTACCAGGTGATGCGAGTCCCCGGGGAGACCCAGCAGTCGTTCACCCTGCTCGACGCGCTTCGTCCCGGTGTCGGGTCGAGAGCCAGATCCAGAACCTCTCCGGGTTCATGATCGCCGGGTCCGACCCGGGCCACTATGGCGAGCTGAAGATGTTCGTGACCCCGCGGGACAACCCGCCCAACGGCCCGGCCATCGTGGCCGCCAAGATCGACGCGCACCCGAACATCTCGAGCCAGATCACGCTGCTCAACCAGAACGGGTCGTCGGTGCTGCTCGGCAACCTGCTGCAGATCCCGGTCGCCGGCGTCGCTGCTCTACATCCAGCCGCTCTACGTCGAGTCGTCGCGCAACCCCTTCCCCGAGCTGCAACGGGTCGATCGCGTCAGTACGGGAACCAGCCGGCCACCATCGGCAACACGCTGGCGGACGCGCTGGGCGACCCTGTTCCAGGCGCCGGTCCGTCGACCGCGACAGGGCCCGCCGCCCTCGGCAGCCTCTCGCCCCAGGCGCGGGCCCTGCTGAACCAGGCCCAGGCCGCGTACACCCAGGCCCAGGCCGACCTGAAGGCCGGCAACCTCGGCGCCTACCAGAACGACATCAACAACCTGGAGTCGAGCCTCCAGCAGGTCCAGGCGCTCACCGGAGGGACGTCGGCCAGCACCACGACCACCACGACCACCAACCCGGCAACCGGAGGACTCGGCCCCGGCTGAGACCCCCGGGGGCGAGCTGCAGAATCCGGGTTCCTCGACGCGTTCTCTTCTAGGATGCCGGCTGAATCAGCTGCTCGACTTCAAGACGGAACGCCGGGGGGGAACGGATGCAGCACAGGAAGAAGCTGACATTGCCGGTGGCCGTGCTGTGCCTCGGCACCTTCCTGGCGGCCTGTTCGTCGGCATCGTCAGCGCCCTCGACGACACCGACGGGCGACAGCGTCCCGTTGGTCAAGGGCGGCTCGGCGGGAACGGCGAGCTACCTGGTCTACTGGGACCAGAACGAGGAGGTGGACTTCCTGTCCATGCCCTCGGGAACCCAGGGTCAGCTCCTTCCGGCCTGGGACCTCAACGGCCAGGTCTGCATCCTCCCCGACGGCCGGTTCGTCGGAGGCTACGACCCCACGCTCCCCGCCCAGGACAACCTCGGTAGCGCCAAGCCCTACAAGCAACCCGCCTGACGGCGAGGAGCTCGACGAACCGAACGGGTCGTTCAGCGGACAGACCCTCTACGTGCCGGGTCCGTACAAGCTGCCGGGTCAGTCGATCGGCAGCGACTCGCCGCCGACCGCCAACGGCGTGTTCAACAACAACCAGACCTACACGGGCTGCGTGATCGACAAGGCCGGCAACGTGTTCGCGAACGACATCGCCACCGCGCAGGGCCAGTACCCGCCGCCCAGCAGCGGACGGTTGGTGGAGTGGTTCGCGCCCAGCTACACGACCTACTGCATCGTCTACGGTCCGACCTCCGGGGGGTTCGGACCACATCACACCGACGGGTCGGGCGGTCTGGCCCAGCCCGGGATGATGGCCCTGGCCGACAACGGCGACGTGCTCGTCCCCAACGTCGGCACCTCGAGCGTGCTCCGGTTCGCCGAATCGTCGCTGCCGACCAGCGCTTCGGACTGCCCGGGGGGCGCCTACCCGCGCAGCAAGGTGCAGGTGTCCGATTTCGTCAAGGACGTCTCATTTGCCGCAGGTGTCGCCAAGGACCCGACGTGCGACTGCTTCGCAGTCAGCACCTACATCGGTGATCCCGCCATCCGCTGGGTCACCAGCAGCGGCCAGCCCGACCCGGGTCGTGGCTCGGTACCCGGGACGACCATCGCCGAGCTCGGGAAGAGCCCCGGCCAGTACAACCCGTTCGGGATGGCCTTCGCGCCGGACGGGACGCTCTACTTCATCGACATCCACATCGCCTGCTAGCCGGGCCCTTGACCGGCTGCGGTCCGGCCAACTACGGGGGCCGGGTGATGAAGGTGACCTTCACCGGCGGCCAGCCGGCCGACCCCGATCGCCGTGGCGACCGGGTTCGACTTCCCGACCAGCGTGACGGTGTGCGTGCCGGCCAACTCGGTGTGCCCGTACCCGACCGGCGCGATCGTCGCACCCCTGTCGGGCCCGTCGGAGAACCCTGCGCCCGACGCCGGGCCCACGTCCAACGCTCCCGCCAAGGCCGGCTTTGGCTGAGCGACTGTTGCCGGATGGGTGACGGATCGATGGCGGTGACTCGGCCGGTCGGTCGTCGCCCGTGGCGCTGCCCTCGATCGGTGCTGCCGTTGCCCTGCTGGCGCGGGTGCAGCGCGTCGACCTCGTCGGACGCACCAGGACGGCGGACCGCGTCCGACCGCGTCCGGGCCCGTGGGACTGGCCCTCCTACGGCCACGATGCCCAGCACACCTTCCACGGCCGCACGACGCTCACCGAGGCGTCGGCGAAGACGCTCAAGGTGGCCTGGTTCTTTCCCGACCGGCGACGCGGTGACCGCCACCCCGACGGTGGTCGACGGCACCGTCTACGTCGGCTCGTGGGACGACTACTTCTATGCACTCGATCTCGAGACCGGCGCCGTGCGTTGGAAGTACGAGCTGAGTGCCCAGAACGCGATGACCCCGTACCCCGGGCAGACATCCCCGTGACGTCACGTCCGACGGTGGGCTCGTGACCTCCTCGGCCTGGTACCAACCCGGCGCCGGCACACGTCCCGCTCTGGTGCATCTTCGGGGGCGGCTACACGCTGTACGCGCTCGACGCCGACACCGGGGCGTTGTACTGGCGCCACGACTACCCCGGGCGGCCCGGCCAGCCCCCCGATCCCGACCAAGGACGGGACCCGCATCTTCTCCTCGCCGGTTGTAGCTGACGGCAAGGTCCTCTTCGGGGTGGACGTCGACGGTCAGAAGGAGTTCCCGGGCTACATCGTGGCGCGCCAGCGTCGACTCGGGCGACCCGGTCTGGGAATTCCAGACCGACGTCGACCGCGCCGGTCAGGTGACTCGAACGACGGGTGCGGCAGCGTGTGGTCGTCAGGTACGGTGCTGCCACAGCTCCGGAGATCGTCGTGTTCGACACCGCCGACTGCAATTTCACCAACAGCGATCTGCTGTCGGAGGCGGTCCTCGCGCTCCACATCGACAACGGGAACCTCGCCTGGGTGTACCGCCCACACCTCGGCAACCTCGCCTGTGACTGGGACTTCGGGGCCTCGGTCAACGCAGGGATCACTGCCCAGGGAGTGGCCACGTTCGTCGGCGCGGGCGGCAAGGACGGGACCTACTACTCGCTGAACCCGGTCACCGGCCGCCTCCGGTGGGCCACCAACGTCGTCTTCGGGGGATTCTCGGGCGGGTTCATCGCGACGACCGCCTACGACGGCCGGCGGGTCTACGGGACGATCGCCCTGGGTGATTTCGGCCGGTTCGAGAAGGATGTCCAGGTCCTGTGCGACCCGAGCAACCCCCGGGACACCGCCCATGCAGCAGCCGACGGTGAACACCTTCGACGCGGCGAGCGGCGCAATCGCCTGGCAGGCCGACGGCCTTCCCTCCTTTGCTCCCACCACCGTCGCCGGGGGCATGACCTTCAACGGGCCGGGGAGCGGGAACGTCGTCGTGGTGCGTGACGCCGCGTCGGGCGACATCCTCGACTCCGCCGCCACTCCCGGACCTGTCTGGTCGGGCATCGCCACGGTGGGCGATGCTCTGGTGACGGGGATCGGGGAGTCCTACAACGCCCAGCCGGCAGGTGTTGCCGTGCTCACTCCTGGAGGGACGCCTCCGATCGAACCTTGACTCCCGGGCGGGCAATCCCGGGTCAGTTCGAGATGCCGGGGGTCAGGCGCACGGGTAGCTCCCGCATGGCGAGCAGGATCGGATTCTCGATGCCGAGCGAGCTGTACGAGGGCGGACCGAGCACCTCGATCTCACCCGTGCGGGCGAGGAGCTCCTCGAAGAGGATGATCATCTCGCGCCGGGCGAGGTTGGCCCCCAGGCAGAAATGGGACCCGCTGCCACCGAAGGCCACGTGCGGATTCGGGGTTCGCCGGATGTCGAAGCGGAACGGCTCGTCGAAGACGTCCTCGTCGCGGTTGGCCGACGGATACCACATGGTGACGCGGTCGCCCTCTGCGATCCGCACGCCCCGGAGCTCGGTGTCGCGCGTGGCCCGTCGGGCGAAGTAGGAGACCGGAGAGGACCACCGCAGTATCTCCTCGACGGCCACCGGGAGTCCCGTGGGATCCTGCCGCAGGGATTCGAGGTCGCCGGGATGGTCGAGGAGGGCGACCAGGCCGAGGGAGAGGGCGTTCCGGGTCGTCTCGCTGCCGGCCACGGTGAGCAGGAGGAAGAACAGGTCCAGCTCGATCTCGGTGAGCGCCGTGCGGTTGCCCTCGTCGTCCTCGACCTCCACCGTGGAGAGGATCGTCCAGACGTCGTCTTTCGGGTCCGACCGCTTCGCCCGACCGAGCTGTTGTGCGTACTCGAACATCTGGACCTGGAGTTGGAGCTGTTCCTGCCGGGTGAGGGGATGGCTGGTGTCCCCTGCCTGGAGGAAGTTGGTCGTGAGCGTGAAGAGCCACTCGCGGTCACTCGAGCGGAATCCCGACGATGTCGGCGATGACCTGCATCGGGAGCTGGTAGGCGACGTCCCGCACGAAATCGCAGGTTCCCTGCTCCAGCGCCGTGTCGATGATCGAGGCGGCCCAGCTCCGGGTGTTCTCGTCGAGTTGGCGGACCATCCGCGGGGTGAACCCGGCGTTGATCAGGCGGCGTTGGCGCACGTGGTCGCGTCCGTCCATGCTCACGAGCATGTTCCCGCGGATCTCGGGCTGGTTGCTGAGGCTCGGGCCGTCGTAGGCGCTGAACAGCTCCGGCTCGCGGCTGACCGTCTGCACGTCTTCATACCGGGACAGCACCCAGAAGCCCACGTCGTGACTGCCCGGGAAACCCTCGGGAAACACCTGCCATCCGACGGGCGAATCCCGTCGCAGCGTCGTGAAGAGGTCGTGGGGGAAGCCGTGCCGGTAGACCTCGGCATCGGTCAGGTCGACCTCGATGTGTTCGCGATCAGCGACGATCTCGGTCATCGGCGGGTCTCCTCCGGTGGCGGGTGGTCGAACGCTGAGATCCTGCCAGAAATAGGAGGACGGTGGAGGAGGTCCCGAATCGGTGCCTGCAGGAGCCGGGACCGGGCCCATGATGCGAGGGTCACCCCGAGATCGGGACGCGGCGGCACGCACTAGCCTTCAGCGGAAGTGACGGCGACCCATCTGGGTGACGAGGCCTTGACATGGGGGCTGGCGGGGTGGCTGAGAGCCCGGTTCGGGATGACCGACCCCTTCCTCACCAACCTTCGCCGTCCGACGTCCGGGTATGCCAGCGAGACGGTGTTCTTCGATGTCACCTGGACAGAGGAGGCCGGGGAGCGCGTGGCCCCCGGGGTAATTCGGATGGCCCCGTCGACGGATGGCGTCTTCGCGCACTACGACCTCGGGTCCCAATGGCAGGCTCAGATGGCAGCGGCCGCGAGCGGGGTCCCGGTCGCCGACCCGGTACTCGAGACCGATCCCCGGTGGCTCGGAGGCCCGTTCGTGGCGATGCGCCGGGTGGAGGGTCACATTGTGGGCTCTCTCATCCATCGAGATCGTTGGTTGAGCGCCCTGGGGCCGGATGAGCAGGCTCGGGTGCACCGAAACTTCCTAGACGTGCTCGCCACCATCCACCGGGCGGAACTGGCCGGCATCCCCGGCGTCCCCCATCGGAACAACGAGATGGAGCTCGACTTCTGGGGGGAGTACCTGATCTGGTCGAGCGGTGGCAGCCCGGTCCCGGTGCTGGTCGACGCCCTTTCGTGGTGCCGCCGGAACCGGCCCGCTGAGGAGCCGCCGCCCGTGCTGCTCTGGGGCGATGCCCGATTCGAGAACGCGATCCTGGGCGACGACCTCTCGGTACTGGCCGTCCTGGACTGGGACATGACCTCGATCGGCGCTCCCGAGCACGACCTTGCCTGGTTCACCGGACTCGATCTCACCATGCACCGGTTGTTCGGTGAGCGGGTCCCCGGATTCCCGGACCGGGCCGCAACGGTGGCGCTCTTCGAGGAGATCAGCGGCCGCAGCGTTTCGGACCTCGAGTGGTACGAGACACTGGCCATGGTGCGGAGCACAGCCATCATGACGAGGATCGGCTACCTCCAGCGGAATGCCGGCCGGCCCGTGCTGCTGCCGATCGAGGACAACCCGATCCTCGATCTGCTCGCGGAGCGTCTGAGATGACTCACTCGAGCAGCGAGAATCCGCCCAAAGCGCTACGGGCCGTCTCGTAGCAGAGGGTGTCGTAGGGCTCGACGATCCCGTAGGTGACCTCACCCTCGCACTCGAACCGCGCGTGGTGTTGGTCGAGACCGCAGATGCGTGAACGGACCGCGGGATCGTTGGCGTCGTAGGTCTCGCCGCTCACGACACCGTCGCCCACCTCCATGCCGTGCCAGATGTCGGCTACGGGGGTTCCCCCGTTGGGACCCCCGTACATCCCGCACCGGAGGAAGGCGATCTGGTTCCCGAGCCGCTCGAAGGTCATCGTCTTCTCTTCCCCGTCGGCGAAGACCAGGTCCACTTCGCCGGCCAGCAGCAGGTGGGTGTCCGGTTCGAACCGGAGACGGTGGCGCCGTCCGCGCAGGGTGCCGCTTCCCCTCCGGGAATCGCCCAGGTTGTAGAGGATGTGGTCCCCCCACACCCCGTAGTCCTCGAATTCCACCCACTCGCCCGAATGGGGGTGCTGGTGACCGCTCCACAGGGCGGGCCCCCCCACCCCGTCACGGGTCCCCCAGTGGTGGTCGCGGGTTCCCCGCTGGAGCCGGCGGTCCAGCTCGAACCGCTCACCGTGGGCTGTGACCCAGCCGCTCTGACGACCGAACCCGTCGTAGCCGGCGACCCCGGCGAACGGCTTGGTTCCGATGAACATCCCTCCGCCGATCAACCGGTACACCGGTCGTTTCGTGTCGTACCACGACAGATCGAACGAGATGCCGAAATCGTTCTCGTCCAATCGCAGGTGCCACTCGCGGAATGGCTCGACCAATTCGAAGTGGAGTGGTCCGACGGTCATGTCCATGCGGTTGAGGCCGAGCTTCCGGTGGGCCCGAACGGTCGTGTGGCGGCCCCGCAGGTTGACGATGGCGAAGGCCTCGGCCGTGCCCAGGTTGGGGTAGATGCCCATTCCGGCCACGATCAGGAGGTCGCCGGTGGTGTCCTGGCTGGTGAACCACATGCGCTCGTAGGCCCGGAGGTCGGAGGTCCACATCACCCGCACCGGATGGGGATGGTTGTGGATGAGGAACTCGTCGAGCCCCGACATCGGGTAGTGCTCGATGTCGGCGTCGAAGGGGACGGTCATGGCAGGAGCCAACGGCGATCGCAGGGGGCTACTGAAGGAGGGCTACTGAAGGATCTTGGCCTTCTGCGCTTCGAACTCGGCATCGGTGAGGACGCCCTTTTCCTTCAGATCGGCCAGTTTGGCCAATTCTTCGGCGCTACTGCTTCCCGAGGTACCCGCTGTCTGCTTGACGTACGCGTCGAACGCTTTTTGTTGTTGGAGGGCGTCGTGGGCTGCCCGTTCGTGCATGCTGCCGCCACGGGCGATCAGATAGACCAAGACTCCCGAGGTAGGGGAGGATGACGACGAAGATGACCCAGAGCGCCTTTGCAGCCCCTCCCATGTCATGGCTCCGGAAGATGTCGGAGAAGACGACGATGAGGAGCCAGATCCAGATGATGAAGATGAAGATCTCGAACATCGTCCAAAACAGATCCAGCAGCGGATAAGAGCTCGCAATCATGATTTGTACCGCTCCTTTTCCCCTCGGCCAAATGCCTCAATAGGACATTATCGTTTGGAGCCGGCTGGCATCCGGATAGGGAATATGGGCACGGGGGAGTCGACCGGACCGGCCGGCTTCGTCGAGTCCGCCCTCGGAGATAGGCTCCGGGTCGGCGCTCCACGCCTCATCGACAGAGCGCTGAAGGGAGGGGTGCAGTGACCGCACTGATCGACTCCGATACCCACCTCTTTGAGCCATCCGGAATGTGGCAGGAGTACGTCGACCCGGCGGATCGCGACGTCGCGCTGCACATGGCCGTCGACGACCTCGGGTACACCTGGCTCATGTTCGGAGACCGGCGCCTGAGCCTGGGGGGCCCGCACCGCCCGGGGGACGTCGATGGGATCGGCGCATTCCGGCGAGGCCTGATGGACGGCTTACCCGTCGAGTTCGACCTCGAGCGGTTCAGCGCCGGCTACTCCGACCCGGCCGCCCGTCTCGTCCAACTCGACAGCGCCGGTTTCGACAGTTCGATCCTGTTCCCGAACTACGGCATCAGCTGGGAACGCCCTCTTCGGGACGATCTGCGCGCCACGCTGGCCAACATGAATGCCTGGAACCGGTGGATCGTCGAGTTCGCCGCCCAAGGGGGAGGACGGCTCTACCCGGTTGCGCACCTCAGCCTCGGGGATCTGCCCTGGCTCGAATCCCAACTGGAGGCGCTCGCCGGCGGTGGCATCCGGTTGGGTCTGATCGCACCGGCGCTTGTCGACGGGCGTCCCCTCTCGCACCCCGAGCTCGATCGTGCGTGGGCTGCGTTCGTCGACAACGGCATCACTCCGGTGTTCCACGTCGCCAACCAGGCCCGACCCTTCGACGATGCCTGGTACGGACCGGACATGGAAGGGGGGATCACGCCGATGAGCACGGTGTTCATCTGGACCGGCGCCGCGCTGGCGTTGACCGATCTGATCCTCAACGGCGTCCTCGACCGGTATCCGGAGCTGCGGATCGGCATCATGGAGCTGTCCGCCCAGTGGGTACCACTGCACCTGCAGATGATGGACGGAGGCTACCGGCACACCTCCCGATTCAACGGGGAGTCCACCGAGCTGTCGCTCATGCCGAGCGAGATCTTCCGACGTCAGGTCCGGGTGGCCGCCTTCTCCTACGAGCTGCCCAAGCGGTTGATCGCGCGCGCCGGTGACATCTTCATGGCCTGCAGCGACTATCCCCACACCGAGGGGACGGCTACAGCGATCGACGACTATGCCGCCACCGGGTTGGTGCCCGACGAGAGCTCTGCAGGTTTCTTCGGCGGCAACGCCGCCTTTCTCCTACGGGATCCGTCGTTGACCTGACCCGCTAGCCCGTTGTCCCCAGCCGGTCGGCCGGATCAGCCTCCTGACCGGTTGAGGGCCGCCACCTCCTGCGGGGTGAGCTCGAGGGCGGCCGCCCCGATATTCGCCTCGAGGTGGCTCAGAGAGCCGGTCCCGGGGATCGGGAGTATCGAGGGCGAACGGGCGATGAGCCAGGCGAGCACGACCTGGCGCTCGGTGGAGCGGTGGCTGGTGGCGATGTCGGCCACCGCGGTGTTGCGCTCGGTGTCCAGGATCGGCGCCCAGGGCAGGAAGATCATCTGCTCCTGCTCGCAGAGGTCGATCATCGACTCCGAGCTCCGGTCGCTCACGTTGTACCGGTTCTGGACTGACACCACCGGGGTGAGGGACTGGGCCTTACGGAGCTGTGACTCGGTGACGTTGCAGACCCCGATGTGGCGGATCTTGCCCTCGTTCTTCATGGCGACGAGCGCCCCGATGGACTCCTCGATGGGGACCTTGGGGTCGGGTCGGTGGAACTGGTAGAGCGGGATCTGGTCGAGCTTCAGGCGTCGCAGGCTCCCCTCGCAGGCCTCCCGGAGGTGCTCAGGCCGTCCGTTCACCGGCCACTGGTCGGGGCCCGTGCGGATGAGCCCACCCTTGGTGGCGATGACCAGATCTTCGGGATATGGGTGGAGGGCCTCGGCGATGAGACCCTCGCTGACCTCGGGGCCGTACGAGTCGGCGGTGTCGATGAAGTTGACACCGAGCTCGACCGCCCGCCGGAGCACCGCCCTGGCCTGTTCCCTGTCGGGGGGATCCCCCCAGATGCCCCTGCCGGTGATGCGCATCGCGCCGTAACCGAGCCGGTTGACGGTCAGGTCGCCACCGACGTCGATCGTGCCCGCCTGGGCAGCGCTTGCAGTTGAGGTGTCCTTCATGTGAGGTCTCCCTTCCACAGTGGGCTTCCTCCAGGTGGTTCTACCAGGATCGGCCTCTTCGAGCGTCCTGGCCTCTACATCGTGTCCAATCGAGCCTCGTCCGGCCTGGTCACCGGGAGGGAGGGGTCCCTCCGGTGACCGGGCCTACGCCCTTACGAGCGCCACTGCGAAGCCGTCATATCCCTTGCTTCCCACCGTCTGGATGGCGGTGGACTCGAGCCGTGGGTGGTCGTGGAGCAGGTCGAAGAGAGCCCGGGTGCCGACGACGTCGGGGCTGTCATTCCCCTCGTCGATGATCCTCCCATCGCGCACCACGTTGTCGACGATGATGACCGTGCCCGGCCTGCTGAGTGCCACGGCGCGCTCGAGGTAGACCGGATTCGAGCCCTTGTCGGCGTCGATGAAGAAGAAGTCGAAAGGCTCGACCTCTTCGGCGATCAGGCGGTCCAGCGTCTCGACCGCACGGCCCTCGAGCAGCTCGACGCGATCCGCGACCCCAGCGGCCTCGAGGTTCTCCCGCGCCACGGTGGCGTGGTCGGGGTCGAGCTCGAGGGTGACGACCGTCCCGTCATCCCCGACGCCGCGAGCGAGCCGGATGGTCGAGTAGCCACCAAGTGTGCCGATCTCCAGCACCCTTCGGGCATCGATCATCCTCACCAGCAGTTCCAGCAACCTTCCCTGGGGGGCTGAGACCTGGATCGGGGGCAGCTCCGCCTCGACGGCCCGGACGACTGCGGCTGTGAGCGCTGGGTCGTCCTTGGCCACGCGTTCTGTGAGGTAGTCGTCGACCTGCTTCCACTGCTCCGTCATCGTCTCTCCCGTCCTCGGATCGACGAACACCGTAGGCATTCGTGAACGCCGCTGCTGCCGACTGTGCAACAGGGAGGGGATCTGAGCTGGGCCTTCGGTGGCCTGGCGGCGGAGGAGCAAAGCGGGCGGCGGGGCCAGTCAACAGCGGGAGCGGAGCGAACACCCCGCTCCTTCACGCTGGACGCGCACCGGGCGGCGGGTGGTACTGTGTTCCTCCGCGACGCGGGGTGGAGCAGTCTGGTAGCTCGTCGGGCTCATAACCCGAAGGTCGCGGGTTCAAATCCCGCCCCCGCCACCAATTGGAGATGCAGGTCAGGGCCGGTTCTTCGGAACCGGTCCTCTTGCTGTCAGTAGCCCGACCCGCTGGCGGACAGGTGGGGCATCCATCGCTGGCCTCACCAATCACGACCACAGAAGGATGGCAAAGGCTGCAGGAGGAGCCCATGGGTCCTGACAAACACTCGTCTAATCTCCTCGGCGTGAGTCCCCGTAACGAGGCCGCCGACCCAGCGAGGCTCGTCGGTGTCCGGCTCGCCGGCGACATCGCTGTGACCGGTACCTATCGGTCACCCATTTTGCGCGACCAGCCGGTCGCCTGGTACGGCCGGCGCCTGGCCGATCCGCGATTGGGAGCGGCGCACGTCGTCCTCCATGCCAGCGACACCGACGTGTCGGCAGGATTCGCGGCCTGATCTGTGAAGACCGTCACGGAAGACGAAGTCGTGGCGCGGCTGGCGTCGCTGCCCGGACCCGAGCCCCGCGTCGTGGTGGCGGGAAACTTCGCCACCCCGACGGTCCTCCTCCGTGCCCTGGACGCAGCGCTGGAGTCCGTACGTACGTTCTCACTCAACGCCCAGCCTGAGGACTGGCCGAGTCGTGCCGGCTTCGTCAACGAGACGCCCTTCGTCGGGCCGGGCGTGCGTCACGATCCGGCCCTCGAGTACCTCCCGGTACGCCTGTCCCTGGTGCCGCGCCTGTTCGACACCCTTCGGCCGGTCGATGCCGTGCTGATCCACACCTCGGTGCCCAGTGGGGGCAGCGTGTCCCTCGGGATCGAAGTCAACCTCCTCCCCGCCGCCATCGAACGGGTGAGAGCCCGCGGCGGTCTCGTCGTGGCCCAGGTCAATCCCCACATGCCATACACATTTGGCGACGGCGAGATAGCGGTGGACCGGATCGATCTCGCTGTCGAGGTCGACGAGCCGTTGCAGACCCACACCCCGCGTCCGGCCACAGCGGCGGAACAGATGATCGGCCAGCACGTGGCGGCATTCGCCGATGACGGTGCGACCCTGCAGCTCGGCATCGGCCAGATCCCCGACGTCGCTGCCGCAGAGCTCGTCGATCGGCACCAGCTCGGCATCTGGTCCGAGATGATCAGCGATGCCGTCCTGACCCTCGAACGGGCAGGGGCACTCGACGTCGACCGCCCCATCACCGCGTCGTTCCTCTTCGGATCCCCGGAGCTCTACGCCTGGGCCGACCGCAATCACCGCCTGCACATGGCGCGGACAGAGGTCTCCAACGATCCGATCCGGATCGCCGGCCAGCCGGGCATGCTTTCGATCAACTGCGCGTTGCAGGTGGACCTCTTCGCCCAGGCCAACGCCAGCTTCATCGGCAACTCGATCTACTCGGGATTCGGAGGCCAGCCCGACTTCGTCAGCGGGGCCATCCATTCTACGGGCGGCCACGCGGTGGTGGCCCTGCACTCCTGGCACGACAAGAGCGGCAGCTCGGCGGTCCTGCCCATCCTCACCAACCCGGTCACCTCGTTCCAGCACACGGCCATCGTGAGCGACCAGGGCTCTGCAGAGCTCTTCGGCAGGTCCGAGCACGAGCAGGCCCGGAGCATCATCGAACAGGTGGCCGACCCCAGGGCCCGCGATGGGCTGCTCGAAGCAGCGGACGGCCTCGGCTTGTTCCCAGCTCGACCGCCGGCACGAGGCTGACCCCACCGGCCGTTGGGGGCCGGCAGCTGCACGACCCACCCCCACACCCCGCTGACCTGCATACACGCCCAGCCACGTCACCTCTTCGCCCGTCTGGGGGACCACCTCGATGGGACCTTTGGCACTTTCCCGGACGGTCCGCAGCGGGCGACACTGGTTCAGAGAGGGATTGGTGCCGGCAACACGGCCGGCTGGCCTGTTCGCCGAGGAGATGCGATGCGCATCGGTCTGCTGACCGGAGGAGGTGACTGTCCCGGGCTCGATGCCGCCATCCGGGCCGTCGTGCGGGTCGGTGAGGACACGGGGGACGAGATCATTGGCTTCCGCCACGGCTGGCGCGGCGTCGTCGACGGGGAGGCGTGGCTCCTCACCACCGAGGCGACAAAGGGAATCCTGCAGCAGGGGGGCACCATCCTCGGCACCGCCCGTTACCACCCCGACGAGCACGAAGGCGGCGTGGACGGTGTGCTGGCGACGGTCGACCGGGCCAGAATCGATGTGCTCATCGTGATCGGCGGCGACGGCACCCTCGGCTCCGGCCACCAGATGGCGTTGTCAGGGTTACCGGTCGTCGGGATACCCAAGACGATTGACAACGACGTGTCCGGGACGAACCGCTGCATCGGCTTCGACACCGCTGTCGCCACCGCGACCGAGGCCGTCGATCGCTTGCACACGACAGGCGAGAGCCACGACCGCCTCATGGTGGTCGAGGTGATGGGCCGGACGACCGGTTGGCTGGCCGTGAGCGCAGGCATCGCCGGCGGCGCCGATGCCATCTGCATGCCCGAGGAGCCCACAGATCTCGACGGGCTGGGCAAGGCCATCCGTCGCCGGCACGACCGCGGATCGTCGTCGTCCGTTGTGGTCGTGGCCGAGGGAGCCTTGTTCCACGGGTATCCCAGGCCCGGCCCACAACGTTCGGCCGGCGCGGTGGTGGCGGACGAGCTCGCGGCACGCACCGGCTACGAGACGCGCCTCACGGTCCTCGGACACGTCCAGCGGGGCGGGGCGCCGACCGCAACGGACCGGATGCTTGCCACCAGCTTCGGAGTAGCCGCCGTCCACACCGCTCACGCCCGTTCCTTCGATACCATGATGGCTTCGATCAATGAACGAATCGAAGTGGTCGCCCTGTCCGCGGTCGCAGCGGGGACGCGGCCGGTTCCGACCCACCTGCTGGAGGTGGCCCGTCAGCTGACGGTCCGATGAGCCGGACTTCGCCAGGCGTCCAGTTGCGGCCTTCTGGCTCAAGTACCGAGGCACTGGCCATCGCTGACTTCAGACAGAGCAATGCGCCGGCCGGGCTGCAGGATCATCTGACCGGATGTTCGGATCGGGGCGTGGCCGACGATGTGCACTTCGACCACGAGCATGGACGTCGGTCACCCTTGGCCAAACAGGCAAAATGAGCAATTCGGCCCTAGTCCGCGGCTTGCGCAGTCCGTAACCTCGGCTGTAGAGCCCGGCCCATCCGCCATCTGGCGGACACCCCGGTCTCGCGAATCGCACCGTAGGAGGTCCGTCATGAAAGCCCTCGTATACAAAGGTCCTGGCCAGAAGATCTGGGACGAAGTGCCTGATCCGAAGATCGAACAGCCGACCGACGTCATTGTGCAGATGGTCGCCACGACCATCTGCGGCACGGATCTCCATATTCTCAAGGGGGATGTTCCTGAGGTGGAGGTCGGCCGCATCCTGGGGCACGAAGGTATCGGCGTGATCACCGAGGTCGGCGAAGGGATCACCCAACTGGCCGTCGGTGACCGGGTCATCCTTGCCTGCGTCAGTTCCTGCGGAAAGTGCTCCTATTGCCGCAAAGGGATCTACAGCCACTGTCTCGACCCAGAAGGTATGTCGGGTATCGGGTGGATCTTCGGCTACATGATCGATGGGACGCAGGCTGAGTACGTTCGTGTGCCGTTTGCAGAGAACTCGGTGTACAAGGTCCCAGAAGGAATGACCGATTCCGAAGGCATCCTGCTCTCCGATATCCTGCCGACCGGATTCGAGATCGGCGTGCAGTACGGGCATGTGAACCCCGGCGATGTGGTGGCCGTGATCGGTTCCGGACCGGTTGGGCTCGCCGCCGTCATGACGGCGCGCCTTTACGGCCCGTCGAAGATCATCGCCATCGATCTGGACAACGCCCGACTGGCGCGGGCCAACGATTTCGGCGCGACCGAAACGGTCAACTCGGGGGACCCGAACTGGAAGGACCAGGTGCTCGCGCTCACTGACGGCCTCGGCGTCGACGTCGCAATCGAGGCGGTGGGTGTTCCCGAGACGTTCACCATGGCCACGGTCATCGTCCGCCCGGGAGGCAACGTCGCCAACATCGGTGTGCACGGCAAGTCCGTCGACCTCGCCCTCAACGAGCTCTGGATCAAGAACATCGACATCTCGATGGGCCTCGTGAACACGAACACCCTCGGGATGCTGCTGAAGCTCGTGGCCGAGCACAAGCTTCCTGTCGAGAAGTTCGTCACGCACGAATTCTCGTTCGACCAGATGCTGGAGGCCTACGAAGTCTTCGGGCATGCAGCAGAGCACGAGACGCTCAAGGTTCTCATCCACTAGGAGGGCCAGGCGCCGGAGCTCAGAGTTGAATCCGGCGCACAGACGTGTGGCACGCAGTGGGAGGTGCCTGGTACCCCTGGCCACCGGGGATACCGGTTCTCTATCTCGTGACATGTGCGAAACTCTCTGGCACCCAGTGAAGTGACAATCCTCTCCGCCCCGCAGCGAGCGAATATGCCGACATTCGCGCTCGCCACGGTCCCGGTGGCGGTCATGCCGTTCTGGAAGTATCTCTGTCGTGGCTACCACGGTACGTGAACCCCACGAGTACGTCGTTCGTGAGATCGACGTCCCGGCCCGGAGTCTGTCGCGATTCGGGCCGCTCATCGGGATTGACCGTTACTCGGAACTCATGCGGACAGCGGCCGTTGCGGCAAGCGACTGAGAGGTCACCTCATAACTGTCGGATAAACCCCAACAGGCTGATGCCGCTGATGATTGGCCGAACTTGCCCGATGGTCGTCGTTGAAGCGTTCTCGAGGGGCGGTGAACTCCCGGCAGCCCGTCAACCGCGTAATGGGAACGATTCTGAGTCGCCGCGCCGTTGCCGCCGGGCATGGAAGCCACTTCACCCTTCCCGCCATCCCCAGATGTACACGAGGGTGAGGGTCTTGCCGCAAGGACCCTGGTGTGCTGACACTGGACGCCATAGTCGGCCCACAGGCGGCCGGCGCGACCGACAGTAGGAATGAGAGAGGCCCGAGGGGCTGAAGGGAAAGGTGGACGGATGGGCAGCTACGTGCTGGGTTTCCAGGAGATCGACCAGACGCAGGTCGCGGTCGTTGGCGGCAAGGGCGCGCACCTAGGGGAGCTTTCGCGGATCGAAGGCATCCGCGTGCCGGCCGGCTTCTGCGTGACGACGGACGCCTTCCGGCGGATCATGGCGGAAGCGCCGTCGATCGACGATCGGCTCGATCGGCTGTCGCGCCTGAACCCGGACGACCGGGAGGCGATCCGCACGCTCAGCGCGGAGATCCGCCGGACCCTCGAAGGGATCGCCATCCCCGACGATCTGGCGGCGGCGATCACCCGCGCGCTCGCCCGGCTCGGCGAGCAAGCCGCCTACGCCGTCCGATCCAGCGCGACGGCGGAGGACTTGCCGACGGCCTCCTTCGCCGGCCAGCAGGACACGTACCTGAACGTCGTGGGGCCGGCGGCGATCCTCCAGCACGTCAGCCGGTGCTGGGCCTCGCTCTTCACCGAGCGGGCCGTGACCTACCGCCTGCGGAACGGCTTCGACCACCGGAAGGTCCACATGGCCGTGGTCGTGCAGCAGATGGTCTTCCCGGAGGCGGCCGGCATCCTGTTCACGGCCGACCCCGTCACGTCCAACCGGAAGGTCGCCTCCGTGGAGGCCAGCTTCGGCCTCGGCGAGGCCCTGGTCTCCGGCCTGGTGAACGCGGACGTCTACAAGGTGCGGGACGGCGAGGTCGTCGCCAAGGCGGTCGCCACCAAGCAGCTTGCCATCCACGCCTCGCCGGCAGGCGGGACGCAGGAACAGGCGATCGAGCCGGAGCGGCAGGAGCAGCCGGCGCTGACGGATGCGCAGGTCGTGCGGCTCGCGCAGCTGGGCCGGCGGATCGAAGCGCACTTCGGCCGCCCCCAGGACATCGAATGGTGCCTGGTCGACGACGGCTTCCAGATCGTCCAGAGCCGGCCGATCACCACGCTGTTCCCCATCCCCGCGGCCGACGACCGAGAGAACCACGTCTACGTCTCCGTCGGTCATGGGCAGATGATGACCGACGCCATGAAGCCCCTGGGGATCTCCATGTGGCAGCTGACGAGCTCTCCCGCCGATGTACGAGGCCGGCGGGAGGCTGTTCGTCGACGTCACCCAGCGCCTGGCGTCCCCGACGAGCCGTGCAGGCCTCCTGGAAGTCATGGGGAGAGGCGATCCGCTGATCGGGGACGCGCTGCAGACCGTCCTCGAACGCGACGACTTCATCCCGTCGCTCCCGGACGAGGTCCAGGCGGGGCGCCGGCTGGCGGCGCGCCAGCCCCGATCGAGACCGATCCGGCCATCGTCGCCGAGCTGATCGGGCGCAACCAGGCCTCCATCGCCGCCTTGAAGCGCGACATCCGGACGAAGTCCGGATCGGCGCTGTTCGACTTCATCCTGGCGGACATCCAGGAGCTGAAGCGGATCCTGTTCGATCCGCGGAGCCATCAGGTGTTCATGGCGGCGATGGAGGCCACGTGGTGGCTCAACGAGCAGCTGCAGGCGTGGCTGGGCGAGAAGAACGCGGCCGACACGCTCACGCAGTCCGTCCCCAACAACGTCACGTCGGAGATGGGGCTGGCGCTCCTGGACGTCGCGGACGTGATCCGCCCGCATCCGGAGGTGGTGGCTTTTCTGCAGCACGTCGAGGACGAGGGCTTCCTGGACGAGCTGCCCAAGCTCGCGGGCGGGCGGGAAGCGCGAGACGCCATCCAGGCCTTCCTCGACAAGTACGGCATGCGCTGCGTCGGCGAGATCGACATCACGAGGCCGCGCTGGAGCGAACGCCCCACCACGCTCGTGCCCGTGATCCTCGGCAACGTCAAGAACTTCGAGCCGGGCGCCGGCGAGCGGCGCTTCGAGCAAGGGCGGCAGGAGGCCTGGGAGAAGGAACAGGAGCTGCTGGAGCGCTTGCGGGCCTTGCCGGACGGAGAGCAGAAGGCCGAAGAGACCAAGCGGATGATCGACCGGGTCCGGACCTTCATCGGCTACCGGGAGTATCCGAAGTACGGCATGGTCAGCCGCTACTTCGTCTACAAGCAGGCCTTGCTGGAAGAGGCCGAGCGCCTCGTGCAGGCCCATGTGCTTCGTGAGAAGGAGGACATCTTCTACCTCACGTTCCAGGAGCTCCACGACGTCGTGCGCACGAACCAGGTGGATGATCAGCTCATCTCCCAGCGCAAGGACGCGTTCAGGTCGTATCAAGCGCTCACGCCGCCCCGGGTGCTCACGTCGGATGGCGAGGTCATCGCCGGGGCGTACCGACGCGACGACGTGCCGGCCGGTGCGCTGGTCGGCTTGCCGGTTTCCGCCGGGACCATCGAGGGGCGGGCCCGCGTCATCCTGGACATGGCGGAGGCCGATCTCGAAGCGGGCGACATCCTGGTCACCGCCTACACCGACCCCAGCTGGACGCCCGTGTTCGTCGCGATCACGGGCCTGGTGACGGAGGTGGGGGGCCTGATGACCCACGGCGCAGTGATCGCACGGGAGTACGGCCTGCCGGCCGTCGTGGGCGTGGAGCAAGCCACCCGGCTGATCCGCGATGGGCAGCGGATCCGCGTGCATGGAACGGACGGGTACGTCGAGATCCTGTCCTAGGAGATACTGCCGCTCCACAATCTGAGTGCTTCAGCTGAACTGCTCGGTCAGCGCAACGACGATGCCCTCGGGGCCGCGCCCTCGGCTTCCCGCTTGTCCGGTAGGGGCAGCACCCAGCTGACTGCTATCTGCCGTTGCGCTCGCGGTGCTTGCAACCTGGCCAGCAGCAAGGCCGACGCTGGCCTTCCTCGAGCTCCTCCTGGGTCCGGCGAATGCGGCGTTCCCGGGTCACCTCCTGCCTGGCATCCTCGACCCAGCAGATGAACTCGTTGCGGGCCAGAGGCGTGATGTCCTTCCAGGCACCGAGTGCCGCGGGGTTTGCGATCAGCGCCTCGCGCAGGTCTCGTGGAAGCTTGTGCACCACCCCACCGGGGACTCGCGGGTTGCCCACAAGCCCACGGTAGCGGGTCAGGGCAAGCCCCAAGTGTGACTAGCTGCGGCACCTGGGGTGGTGGGTGGCCAGCAGGGCGTAAGCGTTGGGAATAGCTTCCAAGAAGTCCTGATAGCACGGAAATTCACCCATGAGATCATTCTCGGCGGTCACGAGAACTCGAACCTTCCCGCGTCGATGACCGCCTCGCCGCCTTGGTTCTCGGTGCGAAAACGAGCTGTTGGTCCGTCAACCCAAATGGAGACGGTCAGCGTGTCACCCGGATACGTCGGTCGGGAGAACCGGCCATACAGGGAACGGAAACGCCCGGGTTCTGATCCGCACAATGCGTGGAGAAGGGCGCGCCCGGTGAACCCATAGGTGCAAAGGCCATGGAGGATCGGACGGTCGAACCCGGCACGCTTGGCAAAGCCGGGATCGGAGTGAAGTGGGTTTCGATCGCCGGAAAGCCGGTAAAGGAGAGCCTGGTCGGGGCCCGTTGTATACGTCACGACCTCGTCGGCTGAGCGAGAGGGGAAGGGCTCTTTCGAGCCCGATGGTCCGCGCTCCCCGCCGAAGCCCCCTTCGCCCCTGATGAAGAGTCCGGTTCCAGTCGAGAACACGGGCTCGCCACTTGCCGCGTCGACCGATCGGGCCTCGGAGCGGACAAGCGCACCCGAACCCTTGTCATAGATGGCGGTGAGTGTCGAGGTCGTGGTGACGGTCGCGTCGGTCGGGATGGCACCGTGCAGCTCGATTGACTGCTCGGCGTGCACGAGCATCGCGGGGTCGAAGCTTCCGAAGGATGACCTTGCGACCCCACCGGCACCGGCGACTGCGGCAAAGGTCGGCAGCACCTTCTGGGTGACCTCCGCCGAGTTCTCGGTCGTGAACTCGAGCTCGAAACCAGTCGCATCAAGGGAGCCGGCACCGACACCGAGCGCGTAGAGCAGGCATTCCGTCGAGGTCCAGCTCCGTTCGGCTGGCTCAGATGTCGATCCCACGGCTTCGAGGTTCAACGGCATGGTCACCCTCCGAATCACTGATCATCTACGGCTATCTTTGTAACATGAAATTATGTTACAATCAACCGGTGCCCGGATTCACAGTCGATGAGCTCGCCCGCCTGTGCGGGACAACGGGTCGCAACGTTCGGGCCTTCCAGACACAGGGCCTCCTGCCTCGGCCCGAACTGGTCGGCCGCACCGGTTTCTACGGCGATGAACACCTCGAGCGTCTGCGCGCCGTTCTTCATCTGCAGGGTGAGGGGTTCTCATTGGCCTCGATCGCCGTCCTGTTCGGCGCGCTGGAGGCCGGTCTGACCCTCGAGCAGGTTCTCGGTCTTCCTCGTCGATCTCACACAGATGAACTCGATGACGACGACGAACTCTTTGATGGCTGGCCCAGCACTCGAAATGGTGAGCTGCTTTCTGTCGTGCCGACAACTCTCATTCGGTTGCCAACGGCCTCATAGTGCCTGATCCCGAGCCTCACCGTCTTGATGTATTCGGCTGGTGACGCAAGACAACGGCTCGGGGTGCAGCAAATCCCGGCGGGATCTCCATAGCCAAGGGCGGTGACCTCGCCCACCACCATTCCAGCTGCTGGTTACGGGCCCGGAAGCGATCGCGGTAACCCGAACCAGGGGAGCACCGTGTTCTCGAAACGGGTCATCGCGCAGATCCGCTCGCCGGTGAGGGTCAGGACGAAGAGGGCGCGCTGAGAAGAGGTCGGCGAATCAGCCCCGGCGGTGAGAATGTGAGAGGTGCGCAATGTCCCTCAGCGCCTCGGCGCGTCCGAGCCTATGCCGCCCATGGACCACTTGCCTCTACCAAGGGGTTCCGTGTCGATCGAGTCGAGCTTCATTCGTCACTTCAGTGACAGGATTCCACTACTCGGAAGGATGACGACCATGCGCTACACCCTCCTGCTCCACTACCCCGAGCTGACCGCCGAGCGAGCTCGGCCCCGACGCACTCGCAGAGGGGATGCGTGCGTTCCAGGCGTATGCGAAAGCGCTGGACGACGCAGGCGTGCTTGCAAGCGCCGAGGTACTCCAGCAATCGGATGCGACCACCACGATCACGCTTGCCGGCGGCGAGCTGATCGTTCAGGACGGGCCGTTCGCCGACACGAAGGAGCAGCTCGGCGGCACCTTCGTGATCGACGTGCCCGGACCTCGACGCCGCGATCGCGTGGGCAGCCAAGGCACCGTCGGCATCGTGGGGCCATGTCGAGATCCGACCGACCGCGACCCGTTATGTGGACGGCGCGTGGCAGGGCGCGCAACCGGTGAAATGACCGACCGCGATGCCTTCACGGCAGCGGAGCGAGCAGCGCGGGCGTCCTACGGCCGGCTCGTGGCCCTGCTCGCCGACGTCGACCCATGATCTCGCGCTCGCCGAGGACGCGCTCGGCGACGCCTTCGAACGGGCGACTGCGCACCTGGCCCACGGCCGGCGTTCCCCGACAATCCGGAGGGGTGGCTGGTAACCGTGGCCCGCAACCGGATCCGCGACCTGCTCGCCTCGGCCGCGGCGCGCACGTCGGCGCCGCTCGACGACGATCTCGGGGGCGCTCTCGAGGAGCCTGACCCCGACGACGATCCCCGACAAGCGGCTGGAGCTGCTGTTCGCGTGCGCGCACCCCGCGATCGACCCCGCGGTTCGCACGCCGCTCATGCTCCAGGTCGTGCTCGGCTTCGACGCGACCCGCATCGCCTGCGTGTTCGCGGTGCCAGCCTGCCGCAATGGCGCAGCGACTGGTGCGGGCCAAGCGCCGCATCCGCGACGCCGGCATCCCGTTCCGTGTACCGACGCGCGCGGAGATGCCCGCGCGGCTGCCCGCCGTGCTCGAAGCGATCTACGGTGCCTACGCGATCGACTGGCTCGACCAGCACGAGCACATACACGAATCGATCGCCGACGAGGCACGGTGGCTCGCCGTGCTCACCGCGAGCCTGCTCGACACCGAGCCCGAAGCCTGGGGACTCGCCGCGCTGCTCACGCTCGCGCAGTCACGGGCACCCGCGCGCACCGGCACGCCGTGGCCGCCCCTCGAGGAACAGGACACCGCCCTGTGGGACCGCGCGCTGATCGCCGAAGGCGAGGCGCTACTGCGGCGCGCGCACGCACTCGGCGCGCCCCTCGGAAGGTTCCAGATCGAAGCTGCGATCCAGTCTGCGCACTGCGACCGGGCCCGGACCGGGACCCTCGATCGCGCCGCCATCGTCCAGCTGTACCAAGGGCTCGTGGCAATCGCACCCACCGCCGGGGCAGTGGAAGCCCTCGCCGCACTCACGACCCCACCTTGACAAGAGGCTGGCTCTCACCGGCGCAGCGCCATGCTCTACCGACTTTCCAGTGCAGCAAGAAAGCTTGTGGATCGGGATAGTCGCGCCAGTGGGACCCGCGCCGACTGTTGTTCGACCGGTGCGATCAGGGGGCCGCCGGCGTGGCCAGTCCGAAGAGCTCGCCGAACCGGTCGACCATCAGGTCCCTGCCCTTCACCTCGGAGATAGTCTCCCGCCCGACGATCTCGTCCTGCCCGGGGAACTGTCCCGCCCCTCCGGTGGCACCGATAGGCACGGCTATCCCGACGCCCCCGGATTCGTAGTGGGCTAGGTCGGATCGTCCCTGGGTCAGGGAGTTGATGTTGTCGGCAACCGTGTCCGCCTGACGCCTGGCGAAGGCGGCCATCTTGCTGTCAGCGGTGGAGATGTCCCCGACGGCGAAGACAGTCGTCTGTCCCGTCACCTGGAGGGTCGGGCCGACCTCGATGTATCCGTCCGAACGGCGAGCGGATGCCAGCGCGTCTCCGAGGTAGTCGCTGTTGGGTACGACGCCGTAGCACCGAAACCAGATGTCGGCGGTCACGTCGGTACCTGCTTCGGTTGTGACGGTGAATGTTCCCAGCTCACCGGGCTCGGTCGGCACTGCCTGACGCAACGGGCTTCCCAGGATCAGCTCGACCCGGGCGTCGCCCTCTTGCTGGCCCGGGAATGGGGCATGACCGGCATGGCAGATGCCCTTGCCGACGCGACCGACCGATCCCTTGAGCCGATCTGGAACAGATCGACGGGTGAGTTCACATGGGGACTCGGTCTGAGCGAGGCGCACCCGCGTGGCCAGTACAACGCGGTGCTCGCAGCGGCCGAAGCGGTTACCGAAGGAGCATGGAGCCGCCTCGCCACCACGACCGGGGGGACGCGATTCGAGGAGCCGACGGCGACAGGAGTGGACTTCCCCCGGGTCTCCCTCAATCGAGCATGGTGGGACGCCCGACGGGGTCAACTGTCCCTGCAGACCGTCGGCCAGCACGAGGGAGTGGATGGCACCCTGACCACCTTCCTCATCTCGGAGGTTGGAGATCCGGCGAGCTGGGAGGTGAAGCGAGCGACAGAGCAAACCAATCCTGCTCCGAGTTATCGGTGACCAGCTCGAAGTGACGTGCCATGTTGGGGCGCCGTCGTTCTCGGTGGGGCCGCGAACCTAGCCCCATGCGGCCCAGCTGAGAATCGGACCCCAACCTATGCGCCGAGAACCGGTGACGCGACCCGGGCAACGCGTTCGAGGTCGGCAATCACGTCGATCTCTACGATCTTGTCTCCGCTCACGGTGAATGCCATCACCACATGAGGCCGCCCCTGCATCGTGATGACTACTCCCGCTGCACCGTTCACCAATGCAGGGTGTAGTTCTGCTGTTGGGGATGCGCCCAGACGTGCCTGTCTGGCGACGGCTGGTGCGCCGTGGACGACCCGGGACGCCGCCGGACGACCGGGACCGAAGTCGGATTGCAGGACGACTTCTGGGTCGAGCACCCCGACGAGGGCCTCGAAATCAGCGACGCCGAGCGTGCGGCGCTGGACTACGCAACCGAGCTCACGACCAACAAGGAAGTCTCTCGCGACATCGTGTGGCTCGTGGCAAGCGAGCACTTCTACAACATGAGCAATCATGGCCTCAACATCGGCTCGGACGGCCTGTGTGACCTGAGAGTGCAGCGGACGTCGGAATCGCTCGTCGGGGCCTCAGAGAAGAAGGCGGCGTCGTAACGGATATCGACTGATTCGACAATGGCGTCGCGTCCGTTTCAGCCGCCGGCAGCCACCGCCCGCAGTTCGGCCAGGGAGTCCCGCATGATGGCGGCGAGATCCCGATCGTCGTCTCCGCCGGCCCATCGCTCCATGGCCACTCGCAGCACCGTCATGCCGGCCTCGGCGGCCAGGGTCGCCTGCGGCTCGCCCACGCCCCGCTGGCGCAGGGCGTCGGCGACCGCCGCGGCGTAGTCGGCCAGCTTGGCGAGTTCGCGCTCGCGCAGCTCGGGGTTGGCGGCGATCACGGCCTGGCGCTGGCGGGACAGGTCCCGGCGGGACTCGCCGAGCATGGCGGCAGCGGCGTCGAGCCCACGGGCGACGGCGTCGAGGGGACCGTCGGCCGCCGGTGCGCCGGCCACCCCGGCCACGATCCGCTCCTGGAGGAGGGCAGACCCACCGAAGAGCACTTCCCGCTTGTCGGCGAAGTGCCGGAAGAAGGTGCGCTCGGTCACCCCGGCCCGGGCGGCGATCTCCGCCGCCGTGGTCTGGTCGAACCCCCGCTCCGCAGTACAGCGCGAGCGCCGCCTCCTGCAGCCGTCCCCGACTGTCCGGCTGCCATCGACCCATGGTCCTCATCCTATCGTTGACAGTCACTGACATCAGTTCTAGAGTGATAGCAGTTACTGACATCATCTCATCCCTGGAGGTACCACCATGAGAATCTTCGTCACCGGCGCATCGGGCTGGATCGGCTCGGCCGTCGTCCCCGAGCTGCTCGGCGCCGGCCACGAGGTGGTCGGCCTGGCCCGCTCCGAGGCTTCGGCGCAGCGACTGGAAGCGGCCGGCGCCATCGTCCAGCGGGGCGACCTCGACGACCCCGACGGCCTGGCCAAGGCGGCGGCCGACTCCGACGGGGTCATCCACCTGGCCTTCCAGCACGAGGTGGCCTTCGGCGGCAACTTCGCCGCCGCGGCGGCGGCCGACCGGCGGGCGGTGGAGGCCATGGGCGCGGCCCTGGCCGACTCCGACCGGCCCTTCGTGCTCGCCTCGGGCATGCTCGGGCTGACGGCCGGTCGGGTGGCCACCGAGGATGACGGGCTGGTGGCCAACGCCCAGGTCCGGGCCAATCCGGCCGGGCGCCGGGCGGCCACCGCCCTGCTCACGCTGTCCCTGAGGGGCATCGGCGTCCGCTCGTCGGTGCTGCGCTTCCCCCCGACGGTCCACGGCGACGGCGACCACGGGTTCATGGCCACCTTCGTCGGCATCGCCCGCCAGCGGGGCGTGGCCGGATACGTGGGTGACGGGAGCCAACCGCTGGCCGGCGGTGCACCGCTCCGACGCCGCCCGCCTGGCCCGCCTGGCCGTCGAGTCGGCCCCCGCCGGCTCGGTCCTCCACGCGTCGGCGACGAGGGCGTCCCCTTCCGCGAGATCGCCGAGACGATGGGCCGTCACCTCGACGTCCCCGCTGCGTCGGTGACGCCCGGCCGACGCCGTCGAGCACTTCGCCCACCTGGGCCACTTCGTCGCGCTGGACAGCCCCGCCACGGCCACCGTCACCCGGGAGCTGCTCGGATGGGAGCCGACCGGGCCCAGCCTGCTCGAGGACCTCGAGCAGGACCACTACTACCGCCAGACGTAATACAGAGGGAACTGCCCTGCTGTCGCTAACGGCGAAGGCCGTTGATCAGTCGAGCGATCAGCACGCTGGCCCGCTGTCGCTCGGATTCAGGATCAGCTGATGCGGCTATCGACAGGCCCGCCTCGTCCAGTCTGCGAGGAAGACGTCCACCCCGGCCTGCAAGGCCTGCCGCGGATCGTCGACGCCCTCCACGCCGGTGAGCACCTTGGCCAGAAGCCGCTCCGCTCGGCCCCGTCGGCGAAGTGGTGGTAGATGGCACCCTTGGTCACCCTCGCCAGTTGGGCGATCGAGTAACGCATGGTGAAACCGCCACCGAACCCAAGCGTGGCCCATCCCGTTGCGACAGCGGGCTATGTCTACCCTTTGAAGAGGCCGAACACCGCTCCCTGAGGGTCCATGAGGACTGCGAAGCGCCCTGCGTTCGGGATGTCGGTGGGCTGCACCAGGATCGTGGCCCCGAGGCCCTCGGCTCTGGTCGCGTCGGCATCGAGGTCGGTCGCCCCGAAGTAGACGAGCCAGTGGTCCGGCGTGTCTGCGGGCATGTCCGGCGGGCGGGGCATCACCCCGCCGATGGTCCGGCCCCCCACCTGCGCCTCCGCGTACGCGTCGGCTCCACCCCATCCCCAGCCGAACACCTCCGAGTAGAAGGCCTTCGATCCGGCGAGATCGGAGGTCGAGAGCTCGTTCCAGATGAGCGCGCCGGGTTCGTTGACCAGCTGCGCCCCGAGGTGGTCGGCGGGTTGCCAGGCGGCGACGAACGCACCGGTGGTGTCTTGGAAGATGGCCATGCGACCGGCGCTCATGACGTCCATCGGCTCCACGACGGTGCTCCCGCCCGCGGACTTGACCTTCTGGGCGACCGCGTCGACATCGTCGACATTGATGTAGGTCGTCCACCGCGGCGGGCCCGGATCCTGGGCCGGGCTGATGGCCGCCACCTGCCTCCCGCCCTTGGAGGCGATGGTGTAGTGGCCGGCCTCCTCGCCCATGTCCTCGCCTTCCCAACCGAACAGCTCACCGTAGAATGCGAGACCCGCCTTCGGGTCGGCCATCCCGATGTCGACCCACGACGGAACTCCGTGCTCATACTTCGTCATCTCGGGCATGGTGCCTCCTCCATTCGAACAGGGCTCCCCTGTTGCACTGAACGGGGCTCCTCGTTTGCACTATGGACGAGCCGTCCAACAGACGCAAGGGGTGATTTCCGCACCCCCGGTCTCGCGTCCTTGCGGGTCCGGACAGGGCCCGTCCCGGTGATCGACCGAGCGCTTCCCATCGCCCGGTCGATCTGTTACCGTCGCACTGCAGTCCAAGCTGTGCGTTGGGGAAGCCGGTCGAATTCCGGCACTGGTCCGCAACCGTGGGTGGCGAGCAGGTCGCTCGTCGCAAGTCGGGATACCGGCGCACCGCTCCTTGAGTCCACACCCGTCGAGAAATGCGGCAGGGACTCGGTCGGCCACTGGTCCGTTCGATCTGTGGGTTCCCGGGTCGCTGCCCGGAAAGAGCGACCACATGTCCCGCACCCGCCTCCTCGCGGCCGCTGCCCTCGCAGGCGCGCTGTCCTGCACCGTTGCCGCGGCACCGGCAGCGGCCTCCGCATCCGTTCCCCCGCCCGCCGGGGCCCTACCGTCCCTACCCCAGGTGTCGTCCGCCCAGGACGGCGCCGGGTGGCTCGCCGGGCAGCTGACCCCCTCGGGGTACATCCCCTCCTCGACCACTCCCGGTCAGCCCGACCTCGCCGCGACCGCCAACACGGTCCTCGCCCTGGTCAGCGCCGGCATCGATCCGACCGGGGTGCACGCGGCCCTCGCCTACCTGGCGTCACACGTCGACGCATACGTGACCGTGGGCGGCAGGGACGGCCCGGGACAGCTCGCGCTGCTCATCCTCGACGCCCACGCGGCCGGCGGCGATTCGTACTCGTTCGGTGGGACCAACCTGGTCTCCAGACTGCTCGCCACCCAGCGCCGCTACGGTCCGACCTCGGGTCTCTTCGGCGTCCAGAGCGCGACCTACGACGGCGCCTACCGCCAGGGGCTCTCGCTGGCCGCCCTCGCCGCCGCGGGGGTGTCGAGCGGGAGCCAGCTCACCGCCGCCGAGAGCTGGCTCGAGAGACAGCAGTGCCCGGACGGGGGGTGGACCAGTCTGGTCACCTCGAGCAATCCCTGCAACGGGAACCCGGCGAGCTTCGAGGGTCCCGACACCAACTCCACCGCGCTCGCGGTCATGGGGCTCTCCGCAGCCGGCGCCCTCGGGGCCACCCGCGCCTCGGCGGCCTGGCAGTTCCTCGTGCACGCGCAGAACGCAGACGCCGGGTGGGGATACGAGCCGAACTCGGCGAGCGCCCCGGGCAGCACCGACCCGGACTCGACCGCACTGGTCGTCCAGGCGATCCTCGCGCTCGGCGAGTCACCTTCGGCGACGGCGCTCACCAAGTCCGCGGCGAACCCGGTCACCGTGCTGCGCTCCTTCCAGCTCACCTCGGGACCGGGCAGTGGCGCCTTCTTCTATCCGGGGAGCACCGCCCCCAACACCCTGGCCACCTACCAGGCGGTGCCGGCGATGGCCGAGGTCAAGATCCCCTTCAACCTGGCAGTGACCACCCCATCCTTCTCCGCCGCCCAGGTCGGGCACAGCTACTCGGCCAGCCTCTCGGCGCGCGGCGGGAACCGGCCCTATGTCTGGCAGGTGCTTCCCGGCAACGGGACGCTGCCGGCGGGCCTCTCGCTCGACGGGTCGACCGGGGTCGTCTCGGGTACACCGACCCGCACCGGGACCTCGAGGTTCGTCGTCGAGGTGCACGACACCAGGGTGACCACCACCCCGATGACCGACAACGTCGGGTGGAAGGTGTTCTCGATCACTGTCTCGTGAGCGGGGGGCTGTAACGCCGGGCGGGGGTTCGTGACGGTACAGGTCGAGGGGCCGATCCTCGGACCCCTGCCCGAAAAGGAGCTCACCCAATGCCCAGTGCACCCTTCTCGCCACGTGCCCGTCACCGGCTCACCGTGCGGGGCCGTGTCGGCGTCGCGGCCGTCGGCGCCGGTCTGGCCGTCGCCACGGGGCTGGTCGGTCTCGGAGCCGGCACCGCGTCGGCCGACCCGTTCCCTCATTCCCCGCGCTTGGCCGACACCGGCACCGTCTTTACCGAGACCAACCAGTTCGCAGGCAACCAGGTGCTCGCCTACCGGACTGACTCGGGGGGCGGACTGACCCTGATCGGCTCGTACCCGACCGGGGGGACCGGGACGGGCGCGTCCCCCGCCTCGCAGGGCGGAGTGACCCTGGGTGACGGGGGCAGGGTGCTCGCGGTCGTCAACGGCGGCTCGGACAGCGTCAGCGTCTTCCTGGTCGGAGACTCCGGGAACCTGCAGCTCGTCGAGACCGTCGGCTCCGGTGGGGTGGACCCGATCAGCGTCGCTGTCGACGGGCCCTCCGTCTACGCGCTCAACGCCGGCAACGCCACGACCCCGGCCGACATCGGCGGGTTCAATCTCTTCGGCGGGCTCTTCTTCCGTCAGGCCGTCTCGGAGCAGCCGCTTCATCCCACTGCGAATTCGCCCGAGCAGATCGGCTTCACGCCCGACGGCCGTGATCTGGTCGTGACCGAGAAGGGGAGCAACACCATCGACGTCTTCCCGGTCGACCGGTTCGGCCTTGCCGACCCCGCGGTCACCACGACGCTCGGGGCGAACACCGGTCCCTACGGCTTCGCGTTCACCCAGAACGGCGTCGCAGTGGTCTCCGAGGCTGCCTTCGGTGGCCTGGCCACCTTCTCGGTCGATCCGGACGGCTCGGTCACCCAGATCAGCCAGGTGCCCGACTTCCAGTTGGCTCCCTGCTGGGTCGCGCTGACCGGGAACGGGAGCGGGACCGAGGCCTTCACCTCGAACGCCCACTCCGGGACGGTCTCGGCCTATTCGGTCTCGGCGAGCGGCACCCTCGGCCTGCTCAACCCCGACGTGCAGGCCAATCCCGGCATCGGCGACACCGACATCGCGGTAGCCGGCTCGAGCCTCTTCATCTCCGACAACGCGGGGATCGACGCCTCGGGCATCTCCGGGTCGGGAACCCTCAGCCCGTCGACCCCGCTGGTGACCGGCCTGCCGGCCGGATCCTTCGGGCTCGCCGCCATCGGGGGCCACGGGTTCGGCTTCTGAGGAGCCGCGGCCCGGCCCGCGCCATGCGGGCCTGATCCGAGTCAGCCTGGCGGGGCCCGAGGTCTCGGGCCCCGCCGTGGCTGATTCAATGACCGGGTGACCGCCCGCGACACCGCCAGGTCCCGGACCTCCCAACGGCGCCGCCCGGTGGCGGGGCGCCCCCGGCGTCGTCGGCGCCGCCCTGCAGCCCTGCTGCTCGTCCTCGTCGCACTGCTGGCCGTCGTCGGGTACCTGGTCTGGCACCGGGGGAAGGTCGCCGCGGCCGGTGACGGGGGGACCGCCCTCGACCCCTCGGCCTTCTCCACGGGCGCGTGCGTCGCCTACCCGCCGACGGCCGGGGACCGCCACACGACGGTCTTCCTCGACGCCGGCCACGGTGGGGTCGATCCGGGCGCGATCGGCACGACCACCTCGGGGATCACCATCGAGGAGTCGACCGAGACCCTGCCGGTCGAGCTCGAGGCGGCCACCCTGCTTCGTGCCGCCGGGTTCCGGGTCGTGGTCTCCCGCACGGCGGACACCCCGGTCGTCCGCCTCACCCCGGCCGACCGCTCGGGGTCGATCCTCAGCCTGCAGGGTGCCCACGACGACGTGGTGGCCCGTGACGAGTGCGCCGACCTGGCCGGCGCGGCGGTTCTCGTCGGGATCTACTTCGACAGCGGCGGCTCGGCGTCGGATGCGGGAAGCCTGACCACCTGGGACCCGGCCCGGCCCTTCGCCGCAGCGAACCAGCGTCTCGCGACCCTGGTGCAGCACGACGTCCTGGCGGCGATGAACGCCCGCGGGTGGGACATTCCCGACGCCGGTGTGGTCACCGACGACCAGGAGGGCTCGCTCGTCCCGACCACGTCGGTGGGCGCTGTTGCCGAGGGGGCCGCCCACTACGGACACGTCCTGCTGCTCGGTCCGGCGGCACCCGGCTACTTCACGACCCCGAGCGCAATGCCCGGGGCGCTCATCGAGCCGCTCTACCTGACCGATCCGTTCGAGGGTTCGATAGCAGCGAGCGCCGATGGTCACCGGGTGATCGCCGAGGGTCTCGCCAGGGCCGTCGAGGCCTACTTCGGCCCGGAGCGGGCCACGTCCTGAACGGCCACCCGCGCCGGCGGGAACCGTCCGCAAGGCTGCCCCACCCGTGGGCTGCAAGAGTGATGCGGTGAACGTCCTCCTCGTGACGCTCGACCAGTTTCGGTGGGACTGCCTCTCCTCGGCCGGGCACCCGCTCGTGCGCACGCCGCACCTCGACCGGCTGGCGGCCGCGGGGGTCCGCTTCGCCTCGCACTACAGCCAGGCCGCGCCCTGCGCTCCGGGCAGGGCCTCGCTCTACACCGGGATGTACCAGATGAACCACCGGGTGGTGGCCAACGGCACCCCGCTCGACGACCGGTTCGACAATGTGGCCCGGCTCGGCCCGCCGGGCAGGCTACGCGCCGGCCCTCTTCGGCTACACCGACCAGGGAGCCGACCCGGCGACCGTCTCCGACCCCGACGACCCCCGCCTCGACACCTACGAGGGCGTCCTGTCCGGCTTCGACCCGGTCCTCCCTCTCGACGGCCGGTTCATCGGCTGGCTGGCTTTGCTCGAATCCCTCGGCCATGGCACCCTCTGCCGCCCGGCGACGCGCTCCGGACCGAGCCGGAGCGCCCGGCCGACCACAGCGCCTCCGCCTTCCTCTCCGGGGCCTCCTCGACTGGATCGACCGCCAGGACGGCCCTTGGTTCGCCCACGCGAGCTACCTCCGTCCCCACCCCCCCTATGCGGCGGCCGGTCACTGGTCGACCCGGTACCCGCCCGCAGAGCTCGCGGCGCCGACCCCAACGGGCGGGGATCTCCACCCGTTGCACACCCTCCTCCTCTCCCACCCGGCATGCGCCGCGCCGACCGACCCGGCAGCTATGGCCCACCTCCGGGCCCAGTACCTCGGGATGGTCTCCGAGGTCGACGACCAGATCGGGCGGGTCGTCGACGCACCTGGAGGCGATCCGGCAGTATGACGAGACGGTGATCGTGGTCACCTCCGACCACGGCGAACAGCTCGGTGATCACGGGCTCCTCGGGAAGCTCGGGTACTTCGAGCAGAGCTACCGGGTCCCCTTCATCGTCCGCGACCCCGGGCACTCCGCATGGGCCGGCCGGGTCGTCAGGGAGTACACCGAGGCGGTCGACCTTCTCCCGACCCTCGCCGACCTGCTCGGGCTCGACGTGCCCGGTCAGTGCGACGGGAGGTCTCTCGTCCCCTTCCTCGCCGGGGAGACCCCGCAGCGGTGGCGCGGCGCGGCCCACTACGAGTGGGACTGGCGCGACCAGCTGATCGGCCCCCACCGCGAGTCCGGCGGACCCGATCCCCGGCTCGAACGCTGCAACCTCGCCGTCGAGCGAACGCCCACCCACGCGTACGTCCAGTTCGCCGACGGGACGTGGCTCTGCTTCGTCCTCGCCGCCGACCCCTCGTGGCACTCCACCACCCGACGATCCCGGGGTCGTGCTACCGCTGGCCCAGTCGATGCTCACCTGGCGGTCGAACCACCTCGGCGGCGCCTACTCCCAGATGCTGCTCGGCCCCGAGCGGCGCGGCCGTTGGCCCGCGATATCGGCCGGCTGACCGGTCGCGCTCAGGTCGCGCCGGTCCGCGACCTGAGGCCGTCGATCACGGTGCGGCAGAGCTGTTCGGCTCCGGCGTCGAGGTCGTCGGCGAACCCGATCCCGCAGAGTTCGAGCGCGACCCACCCATGGATCGCGGACCAGATCACCATCGAGGCGGGGGCGGGATCGCCTGCGGCGAGGACGCCCCTCTCCATTGCGCGGCGCACCGCGGCGACCAGACCGTCGAACGCCTCCACCGCCGTCGCCAGGGCCGCGGCCGAGGGCTCGAACCCCGGGACCGCCCGCAGGAACATGAGCCGGTAGGCCATGGGGTGGGCGAGCGCGAGGGCCCGGTAACGGCGGCCGCCCTCGCGGAGGGCCTCCTCGGGATCGTCGATCTCGGCAAGGGTGCGCATCGCGTGGCCGAGCCGGGCGAACCCGCGCACGAAGAGGGCCTCGACGATCCCTGCCTTGGATGCGAAGTGGTTGTACACGCCCATCGGGGCGACTCCGGCCGTGGCCGCGATGCGGCGCACCGAGAGCGCGTCGGGGCCCTCCCTCTCGAGGATGGACTCGGCAGCCTCGAGGAGGACGGCCTCCATGTCGGCACTCGGCGTCCTCGCCCGCACCGAACCGCTCATCGGACACGTCTGTTCATCTGGCACTCCTGGTCATCGGGGGCTACCCTACTAAAGAACGATGTGCTATAACAATGGTACATCGTTCTACACATGAGGAGGTCCCGCTCATGCCCGCCCTCGCCGCACCCGTCGTCTCCGCGCACGACCGCCGCTGGCTGACCCTGCCGGTGCTCTGCCTTTCGGTCTTCCTGGTGGTTGTCGACAACACGATCGTGAACGTCGCCCTCCCGAGCCTGAGCCGGGACCTGGGTGCTTCGACCACCTCGCTGCAGTGGATCGTGGACGCCTACAGCCTGGCCTTCGCCGGGCTCCTGCTGGCGGGTGGCGGGATCGGCGACCGCTTCGGCCGGAAGGGCGTCATGCAGGCCGGCCTGGTCGGCTTCGGAGTCTTCTCGGCACTCGCCGCCGCCTGTCACAGCACCGGCACCCTCATCGCGGCCCGGGCCCTCATGGGTGTCTCCGCCGCCTTTATCTTCCCCGCGACGCTGGCCATCCTCACCGAGATCTTCACCGACCACGCCGAGCGTCAGAAGGCGCTGGGGATCTGGGGCGCCACCTCGGGCATCGCCGTCGCGTTCGGCCCGATCACCGGTGGCGCACTCCTCGAGCACTTCTGGTTCGGCTCCATCTTCCTCGTGAACGTGCCGATCGTCATCGTGACCCTCATCGGCGGGCACTACCTCGTGCCGCGGCTGGCCGCAGGGGAGCGCCGTCGCTTCGACACCCGCGGGGTGATCGTCTCGACCGTCGGGGTCACCCTCCTCGTGCTCGCCATCATCGAGGGACCCGTCTGGGGCTGGGCGTCGGACCGGACCCTGGGCTGTTTCGCCCTGGCCGCGGTGCTACTCGTCCTGTTCGCCAGGCTCGAGCTCCGCACCGACCAGCCCCTGCTCGACGTGCGGGTCTTCACCGTGCCGCGCTTCTCGGCGGGAGCGTCCTCCATCGCGGTGGCCTTCTTCTGCCTCTTCGGCTTCATCTTCCTCATCACCCAGTACTTCCAGTTCGTGAAGGGGTACTCGACCCTTTCGGCCGGGGTGCACACCCTCCCCTTTGCGATCGTGGCAGCCATCTTCACGCCGGTGGGCGCAGTGCTCGCCCTGCGGGTCGGGACCAGGCTGGTCGTCTCGGTCGGTCTGCTCTGCATGGCCGGGGGTCTGGTCATGGCCGGACTCACCTCGACCCCGACAGCCGCGTTCTACGGCCCGATCATCACGGCGATGGTCCTGCTCGCCCTCGGCCTCTCGTTCATCACCGCACCCGCCACCGAGGCGGTCATGGGCGCGCTTGCCGCCGACCAGGTGGGCGCCGGCGCCGCGGTCAACAACACCACCCGGGAGCTCGGCGGTACCCTCGGCGTGGCCGTGCTCGGATCGGTCTTCGCCTCGGCGTACTCGCCGCGGATCGTGCGGGCGTTCGCCCCGTTCCCGATCCCGGCGCCGGCGAGCCAGGCAGCCCGCCAGTCGATGGCCGCGGCGCTGGCCGTCGTGCACCGCGCGCCGGCGGCGGTCCAACCCACCCTGCGGGCGGGCGCCTTCGCCGGGTTCGGCTCGGGGCTCGAGGCGGCCTGCCTGGTCGCCGCCGGGGTGGCCGTTGCCGGAGCGATCGGAGCGTTCGCCTTCCTGCCCGGGCGTAGACGGGTGACCGAGGTGCGGCCGACCGCGCTGGTCCCTGCGTGACGGCAGAAGCGGCGCCGACCGCCGTTGCTCAGCCGGCTTTGCGGGCCCGCCGCGTCTTGTGGCCCCGTTCCCCGGTCGGACCCGTCGCGTCCGCACCGCCGACCGGATCGGGGAGCGTGCTCATCGCGTCGCGGCACAGCGCACACATGCGCACCCCGTCGACCAGCCTGGTAACCGCCACCTGGCCGCACCGCCGGCAGGGCCGGCCCACGTAGACCTGCGCCTCGAGCGCAGGGCGCGACGCGGTGAGCTGGCGGAGACGCTCCTGGACGTCCTCGCGCAGTTCGAACGTGCCGGAATCGGTGGGGTGCACCAGGCCCCAGTCGAGCAACTCGTGGAGGAGGGGGGCGAGACGGTCGAGCCGGCGTAGCTCGTCCCCGGTGACGGCGCGCTCGGCCGTCTGCGGCTTCCGGCCCTGGCTGGTCACCGTCAGTCCTGCACCCTGCTGGGCCATCTGGGCCCCCTTCCGACTCGGTCCCGCTGCACGGGGGACCCGACCACGCCACACCGGCCCGACATCCCTCGTGCATCAACGCCGTTCCCATCATGACGCGGCGGACCACCTTCGTACAGTGCGCGCGGCAAAAAAAATTGTGAACGCCGGTGCTCCTCAGGCCGGCGGCGGAAGCCCGACGAAGGTGCCCATCTCGACAAGGGCGCGTTCGAACAGCAGGGAGACGTCTTCGACCACCCCGTACAGATGGCCGAAGAGCTCGAAGGAGATCATCCCGAACAGTTGCGTCCAGGCGGCGAGCGCGCGGACGATGACCTCGTCCGGCGTGTGCGGGAACGCCAACTTGCGGGTCTCGGCGGTCACCTCCGCGCCGAGTGCGCGGCGCCCCGGCATGGCGGAGTCCACGGCGAGGGCACCGCTCCGCGCCGCCTCGTCGACCAGGCGGGCCAGGACGAGGGTGACCCGGCTGGCCGGCCCGACGGTGTCCCCGGGGGCGCGGTAGCCCGGGACCGGCGACCCGTAGACGAGCGCGTATTCGTGGGGGTTGGCCCGGGCCCAGTCCCGGATCGCCAGACCGGTCGCGCGCCAGCGTCCGCCGAAGTCGTCGGGTGGGCGACCCGAGTCGGCCGCCTCGGCGGCCCCGCCGATAGCGTCGTAGGCGTCGACGATGAGCGCGGTGAGCAGATCGTCACGACTCGGGTAGTACCGGTAGACGGCCGAGGGGGCCATCCCGAGCGCCCGGGTGACCGCGCGCAGCGAGAGCCCGGGGGCCCCGTCTGCGGCGAGCTGCCGGCGGGCCTCCTCCTTGATCTCGGCGGTGAGCTCGGCCCGCACGCGGGCCCGCAATCCGGTGGTGGGGGGCATCCTCCGATCCTCCCAGATCCAGATCACTACATCAAGACAAGATCACTGCTCTTGCAAAGGAGGCGGAAATGGTGAATACTGGTCCATATAGAGATCAGTGATCACAATAAGGGAGGATGCGACTCATGGGAACCCACGTCGTCATCGGTGCAGGGTCGGTCGGGACGGCCACCGCGCTGGCCCTGGCCGGGCAAGGCCACGAGGTCACCGTCGTCAGCCGTTCCGGGTCGGGCCCCGACCACCCCGGCATCCGACGGGTCAACGCCGACGCCTCGGACCGGTCCGCCCTCGCCACTGCGGCGGGCCGTGCGGATGTCCTTTACAACTGTGTCAACCCGCCCTACAACCGGTGGCCGGAGCTCTGGCCACCGTTGGCCGCCTCGATCCTCTCGGTCGCGTCGGATCTCGGGGCGGTCGTGGTCACCATGGGCAACCTCTATGGCTACGGGCCGGTGGACCACCCGATGACCGAGGAGGACCCGCTGGCCTCGACCGGGACCAAGGGGAGGATCCGCGCCGCGATGTGGACCGACCTCCTCGCAGCACACCGGGCCGGGCGGATCCGGGCGACCGAGGCCCGTGCATCCGACTTCTTCGGCCCGGGCGTGGTCGAGACCAGCTTCTTCGGACGCAATGTCGATCGCCTGCTGGCCGGCAGGAAGGTCCGCCTGCTCGGGGACCCCGACGTCCCACACACCTGGACCTACGTACCCGACGTGGGCCGGACGCTCGCCGTCCTCGGCACCGACGAGCGGGCGTGGGGACGGCCCTGGCACGTGCCGAGCGTGCCTGCCCGCACCCAGCGCGAGCTGGCTACCCGGTTCTGCGAGGTGGCTGGCGCCCCGGCCCCGAGGATCGGGGTCGTGCCACCGGTCGCGGTCACCGCGGCAGGGCTCGTCTCGGCACAGCTGCGTGAGCTCAGGGAGACCCGGTACCAGTTCGACCGCCCGTTCGTCATGGACTCGACCGCCTGCAACCGCACCTTCGGTCTCGAGGCCACCCCCCTCGACCAGGCGCTCTCGGCCGTGGCCGTCCACGCCGGCGTCCCAGCACTCGCTACGGCGGCCTGACAGCGGGGTGACGGCAGGTTGACGGCAGGTTGACGGCAGGTTGACGGCGTTGCGGCGTACGCTCGACGCCACCCGAGAGTCAGGGAGCCCCATGAGCGGAGGCGAGCAGATCTGCAGTCACCTCGCAGATGTGAAGGCCGTCACCCCTTCGGCCGACGGCTGCGAGGACTGCCTCCGGATCGGGGGCACCTGGGTCCATCTGCGCCTGTGCATGATGTGCGGCCACGTCGGCTGTTGCGACAACTCGCCGAACCGTCACGCGACCGCCCACTTCCACGCGACCGGACACCCCCTCATCCAGTCGTTCGAGCCGGGCGAGGACTGGTGGTGGTGCTACGTGGACGAGATCGCGTTCGAGGTGGACGGGTCCCCCCATTTCTCGCACTCCTGATCCCGGCGGGCCGAGCCCCGGGCCGTCGGGCGCGGCGCTGCGCGGCCGAGACGAGGCGAACGGGATGAGCCGGCCGGCCCCTCCCGCGTCACTAGGGTCGGCACAGCTATGGAAGCCCGCACCACCGGTCGGAGCCGGCCGCGCCCGACCGCGCGGGTCACCGGGGTGCTGCTGACCGGAGCCCTCCTGGCGGGTTGCTCGGCCCTAGCCGACCCCGTCTCCGCGCCGGTGCGCGACGGCACCCTCGCGCCGCACGGTCCGGTCGGGTACGTGGTGTGCCCGACGGCGGTCACCCCGGTCGAGCTCGTCACGCGAACCGCCGAGGACCCGATCCCCCTCCCGGTCGCCGGCACCCCCGCCCTCGGCGACGACGCCGTCGCCACCTCCCGGGACGGGAGGTGGGCCTACGTCGTGACCAGCGACGGCGGGCGGCGGGACGCCCAAAACGTGGTCGTCCCGATCGATCTCTCCACCCAGCGGGCCGGTGATCCGATCCCGATCCCGGGCGACGGGGGCACCCATGCCGTCGCGGTCATGCCCAACGGGATCGTCCTGGCGGCGAGCGGATCGGCGGTCGTGCCGGTCGACCCGCAGACCCGAGACGTCGGCACGCCGCTCGACGTCGGGCCCGGCCGGACCATCTTCGGGATGGCGCTCAGCCCGACGGGTCCCACCCTCTTCGTGCTCGTCGCCGGGGGCGTCGTCCCGGTGGACACCTCGACCGCCACCGCCGGCCCGTTCATCCCGACCGGTCTCACCGTCTCGTCCGTCTACTCGCCGCATGGGATCGTCGTGAGCCCTGACGGGAGCACCGTCTACGTGGTCGGCCAGGGGGGCGTCGACTACGGCGGCCGGGTGCTCCCGATCACCGCATCGACCGGGGTGGTCCGGGCGCCCGCCGGATTCGACCGGTTCGGCATCTCGGACCCGGCCGCGGTGGCCGTGACCTCCGACGGGACCCGGGTGGTTGTCGTCGACTCGGCGAACAACTGGGTGAGCCCGATCAACGTGGCCGGCTTCTCGAACCCGGGACCGCCGGTTCCCATCCCCCTTCGCCCGGGCGGTGCCGCCGACCCGGGCACCGACCACCCGACCGACATCGTGGTGGGTCCGGGGTCGACCGGTGCGTTCATCGTGGACGGGTTCCACGCGGTCGTCCCGTTCGACCCCGTCTCGCAACAGTTCGGGCGACCGATCCCGGTCTGCTCGGGGGCCTCGTCGATGGCAGTCGCCGCCGCGCCCTGAGCGGCCGCAGCATCGACCGGGGGCCGCGCCCGACCCCGCGCTAGGGGCGGGCCATCGCACCCCGGTGGGTGCGCACCGGGGAAGTGCCGGGCTCCGGAGGGGCCGCGGCACCCGAGGCGACCACCGCCTCGGCCGCCTCGTCGGAGCGGAAGCAGGCCGGACCCTCGCCCGCCGCGGCGAGGAGCTCGTCGAGCGCGAGCGGGATGCTCGCGGCCAGCTCCCAGGCCTTTGGCATCGTTTCGGGACAGGCGATGATGCCCCAGAAGAGGGTGCCCCGATAGCTCATGATGGTGATGTTGAGGCCCATCCCGTCCATGACCGGACCCAGTGGGAAGCCGGCAACCATCTCGGCCCCCGCCAGGTAGAGGGCGATGTCCGGCCCCGGGACATTGGAGATGACCAGGTTGGCGATGGGTCGGTGGCGGTCCGCCAGTCGCATGCGGCTGTAGAGCCGGGCCGCATTGGCGAAGGTGTTCGGGGTCGCGTGCTCCGCCCAGTTGACCAGCATGTCCGCGCCGAGCGCGTTGTGCTCCTCCTTCGCCCCCTTCGTCCCTTCGCGGATGGCATGCAGCCGGTCGAGTGGATCGTGGAGGTGTGCTGGCAGCTGGACGAACATCGGGGAGACCTGGTTGGACCCTCGTGGTGAGCCCTCCTCGGGATGCACGGAGACCGGGACCACCGCCACCAGTGGCCGGTCGGGCAGCTCGTCGCCGTCGAGAAGGACCTTCCGGAGCGCACCGGTGCACACGGTCAGGACGACGTCATTGACCGTGGTCCCCGTCGCGTTCTTGAGCCGCTTCACGTCGGCGAGGCCGATTGCGGAGAGCGCGACCTGGCGGCGCCGGGTGAGGGCCGCGTTGAACGAGGTGCGCGGTGCCGAGAGCGGCAGCGCGGCCTTCGCCAGGGGGCTCCGGTGGTCGGGCCGCTGGCGGATCCGCCGGACGTCGAGGAGGCGCGGGCCGGTGCGCAGGAGGTCGCGGGTCAGCTCGAGGGGCCGCACTGCTCGGGCGGCGATGGCCTCCGCGACCAGCTCGAGACACGAGGGGATAGTGGACGTCCCCGGTCGGCTCGGGGAGGGCGGGCTCGGGGCCCGGGTCGGTCTCGAGGTCGAAGAGGACCGAGAGGAGCGCCGCCCCCGACATCCCGTCGATGGTCGAGTGGTGCATCTTGGCGACCACCGCGATCCGTCCCTCGGCCAGACCCTCGACGATCCAGATCTCCCAGAGCGGCTTGGAACGGTCGAGCTGGTGCCCGGTGATGTCCCCGATGAGGTCCGAGAGCTCGCGCAGTCCGCCCGGTCCGGGGACGGCCGCCCGCCGTACGTGGTAGTCGATGTCGAAGCCGGGGTCGTCGACCCACACCGGGTGGCCGAGACCCAGCGGGACCTCGACCAGCCGGCGACGGAAGACGGGGGCCTGGTGGGTGCGGGCCGCGATCTGGGTCTGCATGCGGGCGAAGCGTGTACCCACCCGGGACAGTGGACGGGTCGAAGATCGCTGCCATGGCCACGTGCATGTGGAGGGTGGGCGTCTCCAGGTAGAGGAAGCTGGCGTCGAGGCCACTCAGTCGTTCCATGCAGAACCTCCCCGCTCTCGCCCACCGCTCCCCCCGCACCTGATGATGCCCCACCTGGACGGGGGTTTCACCTCGGCGCCGCCTACGATGTTCGATGTGTTGGTGGCCTGGGTCTTCTTCGCGGTCGGCATGATGTCCGCCCTGCTCGTGGCCACCGCCTGGGTCCCCGCCCGGCGGGAGCCCCTCACCGTGGCAAGCTTCGTGCTCGGGTGGGTCCCCTCTGAGCTGCCGGTCCACATGGTCGTCGTCGAGATGGCCGCAGCGGTGACCCTCTCCGTCGCGGGCGGGCTGCACGCCTGGCAGGCCGTGGCCGGGCTCGCCCTGATCGTCGCCAGCGCGGCCGGGTTCGTCGGGCTGGCCGTGGTCGCCCATAGCTCGGGGGCCCTGGTGACCTCGGCGCTCTCCGCCGCGACCGGCGGCCCGGTCACCGCCCCGGGGACCGACCTGCGGCCGGCCTGGTCCCACTGGTGGCGGTTGGTCCTCGCCGTGCCCTTCCGGTTCCGAGGGATCCGGCGGACCCGGGACATCGACTACTGGGGCGACGGGGACCGCCGGCACAGGCTCCACATCCTCCTGGGGCGTGGCCCGCACGCCGAGGGGGCCCCGGTGCTCGTCTACCTCCACGGCGGGGGCTGGGTCATGGGCGACAAGCGCGAGCAGGGGCTCCCGATGATGCACGAGCTCGCCCGGCGGGGATGGGTGTGCGTGACGGTCAACTACCGGCTCAGCCCGAAGGCGACCTGGCCCGACCACATCGTGGACTGCAAGCGGGCACTGGCCTGGGTGCGCGGGCACATCGCCGAGTACGGGGGGGATCCCGACTTCATCGCCCTCTCGGGAGGCTCCGCCGGCGGCCACCTCGCCGCCCTCGCCGCCCTGACCCCCAACCGGCCCGAGTGGCAGCCCGGGTTCGAGGACGCCGACACCTCGGTGGATGCCTGCGTCCCCTTCTACGGCGTCTACGACCTGACCGCCGAACCGGATGCGGGCGGTGCCTACGGGCCCGGGCTGGGCGAGCTGCTGGCCCGCCGGGTGATGAAGGTCCCCATCGAGGACGACCGCACAATCTTCGAAGACGCCTCGCCGGATCGTCGGATCACCCCGACGGCTCCGCCGATGTTCGTGCTCCACGGCACCAACGACACGCTCGTCCCACCGGTGGTGGCCCGCCGCTTCGTCGACCGGCTCCGGGAGATCTCGACCGCGCCGGTCGCCTACGTCGAACTGCCGCGGGCCCAGCACGCGTTCGACGTCATGGTGAGCATCCGCTCGCGCCACACCACCCTCGGCGCGGTTCGGTTCCTCGAGGGGATCCGGAGCCGGGTCCCCCGCTGAGCCCTCTCTGGCTGCCGCGGTGCCGACCGCCGGCCGCTCTGTCGACCCCCCGCCATCGGGCTGCCGTCCCCCGGCCCGGGGGTGAACGGGCGGGTGCCCGGACCGGGCTGCCCGGGTCACAATTTCAGGCGGAACGCTGGACACACCGCCGAGTTTCTGACGTAGAGTCACATATTCGGCCGGCCAGTCGGACCGTGAGAGCGGGGCGGCGCAGCCGTCAATGACGAAACAAGGGGGAGCCTTGCGTTCAGGATCGTGGAAGAGCCGTACCGGCGCCCTGGGGATCGTGATGGTGGTCGCCCTGGTCGCCGCTGCGTGCAGCTCGACCAATTCGTCCACAACCACGACGACGACCGCCAGCGGATCCGGTGGCGGGGCATCCACCAATATCCCCTCGAGCGCCTTCAGCGATCACACCGGCATCACCGCGACCCAGGTCCGCGTGGGCAACGTCTCGACCCTCGCCATCGGCGGGCTCTTCAAGGGCGCCCTGGTCGGCACCGAGGCCTACGCGGCGTACGTGAACTCGACCGGTGGAATACACGGCCGCAAGATCGTGGTCGACTCGGGTGACGACGGGTTCACCGGTCAGGGCAACAAGCAGATGACCCAGAGTGCCATCACCAACGACTTCTCCCTCGTCGGCGGGTTCTCCCTCCAGGACAGCTACGGCGGCACGCTCCTCGCAGCGGACCCGGGGATGCCCGACGTCTCGGTCGTTCTCGACATCCCGACCACCAAGCTCCCCAACGTCTACAGCGCGGTGCCGCTCCTCGGCGGCTGGGAAGAGGGACCGCTCCAGTACTTCAAGAAGAAGTTCCCGAACGACGTCAATGCGGTCGGGACGGTCGTCTCCGACCAGGCCTCGGCCCAGACCGACTGGACCGGCGAGAAGTACGTCATGCAGAAGGTGGGCTTCAACGTCGTCTACGACCCGACCGTCCCGGTGACCCAGACCGACTACACCCAGAACGTCATCGCCATGAAGAACGCCGGTGTCAAGATCCTCTTCCTCGACCAGCTCCCCGAGAACTACGCCTCGGCGATGTTCAAGAACCTCCAGCAGCAGAACTTCCATCCCCAGGTGATCATCGGGGCGGCCAGCTACTCCAACGTCCTGGTGGCCAACTCGGGCGGGCCATCGGCCGTCGACGGCGCCCAGGTCGACCAGAACACCTCGTTCTTCCTCGGCCAGGACTATCCGGCCATCCCGGCCGTCGGGCTCTTCAACAAGTGGGTGCAGCAGACCTCACCCGGCTTCAAGACCGACCTGTTCACCCTCTACGGGTGGCTCTCCGCCCAGCTCTTCGCCCAGGGGCTGGCCAACGCCGGCTCCGACCCGAGCCGCGGGTCCCTGCTCCAGGCCCTGTCCAAGATCACCAGCTTCAGCGGCAACAACATCATCGCCCCCAACGACCCTGCGGCCAAGACGGTGGGCAATTGCTACCTGCTCGGCCAGGTCGTCGAACGGCCAGTACCAGCGGTTGGACGATCCGCCGATCAACAGCGCCACCAACGGGTACCGTTGCGACTATTCCTACGTCGTACCGCCCGGGAGCTGATCGGGGGCGGCGGCCGGTCGTGACCAATCTGACCTGATGCGACAGGGGACGTGACGATTCGGTGAGCGAGTTCCTGCAGTACACCGTCTTCGGGGTCATGCTGGGTGCGGGCTATGCCATCGTGGCCACCGGGCTGGTGGTCACCTACACCACCTCCGGGGTGTTCAACTTCGCCCAGGGTGCGGTCGGGATGGTCGCCGCCTTCTCCTACTGGGAGCTGGTCTCGGCCCACCACGTGCCGGTGCTCGTGGCGCTGCTCATCATTCTGGTCGTCGGGGCCTCCGTGGCCGGCGCGCTGGTCGAGCGCGTCCTCATGCGGCGGCTGCACGGGGCCTCGGCCGAGCGGCCGGTCATGGTCACCCTCGGGCTGCTGGTCATCCTGACCGGCCTCGCCACGATCATCTGGAGCCCGACGACCGAGCGGGCGGTCAACGACATGGTCTCGGGCCAGTTCCGGCTGGTCGGCATCAACATCCAGTACCAGGAGGTCCTCATCATCGGGGTGGCCCTGGTGGTGGCCGCCCTGCTGCGGGTCCTCTTCTACAACACCCGCACCGGGTACGCCCTGCGTGCGGTCGTCGACGACCCGGACCTGCTGGCCATGTCCGGGGTCTCGCCCAACCGGATGAGCCAGTACGGCTGGATCCTGGGGTTCATGATGGCGGCGCTGGCCGGGGTGCTCCTCGCCCCGACCCAGACCACCGGCATCAGCATCGAGGCGATGACCCTGCTGGTGGTCAACGGGTACGCCGCGGCCATCGTCGGGCGGCTCAAGAACATCCCGGTGACCTTCGCCGCAGCCATCGGGATCGGCCTCGCCGAGAACTACGTGATCAACTACATCCTTCCCCACGTCCCCCAGAACCTGGTCCCGGACATCACCTACGCCCTGCCCATGGTGTTCCTGTTCGCCGCCCTGGTCACCCTGCCCTCGGTCCGGCTCCGGGCGGTCGGGCGCCTCACCACCATGCGGGTCCCGCGGGTCGCCAGCGGCTGGGAATCACTGGTGGCGGGGGGCGTCTTCCTGATCCTCGCCGTTGCGGCCGCGGTGGTGTTCGGCAACACGGCCTTCAAGGGAACCACCGTGCTCGACCTGGGCGGGGCGATCATGACCCTAGGCATCGTGGGCCTCTCGCTGGTGCTCCTCACCGGCTACTCGGGCCAGGTCTCGCTCTGCCAGTTCTCGTTCATGGGGATCGGCGCCTTCGTCATGGGCAAGATCGCCGGCGGCGGGTCGGTCCTCGGCCTGCTGGCGGCGACCGCGGTCTGCGCCGGAGTCGGGGCGCTCATCGCCCTCCCGACGGTCCGCCTGAGCGACCTCTACCTCGCGTTGGCCACCTTCGCCTTCGCCGACGCGGTGGCAAACGGGTTCTTCACCGACGCGGACATCTACGGCTCGGGCGGGGTCAGCATCGGCCGCATCGTCCTTCCCGGGCTCTCCTTCGGCGGGGACCAGGCAGAGTTCCTCATGGTGGCGGTTCTCTTCGTGCTGGCGGCCTGGATGGTGCTCGCCATCCGGCGCAGCCTGTTCGGCCGTCGGCTGGTGGCGGTCAACGACTCACCGGCGGCCTATGCGACGGTGGGGCTCCACATCGGGTTCACCAAGGTGGCGGTGTTCGCGATCGCGGCGGCCATGGCCGGCCTGGCCGGTGCGCTCTACGGGACCGTCCAGGGTGTCGTCGGGACGAGCGACTTCGACATCTTCCCCGGCATCATCTTCGTGCTGTTCGTGACCATCTGGAGCATCCGAACGGTGTCGGGCGCTTTCCTGGCTGCGACGACCTACGTCGTGCTCAACCAGGTCTGGCCGAACGGGGTCGGGCTCTTCGCCGGTGTGGGCATCATCCTGATCGGACGGGCGGCGGGCGGCCTGCTCGGGATCGAGGCACTCCAGTTCCGGCTGCCCTGGGTCAAGACGCCCCGGGACGCCGATCTCGACGTCCCTGTTTCCAGGACGCCGATCGGCGGCCCCGCGATGCTCGGAGGATCTCGTGCCGCCGGCTGAGGAGGGCCGTTCGGGCACACCGGTCCTCACCGTCTCCGAGGTGGCGGTTCGCTTCGGCGGGGTCGCGGCCCTCAGCGATGCGAGCCTGACCGTCGAGCCGGGCACCGTGACCGGGCTCATCGGGCCCAACGGGGCCGGCAAGACGACCCTGTTCAACGTCATCAGCGGGCTCCAGGTCCCCGACCGGGGGACGGTCCGGCTCTTCGACACCGACATCACCCGGATGAAGCCCCACCGCCGGGCCCGGCTCGGCCTGGCGCGGACCTTCCAGCGGCTCGAGCTGTTCGGGTCCCTCTCGGCCGGGGAGAACGTCCAGGTCGGCCTCGAGTCGTCGGTCAAGTGGTGGCAGTGGGGACATCTCAAGCGGGCGCTCCCCTGGGCTCGCCGCGGCAACACCGCCGACGGTCAGGGCGAGGAGGGACCCACCGGTCCCGGGTCGCTTGCCGTGCGCACTTCGGACCGGCTGCTGAGCGGGGTCGGCCTCGGCGGCCTCGGGTCCCGGCAGGCCAGCGCCATGCCCACCGGGCTCGCCCGGATGGTCGAGCTCGCCCGGGCGCTCGCGCTCGGCCCGAAGCTCCTCCTCCTCGACGAGCCGGGTTCCGGCCTCGACGAGAGCGAGTGCCAGAGCCTCGGCGAACTGCTCGTCACCCTCGCCGCCGGCGGGATGGGCGTGCTCCTCGTCGAGCACGACATGGAGATGGTCATGCGCATCTGCGACTACATCTACGTGCTCGACTTCGGGGACATCATCGCCTCGGGCCGGCCCGAGGAGATCCGCAAGGACCCGATGGTCCAGGCCGCCTACCTCGGCGCGGTGGTCGAGCATGCCGGATCCGAAGGTGCGGGCGCGGTGCTCGGCGCCGAGCGCACGGGCCGACCCGCCGGCGGGGACGCTGCCGAGGTGGCCGAGTGACCGGTCCGGTGGCCGCGACCGGGGACGCGCCGAGCACCACCACGCTCCCGCCGAGCGTGACCCTGCGCGGGTTGCGCGCCGCGTACGGGCGCATCGAGGTCCTCCACGGCGTCGACCTCGAGGTCCCGGCGGGCAGTGTGTTCGCGCTGCTCGGCCCGAACGGCTCGGGAAAGTCGACGCTGCTCCGGGTCGTCAGCGGGATCATGCGGTCGACCGCGGGCGAGGTGCTCATCGGCGGGGTACCGACCGGCCGGACCTCGACCGAGAAACTGGTGCGCCAGGGGGTCTGTGCGGTGCCAGAGGGCCGCGGGATCTTCCCCAACCTCACGGTGCGGGAGAACCTCCGCATCTGGACCTACCGCGGTGGCCTGACCGCGAAGGACGTGGAGGAGCAGACCTTCGCGACCTTCCCGAGGCTGCGCGAGCGGCGCCGGCAGATGGCAGGCACACTCTCGGGCGGTGAGCAGCAGATGCTGGCCATCTCGCGCTGTCTGGTGACCCACCCGCGGGTGCTCCTCCTCGATGAGCTGTCAATGGGGCTCGCACCCCTCGTCGTCTCCGAGCTCTACGACCTGGTCGGTCAGCTCTCCCGGCAGGGCATCACCATCCTGCTGGTCGAGCAGTTCGTGACGACCGCCCTCTCGGTGGCCGACCGTGCCGCCATCATGCTGCACGGTCGCATCGAGCAGGAGGGCACGCCCGCCGAGATGGGTGAGGCGGCCATGAGCGCCTATCTCGCCTGACCGAAGCCGCTCCGGCGCCGACTCACTCGTCGGCGAGCACGACCTCGACCGACGGCTGATCCGACTCCCGGGTGACCAGCTGGACCACCCCGCCCGCCTCGCGGAGGTCCCCCTCGGCTGAGCGCAGGGCGTCGATCCGGGAGGGTGTGTCGGTGACCACCAGTTTCTCCACTGACGCCCGCATCGAGCGTTTGGCCGTGGTCTTTTCGCGGCGGATCAGACCGAGCACCTCGGCGGCCATGTCGAGCACCGCGTCGGTCGCGGGGTCGATGCCGAGGGAGCCTTCCGCCCCCGGTGGCGCGACTCCGAGCTCTGCCACAGTGGGCCAGGCCGCGGTGTGGATCGAGCCCTCCTGCCACCAGGACCAGACCTCCTCGGTCACGAAGGGGAGGATCGGGGCGAGCAGGCGGAGCAGCACGGAGAGGGCGACGGCCAGCGCGCCCCTCGCCGAAGCGGTGGCCGGGCCGTCCGCCGAGCCGTAGGCGCGGGACTTGACCAGCTCCAGGTAGTCGTCGCAGAACGACCAGAAGAAGGCCTCGGTGCGCTCGAGCGCGCGGGCGTAGTCGTAGGCCTCGAAGGCGACCGTGGCCTCGTCGACGACGACGGCGAGGCGGCCGAGGACGGCCCGGTCCAATGGGGAGGTCACCTCGCCGATACCGGGCACGACGAGGACGCCCTCCTCATCGGTCAGCCGGCCCAGCGCGAACCGCGAGGCGTTGAGGACTTTCATGGCCAGCCGCCGGCCGACCTTCATCTGCCCCTCGTCGAAGGCGGTGTCGGTGCCCGGCCGGCCCCCCGCCGCCCAGTAGCGCACCGCGTCCGCGCCGTGCTGTTCGATGAGCGGCAGGGGTGTCACCACCGAGCCCTTCGATTTCGACATCTTCTTGCGGTCCGGATCGAGCACCCACCCCGAGATGGCCGCGTCGGACCAGGGGAGCATCCCGTGCTCGAGCTCGGCCCGCACCACGGTCGAGAAGAGCCAGGTGCGGATGATCTCGTGGGCCTGGGGGCGCAGGTCCATCGGGAAGACCCGGGCGAAGAGGTCGGGATCGTCCACCCAATTGCCGGCGATCTGGGGGGTGAGCGACGAGGTTGCCCAGGTGTCCATCACGTCGGGGTCGCCGACGAAGCCGCCGGGCACGCCTCGCCGGTCCGCGCCGTACCCGTCGGGCACGTCGGTCGAGGGATCCACCGGGAGGATGTCCTCATCCGCCAGGATCGGGGCGCTGTAGTCGACCTCGCCGTCCGCGCCGACCGGGTACCAGACCGGGAACGGGACCCCGAAGAACCGCTGGCGGCTGATGTTCCAGTCGGCGTTGAGCCCCTCCACCCAGGCACGGTAGCGGTGGGCCATGTACGGCGGGTGCCAGCGAAGCTCCTCGCCGCGGGCGAGCAGCCGGTCTCTGAGCGGCAGGGTCTCGATGAACCACTGCCGGGACGAGACGATCTCGAGCGGCCGGTCGCCCTTCTCGTAGAACTTGACCGGGTGGGTGATGGGCCGCGGGTCGCCGACCATCGCCCCGGCGTCGGCCAACTGCTCGACGATCCGGGTCCGGGCCTGGGTGACCGAGCGCCCGACCAGCTCGTCGTAGTGGGCGGCCGCCGCAACCGGGTCGTCGCTCGCCCAGCCATCGGAGCCCCACTCGACCGGGAGGAGCCGGCCGTCGCGGCCGACCACCGTCCGGGTGGGGAGGGAGAGCTCGCGCCACCAGACCACGTCGGTGGTGTCACCGAACGTGCAGATCATGGCGATCCCGGTCCCCTTCTCCGGGTCGGCCAGCTCGTGGGCGAGCACCGGCACCCGGACCCCGAACAGCGGGGTGTCGACCTCCGTGCCGAACAGGGCGCTGAAGCGCTCGTCCTCGGGATGGGCCACGAGGGCGACGCACGCGGGCAGCAGCTCCGGCCGGGTGGTCTCGATCTCGACGTCCCCGCCGGCTCCGACCCGCGGGAAGCGCAGGCGGTGGTAGGCACCGGGACGCTCGCGGTCCTCGAGCTCGGCCTGGCTCACCGCGGTCCGGAAGTCGACGTCCCAGAGCGTGGGCGCTGTCCGCTGCACGACCTGGCCGCGGCGGGCGAGGCGCACGAACCCGCGCTGGGACACCCGCCGCGCCCGCTCCGAGATGGTGGCGTAGGTGTGCGACCAGTCCACCGAGAGACCGAGGGCGCGCCAGAGCCGCTCGAAGGCCTGCTCGTCCTCGGCGGTGAGCTGCTGGCAGAGCGCAACGAAATTGGGTCGGGAGATGGCCAATGGTTGGGGGCCCGGCTCGTCGGGTGGGACGAAGTCGGCCTCGAAGGGGAGGCTCGGGTCGCAGCGGACACCGAAATAGTTCTGGACCCGTCGCTCGGTGGGCAGGCCGTTGTCGTCCCACCCCATCGGGTAGAAGACGGCCTTGCCGCGCATCCGGTGGTAGCGGGCCACGACGTCGGTGTGGGTGAACGAGAAGACGTGGCCGATATGGAGGGAGCCGGAGACGGTCGGGGGTGGGGTGTCGATGGAGAAGACGCCCTCCCGCGTGACCCTACGGTCGAACGCGTAGGTTCCGGCGTCGTCCCACCGGGTCGACCAGAGCTGCTCGAGACCCTCGAGGCCGGGTTTCTCGGGGACACCCTGCGGCCGGGTGGTCCCCGCACCCAGTCCTTTCGTCTGCTCCGGCATGATCGGGTTACCGTACCCTGCGTGCTCCGGCTCCACGACACTGCGACCGGCCGGAAGGCCCCGCTCCGGTTGCGCGAGCCGGGAAAGGTCTGCGTCTACGTCTGCGGCCTCACGGTCGACGGGGAGCCCCACCTCGGTCATGGCCGGATGGCACTCGTCTTCGACGTGCTCCGGCGGTATCTCGTCTTCACCGGCCTCGACGTGACCTACGTCTCCAACATCACCGACATCGACGACAAGATCATCGACGGAGCGGCGGCCGCGTGCGTCCCCATCGACGAGTTCACCGTCGCCAACGAGGCGCGCTGGTGGGAGATGGTGGACGCGCTCGGGGTCCTGGTGCCCGACCAGATCCCCCACGCCACCGCCTACGTCGACCGGATGATCGCCCTGATCGAGGACCTGGTCGACCGCGGAGTGGCCTATGGGACGTCGACCGGCGTGTACCTCTCGGTCCTCGACGTTCCCGGCTACGGGCTGCTCGCCCTCCAGCCCCTCGACTCACTGCGTTCGGGGGCGCGGGTCGAGGCCGACGAGGACAAGCGGTCCCCGCTCGACTTCGTGCTCTGGAAGAAGGCCAAGCCCGGCGAGCCGCAGTGGGAGGCACCCTGGGGACCGGGCAGACCCGGGTGGCACACCGAGTGCGTGGTGATGTCCCTCGACCTGCTCGGGGAGGGGTTCGAGCTGCACGGCGGCGGCCAGGACCTCCGGTTCCCCCACCACGAGAACGAGCGCGCCCAGGCGGTGGCAGACGGCAAGGAGTTCGCCCGCCACTGGATGCACAACGGCTGGGTGACCATGGGCGGCGAGAAGATGTCCAAGTCGCTGGGCAACTTCACCTCCCTTGCCGACCTGCTCGAGAGAAGCGACGCGCGTGCCTATCGCCTGCTGGTGCTGCGCTCCCACTACCGCTCGCCGATCGAGGTCACCCCCGACACCGTCGCCCAGGCCGAGTCCGGACTCGCCCGGCTCGACGAGGTGGCCCGTCGGTTCGGGCTCGCCGACCCGCTCGCGGACGGACCGGTGGTGGGGGGACCGCCGGACGGGACGGAGGGGGAGGAGGGAGCTCCGACCACGCGAGGTCTGGATCCGCGAGCGCTGGCCGCGTTCCGCGCCAGCATGGACGACGACCTCGACACCCCGGGGGCGCTGGCAACCGTCTTCGAGCTCGCACGCCAGGCCAACGCCGCGGCCGACGCCGGCGACGACGGATCGGCGGAGCGGTCCGCCCGCACCGCGGCAACCTTGGCGGGGGCGCTCGGCCTTCCCCTCCGCAGCGCCGGCGGGGAGATCGACCCGGTGACCGCCGATCGGGTCCTCCGGCGCGACCGGGCCCGCGCGGAGGGCGACTGGGCGGAGGCCGACGCGCTGCGGACAGAGCTCGAGTCGGCCGGCTGGGTGGTCGAGGACACGCCGGAGGGCACCAGGGTTCGTCGCCGATGAACGTCGCGTGAACACCGCCGGATCAGCTCTGTTTCGCCGCCGGACCCCGGAGAGGGACTGCTAGCGTTTTTTGGGTCGGAGCGAGCCCGCCGGGGGCCGGTCGGCGCCCGCCCCGGGCGGGAGCGTCAGTGGCCGGTCGCCAGGGCGATCCCCGGCACCCTGTAGGTGAAGGAAAGGGGAACGCCACCGTGGCCTCCGGAACAGTCAAGTGGTTCAACGCCGAGAAGGGCTTCGGCTTCATCTCCCAGCCGGACGGCGGTGCCGACGTGTTCGTGCACCACACCGCCATCCAGATGAACGGATTCCGCTCCCTCGAGGAGGGGCAGGCGGTCGAGTTCGACCTGCAGGAGGGCCCGAAGGGCCTCCAGGCGGTCGACGTGCGTCCCGTCCAGCAGGCCTCGTAACCCTTTCCGCTCCACCGGGTTCCGCCGGACGTGCCCCAGCGGGGCAGCCGGTGGTCCGCGCCTCCTGGTCCGGGGCGGTTGCCCACCGCGCCGATTCCTTGTTACCATAGAGTAACCAAGTTGACCCACCGCGGTGCGGTGCGTGTGCGGCGTCGTTGCCGACACCGGTCAGCGGAGTGCGTGGGGCCCGAGGGCCGGAACGGAGCAGGTCGCCATGGCCGAATTCTCGCTCGATCTCAACGAGGACCAGCTGCAGCTGCAGAAGTGGGTCCACGACTTCTCGGAGACCGTCGTCCGCCCCGCCGGACACGAGTGGGACGAGCGCGAGGAGACTCCCTGGCCGATCATCGAGGAGGCCGCCCGGATCGGCCTCTACTCGTTCGACTTCATCAGTCAGGCCTTCTTCGACACGAGCGGCCTGCTGCTCCCCATCGCCGCCGAGGAGCTGGCCTGGGGCGACGCCGGCATCGCGCTGGCCATCCTGGGCAGCACGCTCGGTCTCGCCGGCATCGCGGGTAACGGCACCCCCGAGCAGCTGATCGAGTGGGGACCGCAGTGCTTCGGCACGCCCGAGAAGATACAGATGGCCGCGTTCGCCGTCTCCGAGGCCGACGCCGGGTCGGACGTCTCGTCGTTGCGGACGCGTGCGGTCTACGACGAGGCCAAGGACGAGTGGGTCATCAACGGGACCAAGACGTGGATCACCAACGGCGGCATCGCCGACATCCACGTGGTTGTCGCCTCGGTGGATGCGTCCCTCGGCGCGCGGGGCCAGGCCAGCTTCATCGTCCCGCCCCACACCCCCGGGATCTCCCAGGGTCAGAAGTTCAAGAAGATGGGGATCCGGGCCTCGCACACCGCGGAGGTCGTCCTCGAGGACTGCCGGGTCCCCGGGCACTGCCTGCTCGGCGGGAAGGACAAGCTCGACGAACGGCTCGCCCGCGCACGCGAGGGGAAGCGCTCGGCGAGCCAGGCGGCCATGAAGACCTTCGAGGCCTCCCGCCCGGCGGTCGGCGCGCAGGCCCTCGGGATAGCCCGTGCCGCCTACGAGTACTCCCTCGACTACGCGAAGGAGCGCCGGGCCTTCGGCCGGGCGATCATCGAGAACCAGGGCATCGCCTTCAAGCTCGCCGACATGAAGACCCGCATCGACGCCTCCCGCCTGCTCGTGTGGCGCGCCTCCTGGATGGGTCGCAACGGCAAGGACTTCACCGCCGGCGAGGGCTCGATGTCCAAGCTGTATGCCGGCGAGACAGCGGTCTACGTGACCGAGGAGGCCATCCAGATCCTGGGCGGCTACGGCTACGTGCGCGAGTACCCCGTCGAGCGCTGGCACCGCGACTCGAAGATCTTCACCATCTTCGAGGGCACCTCGGAGATCCAGCGGCTCATCATCGCCCGGGCGGTCTCGGGCGTCCATATCAGCTGACGTATCGATCGGGTCTGCCCGCGGTGAGGGGCCCGCGGTGACGGGCACCCTCCTCGTGCTCTGCACCGGCAACGCCGCTCGCTCGGTCATGGCCGGCGCGATGCTGCAGACAGTTCCCCTGACCGTTGTCACCGCCGGGACCCACGTGATCGAGGGCCAGCCGATGAGCCGCCGCACCCGGGCGGCGCTGGCCTCGGTCGGATATGACGCCGACGGCCACCGCAGCCACCAGATCACCGAGGCGGACGTCTCGGCTGCCGGCCTCATCCTGGCCATGGCGGGGGAGCACGTCTCCTACATGCGGCGCCGGCATCCGGAGGCCGCCGCCCGCACCGTCTCGATCAGGCGGTTGGCCCGCGACCTGCCACCCGGTCCAGCGCCGCTGCACGAGCGCCTGGCCGGCCTCGGGCTGGCCGGGGTGCCCGTCGAACCCTGGGAGGACGTGGAGGACCCTGCCGGCGGGGAGGACGAGGACTACGAGAGCTGCGCGCGGGAGTTGCTCGCGCTCTGCACCGCGGTCGAACCCCGCCTGGGCTGAGTCCGTACGCCGGTCGGGTCCGCTGCCCCGGATGCCCCGGTCTTCCCGGGTCTAGACACGGTGTACCTGGGTCTAGATACGGTGTACCTGGCGGAGGCCGGCCCATGCGAAATCGGCCAGACGCGCGGCCAGGCGCGCCGCATCCCCGGACCCGTCCGCTGCGTCGGCACCGGATTCATCGGGGCGATCCCCGATGCGCTCCCGCCCGGCGTCGAGCCAGTGCCGGCTCGCGCCCTCGGCCATCCCGACGACCGCGTGGGCGAGCAGGAGGCGGTGCCCCGGATCGAGCCCGGCATCGATGAGGGGATCGATGGCCTCGGCGATGGTCGCCTCGACCCGGCGCAGGGCGGCCCCGAGCTCGGGATCGTCGGGCGCGTCGCGTCCGTAGAGGAGGCGGAAGGCGGGCTCGTTGTCGACCATCAGCTCGAAGTAGGCGGCGAAGCCGAGCTCGACCTGCTGGCGCGGCCCCTCGGCTGCCGCGGTGGCGGTCACGATGCGGTCGACCAGCTCGCGGGAGAAGACGTCCATCAACTCGAGGTAGAGCGCCCGCTTGGACTCGAAGTGCTGATAGACGAGGGGTTTGGTGACCCCGGCCACCTCGGCGATGTCGTCCATGGTGGTCGACGCGTATCCGTGCTCGGCGAAGAGCGAGAGCGCGACGTCGAAGAGCTGGCGCCGCCGGGCGTCCGCGGTCAGGCGTCGGCCCCCGGGGGTTCGGGCCGTGGTGACGGCGGCGGGCATGGCGGTCATGGTAGCCCTCCCGTTGCGGATCTCCGGCCGTCAGTGGTCGGGGATGACCGCGGCGATGCGGTCGGGAAGGTCGGCGACCGAGAAGTGGGCGGCCGCCACCGCCAGGTTGTCCTCGAGGAGCCGCCGGTCGGGGGCTGCGAGCCAGCCGGCCAGATCGGGGACACGGTCCAGCGGGAACCAGCGGAACCCGAAGCCGGCGAGCTCGTCGGCGACCGGGTAGGGACCGATCGCCAGGGGCCGGCGGTGGACGACCGACTCGAGGCTCGGGTTGCCGAACCCCTCCCAGGTCGAGGGCAGGGCCACCACGTCGCAGGCCCGGTAGGCATCGTCGACGGTCGTCCCGCCCGGAAGGTCGGGCATGCCCCGCAGGACCGGGCACGGCGCGCTCCCGACGAGCCGTTCCAGTTCGGGTCCGTACCCGTCCTCGGCCGGCCCGAGCAGCCAGTAGGTCGCGCCGAGCGCGGCGGCCACGGCGATCCCGCCGGCCACGTTCTTGCGCGGCAGGGCGCGGGTGGGTTGGAGGACGAGGAGGCGGTCGGGGTCGATCCCGAGAGCGTTCCGCACTTCATCGGCCCGGCCTCCCCGGCGGGTGCACTCCCCGCCGTTCCCTGCGGCGCTGTCGTCCCCGCGATCGGGCATGCGGAACGAGTTGTAGACCGTGGTTGCCCGGATGCCGTGGGTCGCGAGCTCCCTCCGGCTCAGCTCGTTGATGGTCACGTGGCGCCACCGCCGGTCGTCCGGCGGGGGAGGGTGGTCGTCGAACTGCGGCCGCTGCCAGGGGAGGTCGTGGTGGTGGAGGAGAGCGGGTCTCCCTGCGAGGGCGCCGGCCACCAGTGCCGAGGCCGCCGGGTTGAGGGGCAGGGAGCAGAGGTTCTCGACCACGACCAGATCGGCGTCGGCGAGGGCGTCAGCGATCTCGGAGGCGGTCGGCGGTTCCGGCGCCCCCATGGCGAGGCCGGGGAGTAGGAGGTCGACCGCCCCCTCGCCGGCCACGGTGCGGGTGGTGAAGCCGAGGGCGCCGAGGGCCCGCTGCCACTTGGCCGCTTCGACGGCAACGCCGTCGAGCCCACCGAGGCGGAACGAGAGGAGGACGGCGACCGGGATGGCGCCACCGTAGCGGCGGCCCCGCCGATGCGACCCGGCCGGCGGGTGACGAGTACCGTCGGGTGCGTGCCCGACGACGTGCCAGGTGACGCCGCCCGCGTCCGTCCCGACGGCGGGGACGGCGAGCTCCTCGCCGTGCAGGAGGGTCCGGTCCTGACCCTCACCATCAACCGACCCGAACGGCGCAACGCCATGACCTGGGGCGTCATCGCATCCATCCGCGACCAGCTCGCCAGGGCCAAGGTCGACCCGTCGGTCCGGGTGGTGGTCCTGACCGGGAGCGGCGACCGGGCCTTCTGCGCCGGAGCCGACCTCTCGGGCATGGTCCCCGCAGAGGCGGGAGACGGCAACGACGGGTACGCGGCACACCACTTGGCCCGGGGCTGGCTGGCCGAGCTGTTCGAGGAGATGTGGCACCTCGGCAAGCCCACCATCGCCCGGGTCCAGGGCTGGGCCATGGCCGGCGGGTTCGGGCTGGCCCTGGCCTGCGACCTGGTCATCGCCTCGGACCGCGCCCGGTTCGGCGCCCCCGAGCTCAACGTCGGGCTCTGGCCCTACATGGTGACGGTCTCGATGCTGCGCTCGATGCCGCCGAAGAAGGCCCTCGAGCTGATGCTCACCAGCCGGGTGGTCGGCGCGGAGGAGGCCGACCGCATCGGGTTCGTCACCCGGGTGGTCCCCGACGACCGGCTCGACGCCGCGGTAGCCGAGCTGGCCGCGGTGCTGGCCTCCAAGCCGCCCGGTGTGACCAGACTGGGTCGCGATTCGTTCTACGCTGTCATCGACTCGGCGGCCTCCGAGGCCCTGCCGTACCTCCACGCCATGCTGACCGTCACCAGTCAGACGGCCGAGGCGAAGGAGGGGATCGCCGCGTTCGCCGAGAAGCGCCCCCCGGCGTGGCAGGCGGATGTCCGGGCGCGCCCCGGCCCTGACCACCCGCCCACCGAGACCGACAGACGCCCGACCGATTCCGAGGAGCCCCACCGCATGGCGAAACGAGCACTGATCACCGGCGTCACCGGTCAGGACGGCTCCTACCTGGCCGAGTTCCTGCTCGACCAGGGCTACGAGGTGTGCGGCATGGTGCGCCGCTCGAGCACCATCAACTTCGAGCGCATCGCCCATATCCAGGACCGGATCACCCTGGTCGCCGGCGACCTCCTCGACGAGGTCTCGATGATCAACATCCTCGAGGAGAACCGGCCGAACGAGGTCTACAACCTGGCCGCCCAGTCCTTCGTGCAGACCTCGTGGAACCAGCCGGTGCTCACCGGCGAGACGACCGCACTCGGCGTCACCCGGGTGCTCGACGCCATCCGCACCGTCGACCCGGAGATCCGCTTCTACCAGGCCAGCTCCTCGGAGATGTTCGGCAAGGTGCAGGAGGTCCCCCAGGTCGAGACCACGCCGTTCTACCCGCGCAGCCCCTACGGGGTGGCCAAGGTCTACGGCCACTGGATCACGGTCAACTACCGCGAGAGCTACGACCTGCACGCCTCTTCGGGCATCCTGTTCAACCACGAGTCCCCCCGCCGCGGCCTCGAGTTCGTGACCCGCAAGGTGACCCACGGGGTGGCCCGGATCGAGGCCGGCATCGACCGAGACCCTGGCACTCGGCAACCTCGACGCCCAGCGCGACTGGGGCTTCGCCGGCCGACTACGTGCGGGCCATGTGGCTGATGCTCCAGCAGGACCAGCCCGACGACTACGTGGTCGCCACCGGCGAGACCCACTCGGTCCAGGAGCTGGTCGAGCTGGCCTTCGCCGCCGCCGACCTCGACTGGGAGAAGCACGTGGTCATCGACGAGCGGTTCCTGCGCCCGGCCGAGGTGGACCTCCTGGTCGGCGACCCGGCCAAGGCCGAGAAGACCCTCGGCTGGCACCGCGAGGTCGAGTTCCCCGCCCTGGTCCAGATGATGGTCGAGGCCGACCTGGCGCTGGTGAAGAGCCAGCGAGGGCTAGCGTTGGTCATGGCCGGACTGGCGGCGATCCACGCCGACCCGCTCGGCCTCCTGGTGGCCTTCGGCGCCGGGATGCTCTCGTTCCTGTCGCCGTGCGTGCTGCCGCTGGTGCCGGCCTACCTGTCGATGGTGTCCGGCCTCACGGCCGCCGAGCTGTCGCCGCGCTGCGACCCGGCGCCCGGCACCGGCGCGCTCCGCCGCTGCCAGTCGGTCGGGGTTGGCGGCGCGGGCCTCGCCGCGCCGGCCGGTCCCGACCCGGACAGCCGGCCCGGGGCCCGAGGCCTTGCGGCGCCAGCGGGGCCGGCTGCTCCGCGGCATCCTGGCCTTCATCGCCGGGTTCACCGTGGTCTTCACCATCCTCGGGGCCTCGGCGTCGTCGATCGGCCGCCTCTTCCTCACCCACCAGCACGCCCTCGAGGTCGGTGTCGGGCGTCCTGATCGTGCTGTTCGGCGCCGTGCTGGTGGCCATGGCCGCCGGGGCCACCCTGCCGATGGCGCTGGCCGGCGAGCGGCGGTTCCTCGTGCGCCCGTCGGTGCTCGGCGCCTGGGCCCCGCCGGTGATGGGCATGGCCTTCGCCTTCGCCTGGACCCCGTGCATCGGCCCGGTGCTCGGGAGCGTGCTGGCCCTGGCCGCCGGCACCGGGGGCTCGGCCACCGGGGGCATCGCCCTGCTGCTCGCCTACTCGCTCGGCCTCGGGGTCCCCTTCCTGCTCAGCGGCCTGGCCTTCGGCCGGATGACCGACCTGCTGGCCCGGGTCAGGGGCCGCCTGCGCATGGTCGACCTGGTCGGCGGGGCGGTCCTGGTCGCCTTCGGGCTGCTCCTGCTCACCGGCAACGTCGACGTCCTGTCGGCCCACATCTCGACCTGGCTCCGTGACCTGCACCTGAACCGGCTGTCGACCAGCTGACGCGCCGGCCGTGGCCGGCTGATCTGGCCCGCTCCGCGGGACTCCGCCGGGGCGACCCCCGTCTGGCTCCCGGACCGCCCGCCCCCGTAGCATTGACGCCAGCCCATGGCCCCCGCCGCCCCCCCTCCTCTGCAGTCTCCCTCCGCGACGCGGTCGCGCTCTCGGGCCGGTTCCCGCTCCTCGCCGGGGTCGACCTCGAGGTGGCCGTGGGGGAGACGGTCCTGGTCGGAGGGCCCGAACGGGGCCGGCAAGACCAGCCTGCTGCGGGTGTGCGCCGGCCTGGTGCCCCTGGCCTCGGGCCAGATCGGCGTCCTCGGCCTCGACCCGCCCCGCGCACCGGACCCGGGTCCGCCGCCGGGTGGGCATGCTGTCCCACGCCTCCCACCTCTACGACGACCTGACCGTGCGCGGAGAACGTGCGCTTCGCCGTGCGGGCCGCCGGCGGCGACGCGGCCCGCATCGAGCCGGCCTGCGAGCGGTGGGGCCTCGTCGGCCGCCTGGCCAAGACCCCGGCCGGCAAGCTGTCGGCCGGCCAGCGCCGTCGGGTCGCCCTGGCCGTCCTCACCGCCCGGTGGCCCGAGCTGTGGCTGCTCGACGAGCCCCACGCCGGCCTCGACGCCGCGGCCCGGGCCCTGCTCGACGGGCCGTCGCCGAGGCGGCCGCCGTCGGGGTGACCGTCCTCATCGCCAGCCACGAGTCCGGGCCGGTCGAGGCGCTGGCCTCCCGGGCCGTGACCATGACCGGCGGGCGGGTGACGGCCGAGCGGTCCCTCGGACGCGCTCGCCGGGACCGGCGAGGCGGTCGCCACGGGGCCACGGGACCGGTGGCGCCATGTGGCGTGACGCCGCGCTGGTGGCCGGCAAGGACCTCCGCATCGAGGGCCGCTCCCGGGTGGCGCTGTCCCAGGTCGCCCCCTTCGGCGATCGTGGCCCTGGTCCTGTTCGCCTTCGCCCTCGGCCCGGACCGCCCGCTCATGGCCAAGGGCGCCCCGGGCCTCTTCTGGGTGGCCGTGCTGTTCTGCACGGTGCTGGCCGTCCAGCGCAGCGTGTCGGTGGAGTCCTCCGACGGGGCCCGCGACGGTCTCCGGCTCTCGGGCATCGACCCGGCCGGGCTCTACCTCGGCAAGGCGGTGGCCGTCGCCGCCCAGCTGGTCGTCCTCGAGCTCCTGCTGGCCGGTCGGCGTGGTGCTCCTCTACGGGGCCCAGATCGAGGTGCCGTGGATGATCGTCGGTGTCCTGCGTGCTCGGCACCGTCGGCCTGGCCGCCACCGGCACCCTGTACGGCGCCCTGTCGGCGGGACTGCGGGTCCGCGAGACCCTGCTGCCGTTCCTGCTGCTCCCGATCGCCGCCCCGGTGCTGCTGGCCGGCACCCGGATCTGGCAGGCGGCCATGGCCGGCGGCACCCCGTCCGACGGCACCGCAGTGGCTGCGGCTGCTGCGTCGTGTTCGACGCCGTCTACCTGGCCGTCGGCGTGGTCCTGTTCGGGCCCATCCAGGAGACGGCATGACCAGGACCTGCCGCCAGCCGGTGGCTCGCCGCCGACCGCGACCTCGCGGACGCACCGGTGACCCGCCGCGCCGTTCCCCTCGGTGCGCGGCCGGCGGGTCGAGCGGATCATCGGGGTCGCCGCCGCCGTCGGCACCGCGGCCACCGTGTGGCTCGGCCTCTGGGTCACCCCGCCCGACCAGGTCCAGGGCGACCTGGTCCGCCTCGTCTACATCCATCCGGGCGTGGCCTGGGTCGCCCTCTACCTGGCCTTCGGCCTGGCCGCGGTGGCGAGCCTCCTCTACCTGTGGCCCCGGACCCGGTCGCTGTTCTGGGACCGCCTGGCCGCCGCCGCCGTCGAGGTCGGCGTGGTCTTCAACGTCTGCACCCTGGTGTCGGGCTCCATCTGGGGCAAGCCGACGTGGGGCGTGTGGTGGGCATGGGACGCCCGCCTCACCCGCACCGCCGTGCTCCTCGTGCTGTTCCTCGGCTACCTGGCCCTGCGCCGGGTGCCCGGCCGAGCCCGAGGTCCGGGCCCGCCGCAGCGCCTTCGTGGCCCTGTTCGCGGCCGTCGACATCCCGATCGTCCACTTCTCGGTCAACTGGTGGAACACCCTCCACCAGGGGGCGACCGTGCTCAACGCCAACCTCTCGCCGACGATCCACGGGTCGATGGCCTGGACGCTGCTGCTCGGCTTCGTCGCCCTGACCCTGGCCTTCGTCTGGATGCTGCTCGTCCGCTACCGGATCGGCGCCCTCGAGGACTGGCTGGCCGCCAACGAGCTCGACGCTGGCCCTCGCCGAGCGCCGGGCGGAGGGCGCGACGGGTCGGCGACCCGTCCGCCGGCGGGACGCCCGGCGAGCGGATCGGGGCGGCCTGATGCGGCTACGTCATCGCCGGCTACGTCTTCGTGCTCGGCCACCCTCGCCCTCTACGCCGTCCAGCTGGTCTGGCGCCGGCGGCGTCTCGGCCGGGCGGTCGCCCGCGTGCTCGAGCGCCCCGCCGGCCCCTCCGGCGGGCGACCGGTCGGTCGACGGGACGGGCCCACTGCCCGCGTGGCCGGCCGGTGACCACCACCGCCCCGACCCCGACGACCCGCGGGCCCGGGGCTCCGACGGCTCCGACGGTCCGGCCGGACCCGTCGGCGGCCGATCTCCGGCCCGGGGGGCGCCCGACCCCGCGGGCCGCGCCCCGGCCACCGGCTGCGCTACGTCGTGGTCGGCCTCGTGCTGGCCGGGGCGCTCGTGTTCCTCCTCGCGAAGGGCCTCGGCTCGGCCCTCGACTTCTACCTGCCGGCCGACCAGGCCGTGGCCCAGAAGGCGACCCTCGGGGCGAGGACGATCAACCTGGAGGGGGTGGTCGCGCCGGACTCGATCCACTCGACGCCGGCCGGCGTCGACTTCGTCGTCACCTCGGGCGCGGCCCGGCTCCAGGTCGACAACTCGGGGAGCCCGCCCGAGCTGTTCCAGCCGGACATCCCGGTCATCGCGGTGGGCCACTTCCACGGGACACGTTCGTGTCCGACCAGATCCTGGTCAAGCACTCGTCGACCTACATCGCCCAGCACCCGTCCCGGGTGACGGCGCCCAACGGGACGAAGCGGTGACCGGCGGGCCGGCCCGACCGACCGCCGCGGGCCACCGGTGAACGGCACCCTCGGCCACACCGGGGTCCTGCTCGGCTTCGCCGCGGCGGTGGTCGGCATCGGTGGTCCTCGCTGTCGGCCTGGCCCGCGGACGGCGGAGCTCACTGCGGGCGGCGCAGCTTTACGCGCCGCTCGATCCTGCTCGGCGGGCTCGTGGCCGTCGTCGCCATGGAGCACGCCCTGGTCACCCACGACTTCTCCCTCGCCTACGTGGCCGACAACAACAGCCGGTCGACCCCGTTGCTCTACTCGATCACCGGCCTGTGGTCGGCGCTGGCCGGGTCGATCCTGCTGTGGGGGGTCATCCTCGGCGGGTACGCGACGGCCATGGTCTGGCGGTTCCGGGCCGGGCCGCCGACGAGCTGGTGGGCTGGGCGACCCTGGTCGTCTACGTGGTGGCCGCCTTCTTCTTCGGCCTCATGCTCGGCCCGGCCGACCCGTTCACCCACGTGGCCGGCGCGGTCCCGGCCAACGGGCTCGGGCCCAACGTGCTCCTCCAGGACAATCCGCTGGTCCTCTTCCACCCGCCCATGCTCTACCTGGGCCTGGTCGGCTTCACCCTCCCGTTCGCCTTCGCCGTGGCCTCGCTGGTCACCGGCCGCCTCGACGAGGACTGGCAGGGAGAGACCCGCCGGTGGACCCTGTTCGCCTGGACGTTCCTGACCATGGGCATCGTGCTCGGCGCCTGGTGGTCCTACCAGGTCCTCGGCTGGGGCGGGTTCTGGGCCTGGGACCCGGTCGAGAACGCCTCTCTGCTGCCATGGCTGGTCGGCACCGCCTACCTCCACTCGGTGATGGTGCAGCAGCGCCGCGGGCTGCTGCGCATCTGGAATCTCTCCCTGGTGGTGGCCACGTTCAGCCTCACCATCCTCGGCACCTTCCTCACCCGGTCGGGGGTCATCGAGTCGGTGCACTCCTTCTCCACCTCGACCATCGGACCGCTGCTGCTCGGCTTCTTCGGCCTGGTCCTCGTGGTCGGCGTCGGGCTCATCGCCTGGCGGGGCGACCGGCTGCGCTCGCCCGGCGGCATCGACGCACCGCTGAGCCGTGAGGGGGCGTTCCTCGCGAACAACCTCCTCTTCGTGCTCTTCGCCTTCGTGGTCCTCCTCGGCACGGTCTTCCCGCTCCTCTACGAGGCCCTCGACGGCGGGTCCCAGGTCGCAGTCGGGGCCCCCTACTTCAACCGGCTGGTCGTTCCCATCGGCCTCGGCCTGCTCTTCCTCATGGCGGTGGCACCGGCCCTGCCCTGGCGCAAGTCGACGTCCGAGGTGCTCCGGGGGCGCCTGGCCGTGCCGGCGGCGCTCGGCATCCTGGTCGTGGTCTGCTGCGTGGCTCGCCGGTGTCCGAGGGGTCGAGCCCCTGCTCGCGTTCGGGCTCGGCGCCTTCGCCGCGGCGTCGGCCGGGCGGGCCCTCGTGCTCTCGGTGCACAGCGCATGGCGGGCCGCGCTGGCCTCGGGTGCGACCCCGCCGCGGGCCGCTCTCGCCGGATGGCGCGGCCTGGTCGGGCGGGCCAACGGGGGGATGGTCGTCCACATCGGAGTGGTGGTCCTCTCGATCGGACTGGCCGCGGCCACCGCCTTCGGCCAGCGCGGCTCGGTGGTCCTCGCCCGTGGCGCGTCGGCCGGCTTCGCCGGGCACACCATCGAATTCGTGGGCACCCGGACCGTGCGCACGCCGGCGCGGGTGTCGTCCGAGGCGGTCCTCCGGCTCGACGGCGGGGGGCTGTTCACGCCGGCCATCACCCAGTTCGGTGCCGGCACCCAGGCCGTCGGCACGCCCGCCATCGATTCGAGCTGGACCTCTGACGTCTACCTGACCATCGACTCGGTCCCCGACAGTGGCGGATCGTGGACATTCGGGGTGGTGGTCCAGCCCCTGGTGGTCTGGCTCTGGGTCGGCGGCGCGCTCATGGCGGTCGGCTCGGTGCTGGCAGCGGTCCCCGGCCGGCGGCGTCGGCCAACCGACCCGGTGTCGGCACCGGTTCCCGCCGCCGTGCCGGTCGGGGGGAGGGTGCGAGAGCCCTCCGACGACGACCGCACTCCGGACGACGCGGGCCCCGACCGCCTCCCGGTCGGCGCCGGAGAGACGCCATGACCCCGACCGGCGAGAGCATCCCCCCGGCCCCGGTGACCGGCGAGAGCACCCCGCCGGCCCGGACCCACACGGCGCGCTGGGTCGGGATCGGGGTGCTGGTGGTGGCGGCCGGGCTGGTCGCCGTCCTCGCCACCCGTCCGCCGGCCGCGGTGACCGAGGTGCAGAGCCCGCTGGTCGGCACGCAGGCTCCCCCTGTCAGCGGGCTCACCGTGGAGGGCACGCCCTACGCGCTGCCCCGTCATCCGGGTTCGTTCGTGGTCGTCAACTTCTTCGCGAGCTGGTGCGAGCCGTGTCAGCAGGAAGGGCCGGAGCTGGTCGCCTTCGCCTTCGAGCACCGTCGCTCGGGCGACGCGTCCATGGTCAGCGTCGTCTTCGACGACACCGCCGGTGCCGCCCGCGCCTACCAGGCCACGCTCGGAGCCACCTGGCCGACCCTCGCCGACCGGGGGCGCGCTCGCGCTCAGCTTCGGGGTGCGTGCACCACCCTCGACCTTCGTGATCGCGCCCGACGGCCGGGTCACGGCCTACATCGTCGCCCCGGTGACCGCAGCCGGCCTCGACGCGGTCCTCGCCAGGGCCAGGGCCTCGGGCGCATGAGCGGACGGCGCAGCGGGCGGCGGCTCCCCGTCTGGACCCTCTTCGGGGTGGTGCTGCTCGTGGCCCTCGTCGTCGGGCAGCGGCGTGCTCTCCTCCGGGTCGCCGACGGCGGCCCAGCGGGCGGCCGCCATCGAGTCGGTCGTCCGGTGCCCGAGCTGCGAGGACCTCTCGGTCGCCACGTCGAGCGCGCCGACCGCTGCCGCGGTGCGCGCCACGGTCCGCCAACTGGTCGGCGAGGGGCGGACCGACCGGCAGGTCGAGCAGTACCTCGAGGCCCGCTACGGGTCGACCATCGTGCTCGACCCGCCTGCGAGCGGATGGTCCCTCCTGGTCTGGGTGCTGCCGGTGGCCGGCGGGGTTCTGGCGGCCACCGCGTTGACCGCGGTCCTCGTCCGCAGGCGCCGGCTCGGCGAGGCGGTCGGCGACGAGCCGCCCGTGGGCGACCTCGACCCGGTCATCCGGGAGGATCACCGGCAGTTCGTCGAGCGGTCACTCGCCGACGCCGACGCCGAGTTCCTGGCAGGCGACCTCTCCGATCGCGACTACCTCCTCCTCCGTCGGCGCGACATGAGGCGCCTGGCCGCGCTCGACTCGGTGACCCGGACCCCGGCCGTTGCGCACTCCACGCTCACGGCCCCGGCCGGGTCGGTTGCGGTTGCGGAGCGACCAGAGCCCCAGGGCCGGGACGCTGGCACGCCGGTCAGGACCCCTGCGCCCCGGCGCCGCCGGAGCTGGTGGTTTCTCGCCGGTGCGGTGATCTCGTTCGCCGGGGCACTCGTCCTCGCGGTGGTCCTCTTCTCCTCGTCGCGCCTCCCCGGGCAGACCGCCACCGGCAACATCGCCCTCAGCCCGAGCCAGCAGACCGCCCGGACCCTCGGCCAGGCAGCCACCCTCGAGAACGAGGGACAGGTCGCCGACGCGGCCCAGCTCTACGAATCCGTACTCACCGCCCACCCGGACAACGTGGTGGCGCTCGCCCAGATGGGCTGGCTCGAGTACCGGACCGGGGTGGCGGGGTCCAGCGCGTCACTCCTCACGGATGCACGGGCCAAGCTCGAGAAGGCGACCAGGCTCGGGCCCGGCGACTACGCCGCCCACCTCTATCTCGGAACGGTGCTGCTGCAGCAGGACGGTGCCGCGGCGGGGGCCGTCGCACAGTACCGCCAGTTCCTTGCCGACCGTCCGCCCCCCAGCGTGGTCGGCGAGGCCGCCGCCGAGCTGCGCACCGCCTACGGGAGGGCCGGTGTCCCACTCCCGACGACGGTGCCGCCGGCCTGATCCGGGCCGCTCACCCCCGGAGCGCCCGGAGCCGGCCGACCACCGCGGGGAAGACCGCGGCGAACGCGTCGACGTCGGCGTCGGTCGTCGACCACCCGACCGAGAGCCGCAACGAACGCTCCGCGTCGACCCCCATGGCCTCGAGCACCGGCGAGGGCTCGAGGGACTCCGACGAGCACGACGAACCCGAGTGCACGGCCACGCCGGCCTGGTCGAGGCCGAGCAGAACCGGCTCCGCCTCGACGCCCGAGACACCGAGGCACAGGATGTGGCCGACCCGGTCGTCGGTCGCCCCGATGCGGACGACCCCGTCGACGGCCAGGGCCGCATCGGCCAGGCGCTCGGTCCGCCGCCAGGCCGATGCGGCCTCCTTCTCGAGCCGCCCGGACACGCCGAGTGCTCCGGCTGCGCCCCCGAATGCGATCGCAGCGGGAAGGTTCTCCATGCCGGCCCGCCGTGCCCGCTCCTGTTCCCCGCCGCGGACGAGGGGATCGACGCGCAGCCCTCTCCGGAGGACCAGGGCCCCGATGCCCGGGGGCCCGCCCAGCTTGTGGGCGGAGACGGAGACGAGGTCCGCCCCGATGGCGTCCACTTCGACCGGCAGGTGCCCGACGGCGACCGCCGCGTCCACGTGGACCGGGACGCCGACCGCACGGCAGCGTGCCACCACCGCGGCCACCGGCTGGACGGTGCCGACTTCGTGGTTCGCCCATTGGCAGTGAACGAGCGACGGGAGTCGCCCGTGGCCGCGGCGGCACCGGGCGAGCGCGTCGTCGACCGCGCCCGGCTCGATGCGGCCGAACCCGTCGACCGCGATCGGGACGACGACCGGTCCCAGACGGGCCGACGCCTCACGCACCGACGAGTGCTCGACCGCGGCAAGCGCCACCGGTCCGGGGTCCCCGGCGAGCACACCCCAGACCGCCGCGTTGACCGACTCGGTCCCGCCCGAGGTCAGGACCACCTGGCGGGGCCGGACGCCGACCAGGGCGGCGATGCGTTCGCGCGCTTCCTCCAGGGCGGCCCGGGCCATGCGGCCCTCGGTGTGGACCCGGCCCGGGTCGGCGGTGACCCCGAGCTCCTCCCAGGCCGCGAGCGTGGCGCGGGCCTCGGGCCGGAGCGGGGTGGTGGAAGCGTGGTCCAGGTAGTGGCGGGCCAACGGAGGGCCGGTCAGACCACCGCAGCGCAGGCGTCGTCGCCGCGGGCCCGCGACGACGAGAGCACCACCGGGATCGTGGCGGGATCGTCCCCGCAGAGACCGGCGAGCAGGCCCTTGACCATGCCGCGGTCGACCGCGCAGAGGACCGGGTACTGCGACGCTGCCTCCCCGAAGGGACAGTTGCCGGCGACCACCGCGGTGGTCGCGCCGTTGTCCTCGGCGTGCGCGGCGAACCCGTGTGCAGTGAGGGTGTCGGCGATCGCGTGCATGGCCGTACGCAGGGACCGCGGGTTGTCGCCCGGCGACATCTGGCCGGCCAGGGTGCGCCCGTACTCCTCGCCGACCCGCTCGGCCATCTCTTCGGCGGCGAGCGGACCGAGCAGATGGAGGGCCTCCTGCAGGAGCAGGACGAGCAGGTCGTCGCGCCGGGTGAGGAGGTCGAGGGTCGGGTCGTCGCCGAGGGCCCGGAACCGCTTGGAGGGCCTGCCGGCGCCCCGTCCGGTCGGCCGTTCCATCGAGACCTCGACGTAGCCGCCTGACGCCAGCCGCTCGAGGTGGTGCCGGGCGACGTTGGGGTGGAGCGAGAACCGCTCGGCGACCTCCGATGCGGTTGCCCCCGGGTTGGCCCGCACGAACAGGTAGATCTCGCGCCGGGTCGGATCGCCGAACGCCGAGGTGACCGCGGTCACCGCCGCGGCGAATTGGCTGTCGGCGTCGCTGGTCCCGCCGACCGGAGAGGGCGATACCGGGCTGTCCGGAGCGGGTTGCACGTGCCCTAGTCTACCGGTGACGCCGAATTCCCAACAGGAGCTCCCCCATGTCCATCGACCAGGCCCAGGTCAATGCCGCTGTAGCCGCGGTGCATGACCCCGAGTTGCGCCGACCGCTCGGCGAGCTCGGCATGGTGGGCCGGGTCGACGTCGGGCGGCGGAAGGTCACGGTCGAGGCAGCCCTGCCGGTCGCCCACTACCCCCGGGTGGACGAGCTGGCCGCACGGATCCGGCGGGCGGTCGGCCCCCTCGCCGGGGTGGACGAGGTGCTGGTCGAGACCGCGGTGATGGACGAGGGGCCGCGCGCCCGGCTTCGGATGCTGCTCCGGGGGGACCCGGTCGACGGCGGGACAATGCACGCGCAAGACAGCTCCGGCCATGGGCACGACCACGGGGCCCCGCTCGGCCACGAGGACGGTCGTCCGAACCGGTTCATGGACCCGCGCTCGAAGACCCGGATCATCGGCATCTCCTCGGGAAAGGGTGGGGTGGGCAAGTCCACGGTCACGGTCAACCTGGCGGTGGCCCTCGAGCGCGCGGGCCACGACGTCGGCATCCTCGATGCCGACGTCTACGGGTTCTCGGTGCCCGGCATGCTCGGGGTGCACTCCGATCCGCTGATCATCGGAGACCTGGTCGTGCCGCCCACCGCCAACGGGGTGCGCTGCCTCTCGATGGGGTTCTTCGTGGCCGACGACACCCCGGTCATCTGGCGGGGACCGATGCTCCACAAGGCGCTCGAGCAGTTCCTCGTCGATGCCTACTGGGGAGAGCCCGACTTCCTGCTCATCGACATGCCGCCCGGTACGGGGGACGTGACCCTCTCGCTCGGGCAGTACCTCACCAAGACCGAGGTCTTCGTGGTCACCACCCCCCAGCCGGCGGCGCAACGGGTGGCCCAGCGCTCGGCCTACGCGGCTCGAAAGCTCAAGCTCTCGGTGCGCGGGGTCATCGAGAACATGAGCTGGTTCACCGCTGACGACGGTGCCCGCTACGAGTTGTTCGGCGCGGGCGGGGGACAGCTCCTCGCCGACGACCTCGGTGTGCCCCTGCTCGCGCAGGTTCCGCTGGTGCCGGTCGTCCGGGAGGGTGCAGATGCGGGCGTCCCGGTCCTCGTGGCCGAGCCGGAGGGCGAGGCCGCCGCGGTCTTCTCCGCCCTGGCCGAGCGAATCGCAAGCCTCGGCCCGGCCCGCGTCGACCGGCGCGAGCTCACCGTCCGCTGAGCGGCGCCGCTCAACCCCACCCGACCCGGGTCGGGGGCATACCGCTCGTCCCGTCCTCCCCGGGGACGACCCCGAGCACCTGGTGCACGGCGAGGCCGCCGTCGTCGAACCCGATGGCGGAGGCGGCCATGTAGAGCCGCCAGATGTTGGCCCGGTGCAGGCCGACAAGGGTGACGCACTCGTCCCAGTGGGCCTCGAGGTTCGCGACCCACGCATGCAGGGTCCAGCGAGTAGTGCTCGCGCAGCGATTCGACGTCGCGCACCTCGAAGCCGGCCTCCTGCATGGCGAGGACGACCCGGCCGACGTCGATGAGCTCGCCGTCGGGGAACACGTAGCGGCCGATGAAGGTGCGACCATCGAGCCTCGAGCCGCCTGGCGTGGAGATCGCGTGGTTGAGGAGGCGCCCGGTGGGCCCGAGCAGGCCGCGGAGCGTCTCGAAGTACCGCGCCGTGCGGAGCGACCCGACGTGCTCGAACATCCCGATCGACGAGATCGCGTCGAATTGCTCACCGCGCAGGTCCCGGTAGTCCTGCAGCCGGATCTCGACCCGGTCGCCGAGCCCCGCCTCCTCGACCCGCTCCCGGGCACGGTCCACCTGCTCCCGGCTGAGGGCCACCCCGACCACCTCGGCCCCGTGGTGCTGCGCCGCATGGATTGCCATCGATCCCCACCCGCAGCCGACGTCGAGGAGACGTGCCCCCGGCCGCCGGTCGAGGGCGAGCTTGCGGCAGACCAGCTCGTGCTTGGCCGCCTGGGCCTCCTCCAGGGTCGTCGCCTCGGTGACGAACCGCGCGCACGAGTAGGTCATCGACTGGCCGAGGACCAACCGGTAGAAGTCGTTGCCCACGTCGTAGTGGTGGCCGATCGCTCGGGCGTCCCGGGTCGGGGAGTGGAGTCGCCCGGAGGGGCGGCACTCCTCGGGTGGCGGGGGGAGGGGGCGGCCGAGGGCGCCGAGCTGCCGGGCCGCTCGCAGCGCCTCCGGCAGCGACCGCCAGCCGACCGAGCGCAGATCGCGGGTCGTCGCGTCACGCAGCGCCCGCAGCAGCGCGAAGACGTCCCCTTCGACGGTCACCTCGCCGCACACGAAGGCGCGCGAGATCCCGAGCTCGCCGGGCGCCCAGAGGATGCGCCGGACCGCGTCGGGGGAATGCACACGCAGGGTCCCGGCCCCGTCGGCCGGGCCGAGGGAGCTGCCGTCCCAGAACGAGAACCGGACCGGAGCGGTCTCCCCGAGCACCACCGCGAGCAGCGGGGCCAGTGCCGCGGCCGCACTCCCGGGGGGCGCGACCGGGGGTTCGGCGACACCCGGCTCGACCTCGCGCCGGTCGGCGGCCCAACGGTCGGGGACCGCCTGTCGGGGAGGGTCGGCGCCCCGGTGCGGAGAAGGCCGGTGGGTCCGCTGCGAGATCTCGGTGACCATGGTGACCTCCTCGATCGGCGTGCCAGGTACCGACCGCGTCGATCCTATTGCGCCGGCGGAAGACCCGAGCGGGGCCAAGCTGGCGCGGGAGAAGGTGCCTGCGGCCATTGCCCCGCTCGGCAAGGACATCGTCTCGACCGACGACCCCAGGGCGTTCTACCGCACCTGAGGGGCCTTCCGGCCGGTCACCCCGTCCCCACCGGCAGTTTGTCCGGGTCCCATCCGAGCAGCGCCACCGCCTGGCTGAAGGCGAACCGGTCGGTCATGCCGGCCACGTAGGCGACCGCAGCCCGGACGGCCCCGGGCTCGCCGCCGGTGAGCTCGTCAGAGCCCTCCCCGCGTGAGGGGATGAGGTGGGGCCGGTCCCCGAAGTGCTCGACCAGCGCCCTGAGGACAGCGACCACCGCGCGCCCCTGGGCCACCGAGCTCGGGCGCAGGTAGATGTGCTCGTAGTTGCTGGCCCGGAAGGCGGCCAGCGCCTCGGCCTCCGCGTCGGCCATGCCGATCCGTCCGGTGCGCAGGACGGTGCCCACCACGGCGTCGATGAAGGTGCCGAGCTGCCGGCCGCGCCGGTCGCCGCACCGCTCGCGCACCACGGCGGGGAGGGCGGCGGCGGTGACGATGCCGCTGCGAACGGCGTCCTCGAAGTCGTGACAGACGTAGGCGATCCGGTCGGCCCAGCTGACCACCTCCCCCTCCGGGGTGTCGGGTGCCGGTCGGGACCACGAGTGGTTGCGGATGCCGTCGAGCGTCTCGGCGCAGAGATTGAGCGAGGCGAGGGAGACGTCCGCCCCCCAGGGCGCGTGGTCGAACCCGCCGTCGACGTAGGGCGAGAGGGCGTCCTCGCTGGCGTGGCCGCCGGGACCGTGGCCGCAGTCGTGCCCGAGGGCGATGGCCTCGGTGAGGGCGACGTTGAGGCGGCAGGCCCGGGCGATGCCGGTGGCCACCTGGGCCACCTCGAGCGCGTGGGTGAGCCGGGTCCGCTGGTGATCGTCGGGGAAGACGAAGACCTGGGTCTTGCCGGCGAGGCGGCGGAAGGCGGTCGCGTGCAGGATCCGGTCGCGGTCGCGCTCGAAGCAGGTCCGCCACGGGTCGGGCTCCTCGTCCCGGGCCCGGCTGCCCGCGCCGGCGGCGTGGGTCGCACCGGGGGCCAGGTGGAGTCGCTCGAGCTCCTCGCGGCCGGAGCGGTCCAGTCCCGGTGCCTGCACACCGGCGCCGGTGGCCGGCGTGGCTGTCGCGGTGGGCGAAGGTGATCCCTCCGGCGCCGTGGCCGGCCATGGTGGCCGCCCACCGCCGGTTCGCGCTCGGCTCTCCGTCGTGCCTCCCATGCCGCCAGTGTGCCCCATCGGTGTGACCGCCGGCGCCGGGGCGGCCGGTCCCGGAGGGCTTGTATCGTCTGGGTCACCAGGTGGTCCCACGGACCGCCGCGGTGAGAGGAGCGTGCCAGGTGGACGTACGGATCGGGATCGTGCAGTCGATGAAGGAGCTCGACATCGAGCTGCCCGACGACGCTGACCGAGACAAGGTCCTGGCCGACATCGAGGAGGCGCTGGGCGAGGAGGGCAGCATCCTCTGGCTCACCGACCGCAAGGGCCGCCAGGTCGGGGTCCCGGTCGCCAAGGTCGCCTACGTCGAGCTCGACCCGCCGGGCTCCGACCGCCGGGTCGGCTTCGGGATCTCCTGATCCGACGCCGCCGGCCCGGCCGCCGCGCCGGTCCCGACTGCGGCGTCTCGGCGTGGCGGTCACTGACCGCGATGACCCCGGTGCTCGACCGCAAGCTGGTCTTCGTGACCGGCAAGGGCGGCACGGGCAAGACGACCGTCGCCTCGGCGCTGGCCCTGCTCGCCTCGTCCGGGGCAAGAGGGTCCTGATCTGCGAGGTCGACGCCAAGGGCGAGCTCGCCGGCTACTACGAGGCGCCGCCCACCGCCTTCAAGGAGAAGGAGGTCCAGCCCGGCCTCTTCGCCATGACCATGGACACCGAGGCGTCCCTGCGCGAGTACCTGAAGCTCCAGCTCCACATCCCGGTCGTCGGCCGGATCGGCCCGGTGGCCAAGGCGTTCGACTTCCTGGCCACGGCCGCCCCCGGGGTCCGGGAGATCCTGACCGTGGGCAAGCTCTGCTACGAGGTGCGCGACGGCACCTGGGACCTGGTCGTGGTCGACGCGCCGGCCACCGGCCACATCGTCGGTCAGCTGGCCGCACCCCAGGCCGTCAACGGACTGGTCAAGGTCGGGCTCATCCGGATCGCAGACCGACTGGATGCTCGACATGCTGTCCGACCCGGCCACCACCGGGCTGCTGGCCGTGTGCACCCCCGAGGAGATGCCGGTCACCGAGACGATCGAGCTCGCCGATCCGGGTCCGCGAGGAGACGACCGTGCAGCTGGCGGCCGTGGTGGTCAACCGGGTGCTGCCCGAGCTGTTCGGCCGCCAGGAGGAGGCGGTGTTCGACGCTCTCGGCGCCGCCGGGCCCCTGGCCGCGCTCGACGCCCTCGTGGACGGCGACGCCGGCCCGGTCCTCGACGCCGCCCGCCTGGCCGTCACCATGCGCCGGACCCGGTCGACCCACCTCGAGCGGCTGCGGCAGGGCATCGACCCGGCGGTGCCGCTCCTCTACCTCCCCTACCTCTTCACCCGGTCCCACGGGCTGCGCACCACCCGGCAGGTGGCCGGCTCGCTCGGCGAGGAGCTGGGCTTCTGATGGCCGACCGGTGCTCGCCGGCGGGCCGAGCGCGACCGGCCGACGGCGCCGCGCCGGCGAGCGGCACACTCGACAGCCTGCTGGCCACCAAGGAGATCGTCGTGGCCTGCGGCCCCGGCGGCGTGGGCAAGACCACCACGGCCGCGGCCGCCGCACTCATGGCGGCCGTCAACCACGGCTCCAAGGTCCTGGTGCTGACCGTCGACCCGGCCAAGCGCCTGGCCAACGCCCTCGGGCTCGACGGCATCGGCAACACCGAGCACCGGGTGCCCGACGAGGCCTTCCGGGCGGCCGGGGTGCAGGCCGCGGGGCGAGCTGTGGGCGGCCATGCTCGACACCAAGGAGTCATGGGACTCCCTCATCCGCCAGCACGCCCCCGACGCGCAGACCCGGGACGAGATCCTGGCCAACCCGCTCTACCAGAACATCGCCGGCCGGTTCATCCAGAGCCACGACTACATCGCCATGGAGCGCCTCTACGAGATCCACTCGGCGGCCGACTACGACCTGATCGTGGTGGACACCCCGCCCACCCGCAACGCCCTCGACTTCCTCGACGCCCCGCGGCGCCTGGCCGACTTCTTCTCGTCCCGCCTGCTCCGGTGGCTCATCGTCCCCTACCGCTCGAAGCTCGTCAACGTGGCGACCGAGCCCTTCTACCAGATCTCCGACCGGATCCTCGGTACGGAGTTCATGGGCGACATCTCCGAGTTCTTCATCCTCTTCCAGACCATGTACGACGGATTCGTCGAGCGCTCGAAGCGGTCGGCCGCCTGCTCTCGGACCGCCGGACCACGTTCGTGGTGGTCTCCACCCTGGAGGCCACGCCGCTCCGCGAGGCCGAGTTCTTCGCCGAGCAGCTGACCGCCCGCAAGCTCCACCTCGGCGCCATCGTGCTCAACAAGGTCCTGCCCGACTACCTCCAGGGGCCGGCCGGCACCAAGGTCGCCGAGGCCATGAAGGACCGGGCCGAGGACCTCGCCGCCGCGCTCGCCCCGGACCTGGCCGCGGACGACCCCGGCGCCTCGGCGACCCGGCCCAGATCGCCCGGGTGCTCACCGAGGTGGCCGACAGCTACCTCAACTTCCAGGTCGTCGCCCTCCGCGAGATGGAGGAGCGGGCCTCCCTGGCCGTGCGCCCCGACGTGCTGGCCACCGTGCCCTTCTTCGACACCGACATCTACGACCTGTCCGGCCTGCTCCGGCTCGGCGAGCAGATCTGGGAGTAGCACGCCGGCGTTCACCCGTCCCGACGGGCCGTACGATGCGGGGATGACCGACATCGTCGACCCGGCGCTCGAGGCCTACGCCACCGAGCACACGACCGCCCCGCCGGCCCATCTCGAGGCCCTGGCCGACGGACCTCGTCGGCACCCTCGACTCCCCCGACATGATGGTGGGCCGGCTCGAGGGCCGGTTCCTCGAGCTGCTCGTCTTCGCCCTGTCGGCGCCGTCGGTCCTCGAGGTCGGCACCTTCGGCGGGTACTCGGCGCTGGCCATGGCCGCCGGCCTCGCCCCGGGTGGACGCATCGTCACCTGCGAGCTCTCCCCGGTCCACGCCGCCTTCGCCCGCCGCCACATCGCCGCGAGCCCCTACGCCGACCGCGATCGAGGTCGTCGAGGGTCCGGCCATCGAGACGATCGCCGGACTCGACCGGGCCCGTTCGACCTGGTCTTCCTCGACGCCGACAAGGCCGGCTACCCCGCCTACTACGAGGCGGTGCTGCCCAAGCTGGCCCCCGGCGGCCTCATCGCCGCCGACAACACGCTGTGGTCGGGCGGGTCCTCGACCCGACGGACACCACCGCGGACACCGAGGCCCTCCGCGGTTCAACGACTCTCGTCGCCGACCCCCGGGTGGTCGCCGTCCAGACGACCGTCCGCGACGGCGTCACCCTCATCCGCCGGGCCGAGACGGCCGCTGACCCGGGCGCCGGGCCCGCCGCCTCGAGCAGACGGCCACGAAAGGATCGACAGCGAGCGTGCTGGACTACCACCTCCACCTCTGGCCGCACAGCAGAGCGACGCCCAGACCACCGTCGACCAGGTCGCCGCCTACTGCGAGCGCGCCACCGCCCCGGGCGTCACCGAGATCGCCGTGACCGAGCACCTCTTCCGGTTCACCCAGGCCAAGGACCGGCTCGGCGGCTTCTGGGACGACCTGCCCGGCGAGGCGCTGCGTCCCGGCATGGCCGCCTACTGGGACCACCACGCCCGGGTCGACCTCGACGACTACGTCGAGGTGGTCGAAGCGGTCAAGGCCGCCGGCCTGCCCGTCGTGCTCGGCCTCGAGGTCGACTACTACCAGGACCGGATGGACGACGTGGCCGACCTGCTCGCCGGCTACCCCTTCGACGTCCTGCTCGGCTCGGTCCACTGGCTCGGGACCTGGCGGTTCGACGTGCTGAGCGACCCGCCAGGTGCTGGCCGAGTGGGACCACCGGGACGTCGACCAGGTCTGGGACGAGTACACCCGGGCCATGGAGGAGCTCGGCGCCTCGGGCGTGTGCGACGTGTTCGCCCATCCCGACCTGGTCAAGATCGCCGGCCACGTCCCCGCCGTGCCCGGACGAGTTCTACGACCGGATCACCGAGGCCGCCGTTCGCTCGGGCATGGCCGCCGAGGTCTCCTCGGCCGGCTGGCGCAAGCCGGTGGGGGAGGAGTACCCGGCACCCCCGCTGCTCAGGCGCTTCGTCGACCGCGGCGTGCCGCTCACCACCGCCTCGGACGCCCACACCCTGCCCGACGTGGCCGAGCGGGCCGACGACCTCCGGGAGCTCCTGCTCGCCGCCGGGGTCGACACGCTGCGCGGCTTCCGCGACCGACAGCCACGGACGGTCCCGATCGGCGGTCCGGCCGCCGGCCGTCACGTCCGCGCCGTCCAGTCGCCCGGGGGGCTGAGCGTGGCCACCCCCGCAGAGCTCGCCTTCGAGCGCACCAACCTGGACGAGGACCAGCTCGCCCACCTCCAGCGGCTCCTCGGCACCTGGGGCATCCTCGCCGACCTCTCCTTCTCCGACCTGGTGCTGCATGGCGCCCATGGCGCCCGCCGAGCGGCGATCCCCGGACGCGGGGGCTCGAGCTGGTCATCCTCGGGCAGATGCGCCCGTCCAACAGCTCCACGGTGGTCGAGCACGACCTGGTGGGCCAGACGGTCGACGCCGACGTCTGGCCGCTGGTCGTGCTCACCTTCGAGTCCGGCGAGTCCGCCCGGGGCGAGATGGTGCTCGAGCTCGGCGGGCGAGCCGGTCCGCCTCCACTGCATCCCGGTGCGCTGCGAGGGGACCACCGTGGCCGTGCTGGCACGGCTGTCGGCCGGCGCCGGCCGCCGGCCCGGCCACCTCGAGCGCACCTACCGGGACGTGTTCAACCGCTTCGCCGTGATGCTCTCCGAGTGCACCTTCCCGTTCCCGAGCGAGGAGGTGGCGACCGAGGAGGCCCCCCGGGTCGGCGACGGCGTGGTCCTCGTCGACGAGGAGGGCCGGGTCCGCTACGCCTCGCCGAACGCCACCAACGCCCTCCACCGGATGGGCATGTACTCCCAGATCGAGGGTCGCCGGCTCACCGACCTCGGGATCGAGGAGTCGGCCATCGAGTGGGCGCTGGCCTCGGCGCTGCCGGTCGTCGAGGAGGTCGAGCGCCGTCCCGACGTGACCGTCCTGCTCCACTGCATCCCGCTCATCCAGGCACAGGACGTGACCGGCTGCATCGTCCTGCTGCGCGACGTCACCGACTCCGCCGCCTCGACCGGCTGCTGCTCTCCAAGGACGCCGCCATCCGCGAGGTCCACCACCGGGTCAAGAACAACCTCCAGACCATCTCGGCCCTGCTGCGGCTGCAGGCCCGGCGGCTGCCGCCCGGCGGCGGGCGGGTGGCGCTGTTCGAGGCCGAGCGCCGGGTGCGGTCCATCGCCATCGTCCACGAGATCCTCTCCCGGGAGCCCAGCGACCAGGTGCCCTTCGACGAGATCGTGACCTCGCTGATCCGCATGGCCGAGGACTCGGTGGTCTCCCGTCACCTCACCTTCGAGGTCACCGGCGGCCTGGGCGAGGTGCCGGCCGACGTGGCCACCCCGCTGGCCGTGGTGCTGGCCGAGCTGGTCCAGAACGCCATCGAGCACGCCTTCGTGGACTTCGAGGCGGAGGAGGACGGGGAGCACGACGGGGACGCGTCCGACGGCGACCGGGCGCGCTCGACCGGCACGCATCCAGGTGGACCTGTCGTCACGACGGCGGCGTGCTCCGGGTCGAGGTCCTCGACGACGGCTCCGGGCCTGCCGGACGGATTCGACATCGACGAGACCCAGAGCCTGGGCCTCTCGATCGTCCGCGACCTGGTGCGCAGCCAGCTCGACGGCACCATCGCCATGCGCAACCGGCCGGGTCGGGGACCGGCGCGAACGGCACCGTCGTGGTCATCGAGCTGCCGGTCGCGCGACCCGCAGCCGATCGGGCAGTAGCGTCGAGAGGCGAGCTCGGGAGGCGGCCGGTGAGCAGCGACGGCGAGCTCAGGAGGCCCGGCGGCGGGCGGCCAGCCAGGCCTTGCGGAGCTTGCGGCGCTCCTCCTCGGAGGTCGCGCCCCAGACGCCGGACTCCTGGTTGGTGGCCAGGGCGAAGTCGAGGCAGGTCTCCTGGACCTCGCAGCCGCGGCAGACCCGCTTGGCCGACTCGATCTGGTCGACGGCGGGCCCGGTGGTCCCGATGGGGAAGAACAGGTCGGGCTCGGTGCTCCGGCAGGCGGCGAACTGCCGCCAGTCGCCCTCGTCCCACTCGACCGTGCGGTTCCACATGAGGGCCACGCTGATTTCCTCCACTCATCAGTTCCGATTCCCTCTTGTGATTTCTTTCACATAGCTCGGCGCCAAAGGTGTCACCGGCCGTTCAGGGTTCGTTCACTAGAGTATCCAGCGGCCCCCACGGTTGCAAGCAGTTTTGGGGCTGTCCACGTGGGATTGTGAGCACATTGGCGGCAGCGTGCTCGCGTCGGGTGTCGGGGAGAGTGCGCAGCGTGGCACATCCGATCGCACGTCCAGGCCCACCGGGGGAGCCCCGACCCGGCCGCCGGGATCCGGGAGAACACGCTCGAGGCCTTCGCCCGGGCCCGGCCGCTGGGCGCCGACGGCGTCGAGCTCGACGTCCGGCTGACCGCCGACGGCGGCCTGGCCGTCCACCACGACCCCGCGATCGACGGCGCGGGGCCGTTGCGACCTGCCATCCGCCGACCTGCCCGCCGGCACGTGCCCCTCCTGGCCGACGCGCTCGAGGCGTGCGCCGGCATGGTGGTCAACATCGAGATCAAGAACCTGCCCGACGAGCCGGGCTTCGACCCCGACGAGCACGCCGCCCGTGCCGTGGCGGACCTGGTCGAGGCCGTCGGGCCGCGACCGGGTCGGTGGTCGTCTCGTCGTTCTGGTCGGGCGCCCTGTCGGCGGTGCGGGCCACCGGCCCGCCGTGCCCACCGGGCTGCTGGTCGTCTCGTCGTTCGACCCGCTGGCCAGGCATCGCCGCCGCCGCCGATCTCGGCTGTGCCGCCGTGCACCTCCCGTCGGCCTGGTCGACGGCCGCGACCGTGGCCACCGCCCACGCCGCCGGTCTGGCGGTTGCCGCCTGGACGGTGGCCGACGAGGCAGCGACTCGATTCGCGCCGGTCTGCCGGGGTGGACACGGTGATCACCGACGACGTGGCCATCGCCCGTGCCGTGCTCGGCCGGGGGTAGGCGGCGACCAGCCGCCACGCGGACCCGACCAGGGCTCCCTGCGGTCCTGACCTGGGATCGCGCCCCGATTGGTCGGACGGGCCGTTTTTCGTCAACAATGCACGGCCATGAACGTCGTCGTCTGTGTGAAGCAGATCCCCGATCCCGCCGCCCCGCCGGCGCTCGATCCGGGGACGAAGAACCTCGTCCGGGACGGAAAGCTGATCCTGGACGATTCCGACGCCTACGGCGTCGAGATGGCCCTGCAGCTGGCCGATGCCGCCGGTGGGGGCGAGGTGACCCTGGTCTCGATGGCCCCCAACGGGGAGGTGTCGGGCCTGCGCACCGCGCTGGCCATGGGCGCCGCCAAGGCCATCCTGATCAGCGACCCGGCCCTCGCCGGCACGCGACGCCCTCGGGACCGCCAAGGTGCTCGCCGCCGCCATCAAGCGGGCCGAGCCCGACCTGATCCTGGCCGCCACCGAGTCGACCGACGGCTACACCGGCACGACCCCGGTCCAGATCGCCGAGCTCCTCGGCCTCCCCTCGGTCACCTTCGCCAAGAAGGTCGAGGTGACGGCGGCACGGTCAAGGTCGAGCGCCAGACCGAGGCCGGCTACGACGAGGTCGAGTGCCCGCTGCCCGCGGTCGTCACGGTGACCGCCGGCGTGGTCGAGCCCCGCTACCCGTCCTTCAAGGGGATCATGGCCGCCAAGTCCAAGCCGGTCGAGAACCTGACCGTCGCCGACCTCGGCCTCGATGCCGGACAGGTCGGCGCCGCCGGCGCCCGCCAGGAGATCACCGAGGTGGCCCCGGCCGAGGCCCGGGCCGCCGGTGAGATCGTCGTCGACGAGGGCGAGGGTCACCTGCGGGTCATCGAGTTCCTCGAGCAGCTCAAGGTCCTCTAGGGACCGGGTCAGGAGAACAACCGAACATGTCCATCGCCAAGATCTGGGTCGTCGCCGAAGTGGTCGACGGCGCCCCCACCACCACCTCCCTCGAGCTGGTCAGCCACGCCCGCTCCCTGGCCGACACGGTCGAGGCCGTCGCCTGGGGCGACGATACCGCGGCGCTCGCCGCCGCCCTCGGCGAGTACGGCGCCACCACCGTCCACGACGTGGGCGACCTGGGCGGCTCGCTGCCCGGGGCGCCGGTGGCCGCGGCCATCGCCGCCGCCGTGGCGGCCGGCGCCGGCCCCGACGCCATCCTGCTGCCCGCCACCTACGACGGGCGCGACATCGCCGGCCGCCTCTCGGTGCGCTCGACCGCCCGTGCTGACCAACGTGGTCGGCCTGACCGGAGGTCGACGGCTGCCTCGTCAGCCAGCACGCCATCTTCGGCGGCGTCGAGATCCTCACCGCCAGGTTCACCGGCGAGGGTCCCGGCATCTTCGTCATCCGGGCCAAGTCGTTCCCGGCCGAGCCCTCGGGCGGCGCCCCGGCGGCCGTGGTCGGCGCGGCGGCTCCCGACACCGGGGCGACCGACGGCGCCAGGATCGTGGCCCGCCACGTCGAGGAGCGGACCGGACCGAAGCTCGACGAGGCCGACGTCGTCGTCTCCGGCGGCCGCGGCCTGGGCGAGAAGGAGCAACTACGCCCTCATCGAGCAGCTGGCCACGCTGCTGCACGGCGCGGCCGGGGCCAGCCGTGCCATCGTCGACGCCGGCTGGGTCCCCTACTCGCACCAGGTCGGCCAGACCGGCAAGACGGTGAAGCCCACCGTCTACATGGCCTGCGGCATCTCGGGCGCCACCCAGCACATGGTGGGCATGAAGAACTCGAAGAACATCGTGGCCATCAACAAGGACCAGGACGCGCCGATCTTCCAGGTGGCCGACCTCGGCATCGTGGGCGACGTCCACAAGGTGCTCCCGAAGCTCATCGAGGCCATCAAGGCCCGCGGCTGACCGCTCCGACCCGGGCGGGATGACCCCCGGCGGCGCGACCCGGTGGCGGGAATGACCGCGGTGCATCACCACCGGCGTGGCTTCACACGGGCGCCCGCCCAGCCTGTCGGCGGTCACGGAGGGCGCTGAGGCGACCAGGTAGTGTCCGGACAGCTGCCGCCCGGACCAGAACCTGGCGTCCATTCCCTGTCCGAACCACGGTCACGTGCTCTTTCCCACCATCGACTTCGCCATCTTCTTCGCCGTGGTCTTCACGGTGCAGTGGCTGCTCATCCCCTACGCCGGACCGTGGAAAGCCTTCATGGTCGTGGCCAGCTACGTGTTCTACGCGTGGTGGGACTGGCGCTTCATCTTCCTCCTGGCCGCCTCGACCGCGATCGCCTACGTCGGGGGCCGCCTGGTCGACCCGGCCACCGGCCGGCGGCGAGTGGTCGACGCTCTGGGTCACCCTCGGGCTGCTGCTCGGCCTGCTCGCGTGGTTCAAGTACTTCGGGTTCGTGGCCGTCAACCTCGACAACCTGACCCACTCCCTCGGGCTCGGCCGTCCGCTGCCGCTCTGGACGTCACCCTGCCGGTCGGGATCTCGTTCTTCACCTTCATGGCCATCAGCTACGTGGTCGACATCTACCGCGGCGTGCTCCGGCCGGCCCGGGGCATCGACGTCACCGTCTACCTCTCCTTCTTCCCCCACCTGATCGCCGGGCCGATCGTCCGGGGCACCGAGCTGCTCCCCCAGATCCGGGCCATGCGCGACCCGACCGATGTCCACTACGTGGAGGCCTTCTGGCTCATCGCAGCCGGACTGGCCAAGAAGGTGGTGCTCTCGTCGTACCTGTCCACCTACGTGGTGGACCCGGTCTTCGCCGATCCGCACCAGCACTCCGCCCTCGAGGTCCTGTTCGCCATCTGGGGCTACGCGGTCCAGATCTACGCCGACTTCAGCGGCTACACCGACATCGCCATCGGGCTCGCCCTGCTGATGGGCTTCCGGTTCCCGGTCAACTTCCGGCGGCCCTACACGGCCATCGACCTCCAGGACTTCTGGCGACGGTGGCACATCACGCTCTCCTTCTGGCTGCGCGACTACCTCTACATCCCGCTCGGCGGCAACCGGGGCAGCGAATGGCGGGTCTCCTTCAACATCCTGGTCACCATGCTGCTCGGCGGTCTGTGGCACGGCGCGTCGTGGACGTTCGTGCTCTGGGGCGCCTACCACGGGGTCGGCCAGATCATCGGCCGGCGCCGCCGGGCGGTCCGGGTTGCCCGCGGGCTGCCCGCCGAGCCGGTCGGCCCGCGCCGCAGTGGCCTGGGCCCGGTTCGTGACCTTCCAGGTGGTCTGCCTCGGGTGGCTCTTCTTCCGGGCCGACACCCTCGGCAACGCCTTCGCCATGCTCGGCCGGCTGGTGGTCGGGTGGGGGCTCCCTCGCCGCTGGTGACGCCGCTGGCCGCGCTGGCCATCGCCGTCCGGCATCGCCAGCCAGTACCTGCCCGACGACTGGCTGCACCGGGTCCGGCGGGCCTTCGCCGACCGCCGCCCGGTGGTCCAGGGCGGCATACTTGGCCTGGTGCTCCTGGCCATCACCACGCTCGGCCCCCAGGGCGTGGCCCCGTTCATCTACTACCGGTTCTGACCGTGCCTCCGCACCCACGCCGCCACCGGCCGACCCCGCCGACGGAGCACCCGGGCATCGCCTACGACTGGTCCGAGGACGACCCGACTCCTACCGGCCCACCGGGCGACGCCGTCGCCGGGCGTCGGCGGGGCGGACCGCGCCGCCGGCCCGACTCTCCGGCGACCACGCCTTCTGGGAGCGCCTGCCGTTCCGCGGGCGTCCCCTGGACCCGGGTGCTGATCGTCGGGGTCGTCTGCTTCGGGCTCTGGTTCCTGCTCGACGCCCCCAGCCTCCAGCACTCGGCCCAGGTGTCGCCGCTCGGCACCCGCCGGACCGTCTCGCTCGACGTGGTCGGACCGGTCGCCGCCCTGAGCCGCACCCTCGGGCTCTCGTCGGTGGTCGGCTGGACCGACCGGGCCCTCGGCCGCACCCCCGGCGGCGGCCCGCTCGCTCGCCGTGCCCACCGCGGGCCGCCGGGCCCGCACCCGCCTGCCGGCTCGACCGGTCCGACGGGTCCACGGCCGCGACCACCACCACCCTGCCCGGTCCTCAATCTACACCCGACGCCGGCCGACGCCGCTCAGGGTCCTCATCGTCGGGGACTCGGTCGGCCTCGACCTCGGCCAGCCGCTGGTCAACACGCTCGCCGCCTACGGCGACGTGACCACCTACCTCGACGGCCGGATCGACACCGGACTGACCCGGCCCGACTACTTCAACTGGCCGGCCGAGCTCCAGGTCGACCTGACCAACCAGCAGCCGAACCTGGTGGTGGTCATGATCGGGGCCAACGACCCCCAGGGCCTGGTGACGCCAGACGGCAGCCTCCCTTCGGCCAGCCCGGCTGGGACGCCGCCTACTCCGCCCGGGTGGCCGCCTTCATCGCCGAGGCCAACGCCGCCGGGGCCCACGTCCTGTGGGTGGGCATGCCCCCGATGCAGACCCGGGGCTCGACGCCGCGATGCAGGCACCTCAACAGCCTGGTCCAGGGCCAGGTGGCCAGCCCGACCGGGCGGGGCCGGCTACCTCTCGTCGGTCCGGCGTCTCGGTGACCGGCAGGGCGGCTTCGCCGCCTTACCTGCCCGAGCCTCGGGGCCGAGATCAACGTCCGCACCCCCGACGGCATCCACCTCACCCCGGGCGGCGGTGCCCGTCTGGCCGCCGCGGTCATCGCCGCCATCCACGCCGAGCTTCCACGTCCAGCTCACCCGCCTGACCCGGCGCCGGGCGGTCGGCTCCGAGGCCGCCCCGGACGGTCAGACCAGCGGCCACGGGTAGGGCGGCCGGTCGCCGACCGGCTCGGGGAAGACCCCGCGGCGACCAGCCGGGCCGCCCGGTCGAGCACGCGCCTCGGCCTCGGCTCCGACGAGCAGCCCGTCGAGGTCGCCGGGCAGTCCGCAGGCGACCAGCCGCTCGAGGTCGTCGACGATCCACTCGGGCACCTCCTCGCCGGCGAAGTCCCAGATCACCGTGCGCAGCTTGTGCTGCGCGTGGAAGCACAGCCCGTGGTCGATGCCCCACAGCCGCCCGTCGGCGGCGACCAGGACGTGGCCGCTCTTGCGGTCGGCGTTGTTGGCCACGACGTCGAAGGCGCAGAAGGTCCTGAGCTCGTCCTCGCGGCCGCCCTCCTCGAGCAGGGTGAAGTAGTGCCGCTCGTAGTCGGCCTCGACGAACAGCTGGAGCGAGCCGGGCCCGAACGGGGCCGTCGTCGCGGACGCACGGTCGGCGGGACGAGACCCCAGCCGAGGGCCTCGGACAGCGGTAGGCGGCCACCTCCCGCCGGTAGAGGCCGTCGGGGAAGTCCCACAGCGACTGCTCGCCCCGGTGGGGCTTGTAGACGGCCTGCAGCGGGCCGGGTTCGCTCGCGCCGTCGTCACCGGTCGCTCCTCGACGCGACCAGGAAGGTCAGGTTGGAGCTCCAGGGCAGGCGGCCCTCGACGGTCAGCTCACGGGTGGCCAGCAGCCGGCCGGCCTCCTCGAGCGACGGACCGGTCTCCGGGCCGCCACCCGCTCACACGGCCGGTGGACGGTGGCCGTTGGTCCGCGGGCATTCGTGTCCGGAGGGGTCGAGCGGGGAGCCGCACAGCGGGCAGGGCGGCCGTCCGGACTCGACCAGTCGGGTGGCCTGGATGGAGAAGGCGGCCGCCTGCTCGCGGGTGATGGACACCCGGGCGATGGCTCCCGCCTCGCCTCTCGGGGACCAGCTCCTCGATGACCAGGACCACCCGGTCCTCGGCCTCGTCGAAGGAGACGCCGATCGTCCCGACGGCCCAGGCCGGCTCGGCCGGCTCCTCGAGGGGCTGGTCGTCGGGCAGGTGGCCGGGCCGCTGCTGGTCCTTCACCACCCGGGCCAGGTAGTCGGCCATGGCGGCCACCTGCTGCTTCTCGATCTTGAGGGTCAGCAGGGTCGCGCCCTGCGCGGCACTGGAGGAGGAAGAGGCGGCTCCCGACGGGGCCGACGGTGCCGACGGTGAGCCGGTCGGGCGGACGAGGTCGTAGCCCTCGGTCACTGCCGATCGGCCAGGTCGCTCGAGCGAGGCGGTGGAGTTGACGGTCAGCACGAACGGGCCGCCGCCGGTGTAGGCGATGGCCGACACCGAGCACGGCGCCACCGTCAGCCGCTGGAACAGGTCGAGCGGGGTGCCGGCCGCCTGGGCGACCGCCGCCTTGATCGGGTCGGCGTGGGACACGGCCACCACCGTCTCGCCCGGGTGGCAGCGCGACCAGGCGGGTCGAGGGCCGAGGTCATCCGGGTCTGCATCTCGAGGAAGGACTCGCCGCCCGGGAAGCGGAAGCCGCTCGGGTTGCGCTGGACGGTGGCCCACTCCGGCTTCTTGGCCAGGTCGGCGAGCTTGGCGCCGGTCCACTCGCCGAAGTCGCACTCGAGCAGACCCCGGTCGGAGCGGACCCGCAGGCCGAGCGGCCGGGCGATGGGCCGGGCCGTCTCGGTGGTGCGCTCGAGCGGCGACGCGTAGACGGCCACCGGCCGGTCCGTGCCTCGGCTCGACCAGGGCGGCGATGCGCCCGGCCACCGCCTCGGCCTGGGCCTGGCCCTCGTCGGAGAGGTGGAGTCCCGGCGGCCCGTCCCGGGCAGCACCTGGCCGGTGGTCGGCGTCCTGCCGTGGCGGACCAGCAGGACCACCGTGGGTCGCTCGGGGGTTTCGGTCGGCTGGCCACGCCCGCTCACCGTACTCGGTCGCTCCCGGTGCCCGACCGCCCGCTGACGGACGGTCAGCCCCGAGGTCGGCGGCGACCGGGGTTCGTTCGGCTCCGGCTCCGCCGCCGGTCAGCACGCGGGTCGGCACCTGCGGCAGTCGACGGACGTCGGCTGGGGCGACCGCCACTCCGGACCGCCGCCCGTCGGGCAGCACCGGGCCGTGGTCGTGGTCCTCGCGGCAGAGCCGCGACGGCCACCAGTTCCACCGGCCGAGCAGCACCACCACCGACGGGACCAGCAGGGTCCGGACGAAGAAGGTGTCGAGCAGGATGCCGGCGGCGAGCCCGAGCCCGATCTCCAGCGATCTGGGTGTTGCCGGTGACGGTCAGCACGCCGAAGGTCCCGGCCAGGATGAGGCCGGCCGAGGTCACGGTGGTGCCGGTGGCCTCGACGGCGCGGCGCACGGCCACCCGGATCGGGCGCGTGGTGGGCCTCCTCGCGGATCCGGGTCATGACCAGGATGTTGTAGTCCTGGCCGAGGGCCATGATGAAGATGAACATGAAGAACGGCAGCACGAAGTTGATCCCGTCCTGGCCGCCGATGACCACGAAGACCAGCACGGCGAAGCCGAGCGAGGCCAGGTAGGAGAGGCCGACGCTCGCCACCAGGTAGAGGGGGGCGACCAGGCTGCGCAGCACGATGGCCAGCAGCAGGCCGAGCACGAGCATCACGATGGGGATGATCCGCATCAGGTCGTGCCGGAGAGGCGCCCGACGTCGGCGGCCAGCGGCGGCGTCGCCCGTCGACCCCGGAGGCGGTGGCGCCGATCGACCGCCCGACCGTCGAGACCGCGGCGCGCACGGCGGGAACGGCCGGCGCCGCCGACGGTGCTGGTCGACGAGCCGGCCGCGAGCGAGGTCGGGAACAGGACGGTCCGCCCGTCGGCGCTGATGTACTGGGCGGAGGCCTGGTAGGCGGCGTAGGCGTCGACCGGCACGGTCGAACCCGCCGGGCGGCGGCGAGCGGCAGGTCGGCGGTCGGGCCCTGCCCGGCCAGCTGAGCGCTGGGCGTCGGCCAGGTCGTCGGCGGTGACCGTCGCGCCGTTGGGGTCGAGGGCACCGGTGACACCGAGAAGAACTGCCCGGAGCTCGACCAGGCCCTGCTCGGCGGTGGCGAGGACCTGCGGGTTCGTCCCACACCGAGGTCGGCAGCCGGAACACGACGTCGGTCGGATCGGACTCGGCCGTCGGGTAGTCGGCGGTCAGCAGCGACCTGGCCCTGCCCCGAGTCGGAGGGGCCGGCGCGGGCTGGTCGTTGAACCCGGTGGGGGAGTAGGCCAGCATCGACGAGGGCAGGCCGCCGAAGATGACCAGTCCGACCACCAGGGTGACGCACCGGGCGGCCCACCACCTTGCCGGCGATCCGGCCCCAGGCCCCGCTGCCGGACCGGACCGGCGACCGGGATCCGGGGCCAGAACACGCTCCGGCCGAGATGGCCAGCAGGGCCGGCAGCAGGGTGAGGTTGGCCAGCAACGCCACGGCGATCCCGATGGCCAGCGCCGGGCCGAGCCCCTGGTAGAGCCCGAAGGTGGCGATGACCACGGTGGCCAGGGCGGCCGATGACGGTCAGGCCCGAGAAGGTGATCGACTCGCCGACCTTGCACAGCGAGAAGGCGACGGCGTCGTCGCCGGTCCGTGCCGCGCCGGATCTCCTCGCGGACCCGGAAGATGAGGAACAGCCCGTAGTCGGTGCCCGCGCCGAGCATCACCACGATGAGCAGGATCGGGGTGAGGTCGGAGACCTGCACGCCGATGTGGGTGGACGCGGCGATGAGCGGACCGGCGGCGATCAGGGCCACCGCCGAGGGGAGCAGGGCGACGAACGGGGCGAGCAGGGCCCGGAAGGTCAGGAACAGGAGCAGGCACGATGAACAGCACCGAGAGCAGCTCGGTGAGCTTCTGGGTCTGGCCGTGTCTGGTTCTGCTGGTCCACGGCCTGGGCCGCCGACCCGGTGAGGTGCATGGCCAGCCCGGGGTGGCGGCCGGGAGGTCGTGAAGGTGGACCGGATCCGGTCGACCGCGTCGGTGGCCGCCGCCGACCTGTCCGGGAGCGGCAGGGCGAGGTCGACGATCGCCTGGCGGGCCCGCCCGTTGGCCGACAGCCCCTGGTCGGCGACGCGTGGTGACCCGGGGCACGCTGGCCGCATGGCCTGCTCGGCCCGGTCGATGGCGGCGTTGTCGGCCGCGGTCGAGCGGCCCGGTGGTGGAGGCGGCCACGAGGATCGCCTGGGAGGCCTGCGTCGAGCTGGAAGGCGGCGGCCAGGTTGCCCGCCGGACGCTCGGCCGAGTGGCCGGGCAGGAAATCGGAGTTGCTGCTCTTCTCGACGCTGGAGAGGGAGGGGAGTCCCGCCACCAGGGCCACGGTGGCGACGATCCACGCCGCGACCACCAGCCAGCGGAAGCGCACGGTGAACCGTCCGAGGGCGGCGAACAAGGGGATGGTCCTCCAGAAGTGGGACGAGCGCCAGGGGCGCCCGCGCTCCGACGATGAACGGACGATGTGTGGTACGCAGCGTTACCTGCGGTGAGGCCACCGGGATGTGGTGACGGCAGGTGTGCGAACGACCTGGGTAACTGTACGTCCCGCGCCCACCTCCGGTGACGGGAATCGGACCTTTCCCGGGGATTCTTAAGCGATTCTCACGACGGGTCCCGCCTGGCGCACCGTGCCGCGTTTGCCGGCCGGGTCGAGCGTGGGGCCGCTGCGGTCCCCGGTCAGGTGCGGACCGGCAGCCGGCGGGGCATGGGCACCGCCGTCTCCGGCCAGCGCCGGCGGCTGACCCGGGCCAGCCGGTGGAGCAGGGCGATGGCCCCCGGGTCGTCGTCGCCGGGCCGGGTCTCGACCGCGCCGTCGTCGATCATGCCCTGGAGGAGCTCCCTGCCCCTGTCGGTCCGGACCATGGTGAGTGTCCAGTCGTTGAACGCGCCGATCCCACCGGTCGAGATGTCCGCGTGCTCGGCGGCGAAGTCCGGGCAGCGTGGTGCATCCCTCGCGGGTCCAGGCGTGGGCCTCCTTCAGGGGGATCTCGTGGAACCCGCCGTCCCGTGTCCAGACCTGGAAGACCCCCTTGATGTTCATCTTGGCGATGTCGGCCCGGGCGATCCCGTAGCGTGGCCTCGAACAGCTCGGGGAAGATGGCGTCGTCGAAGGTCTTCGAGCACAGCAGCCCGATGGTGAGCGACAGCCGGCGGGCGATCTTGCCCGCCTTGCGGGCCGCCATCACCGGCGGCGCCGAGGCCTGGCATCCCATGCCGACCAGGGCGATCCGCTCGGCCCCGGCCTCGATGGCCTGCGGGTAGGCGAGCGGGTTGGCCGAGTAGGTGTAGCGGGAGCCGGCGGCGGCCAGCACCTCCGCCCGGGTGGTGGCCACCGCCGGGCACCGCCTTCCAGGTCGAGCCGTCCCCTTCGAGGTACGAGACCAGGGCGGCGTCGATCACGTCGTGCTCGAGGGCCCAGATCAGCAGGGCCGAGACCAGACCGCCGTCCTGCCCGCACCGCGTGCACTCGGGGTCGGTGGCCCGCACCAGCAGGACGTCGGAGGAGATCCCGGCCACCTCCTCGCCGGTCCGCTCCCGTCCGTGCAGGTGGGTGTCGATCTCCGGCTCCCAGAGGCGGAACCGGGGACAGGCCCGGGTGCACATGGTGCAGCCCTTGACCCCGTGGGTGCAGCTGTCGGGCCCTCCCTCGGCGTCGATGTGGAAGGGCTTGTACCTGCCCCCGGTGTCGTCGTAGGAGAGGACGTCGTAGGGGCAGGCCACGATGCAGGCGGCGCACCCGGTGCAGAGGCCGGACGTGACCACCTCGGTGAGGAGCTCGGTCCAGTGCGGCTTCTCCGGCGGCATGGGGCCACCCTAGTGTCCGTCCCGCGGGCGCCCGGCTCGCCGGCCCGGGCCCGGGAGGGCTCCGAGGAAGGTCATCCGGTCAGGTCAGCCGGTCAGCTTCCTCCAGGACCTTGGCCGCGTGACCGTCCGCCTTCACGTGGTACCAGGCCCGGGCGATGGTCCCGTCGGCCGCGACCAGGAAGGTCGACCGGATGACGCCGATCGTCTTCTTGCCGTACAGGGTCTTCTCGCCCCAGGCCCCGTAGGCCTCCCGACCGCGTGGTCGGCGTCGGTGAGCAGCGGGAACTTGAGTCCGTACTTCGTCCGGAACTCCTGGTGCTTGGCGGCGGTGTCGGCGGAGATGCCCGAGCACCGGCACCTTGGCCCGCTTGAAGGCCGCCAGGTTGTCGTTGAACTGGCAGGCCTCCTTGGTGCAGCCGGGGGTGTCGTCCCTCGGGTAGAAGTAGACGACGACCTGCCGGCCGGCGAAGTCCCGGAGGGAGACCGGCTTGCCGTCCTGGTCGGGCAGGGTGAAGTGCGGGGGCCTTGTCCCCGGCGGCGAGCTTTCCCATGGGCGTCCTTTCGCTGGGCGTCGGGTGATCCGCGACGGCACCACGATGGCACAGCTCCACGATGGCACAGACCGATGACCGGGACGGGTGTCGTGGGAGACTCGGCAGACGCCGTTCGAAGGGACGACCAGGCCATGACCGACTCGACGACAGGCCCCACCACTGAGGATCCCCGCCAGGACGGCGGCCCCGCCGGACCGCCCGACAACCGGTCCAAGGTCTACGTGGACGGCCCCGGCGGGGTGCGGGTCCCCTTCCTCGAGGTCGCCCTCGCCGACTCGCCGGGCCGCGACGGCGCCACGCCCAACCCGCCGGTCCGCCTCTACGACACCTCGGGTCCGGGATCCGTGCCCACCGTGGGCCTGCCCCGCCTGCGCGGGCCGTGGATCACCGCCCGCGGCGACGTCGCCGAGTACGAGGGTCGCCGGTCAACCGTCGCGACGACGGCCGGGCCGCGGTGCGCCGCGCAGCCGGCGCCGCCCCGTGTGCTCTCCCGTTCGAGACGCCGCCCGCTGCGCTCGACCGGGACCCCGGTGACCCAGCTGCACTACGCCCGCAGGGGCGAGGTCACCACCGAGATGGACTTCGTGGCCACCCGCGAGGGCGTGCCCGCCGAGGTGGTCCGCGACGAGATCGCCGCCGGCCGGGCCATCCTGCCGGCCAACGTCAACCACCCCGAGTCCGAGCCGATGGTCATCGGGAGCCGCTTCCTGGTCAAGGTCAACGCCAACATCGGCAACTCGGCCGTGTCCTCCTCGATCGAGGAGGAGGTCCAGAAGCTGACCTGGGCCACCCGCTGGGGCGCCGACACGGTCATGGACCTCTCGACCGGTCCGGACATCCACACCACCCGCGAGTGGATCCTGCGGAACTCGCCGGTGCCGATCGGCACCGTGCCGATCTACCAGGCCCTGGAGAAGGTGGACGGGACGCCCGAGGAGCTGACCTGGGACCTCTACCGCGACACGCTCATCGAGCAGGCCGAGCAGGGGGTCGACTACTTCACCATCCACGCCGGCGTGCTGCTCCGCTACGTGCCGATGACGCGCCGCGGACCACCGGCATCGTCAGCCGGGGCGGGTCGATCATGGCCGCCTGGTGCCTGGCCCACCACACCGAGAACTTCCTCTACACCCGGTTCGAGGAGATCTGCGAGATCATGGCCGCCTACGACGTGGCCTTCTCGCTGGGCGACGGGCTGCGTCCCGGCTCGATCGCCGACGCCAACGACGAGGCCCAGTTCGCCGAGCTGTCGACCCTGGGCGAGCTCACCGAGATCGCCTGGCGCCACGACGTCCAGGTCATGATCGAGGGCCCGGGCACGTGCCGCTGCACAAGATCGTGGAGAACGTGACCCTCCAGAAGGAGGTCTGCCACGACGCGCCCTTCTACACGCTCGGCCCGCTCACCGTCGACGTCGCCCCCGGCTACGACCACATCACCTCGGCCATCGGCGCCGCGGTGATCGGCATGGCCGGGACCGCCATGCTCTGCTACGTGACCCCGAAGGAGCACCTCGGCCTCCCGAACCTGGAGGACGTGAAGCAGGGGATGATCGCCTACAAGATCGCCGCCCACGCCGCCGACCTGGCCAAGGGCCACCCCGGCGCCCAGGCCTGGGACGACGCCCTGTCCAAGGCCCGGTTCGAGTTCCGGTGGGAGGACCAGTTCAACCTGGCCATGGACCCCGAGACGGCCCGGTCGTACCACGACGAGACCCTGCCGGCCGCCCCGGCCAAGACGGCCCACTTCTGCTCGATGTGCGGCCCGAAGTTCTGCTCGATGCGGATCAGCCAGGACGTCCGGGACTACGCCGAGGACAAGGGCATGGACCTCGCCACCGCGGTCGAGATCGGGCTCAAGGAGAAGTCGGCCGAGTTCCGCCAGGCCGGGGCCGAGGTCTACCGGGAGCCGTCGACCACCTGAGCGACGGCCGCATCGGGACGCTCCGGGTCGGATCGACCAGGTGACGGGGGTGGGACGGGTACACTGGGGATCGTGGTCGGGCGAGTGCCCACCACCGGGGTCTTCCTCATCCTGTTCTTCTGGTCGGTCACGCCGGCCCGGACGATGGCCCGAGGCGGGCCCGCAGGCGCCGTGACTCGCACGGTGCCGACGGTCGGCTCCGGCCGTCGCCGAACGATGAGAGAGAGTTTCCGAACCCCATGACCACCATCACCGATCCGTCGGATCGCGTCCTCGACCTGCCGGGTCCACGCCCGTACGCCGACGGCGACACCGGGTCCACGTGCTCCTTCGCCGAACTCGGCGTCGACCCCGCCATCGTCGAGGCCCTCGAGGCGCAGGGAATCCACGCCCCGTTCGCCATCCAGGCCATGACCGTGGTCGACGCCCTCGCCGGCCGGGACGTCTGCGGCAAGGCCAAGACCGGCTCCGGCAAGACCCTGGCCTTCGGCGTCCCGCTGCTCCAGCGCACCATGGCCTCCCCGTCCACCGAGCCGGGCCGCCCCCGTGCGCTGGTCCTCGTCCCGACCCGCGAGCTGGCCGTCCAGGTGAGCGAGGTGCTCGAGCCTCTGGCCGAGGCGACCGGTCTGCGGATCGTCGCCGTCTACGGCGGGGCCGACATCGAGCGCCAGATCAAGAGGCTGCGCCGCGGCGTCGACGTGATCATCGCCACCCCCGGCCGCCTCATCGACCTCGGGGACCGCGGCGAGCTGTCCGTCGCCGACATCGAGACCCTGGTGCTCGACGAGGCCGACCGGATGGCCGACATGGGCTTCATGCCCCAGGTCGAGTGGGTGCTGCGCCGCCTCGAGCGCGACCACCAGACCCTCCTGTTCTCCGCCACCCTCGACGGTGCCGTCGACCGCCTGGTCAGCCGCTACCTGACCGATCCGGTCCTCCACGAGGTGGCCTCGCCGACACACGACGTCGAGGCCATGGAGCACCGCTTCCTCGAGGTGCACCAGATGGACCGGGTGAAGGTGTGCGCCGCCATCTGCCGCAGCGCCGAGAAGGCCCTGGTCTTCGTGCGCACCAAGCACGGCGCCGACCGCCTGGTCGAGCAGCTGCGCAAGGAGGGCGTCCGGGCCGCCGCCATCCACGGCGACCTCCGGCAGGTCAACCGCGAGCGCACCTTGAAGGACTTCACCGACGGCAAGCTGCATGCCCTGGTGGCCACCGACGTCGCCGCCCGCGGCCTCGACATCGACGCCGTCGACGTGGTCGTCCACTTCGACCCGCCCGAGGACCACAAGGCCTACCTCCACCGCTCCGGCCGCACCGCCCGGGCCGGTGCGGCCGGCCTGGTCGTCACGCTCGTCCAGTGGAACCAGGTCCTCGAGATCGAGCGTATCCAGGCCCGGATCGGGCTCCGGATGCCCATCGTCGAGATGTTCTCCAACGACCCCCGCCTGGCCGACCTGGCTGGTTGGGTGCCCGAGAAGTCCTGACCAGCACCCCGCCTGCCCCGCCCGTCGTCACGGACGGGGTGTCTGCCGCGGCCGGGGTGCACGAGGAGACCCCCGTGGCCGACCGCCCCGTCCAACCCCTGACCATCGACGACGGCTCCGAGCCGGTCGGCCGAATCCTGGTGGTGACCGCCCATCCCGACGACGTCGACTTCGGCGCCGCCGGATCGGTGGCCGTGTGGACCGGGCGCGGCATCGACGTCGCCTACTGCATCGTCACCGACGGGGACGCCGGCGGCTCGGACCGCTCGATCAGCCGGACGGAGATGGCCGCCATCCGCCGCGAGGAGCAGCTGGTGGCCGCCCGCTCGGTCGGGGTCACCGACGTGACCTTCCTCGGGTTCCCCGACGGCCGGGTGACGGCCAGCCTCGAGCTGCGCCGCGCCATCGCCCGGGTCATCCGCCGCCTCCGCCCGGACCGGGTCGTGACCCAGTCGCCCGAGCGCAACTGGTCCCGCATCTACGCCAGCCACCCCGATCACCTGGCTGCCGGCGAGGCCGCTGCGTGCGCGGTCTACCCCGACGCCCGCAACCCGTTCGCCTTCCCCGATCTGCTGGAGGAGGGCCTCGAGCCTCACGCCGTGCCCGAGCTCTGGATCATGGCGACCGAACGGGCCGACCGGGTGGTCGACGCCACCGCCGTCTTCGACCGAAAGTTGGCCGCGCTGCGCTCGCACCGGAGCCAGGTCGGCGACGGGGACCATCTCGAGGACCTGCTGCGGAGCTGGATGTCGGGGACCGCCCTCGCGGCCGGTCTGCCCGAAGGGCGGCTGGCCGAGTCGTTCCACGTGGTGAACACCGCCTAGTGGCCGCCCCGACCGACCGAATCCAGCTGGTGGTCTGCGAGGGTGACGAGACGGGCCAGGAGCTGCTCGAGGAGGCCCTGCGGGTGCTCGACCCCTCCGTACTCGCCGTCCCCGTCGACCTCCACCGGTTCGACCTCTCCCTCGAGAACCGCCGCCGCACCCGCAACCAAGTGGTCTCCGACGCGGCCGAGGCGATGCGCGCCACCGGTTTCGGCCTCAAAGCGGCGACCATCACGCCCCCGACCACCGGCGACGTCGGGTCGCCCAACCGGATCCTGCGCGAAGGGGTCGGCGGATCGGTCATCGTGCGCACCGGTCGGCGGATCCCCGGGGTCGTGCCACCGGCTCCGGTGGTCCATCCGATCGTTGTGGTGCGGATGGCCGTGGGTGACGCCTACGGCGCTGACGAGGGACGGTCCGGGCCACCCGGGGGACCCGGCGAGCAGGCGTGGCGCACCGAGCGGATCGAGAGGTCGGTCTGCCGGGCGGTCGCCGAGTTCTCGTTCCGGACCGCGTCGGATCTCGGGGCGTGCGTCTTCGGGGGTCCGAAGTGGACGGTCTCGACCGTCTACGAGGGGATGCTGAAGGAGGAGATGGACGCTGCCGCCTCACGCCACCCGGGGGTCGCCTACCGGCCGGTGCTCATCGACGCCGCCTACGCCGGACTGCTGACCGAGGCCGACGACCAGTCCCTCGTGGTCCCCGCACTCAACCGCGACGGCGACTGCCTCTCCGACCTGGTGCTCGCGCTGTTCGGTTCGATCGCCGGCGCCGAGTCGATCCTGCTCGCCCTCGACGAGGACTTGGCGCCGACTGTGGCGATGGCCGAGGCCCCGCACGGGACGGCCCCGTCCCTCCAGGGCAAGAACGTGGCAAACCCGATGGCCATGCTGCTCGCGTGTGCCGCGGTTCTCGACCATGCCGCGACCGCCCCCGGTCTCCCGGTCGCCGAGGCGGCCCGCTCGATCCGCGAGGCGACCCTCGGCGCGGCTGCGGACGGGATCCGCACCTTCGACCTGGGCGGCGGCGCCTCGACCAGCGAGGTGGTCGACGAGGTGGTCCGCCGGATGCGCGAGGCAGACTCCCGCTGAGCCGGGAGCCGGCCGGTCTCAGCCCGCCATCTGGCGCAACATGTAGGGGAGGATCCCCCCGTTGCGGTAGTAGTGGGCCTCCATCGGGGTGTCGATGCGCACCAGGGCCTCGAACTCGACGGTGCGGCTCCCGTCGACGGCCGACACCGCCACCGTCTTGGGTGTCGCCCCTTCGTTGAGCTGGCCGAGCCCGGCGACCGAGAACAGTTCATGGCCGGTCAGCCCGAGCGATTCAGCGGTCTGGCCTTCGGCGTACTGCAGCGGGAGCACGCCCATCCCGACCAGGTTCGAGCGGTGGATGCGCTCGTAGCTCTCGGCGATGACCGCACGGACCCCGAGCAACGAGGTCCCCTTGGCCGCCCAGTCGCGCGAGGATCCCGAGCCGTACTCCTTGCCCGCGAGGACGACCAGTGGGACCCCCTCGGCGGCGTAGCGCTCGGCCGCGTCGAAGATCTCGGTCTGCTCGCCGTCGGGCAGGTGGAGGGTGATCCCGCCTTCGGTGCCGGGGGCCAGTTGGTTGCGCAGGCGGACGTTGGCGAAGGTACCGCGGACCATGACCTCGTGGTTGCCGCGTCTGGCACCGTAGGAGTTGAACTCGGACCGCGGCACGCCGTGGTCGGCCAAGTAGCGGCCGGCCGGGGTGTTCGGGCCGATCGAACCGGCCGGCGAGATGTGGTCGGTGGTCACACTGTCGCCGAGCTTGGCGAGCACCCGCGCGCCGAGAACGTCGCTCACCGTTGCCGGGGTCCTCGCGAGCCCCTCGAGGAAAGTCGGCCGGAGCACGTAGGTCGACGAGCTGTCCCAGGAGAAGGTGTGCCCGTCCGCGGTCTGGACGGCCTGCCAGCGCTCGTCGCCGTCGAAGACCGAGGAGTAGCGCTCGCGGAACATCTGCGAGGTGAGCGAGGCGCGCACCGCCTCGGTGATCTCCGCCGGCGTCGGCCACAGGTCGGCCAGGGTGACCGGGGTGCCGTCCGGGTCGAGACCGAGCGGGTCGGTCACGAGATCGAGGTCCATGGTGCCCGCAAGGGCGTAGGCGACCACCAGCGGCGGTGACGCCAGGAAGTTCATCCGCACCTCGGGATGGATGCGACCCTCGAAGTTGCGGTTGCCGGACAGCACCGAGGCGACCGAGAGGTCAGCGTCCGCCACGGCCTCGGACACCCCCGGGAGGAGGGGTCCCGAATTGCCGATGCAGGTCGTGCAGCCGTAGCCGACCAGGTCGAAGCCGATCCGGGCCAGCGGCTCGGTGAGACCGGCCCGGTCGAGGTAGTCCATGACCACCCGCGAACCGGGGGCGAGCGTCCTCTTCACCCACGGCTTGGAGGTGAGCCCACGGGCGACCGCGTTGCGGGCGACCAGGCCGGCCGCGAGCATGACCTGGGGGTTGGACGTGTTGGTGCAGCTGGTGATGGCGGCGATGACGACGTGGCCGTCTGCGACGTCCGCCGAGGTGCCGTCGGCCAGCTCGGCCCGCGCCGAGCGGGGCGCCCGGCCGAGGGCGGTTCGGAAGGCGGCGGGGGCCTGGTCGAGCGGCACCAGGTCCTGGGGTCGGGTGGGGCCGGCGATGCTGGGCACGACGGTCGACAGGTCGAGGTCGATCACCTCGGTGAACACCGGCTCCTGGTCCCCGGGGGTGAGAAAGAGCCCCTGCTCCCTGGCGTAGGCCTCGACGAGGGCGACGTGGTGGTCGTCGCGTCCGGTGAAGCGGAGGTAGTCGAGGGTGACGTCGTCGATGGGGAAGATGGCACAGGTGGCGCCGTACTCGGGTGACATGTTGCCGATGGTGGCCCGGGTGGCCAGCGGCACCGTCGCCACGCCGGGCCCGAAGAACTCGACGAACGAGCCGACCACCCCGTGCCGGCGGAGGAGGTGGGTGATGGTCAGCACGAGGTCGGTGGCGGTGGTCCCCGGCGGCTGTTCACCTCTCAGGCGGAAGCCGAGGACCGGGGGGAGCAGCATGGACAACGGCTGGCCCAGCATGGCCGCCTCGGCCTCGATGCCTCCGACGCCCCAGCCGAGCACGCCGAGCCCGTTGACCATGGTGGTGTGCGAATCGGTCCCGACCAGGGTGTCGCAGTAGGCCCGACCGTCGTCGGAGGCGAACACCACCCGGGACAGGTATTCGAGGTTGACCTGGTGGCAGATGCCCATCCCCGGGGGGACGACCCGGAAGCCGTCGAATGCCTGCTGGGCCCAACGCAGGAGCTGGTATCGCTCGATGTTGCGCCGGTACTCGATGTCGACGTTCTCGTCGTAGGCGGTGGGCGTTCCCGACACCTCGGCGATGACCGAGTGGTCGATGACCAACTCGACCGGCACCAGGGGGTTGACCTTGGCCGGGTCGCCCCCCATCTCGGCGAGGGCGGCACGCATGGCGGCCAGGTCGACCACCCCGGGCACCCCTGTGAAGTCCTGCATGAGTACCCGTTCGGGGGTGAGGGCGATCTCGGCAGCTCCGCCGCCGGCGAGCCCGTGGCGCTCGGGATGCTCGCCCCAGCGGGCGACCGCCTCGATGTCGGCCGGTCGCACCGCCACCCCGTCCTCGTGGCGCAAGAGGTTCTCCAGGATGACCTTTATCGAGTAGGGCAGCCGGGCAACATCGAACCGGTCGGCCAGCGCCCGGAGACGGAAGATCTCGTAGCCGGTGTCTCCGACCTGCAGGTTGCCGCGGGCGCCGAAGGTGTCGGGGGAGGGGGGGGAGGGTGCCATGCCTCCCATTCTGCCGCGTCGGCGGGAACGGGGAACCACCCGGGCAGGCCCGAACGCGGCGTGCCCGACGTCAGGTGCGGGTGCGGTACCGGTGGACGGCGAGCGGGATGAGCACGACCAGGAGCACCGCCGTCCAGAGGAGGGACTGGACCACCCACTTCTCGGTGGGGCCGCCGATCATCAGGGCCCGGCAGGCGGTGATGGTCACGCTCACCGGTTGGTAGGTGGCGAACCCCTGCAGCCAGCTCGGCATCTTGTCGACCGGCACGAAGGCCGAGGAGACGAAGACGAGGGGGAAGAGGAGCGGGAAGGACATCACCTGGGCCGTCTCGCTGTTGGCGGCGGAGAGGCCGATGACCGCGAACCCCCACGAGAGGGCGTAGGCGAAGACCAGGATGAGGCCGATCCCGGCCAGATAGGGCAGCACACCGGTGGTCGGTCGGAAGCCGACCAGGAAGCCGACCACGCTGATGATGACGACCACGAACACGTTGCGCACCACGTCGGCGGTGGTGCGCCCGGTGAGCACCGCGCCGCGGGACATGGGAAGGGCGCGGAACCGCTCGATGAGGCCCTTTTGGAGATCCTCTGCAAGGCCGATGCTCGTGCTCACTGCGCCGAAGGCCACCGTCTGCACGAAGACTCCGGGCATGAGGTAATTCACGTAGCTCCCGTTCGGCGTGCTGATCGCGCCGCCGAAGACGTACCGGAAGAGCAACACGAACATGATCGGCTGCACCGTCGAGAAGAAGAGCGCCTCGGGGATCCGGGTGACCGCCAGCAGGTTGCGGCGGGTCAGGGTGAGCGTGTCCGAGACGCCCCAGCGGAGCCTGGCGGCCGGACCGGTCGGGTGCGGCGCCCGGGGGAGCGACGGAGCGGTCACCGTGGTGGTCATCCGAGCTCTCCGGTCGCGACCGGCATGGCAGCCTCCGCCTGACGCATCCGCCGCCGGCGGCGACGGCCGGTCGGGTCCCCGTCCCCGTCTCCGTCCCCGGACCCGTCCTCCTCGGTCCGGTGGCCGGTCAGCGAGAGGAAGACGTCGTCGAGGCTCGGCTGGCGCAGATTGAAAGAGGTCGGGACGATCCCGCCGCCGTCGAGGGACCGGAGCCCGAGCATGGCCGCCTCCGGACCGTTGTCCACGGTGACCTCGACCACGGTGCCGTTGATCAGCGCGCGATGGGGGCCGAGGTCCTCGAGGAGGGCTCCGGCACGACGGGCCTCCTCGATGTGGGCGAAGCCGACCTCGAGCACCGTCGCGCCGAGGTCGGCCTTCATCGACTCGGGTGTCCCTTCGGCGATGACCTGACCGTGGTCGAGCACGGCGAGGGAGCTCGCCAGCCGGTCGGCCTCCTCCAGGTACTGGGTGGTGAGGAGCACGGAGGTCCCGCCGTCGACCAGCTGCTCGATGACCTCCCAGAGGTCGTTGCGGCTCTGCGGGTCGAGCCCGGTGGTCGGCTCGTCGAGGAAGAGGACGGTCGGGCGGGCGACGAGGGCCGCGGCCAGGTCGAGGCGCCGGCGCATGCCTCCCGAGTAGGTCTTGAGAGGACGGTCACCGGCGTCGGCGAGGTCGAACTGCTCTAGCAGCTCCTGGGACCGGGTGGACACCTGGGCGCGCTCGAGGTGGTTGAGGTTGCCCACCATCTGCAGGTTCTCGCGCCCGGTGAGGTTCTCGTCGACCGCGGCATACTGACCGGCGAGGCCGATGAGGCTGCGGACCAGCGCCGGCTCGCGCTGCACGTCGTGGCCGAGCACGCGGGCGGTGCCGCGGTCGGGCTGGATGATCGTGGTCAGGATTCGGACAGCGGTCGTCTTGCCGGAGCCGTTGGGCCCGAGCAACCCGAAGACCGTCCCCTCCTCGACAGCGAAGCTGACCCCGTCGAGGGCGCGCACTTCGCGCTTGCCCTTGAAGGTCTTCTCCAGACTGTCGGCCTCGATGGCGGTGGGCATCTGTGCATCCTATGGTCGCTCCCCACCGACCGGATCCCGCGCCCGAGGCGGGACTTCCCACTCTTGGATAGCCTGCCGCTCATGGAGAAAGGCGATCTCGCACCGGACTTCGAGCTGCCCGACGAGGACGGCACGCCGCGCAGGCTGAGCGACCTGGCCGCGTCCGGGCCGGTGGTCCTCTTCTTCTACCCGGCGGCGATGACGTTCGGCTGCACGATCGAGAGCTGCCATTTCAGGGACATGAAGGCCGAATTCGACGCGGTCGGCGCCCAGCGGGTCGGCATCAGCGCCGATCAGGTGGCCAAGCAGAAGCAGTTCTCCGACAAGCACTCCTTCGACTACCCGCTCCTCTCGGACCCCGACGGCGCGGTGGCCACCCAGTTCGGGGTGCGCCGCCGGTTCACCAAGCTGTCACCGACCAAGCGGGCCACCTTCGTGATCGGTCCCGATCTCCGGGTCCTCGAGGTGATCCAGAGCGAGGTGCGGATGAACGTGCACGCCGATCGCGCCCTCGACGCGCTGAAGGCACGCGCCGCCACCTGAGGACCTGGCCGCCGGCCAGGTCCGACGGTCACCGCTCCCGGACAGAGTCCCCTCCTGGCCCCGGCACCATGCGAAGCTGAGGGCATGGAACAGGCCACGACGACCCGGGCCGGATGAGCCCGCTCCCCGGCTCCGGCCGCATGGACCACCTGGCCCAGTCGGTGGCCGAGCGGGTCGTGAGCCTGGTGGTCGAGGCCATCGACATCGACGGGCTGCTGGCCCGGGTGGACATGGATGCACTGCTCGCACGGGTGGACGTCGACAGCATCGTGAGCCGGGTCGACGTGGAGAAGATCATCGAGCGGGTCGACGTCGAGAAGCTCATCGAGCGGGTGGACATCGAGAAGATCATCTATCGGGTGGACATCGACGCCCTGGTCGAACAGACCGAGCTCGGCACCATCATCGCCCGGTCGACGAGCGGGGTGGCCTCCGAGGTGCTCGACTGGTGCGGGCCCAGGGCGTGGGTCTCGACGACTTCGTGGCCCGGTTGGTGAACCGGATCCTGCGGCGGTCCGCCGCCGGGTGGCCGGCCGGACCCTCCGCCCTGGTCGGGTCAGCGTCGCCCGTGGCGCCCGACCCGGCCGTGGCGCCCGGGGAGGGACCGTGACCACGACCGAGAAGGAGATCGCCGACGAGCCCGTCCGCCGCCAGGGGAACTACGCCGGCGCGGTGACCCGCCTGGTCGCCTTCGCACTGGACGTCGGTGCCTCCTGGGGCCTGTTCAGCCTCGGGATCGCCGGCATCGACTTCGCCATCCAGCTGGTCACCGGGCACCAGTTCTCCCTGCACAAGCACCAGATCTTCGCCCTGGTCGCCCTCGTGGTCTGGGAGTTCGTCTACTTCGCCTACCAGTGGTCGCTCGGGGGCAAGACCATCGGCATGGCACTGCTCGGGATCCGGGTGGTCCAAACCGACGGGCACCCGTCGGGTCGCGTCAAGCGGTCATCCGCACCCTCGCCCTCCCGCTGAGCTTCCTCGTCTTCGGCCTCGGGTTCATCGGCATCCTCCTCAACCGGGACCGCCACGCGCTACACGACCGGCTGGCGGGCACGGTCGTCGTCTACTCCTGGGATGCACGCGCCGCGCGCCTGCGCTGGTTGGCGAGACGCGAGCCGGTCTCCACCGACTGAGCCGCGCTCGCACCGTCCGGTGCCCGCTGTGCCAGGGTGGTGCGGTGGGCCGACGACGAGACCCCGGATCGACGGCGACCCCGGGCGGGGGAGGGGTGGCGGCGACCAGGTTGATCGCCCGTGAGCCGACCCGGCTGGCTCCCGGGGCCGTGCACCTACCGGGTTGGCTCGACCCCGGAGCGCAACGCGGGCTGGCGGGCGGTGCCGGCGGTGGGGCGACGACGGCGGTGGGTTCCGTGCCCCACGGATGCCAGGGGGCAGCGCCATGTCGGTGCGGATGACCTGCCTCGGCTGGCACTGGTACCCGTACCGGTACGTGCCGACCGTCGAGGACGGTGACGGCCGGCCGGTCGCACCCTTCCCGGAGTGGCTCGCCGAATTCGAGCAGAGCCGCGGTCGCCGACGCCCGGGCGGTCGACCCCTCGGTCATCACCGGAGAGGGCTGCTTCGAACCGGACGTCGCCCTGGTCAATTTCTACGGGCCGGGGGCGAGGATGGGGATGCACGTCGACCGGGACGAACGATCCCCGGACCCGGTCGTCTCCCTCAGCGTGGGTGACACCTGCGTCTTCCGCTTCGGGAACCCGTCGGGGCGCGGGCGGCCATGGACCGACGTGGCCCTCGAGTCAGGTGACCTGGTGGTCTTCGGCGGTCCGTCCCGTCGCGCCTACCACGGCGTCCCGAAGGTGCTCGAAGGCACCGCCGCCCCGGAGGTGGGCGCCGGCTGCGGTCGGTTCAACGTGACGGTGCGGGTGACCGGCCTCGGGAGGTGACCATCCCTCCGGTGGCGGGCACCGGCGGAGCGAAATCGGGGATCGCCACGCCCACCTTCCGCCGCGCGGGTCCGTCCGGTAGCGTGAAAGGGTATGGGAAGGGGCCGGGGGTGGAACTGGTGTGCCGTCGCGGGCGCGTTCTCGCTCGGAGCGGGGACGGTCGCCTTCGCGCTCGTTCAGCCCGGCAACCTCCGGCTGCACGACCAACCTGGTGGTGCTCTCCGACGGGGCGGTGACCACCCGCAGCTGCGCCGCCTACTCGGTCGCCGCCCATCTCGGGGTCGGGCTGATGGTGCTCGGTGGGGTGCTGCTCCTCGGGTACTTCCTCGTCGTGGCCGTCCGTCCCCAGGAGGTTCCCCCCAAGGACAAAGCGGTCGAACCGTCCCACCCCGAGGCTGCGCGGCCATCGCCCGTCCTCCCCCCCGGCTGGTACGGGAACCCGGGGAATCCGGCCAAGCCGGTCCAGTGGTGGGACGGGACCCGGCTCACCGACGCTGCCGCCTGGCCCGGGGGAGTGATCCCGGCCCCGACAGGCTGCAGATGTCTGGACCAGGGCCCGGAGCCCGATGGGACCCGAGTTGGACACAGGTTGGACACCGCCTTGCGATCATGAGTTGCAGAGGCCCGGACAGTCCGGAGCACGGCACGTCGCTCCCCCCGGCGAAACCCCCCGTACCTGGTCAGGACCCCGGGCCTCGGTCTTTGGCGGGAACCATGCAGAAGCCGACCTGGAGCGGTACAGGTCGGCTTCTGCAATTCCCGGCCCGGACACGTCCGGGACTACACCGTCACGATCTCCGCATCGATGCCACTGAGAGTGGCGCGGAATTACCGAAGAGTACTGTTTGCAACAGCAACTATCCCTGCTAGCGTGATGGGCAAGAGCCAGACCCGTGGAGCAGGGTTCCGCCTCCCCGCTCCGGGCCTGGCCCTTTTCGCCACGTCGCAGGCCCCTAGAGGCGATGGTGGTGGTGGAGGACCTTGCCGAAGAACATGGCAATGGTGGAGAACGGAATGGCCTTCACCTTCGAAGGGGCGGGCACCGTGACCGTGACGGGCGATCCGTATCCGGCGGCATCGACGGTGGCCGTCAGTCCGAGAGGACCCTTCTTGGTGGCACCGGAAGCACTGACCGTGGCCTGGACGAGGTGATCGGACGAGTCCGCCCAGAGGGTCGTCGTCAGAGTGCGGGTCATGCCCGAGTGCGAGCGGGTGGCGATGATCTTGGTTCCCTCGACCTTCACGCCATCGACGATGTTGCCCCCCAATGAGGTCACCTCGGCGTGACGGGCTTCCGCAAACTGAGCAATGCGGTCCACGTCGCCGAGCGCAGCTGCGATCTTGGTGAAGACACCGGGAAGGGCAGCCGTGGCCTTGGGTGGCAACGCGACCGAGATCCACGGTACGCCGACTTTGGATGCAAGAGCAGGTACTTCGAGATAGACGGTCCCACCCGACAGCACGGCATTGATCGTCTCGGGGGACGCAGATCCACCGGGGATGCGCGCAGCGACAACCGCCGGAAGCTTGACCGAGAGGGCCGCAGTGTTCTTGGAGAAATCGGCCTGCCCGGAACCGGTAATCGCCAACGCCGAGGGCGAAAGACCACTCAGGGACACGTTGAACGTGAATTTGGCCGTGGTGATTGGGCCCGACAGGGTAGGTGCGGCGCCGTTGGAGGCTCCGGCACTCTCCGCCAGACCAATCGTGCCGCCAACCCCGATGATCGTCACAATTCCGACCACGGCGAGCCACTTCTTGTCGACTGTCCCTACCATCGCGTCCCCACTCTCCCTCGCATGCCCATGCAGTCAGTGCATGCTCTGTGATCGGGGAGCCTACGACCCCGGGGCCGCCGTCGGGGTGCAGCGTCCGCGGCACGCTGCCTCCGTCAGTGCCCCCGGCATCAGTGCCCCTGGCAGGACTCGAACCTGCGCTTCCGGCTCCGGAGGCCGGCGCTCTATCCGCTGAGCTACGGGGGCGATGGCGGGACGGGCGGCCGTTCGGAGAGGCCGGAGGGCTGCGCCACCGAGGTGCCAACACTAGTGCCGGTGCCGCAGGTCACCGAGGTCCCCGCCGTGGTCGCCCACGGACCGCGTATCCTCGCTGCACGATGTGGATCGGCACGCCATGACGACAAGAGAGCAGCTCGCCGAAGCCGTCTACGCGGCCGGCCGGTGCGGTGGCCACCTCCGACGGCCTCGACCTGGCCCTCGACGAGTCCGCGATCCACCTCGAGCGGCCGGCCCGCCGCGAGCACGGCGACTGGTCCACCAACGTGGCGCATGGTCACGGCCAAGCGGGCCGGCACCGATCCGCGGGCCCTCGCCACGGCGCTGATCGAGGTGTTCGAGTCCGATCCCCCGCCCCACGTCATCTCGGTGGACCTGGCCGGGCCCGGGTTCATCAACTTCCGCCTCGACGACGGCTGGCTGCACGAGGCCCTGGCCGACCTGCTGACCGAGGGGGAGGAGGGCTACGCCCGTCCCGACATCGGCCACGGAGAGACGGTCCAGGTCGAGTTCGTCTCGGCCAACCCGACCGGCCCGATCCACGTCGGCAACGGCTGGTGGGGGAGTTACGGCGACGCCCTGGCCCGCGTGCTCGCCCGCACCGGCCACCGGGTCAGCCGTGAGTACTACGTCAACGACACCGGCGGGCAGATCCGGACCCTCGGGGAGAGCCTGCTGGCCCGCCACCAGGGGAAAGACGTGCCCGAGGGTGGCTACCAGGGCGAGTACCTGGCCGAGCTGGCCCAGTCCTACGACGGGCCCGACGACGTGACCGCGGCCGGCCGCTGGGCGGCCGACCGCATCCTCGACCACATCCGCGCCACGCTGGCCTCCGTCGGCATCGTCTTCGACGAGTGGTACTCCCAGGCCTCGATCGAGGAGAGCGGTGCGGTCGACGAGACCATCGCCCTGCTCGCCGCGAAGGGACTCGTCTACGAGCAGGACGGCGCCACCTGGTTCCGGTCCACCTCCTTCGGCGACGTCCGCGATCGGGTGCTGCGCAAGTCGAACGGGGACGCCACCTACCTCGCAGGCGACATCGCCTACCACCGCGACAAGTTCCTGGTCCGCGGCTTCGACCGGGTCATCGACGTCTTCGGCGCCGACCACCACGGCCAGGTGGCCAGCCTGATGGCCGGTGTCGAGGCGCTCGGGGTCGATCCGAGCCGTCTCGAGGTCAAGCTCGGCCAGATGGTCTCGCTGGTCGACGGTGACGAGACGGTCAAGATGGGGAAGCGGGCCGGCACCGCCATCGACCTCGACACGCTGATCGCCGACATCGGCCCGGACGCCACCCGCATCCTGAGCCTCATGAGCACCCTCGACCAGGCGACCACCTTCGATCTCGCCACCGTGCGCGAGCAGTCGGTCGAGAACCCGGTCTTCTACGTGCAGATGGCCAGTGCCCGGATCGGCGGCGTCGGTCGCAAGGCGGTCGAGCGGGGCATCGCGCGTGCCCCTCTGGCCGACGTGGACCTCACCCTGCTCGTCCATCCGCGCGAGCTCGAGCTGATCCGCTGCCTCGAGGAGCTGCCCGAGGTGGTGGCCGATGCGGCAGTCGACCGCGCGCCGACCAAGGTCACCACCTGGGTCCGGCGCCTGGCGGCCTGCTTCCACGGCTTCTACCACGACTGCCCGATCCTGGCCGACGACGTCGATCCGGCGCTCGCCCAGGCCCGGCTGTGGCTGGTCGAGGGTGCCCGCATCGGTCTGGCCATCGGGCTCGGCCTCCTCGGCGTGGCCGCTCCCGAGGCGATGTGAGCGGGGAGGGCGCCGACCGGGCCGACCCGGCGGGCTCCGGTGGGTCCGGCGCGCCGAGCGACCCGGTGGCCGCGGAGCTGCTTCCGATGACGGCCACGACGGACTCGGCGGGTCGCCTCTCGGTCGGGGGCTGCGACCTGGTCGACCTGGCCGGGACGTACGGCACCCCCCTCTTCGTCTACGACGAGGCCCACCTCCGGGCGATCTGCCGCGAGGCGGTCGAGGCCTGGGGCGACGGGGTCGCCTATGCCACCAAGGCCTTCCTCTGCGTGGCCATGGCCCGCCTCGCCCACGAGGAGGGGATGTGCCTCGACGTCTCCACCGGGGGCGAGCTGCACGTCGCGCTGACCGCCGGCGTCCCGGCCGACCGACTCGTCCTCCACGGCAACAACAAGTCGATCGAGGAGCTGGCCGCGGCGCGCTGGCGGTCGGAGTCGGCCGGATCGTGGTCGACTCCTTCGACGAGATCGACCGCATCGAGCGCCTGGTCGCCGACCCGGCATGCTCCGGCGGCACGGGCACGGCGGCCGGCATCCCGCGTGGCGACCGAAGGTGCTGGCCCGGATCACCCCCGGCGTCGAGGTCCACACCCACGAGTTCGTCCGCACCGGACAGGAGGACTCGAAGTTCGGCTTCGGGCTGGCCTCCGGAGCCGCCGACCGAGCGGTCGCCCGGCTCGCCGATCTCGACGCGCGGGGGGTCGTCGAGTTCGTCGGCATCCACGCCCACCTGGGCAGCCAGGTCTTCGCCCTCGACCCCTTCGCCCAGGCCGTCGAGGTCCTGGCCGAGTTCTTCGCTCCGCTCGGCCTGCCCGAGCTGGTGGTCGGCGGCGGCCTCGGGGTCGCCTACGTGAACGGCGAGGAGGCGCCGCCCATGGCCCAGTGGGCCGAGTCGGTCCGCCGGGCCTGCCGTGCAGCCGGCATCCCCGACACGGTGCGGGTGACCGCCGAGCCCGGCCGCTCGATCGTGGCCGCGGCCGGGGTCACCCTCTACCGGGTCGGCACCATCAAGGAGGTCCCCGGCCACCGCACCTACGTCTCGGTCGACGGCGGCATGAGCGACAACCCGCGACCGGTGCTCTACGGCAGCGGGTACGAGGCCTTCCTGCCGCGCGAGGCGGGCGCCGCGCGCCCGATGACCGTACGGGTGGTCGGAAAGCACTGCGAGACCGGCGACGTGGTGGTGGCCGAGGGCTTCGTGCCCGACGACCTCGCCATCGGGGACGTGCTCTGCACCCCGGTGACCGGCGCGTACGGGCACTCGATGGCCTCCAACTACAACAAGGTCCCCCGCCCGGCGGTCGTCTTCGTGGCCGACGGAGCGGCCCGGGTGGTGGTCCGCCGCGAGACCCTCGACGACCTGGTCCGTCTCGACACCTGACAGCTGCTGTGGCCGACGGTCACCCGTCGCGGGAGGCGGTAGCGTGACCGGGTGACCCCGGCCCCCCACGACTCGCGTGCGTGCGCGTCGCGGTCCTCGGGTGCGGCAACGTCGGCGCCGCGCTGGTCGGGATCCTCACCGACCGGGCCGAAGCGCTCGCCGTGCAGTCGGGCGCACGCTACGAGATCGCCGGCATCGCGGTCCAGGACCTGGCCGCCCCCCGCCCGGCGCACGTCCCGCGCGACCTGCTCACGACCGATGCGGCCGCGCTGGTGGCCGATCCCTCGGTCGACATCGTGGTGGAGCTGATCGGGGGCTCGAGCCGGCCGGCGCCCTGGTGCGGGCCGCCCTCGACTCGGGCCGCCCGGTGGTCACCGCCAACAAGGCGCTGCTGGCCTCCCCCGACGGCGTGGCCCTGCGGACACTCGCCCGGGACCGCGGGCGTCGACCTGCTGTACGAGGCAGCGGTGGCCGGTGCCATCCCCCTGGTGCGGGCGCTGCGCGAGTCGCTGACCGGCGAACGCATCCACCGGGTGATGGGGATCGTCAACGGGACCACCAACTTCATCCTCACCAGGATGGGCGAGGAGGGGGCCGACTACGCCGAGGTGCTGGCCGAGGCCCAGGCCCTCGGGCTCGCCGAGCGCGACCCGACCGCCGACGTGGAGGGGTACGACGCCGCCGCCAAGGCCGCCATCCTGGCGGGTGTGGCGTTCGGCTACGACGTGTCGGCGGACGACGTCGTGCGCGAGGGCATCACCGGGATCGGGAGCCGACGACGTCGCCTTCGCCGACCGGTTCGGCTACGTGATCAAGCTGCTGGCCATCGTGGAGCGCTCCGGGGAGGACGGCCTGTCGGTGCGGGTCCATCCGGCCCTGGTGCACCGCTCCCACCCGCTGGCCGGCGTGCGGGAGGCCTTCAACGCCGTCTTCATCGAGGGCGAGGCGGCCGGCGAGCTCATGCTCTACGGGCAGGGTGCCGGTGGCCTGCCGACGGCCAGCGCGGTGGTCGGGGACCTCATCGACGCCACCCGGAACCTGGTTGCCGGCACCACCGCGCCCGCTCCGGACCGGCAACCCGCCCACCTGGTGCCCGAGGCCGACCTCGAGGGCGCCTACTACCTCGGCATCGACGTGGTCGACCGCCCGGGGGTGCTCGCCGCGGTGACCCGTGCCTTCGGCGACCACGGCGTCTCCATCCGTTCGATGGAGCAGGAGGGTGCGGCCGGTGAGGCCCGGCTGCTCTTCGTCACCCACCTCGCCCGCGAGGGGGACCTGCGGGCCACGCTCGCCGATCTGGCCGGGCTCGACGCGGTCGAACGGATCGGCGGGGTCATGCGGATCGTGGGCGGACGGTGAGCGCCGGACAGACGACCACCCGCTCCTGGCGGGGGGTGATCGAGGAGTACCGGGAGTTCCTGCCGGTGAGCGCCGCGACCCCGGTCGTCACCCTCCTCGAAGGCGGAACGCCCCTGCTCGACGCACCCCGGCTCTCGGCGCGGGTCGGCGCCCGGGTCCTGCTCAAGGTCGAGGGTGCCAATCCGACCGGCTCGTTCAAGGACCGCGGCATGACCGTGGCCATCTCCAAGGCGGCCGAGCAGCGGGCGAAGGCGGTCGTCTGCGCGTCGACGGGGAACACCTCGGCCTCGGCTGCCGCGTTCGCCGCCCGGGCCGGGCTGACCTGCGCGGTGCTCATCCCCGAGGGCCACATCGCCCTCGGCAAGCTGGCGCAGGCCCTCATCCACGGGGCACGGGTGCTCCAGGTCCGGGGCAACTTCGACCAGTCGTTGGCCATCGTGCGCGAGCTCGCCGAGCGGGCGCCGGTGACCGTGGTCAACTCGGTCAACCCCTTCCGCATCGAGGGGCAGAAGTCCGGAGCCTTCGAGATCGTCGACCAGCTCGGGAACGCTCCCGACGTGCACTGCATCCCGGTCGGGAACGCCGGCAACATCACCGCCTACTGGAAGGGCTACCTCGAGTTCAGAGAGGCGGGCCGGTCCACCGTCCTGCCCCGCATGCTCGGCTTCCAGGCGGCCGGCGCCGCGCCGATCGTGGCCGGGCACCCGATCGAGCACCCGGACACCGTCGCGACGGCGATCCGGATCGGCAACCCGGCCAGCTGGTACGGGGCGACCTCCGCCGCCTCCGAGTCGGGCGGCGGCATCGCCTCGGTCACCGACCAGGAGATCCTCGAGGCCTACCGGTACCTTGCGACCGAGGAGTCGGTCTTCTGCGAGCCGGCGTCGGCCGCCTCGGTGGCCGGCCTTCTCAAGTACGGCCTGCCGGAGGGCCTCGGCGCGTCGGCCACGGTGGTGTGCGTGCTGACCGGACACGGACTGAAGGACCCCGACATCGCGATCAGCGAGATCTCGGTCCCGACCGTGGTCGACGCCGAACTGGGCGCCGTGCTCGACGAACTCTCGCTCTGACCCGGGCGTCCGGAGCCGCCGGAGGGGGGGTTGTTGCCGGTGTGTGGCGGCACCTGTATGCTGGTGCCACCTTCGCCTCCACAGTTCGCCCGTCTGGGCCTGTGGGCGGGACCTTCTGGATCGACTCTCTCGACCAGCCCGTGCCCGGCGTCGGGGGGAGTGGCTGGCGAGACTCCATCTCGAAATCCGCACCTCCCCACCCCTTAATCCCTGGCAGTGGGATCCAACCCACCTGCCGATGAGGACATGTTGAAACGAGGAGGCCGATGACTGCCGAACAGCAGCTCGAGCGCTCGGTGTTGGAGAGCAAGGAGCGCGACGAGCTCCATGCCATCGCACAGGCTCTTTCTGTGAAGACCAACTCCAGGACCAAGAAAGCGGACATCATCGACGGCATCCTGAAGGCCACCGGTGTGACCGTGGACGGTGAACCGGTCAACGGGCACGCGCCGGCGCGTCGGAAGCCGGTTCCCGGCGTACCCCCCGCGGCCGGCCTGCGGCGGACAACGGTCCGTCCGCCAACGGTGACCATGCCGATCCGGGGGCAGGAGCGTCTCCTGCGGCACAGGCCCGACCGTCTCCGACCGTCCACTCCTTCGGGCCCGCCGACGATGTCGCCACCGCCGACGTCGCTGCGGAGCTCGACTACGACTTCGACGGCCCACCGGCCGCCGCTTCGACCGAGCCACCGGCCGGCAAGGGCGAGACCGGCCGCAGCCAGAGCCAGCCTGCGACCCACAGCCCGACCCAGTCGGCGGGCCAGGGTTCGGCCCAGGCCACCCCGTCCCAGGCCGCGCCGTCCAGATCACCCAGTCCCAGTCCAGTCAGAACGCACGAAACAACCGGAACGCCCAGGGGAACCGACCCGGCGGTCAGGGCAACCGCCCGGGCAACCAGAACTCCCAGGGGAACCGTCCCGGCGGCCAGGGCAACGAGGACCTCGGCAACCGCCGGTCCAATCGCCGGCGCCGCGGGCGCGACCGCCAGGGCGGCGGCACCGAGGGTGATCTGCAGGGCGGCGGCAACCAGGACCAGCAGTACCAGGGTGAGCTCATCCCGGTGCGCGGGCTGCTCGATCTCCGCGACGAGGGCTACGGCTTCCTCCGCTGCGAGGGCTACCTCGCCTCACCCAAGGACGTGTACGTCTCGATCAGCCAGGCCCGCCGGTTCGCGCTGCGCAAGGGCGACAGCATCGAGGGGTTCTGCCGCCCGGCCGGTTCGACCGAGAAGTTCCCCGCCCTGCTCCAGATCGACTCGGTCTCTGGGCTCGATCCCGAGGCGGCGCGCAACCGCCCGCGGTTCGAGGACCTGACCCCGCTGTTCCCCGACGAGCGGCTGCACCTCGAGATGACGGGCGACAAGGAGAACATGACCGCCCGCATCGTCGACCTCCTGTCGCCGATCGGCAAGGGCCAGCGCGGCCTGATCGTCTCGCCCCCCAAGGCGGGCAAGACCACGGTGATGAAGCACATCGCCCACTCGATCGAGGCCAACAACCCCGATGTCCACCTCATGGTCCTCCTGGTCGACGAGCGACCCGAAGAGGTCACCGACATGCGGCGCTCGGTCAAGGGCGAGGTGGTCGCCTCGACGTTCGACCGCCCCTCGGAGGAGCACACCGCAGTCGCCGAGCTGGCCATCGAGCGCGCCAAGCGCCTGGTCGAGGGGGGCCGGGACGTTGTCATCATCCTCGACGGGATCACCCGCCTGGCCCGTGCCTACAACCTCGCCCAGCCAGCCACCGGCCGGATCATGTCGGGTGGCGTCGACTCGGGTGCCCTCTACCCGCCCAAGCGGTTCTTCGGGGCGGCTCGCAACATCGAAGAGGGCGGGTCGCTCACCATCCTGGCGACTGCGCTGGTGGAGACCGGCTCGAAGATGGACGAGGTCATCTTCGAGGAGTTCAAGGGGACCGGCAACATGGAGCTGCGGCTCGACCGCCGTCTCGCCGAGCGCCGGCTCTACCCGTCCATCGACGTCAACGCGAGCTCGACCCGCCACGAGGAGCTGCTCTTCGATCGTTCGCAGCTCCAGCAGGTCTGGAAGCTCCGGCGGGTGCTCAACGCCCTGGCCAACGAGGGAAGCGCCGCCGCCGGCCTCGAGCTGCTCATGGACAAGATCCGCACGACCAAGAGCAACGACGAGTTCCTCGCCGAGATCGCCAAGGGTCCCGCCACCTGACCCCGGCGCCCACCCGCGCACCGGTCGTTCGGCCCCCCGGTCGACGGACGGGGTGGGCGTCCGGACCGGTACACTCACCTGACTTCGACCGTCGGCCATCCACGACCCCGCCGCCGGCACCCCGGGAGACTCCTATGAAGACCGACATCCACCCCGACTACGTAGAGGCCTCGGTTCGCTGTTCCTGCGGGAACACCTTCACCACGAGGTCCACCAAGCCGGAGATCCACCTCGAGCTCTGCAACGAGTGCCACCCGTTCTTCACCGGCAAGCAGAAGCTCGTCGACTCCGGGGGCCGGGTCGAGCGCTTCCAGCGCCGATACGCGACGAGCGGACGCAAGAAGCGCCCCGCGGCCAAGCCCGGGGCCTGACCGACACCGTCTGACCGGCCCCTCGATCGGCCGGTCGCTCCCGCTGCACCGGCGGAGCACCCGGTGGGTGACGCTACCCTTTGGCCGTGCCCAAGGACCGCCTCACGGAGCGCATGGTCGGGCTGGAGCGGGAGTACGAGGCGGTACTGACCCAGCTCAACGATCCGACCCTCTCCTCGGACCCGGCCCGCCTGCGCGAGGTCTCCCGCCGCCACCGTGAGCTCGGGGAGGTGGTCGAGGGCTGGCGCCGCCTGCAGTCGGCGGGGTCGGACCTCGCGACCGCCCGGGAGATGGTTGCCGGCGCGTCGGGCTCCGAGCGTGAGCTGGCCCAGGCGGAGCTGGCCGAGGCCGAGGGGGCCGTCTCCCGTCTCGAGGAGGAGCTGCGCCTCCTGCTGGTCCCCCGGGACCCCAACGCCGGGCGCAACGTGATCGTCGAGATCCGCGGCGCGGAGGGCGGCGAGGAGGCCAACCTCTTCGCCAAGGACCTCTTCGAGATGTACACCCGCTACGCAGCGGCCAAGGGGTGGTCGGTCGAGGTCCTCTCCTCGAGCCCCTCCGAGCGTGACGGGCTCAACGAGATCACCTTCCGGGTCAAGGGGGACGACGCCTGGCTCCGCCTCGAGCACGAGGGTGGACCCCACCGGGTGCAACGGGTCCCGGTCACCGAGTCCCAGGGCCGGATCCACACCTCGTCGGCGGTCGTTGCCGTCCTGCCCGAGGCAGACGAGGTCGAGGTGGACATCGACCCGGGCGACCTCAAGATCGACGTCTACCGGTCGACCGGCCCGGGGGGCCAGTCGGTCAACACGACCGATTCGGCCGTGCGGATCACCCACCTCCCGACCGGGATGGTGGTGGCGATGCAGGACGAGAAGAGCCAGATCCAGAACCGCGCCAAGGCGATGGTGGTCCTGCGCTCGCGCCTGCTCAAGGCAGAGCAGGAACGCCAGGCGGCCGCCCTCTCCGAGCAGCGGCGCAGCCAGGCGGGCGGTGGGGGGCGCTCCGAGAAGATCCGCACCTACAACTTCAAGGACAACCGGGTCACCGACCACCGGATCAAGCTCACCCTCCACAAGCTCGACCGGGTCCTGCTCGGCGATCTCGACGACCTGACCGACGCCTTGATCGCCGACAAGCGGACCCGCCAGCTCGACGCGGGCTGACGGGTGATCTCGATCTCCGGACCCGGCGTTCCAGGCTCCGGTGCCGCACCGGCACCGTCGGGCGGCCGCTCCCGGCTGGTGGAGGCGGTCGTCGCCCGGGTCGGGTCGCGCCGGGAGGCGGTCTGGATCGTTGAGCACGCCGAGGCCGGGGGCCCCGGAGCCGGCGGGTCGACCGGCGCTCGCCCTGGCCGACCGGCGGGCTGCCGGCGAGCCGCTCCAGTACGTGCTCGGCACCTGGCCGTTCCGCACCCTCGAGCTCGAGGTGGACCGTCGGGTGCTCATCCCGCGTCCCGAGACCGAGCAGGTGGTCGATGCCGCGCTCGGCGAGCTCTCCCGCATTGCCGCCGACCGGGAGCCGGCTGGGCAACCGACGGTCTGCGTCGACCTCGGGACGGGTTCTGGGGCGATCGCCCTGTCCCTGGCTGCCGAGGGGACCACCGGGGGAGCGGTCGAGATCTGGGCCACCGACGCATCGACCGACGCCCTGGAGGTGGCCCGGGCCAACCGGGCCCGGCTCGCCAGGCGCGACCCGACGGCGGCCGCCAGGGTCACCCTGGCCGGGGGCGTCTGGTTCGAGGCACTGCCCGCCGCGCTGGCCGGCGCGGTCGACCTGGTGGTCTCCAACCCGCCCTACGTCTCGGAGAAGGAGTACCCGGGCCTCGGGCCGGAGGTCCGCGACCACGAGCCCCGCGACGCACTCGTCGCCGGCCCGGGCGCCAACGGTCGGTCCGGGATGGCCGACATCGAGGCGGTGGTCGCCGGGGCGGCCAGTTGGCTCCGGCCGTCCGGAGGGCTGGTCGTCGAGCTCGCTCCGTCCCAGGCCACCGCCGCGGTCGAGGCTGCCCTCCGGGCAGGCTTCAGCCGGGCGCGCGCAGCGAGCGACCTCGCCGGACGCCTCCGGATGCTGGTGGCGGAGCGCTGACCGTGTCCGTCGTCGTGCCGATCGCGGACCGCGGCGCCCTGCTGCGTGCCGCGGAGGCCCTGGCCGGAGGGGCCGTGGTGGCCGTCCCGACCGACACCGTCTACGGACTGGCCGCCGACCCGCACCTGCCCGACGCGGTAGCCCTGCTGTTCACCATCAAGGGACGGCCCGGCGACGTGGCCGTCCCGGTTCTGGTGGCCGGCCCCGAACAGGTGGAGCTGGTCACTGCACCGCTGGAGGCGGCCGCCGCGGCGCTGGCGAAGCGATTCTGGCCCGGGCCCCTGACCCTGGTGGTTCCCCGCCGTCGTGGGTTCGGCGCCGACCTCGGCGGCCCGCCCTCGGCCCGGCGGACCGTCGGGGTCAGACGGCCCGACCACCCGGTGGTCGTGGCGCTCTGCGGGATGTTCGGACCGCTCGCCGTCACCAGCGCCAACCCGCACGGCGAACCGCCCGCCACGACGGCCGCGCAGGTCGCGGTCGCGTTCGCCGGTCGGGACCAACCGGCGGTCATCCTCGACGGGGGGACCTGTGATGGCGTCCCGTCCACCGTCGTCGAGTGCAAGGGGCCGGCCACGGTGTGCCTGCGGGAAGGCGCCATTCCCTGGAGCGCGATCTCTTCCCCATCCGACGCCACCCCGGAGCGGGCTCCGGCGTCCACCCGGCGGCACCGGGGTTGACGATGGGGCTCGATGCAGGGGAGACTGGGTTTCTGATGCGCACCGGGACCCTGCTCCTCGCCAGCACCGTAGGCATTATCGACTAGGCACACACCTTGCCGGTGTGTGCCTGCTGACCGTCCACCCCCGGGTGGGCGGTTTTTCAATTGCCAGGCCCGACCGTGGCACAGTCGGGCGGAGCACTACGCCGCATCAGAGACCAGCACCAAGCATCGCGGAGAAGGAAACGGACAGTGAGCACCTACCAGGTTGGCGTGATCGGCGGCGACGGCATCGGGCCCGAGGTGGTGGCCGAGGCCCTCAAGGTGGTTGCCGCGACCGGTGTGCAGCTCGAGACGACCGACTACGACCTCGGCGCCGACCGGTACCTCCGCACCGGCGAGGTGCTCCCCGACACCGTCCTGGAGGAGCTCCGCGGTCAGCAGGCGATACTCCTCGGAGCGGTCGGTCCCCCGGTCGGATCAACGGCGGTCCCGGCCGGCACCCTCGAGCGCGGGCTCCTGCTCCGCCTGCGCTTCTCCCTCGACCTCTACGTGAACATGCGTCCTTTCACCGGGGTGCCCGGGGCGCTCGCCCCCGACTGCGACTTCGTGGTCATCCGCGAGAACACCGAGGGCACCTACGCCGGTGAGGGGGGCTTCCTGCGGAAGGGAACCCCCCACGAGGTGGCCACCCAGGGCTCGGTCAACACCCGCCACGGTGTGGAGCGGTGCGCCCGCTTCGCCTTCGGACTGGCGGCATCCCGGCCGCGCACCACCCTCACCCTGGTCCACAAGACCAACGTGCTGACCTTCGCCGGTGACCTCTGGCAGCGCACGGTCGACGAGGTCGCCGTCGAGTACCCGGCGGTCACGACCGACTACAACCACGTGGATGCCGCCTGCATCTACCTGGTCGAGCGTCCCACCCGCTACGACGTGATCGTGACCGACAACCTGTTCGGCGACATCATCACCGACCTGGCGGGTGCCGTTGCGGGCGGCATCGGCTATGCCGCCTCGGCCAACCTCAATCCCGACCGGACCGGACCGTCGCTCTTCGAGCCGGTCCACGGAGCGGCCCACGACATCGCCGGGCACCGGCAAGGCCAATCCGGCGGCGGCCATCCGGTCGGCCGCCCTCATGCTCGACTTCCTCGGAGAGCACTCGGCCTCGGCCAAGGTGACCGGGGCGGTCGAGGAGTTCATCGTCTCGCACCCCGACCCGTCCCTCTCGACCACCGAGATCGGCGACGCCATCGCAGAAAGGCTCTGAGCCATGCCACTCACCCCGACCGAGCAGATCTGGATGGACGGCAAGCTGGTCGCCTGGGACGACGCCACGATCCATGTGCTCAGCCACACCCTGCACTACGGCTCCGGCGTGTTCGAGGGCATCCGCGCCTACCCGACCGAGCGGGGCGTCGCGGTCTTCCGCCTCCGCGACCACATCGAGCGCCTCTTCGTGTCGGCGCAGGTCTTCCTCATCGACGTCCCCTTCACCGTCGAGGAGATCATCGAGGCCGCCCGGGAGGTGGTCCGGGTCAACGGGCTGACCGACGGGTGCTACATCCGCCCGCTGGTCTACCTCGGCTACGGCGAGATGGGTCTCAACCCGATCCCCTGCCCGGTCAACGTCTCGATCGCGGCTGGCCGTGGGGCACCTATCTGGGCGAGGAGGGGGTGGCAAACGGGGTGTCGACCAAGATCAGCTCCTGGCGCCGCCACGACCCCAACGCGGTCCCGACAGCGGCCAAGGGCACCGGCATGTACGTGAACTCGTCGCTGGCCAAGGTGGAGGCGCTCAAGGCCGGCTACGACGAAGCCATCCTGCTCGCTCCGGACGGTCACGTCAGCGAGTGCACCGGCGAGAACATCTTCGTGGTCCGCAAGGGGCGCCTCTTCACGCCGCCGACGCTCCGACTCGGGTGCCCTTGACGGCATCACCCAGCAGTCGGTGGAGTCGATCGCCCGCGACCTCGGCTACGAGGTGAGCCACGAGCCGCTCATCCGCACCGACCTCTACACGGCCGACGAGGCCTTCCTCACCGGCACGGCGGCCGAGGTGGTGCCGATCCGGGCCGTCGACGACCGACCGGTCGGCGCCGGCAAGCCGGGCCCGATCACCCAGCAGATCCAGCAGATCTACTTCGCCACCGTTCGGGGCGAGGTGGACCGGTACAAGGACTGGTTGGACTATGTCGAGTGACGGACCCACCCTCGGCGACGACACGTCGGCCGGCCGGCCACCGGCACGCGGGCACTCCCACGGCCACGGTCATTCGCACACCCACCCACCGACCCCGGGCCAGCAGGCCCATGCCCGGGACGGCGCCGGCGCGATCCGGAGCACGACGACCAGGCCGAAGCCGCCCCGGCACCACTGCCGGGACCGGCCACGACTTCGCACTGCCCGACCTGCCCCCGGCGGTCGACATCTTCGACACGACCTTGCGCGACGGCTCCCAGCAGGAGGGCCTCTCGCTGACCGTGGACGACAAGCTCCGGGTGGCCGAGCAGCTCGACCACCTCGGGGTCACCTTCATCGAGGGCGGATGGCCCGGCGCCAACCCGAAGGACGCCGAGTTCTTCGCCCGGGCGCCGAAGGAGCTGCGTCTCGACCGTGCGACCCTGGTCGCGTTCGGCTCGACCCGGCGTGCCGGCGTGCGGGCCGAGGACGACGAGACCCTCCGGCACCTGGTCGACGCCCAGACCGAGGCGGTCTGCATCGTGGCCAAGTCGTCCGAGATGCACGTGGTCGACGCCCTGCGCACCACCCTCGACGAGGCGGTGGCCATGGTCGCCGACTCGGTCGCCTTCCTGCGGGCCAACGACCTCCGGGTCTTCCTCGACGCCGAGCACTTCTTCGACGGCTACAAGGCCAACCCCGAGTTCACCCTGCGGATCCTCCAGGCGGCCGAGGAGGCGGGCGCCGAGACCCTCGTCCTCTGCGACACCAACGGGGGCACCCTGCCCTTCGAGGTCGAGCGCATCGTCGCGACCGTGCTCGACCGGTTCGAGACCCAGGTCGGGGTGCACTTCCACAACGACAGCGGCTGCGCGGTGGCCAACTCGCTGGCCGGCGTGTCGCTCGGGGTCACCCACGTCCAGGGTTGCGTCAACGGCTACGGCGAGCGGGCCGGCAACGCCGATCTCGCCGCCGTGGTGCCCGACCTGTCGCTCAAGCTGCGGGTCTCGACCATCCCCGACGACCGGCTCCGCTGCTCACCCCGGTGGCCCACCACATCGCCGAGCTGGTCAACATCGCCCCCAATCCCCAGCAGCCCTTCGTCGGCGCGTCGGTCTTCGCCCACAAGGCCGGGCCTCCACACCTCGGCCATCGCCCGGCGGTCCGACGCCTACGAGCACATCTCCCCGACCTCGTCGGCAACGGCACCCGGTTCGTGGTCTCCGAGATGGCCGGCCGGTCGACGCTGGCGATGAAGGCCGAGGAGCTGGGCCTCGAGCTCGACTCGGACGCCATGACCTCGGTGCTCGACTCGCTGAAGCGCCTCGAGTACGAGGGCTACCACTTCGAGGTGGCCGACGGCTCCCTCGAGCTGCTGCTCCGGCACGCGACCGGCTGGCAGCAGCCCTTCTTCGAGCTCGAGTCCTACCGGGTCATCGCCGACCAGGGCGACGAACGTCTCGACCGAGGCCACGGTGAAGCTGCGGGTCGGCGGACGAGCGGGTGGTGGCCACCGCCGAGGGCAACGGCCCGGTCAACGCCCTCGACGGCGCCCTGCGGGCGGCCATCGGCGAGCCGCTACCCCGTCCCTCGGCGGAGTCCACCTCGTCGACTACCGGGTGCGGGTCCTCGACTCGGCCAAGGGCACCGGATCGGTGACCCGGGTGCTCATCGACTCGACCGACGGCGACCGCACCTGGACCACCATCGGCGTATCGGAGAACATCATCGCCGCCTCGTGGCAGGCCCTGTCCGACTCGGTCGTCTACGGTCTGCTGCACACGGCGGCCGCGGTGCCTGAACTGGACACCGCGACTGCGCCGTGGCACGTGCACGGCACGGAGCAGAGCCGACCGCCCACGCGATCCAGGAGCACCCGGTGACCCAGCCCAGTTTCGTCCCCGTCGTCGAGGCGGACCAGGTCCGGCGGGCCTACCAGCTGCAGCGTGCCGTCCATCTGGACGACGTCCCGGCCCTCAGAGCTGCGCGGCACCCGACCAGCCGTCCGGGCCCTTCCTCGGCACCCCCGGTCCCGACCAGGGGTTCGCCCTCAAGCTCGGCCCGCCGGTTCGAGGACCGGCTGGTCCTCGGACCGGGGGAGCACGCCGAGGACGCCATCGCCGGGCTGCACCGCGGTCGCCATGCGCCGGGCGGCCGGCTGTTCGGCCGGGCGCCGGTCATCCACGACCTGACCCTCGCCTTCACCCTGTGGGGGTTCCTCGAGCGGAGCCCCGGCCGACCTGGTGGCCGCCCGGGAGCCCCTGTTCCGGGCGGCGTCCCACCACTACCAGGTGCAGCGGACCATCGCCGACTGCGTCCCCGAGACGACCGCCCGCCTCACCCCCGAGGCGGTGGCCGCGCGGTTGGGCCACTGGCGCGAGCTCGTCGACCTACCCGTGGGGGCTGAGCCTCCCCTACCGATGGGGTGGGACCCGAGGCCGGGTTTCAGTGCCCCCGGCGCCACCGGCGCTTGGTGGCGGTGGCGCCGCTGAAGTTGCCGACCGCTCCCGAACTCGAATCCGATCCGCCGGTCGGGACGGACGTCGGCGGGGTCCTGGGGACCGGGTCGAGCGAGTTCCGCGGGTCGTCACCGCTGTACTGGACCGAGACGTTGTCGACCAGGTGGGAACCCTGAAGAGCCTTCTGGAAGAGGTCGGGGAACTGTGGCCCGACCCGCGGCGCCTGGTCGCCCTCAGCCGGTGCAGCTCCCTGGCTCTGCCAACGATGGGGTGCCGGCGAGGATGCCGTGGTCACCGTGTTGTCCGCTGCCCTAGCAGCCTCAGCTGCCACCTCGGGCTGGGGGTCGTCCTTGCGCACAGAGGGGTGCAGCTCGGGTGGGTACCACTTCCCGTCGCTGGCGATCCACCAGTCTGGGCCCTCCGGTTCTTCACTCATAACGGTTCCTCCACTACTCTCAGTGAGAATCAATACCTCGAACACTACCTTCGGGAGGCGTGCCCTGTCAGGTGGCAATTCATCGGCACCCTCGGGGGCCGACTTGAACCGGGCAATTCGGCCCGTCCCAGGCAGTGGCCGGCGTTGACACACGGGTCCTGTAGCCATCAAGGTGCCGGCGTGGGTAATCCGTTCGAGGAGGCGATCGCAGCGGTACCGACCGGCGACCATCCCGGCCGCTACAGGGGTGTGATCGACGAGTCGTGGTGCCTTCTGCCGATGCCCCAGGGCGGCGTCGTGACCGCGGCCGCGGTCAGGGCCATGGCCACCGAGCTCGGTCACCCCGACCAGAGGCTCCGGACCCTGCACACGACCTACCTGGCCCCTGTCGCCCACGGCCCGGTCGAGATCGACGTGGAGACGCTGCGCCGGGGAAGGTCCATCTCGCACCTTCGGGCGGAAGTGCGGAACCCGTCCTCGTCGCACGGTCATGTGACCACCGCCGTCTTCGGGTCCGACCGTCGGGGATTCGCGTTCACCGATCTCGAGCCGCCGGCGGGGTTCGTCCCGCTCGCCGAGGCCCGGTCCTTCCGTGAGCCCCCGCCCCCGGGCGCCGGGTCGTTCCCACCCACCCCGTTCTGGGACCGCCGTCTCGAGGGCCGCGGCGCCCTCGGACATGCGCCGTGGGAGTCCTATGTACCCGACCGGGCGGAGCACGGGACCTGGTACCGCCTCGACGAGCCACCCATGCTCGACGACGGAACGCTCGATTCGCTGGCCCTGATCGTCTGCGCGGACACCATGCCCGGAGCGGTACGTGAGCAGCTCGGATCCGGAGCACGGGACCGGCTGGTTCAGCCCGAGCGTCGACCTCACCTTCCACCTCCTCGATTCCTGCCGGTCGGAGTGGGTGTTCGCCCACAACCGGGCCCGCCACGCAGGGGAGGGCTACGCCTCGGTGGACATGGCACTGTGGGACTTCGGGGCCGAAGGGACCGACCCCGGCCGGCTCGTCGCGTACGCGACCCAGCTGTGCATCTTCACTTCTGCCCTCTAATCCTCACGCCCGTGTGGGTAGAAGGACGTCCGGCCCTCAAGCCGCTTCGAGGGCCTGGAGCACGATCCACGCCCGGCAGGCGAGCTCCAGGTGGAATCGCTGGTCCGGGTCGGTGAGGTCGCGGCCGCTCACCTGGTAGATCTTGGAGAGCCGGTAGCGCAGGGTGTTGCGGTGGACGTGCAGCGCGGCTGCCGCCGTCTCCATGGCACAGGACGCCTTGAGGTAGATCGTGAGCGTCTTCACGAGCTCGCTGCTGTGCTGCTCGTCGTGCTCCACGAGCGGTCCGATCCATTCGGCGACGACCTCGCGCAATTTCCGCGGTTCGCTGGAGTCGACCAGCATCTTCCAGACCCCGAGGTCTGCGAAGGTGGTGACTGGGGCCTCGCTCCCGACCGTCGTCCCGAGCTCGAGGGCGAAGACCGCCTCGGTCAGCGACCGGCCGAGCTCGGTCACCGGGTAGGCCCCGCCGATGCCGATGCGCACCTCCGCGCCGAACGCGCCGCTCAGGGTCGCAGCGAAGGAGTCCCAGTCGAGCTCGCTCGGTGTCAGCAGGAGGATCCGGCTCGACCGCGCGGTGACCAGGGGGGTCGCCAACCCGAGGTTCCTTGCGACCTGTTCGACCACCCCCACCGCCTCCGTGCCGGCGGAGGTCGCTTCCACGGCGACCGCCCGGTGGGCCGGGTCCAGGTCGTAGCCGTGCTGTCGCCCCCGCGTGCGGAGGCGGTCGGGATGCATACCGTCTAAGAGCTCGGCGGCCAGCTCACCGAGCGATCCGCCGCTGCCGCGGTCGACGGTCCGTGCCCGGAGCAGCTCCGCCGTGAGGATCGAGGCAGCCTGTTCGAGGGAAAGCAGATCCACGTCGGAAAGGTCACTGTCCGGATCGTGGATGCTGATCCTGCCGAGGAGGGTCTGATCCGGGCAGGCCGCCGCCGTCCAGCTGTCCCCGTGGCGCTCGCGCACACCGTGGAGTGCCCCCAAACGGCCAGCGCCCGGATGCCCCGCGACCAGTCGGTCCTGGGGGACGTCGTGCAGGCCGCCATAGCCGGCACAGGCGAGCACGCCTCCGGTCGGATCGATGATCAGCACCTTGCGCCCGGTCCGCTGGTGCAGCACCCGGGCGATGCCGCCAACCCCGTTGTCCTGGGCGATCTCCGCGAGGAGCTCTTTCTGCAGGGCCATCATCTCCTGCGTGGCGGCCCGGTAGGCCGCTGAAGCGACCTGCTTCGCGGTGGAGGGGGAATAGGCCGAGTCGCGGATCACGGCGAGGATGAGCGGATCCTGCGACCGGGTGAGCGGCGTGAGCGTGAGGCAGAGCGGCAGATAGGTCCCCCCACGGACCTTTCCTTCGATCTCGAAACGACGCGGAAGGTAATGCCCCTCGGGTGAGCCCGGCTGTTCCACGCGCTCGAGTGCCAGGTGGCCGTTCAGCTCACCGGCAAAGAGGCTCGAGAGGTTCCGCCCGGTCAGTTCGCCGCGACCGAGCCCGAAGAGATCCTCCGCCGCGGCATTGCCGGCCAGGATGTTCCCGGAGGGTTCCGCGACGATCATCGCGTCTGGGTTCGTCTCCAGGAATTCGTCCTGGGCGGATCGCGAGAGCACCGAGCCGAGCCCGGCCCCCTGACGCAGGGAGACGGGCGCACCCCCGAGTTCCGCCTGCTCCCGACTCCGCACGATCGTCATCGCCATTTCCGCCCTAACTTCGACCCGTCCGATGGCTGCTGGCGCCCCCCGCCTTGCCGGCTGAGCCGCTCTCCACTGTGTAGTCGGGTCGGCTGGGGGTGTCCAACGCGATCGGCCCGGAAGCCGCCAAAGCTCACTCTCAGCGGAGATAGAAACCACGCTGCGCGGCGAAATCCGGACGGACCCCCCAATCTCGGCGGTCCGCCAGCCGGTTCGACCCCAGTGTGCGCCGAGCGCTCCATTGGCGGCTGGGCGGATTGAACAACTCCGGGTTGCAATCTTCGTTCAGATCGGACGATGACTTGGCCTGGGTTTTCGTTGATCGTTAGTACCGGGTACCCATAGGTATCTACCGATAGCTCAGGAGGATCAAAAGCATGATGACAAGAGAGCGGCCGCAAGCCGCGACGAAGAGGGGCCGGCGAACGTTGCTGGCAGGGGTCGTAGCGGTCGCGCTCTTAGGCGGCATGACCGTTAGCGTGGCCTCTGCAGGCGTAGCCGGCGCCGTAGTGACGACACGTCACATCGAAATTTGTAAGGCGGGCGCCGTCAAGGGCACCTTCGACTTCACTCTCAACGGCGGAGCAGCATTCGGGCTGACTTCCGGCAGCTGTGTCACCAAGGTTGCAATCGCGACCAACAAGGTGGTCGAGCTGGCGGATACGTCCGGTGCGACCACCCTCACCGGGATCAGCATTCTGCCGGCCACCGGGAGCAGCTCTAGCCTTTCCACCCGCACCGCGACGGTTGCGGTTGCTGCGAACAGCCAGACCACGGTGACGTTCACCAACTCGCCGGCGTACAGCCAGCTGAAGGTGTGCAAGAGCGAGTTCAACACCCCAGCTCTGATCGGACAGCCGTTCACCTTCACTGAAACGGCTGGCGCCAACATCGTCGGTCCGTTCAGTGTCAACGCTGCGGCTGCGCCGGATGTGAGTTGCGGTGGGCTAACCAGGTACCAGGTGGGCACCAGGGTCAACATTGCCGAGGGTCCCAACACGTCGGGTGCCACGGTCTATGCGATCAATGTGACCGGCGGGACCAAGAGCAATGAGAACACCACCGCAGGGACAGTCACGGCAACGGTCGGACCAACGACGACGATCGTGGACTACGTGAACTGGATCGCTCCCGTTACGCAGACCGGCACCATCGAGGTCTGCAAGCAGCCGGGCGATTCGTATGTCAGCGGTTCGTTCACCTTCGTGCTGAGCGAGGGCGGATGGAGCGAGACACTGCCACCGGTTCCGGTCAATAGCTGCAGTGGCCCTACCACTGTTCCTGCCGGCCAGGTGACGGTCACCGAGGAGCCTGTCTTCCCGTACTCCGTGAGCTCAGTTGGGTCGATCCCACAGAGTGCCCTTGTGGCAGAGAACCTCGCGAACGGCGAAGCAACGTTTAACGTGGCGGCCAACGCCGACACGACGGCGATCTTCACCAACAGCACCGCGTTTGGGTACGTCAAGGTCTGCAAGGTCCTCGACTCCAATAGTTCGGCGCTCACGGGCACGGTCTTCACCTTCAACGTGACCGATGCGGCTGGCACGCAGACTCTGCCGGTCGTCGCCAATGCACCGGGTATTGCGGCTTGCGCCCTGGACTTCACGGCGCTTCCGCTCGGATCCACGGCGAACGTGACCGAGGTCGGGCAGGCGAATGTCAACCTCACCAGTATCAGCGTGACGTCAGGCAGTCAGAACGGTACGACTGCCTCCCTCATAGTTGGTACAAGCGTCAACACTGCGACGTTCTACAACCAGGCCATGGGCTGGGTTGAAGTCTGCAAGAACGCGGCTGACCCATCGACTGGTCAGCAGAGCTTCCCCTTCACGGTGAACGGTGGCCCGATCTTTGTCGTGCTTGCCGGACAGTGCTCGCAGCCCATTGAGGTTCCTGCTGGTGTTGCCACCATCGTGGAGATGCCGGGCAATCCGAACTTCTACCTGCAGAACGTCACCGCAGAGGGCTTGTACGCACCGTATCCAGATGAGTTGATCTCGTGGTTCGCGAACCCGAATCAAAACGGTGGAACGGCGTTCGTCAACGTGCCCTTCGGTGGCGTCAACGTTGAGACCGTGGTGACCTTCACGGATGCTGTGCTCACAGGTGAGTTCAAGATCTGCACCGCACAGACTTCGCCGGATGCCAATCTCGCCAAGGGCGAGCCATTCGTGTTCGACTACTCGTACACGGTCAATGGCGTGACAACGTCGAATTCCGTCACTCTGACCAATCCGGTCAGTGGCGCCACGTGCTCGGGCCTCATCGGTCCGGTCCCCGTGGTCAATGCGAACGGATCGGCCGTCACGATCTCGGTCAGCGAGGAGCAGCCCAGCACGCCTTCGGTCGAGCTGGCGAACCTCCTGTACCAGGGAGGCGGGAGCGTCATCAGCAGCCCACCGCTGCCGACGACGACCTTCCCGGCGACCATCGTGTTCAGCAATGGTTCGGGTGCGAACGTGGTGACCTTCACCCAGGGACGCACTCCCTGAGGCAAAGGACGCCACTAGGCATCGTCGCCTAACCCGGAAAGCAGGGGACTCCCGAGAGGGAGCCCCCTGCCCCGGGGGTGATGCAAAGGGACCCCTTCGGGGGTCCCTTTGCCGCGCGTACGGGCACCACTCCGCAGGGTCAGGCGTCACGCCCCAGAGCCATCCCGTCTTGCGGTTATCACGCTAGGTGGCGATGACATGACGCACCGTGCTATTTGGTGGCTCTCCCCTTGTAATTCCGCATGCCATCCCGTAGGTTTTTGCCCTGGTTGGGGGGAGATGTAACGGGCAACCGTTCCGCGTCGCCCAATCGTCATGAGGGATGGGCAGGGGATCCGAGTGGCTCGGACCCGCATGAGGCTTGAGGAGACGCGCAGATGAATGCATCACGATCGCTGCCCCGGCGTATGGCAGCACTCGGCGGGGCGGTTGCATTGATTGCCGCTGTGATCGGCGGCTCGCTCGCTGTGATCACAGCGGACACGGCGGCGGCATCAAGCCCAATTACTCAGGTCGCGCCTACGTCTGCGACCGTGACAGCGGGTACCCCCTACTCTGTTCAGTTGAATGTCACCGGCAATTCAGGACCGGTGACATTCTTCACCACCTCGGCCGTCTGCGAGCCGATCACGGTCTCGTCGACCGGCCAACTCACTGCTCCGGGCACGATCCCCCCGGGGGTCTACGACGTGTTCGGATTCGATCAGGACACCTCGAGCAATAGCGGCACCTGGCTATTTGACTTGACCGTCACGGGCGGTGGTCCCGGGATCACCCAAATAGCACCGACGGGGGGCAGCGTGGCCGCCGGCAGCACCCTCACCGACCAGCTCAATACGACCGGCGTAAATCCGGTCGCCTTCACGGTGACCTCGTCTAGTCCGGCCTTCACCGTCTCGTCGACCGGAGCGGTCTCGGTGCCGGGCACCCTCGCCGCGAACACCTACATCGTCTCGGGAACCGACTCCGATGTTTGTGGGTCTACGGGGACCTGGTCCTACACCCTCACGGTGAGCCCGGGGACTATCACTCAGATTGCGCCTTTCGGGGGAAGCGTGGCCGCCGGCCACACCTTCACCGACCAGCTGGCGACGACCGGCAACCACGGTGCGGTCACCTTCACGGTGACCTCGTCTAGCCCGGCCTTCGCCGTCTCGTCGACCGGTGCGGTCTCGGTGCCGGGCACCCTCGCCGCGAACACCTACATCGTCTCGGGAACCGACACCGACCCACTGAGTGACACGGGGACCTGGTCCTACACCCTCACGGTGAGCCCGGGGACTATCACTCAGATTGCGCCTTTCGGGGGAAGCGTGGCCGCCGGCCACACCTTCACCGACCAGCTGGCGACGACCGGCAACCACGGTGCGGTCACCTTCACGGTGACCTCGTCTAGCCCGGCCTTCGCCGTCTCGTCGACCGGTGCGGTCTCGGTGCCGGGCACCCTCGCCGCGAACACCTACATCGTCTCGGGAACCGACACCGACCCACTGAGTGACACGGGGACCTGGTCCTACACCCTCACGGTGAGCCCGGGGACTATCACTCAGATTGCGCCTTTCGGGGGAAGCGTGGCCGCCGGCCACACCTTCACCGACCAGCTGGCGACGACCGGCAACCACGGTGCGGTCACCTTCACGGTGACCTCGTCTAGCCCGGCCTTCGCCGTCTCGTCGACCGGTGCGGTCTCGGTGCCGGGCACCCTCGCCGCGAACACCTACATCGTCTCGGGAACCGACACCGACCCACTGAGTGACACGGGGACCTGGTCCTACACCCTCACGGTGAGCCCGGGGACTATCACTCAGATTGCGCCTTTCGGGGGAAGCGTGGCCGCCGGCCACACCTTCACCGACCAGCTGGCGACGACCGGCAACCACGGTGCGGTCACCTTCACGGTGACCTCGTCTAGCCCGGCCTTCGCCGTCTCGTCGACCGGTGCGGTCTCGGTGCCGGGCACCCTCGCCGCGAACACCTACATCGTCTCGGGAACCGACACCGACCCACTGAGTGACACGGGGACCTGGTCCTACACCCTCGTGGTGAGCAACGGCGGGATCACTCAGATTGCGCCTTTCGGGGGAAGCGTGGCCGCCGGCCACACCTTCACCGACCAGCTGGCGACGACCGGCAACCACGGTGCGGTCACCTTCACGGTGACCTCGTCTAGCCCGGCCTTCGCCGTCTCGTCGACCGGAGCGGTCTCGGTGCCGGGCACCCTCGCCGCGAACACCTACATCGTCTCGGGAACCGACACCGACCCACTGAGTGACACGGGGACCTGGTCCTACACCCTCACGGTGAGCCCGGGGACTATCACTCAGATTGCGCCTTTCGGGGGAAGCGTGGCCGCCGGCCACACCTTCACCGACCAGCTGGCGACGACCGGCAACCACGGTGCGGTCACCTTCACGGTGACCTCGTCTAGCCCGGCCTTCGCCGTCTCGTCGACCGGTGCGGTCTCGGTGCCGGGCACCCTCGCCGCGAACACCTACATCGTCTCGGGAACCGACACCGACCCACTGAGTGACACGGGGACCTGGTCCTACACCCTCACGGTGAGCCCGGGGACTATCACTCAGATTGCGCCTTTCGGGGGAAGCGTGGCCGCCGGCCACACCTTCACCGACCAGCTGGCGACGACCGGCAACCACGGTGCGGTCACCTTCACGGTGACCTCGTCTAGCCCGGCCTTCGCCGTCTCGTCGACCGGTGCGGTCTCGGTGCCGGGCACCCTCGCCGCGAACACCTACATCGTCTCGGGAACCGACACCGACCCACTGAGTGACACGGGGACCTGGTCCTACACCCTCACGGTGAGCAACGGCGGGGTCACCCAGACCGCACCGACGTCTGGCATCGTGACCCAGGGCAACCCATTCGCCGACCAGCTCACCACGAGCGACGTAAATCCGGTGACCTTCACGGTGACCTCGTCCTCGCCGGCCTTCACCGTCTCGTCGACCGGTGCGGTCTCAGCGCCGGGCACCCTTGCCGTCGGCCACTACATCGTCTCAGGCACCGACTCTGACACCCTCAGCAACACGGGAACCTGGTCTTTCACCCTCACGGTCAGCTCCCGCGGCGTCACCCAGACAGCGCCGACCTCGGGCTCGGTCAGCACCGGCAATCCCTTCACGAGCCAGCTGCACACCTCGGGTAACAACGGTGCAGTGACCTTCACCGTGACCTCGGCCTCGCCGGCACTCGTAGCAACGTCGAAGGCAGCTGTCCCGGCCATCACCGTCTCGTCCAGCGGAGCAATCTCCGCATCCGGGTCTCTTGCTCCAGGCGTCTACACCGTGTCCGGCACGGACTCGGACGCTTTGGGCAACACAGGAACCTGGTCCTTCACCCTCACGGTGAGCTCGGTTGCTCGGAGCGGCATCGGCTACACGCTGGTGGCTACCGACGGTGGGGTCTTCACCTTCGGAACCGCGTCGTTCCACGGCTCGACGGGTGATCTCACCCTCAACAGGCCGATCGTCGGGATGGCGGCGACCCCCGACGGCAAGGGCTACTGGCTGGTCGCCTCCGACGGCGGGATCTTCGCCTTCGGCGACGCCGTCTTCTACGGGTCGACGGGTGACCTCACCCTCAACAGGCCGATCGTCGGGATGGCGGCGACCCCCGACGGCAAGGGCTATTGGCTCGTTGCCTCCGACGGCGGGATCTTCGCCTTCGGCGACGCGGTGTTCCACGGTTCGACCGGAAACATCACCCTCAACAGGCCGATCGTCGGGATGGCGGCGACCCCCGACGGCAAGGGCTACTGGCTGGTCGCTTCCGACGGCGGGACCTTCGCCTTCGGCGACGCGGTGTTCCACGGTTCGACCGGAAACATCACCCTCAACAGGCCGATCGTCGGGATGGCGGCGACCCCCGGTGGCAAGGGCTACTGGCTGGTCGCCTCCGACGGCGGGATCTTCGCCTTCGGCGACGCGGCCTTCTACGGGTCGACGGGTGACATCACCCTCAACAGACCGATCGGCGGGATGGCGGCGACCCCGGACGGCAAGGGCTACTGGCTGGTCGCCTCTGACGGCGGGATCTTCGCCTACGGCGACGCGGCGTTCCAAGGCTCGACCGGCAACATTGTTCTCAACAGGCCAATCGTCGGGATGTCCGCGTAGCCGACCGGGCGAACTCGCGATGACTACACACAGAGGGGCCGGTTCTGAAGGGGTGTCCAAGCGATCGATCGTGCTGCTGTCATTGATGGTCGGATTATGCCTGGCCGGGTGCTCATCGCCGGCCGCCACGGTGGCGACCTCAACGACCAACACATCTTCGGGGGCGAGTACCTCTGGGTCCACTTCCTCGTCGACCAGATCTGGTGCCAGCGGGACCACGGGCTCCGCCAAGGGTAACGGCTCCGCCAAGGACAACGGTTCCGCCACGTCTTCGAGCAAGCCCGGATCGCCGGGCTCCAACGGTTCGACCTCGGCGTCGACCAGACCGGGTAGCACGACGTCCGGGGACGCGAAGTCCGGCAGCACGAAGTCCAAGGGATCCAACGCTCCGAAGATTGCGGCCAACACGCCATCGTGTTCGGCCGCCACGCTGACCGCCCAGGGCGGACGTCGACAGTTCGGCTCCCCCGCCGTAGCTCAAGGAACCGTCGTCTTGACCAACGGTTCAAGCGGGCCATGTTTCCTCTCGGGGAATCCCTCGGTCACTCTCCTCCGGGCGAATGGTCCGCTGTTGGGTGTTGTGTCGATCGAATCTCGCGTTCCCGCTCTGCCGCCTCTGCTGCTTCAGCCCAAATCCACAGCTGATCTGATCGTGAACTGGGCGAACTGGTGCGGGAAAGACCCGGGTCCGTTGCAGATACGCATCGTCCTCGCCGGAAGCGCAGCGCCACTGCTCGGTCCATTCGATGGTCCTCCCGGGACCGACTATGTCCCGGGTTGCGCAAGCGACGCCAAGGCGACCACGCTCACCATCGTTCACGCGTACGAAAAAGGAACGACCACCTAGGTTCCTGCTCTCGGGCTCACGACCGCGGTGCGATGACGCGGACCGTGCTGCCGAGGACGCGCACCGTGTTCTCCGCGACACTTACGGTGCTGTATAAATCACGGACGGTGCTGATGTTCTCATCGCGAACTGCGTGCATCAACCCGAATCACCCGCGCAGCTGAGTCTTTCGCAACAAGGTCTAGCGACGCTCTTTGTTGGATTGCCGCGCGACGGATTCCGGTCGACGCGTTCCCCGTGCGCATCGATGCGAAATATGCGATGCTACCTGGGAATGGGCAGGTAGGAGTGACGGAAGGGGCGGGGCGCAATGGGCATGTCGGGCGGAGCGATCGGGCATCGCTCCCACACAGCTGGTGGCAAACCGCTGCAACTCGTGGTGTTGGCGGTGACCGCCGCGACGGCGCTCGCGCTGGTCATCGACACACCAGCCGACGCGATCCCGATCGTCCGGCCCGGTGCGCCGACGATCGGCACCGCAATGGCAGGTCCTGTCAGCGCGACTGTGACCTGGTCCCCTCCGGCCTCCAACGGCGGTGGGATGATCACCGGGTACGTGATCACGCCGTACGTCCTGGCGACCGGCGCGCCACTGGCGACCGTCAAGGTCGGCAATGTCCAAAGCGATGTCGTCACTGGCCTTGCCAACGCCACGACGTACGTGTTCACCGTCGCCGCGACCAACTCAGCCGGCACAGGTGCTGCGTCTGGCAGGTCCAATCCGGTGACCCCTGCGAACGTTGCCCCCGGCGCGCCAACCATCGGCACGGCCACGCCAGGCAACAACAGTGCGACGGTGACCTGGAAAGCCCCTGCCTCCGACGGCGGCAGCTCGATCACCGGCTATCTGATCACCCCCTACATCGGCACCACCGCCCAGGCCGGTATCACCGTCGGCGACGTCCTCAGCTACGACGTGACCGGTCTCACCAACGGCACCACCTACACCTTCACCGTAGCGGCGATCAACGCCATCAACACCGGTCCGGCGTCAGCAAAGTCGAACCCGGTAACACCCGCAACCGCTCCGGGAACGCCGACCATCGGCACTGCGACCGCAGGTGACGAGAGCGCGATCCGTGACTTGGTCACCGCCGGCCTCCGACGGCGGGAGCACGATCACCGGCTATCTGATCACCCCCTACATCGGCACCACCGCCCAGACCGGTATCACCGTCGGCGACGTCCTCAGCTACGACGTGACCGGCCTCACCAACGGCACCACCTACACGTTCACGGTGGCCGCGATCAACGCAATCAACACCGGTCCGGCGTCTGCCGCGTCGAATGCGGTGACCCCGGCAACTGCTCCCGGTGCGCCGACGATCGGAATCGCGACGGCAGGGCACGCGAGTGCGACGGTGACCTGGAAGGCTCCTGCTTCCGACGGCGGGAGCACGATCACCGGCTATCTGATCACCCCCTACATCGGCACCACCGCCCAGACCGGTATCACCGTCGGCAACGTCCTCAGCGACGACGTGACCGGCCTCACCAACGGCACCACCTACACGTTCACCGTGGCGGCGATCAACGCCATCAACACCGGTCCGGCGTCGGCGATGTCCAATGCGGTGACTCCGGTCGGCGTCGCACCCGGGGCTCCGACAATCGGCACGGCGACGCCGGGCAACACCAGTGCGACGGTGACCTGGAAAGCCCCTGCCTCCGACGGCGGCAGCACGATCACCGGCTATTTGATCACCCCCTACATCGGCACCACCGCCCAGACCGGTATCACCGTCGGCGACGTCCTCAGCGACGTCGTGACCGGCCTCACCAACGGCACCACCTACACGTTCACCGTGGCCGCGATCAACGCCGTGAACACCGGCCCGCCGTCGGGAACGTCCAATCCGGTGACCCCGGCGACCGCTCCTGGTGCGCCGATCATCGGCACCGCGACGGCGGGTAATGCCAGTGCGACGGTGACCTGGAAAGCCCCGGCCTCCGACGGCGGCAGCACGATCACCGGGTACTCGATCACTCCCTATAAGGCGGGCGTGGCCCAGGCTGCTGTTGTGGTCGGCATCGTCCTCAGCGACGACGTGACCGGCCTCACCAACGGCACCACTTACACGTTCACCGTGGCGGCGATCAACGCAATCAATACCGGTCCGGCGTCGGCCGCGTCCAACCCGGTGACTCCGGCAGCCACCGCTCCGGGCGCGCCCACAATCGGTACGGCCACCGCTGGAAACACCACCGCGACGGTGACGTGGACCGCACCTGCCTCCGACGGCGGCAGCCCGATCACCGGATACTCGATCACTCCCTATAAGGCGGGCGTAGCCCAGGCTGCTGTTGTGGTCGGCGACGTCTTGAAAGACGTTGTGACCGGCCTCACCGACGGCATCTCCTACACCTTCACGGTGGCGGCGATCAACGCCGTGAACACCGGTCCTCCGTCTGCGATGTCCAATGCGGTGACTCCGGCCGCAACCGTCCCGGGTGCGCCGATCATCGGAGTGGTCACCCCCGAGAATGCGAGTGTCACCGTCAGGTGGTCACCGCCCGTCTCCGACGGCGGTGCCACGATCACCATGTACACCGTCACGGCATCACCTGGCGGCCAAACCTGCACTTATGCGGTCATCAACCCCGAAATCGACAGCTGCACGGTCACTGGGCTCACCAACAACCTGAAGTACAGGTTCACAGTGGCTGCGACCAACAAGATCGGCACGGGATCTGCATCGGCGCCGAGCGTCTCGGTCATACCCCGGCTGATCGTAAACGGCTACCAGGTGTACCCGGGCGCCAACCTGAGCGGTGCCATCCTGAGCGGCGGAAATCTAAGCATGATCGATCTCACTGACGTCAACTTCACCGGCGCCATCCTCACCGGAGCCACTCTCGACGGATCCACGCTCACCGGGGCCACGTTCACCGATGCGACCCTCACTGGGGCCGCCTTCACCGGAGCGGACCTCGACGGCGTCGTTTCGGGCGGCATCATCGGGACGCCGACGGACCTTCCCTCGGGATGGAGCCTCGTCGACGGCTACCTCATCGGCCCCAGCGCAGATCTGACCGGTGCGGCTCTGACCGGTGCCGCCCTGTCAGGGGTCGATCTGACCGGTGCCAACCTGACCAACGCGACCCTGAACAGCGCAAACCTCAATGACGCGACCCTCACCGGAGCAACCCTTACGAGCGCCTCCCTGTCCAAGGCCATCCTGACCGGGGCCACCCTCACAAGTGCAACCTTGACTGATGCCAATCTGACCGACGCCGATCTGACCGGGGCCACCCTCACCATGGCTGCCTTGACAGGCGCGAACCTATTCAACGCCACCCTCACCGGAGCGACCCTCACCGGAGCCACCTTCACCAAGGCCTCCCTGAACGACGTTTCTTCGGGAGACCTCATCGGCACCCCCTCTGCGCTCCCGGCACATTGGACCATCGTTGGGGGCTACCTCCTCGGCCCCGGCGCCGATCTGACCGACGCCGTGCTCATCAAGGCGGATCTGAATGGTGTCGACCTGAAGGGCGCGATCCTCACCGGCGTCATCTCGGGCGGCATCACCGGGACGCCGCTGGCACTTCCCTCGGGATGGAGCCTCGTAGACGGCTACCTCATCGGTCCCGGCGCCAACCTGACCAAGGCTGCGCTCTCCGGCGCGGCCCTCACCGGGGCTAACTTGACCGGAGCCAACTTGGCTGGGGCCATCCTGACGGGAGCCAACCTAACGGGCGCAAACCTGACCAAGGCCAACCTGACCGGCGCCGTGATGACCCATGCGGTCGTGACAGGGGTGATCTGGTCGAACACGACCTGCCCTGACAGCACCAACAGTTCGAGCAACGGCGGTACCTGCGCCGGGCACGGCGCGTAGCAGCCGTCGCCCGTCTCGACGCCCCGGACCTGACCACCTCCTCATCCGCCGCGCACGTCCCAGCATCGGACGCCCTCAATTAGGGTGGCAGCACCTGACCGACGGAGGACCCCACGCCCGCGCGACAAGTTGAACCTGCCACCAGGGAGAATGCCTCGACACCGGGATGTTCGGCAGTGTCCTCGGCAGCCGATGATCTCCCCGATCCGGGACCGGTTGCCCGATGACGCTGCTCTCCCTGATCCTGGCCAACATCCTGGCCAAGAAGACCCGCTCGTTCGGGATCGCGTTCGCAGTGGCGCTTGCGGTCATGACCGTGGTCACCCTGGTCTCGATGAGCAGCGGGCTCGAGAATGCCGCCTCCCAGCTCATCAACCTCGGGAAGTCCAACTTCACCGTCGCCCAGAAGGGCGTCTCCGAGATCCTCTACAGCAGTATCGACAATGGTCAACTACAGCAGATCCGGTCCACTCCCGGCGTCAAGACGGCGGTCGGCGTGCTCGTCGAGACGGAGCACATCAATGCCGCCAACCCGCTGTTCATCGAGATCGGGATCCCACCCGACCAGTTGGCAAACTTCGGCGTGACGGTCGTGTCAGGCCGGCCTTTCACTGCCAACGCGACCAACGAGGTGATGCTCGGCTGGCGTGCTGCCCAGAACTTCGGGATCGGCGTTGGCGGGAAGTTCACGGCCAACGGCACCGTGAACACCGTGGTGGGCATTTACTCGACCGGCATCTCGTACGGCGACCTCGGAGCGATGTTCCCGCTCATCGCCGTGCAGGCGTACAACAGAGTGCCCGGATCGGTCACCCTGGTGTTCGTGAAGGCCGAGCCGGGATACTCGGTCAACAAGTTGGTCAACGCCATCAACACGGGCCACCCCGAGCTCACCACGATCCAGACGGCGGCGGAGTTCGGGCGGGCCAGCCGGGACCTGGTGTTCTTCAAGGCTGCCGCCACCGGCAGCACCATCCTCGCCGTTCTCATCGGCGCGGTGATCGTCGGCAACACCATGCTGCTCTCGCTGTTCGAACGGACCCGCGAATTCGGGCTCCTGCGGGCCATCGGGTGGGCACGGGGCCGGGTGGTCGCCCTGGTGGTCGGGGAGGGCATTCTGCTGGCCCTGGTCGGATCGATCGCCGGCGTGGGCCTCTCGTTCGCCGCCACCGCAGCGCTCCAGGCCCTTCCCCAGCTCAACGGGGTCCTGCACGCGAACTTCACCCAGGGCGCCTTCTGGCGAGGGCTGCTCACTGGACTGGTCATGGCCGTCATCGGCTGCCTCTACCCCGCGATCCGTGCGGCCAACCTGACCCCCCTCAAGGCCTTGAGCCATGAGTGAGGCCCTGAGCCATGAGTGAGGCCGCGGCCTCTCCGGTTGGGAGGATCGAGGTTCGCGGCCTAGAGAAGGTCTACGAAGACGGCAGGGTGCACGCCCTGCAGGGGGTTGACCTCACCGTGGCGAGCGGAGAGCTGGTCGCGATCACCGGCCCCTCCGGGTGCGGCAAGTCGACGCTGCTCCACCTCATCGCGGCGCTGGACCGACCCAACGCCGGGACCATCATGGTCAGCGGTCTCGACGTCGTTCACCTGAGGCACCCCGACCGGTTCCGCCGCGAGCAGATCGGCCTCGTCTTCCAGCTGCACAACCTCCTACCGAGGCTGTCGGTCCTCGGGAACGTCGAGATCGCCATGGTCGGCTCCCACCTGCGCCCCGGGGAGTCGACCAACCGGGCGCGGGAGCTGCTCGCCGAGGTGGGGCTCGATCACCTTGCCGATCGCCGGCCGCCCCAGCTGTCCGGTGGTGAGCGTCAGCGGGTCGCCATCGCCCGGGCCCTGGCCAACGAACCTCCCGTGCTGTTGGCCGACGAACCGACCGGCAGTCTCGACAGCGACTCGGTGACCACCGTCCTGCGGGTGTTCGACAAGCTGCGGGACGAGCGGGGGGTCACGATCGTCCTGGTCACCCACGACCTCGCCGTCGCCGCCGTGGCAGATCGCACGGTCGAGATGCTCGACGGCAGGGTCCTGACCGGGGATCTGGCCAGTGGGGGAGCGAACGTCCCCCGGTGACCGACTCGCACCTCTCTGCGCTCGTCGTTTGAGCCGGCCCGGGTTGGCTCAAACGACTGCCGCCCGCCGGCGGGTGGCCCACCCGGGACCGCGCACCACGTAGGAGAGGCGCTCTGTCCAACCGGTGGAGCGGGCAACGTCCCGCAGCATGTCCGTGTACTCGTGGGTCGCGATGCGGACCGGATCGAAGGTCCCCAGATTGGTCGTGAGCCCGTAGACCACCCGCTCCTCCTCGGGCTCGAACGTCCCGAACAGGCGGTCCCAGAGAATCAGGATGCTCCCGTGGTTGCGGTCGAGGTACTGCCGGTTGGACCCGTGGTGCACCCGGTGATGGGAGGGGGTGTTGAGCAGCTCCTCGGCTGCGCCGATGCGGCCGATGGCCTCGGTGTGGATCCAGAACTGGTAGAGCAGGTTGACGCCGCGGGCGGTCGCCACCAGCTCGGGCGAGATCCCCACCAGGCAGAGGACACCGTAGGGGAGCATGGTGCCGAGCGCGTCGGCAACCGGCTGGCGGAGGGCGGTCGAGAGGTTGTAGCGCTCACTCGAGTGGTGGACCACGTGGAGGGCCCACATGTAGCGACTCTCGTGCATGAAGCGGTGGTTCCAGTAGTAGATGAAGTCCCACCCGAGGACGGCGAGGGCCACGGCCGCCGGCCCGGTACCGAGGGAGGGGAGGAGCCGCCTCCGCCAGAACCGGTCGGGGGTCAGGTGGGACGCCCAGGTGGTCGTCACCGCTACTCCGCCCGCAGCGGTGGCGATGACCCCGCCGACCGAGGCGATCTTGCGGGCGGTCGCCGCAGCGGATGGTTCGACCGGCTCGGGCATCCCGGCGGGTCGGAGCGCCGAACGCCGGGCGACCGCGTCGGCCAGGGTGGTGACGGCGACCGCTCCGAGCGCGCTGGCGACCAGCGCCCTGCCGAAGCGCCCGCGACCCGGTGTGAACGGCCGCAGGAGCCGCGGCACGACCAGTGGGGCGACCAGGCTCGCTGTTCCCATGGTCAGGCTGGCCAGCGTGTCGCGCCGTTCGTAGTCACCGGCCTCCCGCGTGCCCCCGCGGGCCAGGCGGCGGCGCTGCAGCAGGTACTCGGCGCCCATCGCGGCGAAGTAGGCCGGTACGGCCACGACGGTCAGGTCGGTCGCGCCCCCTGTCCGCTTCTGCCGCGTGCCGGAGCGCACGGTCAGGAGGACTGGGTCACGGTGACCGTGAACCCCGGGAACTGACCGGGATCAGGGGCGGGCACGGTGGCAGTGGGTTGGCCCTGGAACACGTTGTGGAGCTGGAGCACCGTGTAGAACTGTACGACCGGCCAGAACCGGCTGGGCGGCAGGTCCGAGGTCTGGCACCCGTTGATGGCGAAGGCCGCGTTCGCCGCGGAGACGAAGTGCTGGCTGAGGGCGTAGGGGATGAGCCCGATGCCCGACCGGATCCCGGTGCAGATGTCGGTGTAGGTGTTGTGCCCCTCGCCCGAGATCTCGATCAGGACCTTGGGTCCGTGGAAGGCCTGGTAGGTCCGTCGCACCTGCGACGGTGGCACCACCGTGTCGCCCTCCGCACCGATGAGCATGACCGGCTTTGTGGACGGCGTGCCGGCCGGCGGCACCGGCGCCCATCCCACGGCGGTGGCCACGTTCGGGGCGCCGAGGGCGTCGAACGCGGTGCCCCCGCCCGACGAGTGGCCGACCGCGGCGACCTGCGACGGGTCCGACGATCGGTAGAGCACCGAGCCGGGGCTCATCGAGGCCTGCTCGACCGCGGTCAGCGACGAGGTCATGACCGCCGAGTCGTGGGCCGGGGTGGGGTATCCCTTGGTCTGGAGGACGTAGGCGGCGAGCCCGCGTTCCAGGTAGTCGGCGCTGACCACGACGTAGCCCCAGGAGGCGATGCCGGCCAGCAGCGTCGAGTAGACAAGCCGCTCTCCGCCGTCCCCGTGGCTGAACAGGACGATCGGGAACGGGCCCTTCCTCGAGGCAGGCGGATCGGTGAACGCACGGATGGTGGCCACCTGGTCGAACTTGGCCGGAAGGATCCCCTGGTAGGCGGTGGGCAGGATCGAGGCGTCGGAGTAGCTGAACGCGGCGTGCCCGGCGAGGCCGGCGGGGTCGGCCGGGTAGTAGACGGTGGCCATGCGCTCGCCGAAGACAGGACCCGCCGAGCCGAGGTCGAGGGTGGTCACGCCGACCGGGTCAGGTCCTGGGTGCTCGTAGGGGGGTGGTGGGGATGTCGAACCCGCGCCGGAGGACGCGCATCCGGCGCTCAGGACCAGGCAAGTTGCCGCCAACGCGGCGAGCGCCCTCGGTGACCTCATCGACACCCTCCCCCTGATGGCGGGATCGAGCCGCCGCCCGGGCAGAGTAGTGCACCGGGCCAGGACACTGGAACCGGTTCTATACTTCCCTCAAACTTACCTCCAAGGGGGACCCGCCATGGCCCAGCCGGTGATCGTCGAAGCAGTCCGCACCCCGATCGGGAAGCGCAACGGTTGGCTGTCCGGGTTCCACGCCGCCGAGCTCCTGGGCAACGCCCAGGTCGAGCTGGTCAAGCGGGCCGGCATCGACCCGGGCGACGTCGAGCAGATCGTCGGCGGCTGCGTGACCCAGGCCGGCGAGCAGGCCTCCAACGTGACCCGGACGGCCTGGCTGAGCCAGGGCCTGCCCTACGAGACGGCCGCCACCACCGTCGACTGCCAGTGCGGCTCGGCCCAGCAGGCCAACAACTTCGTCGCCAACCTGATCAGCGCCGACGCCATCCAGGCGGGCATCGCCTGCGGGGTCGAGGCCATGAGCCGGGTCGGGCTCGGGGCCAACGCCTTCAACGGTCCGGGCAAGTCCCGTCCCGAGGAGTTCCCCTGGGACATGCCCGACCAGTTCAACGCGGCCGAGCGGATCGCCCAGAAGTACGGCATCACCCGCGACGACGTCGACTGGCTCGGCTTCGAGTCGCAGCGCAAGGCGGCCGTGGCCGTGGCCGAGGGCCGGTTCGACCGTGAGATCGCCCCGATCGAGGCGACGGTCGTCGGTCCCGACGGCCCGACCGGCGAGAAGACCCTGGTGAGCAGGGACCAGGGCCCCCGCGAGACCACCAGGGAGGGCCTGGCCGGTCTCAAGCCGGTGCTGCCCGACGGCATGCACACCGCCGGCAACAGCTCGCAGATCTCCGACGGCGCCGCCGCCGTGCTGTGGATGTCCGAGAGCAGGGCCGGCGAGCTCGGGCTCCGGCCGCGGGCCCGCATCGTGGCCCAGACCCTGGTCGGCTCCGATCCCTACTACCACCTCGACGGACCGATCGCCGCCACGGCCGACGTGCTCAAGAAGGCCGGCATGACCATGGCCGACATCGACATCTTCGAGGTCAACGAGGCGTTCGCCTCCGTCGTGATGTCGTGGGGCAAGGTCCACGAGGTCGACTGGGACAAGGTAAACGTGAACGGCGGGGCCATCGCCCTCGGCCACCCGGTCGGCTCGACCGGCGCCCGCCTCATCACCACCGCACTCCACGAGCTCGAGCGGTCCGACGAGAACCTCGCCCTCATCACCATGTGCTGCGGCGGGGCCCTGGCCACCGGCACCATCATCGAGCGGATCTGACCCCACCGTCCGGCAGGCGCCCACATCGGGTGCGCCGGACGCGCGTTCCGTGGTGAAGTGGGGGGATGCCCTCCCCCCACCGCTTTCTGTGGGCGGCCATCCCGGTCGCCGCCGCTGACAACCGTCCTCGCATTCGGCTCGGTCCCCGCTGTGGCCTCGACCGCTCCGGGACCCCGTGTCGCACCGTCCTCGAGCTGGACCACCTTCGACCAGAACGGCCTCCGCACCGGGGTCGACGCATCGGGGGCGCCCTTCTCCCCGGCCACCCCGGCCTGGACCTCTCCCACCCTCGACGGCAGCCTCTACGGCCAGCCGCTGGTCGCCACCGGGCGGGTGTACGCCGCCACCGAGAACGACACCGTCTACGCCCTGGCCGCCGACACCGGGGCGGTGCTGTGGTCGACCCACGTGGCCACGCCCTTCACGCCTTCGACCGTGCCCGGGATCTGCGGCAACATCGACCCGACGGTCGGGATCACCTCGACCCCGGTCATCGACACCGCCCGTGGCGAGATCTTCGTGGTGGCGGCCGAGCAGGCGGGCGCCCAGCCGCCGCCCACCATCTCATCGGCCTCGACCTCTACACCGGGGCGGTCCTGCTCGACGAGGTCATCGACCCGCCCAAGGCCCTCGTCCCGATCCCGCCTTCGAGCTCCAGCGGGCCTCGCTCGGCCTCGACGACGGCCGGGTCATCATCGGCTTCGGCGGCAACGACGGTGACTGTGGCACCTACCACGGCCTGGTCGTCTCGGCTCCCGAGGACGGCGCCCCACCTTCGACGTTCGTGGTCGCCAGCCGGCTTCAACCAGGGCGCGGTGTGGATGGGCGGCGCGGCCCCGGCCATCGACGCCCAGGGGAACGTCTGGGTGTCCACCGGCAACAGCTTCGGCGCCGGCCGAGCTCGTACGACTACAGCGACGGCGTCATCAAGCTGAGTCCGGCGACCATGCAGGTGCTCGACTACTTCGCCCCGTCCACCTGGCACCAGGACAACGCCGGCGACGCCGACCTCGGATCGACGGCCCCCGCGCTCCTGCCCAACGGGCTGGTCTTCCAGGTGGGCAAGTCCCAGACCGCCTACGTGCTCCGCCAGTCCGCCCTCGGCCGCATCGGCGGTCAGGTGCAGTCGGCCGCCAACTTCTGCGGCAGTGACCCCGACGGCGGGTCCGCCGACCTCAACGGCACCGTCTTCGTGCCCTGCAGCGACGGGCTGCGAGCGGTCACACCGACCGCAGCCTCGCCCCCGGCCGCGTTCTGGCACACCACGAGTGGCGCCCACGGCTCGCCGATCGTGGCCGGCGGCGAGGTCTGGTCCATCGGCGGGGGAACCCTCTACGCCCTCGACGCGTCCCACCGGCGCCGTCGACCAGCAGTTCCCGATCGGCTCCTCGTCCACCCACTTCCCTTCGCCGGCGGCCGCCGACGGCCTGGTCGTCGCCCCCTCGGACGACCAGCTCCATGCCTTCACCGGCCCGGCCGGGCTGCCCGGGCCCCCGACACCGGCGCCGCTCCGATCGGGCTACTGGCTGGCCGGCCTCCGACGGCGGCATCTTCGCCTTCGGCGGCGCCGCCTTCTACGGCTCCGCCGGGAACCTCCCCCTGGCCCAGCCGGTCGTCGGCATGGCCGCCACCCCCGACCACCGGGGCTACTGGCTGGTCGCCTCCGACGGCGGCATCTTCGCCTACGGGGACGCCGGCTTCTTCGGATCGACCGGCGCCCTCCGCCTCAACCGCCCCGATCGTGGGCATGGCCCCGACCCCGGACGGGCGGCGGCTACTGGCTGGTCGCCGCCGACGGCGGCGTCTTCGCCTTCGGCGACGCCGCCTTCGCCGGCTCGACCGGCGGACTGCACCTCAACGCGCCGGTGGTGGGCATCGCCCCCGGCCCCGACGACCACGGCTACCGCCTGGTGGCCTCCGACGGCGGCATCTTCGCCTTCGGCGACGCCCCGTTCTCAGGCTCGACCGGGGGTCTCCACCTCACCCAGCCCATCGTGGGCATGGCCGCCGAGTCCTCGCCCGGTCCCACCGGCTACTGGCTGGTCGCCGCCGACGGCGGCATCTTCGCCTTCGGCGGGCCGGCTTCTACGGGTCGACCGGCGGGCTCGCCCTCAACCGTCCCGTGGTCGGCATGGCCGCGACCCCGGACGGGCACGGCTACTGGCTGGTCGCGGCCGATGGCGGCGTCTTCGCCTTCGGGGACGCCGCGTTCGCGGGCTCGGCCGGTGGGCTCCACCTCAACGCACCCATCGTGGGCATGGCAGCCGGGCCGTTCGTCGTCTGAATGGCGGAACCGGTCCGCAGCGCCAACCGTCCCACCGGGTGGGCCAGCGGTCAGAAAGTAGAATGGTTCCAGTTCCCGTGCCGTCGGTCCACCGGAGGCGCGACCGTCACGTCGTCGCGCTGCGACGGGGCGCACGAGGGGGAGCGGACGGCGTCGCCGTCCCCGAAGGGAGCAGCACCATGATCGGCACCGAGCACCTGACCTACGAGGTCGTCGGCACGACCGCCGTCGTGACCATGAACCGCCCGGAGGCGAAGAACGCCCTGTCCGGGCCCGATGCTGGTCGGCATGGCCGACGCCTGGGTGGAGATCGACGGCAACGACGACATCCGCTGCGCCATCCTGACCGGCGCCGGGGGCACGTTCTGCGCCGGCATGGACCTGAAGTCGATGTCCGGGCCCGGCCAACGAGGAGGTCAAGGACGGATGGCCGCGGACCCCGACCTCCACTGGAAGGCGCTGCTCCGCCACTACTCGCTGAAGAAGCCGCTGATCGCCGCCGTCGAGGGCTGGGCCGTGGCCGGCGGCACCGAGATCCTCCAGGCCACCGACATCCGGGTGGCCGGCGAGAGTGCGAAGTTCGGCGTGTTCGAGGCCCGGCGGGGCCTCTTCCCCCTCGGCGGCTCGACCGTCCGCCTGCGGCGCCAGATCCCCTTCACCGTGGCCATGGACCTGCTGCTGACCGCCCGTGAGGTGTCCGCCCAGGAGGCCAAGGAGATCGGCCTGATCGGCCGGGTGGTGCCCGACGGCACCGCCCTCGAGACCGCGCTCGGAGATCGCCGAGGTCATCGGTGCCAACGGTCCGCTGGCCGTCGAGGCCATCAAGGCCTCGGTGAAGGCGACCGAGGGGATCCCCGAGGAGGAGGCGCTCAAGATGGAGCTCGAGTTCGGCTGGCCGATCTTCGCCACCGAGGACGCCAAGGAGGGCCAGAAGGCGTTCGCCGAGAAGCGCCCGCCGGTTCCGACGCAAGTGACCGACCCCGTCGCGGCCACCCCGCACGCGCGACGACCCGCGCCGGCGGCTGGCCGCCGCGCTGCGTCCGATCATCACCATGACCGTGGCCGCCGAGCTCGACGACGAGGTCGCTCGCCGAGGCGGCCGAGGCGGTCGAGGCGGTCGGCCGGACGCTGGCTGCCCGGCCGGCCCGCAAGCGCACCCGCCACCAGCCCGACTCGCCGCAGCACGCCCAGGACTTCTTCCCGACCAGCCCGATCATCGGGCTGGCCAACCCCGTTGCGCCACCGGTCCTGGTCGAGATCGTCGACGGGACGACGGCGGCTCCGCGAGATCCGCGCCGACGGCCTGCTTCGACTGGGCCTACGAAGGCCCACCGACCTGCGTGCACGGCGGGGTCATCGCCGAGGTGTTCGACGAGGTGCTCGGTGCCGCCAACATCGTGGCCGGCGTCCGGGCGATGACCGGGACGCTGACCGTCCGGTACCGCAAGCCGACCCCGCTCAACACCGCTTGCGGTCGAGGCCCGGTTCGTGCGCCGGGAGGGGCGCAAGATCATGGCCTGGGGCGGCATCTACCACGGGGACGAGCTGACCGCCGAGGCCGACGGGCTCTTCATCGAGGTCGGCCCGCGCCAGTTCCTGGCCATCGCCGAGTCGCAACGTCGACAGCGCCGACCCGGCCATGCTCGAGACGATCCGGGCCGAGGCCGCGCGGGAGGGCGCAGCGTCCGACGTGCAGCCGGTCGGAAGGCCGGGCGAGGCGCCGCGGACCTGACCCGGGCCGACGGGAGCTCCCTCAGATCTTCTGGCGGCCCTCCCAGTAGGGGTCGCGGAGCTTGCGCTTGTAGAGCTTGCCGTTCGGGTCACGGGGCATCGCGTCGGTGAAGTCGATCGACTTGGGCGTCTTGAACTTGGCCAGCCGGGTCGAGCAGTACTCGAGGATCTCGGCGGCCAGCTCGTCGGAGGGCTCGACGCCCTCGGCCGGCTCGATGACGGCCTTGATCTCCTCGCCCCAGTCGTCGTGGGGGATGCCGAAGACGGCCACGTCGCCGACCTTCGGGAAGCCGAGCAGCACGTTCTCGATCTCGGCCGGATAGATGTTGGCGCCCGCCGGAGATGATCATGTCGATCTTGCGGTCCCGCAGGAAGAGGTAGCCGTCCTCGTCGATCAGCCCGACGTCGCCGACGGTGAAGTACTTGCCGATGCGGTTGCTCCCGGGTCTTCTTCTCGTCCTTGTGGTACTCGAAGTCGCCGGTCTGCATCGACATGTAGACGGTGCCGATCACGTTCGGCTCCTCGATCTGGTTGCCCTCGTCGTCGAAGATGGCGATCTCGCTGATCGGCCACGCCTTCCCGACGGTCCCGGGCTTCGTCAGCCACTCCTGGGCGGTGACCAGGGTGCCGCCGCCCTCGGAGGCGGCGTAGTACTCGTCGATGGCGTCGCCCCACCACTCGATCATCTGGTGCTTGACGTCGACCGGGCACGGCGCGGCGGCGTGGATCATGTGCCGCAGCGACGACACGTCGTAGCCGGACCGCACGTCCTCGGGCAGGGCCAGCAGGCGGTGGAACTGGGTCGGCACCATGTGGGAGGTGGTGACCCGGTAGTCCTCGATGAGCCGGAGCATCTCCTCGGGCAGCCACTTGTCCATGACCACGATGGTGTGGCCGAGGTGGATGCGAGGCCCCCGAGAAGCGCATGACCGCGGTGTGGTAGAGCGGCGATCCGACGATGTGGACGTTGTCGTCCTGGGGCTGGATGCCGAAGAGGAAGAGGATGCCCGACTGGCCGAGCGCGGCCTCCTCGGGGGACAGGCCGCTCAGCTTGCGGAAGACCCCCTTGGGGTTGCCGGTGGTACCCGAGGTGTAGTTCATGACGTCGCCGATGGTCCGGTCGGCGGGATCGGTGGTCGGCTGGGTGTCCCGCATGCGTGCGTAGGAGCCGAACCCGATGATGTCGCCCACGGCGAAGCAGATCGACGAGGGCAGCTCGGCCTCCTCGGCAGCGTCGAGGGCCACGTCGGCGAACCGCTCGTGGGCCACGAAGGCCTTGGCCCCCGAGTCGGCCAGGATGTAGGCCACCTCGGGCCCGACCAGGTGGTGGTTGATCGGCACCAGGTACCAGCCGGCCTGCAGCGCGGCCAGGTAGAGCTCGAACATCTCGACCCCGTTGGGCAGGAGGGTGGCCACCACGTCGCCCGGCCTGGAGGTTGAGGCCCCGCAGTCCGTGCACCACCTGGTTGGTCCGGCCGAGCAGCTCGCCCGCGCTGTACTCGGTCCCGTCGGGCGCCACCAGCGCCAGGTGCTCGGGATCCTCGTGCGCCAGTGCCCAGAAGCCGAGATCGCCCATGTGTCCCCTCCCCCTGTCGTCGAGTGCGAAGTACCGTCGCGGACCGCAGAGCGGGGTGGCGCGGACCCTGCCGGGACGCTAGAACAGGTTCCAGTAGGGGTCAACCGTCCCGCCGGAGCGGGTGGCGCCGCCCGGGGCGCCGGTCGAGCGGAACCGGCCGGGACGGTCGGCCAGTCCGGGTGGGCGACGAGCACGGGGAGCAGCGCGCAATGACTGCATTCCTGGACGGCAAGGTCGTGGCCATCACCGGCGCCGGCGGGGGCATCGGGCGGGCCGTCGCCCTGGCCGCGGCGGCCGAGGGGGCCAGGGTCGTCGTGGCCGACATCGGCGTGTCGCTTGGCCGGGGAGGACCCGAAGAGCGAGGTGGCCGAAGCGGTCGTCGCCGAGATCGAGGCCGCCGGCGGCGAGGCGGTGGCCGTCGCCGAGAGCGTGACCACCCTGGCCGGCGGCGAGCGGATCATCGGCGCCGGGGTCGGAGCGCTGGGGCCGGATCGACGGCGTGGTCGCCGTGGCCGGCATCCTGCGCGAGCGGATGCTCTTCAACATGGCCGAGGACGAGTGGGACGCGGTCGTCGAGACCCATCTGAAGGGCCACTTCACCGTGTTCCGGGCCGCCTCGGCCGTCATGCGCAAGCAGGAGGGCGGCGGGTCGCTGGTCGCCTTCACCTCGGGGGCGTTCGCCGGCAGCGTGGCCCAGGCCAACTATGCGGCGGCCAAGGGCGGCATCGTGTCGCTGGTCCGCTCGGCCGCCGCCGGGCTCAACCGCTACGGCATCACCGCCAACGCCATCGCACCGGTGGCGCGCACCCGGATGTCGGCCAACGTCCCGATGGACCTCGCCGAGATGGGCGATCCCGAGGACGTGGCGCCGATGGTCGTCTACCTGCTCTCCGACCGGGCCAAGCACGTCACCGGCCAGGTCTACACGTCGGTCGGGCCGAAGATCGCGGTGTGGAACCAGCCCCGCGAGGTGCGGGCCATGTACGCCGACGGGCGCTGGACCCCCGAGCAGATCGCCGAGCGCCTCGACTCGACGGTGGGCCAGGAGCGGATGCCCCTGCTCGACCAGCTCGAGGCCTACCGCAAGGCCGCCGAGGAGAAGGCCGCCGCCGAGGCGGAGGCCGGCGGGACCTGAGCCGGGTCGGGGTCCACCCGGTCGCTGCTCGCGGTCAGGCTCGTCGAGGACGCAGAACTCGTTGCCCTCGGGGTCGGCCAGCACCACCCAGATCTCGTTGCCGGTCTGGCCGATGTCGGGCCGGGTCGCCCCGAGGGACTCGAGGCGCTCGACCTCGCGCTCCTGGTCGTCGGGGACGAGGTCGAGGTGGAGCCGGTTCTTGCCCGACTTGGATTCGGGGACCCGCACGAACAGGAGCGGCCTGACCCGGTCGAAGTCCGGGTGGTCCTCCGCGGGCTCGACCCAGATGTCGCCGTCCTCGTCGATCCGGTGCTCCCCACCCGAGGGCCTGCGCACCAGAACGCCGGCCAGTCCGACCGGGTCCACGGCGTCGATGGTCACCGTCTCAATGCGCAATCCCATTGATGCCTCCGGTGGTCGTCTCCGGCCCGCCGACCGTCCCGGAGAGCCTAGACGGGATCGCCCGTCGGTGACCGGCACGGTGCTCGGCTCGACGCTGCCGGCGGTGCCACCACTCGGAGGCCCGCCGGTCCCTACAGTGGGTCCGGGTACCGGGACGTGCGGCGCGGGCGGTGCAGCCCGCCCGATGACGCGGAGGTCGCACCGTGATCGCACTGGCCGTCGTCCTGGGTGTCGTCGTGCTTCTGCTGGCCGTGCTCGTCGCCGGGCTGCTGCGCAGCCACGCCGACATCCTGAAGGCCCTGCACGACCTCGGCGTCGGCGTGGGTGACCCGTCCGACGAGCCCGACCTCCGACCTGCATCGGGGGCGGGTGGCACCGGCGCGGCGCCCGCCCGGGCGGCCCCTCACCATGGGCCCACCCCTCCCGGCCGAGCGCGACTCGTCCTCGGCGCCGACCCTCGCCGGGGTCACGCCCACGCGGCGACGCGCTCGCCGTGGCGCCTGCAGGGACCGACCGGCTCACCCTGCTCGCGTTCCTGTCGACGGGGTGCGCCTCGTGCGGCGGTTCTGGGAGGCGTTCGGCGCGCCGGACGAGCTCGGGCTGCCGGACGGCACCCGGCTGGTGGTGGTCACCAAGGGACCGGACCGCGAGATCCCGGCCGAGGTCGCCGCCCTGGCCGCACCGGGGCTCTCCGTGGTCATGTCCAGCGAGGCGTGGACCGACTACGAGGTCCCCGGCTCCCCCTTCTTCGTCCTGGTCGACGGGCGGGCCGGCCGTCGGATCGGCGAGGGCGTGGCCAACCAGCTCGCCAGGTGGCCGAGCTGGTGCGGCGGGCGGAGGTCGACGCCGGAGGTGCGCGCGACCGGCGACGTCGTTCGGGCCGGCGGGATCGACGGTCCGGCCCGCGAGTCGGCCAACGACCGCGAGCTCACCGACGCCGGGATCCTGCCCGGCGATCCGAGCCTCTACCCGGCCTCGCTGCGAGGACATCTACGGACCGGCCGACGCCCGGATGCGGCGGACCACCCCCGACCGGTTCGGCCGGGTGGCCTGAGCGTGCCGACGCTCCGCGCCCACGGGATCGCGGCCCGCTCCTGCCGGGCTTCGAGGGCCGGATCTTCGTGCGGGGTGCCCCGGCGTCGAGCGGTCACACCCGGTGGCCCAGTTCGCCACGCTTCGCCCTCCCCCCGGAGACGTCGGCGACTTCGGCGGCGGTGCGGTCAACCTGATGGGCAGACGACATCTTCGCCGTCCTCTTCGAGTACGGGCCGGACAGCCTGGGCACGAGCCTCTTCGCCCACGGGTCGGCATGCCGGGGAGCTCGCCCCGGCCGACTTCCAGCCCTACGTGCTGCGTCGGGGGCTGGCCGGCCAGTCGGGCACCCAGTGGTTCTTCACCGAGGCCGGCCGGCCGTTCACGCTCTACGTGGTGCTCGGCAGCCACGCCCGCCGGTCGCACCTCGTCCCCCGGGTGAACGGACTGCTCGCCCGGCTCTCGGTCGAACCGACGCTGCTCACGGTCGGACCGGTGACCCCGTGGAACTGATCGGCCCCTACCTGGCCGCCTGCGTGCTGCTGGTCGCTGCCGGGGTCGCCAAGGCGCTCCGTCCCGCGGACACCGCCCGGGCGGTGGCCGGCACGCTCGCTCTCCCGCCCACTCCGGTGCGAAGGGCCGTGCGCACCGGTGCGGCGGCTCGAGGCCGCGCTCGGCGCCGTCGCCCTCCTCCTGCCGGGCCCGACCACGGCCGGGCTGGTCGCGGCCTCCTACCTGGGCTTCGCCGTCTTCGTCGCGGCAGTCTCGGCCCGGGGCGGGCCGCTTGCCAGCTGCGGCTGCTTCGGCACCCCGGACACCCCGGCGACACCGCTCCATGTGGTCGTGGACCTCTTCCTGGCCGGGTCGGCTGCGGTGGTGGCCGCCACCGTCGCGTCCGGCACGCTGCCCCGTCTCCTCTCGGGCCAGCCGTGGCGCGGCGTGCCCCTGGTCCTGCTCAGCCTGCTCTGCGCCTGGCTGGTCGCCATGGTCCTCGCGTCGCCTCGCCCGAGCTGGACGCGGCCCGGCGGCAGCTCGGCATCACCCGGGGACGGCGGCGTGAGCACCACCCTCGTCGAACGGCGCCTCGACCTTCCTCGAGTCGCGGCTCTCCCGGCGCAGCTTCATCAACCGCTCGGCCATCGTCGGCAGCGCGGTGGCCGTCGGCTCCGGTCTCGACCTCCTGCTCAAGCCGGGCACCGCCTACGGCGACGTCTGCACCTGCGGCAACGGCTCCTGCGGGTGCGGCTCGACCTGCTGCGCCGGGTTCTCCGAGTTCTGCTGCTCGGTCAACGGCGGCTACAACTACTGCCCGACCGACACGGTGATGGGCGGCTGGTGGAAGGCGGACAACTCCTCGTACTGCGGCGGGCCCCGCTACTACATGGACTGCCACGCGCCTGTGCGGCTGCGACACCGGCTGCGGCGGCGGGTGGGGCTTCTGCGACCCCGGTTGCGACGGGACCGGACTGCGGATGCGGTCCCGGCGGGCTGCGACTCGTGGGTGACCGGCTGCTTCCAGTTCCGCTACGGGCAGTGCAACCAGCAGATCGACTGCATCGGCCGGATCGTCTGCCGGGTCGTGGCCTGCGTCCCGCCCTGGACGATCGACCCGACCTGCACCACGACGCTCGCCGTGGACGACGGCACCGCCGAGCAGAACGCGCCCTGTTGGACGCCGGCCCGCCCACCCCGCCCGCCGCCACCCTGTGCCTCGGTGCTCACCGACTGCCAGGTGCGGGCCATGGCTCGACCGGGCCGGGCGGATCGGGCTACGCGGTGGTCACCTCGTTCGGGCAGGGTCCTCGCCTTCGGCGACTTCCCGTCGGAGGGGGACCTCGCCGCGGACGTCCTCAACCAGCCGGTGGTCGGCATGGCCGCCACCCCGACCGGCAAGGGCTACTGGCTGGTCGCCGCCGACGGCGGCATCTTCGCCTTCGGCGACGCCGCCTTCGACGGATCGATGGGCGGACACCCGCTCAACCAGCCGATCGTCGGGATGGCCGCCACCCCGACCGGCCAGGGCTACTGGCTGGTCGCCTCCGACGGCGGCATCTTCGCCTTCGGCGACGCCGCCTTCGACGGATCGATGGGCGGCCACCCGCTCAACCAGCCGATCGTCGGCATGGCCGCCACCCCGACCGGCAAGGGCTACTGGCTGGTCGCCTCCGACGGCGGCATCTTCGCCTTCGGCGACGCCGCCTTCGACGGCTCGATGGGCGGGTCAGCCGCTCAACGAGCCGATCGTCGGCATGGCCGCGACCCCGACCGGCCAGGGCTACTGGCTGGTCGCCTCCGACGGCGGCATCTTCGCCTTCGGCGACGCCGCCTTCGACGGCTCGATGGGCGGCCAGCCGCTCAACCAGCCGGTGGTCGGGATGGCCGCGACCCCGACCGGCGCGGGCTACTGGCTGGTCGCCGCCGACGGCGGCATCTTCGCCTTCGGCACGCCCCTTCTACGGATCGCCGGCATGACCGATGCCGATCGCACCGACCGTCCTACCGAGGAGCCCATGACCGCAGCCTTACCGTCCTCGCCTGCTGGTGGCCGCCGCCGCGCGTCCGGTCCACCTGGTCGCCGTGCGGCCTGTCGATGCTCTCGACCATCACCCCGTTCGGCGAGCGGGCCAAGGGCCACCGCTACGCCGCCACCGCCACCTGGTTCGTCCTCGGGCGCGGCGCTCGGCGGGCTCACCCTGGGCGCCTGTCGCGCGGCGCTGGCCGCGCTGCGTCGCCGTCGCCCCTCCCGCCGCCGTGGTCGGCGTCGTGCGCCCTCGGTGCGACCCTGGTCGCCTCGTGCTCCGACACCGGTCTCGCCGGGATCGGCTCCCGGTCCACCTCCGCCAGGTCAACGAGCGCTGGCTCGACGCCTACCGACCCTGGGTCTACGGCGCCGGCTTCGGGTGGCAGATCGGGACGCGGGCTCGCCACCTACATCACCACCGCCGCCGTCTATCTGTCGTGGTGCTGGCCGCCCTCGCCGGCGATCCCGCTGCGGCACTGGCGGTCGGGGCGGCTCTTCGGCCTGGTCCGGGGCCTGGCCGTGACCCTCACCCGGGACGTGCCCTCGCCGGCGACTGCTCGACTTCCACCGGCGGCTTCGCCGCGGCGGCGCCCTGGGCCGACCGCCTGGTCCGGGGCGCGATCGCGGTACCGCCCTGGCCCTGTTGGTCACCGCACGGTCGACGACCTCGGTCGGTGTCCTGATGGGGGTCGGGACCGCTGCACTCGCGCTCGGGGCGGCCACCGGACGGTTGCGTCCTCCTGGTCGTGTCCGCGCCGGCGCGGGAGCGCTTGCGAGGCGGTCGCGGCCCGGCCCGTCGACCGTTCGGTCGCTCCCGGCTCAGTCGCTCGCGGCTAGATCGGGCAGACCGCCAGACGCAGCACCGCCCGAGACCGCCGGTGCGGGTTGGTGGTCGTCGTCCCCCCGCCGCCCGGCTCACCCGCTTCGCTTGCCGGGTCCTCCTCGGGTGGCGCACCGGGTCCGGCCGACCGTTCCGCCAGCGCGGTAGCGGTCCGATCCGCGTGGACAACAGGACCAGCCCGGCGACCGACGAGTGCGATACCGGCGATCTGCACGAGCAAGGAGCCGAGGTGACCGTCCTCGCCGAGCCACAGGTGCTCGTCGAGGAACCGCTCGATGCCCCAGAGCACCATGCCCACCCCGATGACGATCCCGGCCGGGGCAGCGGCGCCACCGCGGTCGCTGTCCCGTCCGACCGGGGTCGGGGCCTGGGACGCGAGCCAGCGCTCGACGAGCAGCAGGATGCCGAAGATGGCGAAGTCCTCGATGGCCTGGAAGATCGGGACCGGCAGGCGTTCGGCCGGCCTGGCCCGCGTAGTACATGCCGAACCACTGGTGGGTCGGGTGGCCGCCCCCGTCGACCATGAGCTGGGGACCGAGCAGCCGGCCCATGCCCCAGCACGCCATGAGCACCGGCGCCATGAGGTCGGCGAAGCGCAGGGTCGGCAGCTCGGGGCAGCGCCGGCGCGAGCTGACGATGGCCACCGGCACGGCGAAGAGCAGCCCGCCGAAAGAGGAGAGGCCGCCCTGCCAGATGGCGAAGACCTGTCCGGGATGGGCCGAGTAGTACGAGAGATTGGAGAGGACGTGCATGGCCCGGGCGCCGACGATGGCCGCGGCACGATCACCCACACGAACATTCCGGTCACCCACTGCCAGGGGTAGCCGGCCCGCCGGAGCCGGCGCTCGGTGTAGCGGAGCCCGAACCAGAAGGTCAGGGCCAGTCCGATCCCGTAGGTGTGGACCTCGAGGAACCAGATGTGGAAGGCGACGGGGATCGGTCTCATGGAGGGGGGCCCTGCAGCGGGCGAGGGAGCCCCGCCGGTGCATCGGCCAGCCCCTCAGTATGCCCCAGGGTCCCGGTAGGGTGGCTTCGGCCACGCTGAGGCGGGCCGGGGTGCACCGGGACGACCTCCGGGCATCGCACTCGATCGGAGGGACGGGGGACGCATGGACGATCTGGCAGGCAAGGTGGCGGTGGTGACGGGCGGGGGGTCGGGCATCGGACTGGCCACGGCCACCCGGCTGGCGGGGGCCGGGGTCTCGGTGGCCGTGGTCGACCTCGACGGAGCCTCGGCCGAGCGGGTGGCGGCCGAGCTCGGCGGGACTGGCCCTCCAGGCCGACGTCGGCCGCTCCGACGAGTGGCCGGGCATCGTCGAGGCGGTCGACCGGCGACTTCGGGGGCATCGACCTCGCCCACCTCAATGCCGGGGTGACGACCGGCGAGGCCGACATCACCAAGGTCACCGACGAGATCTACCGGCGGGCCACCGGATGTCAACGTCGACGGCGTCTTCTTCGGGCTCCGGGCTCTGGTGCCGGCCCTCACCGAGCGGGGTGGGGGCGCCATCGTGGCCACCGCGTCGCTCGCCGGGCTGATCGGCTTCTCGCCCGACCCGGTCTACTGCCTCACCAAGCACGCGGTGGTCGGCCTGGTGCGCTCGCTCGGGCCGCAGCTGGCCGACCGCGGTATCACCATCAACGCGGTCTGCCCGAGCATCGTCGACACCCCGCTGATCGCCGACATGCGCGCCCAGCTCGAGGCGAGCGGGTTCCCGCTCATCGACGTCGAGGCGGTGTCCGCGGCGGTGGTCGCGATCCTGTCGGGCGGCGAGACCGGCGAGGCCATGGTCATCCAGGCCGGCCGGGAGCCGATCCCGTTCCGGTTCGCCCGCCCGCCGGGTCCCCGGGCCGGAGGCACGGTCGGGCAGATGCCCCCAACGGGGTTCGCCGCCCACGACCAGACGCGAGGTGGCTGACCGGGCGCGAGGTGGCTGACCGGGCGCGAGGTGACGGGAGACCCGGAGTCAACTGACGGTGGCCGAGTCGGAGTAGCGGGTGGAACGGGTGGGGAGCTCAGCCCACCCGGCCGACGCCGGCGAACCCGCCACCGGTGCGGACACCGGTGATCCAGACCGACGCCCCGGTGTAGGGCGCCTCGATCATCGAACCGCCGCCGACGTACATGGCCACGTGGTCCGATCCGCCGGGACCGTAGAAGAGAAGGTCGCCCGGTTCGATGTCGGCCAGCGGGATGTGGGTGGTGTCGTCGTACTGGGCCCCCGAGAAGTGCGGGAGGCCGATCCCGACCTGGGCGTACGCCCACTGGACGAGCCCCGAGCAGTCGAAGCCGGCCGGGGTGTCGCCGCCCCAGACGTAGGGGACGCCGATCTCGCGCTCGGCGGCCTGCACGGCACCGCCCGCGCCTGCAGCGAGCGGTGGCGGCGGCGCGGTGGGGGCGGCCGCGGCGGTGGAGACGACCGTCCCGGAGCCCGCCACCGAGGTGACCTGCGCGGCCTGTGCTGCCTGCGCTGCTGCGGCGGCCTGTGCCGCGCGTTGCCGCCTGCACCTTCTGGTTGAACGCCGCGGTGGCCGCTGCCTGGGCGGCCGCTGCCGCGGCGGCCTGCTGCTCGACGACCAGATGCTGGATGTTGGCGTCGACCCCTGCGAGCGTCTGGCGATCCTGCGCGGCCAGCGCGCTCGCCTGGCTTTCGGCGCCGACCAGCCCGTTCCGGGTCGCGGTGGCCTGCGACTGCTGCTGCTCGAGCGATGACTGCATCGACTGCAGTTGGGACTGCGCGGTGTGCAGCTGGTCGATGGTCGTGGTCACGTCGCCGGTGGCGATGGACGAGTACTCGGAGCGGATGCCGCTCGTGTTCATGTTGGAGGTGAACAGCTGGGTCGTGTTGTTGCCGGTGCCGCTGCTCGTGTAGTCGCTGATCGCCTCGGTCTCCAGCTGGGCGGCGTCCTTGGCGACCACCTGCTGGTCCTTGGCGATCTGTGCCCGGCTGGCCGAGATCTGGCCCTGCAGCTGCGAGAGCCGGTAGTCGGCCGCGGTCACCTGGCCGGTGAGCGCCTGGATCTGGGCCTCGGTCGCCTGGATCTTGGCGGTGATCGCGGCGGCCTGGGCCTGGGCGTCGGAGATCTGGTCCGCAGTGGCGGGCGCAGTGGTTGAAATCACCGTCGCAGCGACCCCCAATGCGGAGGCCAGCGCGAGTACCCCAAATACCCGTCTGCGGGGTCGGTTGCGTACGGCGGGGCAGGCACCTGGCTCGACGTCGAGTACTGCTCGGCGTGAGTCATATGGGGGTATGTTCTAGTCCACCCGCCCCGGGGCCACAAGCACCGGTCAGTCAATATAGCCGCTGAGCTGGGTGTTCGTTCCACATGGACATTCCGGAAACTGGCGAACACGGAGGGTGGCCGTCACCCGTCACGCTTTCCCCGGGCTCTCGCCGGACCGTCACGGGGTAGGGTCGCCGGGTATGGGTGAACGTATCGAATTTCCGGAAAATGGGAACACCGGCCATGGCTATCTCGCGGTGCCCGGCGGAGGCGCAGTGGGGACCGCCGGCGTCCTTGTGATCCAGGAGTGGTGGGGACTGGTCGACCAGATCGTCCACACCTGCGACCGCTTCGCCGCGGCCGGGTTCACCGCCCTCGCCCCGGACCTCTACCACGGCACGTCGGTGCCGCTGACCGAGCCCGACGAGGCGGCCAACCGGATGATGGCGATGAGCATGGAGGGCGCGGCCCGCGACCTGAGCGGTGCAGTCGACGAGCTGCTCCGCCGTACCGGCCGCAGCGAATCGGCGTGGTCGGCTTCTGCATGGGGGGCGGGCTCGCGCTGGTGCTGGCCAGCCAGCGTCCCGACGCGGTGCGCGCGGTGGTGCCGGCCTACGGCGTGATCCCCTGGCCCGACGCCAGGCCCGACTACGGCGCGCTTGCTGCCGCGGTCCAGATGCACGTCGGCCGAGCTCGACGGCATGTTCCCTCCCGACGCGGCGCGCGCGCTGGAAGAGGAGCTGGTCGGTCTCGGGAAGGACGCGTCACTGTACGTCTACCCCGGCGTCGACCACGCGTTCTTCAACGAGGACCGCCCCGAGGTCCACGACGAGGCCGCGTCCGAGCTGCTCTGGGAGCGCACGGTGGCGTTCCTGCGTGAGCATCTGCACTGATCCGCGGTGAACGGTTCCGCGGCTGGTCGACGACTACCTGACCCTCGGCCTGCGCCTGGGTCGCCACGTCGACGGACTGGTCGACGCCTACTACGGACCGCCGGAGCCGGCGGCGGTGGTCGGATGCCGAACCGGTCGTCGCTCCCGAGCGGTTGGTGGTCGGGGCGCGGGTCCCTGCTGGCGGCGATCGGCGCCGGTGAGCCACTGGACGCCGGGCCCGGGTCCGGGGCGGAGGACTCGGCTGCGCCCGCCCGCCGCCACTGGCTCTCGGCCCAGGTGGTCGGCCTGCTGACCACGGCCCGCAAGCTGGCCGGCGAAGCCATCGGCTACGCCGACGAGGTCGAGGCCTGCTACGGGGTCCGACCGTCGAGGGTCGACGAGGAGGTTCTCGTCGCCGCCCACCGGCGGCTGGACGAGGTGCTGCCCGGGAGCGGACCGCTCGCCGAGCGCCTGGTCGCCTGGCGCGAGTCCCACGCCGTCCCGGTCGACCGGCTGACCCCGGCCGTCGACTCGCTGGCCGAGGACCTGCGCGAACGCACCCGGCGGCTGTTCGGGCTGCCCGACGGCGAGCACGTCGAGTTCGAGCTGGTCTCGAACGAGCCGTGGTCGGGGTTCAACTACTACCTCGGCGGCCTGCAGAGCCGGGTGGCCATCAACACCGACCTGCCGGTGCTGTCGACCGGGCTCGCCCACCTGGTGGCCCACGAGGCCTATCCGGGCCACCACACCGAGCACACCCGCAAGGAGGTCGGCCTGGTCCGCCGCCGGCACTGGTGGGAGGAGTCGATCTTCCTGGTCGGCACCCCCCAGTGCCTGCTGGCCGAGGGTCTCGCCGACCTCGGCCTCGAGGTGGTGATGGGACGGCGCCCCGAGCAGGAAGTCGCCGCCCACCTGCGCGCCGCTCGGCATCCGCTACGACGCCGAGGTGGTGGCCGCGGTGGCCGAGGCGGGCGAGGCACTCGGCGCGGTGCGCCAGAACGCCGCCTTCCGCCTCCACGAGGACGGTGCCGATCCGGACACCGTCATCGACGAGGTGGCCCGATGGGGGCTGCTGTCCCATGACCGGGCGGCCAAGGCGGTCGAGTTCCTCACCCATCCGACCTGGCGGGCCTACCTCACCTGTTACGTCGAGGGTCTCCCCCTGTGCCGGGCCTTCGTCGGCGGCGACCCGGCCCGCTTCGAGCGCCTGCTGTCGGAGCAGCTCACCCCCGACGACCTCCTCGACCAGATCGCACGCGACGGGCGCCCCGCCCCCTCCCAGGCCTGACCCGCCGGGCGCCGGCCCGGTCTGCGTTTGGTCGCGCACCGCCGGGGCCGTACCATCGATGCAATGTCCGAACGCTCGCGCGACCTGCCCCGCCGCTCCTGCATGTCCTCCCCGGGATCCAACGAGCGATTCCTGGCCAAGGCACCGACCGTGCCGGCCGACATGAGCTTCCTCGACCTCGAGGACTCGGTCGCCCCGCTGGAGAAGGAGGCGGCCCGGGCCAAGGTGGCCGACGCGATCAAGAACCTCCCCTGGGACGACCGCGTCCTCTGCGTCCGGGTCAACGCCTGGGACACCGAGTGGACCTACGGCGACGTCATCGAGGTCGTCTCGAACGCCGGCGACCGCCTCGACGAGCTCATGCTGCCGAAGGTCCAGACGGCGGCCGAGGTCGTCGCCCTCGACCTCCTGCTCACGCAAGTCGAGCAGCGGTGCGGCCTTCCCTCGGGCCACATCGGGATCGAGGCGCAGATCGAGACGACCCGCGGCCTGATCAACGTCGAGGAGATCTGCGCGGCGTCCCCGCGCCTCGAGACGATCATCTTCGGGCCGGCCGACTTCGCCGCCTCGATGGAGATGCCCGTGCTCACCGGCGGCGTGGCCATCCCCGAGTACCCCGGTGACCACTTCCACTACGTCTTCTCGAAGATCCTGATGGCCGGTCGGGCAAACGGCCTCCAGGTCATCGACGGCCCGTTCCTCAAGGTGCGCGAGCTCGACGCCCTCCGCGAATTCTCGCAGCGCACCCGGGTGCTCGGCTACGACGGCAAGTGGGCCCTCACCCCGGACCAGGTCGGCGTGCTCAACGAGGTCTACTCGCCGACCCAGGAGCAGTTCGACCGCGCCTGGCGCATCCTCGACGCCTACCGTACGGCCACCGAGGAGCACCGGTCCGGCGCGGTCATGTTCGGCGACGAGATGATCGACGAGGCCTCCCGGAAGATGGCCACCAAGTTCGTGACCCGCGGCGAGCGGGCAGGGCTGGTCCGCTCGCCGGAGTGATCCGGCGGCCTGCCGCGTGCGCGGCGGGGCCCGGGGTGTTCAGGAGCCGGCTGCGGCCACCAGGTGACGTGCGATGACCTTGAGGGCGAGGGTCTCGTCGGCGCCCTCGAAGATGGAGAGCACCCGCGCGTCCACGAAGTAGCGGCTCACCGCGTACTCCTCGGCGTAGCCCATGCCACCGTGGATCTGGAGCGCCTCCCTCGTGACCCACTCGGCGCCGCGGCACACGTAGGCCTTGACCATGGACGCCTCCAGGGTGCCCTCGCCCTTGGACATGAGGCGGGCCACCTCGTAGGAGAACTGCCTCGTGGCCTGGATGAGCACGGCCATCCTGGCCAGCTTGGTCCGGGTGAGCTGGTAGTCCAGGATGCGCGACCCGAAGACGACCCGGCTCGACGCGTACTCGAGCGCGGCCTCGTAGGCGGCCTGCATGACCCCGATCGCCCGGGCCGCGGTCTGCAGCCGGCCGTTCTCGAAGCCCTGCATCTGCAGGTAGAAGCCCCTGCCCAGGCCCTCGGGTCCGCCGACCAGGTTGGCGTCTGGCACGAACCAGTTCTCGAACGCGACCTCGTAGGAGTGCATCCCGCGGTAGCCGAGGGTGTCGATGGGCCGACCCTCCATCCGCCCGCTCGAGCCGGACGGATGCCCGTCGTGCCGGGTTCCTGGGACAGGAGGAAACCGTGGCCGTCGGCGGGCGGCTTGTCCACCAGGAAGAGGGAGAGGCCACGGTGGGCCTTTACCCGGTCCGGATCGGTCCGGGCGAGCAGCATGAGGACATCGGCGCGGGCGGCGAAGGTACACCAGGTCTTCACCCCGTTGACCAGCCAACCGCCCTCGGTGGCGATCGCGCTGGTGACCACGCCGGCCACGTCCGAGCCGTAGTCGGGCTCGGTCACCGCGACGGCCCCCATGACCTCGGCGGTGGCCAGCCGCGGGCAGCCAGTACTGCTTCTGCTGCTCGGTGCCGCCGCGCACGATGGCCCGGGTGAGGATCTCGGGGCGGGTGATCAGCGAACCTCCGGCGCCGAGCGATCCCCACGCCAGCTCCTCGGTGGCGACCACCATGCCCATGTAGTCGGACTCGCCTCCGGTGGCGAAGCCCCCGTACTCCTCGGGCACGGACATCCCGAACCCGCCCATCTCCGCCATGCCCGAGATGATCTCCTCGGGGATGTCGGTGTTGGCCCGGTGGATGTGCTCGGCACGGGGCCGGATCTGTTCCTCGGCGAACCGGTGGAAGGTGTCGCGCACGAGCTCGAAGTCGGCGTCGAGGTGGCGGGGACCCTCGGTCTCGGCCAGGGAGGCGAGAAAGCCCGGGGCGCGGAATCTCGACACGAACGCTTCGGCCGGCCCGAGCCAGTCGGCGGCCGCTCCCCACTCCGCGGTCCGGCCGACCGTCCGGGCCGCCAGGTCGGCGAGGGCATCGGCGGTGAAGGCGCAGGCGATCAGGCCTTCGATCTCCCCGTTGGCGCCGTAGGCGAGCACGGCCTCCGCCGTGCGCACAGCAGAGGCAGCGTGTGCGACGTCGTAGGCGAGGACCTGGACCCGGTCGGGGCCACCGCCGGCGGCCATCGCCGCGATGCCGGCTGCAATGACCGACTTGGCGACGGAGATCGCCTCGGCGGCCCCGTGCAGATCCGGTCGGGGCAGGCCCTCGGTGGTCACCGGGCCAAGGTTACCGATCGGCCGTCCGGCCGACCACGGTCACCAACGGCGGGAGCACGACCGGGTCGTCCCCCGGGTCGACCTCGGTGAGCAGGGTCAGGTACTCGGCAACCGGTCCGGGGCCTGCACCGGCCGGTGCCTCCGCCCAGGCGTCCACGATCTCGAGGCCGGCGGCCCGGGCGAGCGCGGGGAGCAGGGCACCCACGTCCGGGTGGCGCGCCTCGGGCATCGAGAAGGGGAGCCCGGCGACCCGGCCCGCAGAGGTCACCGGTTCCTGGGCCACGACCCAGCCGCCCGGCCGTACCGCCCGGGCCATCCGGTCGAGGACGATGGCCGGATCCACCACGTGGAGGAGGAGGAAGCGGCAGAAGGCCAGATCGACCGGCTCCGGCAGCCGGAGGTCCTCGCCGGCCTGGGTCACCGCCAACACCTGGCTGTGCGCGGCGGCCGCGGCCGCCACCTCGTCCCTCGCCTTCGGGTCGCTGTCGACCGCGTAGACCCGTCCGTCCCGGCCGACGATCTCCGCGAGGGCGACCGTCACGTCCCCGCCGCCCGCGCCGACGTCGACGCAGGTCCATCCCGGACCGATGCCCAACCGCTCGAGCGCGGTGGCAAGGGGCCGCCGGTAGACGTCGTCCCGCAGGCCCCGGAGCTCCATCACGCCACGTTACCGGCCGCTCACGCCCGACCCGGTAGCCTCACCTTCCGTGAAAGTGACCATGATGCTGTGCGACTCCGCCCAGGTCGCCGACGGCAAACTCTACGTCCTCGGGGGTGGCTGGAGCATGACCGGTCCGGACCCGGTCCCCTCGGCGATCGCCCTCAAGATCGACGTCGGGTGGCACGAAGCCGAGGCGGCCCACCACTGGGAGCTCTTCCTCGAGGACGCCGACGGGCGCCCGGTGTTGGTCGACACCCCCGACGGCGAGCATCCGGTCGAGGTGCGGGGCGAGTTCACGGTGGGTCGCCCTCCCGGCATCCCCGAGGGCTCGCCGATCGACGTCGCGCTCGCGGTCAACCTCGGGCCGCTGCCCCTGGTGCCCGGCACCCGCTACACCTGGCGGATGGCCATCGACGGCGACACCCACCCCGACTGGGTGCTGGCATTCACCACCCGGCCCGCTCCGACCGCCGCATGACCGTCCACGAGCGACCCTTCGGCCGCTACTTCGAGGACTTCGTGCCCGGGGACGTCTACCGCCACTGGCCCGGCAAGACCATCACCGAGGCCGACGACCACCTCTTCTGCATGATCACCATGAACCACCATCCGCTGCACATCGACAGCTGGTTCGCCGAGCACGAGACGGTGCACGGGAAGAACGTGGTGGTCGGGAACCTGGTCTACTCGGTGGTCCTCGGGATGAGCGTTCCCGACGTGAGCGGGGCGGCCATCGCCAACCTCGAGGTCGAGTCCCTCCTCCACCGGGCTCCGACCTTCCACGGCGACACCATCTACGCGGAGACCAGGGTGATCGAGAAGGTCGCCTCGAAATCCCGTGACGACCGTGGTGTGGTCACCGTCGAGACCAAGGCCTTCAACGAGCGCGGCGAGGAGGTCTGCTACTTCCGGCGCAAGGTCATGGTGTGGAAGGAGGCGAGCGCCCCGCCCCGCCGCCGCCCTTACTCCGACGACGTCTGGGGGTGACCCCCCGGCCGGCCGGACCGCCCCGCCGGTGACAACCCGGACCGGGGACCGCCGAACGCTCCGCAGGACCGGGCAGGTGCGCGCGCTCGGCGCGGCAGTCGAGGCCTGGGGGTCGGGCATCGGGCGGCCCACCCGGCGTCCCGGTCTCCCGTGGCGGTCGACCCGCGACCCCTGGGCAGTGCTGGTGAGCGAGGTCATGTCGCAGCAGACCCAGGTCGCCAGGGTGGTCCCGGTGTACCACCGGTTCCTCGCCGCCTTCCCGACGGTCGCCGACTGCGCCGCCGCCCCGCTCGGCGACGTCCTGCGGGCCTGGGAGGGGATGGGCTACAACCGGCGCGCCCGCGACCTGCACCGGGTGGCCGCTGTCGTCGTCGCCGACTACGGCGGCGTGATCCCCGATTCCCTCAGCACACTGCTCTTGTTGCCGGGGGTGGGCCCCTACACCGCCCGGGCGGTCCTCGCGTTCGCCTTCGGGCGCGACGTCGGGGTGGTGGACACCAACGCCGGGCGTGTTCTCTCCCGGGCCGTGGCCGGGCGACCGCTCCGGCCGGCGGAGGCACAGGAGCTGGTGGACCGGATGGTGCCCCCGGGACGTGGCTGGACGTTCGGGCAGTCGCTCCTCGACCTCGGGGCGATCGTGTGCACGACGCGTGCCCCATCGTGCGACTCGTGCCCGGTAAGACGGCGGTGCCGGTGGGCCGCCGCCGGGCGGCCCGACCCGGACCCGGCTGGCGGGTCGGCCGGGGTTTCCGGGCGGCAGTCCCGGTTCAGCGGCTCAGATCGTGAGGGCCGGGGGCGGCTGGTGGCCGCCCTGCGCGCCGGTCCGCTCGAAGACGGTCAGGTAGCCAGGGCCGCAGGGTGGGCGGGCGACCCGCGTCGGGCCGAGCGGGTGCTCGACGCGCTGGTGGCCGAGGGACTGGTGGTCCGCGACCGCGACGGCACGCTGCGCCTCCCGTGATGCCGGCGGCCCGGGTGCAGGAATCAGGTGTCGAGGAACCGGAGGATGTGACCGTTGACCTCGCCGGGACGCTCGACGTGCAGGAAGTGGCCCGCCCCCTCGACGACCACCAGCTCCGAGCCGGGGGCGAGGAACTCGGTGACCGGGCCGATCACCTCGAGTCCGAAGCAGCCGCAGCGGTCGCCGTGCAGGTAGAGGGTGGGCTGTGGGGCGGTGGTCCCGCCTGCGGCCTGGGCCGCAGCCGCGTCCGGGTCCTCCGGAGGAGCGGCGAAGACCTGGCGGTAGTAGGAGATCGCCGCGGTGAGGTTCTCGGGGTCGGAGAGCGCCTCTTTGACCCTCGCCACGTACCACGAGCCGTCGAAGCCGGGCGACCAGTCGGCCCAGAGCCGGTCGATCATCACGTGCCCGTCGCGGCTCAGGGCGTGCTCGGCGAGGGCGGTCTGGAAGACGAAGATGTACCAGCTGCGCTTGAGCTGGTCCACCTCGAAGAGCCGGTCCCCGACCGAGCGGGTCGGCGGCACTCCGGCGGTGACCACCCGGCGCCACCGGGCGGGCTGATGCGCGGCGGCGCAGTAGGCGGTGAGCGCCCCCCAGTCGTGCCCGATGAGCACCGCGTCACCCGTCCCGCCGAGGGCTTCGTGGAGTGCGCAGGCGTCGAGGGCGAGGGTCCCGGTGTCGTACCTCCCGTCGGTCGGTACACCGGTCGGCGCGTAGCCGCGCATGAAGGGGGCGACCGCGTGGTAGCCACGTTCGGCGAGGAGCGGGAGCAGGTGGCGCCAGGTGTGGGCGGTGTCGGGGAACCCGTGCAGGCACAGGGCCAGGGGCCCGTCCTCGGGTCCGGTGTCGAGGTAGGCGAACTCGAGGCCGCCGGCACGGATGGTGCGCTGGTCCATGGCCAGGACGGTAGCCGGGGGGTCCCACCGCCGGTGCGGCTAGCCTGCCTGCTACGTGCGCATCACCTACTTCGGAGTCCGGGGCTCTTGCCCGTGCTCGTCCCCACGGCAACGCCGGTACGGAGGCAACACGTCCTGCGTCCTGGTCGAGGTGGACGGCGAGCGCCCCCTGATCCTCGATATGGGGACTGGCTTGCGCGCCCTCGGCCATCACCTCAACGGCCCCCTGCACGCCGTCGGCCGTCCACTCCGGGCGGACGCGCTGCTAACCCACCTCCACTACGACCACGTCCTCGGGACCCCGTTCTTCCCACCGATGCGGGACCCCGGCGCGCTCCTCGAGATCTACGGCCCCTCCCAGGGGGTAGCGTCGCTCCAGGAGACGATGGCCGGGATGGTCAAGCCGCCGTTCTTCCCGGTCAACATGGCCGACTTTCGCGGCGAGCTCCGCTACCACGACCTGGTCGGCTGCGACGAGCTCTCCTTCGGGGGCATCGAGGTCAAGGTGCGCACCGTCCCCCACATCGGCAACACCCTCGGATTCCGGGTCGAGGCCGACGGCGTGTCGGTGGCCTACGTGCCCGACCACCAGGCCCCGCTCGACCGCGACACGGTTGACGAGGCCGTGCTGGGACTGTGCGAGGGCGTGGACCTGCTCATCCACGACGCGCAGTACACCGAGGACGAGTTCGTCGAGCTCTTCGACTGGGGCCACTCGACGCCCGCTTACGCGGTGCGGGTTGCGACCGAGGCCGGCGTCCGCCGGCTCACCCTGTTCCACCACGACCCCGGCCACACCGATCGGGACCTCGACCGGATCCTCCGCTCGGCCCGGCGCGTCGCCGCTGCGACCGGCAAGGTGGAGGTCGATGCGGCCGTCGAGGACGTGACCGTCGAGGTCGGCAGGAGCTGACGGTGGCGGCGGACGAGCGCTCGTTCGGGATCGAGAGCTTCAAGGACGCCATGAGCCGGTTCACCACCGGTGTGACCGTCGTGGCAGGCATGGACGACGGCGAGCCGGTCGGCTTCACCTGTCAGAGCTTCGTCTCCCTCTCCGTCGACCCCCCCTATGTGGCGGTGGCGCCCGCCCGCACCTCGACGAGCTGGCCGCGGATCGCAACGGTCGGCAGGTTCTGCGTGAACGTGCTGACCGATCGTCAGGAGAACCTCTGCCGCGGGTTCGCCGTGTCCGGCGGTCCCAAGTTCGAGGGGGTGGCCTGGCACCCGGCCCCCTCCAGCGGCTCCCCGGTGATCGAGGGCTGTCTGGCATGGGTGGACTGCGCGGTCGAACTGGTCCATGATGCCGGGGACCACGAGCTGATCATCGGACGGGTGCTCGACCTCGGGGTCGCGGAAGGGATCCCGCTGGTGTTCTTCCGGAGGGAGCTCGCAACGGTGGCGGTGCGCGAGCAGCGCCGAGACGGGGGGTAGCCGTGCCGAAGATCATCGAGTCCGACGTGATAGCCGACGTTGTCGTCGTGGAGCCCGAGGCCCACGGGGACGAGCGGGGTCGCTTCGTCGAGACCTACCGCCGAAGCTGGTTCCCCCTCGGGCGCGAGATGATCCAGTGCAACCGCTCGACCAAGCAGGCAGGGGCGGTGGTCGGGCTCCACTACCACCTGCACCAGGCCGACTACTGGTACGTCCTCGCCGGGACCGCCCGGGTCGTCCTCCACGACCTGCGCCTCGGCTCGCCGACCGACGGCGCCACACTCTCCCTCGACCTCTCGGGCGACCACGACCGCGGCCTGTTCATCCCTCCCGGGGTCGCCCACGGATTCGCCTCGCTCACCGACCTGACCCTCTGGTACCTGGTGGACAACTACTACAACCCGGAAGACGAGCTCGGAGTCGCCTGGGACGACCCGGCCATCGCGGGCGACTGGGGTCTGGGCGACCCGGTCCTCTCCGCCCGCGACCGGGAAAACCCGCGGCGGTCGGAGATCCCGCCCGGGGTCCAGCCGAGAGCGGGCCTGCGCACCTGAGCCGGGGCGGCGGGGGTCTGGGAGACTGCCCCGGTGGCCCCTGACCCGCGCACCTCGTCCACGTCCACCGCGGCCGGCCGGCTCGGGGATCCGCGTACCGGGGTCCTCGTCACCGGGGGTGCCTCGGGCATCGGCCGGGCCACCGCCCTCGCCCTCGCCGAGGTCGGACGACCGGTCGCCCTGTGGGATGTCGACGCCGAGGGCGCACGCGAGACGGCCGCCCGGTGTGCCGGGCGGGGGGTGGCGGCCCACGCCGCGGCGGTGGACGTCGCCGACTCCGCAGCCCTCGGACCGGCCCTCTCCGAGGCGGTCGGTGCGCTCGGCACCATCGGGGGGTTCGTCCACGCCGCCGGGGTGCCCGGAGTGATGACGGTGGACAGCATCGATGACGAGCTCTGGGACGCCACCTTGAACGTGAACCTGCGGGCCGCGGTCATGATCTGCCGTCACCTGCTGGCGCCCTTCCGCGAGGCCGGCCCGGGTTCTGCGGTGGTGCTGGTCTCCTCGATCGAGGGGCTGTTCGGGAACTCGATCCTCACGGCCTACTGCGCCTCGAAGGGCGGGGTCCTCGGGGTCATGCGCTCACTGGCCCAGCACTTTGCCGCCGACGGCTTCCGGGTCAACGCGGTCTGCCCGGGCGCGGTGGAGACCCCCATGCTGGCACCCGCGCTCGAGATCCCGGGCTTCCGTGGCCAGCTCGAGGAGCGGACGCCGCTCGGGCGGGTGTCCACGCCCGACGAGATCGCCGGCCCGATCCGGTTCCTGCTCTCCGACGAGGCGTCCTTCATCACCGGCACCCACCTCACCGTCGACGGCGGCCTGACCTCCTCGACCGCGATCTGATCCGCTCACCAGGGACGATGTCCCCCACCGGACCTCAGGGACCTGCAACCGGCCCGGGTCCGCCCTCCGGCGGCCGCCCGATTCGGGGTTGAATGGTCCCGATGTGGCTCGTCGTCCTCCTCGTGGCCGCGCTGGCGGTGGGCGCCCTGGTGGTCGCCATGCTGCGCCGTCCGAGCAGCGAAGACCTCCACTCGGTCCGCAGGTACCACTCGGCGCTCGGCACGATCGAGCACCTGTCGGAGCGGGTCGGGACACAGGGGGTCCGACCGACGACCCGACCGGGCGGACCGGAATCCGAAGTGACGGTCCCTCCGGTGCCGGTCCGCGGGAGCGACCAGTTCCCGGATCCCGGGGTTCAGGTCGTCTTCGACGACGCACACCCGACCGGGGGCCGGCCGGCCGGTGGCGAGGGGGCCACCCGCGCCCGGGCCGACCGCGCCCAGCGCATCGCGCTCGACTCGATGAACCACCGGCCACGACCGGCTGCGACCGTCATGCTTGTCGCCGCGGTCCTGGTCCTGTTCGGGGTGCTCGCCTACGTCGGGAGCCACCGCTCGAAGTCCTCGACCGGCCAGAGAACGACGACGACGACGCTCGCCGACCGACCCGCGTCGCGGTCCACCCACCGGCACTCCGCAGCCACCGGCCGGGCCCGCCGTCCGACCCCACCACCCTGCCCAAGCAGCTCGTCGCCACCACCGCGTCGCCCGGTGGGACCTCGGCCACCTACACGGTGCCCTTCGCCTCCTACACGCTCACGCTGAATGCGTCGGGGCTGTGCTGGGTGCGGGCCGCCACCGTCGAGTCGCAGGCGACGCTGTGGTCCGGGGAGCTCACCGCCGGGTCGGTCCAGGCGATCCCCGCCACCGGGTCGACCGTCCTCGAGATCGGGGCGCCCCCGGTCACCGTCTCCCTCGACGGGATCCCGGTGGTGCTGCCGGCACCGCTGCACACCCCGTTCACCGCGACATTCACCTCGTCAGCCGCGGCCACCGGGTCGTCCACCTCGTCGACCACGACGACGACCCCGTCGGCGGGGTCCTCCCCGACCTCCACCACGACAGCCGGTTCTGCCGGATGAGGCAGCGTGTACCCGACCGGATCGCCGGATCCGGGGCCCGGCGGTCTCAGCCCGCGCTGGGTCTCGGGGTAGGGAACCGGCTCCACCCCGGCGAGACCCAGGGCGTCGAGGATGAAGGAGTAGACGAACGCCTCGTCCCGCCAGGCGTCGTAGCGGCCGGACGGCCCACCGTGGCCGGCCCCCATCTCGGTCTTGAGCAGCACCCTGTTCTCGGGGTTGGCCGCACGGAGGCGGGCGACCCACTTGGCAGGCTCCCAGAAGCCCACCCGAGGATCGGTGAGCCCGGCGGTGGCCAGGATGTCCGGGTAGCGGATCGGTCTCCCGGCCGGATCGGTCGTGCGCACGTTGTCGTAGGGGGAGTACGCCTTCATCACCGCGTAGATCTCGGGATCCTGGCCCGGGTTCCCCACTCCTCCCACTCGGTCACGGTCAGCGGGAGGCTCTCGTCGAGGATGGTGGTCAGGCAGTCGACGAAGGGGACCTCGGCGACGATCGCCCGGAACAGCTCGGGCGCCAGGTTGGCCACCGCTCCCATGAGCAGTCCACCGGCGCTGCCGCCCCGGGCCGCCAGGCGGTCGGGGGCGGTCCACCCCTCGGCGATCAGGGTGCGGGCGCAGGCCACGAAGTCGGTGAAGGTGTTGGGCTTGGCCGCGAGCTTGCCCTCCTCGTACCAGTGACGGCCCAGCTCGCCGCCTCCCCGCACATGGGCGATGGCGAAGAGGAAGCCCCGGTCGAGGAGGCTCAGCCGAAGCGACGAGAACGAAGGATCCATCGAGATCTCGTAGGACCCGTAGCCGTAGAGCAGGCACGGCGACCCGCCGCTGCCGTCGGCGGCGTGTTCGGGCATCCTGACCAGGTCCGGGCGGTAGACCAGGGAGAGCGGGACCTCCGTTCCGTCGGCAGCCGCGCCCAACGGCGCTCGGTCCGGTACCGGCCGGGGTCGAAGTCGCCGAGCACGGGTTGACGCTTTCGGAGTTCCAGCTCCCCGGTGGCCATGTCCAGGTCGAAGACCGAGTGCGGGGTGGTCAGGGACGTGTACTCGTAGCGCAGCACCGTCGAGTCGTACTCCGGGTTGGCCCCTCCCCAGACCGTCGAGGGCGACTCCGGCTGGTCGAACGGGGTGGAGACACCGGTTGCGGCGTCGATCACCCGCATCCGGGTCCCGCCCCCCTCGCGCTCGAAGACGACCAGGTGGTCGGCAAACGGGTCGATTCCGTCGAGGCGCACCCCCGCCCGGGGCGGGATCACCTCCTTCCAGTGGTCCCGCCCCGGCGTCGCCTCGGGCGCCTCCATGAGGCGGAAGTCCTCCGCACCGTCGTTGGTCACGATGAAGAAGCGGGGCCGGCGCCCGGCAGCCGGATCGCCGCGGTCGTGGTCGACGGTGTACTCGATGCCCTGCCGGCGGGGCTCTACCGGAGTGAAGTCGCCGAGGGGGTCGTCGGCGTCGAGAAAGCGGACCTCCGAGGTCAGCTTGGAGTCGAGGCCGCAGAGGAGGAACCGGTCGTCCCTGGTGCGCCCGATCCCGAGGTAGTAGCGGTCGTCGGGCTCTTCGAGCACCAGGACGTCGGCCGAGGGGTCGGTGCCGACCCGGTGGCGCCAGAGCTGGAACGGGCGCATCGCCTCGTCCACCCGGACGAAGAAGACGGTGGTGTCGTCGTTGGCCCAGGCCACCCCGTAGGAGGTGTCCTCGATCGCCTCCGGCGACGCGGTCCGGGTGTCGAGGTCGATGAATCGCATGGTGTGGCGCTCGCCGCCGGTGGTGTCGGTGGAATAGGCGAGCCAGCGGTGGTCGGGGCTCACCGAGAGGGCACCCAGGGCGAAGTAGTCGTGGCCCTTTGCGAGCTCGTTCTCGTCGAGGAGGATCTCCTCGGCGTCCTCGGGGCCATCCGCACGCCGCCGGCAATGGATCCCGTAGCTGCTCCCCTCCACCGTCCGGCCGTAGTAGAGCCAGGGTCCCTTGCGGGCCGGCACCGAGAGGTCGGTCTCCTCGATCCGCGCCACGATCTCCTCGTAGAGCGCCTCCTGGAGCGGCACGGTGCCGGCCATGGTGGCCTCGGTGAACGTGTTCTCGGCCTCGAGATGGGCGATGACCTCGGGGTCGTCCCGGTCCCGGAGCCAGTACCAGTCGTCGATCCGCACATCGCCGTGGGTTTCGAGGGTCACCGGGCGGCGCACCGGGCTCGGTGGGGTGAGGCCGGTGGGGGCGAGCTCGCTGCGGAGGGTCTCGGGCATCCGCACAGGATGGCACGCCGGTTGCTCTGTGCCTCGGGCCTCCGGGCCGATCCCGGGCCGATCCCGGGTCGCATCCCGTGCCGATCCCGGGCCGATCCCGGGCCGCTCCGGTCGGATCCGGCTGCTCCCGGCGGCCGACCCCGGGCCACGGTATGGTCCGGCTCCCCGAGTTGTTACTATCTGGATAGGGGAAATAGCGACCTGCCGCGAACCGATCCAGGAGACCCCATGACCGCGACCGACCTCGACCTCGGGAAGTACAAGCTCGGGTGGTCCGACGAAGAGGACTACGTCTTCAAGCCCAAGAAGGGCCTCTCCGAGGCGATCGTGCGCGAGATGTCGGCCATGAAGAAGGAGCCGGAGTGGATGCGGGACTTCCGTCTCCGGGCCCTCACCCGCTTCGAGAGGCGGCCGATGGCCGAGTGGTTCGCGGTCAACATGCCCGACCTCGACTTCGACGACATCTACTACTACATCAAGCCGACGTCGGGGCAGGTGGAGGACTGGAACGACCTCCCGGACGCGATCAAGAACACCTACGAGAAACTGGGGATCCCCGAGGCCGAGCGCAAGTACCTCGCCGGGGTGACCGCCCAGTACGAGTCCGAGGTCGTCTTCCACCGCAACCGCGAGGACCTCGAGGCCCTGGGGATCATCTTCTGCGACATGGACACCGCGGTGCGCGAGCACCCGGAGCTGGTCCGAAAGTACTTCGGCACGATCATCCCGCCGAACGACAACAAGTTCGCAGCCCTCAACTCGGCGGTCTGGTCGGGCGGCTCGTTCATCTACGTGCCCCCCGGGGTGGTCGTCGACCAGCCGCTCCAGGCGTACTTCCGGATCAACGCCGAGAACATGGGCCAGTTCGAGCGGACCCTGATCATCGCCGACGTCGGCGCCCAGGTGCACTACATCGAGGGCTGCTCGGCCCCGGTGTACACCACCGACTCGCTGCACTCCGCCGTCGTGGAGCTGGTGGCGCTCGAGGGGTCCCGGATCACCTACACCACGATCCAGAACTGGTCGAACAACGTCTACAACCTGGTCACCAAGCGGGGCCGGGCCGAGGCCGAGGCGCGCATCGAGTGGATCGACGGCAACATCGGCTCACGCCTCACCATGAAGTACCCGTCCGTGTACCTGATGGGCCCGAAGGCCTCGGGAGAGGTCCTCTCGGTCGCCTATGCCGGTGCCGGCCAGCACCAGGACGCAGGGGCCAAGATGGTCCACGCCGCCCCCGAGACCACGTCGACCATCGTCTCCAAGTCCATCTCCAAGGATGGCGGCATCACCACCTACCGGGGCCTCGTGCACGTCGACGAGGGTGCCAAGCACGCCAAGAGCTTCGTGCGTTGCGACGCACTCCTACTCGACGAGACGGCGGTGTCCGAGACCAAGCCGTACATGGAGGTCGGCGAGCGCGACGCGTACATCGGGCACGAGGCGACCGTCTCCAAGATCGGCGACGACCAGCTCTTCTACCTGATGAGCCGCGGGCTCTCGGAGACCCAGGCGATGGGGATGATCGTGAACGGGTTCATCGAGCCGATCACCCGCACGCTCCCCATGGAGTACGCAGTCGAATGGAGCCGGCTGATCGAGCTGCAGATGGAAGGCTCCATCGGCTGACTCCCGCATGCGGTGCCGCCTCGGGCAGAATGTGGCCCAGGCGGACATCGTGGCCAGCGCTAGCAGGGAGTTCCCATGCCGATGAGGGAAGAGTGCAAGCACTTCCAGTCGAGGACCTACGACTCGGGTGAGGTTGCCCGCTTCTGCGTGCTCGACCTCGCTCCCGATGCACCCTGGAAATGCCCCGAGGACTGCCCCTCCTACTCCCCCCGCTACGCAGATGTGGGTTGGGACCACGGCTCGCTGATCGAGCCGGCCCTCGAGCCCATGCCGGACATCCCCGACGAGGATGCTGCGACCCTGCTCGGCCAGGCCGAGGAGATCGTCAACACGGTGGCCCCCGACGTCCTCGCCCAGGTCCGCAAGGAGGACGAGAACCGCGGCCGCAAGTGGTGGCGCCGCAAGCGCTGAGTACGGCCCGCCGCGTCACGCCACGGTCCGGTCGGGTCACCGACAGGTGGGCTACCGCCCGGTGAATCTTCCAGGCCTCTTCTCGGCGAAGGCGGCCATGGCCTCCTCGAGGTCGTCCGATCCGAGGAAGGCGGCGTTCCAGACGGCCACGTAGTCGAGCCCTTCCGCCACGGTCTGCCCGTCACCTGCGGCAAGCACCGCTTTGGTCCCCTGCACCGCCAGCGGGGAGTTGGCCGCGATCTCCGCGGCCAACTCGACGGCGTCGGCCACCACCGACTCCTGGTCCGGGCTCACCCTGTTGACCAGCCCGATGGCCTCCGCCCGCGCCGCGGTGATGTCCTTGCCGGTGAACGCGAGCTCGGCGACGTGGCCGCTGCCGATGATCCGGGGGAGGCGCTGGAGGCTGCCGAGGTCGGCGACGATCGCCACCTTGGCCTCCCGCACCGAGAACCGGGCGTCGGCACTGGCGAGCCTGATGTCGCAGGCGGCGACGAGGTCGACGCCGCCTCCGATGCAGTAGCCGTGCACCGCCGCGATGACCGGCAGACGGCATTCGGCCACTGAGGTGACCGAGGCCTGCATTCGCAGGATCTGGGCCCGGGTGCGGGTGGCGCCGGCGGCCGGCGACGGCCGGGTGGCGTCCCGGCGCTCCGGCGAGCCTGCGATGCCGGCCATGGCCGCGAGGTCCAGGCCGACCGAGAAGTGGGGCCCGCGGGCCGCGATCACCACCACCCGGACCTCGGGGTGCGACCCGATAGCCGCCATGGCCCGCGGGAGGTCGTCCCAGAAGGCGGGTCCCATGGCGTTCCGCTTCTCGGGGCGGTCGAGCCAGAGAGTGGCGATGTGGTCGTCCACCTCCACGTCGAGGACGTCCGAGGCGAAGGAGTCCAGGGTGGGAGCGCTCATCGCGCCGAGCGTAGGCGGGGCAGGGGGGCCCTGCAGAGCCGGACGCCCGCCCACGGCGGGCCGGTAGGATGGCGCGGAGGCTCGTCGACCGGGCCTCCTTTCGCGAGAGGCTCCTGTTCTGTCGACCTTCACTCCCGAAATCGCGGCCGGACTGCCGGGTGCCCCCTGGCTCCGTGAGCGGCGTGCGGCCGCGGCCGAGGCCTTCTCGTCCTCGCCGCTCCCCTCGGCGAAGGACGAGGTCTGGCGGTACTCGCGGATCGACCTGCTCGACCTCGACCGGTTCCGCCCGGTGGACGCCGCGCCGACCGACCCCACCGACGAGCCCGGACCGTCGCCGTCCGACCGTGTCCACTCCCTCGTCGACGGTCTCGGACCGCGTTCGGGTCTGGTGGTGACCGTCAACGGGGCGCTGGCCACCCTCTCGACCGCCCTCGACGACGAGGTGCTGACCGTCGGGCGGGCCAGCGACCATCCCGACGGGCGGCTCCTGCTCGGATCGGTCGTCTCCGACCCCCACGACTTCCCGTTGCTCAACGACGCCTTCGCTGTCGACCCGGTGGTGATCGACGTGCAGCCGGGTGCGGTCGTCATCGATCCGGTCGTCGTCGTCCACGTGGTGACCGGCCTGGCCGGCGGAGCGGTCTTCCCCCGCTCGTTGGTCCGCGCCGGGGAGGGTTCGAGCGCCGCCGTCATCGAGATCGTCGTCGACGCGCACACCGGCGTGATCGCCGACCCCCCGACCGACCGGGTGTCGGTGGCCGAGCCACCACAGGAGCACCTGGTGGTGCCGGTGACCGAGCTGGCGGTAGCCGACGACGCCACGCTCGCCTTCCTTTCGCTCCAGTCGCTCGGTGCGGCGACCTGGCAGATCGCGCACCAGGCCAGCTCCATCGGCGCGCGGGCCTCCCTCTCCAGTTACGCGGTGGCCCTCGGGGGTGGCTACGCGAGGCTGCGCACGGACTCGGCCCTGGAGGGGGAGTCCGGGACGAGCTGGCTGCGCGCCGCCTTCATCGGTCGCGGCGACCAGATGCTCGACTTCCGGACGCTGCAGGACCACCGCGCGCCACGGACCACCAGCGACCTCCTGTTCATGGGCGCTGTGGCCGACACCTCGCACTCCGTCTACAGCGGGCTCATCCGGGTGCGGCGCGGGGCCGTGCGTTCGGACGCCATGCAGACCAACCGCAACCTGGTGCTCGACGAGGGTGCCCACGCCGACTCGGTGCCCAACCTGGACATCGAGGAGAACGACGTGCGGTGCAGCCACGCCTCCGCGGTGGGACCGGTCGACGAGGACCAGCGCTACTACCTCGAGTCCCGGGGAATCGAGCCCCGGCGGGCCGAGCAGCTCATCGTGGCCGGCTTCTTCGCCAGCATCGCCGACCTGGTACCGGTCGCCGGTGCCCGCGATCTCGTCGGCCGTTCCCTCGCCGCGCGGTCGGGGGTGTCCGGTGGGTGACCCGGAGCCGGGATCGGTGGACGACTGCACCGGGGCGGTCCGGCTCTGCGGGCGCGACGACCTCGCGTCCGGTGAGGCCAGGCGGTTCGACGTGGCCGGCCTCCGGGTAGCCTTGGTCCGCATCGGCGAGGAGTTCTACGCGGTGGGCGACCGGTGCAGCCACGAGGACTTCTCCCTGGCCGACGGCGAGGTCTGGGCAGACGAGTGCGAGATCGAATGCGCCAAGCACGGCTCGACATTCGACCTCCGCACCGGCGAGCCCTGCTCGCTGCCGGCCACCCGGGCGGTGCCCGTCTATCGGGTGGTTCTCGAGGGGGACGACGTGTCGGTGGTCCTGCAGTGAGCGGGGGCGAGCTGCGGATCGAGGGTCTTCGGGCCGGCGTCCCCGGCCGGGAGATCCTCCGCGGGGTGACCCTTGCCGTGCGCAGTGGCGAGGTGCACGCAGTCATGGGCCCGAACGGCTCCGGCAAGAGCACGCTGGCCCACGTCCTCATGGGCCGGCCGGGCTACGAGGTGCTCGAGGGTACGGTCACGCTCGACGGGGTCGACCTGTTGAGCCTGCCCACCTGGGAGCGGGCCCGGGCCGGTCTCTTCCTCGCCATGCAGCACCCCATCGAGGTGCCCGGGGTCTCGCTTGTCGAGTTCCTGAGCGCCACCCGGCAGTCAGAGGCGGAGGGGAAGCCCGCGGAGCCCGAATCGGACGTCTCCGAACGCCTGCACGCCGAGGCGCGTCGGATCGGTTTCGAGGAGCGTTTCCTCGACCGCCCGCTCAACGTCGACCTCTCCGGTGGTGAGCGCAAGCGAAACGAGACGTTGCAGCTGGGCGTGCTCCGCCCGCGCTTCGCGGTGCTCGACGAGATCGACTCCGGCCTCGACGTGGACGCACTCGCCGCCGTGGGTCGTCGCGTGGAGGCGGCCACCACCGAGTGGGGACTCGGGGTGCTGGCCATCACCCACTTCCGGCGGCTCCTCGACGTGCTCCGGCCCGACGTGGTCCACGTGCTCTCGGAAGGCCGGGTCGTGGCGACCGGCGGGAGCGAGCTCGCCGGTACCGTCGACCGCTCGGGCTACGCGGCGTTCGCCTGACGCTTCGGTCGGGCTCAGACCGCCTGAGCGGCCTGCGGCCGTCAGGCCGGCGAGTCGACCGCGTCGAGCCCTTCGGCCAGCGTGTTCCAGCTCAGGGTCGCGCACTTGATGCGCACCGGGAACTTGACCACCCCCTGCAGGGCGGCGAGCTCGCCGAGGGCGTCGACGTCGATGGCCTCCGGCTCGGTGTGGCTCGGGCGGCCCGTCCGAAGGCGCCCCGTCGGCGGAGGGCAGCGTCGACTCGTGGATCGACATCATCCCCTTGAAGGTCCGGATCAGGTCGCGCACCTCGGAGACCGGCCGCCCCTTGACCGCGGCCGACATGAGCGAGGCGGACGACTGGCTGATCGAGCACCCGGTGCCGGCGATCTTGATGTCCGACACGGTCCCGTCGTCGACGTCGAGGGTGACCACGATCTCGTCCCCGCAGAGCGGGTTGAAACCCTCCGCCCGGGTGGCCGGGGGTGCCTCGAGCTCCCCTCGGTTCCGCGGCGAGCGGTAGTGGTCGAGGATGATCTCACGGTAGAGGTCTTCGAGACCGGGCATCAGACCCGTCAGCCTACCGGTGCCTGTTCATCGCGAAGAACTTCGCTGCGGCGTCCAGCGCCTCGACGAGCGTGTCGACGTCGGCCTCGTCGTTGTAGAGGGCGAACGACGCCCGGGCGGTGGCGGTGACCCCGAGCCGCCGCATGAGGGGCTTGGCGCAGTGGTGGCCGGCCCGCACGCACACCCCGTACTCGTCGAGGATCTGGGAGATGTCGTGGGGGTGGAGGTCGCCGAAGGCGAAGGACATCACCCCGCCCCGCTCGGCGCTTCCTGTGGGGCCGAAGATACGGATGCCGTCGCCGAACCGCTCGCGCAGCGCGCCGAGGGCGTAGTCGGTCAGGGCCATCTCGTGCTCGCGCACGGCGTCCATGCCCACGGCCCGCAGGTAGTCGACCGCCGCCCCGAGGCCGATCGCCTCGGTGATCGGCGGGGTCCCCGCCTCGAAGCGCCAGGGGACCTCGTTGGGCGTGAAGCCGTCCTTGCGGACGTCGAGGATCATCTCCCCTCCGCCGAGGAACGGGGGGAGGTCGTCCAGCAGCTCGGCCCGGCCCCAGAGCACGCCGATCCCGGTCGGCCCGAGCATCTTGTGGGCGCTGAAGGCAAGGAAGTCGACCCCGAGGGCCGGCCACGTCGGTCGGCAGGTGGGGCACCGACTGGCAGGCGTCGGCGACCACCACGGCGCCGGCGGCGTGGGCGGCCGCTGAGAGGGTCGGCCATCGGGGTGAGGGTGCCGAGCACGTTGGACATGCAGGTGACCCCGAGCAGCTTGGCGCCCGTCGAGGACCCGGTCGAGGTCGTCGAGGACCAGGAAGCCGTCGTCGTCGATCGGCAGCCAGCGCAGCTCGATGCCCCGCTCGGCGGCCAGCATGTGCCACGGCACGATGTTGGCGTGGTGCTCCATCTCGGTGAGGACGACCACGTCGCCGCGCTGCAGGTGGGTGCGGCCCCAGGCGTGGGCCACCAGGTTGAGCGCCTCGGTGGCGTTCTTGGTGAAGACGATCTCGCGGGCGGGGTCGGGTGCGCCGATGAACCGGCCCACGTTGACCCGGGCGGCCTCGAAGCGGCGGGTCGCCTCCTCGGCGATGGCGTAGACGCCCCGGTGCACGTTGGCGTGGGTGGTCTCGTCGTACTCGCGCATGGCGTCGAGCACCGCTGTCGGGCGCTGCGAGGATGCGGCGGAGTCGAGGTAGGTGATCGGATCGGCCGTGGACCTCGCGGGAGAGCAGAGGGAAGTCCTTCGCCACCGCGGCAGCGTCAGGGACGCCGGGCGCGCGGGGTCAGCTCCGCCATGCGTCGTACCCCTCGACCTCGAGCCGGCCGGCCGAGCTCCGGCCCGCCCTCCTCGACGATCACCCCGTCGACCAGCAGGTGGACCCGGTCGGCCTCGAGCTCCTCGAGCATGCGCTGGTAGTGGCTGATGACCAGCACCCCGAGTCTCGGGACGGGCCGCCCGCACCGTGCGCACGCCTCGGGCGACGGTGCGCAGGGCGTCGACGTCGAGCCCCGAGTCGGTCTCGTCGAGGACGGCCAGCTCGGGCTCGAGTATGGCCATCTGCAGGATCTCGTTGCGCTTCTTCTCGCCGCCGGAGAAGCCCTCGTTGAGGTGGCGCTCCCCGAAGGCCGGGTCCATGCCCAGCTTCTCCATCCACTCCATCATCATCAGCCGGACCTCGAGGACCGACAGGTCCATGCCCCGCCGGGCGGAGAGGGCCTGGCGGAGGAATTGGATGACCGGCACCCCGCCGATCGCCTCGGGGTCCTGGAAGGCGAGGAAGAGCCCGGCCTTGCCCCGGACGTCGGTCGGCCACGAGGTGACGTCCTCCCCGTGGAACCGGATCGACCCGGCGGTGACCTCGTAGGCGGGGTTGCCGAGCAGCACGTTGGCCAGGGTCGACTTGCCCGAGCCGTTGGGGCCCATGATGGCGTGGACCTTGCCCGGCCTCCACGGTGAGGTCGATGCCCCGCAGGATGGGCTCGCCCTCGACCGACGCGTGGAGTCCCACGATCTCGAGGAGCGGCGGGCCGGCGTCGGTGGCGTCGGGGAGTCGGGGGAGTCGGGGCAGTCACGCCACCCGATTGTAGCCCCTCCGGCGGATTTCTCCTACGGCGGTAGTGGGAATACGCCGGGCCGGGTCGGACTCGGTCACGCGGCCGCGAGCTGGGGATCGATCGCATCGGCAGGTCAGCCGGTACGGTACCGCCATGGCCGACCCCTGGAACTACGCCGGTCCGGTCGCCCAGCTCGGGTCCGGACCGGGCCGGTCACCCTCGTCGACGAGTCGACCTTCGCCATCAGCGGCGAGTGCCGGCGACATCGTCCCGGGCGCGGCCCAGGGCCTCTTCTTCCGGGACACCCGGATCCTCTCCCGCTTCGAGGTCCTGGTCAACGGGGTGCGGGCCGAGCCGCTCGCCGCGGTGACCGACGACCCGTTCTCGCGCCACGTTCGTGTCCCGGAACCTGCCCGGCGCCCGGCCGGGCCGACTCGACCCTGATGGTGTTCCGCCACCGCCACGTCGGCCAGGGGATGCGTGAGGAGCTGGTCCTGCGCAACTTCGGCGACGAGGCCACCGCGTGCACCGTCGAGTCCTGATCGACGCCGACTTCGCCGACCTGTTCGCCGTGAAGGAGGGCCGGGTGCGTGCACGACGCCCATCACGGGCACGTCTCGACCGCAGGTGGCCGACGGACCCACGGCGTCCGGACCGACGACGACCCGGCGTCCACGCTGACCTACACCTACCGCCGGGGCCCGGTGGCCCGGGGCGTGGAGATCCGGGCGGCGGGCGCCGAGCGGTCGCCGCCGGGGCTGTCACCTTCGAGGTCGTCGTGCCGGCCCGGGGCGAGTGGTCGACCTGCGTGGAGGTGGCACCGGTCATCGACGGGACGGTGTTCGCCCCCAAGTACCGCTGCGGCGAGCCGGTCGAGCGGGCCACGCCCACCGAGCGCCTGGCCGAGTGGCGTCGCCAGGTCCCCCAGGTGGAGACCGACCATCCCGGCGCTCAAGCAGGTCGTCGCCCGCAGCGCCGAGGACCTCGGTGCGCTGCGCATCTTCGACCCCGACTACCCCGAGCGGGTCGTGGTGGCTGCCGGCGCGCCCTGGTTCATGACCGTGTTCGGCAGGGACTCGCTGCTGACCGCGTGGATGGCCCTCCTGGTCGACCCCGACCTGGCCCGCGGCGTGCTCCAGACGCTGGCCCGGTTCCAGGGCCAGCGAGGTCGATCCGCGCCACGAGGAGGAGCCGGGCCGCATCCTCCACGAGATGCGATTCGGCGACGCCGCCTCGCTGTCGCTCGGCGGCGGGAGCATCTACTACGGGACGGCCGACGCCACGCCGCTGTTCGTGATGCTGCTGGGCGAGATGCGCCGCTGGGGCGTGGCCCGCGAGCTGGTCGACGAGCTGCTTCCCAACGCGGCCCGGGCCATCGAGTGGATCGAGCACTTCGGCGACGCCGACGGCGACGGCTACGTCGAGTACCACCGGGCCACCGACCGCGGGCTTGGCCAACCAGGGCTGGAAGGACAGCTGGGACGGCATCCGCTACGGCGACGGCCGGGTGGCCGAGGCGCCCATCGCCCTCGCCGAGGTGCAGGCCTACACCTACGGCGCCTACCTGGCCAGCGCCCACTTCGCCTTCGAGGCCGGGGACACCGCCACCTACGACCGCTTCCGGTCCAAGGCGGCCCACCTCAAGGCCAACTTCAACCGCGACTTCTGGCTGGAGGAGAAGGGCTGGTTCGCCGTCGGGCTCGACGCCGACAAGAAGCCGATCGACTCGCTCGACCTCCAACATCGGCCACTGCCTGTGGACCGGGATCGTCGACGAGGACAAGGCCCTCCAGGTGGCCCAGGCCCTGGTCGGTCCCGTCCATGTTCTCGGGCTGGGGACTGCGCACGCTGTCGAGCGACAACGGCGGGTACAACCCGATCAGCTACCACTGCGGCTCGGTGTGGCCCCACGACACCGCCATCGTGGCCGCCGGCCTGGCCCGCTACGGCTTCGACGGCGCCGCCCAGCAGCTCATCTTCGGCCTGCTCGACGCCGCCTCGGCCCAGGGTGGCCGCCTGCCCGAGCTGTTCAGCGGCCTCGATCGGGGCGAGCTGACCGTGCCGGTCGGCTACCCGACCTCGTGCTCGCCGCAGGCCTGGGCGGCGGCGTCGCCGCTGCTGTGCCTGCGGACACTGCTCCGCCTCGACCCGTGGATCCCCTACGGCAAGACGTGGCTGTCGCCCGAACCTGCCCGAGGGCATCGGCTACCTGAAGGTCGAGGGCATCCCGCTGGCCGGGTCCCGGGTCACCATCGAGGTGGGCGACGAGGTGCCCGGCGGGGTGTCGATCAGCGGGCTGCCCGCCCGAGATCGAGGTCATCCGCGAGCCCCGACGGCCCGTCGACCGCGCGTCTGAGCCGGCACGGGACCGGCGGAGACCGACCGGGTCCGGCAGCCGGTCACCAGCCCCGGTCGACCCACTCGTCGAGGTGGGGTGACTCGGTTCCCGATGGTCGTGCCGACCCCGTGGCCGGGCAGCACGATGGTGTCGGCGCCGAAGGCGCCGAACAGCCGCCCCTCGATCGAGCGGATGATGGTGCCGAAGTCGGCGTCCTCGAACGAGGTGTTGCCCGGCCCGCCCGGGAAGAGCGTGTCCCCGCTGAACAGCAGGGGCGTGCCCTCGACGGCGAAGCACATCGATCCCGGGGTGTGGCCCGGGGTGGCGATGGTGGCCACCGTGAGGCGGCCCACCTCGACCACCGACTCGTCCTCCAGGATCTGGTCGTAGGAGGGGAGCATGGCGGCGTCGGCCTGGGTCACGGCCACGTCGATCCCGGCGTCGCGGACGGCCTCCACGGCCTGGATGTGGTCCCAGTGGCCGTGGGTCTCGACCACCTGGCGCAACATTGAGGTCCCGGCACAGCTCGAGCAGCAGGTCGTGCTCGTTGGCGGCGTCGATGAGCAGCGAGTCACCGGTCTCCCGGCAGCGCACGATGTAGACGTTGTTCTCGACGGGTCCGACCACCACCCGGTGGACCTCGACGGCGGTGTCCTGGTAGTCGATGACGGTCTCGGCCATGGGTACCACCTCCTGGTGCCGAGCGTAGCGGGGGCGCTCCACCCGTTGGTCACCGACGGCGGGGTTCTGGTAGACAAACAGGGCACGTTGTCCCTGTGGGGGCACCACCACACGACGTCCCCGGTGGGGGACTCCACTGGATGGAGACACAGGATGAATTTCGCCTTCAGCGAGGAGCAGGACGAGCTCCGCAAGTCGGTGCGTCGCTTCCTCGACGACAAGTCGCCCGAGACCGAGGTCCGGCGGCTCATGGAGACGACCGAGGGCTACGACCCCGAGGTGTGGACGCCAGATGGCCGAGCAGCTCGGCCTCCAGTCGCTGACCATCCCCGAGGAGTTCGGCGGGAGCGGCTTCTCCTACGTCGAGCTGATCGTGGTGCTGGAGGAGATGGGCGCCGCCCTGCTGTGCTGCCCCGTTCTTCTCCACGGTGGCCCTGGCCGCCAACGCCCTGCTGACCTCCGGGGACACGCAAGGCCCAGGAGTACCTGCTGCCGGGCATCGCCTCGGGCGAGACCATCGCCACCCTGGCCTTCACCGAGGACTCCGGTCGGTGGGACGCCGACGGCATCACCCTGGCCGCCACCCCCGCGGCCGACGGCTGGGCCCTCAACGGCCACAAGTCGTTCGTGATCGACGGCCACATCGCCGACCTGATCCTGGTGGTCGGTCGCACCGACGCCGGCCTGTCCCTGTTCGGCGTCAAGGGCGACGCCGCCGGCCTGACCCGCACCCCGCTCGCCACCATGGACCAGACCCGCAAGCAGGCCCGCCTCGAGTTCGCCGAGCACGCCGGCGTGGCTCATCGGGACCGACGGTGGGGCCGAGGCCGGCCTGTCCAAGACGCTCGACCTGGCCGCCGTGGCCCTGGCCGCCGAGCAGGTGGGCGGGGCCCAGCGCTGCCTCGAGCAGCTCGGTCGAGTACGCCAAGACCCGCATCCAGTTCGGGCGCCCGATCGGCAGCTTCCAGGCCATCAAGCACAAGTGCGCCGACATGCTGCTCGAGGTCGAGTCGGCCAAGTCGGCCGCCTACTACGCCGGTTGGGCCGCCGCCGAGGACTCCGACGAGCTCCCGGTCGTGGCCAGCCTGGCCAAGTCCTACTGCTCCGAGGCCTACTTCCACGCCGCCGCCGAGACCATCCAGATCCACGGCGGCATCGGCTTCACCTGGGAGCATCCGGCCCACCTCTACTTCAAGCGGGCCAAGTCCTCCGAGCTCATGCTGGGCGACCCCTCCTACCACCGGGAGCTGTTGGCCCAGCGCATCGGCATCTGACCGCGACCCTCGAGCGCCTACCTTGACTACCGTGGTCCCTGCACGGGGCCACTCTCGGGTCGACCGTCCCCGCCGGCCCACCCTCCCGGAAGTGAGTGACATGCGGAAGTTCTGGCCTTCTCCTGTCGGCATCCTGACCTTGGCGGGTGCCGGCGTCGCCGTCCTCGGCGCCTCGCAGTCGTCGAGCGGGCCCCGCTCGGCAAGGCCGTGACCAACACGCTGAGGCGCCCAACTACACCGAGGCCTGGTCAGAGGACACCCCAGGGCAACAGCAGGCCAGTCTGGTCTTCCAGGCGCCCGACCGCCTCGGCGGCTGGCTGCATGAGCGGCAAGCGGCAGGACCTACCTGTCATCATCGGCACCACCGAGTACATCGCCGTGACCCGGTCGGCCTCGGCCCCGGCGCCGACCACGTTTCTACAGCCAGCGAGCGCAGGGGGCGATGGCCGTGGACCCGGCCCACACCTACCTGCCGTTCTACAACCACGGGCCTTCCGACCGGAGAACGGAGCGGTCGACCACCACCGTCACCCTCACCCAGGGTGGCCAGACCGAGACCGCTGACCTACACCGTCACCGGGAACTACGTGTCCGACTTCAAGGCGGTGATCCCCGGCGGCACCATCGACCTGACCATCTCGGATGTCGGGATCGTCGCCGGCGGTGGCCTTGCCGCCAGGGATCCAAGATCACCGCCGTCCCCTCCGGCAGTGGCGCCACGGGCGAGCGGCGCCACCGCCCGGAAGCTCCGGCTGAGCAGTCCGTCAGACGAGGCCCGGCGCTCGGCCGGACGAGCGGCCCGGTCGATGCGGCCGCCGAGGGCAGCGGGCCGCGCGTTCCGGGTCGTCGGCCGCCGACCAGCCATCGCACGACCACGAAGTGGCGGGCGCCGGAGCCGACCAGGGCGTCCACCCTGTCGGGGTCCACCCCCCCGGTCACCCACACCGGCCAGGGCGACCGGGCCGACGGCGAGGGCCACGTATCCGGGGCCGGTGCCCGGGCGCCCCGGCTTGGTGGGGGTCGCCACCACCGGCCCGGCGGACAGGTAGTCGACCGGGGCCGGAGCGACCGGCGGATCGTCCCCCGCGTCGCCCGATGGCGCGGTCGAGCTCGTCGGGCGCGTGGGTCGACAGCCCGACGATCGCGTCACCGCCCAGCAGGGCCCGCGCCTGCGACGGCGGTCCACGTCGTCCTGGCCGACGTGGACGCCGTCGGCGCCCATCGCCGCGGCCAGGTCGGGCCGGTCGTTGAGGACGAAGGGCACCCCGGGTCGGCGCACACCCGCCGGACGCAGGCCCGCCCGGGCCACCAGTGCGGCGTCGTCGAGGTGCTTCTCGCGGAGTTGCACGACGTCCACGCCCGCCCTCGATGCAGCGACCCACGAACGCGTCGAGGTCGGGTCGATCGGGGGTGCAGAGGTAGAGGCCGGCCGGGCGTGGAGCGGTCGCCAGCGGGAGGCGCGCGGCTGGCCGGGTCGGCGGGCTCACCCCGGTCGGGGAGGCCTTGGCCCGCGCCTCGGCCTTCATCTGCTGCTTGAACTGGCGGACCTTGGCCAGCGCCTCGGGCGAGTCGATGTCGGCCACCGAGCGGTGCGAGCCGGGCTCGCCGTAGGCACCGGCGGCCTTCTCCCAGCCCGGCGGCCGCGACGCCGACCGCTTGCCCGAGCAGGGCCACGAAGATCCGGGCCTTCTGGTCGCCGAAGCCGGGAAGGGCCTTGACGTTGGCGAGGAGCTGCTTGCCGTCCGCGGCCGTCGTCCAGATGGCAGCCGCGTCGCCGCCGTAGGTCGTGACGACCACGGCCCGGCAGACCTCCTGGACCCGCCCGGCCATGGACCGGGGGAACCGGTGGAGGGCGGGCTTGGCCGCGAACACGGCGGCCAGGTCGTCGGGGGGCATGGCGGCGATGGCGGCGGGGTCGAGGTCGCCCGCCGAGCCGCTCCTTCAGGTCGCTCGGGGCCTTGAAGGCACGCTCCATGGGGATCTGCTGGTCGAGGACCATGCCGATCAGCAGGGCGAGCGGGTTCGGACGAGAGCAGCTGCGTCCGCATCGGTGATCACCGGTGAGCCACAGCACGCCCGTCAGGCTAGCCGGGGTCGGAGTCGGCACCCGGCCGTCCGTGCGACAGGGCGCTCGGCGCGCGGGGGCTCTGCGGTTCAGCTCGACCAGGGGTCGTCGGTGTCGCGCCGTCGATGCCGTAGCGGGCGATCGCCGGCGGCCACCGTCCCCGACGGGACGGCGCCGTCGGCGGCCAGCCCGTCGAGCACGGCCACCACCAGGTGGGCGGCGTCGACCTCGAAGTAGCGGCGGAGCACGTCCCGGGTGTCGGACCGGCCGAAGCCGTCGGTGCCGAGCGAGGTGAACCGCCGCGGCATCCACCGGGCCACCTGGTCGGGCACGGCCCGCATGAAGTCGGTGACCGCCACGATCGGGCCCGTCCGAGTCCGGCCAGGCACGCGGTCACATGGGGGATCCGCGGTCGGGCGCCGGGGTGGAGGCGGTTGTGGCGCTCGACCGACAGCGCCTCCTCGCGCAGCGACTTGTAGGAGGTCACCGACCAGGCCTCGGCGGCCACGCCCCAGTCCTCGGCCAGCAGCCGGCGGGCCTCCATGGCCGCCCGCCAGGCGCTGCCCGGAGAACAGCAGGGTGGCCCGCGGCGCGGCGGACGCCCCGGCCGCCGGCGACCCCGGGGGTGAAGCCGGCGAACCGGTACATGCCCCGGACCGGTCCCGATCGGACCCGCTCCGCCTCGTCGGGGTCCGACGGGCAGCGCCGGCATCAGCGTAGTTCTCGTTGTAGAGGGTGAGGTACCAGTAGCGGTCCTCGGGCTCGGGCCCGGTCATCCGCCGGATCCCGTCCTCCATGATGATCGCCACCTCGTGGGCGAACGCCGGGTCGTAGGCCTCGACGCGACGGGTAGGCGGAGGCCAGCAGGAGCGAGTGGCCGTCCTGGTGCTGGAGGCCCTCGCCGTTGAGGGTGGTCCGGCCCGCCGTGCAGCCGAGCAGGAACCCGCGGCCCCGGCTGTCGCCGAGCGCCCACAGCAGGTCGCCGACCCGCTGGAACCCGAACATCGAGTAGAAGAGGTAGCAGGGGATGAGCGACTCGCCCCAGGTGGCGTACGAGGTGGCCGCAGCGGTGAAGGTGGCCGTCGCCCCGGCCTCGGTGATCCCCTCCTCGAGGATCTGACCGGTGGCGCTCTCGGCGTAGTGGAGGGCGAGACCGGCGTCGACCGGCGTGTAGCGCTGCCCGTCCGAGGCGTAGATCTGGACCTCGCTGATCAGGGACTCGAGGCCGAAGGTCCGGGCCTCGTCCGAGATGATGGGCACGATCGCGCCGCCCGATGGCCGGGTCGCGGGTCAGCGTGCGGAGCAGCCGGGCGAAGGCCATGGTGGTCGACACCTCCTGGCGGCCGGAACCGCCGAGGAGATCGGCGAAGGCCGCCGGCTCCGGTGCGGGCAGCGGCGCGGGCGCGCACCACCCGACGGGGGAGGGGGCCGCCGAGGGCTCGCCGCCGCTCGGCCAGGTAGCGGCCGGCCGGGGAGTCGGAGGACGGCCGGAAGTAGGGGGGCAGCTCGGCGTCGAGGTCCTCCTCGGCGATCTCCTCGTGGAGGAAGAGCCGGTCGCGCAGGGCGCGGAGCTGTGCCTTGGTCATCTTCTTGATCTGGTGGGTGGCGTTCCGCGACTCGATCTCCGGCCCGAGCGTCCATCCCTTGACCGTCTTGGCCAGGATGGCGGTGGGTGCCCCCACGTGCTCGGTGGCCGCCTGGTAGGCCGCGTAGAGCTTGCGGTAGTCGTGGCCACCGCGTGGGAGGCTCTGCAGTTCCTCGTCGCTCATGTGCTCGACCAGGGCAGCGCAGGCGGGGGTCGGGTCCGAAGAAGTGCTCGCGGATGTAGGCGCCCGACTCGGTGGCGAACTTCTGGAACTCACCGTCGACGGTCGAGTTCATCTTGGCCAGGAGGACGCCGTCAACGTCGCGTGCCAGCAGCTCGTCCCAGGTGCGGCCCCAGATCACCTTGATGACGTTCCATCCCGCCCCCCGGAACAGCGCCTCGAACTCCTGGATGACCTTGCCGTTGCCCCGCACAGGCCCGTCCAGCCGCTGGAGGTTGCAGTTGACCACCAGGGTGAGGTTGTCGAGGTGCTCCCGTCCGGCCATGCCCAGCAGGGCGATCGTCTCCGGCTCGTCGAATTCGCCGTCGCCGACGAACCCCCAGACCCGGCTGCCGGCGGTGTCGGCCAGCCCGCGGGCCTCGAGGTACCGGCCCAGGTGGGCCTGGGCGATCGCGTTGATCGGGCCGAGTCCCATCGAGACGGTCGGGTACTCCCAGAAGTCGGGCATGAGACGGGGGTGGGGATAGGACGACAGCCCGTTGCCTCCGACCTCGAACCGGAAGTTGTCCAGCTGATCCTCGGACAGGCGTCCCTCGACGAACGCCCGTGCGTAGATGCCCGGGGAGGCATGGCCCTGGAAGTAGACCTGGTCGCCGGGCGCCCCGTCGTCCTTGCCGCGGAAGAAGTGGTTGAAGCCGACCTCGTAGAGGGCGGCCGAGCTCGCGTAGGTGGAGAGATGGCCCCCGATCGACTCCGAGCGGATGTTGGCCCGCACCACCATGACGGCGGCGTTCCACCGGATGAAGGCGCGGATGCGGCGCTCGAGGTGCTCGTCGCCGGGGAACTCGGGTTCCACGTCGGAGGGGATGGTGTTGACGTAGGGGGACGAGACGGTGGCCGGGAAGTCGACGCTGTTCTGGCCCGCCCGCTCGAGGAGGCGCATGAGGAGGTAGCGGGCCCGGTTCCGGCCGTGTGCGCGGACGATGTCGTCGAATCCCGCGAGCCACTCCGCTGTCTCCTCGGAGTCGATGTCGGGAAGTTGGTGGGCCACGCCGTCGAAGAGCATCGCCACCCATGCTCCCACCCGCGCCCGCCGAGCAAAAGTCATCGGTGGCGCGGATCCACGCTGCACCCCGCCGGTCGGGCATGCTGTCCCGATGGACACTGCCCCGTCGAGCGACGAATCGACCGATCCCGGCACCACGACCGTGTACACCGACGGGTCCTGTCTGGGGAACCCCGGGCCCGGCGGATGGGCGTGGGCGGTCGACGACGGGCCTTCCGACTCCGGCGGGGAGCCGCACACGACCAACCAGCGGATGGAGGTGACGGCGGTCATCCGAGCGCTCGAGTCCCTGCCCGGGCCGGTTCGCGTGATGAGCGACTCGACCTACGTGGTCAAGTGTTTCGAGCAGCGGTGGTGGGCCGGGTGGCTGCGCCGGGGGTGGCGTACCTCACAGGGCAAGCCGGTCGCCAACCGGGATCTCTGGGAGACCCTCCTCGCCCTGGCCCTCGAGTCGGACCGGCCGGTCACCTTCGGGTGGGTCAAAGGCCATTCCGGCGACCGGATGAACGAGGTGGTCGACCTGCTGGCCACCCAGGCGGCCGCCCGTCAATCGTCGGGCGCGGCCAGCTAGCCCCTTTCCGTTCACCGGGTGCCGGGTCGGTGCCGGCCCCCTCGATCGGTGTTGGCAGGGGGCCGAGCCTCTCGTAACCTGCGGGCATGGAGATCAACGGCAGTTCGGCAATCATCACCGGTGCGGCCTCCGGCCTCGGCGAGGCGACGGCGCGCAAGCTGGCGACACTCGGCGCCCGCGTCACCGTGTTCGACCGCAACGAGGAAAGGGCGAAGGAGGTCGCCGCCGAGATCGGGGGATCCGCCAACGTCGTGGGTGGCGACGTGACCGACCCGGCCGACTGCCAGAAGGCGATCGACCAGGCCGCCGACGCGGGCAACCTGCGGATCGCGGTCAACTGTGCCGGGACCGGGTGGGTCGGTCGGGTGATCAACCGCGACGGCTCACCGCACCCCCTCGAGCCGTTCCAGTTCATCCAGAATCTGAACGTGACCGGGACATTCAACGTTATGACCAGGGCCGCATCGGTCATGTCCACCCTCGAGCCCCTGGCCGACGGCGAGCGGGGGGTAATCGTCAACACAGCCTCGGTGGCCGCGTTCGACGGCCAGATCGGCCAGCTGGCCTACTCCGCCTCGAAGGGCGCGGTGGTCGGGATGACCCTGCCGGCAGCCCGCGACCTGGCCGTGGTCGGGATCCGGGTCCTGGCCATCGCCCCGGGTCTCTTCGACACGCCGCTGCTGGCCATGCTTCCTGACGAGGCGCGCAACGCGCTGGCCGAGTCGGTCAACTTCCCGAAACGCCTCGGCGACCCGGCTGAGTTCGGCGAGCTGGTCGCCCATATCGCCGCCAACAGCTATCTCAACGCTGAGGTCATCCGACTCGACGGCGGCATCCGGATGCCGCCCAAGTAGGCCTCGACGACAGTCGCGCCCGCTCCGTCCTGCTGGAACGGTAGCTTCGGTGTCGCGATGTCCACCGCCTCCGCTGTCGCCGAGACCGGGTCGGCCGCGACGGCCGATCCGATCATCCGGACCGTCGGGCTGACAAAGGTCTACGCGGGGTCGGGCGTCCGGGCGGTCGACGGCCTCGACCTCGTCGTCGGGACAGGTGAGATCTTCGGCTTGCTCGGTCCCAACGGAGCAGGCAAGACCACGACAGCCGGCATGCTAACCACTCGGGTCGTCCCGACATCGGGCGAGGCCTACGTGGGAGGGATCGACGTCATGGCCCACCCGGCGGTGGCCAAGCAGATCATCGGCATCGTGAGCCAGCAGAACACGTTGGACCGCCAGCTCACCGTCTGGGAGAACCTCTATTTCCACGGCCGCCTCTTCGGGATCCCGGCCAGGGAGTCGAGACGCACTGCCGACGAGCTCCTCGAGCTCTTCCAGCTCGACCGGTGGGCGGGGGCCTCGGTCTACGCGCTCTCCGGTGGCATGGCCCAGCGGTTGATGGTGGCCCGGGCCATCTTCCACCGCCCGGCGGTCCTCTTCCTCGATGAACCGACCGCAGGTCTCGACCCGCAGAGCCGACTCTCGCTCTGGGAGACCCTCCGGCTGCTCAACGCGGAAGGGCAGACCATCCTGCTCACCACCCACTACATGGAGGAAGCCGACCAGCTCTGCGGCCGGGTGGCCATCATGGACCGCGGCCGGATCCTCGCCCTCGACGCGCCGGCGGCTCTCAAGAGCCAGGTCGAGGCCGACACCATCGTCACGGTGACCGCGCCCGGCGACCAGGCCGAGCTGGCCCGGGTGCTCACGGCGGCGGTCCCCGGGGTCGCCCTCAGCCGACCGGTCGAAGGTGGTGTGGAGTTGCACGTGAGGGGGAAGGACCGCCTGCTGCCCTCGGTGGTGTCGGCGGCCGAAGAGGGCGGCTTCCCCGTCCTCGACCTCTCGGTCACCGAGCCGACCCTCGAGACCGTGTTCATCAAACTGACCGGGAAGGAGCTGCGCGAGGCATGACGGTGGTCGACTTCGGGACCACGGGCACGGCCGGCCCGCCGGTGCGGACCACGCCGGCACGGTCGGCTGTGGCGGCGAGCCGGGTCGCTCTCTGGGCGCTCATCCTCCGTGACCTGGTCGTCCTCCGCAAGCACCTCTTCGAGTTCGTGGCGAGGACGCTCATCCAGCCGTTCCTGCTCTGTTTCGTCTTCCTCTACGTCTTCCCCAAGATCGGCCAGGGCATCGGGGGCGGCGGCGGCCCGGCGGCCGAGTCGGCGTTCGCCACCGTGCTCGTCCCCGGAGTGGTCGGCATCTCGATCCTGTTCCAGGGGGTTCAGTCGGTGGCGCTGACCATGTCCCAGGAGTTCGGGTTCACCCGCGAGATCGAGGACCGGGTGCAGGCTCCCTGCCCGATCTGGCTGGTGGCGATGGCCAAGGTGCTGTCCGGCGCGGTCCAGGGGCTCATCTCGGCCGCCCTCGTGCTGCCCATCGCCTCGGTCGTCCACGCCAAGGGCGTCGAGGCCCACCTCACCCTCCACTGGTGGATCATCGTCACCATGGTCCCCCTCTCGTGCGTGATGATGGCCGCCCTCGGGCTCCTCCTCGGGACCAGTTTCGAGCCCCGCAACATCGGCCTCATGTTCGGCTTCATCATCCTCCCGGTGACCTTCCTCGGGGGCACCTACTACCAGTGGACCCGGCTCGCCCCGGTCGAGGCCGGCGGGTGGCACTGGCTCCAGACGATCGTGCTGGTCAACCCGCTGCTCTACGTCAACGAGGGCATGCGGGCGGCCTTCACCGACGCGCCGCACATGCACCTCTACGTGGTCTACCCGGTGGTCGTCGCCTTCCTCAGCCTGTTCCTCGGTATCGGGCTCCGCAACTTCCGCAAGCGGGTGCTCTCCTGAGCGGCGACCACCTGCTCGACAAGCAGGAGCCTGCGGTGGGCGCCAGGTTCGCGGCGCTGCCCGAGCTCTTTTGTCCCACCACTTGCCGCGCTCTCGGCCACTACCGGCATCGGCCCGGACGGTCTCCGCTTGGAGCCGGAAGGCGGCCCGACCGACCGTGGCCCGAACCCCCCTCGCTCTGAATTTCGGCCGCGTAGCGCTGCCGGTAGGCTGGTCCCGATCTGCGACCGCGACTACGAACGTGACGTCCGATGGAGGTGGTACCCACGACACCCGAGGTGGGAAGGCAACAGACAGCACCAGGGGGAGTCGACACGGGGGCGGGGGCATCGGAGCACTTCGATGTCGTGATCATCGGCGGTGGCCCCGGAGGGTATGCCACCGCTCTCTATGCGGCCGCGGCCGAACTGTCCGTCGCGCTCATCGAGCTGGACAAGGTGGGCGGTACCTGTCTCCACCGCGGCTGTGTCCCCGCCAAGGAGTTCCTGGAGACCGCCTCGGTCTACCGCACCGTGAGCACGGCATCGGACTTCGGGATCTCCGCCGGTGCGGATCCGCACGATCCGACGGTCGACTTCTCGGTGAGCCAGAAGCGCAAGCAGCAGGTGGTCGAGCAGCTGTTCACCGGCCTCGCCGGGCTCCTCAAGGGCAGGGGTGTCACCATCTACAGCGGGAGCGGGACCCTGCTCCCCGACCGGAGGGTCCGCATCGCAGGCAACGACGGCGCGACCACCGAGATCCGCGGATCCGACGTCGTCCTCGCCGCGGGCTCGGTGCCCCGCACCATCCCCGGCTTCGACATCGACGGCACCGTGGTGCTGACCTCGGACGAGGTCCTCGCCCTCGACCGGCTCCCGGCTTCGGTGGCCGTCATCGGTGGCGGCGCGATCGGGTGCGAGTTCGCCTCGCTGTTCGCCGATCTCGGGACGTCGGTGACCATCTTCGAGGTGCTGCCCTCCATCCTGAGCGCCTGCGACGACGACATGGCACGGGTGGTCGCCCGCTCGTTCCGCAAGCGCGGCATCGAGGTGAAGGCGGGTGTGACGCTCCACGGGCACACGCCCGACCCCGGGGGCCGGGGCACAGTCATCTCATTCGGTGACGGCGAGCGGTTGGAGGTCGAGGCGGTGGTGGTGTCGGTCGGTCGTCGGCCCCGCACCGAGGGGCTGGTCGCCGACGGCACCGGCGTGGTGATCGACGGGCAGGGGTTCGTGGTGACCGACCGCTACATGCGCACCGCGGCCGATCGGGTATGGGCGGTCGGCGACGTGGTGGCCGCTACCCCGCAGCTCGCCCACGTGGGGTTCGCTGAAGCGATCGTGGTGGTCAAGTCCATCCTGGGGGAGCCGGTGCTGCCGATCGACTACACCCGGGTGCCCTGGGCGATCTACTGCCACCCCGAGGTCGCGTTCGCCGGCCTCACCGAGGCGCAGGCCAAGGCGGCCGGCATCGACGTGGCGGTCAAGAAGGACCCGTTCGGGGGTAACAGCCGGGCGCGGATCATCGGCGACACCGAGGGGATGGTCAAGATCGTGGCCGAACGGCGAGCGGACGGCACCACCGGCCGGATCCTCGGCGTCCACATGGTGGGACCGTGGGTCACCGAGCTGCTCGGAGCGGGATACCTGGCGGTCAACTGGGAGGCCACCGCCGAGGACGTCGCCGAGTTCATCCAGCCTCACCCGTCGCTGTCTGAGACCTTCGGCGAGACCATGCTGGCGCTGACCGGAAGGGGACTCCACGTTGCCTGACGTGACCATGCCGCAGCTCGGCGAGACGGTGACCGAGGGGACCATCACCCGGTGGTTCAAGGCGGTCGGGGACACCGTGAGCCGGGACGAACCCCTCTTCGAGGTCTCCACCGACAAGGTCGACTCGGAGGTGCCCTCCCCGGCCGACGGCGTGGTGACCTCGATCCTGGTCGAGGAGGGCGACACCGTCGACGTGGGTGCCACCCTCGCGGTGATCGATCCCGCCGGGACATCGGCGGGCACCGCGGGCACCGCGGCACAGGCGGGCACCGCGGCACAGGTTTCCGCCCCTGCGGAGTCCGCATCGGCCCCTGTCGAGCCCGCACCGGCTCCCGCTTCCGCTCCCGCTCCCGTGGAGCCCGCACCGACCCCGGGTCCCGCACCCGCCCGAGGTCCCGCACCCGTCCGATCTGAGTCCGCGCCGAACGTGGCCCGGGGGCGCGAGCTGCCAGACGAGCCGGTCGTCACGGCGATGCCAGCAGCGTCCGCCGCCCCTCGGCCCGCGCCCCCGGGACCGGACGGACGGCCCTCGGCGTCTGTCGGGGACGGCGCGGGGAACCTGGTGCTCTCCCCGGTGGTCCGCAGGCTCCTCGCCGATCACCGGATCGACCCGTCGACCATCCGCGGCACTGGTCTCGAGGGCAGGATCACACGGGGGGACGTCGAAGCGGTGATCGCTGCGCAGGGGGGGACCGCCACAGACCCGTCCCCGGTGCCGAGCATCACCGACGGTACGGAACCCCGGCCCGCACCCAGGACTGCTCCCGCCACACCGCCACCCCCCGCACCTGCCGCCCCGGCACCACGTGCCCCCTCCCCGCCGGCGCCAACTCCGGCGCCTGCACCGCGGCTCTCGGAGGACGCCGACACCGCCCACCCGGGGGCACGCGACGAGGTCGTGCCGTTCACCAATATCCGCCGCCGCACGGCCGAGCACATGGTCCGCTCGAAAGCGGTCTCGCCTCACACCCTCATGGTCAAGGAGATCGACTACGAGCGCGTCGAACAGGTGCGGCGTGCGCACGGCGACCGGTTCCGCGAGGAGGAGGGGTTCAGCCTGACCTATCTCCCGTTCGCGGCACGGGCCGCGGTCGAAGCGCTCGCCGACTACCCGAGACTCAACGCATCGGTCGGGGACGACGCCCTGATCGTGCACCATGACATCAATCTGGGTATCGCGGTCGACCTCGACAACCAGGGTCTGATCGTCCCGGTCGTCCACAACGCCGAGGAGCTCAACCTGAGGGGAATGGCCCGGCGGATCCGGGACCTGGCCGACCGGGCCCGGAACAAGCGTCTGAGCCTCGACGACATCAGCGGTGGAACCTTCTCCATCACCAACGCCGGACCCTTCGGCACACTCCTCACCGGAGCCATCATCAACCAGCCCCAGATAGCGATCCTCTCCACCGACGGTGTGACCCGCAAACCGGTGGTGGTCGAGCTTCCCGACGGGACGGAGTCCATCGGCATCCACTCGGTCGGCCTGGTGGCCATGAACTTCGACCACCGTGCCGTCGACGGTGCCTACGCGGCGCGCTTCCTCTCCCGCCTGTCGGAGATCCTCGACGACCGTGACTGGGCCGGCGAGCTCTAGCCTCGATCGGATGGCCTTCCTCCCACTCTGCGACGACCGGGTCGTCTGCCGATGAGAGCGCGATGGCTCGGCACGGTGCCTTATGCCGAGGCGATGGACCTCCAGCGCGCCATCGCCCGGCGCTCGGACGACGACTACCTGCTGCTGCTCGAGCACCCTCACGTCTACACCATGGGTGCCCATGCCGACCCGGCCCACGTGCTCGCCGATCCGACCTCGGTCGGGGTCGACCTCGTTCCGGTCGATCGTGGCGGGGACGTCACCTACCACGGACCGGGGCAGCTGGTCGGCTACCCGGTCCGGACCGTGGGGGCGGGCCCCCACCGGGGCCCCGATCACGTCCGCGACGTCGAACAGGTGGTCATCGGGAGTCTGGTCTCCATCGGCATACCCGCTGACCGAGTCGGCCGGCTCCCCGGCTTCCCCGGTGTCTGGGTGGGCCTCGGCGACTCGGCCGGGATGCCCGGTCCCCGGAAGATTGCGTCCGTTGGCGTCCGGACGTCCCGCGGCCGGACCACCCATGGCTTCGCGCTCAACGTCTCGACCGACCTCGCCATGTTCGACCGCATCGTGCCCTGCGGCATCTCCGACCATCCGGTCACCTCTCTCGCGGCGGAGGGCTACAACCTCCCGATGTCCGACGTGGTCGATGCAGTGATCGGGTCCGCCCGCGCCGTCTGGGGTCCCGTCGATGACCGACAGCGGGTGACCGACGGGAGGCGGGGGTCCCCTGATCGGCCGGTGCCGGTCACCCTCGGCCGCACGGCCGCAGCCGGCAGCCCCCTCGAACGGCGGCTGCAGCGCTCAGGGGTCGACCCCGCGGCCGGACTGCCCCTGGCCGCCCGCAAGCCGGATTGGCTTCGGGTAACCGCCCGGATGGGGGAGGACTATCTCGGCCTCCAGCAGCGCCTGCGCGGCCTCGGGCTGGCCACCGTCTGTGAGGAGGCCGGCTGCCCCAACATCTACGAGTGCTGGTCCGAGGGCACGGCCACCTTCATGATCAACGGATCGCGCTGCACGCGCTCCTGCGGCTTCTGCCAGGTCGACACCGCCCACCCGCTTCCACTGGAAAGTGGTGAGCCGGAGCACGTGGCCGAGGCGGTCGCGCGGATGCGTCTCGCCCACGCGGTGGTGACCGCCGTGGCCCGCGACGACCTCGCCGACGGGGGCGCCGGGGCCTTCGCCGAGACCATCGCTGCGGTCAGGCGGAGGAGCCCGGGTACCTCGATCGAGGTGCTCGTCCCCGACTGCAAGGGCGATGCCACCTCGCTGCAGGCCATTCTCGACGCCCGCCCGGACGTGTTCAACCACAACATCGAGACGGTCCCCCGCCTGCAGCGGGCGGTGCGCCCGTCGGCAGGCTACGCCCGCAGCCTCACGGTGCTGGCGCGAGCCCGGAACGCCGGGCTCACCACCAAGTCGGGGCTCATCCTCGGCATGGGCGAGCGTGAGGACGAGGTGCTCGGCGCGTTGGCCGACCTACGGGCGGTGGGTGCGGACGTGGTGACCCTCGGGCAGTACCTTCGCCCGAGCCGCAGCCACCTGCCGGTCGCCCGGTGGTGGACTCCCGAGGAGTTCGACCGCTTGCGGGAGGCGGGCATGGCCCTCGGGTTCGCCCACGTGCAGGCCTCACCGCTCACCCGCTCGAGCTACCACGCACGGGAGGCCGCTGCGCAGGCGCTCGGCGGCCGGCCACCGGCGGACCGCGCAGCGGGAGCCGCCGCGACGGTGCCGGTCGGATGACCCGCTCATGACCGCCCGGACCGCTCCGGTCGAGGCCCGCCGCTCCCGACTGGGCCGGGTGCGGGCCCGCATGGAGGAGCAGGGCGTGGACACCCTGCTCCTCTCCCACGGGGCGGACCTGCCCTGGTTGACCGGGTACCGCGCCATGCCGCTCGAGCGGCTCACACTCCTGGTGCTGCCGCTCCAGGGTGACCCGGTGCTGGTCGTACCGAAGCTCGAGGCGCCGCGGGTGCCGGACGCCTGTGGCCTGTTCGGCGTCGAGCCATGGTCGGATTCCGAGGATCCGCTCGCACTCGTCGAGCGGATGGTGCGGCGTCCGGCGCCGAACCGTCTCGGCATCTCGGATCGGGCCTGGGCGACCACGGTGCTCGGCCTCCAGCGCCGGCTGCCCGGTGCCGAGTGGATCGAGGCATCCGTGGTGACCGCACCGGTCCGCGCGGTCAAAGATGACGAGGAGCTCGCGGCGCTGGCCGCCGCGGCCGTCGCGGCCGACCGGGTGGCCGCGACTCTCCAGGCCGGGGGTGTCCCACTGATCGGGCGCACCGAGGGCCAGGTCTCGGCCGAGATCGGCTCCCTGCTGATCGCGGAGGGCCACAGCCACGTCAACTTCGCCATCGTCGGCAGCGGGCCCAACGCCGCCAGCCCCCACCACGAACCCGGGGACCGGGTTATCGGTCGGGACGAGACGGTCGTGTGTGATTTCGGTGGAACCCTGTCGATCGATGGCGGCATCGGGTACTGCTCCGACATCACCCGGACGGTCGTGACCGGACCGCCGTCCGACGAGGTCCGCCACTGCTACGAGGTCCTCCATACGGCGCAACAGGCCGCGGTCCGCGCCGCGCGGGCCGGCACGACGGCCGAGCAGGTCGATCGGGTGGCCAGGGGGATCATCGCGGAGGCGGGCCTCGGCGAGCTGTTCATCCACCGGACCGGTCACGGGATCGGCATCGAGGAGCACGAGGATCCCTACCTGGTCGCCGGCAACAGCGAGGAGCTGCGACCCGGGCACGCCTTCTCGGTCGAGCCCGGCATCTACCGGCCGGGCCGCTACGGGATGCGCCTCGAGGACATCGTCGTCATCGCAGCGGACGGGTCGCCCGAGCCGCTCAACGCCGCAGACCACCAGCTCATCGTCGTCGACACCTGAGGAGGTTCGGTGGATCTGGGCATCGAGGGGAAGGTGGCCCTGGTCACCGCCGGATCGAAGGGGCTCGGTCGGGCGGCGGCGATCGCGCTGGCCGGAGAGGGAGCGAAGGTGCTGCTCTCGGGGCGGCACGGGGAGACCCTGGAGGACGCCGCTCGGGCCGTGGCCGAGCTCGGAGGTGAGGTGGCAACCCTCGCCGGCGACGTGACCGACCCCGCCGAACCGACCCGACTGGTGGAGACCGCTGTCTCCCGCTTCGGCGCACTCGACATCCTGGTTGCCAACGCGGGTGGCCCACCGCCCGGTCGGGCGCTCGATCTTCGGGACGAGGACCTGTGGTCCGCTCTCAACGCCAACCTGATGACGTCGATCCGCCTGGTGCGCGAGGCACTCCCTCCCATGCGCGCCGCGGGATGGGGACGGATCTGCTGCATCACCTCGTACACGGTGGTGCAGCCCGCTCCGATCCTCGCCCTCTCCAACGCGGCAAGGGTCGGGCTGTGGGGGTGGGCGAAGACCGCCGCCCAGGATCTCGCGGCAGAGGGGAGCGGGATCACCCTCAACCTCCTCTGCCCAGGTCCGCATGCAACCGACCGGATGAAGCAGCTCGGGGGGTCGGGTCCGATGGGCGATCCGGCCGACTTCGGTGCCGTGATCGCCTTCCTCTGCTCACGGCAGGCCGCCTTCGTCAACGGCGCGGCCGTCGTCGTGGACGGCGGCCTGACCCTGGCCCTCTGAGGCCTGTTGCCTCGGGATATCCATGGGCGGACGTTCCCCTGCGCTCATCAGGCGTGAGCAGTATCGACAAGGAGGTTGAACGTGATCACACGAATGGAGGGTCTGCCCTCAGGGGTCATCGGATTCGAAGCAGATGGGAAGATCCGGGCCGAGGACTACCGGGACGTCGTCCTCCCTGCCCTGGAGCAAGCGGCGAAGGACGGCGAGGTCCGATTCCTGGCCGATGGTCCATCTGGGCCAAAGGGATTCCCGGGTCCCGAGCCACCAACGGATCCGTAGGCGGTGAACTTGGCGTTGGCCGTGCCCCCGGCGATATGGAGGTTGAGCAGAGGATTCTTAGCCATCGCGTCATTCAGCTTCGCACCGTAACCCTGCTGGCCCATCGTGCCGAATGGTCCAGAATCAAGTGAGCACGCGGTCAGTGTTGTGGGAGGCAGTATCACGAACAGGGGAACCACAAGCCCAGCAATGTGACCGCTGCATCCGGGATCCGCCGCTTGTGAGGGGCTAGCGATTTGCTCAACGACCCTGGTCTTCTGCCTCGATTCCGCCACAGCCGAATCCTACAGATCTGAGGTCGACGAAAGCTCTGGCCGAGCAGAGCTAAGCGGGCATGTTCGAGATGTTTCGGCAGGCGAGAACAGCCGTCGCGGGATAGCTGCCGTCCAGGGACCCGGGCGCACTCTGCGGTAGTGTCCGACCCGGAAGAGAGTGGGGGAGTGCCGATGGGTCGCACGACGGCTCGGCAGTGGACAGTCCGAACGGCGTGGACCATCGTTGGTGCTGTCGCTTCATCCGCAGTGCTCGCCGGGTGCGGTTCCTCTGCTGCCTCGCCGTCGACGACCACTGCTGGCGGGTCGGTGACCCTGAGCGCCATTTCCGCCTTCTACACGCCACCCCGACCGCTTCCCGCAGCGCCACCAGGAGCGCTTATTCGCTCGGTCAGGGTCACCGGGGTCATCGGGGTGCCGTCCGGCGCGACCGTGTGGCGCATCCTCTTCCACTCGACCACCATCTACGGTGCCGACGAGGCGGAGTCCGGTTACGTGATCGCCCCGTCGACGGTCGCCCCCGTCGCTGGCTACCCGATCATCGCCTGGGCGCACGGCACAACTGGGTTCACCGCCCAGTGCGCCCCGTCGCTGTTCACCGACGCAGGCGGTGGCTTTGGCCCCTCCCTCATCCCCGCGCTCGACCGGTACCTGAACGCCGGGTACGTCATCGCTGCCGCCGACTACCAGGGTCTCGGCGTGGCCGACGGCGTCCACCCGTACCTGCTCGGCGCCAGTGAGGGCGCGGCCGTGCTCGACGCCACCCGCGCTGCCGCGCCACTTAACAGGCCTCCGTACGTCGGGAACGGTCATCGTCTACGGACATTCCCAAGGCGGTCACGCCGCTCTGTTCGCGGCCCAGATGGCGCCGGCGTACGCCCCCGAACTTCACGTGATCGGTGTCGTGGCCGCTGCCCCGGCTACCGGATTGAGCACTCTGATCGCGGTGATCGGGTCTTCCTTGGGCGCCCAATTCATGCCGTACAGTATTCCCGCCGCGTACTCGTGGACGCAGACCTACGACGATCTGCCGATCACCGACATCTTCAGCGCGGCCGGTGCACGTTTCGCCGCGACCGAGGTAACTCGTGGGTGCTCCGACCAGGTCGCCGAGGCCATCGCCACTCATCATCTCCGACCTGGGCAGGTTTTCCTGCAGAGCGCGGAGGACAGTCCGGTCGTTGTCGCCCATGCCCGGGCCAATGACCCCGGTACTGTGAGGACGCTGTTCCCGATGCTGGTGGTGCAGGGGACCGCCGACCGCACCGTACCGCCCGCGCTGACCGACTCCTTCGTGACCACCAATGCCTGTCCGAACGGAGACACGGTGCAGTACCTTCACGTAACGGGGGCCACCCACGGCACCGTTGTGTTCGAGGCCGCTCCGACCATCGTTGCGTGGATGGACGCCCGCCTGGCCGGAGAGCCGGCCCCGACGACCTGTGGTCAGCCGGGTGACGTCTCCACTCTTACGCCCTGAGATTCAATCCGGCTCGCCCTAGACGGGCTCGGATGCAGCGCTTGCGACCAGGATTTGTGGCTCTACGCGCTAGAGGCGTGGGTGACGGCCCCTGATTCGAGCAGTTGATGGAGTGTTCCATTTGACGCCCGAGTGAAGCAACAGCCGGAGCCGGTAGTTCTCGAAGTTCCGCATCCCGTGGGCGATTCTCCGCACCTTCTCGGCGATCAGATTCTGGGCCTCGGTCGGTCCGTTCGAGATGCCGGTCACGTGATAGTTGAGGATCTCGTCTTCCCATGCCGAGACGGTCTTCGCCAGTCTGGTGAGCTCAGGGACGTCGGCCTCGGCGGCGTGCTGGTAGAAGGCGACGAGCTTCCACCGTGCGGCAGTGAGCGATCTCGCCGCGTACATCTCACGAATGAGCTCCTTGCCGAGGACGGCCGAGCCGACCTCGCCGTCCGGGTCACCGGCGGCGAGGGCCGAGAAGAGCTTGTCGCGCTGACGGTCGCTCAGCCGCTCCCAGGCCCTCGTCATCAGCCGTCTGGTCGAGAAGAGGGGATCCACCTTGCGGCCTCGGTGACCCAGGGTCTCCTGTTGCACCCGGCGACGGACGTCGTCGACCATCGTGTTGGCGAGCTTCACGCCGTGAAAGCAGTCCACGGTGACCGTGGCGTCGGGCAGGTAGGCGAGCAGGCCCCGCAGGTAGCCGCGGTGGGGATCGATGGCGACGGCGGCCACGTGGTGACGCCAGGCGCCGGTCGCCTGGGACAGCCAGAAGGCCACGTCATCGGCGTTGCGGCCCCGGACGACGTCGAGCAGCCTTCCGGTGATCACATCCACGAAGACCGTCACGTACAGCGTGTGATGGAGACCGTTGGCGCTCAGCATCTTGTGCTCGTCGACGCCGAGGGCCGCCACGCCTGCTTCCCGTTCCTGGTCCTCCACGCGGGGCTGGCCATGTCGGCGTACACAGTTCATCGCGCACTCCCAACCGACTCCGAAGCTTCGGGCGGCGTGGGCAACCGACGCCCCGTCCTCACCGACCATTCGACAGATCTCTCTGGCTGCACGCATTGTCAGGGAGCCTTCGACGAGCGTGCTCTCCTCGGTGAACGAGTTCGTCGCACAGTCCGGATCCGGGCAGAGTCCCCGCCGCTTCCTCCACACCAGCCGCACGGGACGCCCGCCGGAGGGAAGGTCCCGGATCTGGACGGTCGATCGTCCGTGCCCCACCGCCACCACGCCACAGCTCGGACAGTCGAGCCGCGCCAGGGAGGTCTCCACGAGGACGAACAGCTCGCCGTCCTCCCCGATGGTGGATAGGACGTCGAAGCCCTCCATTCCCAGCAACGCGACTGCATCACCACTACGTTCCGTCATGTCCCGTGTCCTCCGTTCTCGCTGGTCGCAACCGCAAGAATCGGGGGCCACGGGGCCCTACTGGTGGATACCTATGGACGGGTCACCGGGTGAGCACCGCCCCACGCCTGATCGAGAAGAGCCGGATTTGTTTGGGTCGGATGGAAACCTGATAGCCGGCAACGGAGTCGGCGCGTTCTTGGTGCCTCCGATCACCGGTCGCGTGGCGTACTGCGTAGCTCGCGTGCACCCGGCTACAACCGTTCGGCAGCACCTGGCGGCAGCGGGGTCATGTCGTAGGTGATCCACGTGGTTCGGAGCGCGATCTTGTCGTACGCGCGCGCCTGGCTCGATAGTTGTTGTCGGCAGTCGTCCAGCGAACTACGTCCCAGGAGCGATCCAGAGCCATCTGATTTATCTCGGCGAAAAGTGCGTCGACGGCACCGCTTCCTCTCAGCTCCGGATCGATAAAGAGGTCGTCCAGATAGCCACACTTAGTGCCACGCAATGGGCGTATCCACTCACGGAGGTGGGCCAGACCCCGCGGTTCCCCGACCTCAATGCCAGAGTCCTCGACCTCGACAGCCACAAGGGCTTCGACGATCCTCTCTTCGTGAATCCAGCCCCAGATTTGGAGCTGGTGCTCGTCAGAAGTGGGCCAAAGGTAGAAGTCGCAGTAACCGCGAAAGAGCTTCGTCCAGGAGTCGAAGTCGCGAGGATCTACGTGACGAACCTTCCATTTCCTGGACAATCCCGACCACCTTTCGGCTCGATTGACGGTGATCGTATCCCTCTGCCCGACCCCCAACCCCGAGAGGGTGGTCCTCCAGTCGCGTCGAAACCGATAGGCCTTTCGCCGCGGGCCGGGATCTTCCGATCCTCGCCAATCGTGGCGCCGTTGACGAGATCCGCTCTCGTCTGAAGGATCGAGGTGCCTCGGATGGGGAGGTCGTCGATACTGGCGGGGTCTCCGCCACCGTCCTGTTCGAGGATCCCGACGGCCGTAGGCTCGAGGTCACCGCTTACCTCGAGAGGTTGGTAGGCAGGCCATCCCGGAACGCCGGCTGTAGGCGCGTTGACGACGGAATGACGCTTGCACCCCGCGAAACAGCGCGTCGGGTGCGCCGAGAGTCGATAGATATTCTCCGTTCCCGGTGCTCTGTTCGATGACCCTGCTGAAATGTCAGCCAGACGATAAGTTGCATCGGATGGGGATGGCCCCTTACATACGGCGTCTCCGTCAGTTGGTCGGACACGAACTCCTGGTGCTTCCTGGTGCAGCTGTGCTCCCAAGGGATGGCAGCGGCAGAATCCTCCTTGTTCGCATCATCGAGACGGCGCAGTGGGCAGCCATCGGAGGGGCAATCGAGCCCGACGAATCACCCCAGGAAGCCGCGTTACGAGAAGCAGAAGAGGAGGCCGGCGTTCAGCTTCAACTCGGCCCGATCCTCGCCGTACTTGGTGGCCCGGAGTTCCGCATTACGTATCCCAACGGGGATCAGGCGTCCTACGTCTCGACGGTCTTTGATGCCACGATTATCGGCGGTTCCCCCCGACCCGATGGCGATGAGACATCGGAAACCAGGTGGTGGGATCCCAACAACCTGCCTCACGATGAGATGAGTGGCTTTACTAGTGCGCTCCTCAGAGGAGCCATCGCCTCGTGATCCATTACTCCTTTAACCGGAGAGCCCTTTCGATAGGTCGTCGAAGAACGATCGCCATCCTTCTTCGGCCTGGGCATAGCTTTCTGGCGGCATGTTGGCTCCGGACTGGGTGAACGTCATCTCCGTTCCGTCGTCGACTTGTTTGAGATCAACGGTCACCCTCTCGAACTGGTCGCCGGGGCGGTCAGAAAGGCTCAGGACGAGTCGATACGGGGCTTCCACCTCGAGATACGACCCGTGCCAAGCGATCTCCGTACCGTCTCCGAGGATCATCCGGGCACTCCAATCGCCCCCGACCCGCAGATCCATGCTGACATCCTCCACGGCAGTGGATTCGGTGCCGAACCAGCGCCCGAACTGAGCCGGGCTGGTCCACGCCTCGAAGACATCCTTCGGCGAGGCATTGAACGTGCGCGTAATGCAGATGTAGGGGTCTCGGTCGGTCATTGTCGTGATCCTTCCTGCGTCGTGAGGTGCTCATCGAGGCGGTCAAAGGCGGTCTCCCAGAGTTGGCGATAGTCGCCGAGCCAGCCGCTGGCGTATGCGAGTGCTTCCGGTCGCAAGAGGCACGGTCGTTGTTGCGCCCTGCGACTCCTATTGACCAGACCGGCATGCTCGAGCACCTGCAAGTGCTTCGAGACAGCCTGAAAGCTCATGGTGAATGGCTGTGCCAGTTCACCCACTGTCGCCTCACCCGATGCCAGTCGGCGCACAATGGCCCGCCGGGTCGGATCGGCAAGGGCCGAGAACACGGCGTCCAACCTTCGATCCTCGATTTCGACCCCGGATGTCTTGTTCTCAACCATCAGGTTGAATAATAACCCAGCAGATGCAAGTCTGCAACTCATCGGTTGAATAACCGCCATTTGGGGCCGCCATCGAACAGCAGTTCCGGGCGACGTGACCTCAACGCACCGGGTACTGAGGCTCCGCTGAAATAGCTACACCCAAGCACTCCCTACTGAGCAGTCATCGTGACCTGGCTCATTCCCGAGATGTCGATTACGTCACCATTAGAGAGACTGACGGTCACCGACGGCACCCCGCCCAATGAGCTGTCCCCACCAAGAATCTCGTCGTAAGAGTCGTTTCCTGAGACGATGAAGTTCCCACTCTGGCCCGATCCGGGAGTTGCCACGTATCTGCCAGCGCCTATGTCCTGGCCGACAGTCCAGGTGCCAGCGTAGAGGTTGGTTGTTGTGTGCGATGTAGTTAGGGGGGTCGTGACTGGCGTGAAGGTCACGGCGCTCAAACTCGAAATCTGAATTTGGTCACCATTGGAGATCGTGACCCGCACCGTCGGCACTCCCTCCGTGCCATCAAAACCCAGGATTTCGTCGTAGGAGTCACTTCCACTCACAATGAAGTTTCCGCTTTGCCCTGCTCCCGGCGTAATGTCATAGAGCCCACCTGCAACGTCCTTGCCGCCGGTAAACGTGCCCGCACCCAGCGTGACAGCTGTTCCCTGGACATGACGACCAGCCGGAATGGTCGTAGTCGGGGCGGGGGACGTAGTGGCTGGAGCAGGCGGTGCGGTTGTTGGAGCAGGGTGTGTGGTTGTTGCGGATGCGTGGTATGTGGTGGTTGTCGATGCAGGTGCACCAGTTCTCGGCGGTGCGCTTGTAGTGGAAGTGGCCGAGGCATTCGTGTTCTTCTTAGAACCTGCCGCTGCGGATCCGCCGATGGCGAGGAGTACAACTGCAGCGATAGCCCAGATCCACCACTTCTTGTAGATCGGTGGCTTTGAATCGGGCAGCGGAGCCCCTTCAGTCTGTGGACCCGATGGACCGGGAATGTGAGCAGCGATTGGCCCTCCCGATTGCGCGCTCGGCACCACTGGCATCGATGTCGTGGGCACCGGCGGCACGGCGGCGGTCGGTACTTCTGAGGCAGGTGGTGATGGTGGGGGCGGAGGAGGCGGAGAGTAGTTCGGGTGCAACTCTGGTGCGTACCACCGCCCGTCTGACGCCATCCACCAGCCTGGACCCTGCGAGGTGTCGCTCACCGATCCCCCATTCTTCACGCCGCACCTTGAGACGGCCCCAGCTATTTGCTGGGAGATCCTTCCATGTCAGAGGTGGGAAGTGGCTGATCGCTTGGTCGGTCCAGTCTCCTTGGCCTGATATGCATCCGCCGAACAGCCTGTGCCGTGGCCCATCCGGTCGGTATGCGATCTCACACGCAGCTACGAGTTCCCTTACCGTGAGGTTCCCCAAGGAAAGTGGACACCCGATAAGCCGACCCGAGGGTCGGCTGGAAGGATGTCACCGTGGGAGCAACCAGAAGAAATTCACGCTGGAGTTCAGGACCGAGGCAGCGCATCGCGTCATCGACACCGGAAGAACGGTTCGAGAGGTCGCGCGCGAGCTGTCGGTGTTCGAGAACTCCCTGAGCAAGTGGGTGCGTGACGAGCGTCGACGCATGGAGACCCTGGAAGGAACCGAGTGGTGAACCGCTGAGTTCGGCGGAGCGGGCCGAGCTGCTGCGGCTTCGCCGCCAGGTGGCCGAGCAGGACAAGGACCTGGCCTTTCTGGGAAAAGCTGCCGCGTACTTCGCTTCGAATCCACCAAAGCAGAGAGATTTGCGTTGATGGCCGCGGAGTGCGCGAACTTCGAAGTCACGCGGATGGCCCGACTCCTCGAGGTCTCCCGTGCCGGCTACTACCGGTGGCGATGAGGCCCAAGAGCGAGAACCGCTGCCGAGCGAGCAGCGCCGGGCGGACCTCGATGCCGAAGATCCTCAGCTTCCACCAGGACTCCCGCGGCACCTACGGCTCGCCGACGGATCACGCTCGACCTGCACGAGGACGGTGACGACCGTCAGCAGAACACGGTGGCCGTCCGCATGGCCGCCCTCGGTATCGCCGGCATCAGCCCACGGACCTTCAAGGTCACGACCGTCACGGACCCGACAGCGACCTATCCCGGGACCTGGTCAACCGCGGTTCCACCCTGAGGGCATCGACGAGCTCTGGACGAGCGATATGACCTATCTGCACGATCGGCGATCGGCGAGGCCTACCTCTGTGCGGTCCGTGACGAGGGATCCTCCCGGGTCCTCGGCTACGACTCGCCGACCACATGCGCACCGAGATCGTCCTCGGTGCACTCGCCGGGCGACCACGACCCGCTTCGGCATGTGTGACGGGCACGATCTTCCACACCGACCGCGGAAGTCAATTCAGCGACCAAAAGGTCGAGCGAGTTCTGCACGAGCGTTCGGGCTCGTCCGCTCCATGGGCGCCACCGGCATCGTGCTTCGACCACGCCAGTGCCGAAAGTTTCTGGTCGATCTTCAAACACGAGTACTTCTACCGACATGCCTTTGGAACCATGGAAGAACTGCGTGCCGGCGTCGCCGATTACATCAGCTTCTACAACCACGAGCGTCGCTGCGCGAAGGCTGGCGGCATGAGTCCCGATCCGCTACGAGTTATCGTTGGCCCGCATCGCCCAAGCCGCTTAACCCGTGTCCACTTTTGCTGGGGTCCCTTACCGCACTCCATTTCAACGACTGGCAGGTCTGCAGCGTACTTAAGAAGCGGATATCTCAGACCGATCTAGATCGCATGGGGGGACTGAAGGTGGTCGAGTGGAATCGGTAAGGCCATCACCGCCTCTATGTCAAGACGGAGGCCGGGGAGGATGTCGGTTGGATCGATCTCAAGTGCTCGAAGTTCAAACTCGGTAGGGAGGATCTGCGATCCGAGTTCGAGTTAGCGCTGCGGGAACACAGTGTCGGCTACCTGTCGGACGGTGGTCGAGTTCTGGTGACTGATGATCGTCAGGTTTGCCGACCAGTCGTCGAATGTCCGACAACCGATGACCGATCAGAGAGACCTTGGACTGATCTGGCACTAAACAAGCCAGGACAAGGAATCAGAACCCTGGCCAAGTCTTCATCAGAACGCCGAGCCCGTCCGCACCGCCGTTGCCAGAGTATTCAAAGTCCATACTGAGGAGCGGGCCTACCGAGTCGGTGCTGATGGCGAAAAGGCAACTGGAAAGCAGCTAGCTCTCCTTCCCGCAGGTTGGCACGCCCTCCACTCTGTTCCTGTCGGCTCCCACGGCTCGGATATCGACCACGTCGTGATCGGGCCAGGTGGCGCATTTACGATCAACACGAAGCACCACCCGAAAAGCTCGGTGTGGGTGGCTGGCGAGACCTTTCTTGTGAACGGCGTAAGGCAACCCTACGTCCGCAACTCCCGTTTCGAGGCAAAGCGAACCGAGCGATTGCTTTCAGAAGTAGCTCGCTTCTCAGTTCCGACGACCGGCGTCGTTGCCGTTGTTGGCGCAGTCAAGGGTTTAAAGGTTAAGGAGCAACCTCACGGTGGAACCGTCCATGTGGTCGCAGGCACTCGGCTGACTCGGTGGTTGAAGGAACGTCCCATTCGGCTCGGCGCCAGGGAGATCGATTCCCTCTATGCGTACGCTGCGTAGGTCCACGACCTGGACGTAGGTCGCGTGATCGGTTCTCAGAAGTGCCGCTCGCCGAAAGTGAGTCCCGACCGAGCACACCCGCGGACCAGCGGGTCAACCCGACGGGCTGTCAGCGGGTAGGTGTTGGAGGCGGAGGCACGTCCAGCAACGGGATCCGCGACCCCGGAGACGGAGTCGGGGGGGACGGTGCGGGGGGTGGTGGCGGTGGCGGTGCGGGGGGTGGTGCTGCGTCGCTCTCCGCCTCCGGGACCGGCATCGGGGGCCGCAGCCGTTCTGCCTCGACCGGGTCGAAGGCGCGCACGAACTCCGTGCTCACGGACCCGGAGGGCGGGACCGTCGGCGCGGAGGATCGGCCACGTCCTGCCGCCTTCGGTGCGACGAAGCTGGGAGCCAGGACCAGCGGCGCTTCCTCCTCGGGGCGATCGAAGGAGCTTCCACCGTGCATCCCGTAGCGGGCCGCGTCCCGGTCGTAGTACCCGACTGCGGCTGCCCGTCGTTTCTTCCGGTCGGCCGAGCGGAAGAACCTGATCACCAGCAGGATGGCGGCAAGGACCGCTGCGGCGGCCAGGACGAGGATCTCCAGCCGACCCCAGTTGGTGCCGGCGGTCCCGCCCACGATAAGGGCGATCATCTGCATCCCACTCCATCGTACCGACGGCGGTGCAGTTGCGCACGGGTTCTCATCGGACCGGGAAGCGCGTTGGTCGCAGCGAAGAGGGCGGGGGAGGCAGGTCGTGCTCGCTCCAGCCAGGCACAAGGTCCCCCTCTGCGACCGGGGCCGAGACGAGCTCCGGAACCGACCGCGGGCTGTTCGGACGCACGCCGTTCGGATCGGGGGTCACCGCTCCGAACGAGGCGAACACGCCCTCTGGACCCCACGGGTCGATCGCCCCTGTGACCGGTCTTGACCGCCGCCTTCGGCGCACGGCGACCCACCCGGTCACGCCGGCCAGGACCGTCACCGCGGCGAGGAGGGCGACCGGGTCCCAGCTGGTTCCCGGCGCAGCCGTGGGCGCGGTCGCCGGAACGATCGGTTTGGTTGAATTGTGCTCGACCGGGGGAAGAGCAGGGGGCAGGGCGCGCTGGACGGACACGGACTCGAGGTAGGCCACGTCGATGGTCTCGGTGGGGCTGAGCCGAGCGGTGTTGGAGGGTGCAGCGGACGATGCGGCCTGGATGGCAGTCACGAACGGCCCGGTGGCGAACGCCACCACCTGCTCGAGTGCTGCCACCGGCTGGGTGACCGTCACCGTGTATCCGACGGCTCCGGGGATGCTCGGGACGTCGAAGGGGACGGCACCCCCGGGTGCCTGGTAGGGGGCGACCAGCCCGGCGGCGAAGAGACGCGCCGCGGCCGGGTCCCCGATACGGAAGAGGAGCACCGCGAAGTCGTTCTCGCCCTCCCCGGGGCCGCTGGTCTTGCTCCACAGGCGGATCGATGCGCCGAACCCGGGGCGGGCGGCGAGAGCGGTGAACTGCGATTCGGCCTGAGCGGGATCCGAGGACTGGGCGGCGAAAGTCTCGGCGGTGAGTGGCCCGTTGGTGGGCCCTGGAGCCGCAGCCGTGAACCCCGTGAGGCCGGGATCGACGATGAGGCTGCCGAGGTCCGACCCCGGTGTGGTGGTCACGGTCGTCGAGCCGGTCGGTGCTCGCGCGGTCGTCGACGGGGAACCGGCAGGGACAGGAGAGGCTGCCGCGGGTGCGTCCACGATCCAGGGCGACGCCGAAAGGCCGCCCAGCACGAGCCCGAGGACTGCTCCGAGCGACATGCAGCACAGGCGACGTGAGCCGGTGATCACACCGGAGAGCGTGGCCTATCCGGACCCCCGCCGGTGGGATGGCGCCGTCGCGTGGCCAGCGTCCCGTCAGGCGACGAAATACTTGGCCTGGGGGTGATGGCAGATGATGGCGGTTGTCGTCTGCTCGGGGTGGAGCTGGAACCCCTCGCTGACTTCAACGCCGATCTGGTCGGCGGACAGCAGCTGGACCACCTTGGCGTTGTCCTCGAGATCCGGGCAGGCCGGGTAGCCCCAGGAGTAGCGCCCACCGCGGTACTTCTGACGGAACAGTCCGGTCAGGGTCGGGCCGTCCTCGCCGGCGAACCCGAGGTCCTCGCGGATCCGGTGGTGCCAGTACTCGGCCAGGGCCTCGGCCATCTCGACGCCCAGCCCGTGCAGGTAGAGGTAATTCCGGTACTGGTTGGCCTCCTTCAAGCGCGCCGCCTCCTCGCTGAGACGGGGTCCCATGGTCACCACCATGAAGCTGGCCCAGTCCGGTTCGTCGGAGTCGATGGACCGGAAGAAGTCGCTGATGCAGAGCCAGGGCGACTCGGTCTGGCGGGGAAACGTGTATCGCATGAGCTCCCCGCGTCGGCCCTCGTCCTCGAAGAGCACGAGGTCGTTGCCGTCAGCGTTGGCCGCAAAGTGGCCCCAGGCCACCTGGGGCATGAGCAGCTGCCCGGCCTTGGCCGTGGCCAACTGCTCACGCAGGAGAGCCCGGACCCTGTCCTTGAAGGCGGCGTCGTCCTCCCCGCCCTCGGGTCGGTAGCCCCACTGGTTGCGGAACAGGGCGGTCTCGTTGAGGTAGGCCGCAATGTCGTCGATGGGCATCCCTTTGGCCACCCTGCTGCCCAGGAACGGCGGCTTGAAGGTGGGATTGTCGGTGGCGACCTCGGGCGAGCGGGCAGGGAGGGTCTCTCCTCGTGCCAGCGCTTCTTCCGCCGCCTGCTTGCGGAGCTCGCTCTTGCGCGGACCCAGGTCGCGCCCCCCGATGGTCGTCCCGAATTCGGGATCGTCCTCGCCGCTGCGGGCCAGTTCGACCAGCCGGTCCATCGTGCGCAGGCCCTCGAACGCGTCCTTTCCGTAGAAGAGGCGTCCCTGGTAGACCTGGCGCAGGTCGCGCTCGACGTAGGTGCGGGTGAGTGCGGCCCCACCCAGGATCACCGGGATGTGGGCCAGGCCCCGCCGGTTGAGCTCCTCCAAGTTGTCACGCATGATCAGGGTGGACTTGACCAGCAGCCCGCTCATCCCGATGGCGTCGGCGCCGGACTTCTCCGCTGCGTCCACCAGCTCGTTGATCCCGATCTTGATGCCCAGGTTCTTGACCGTATAGCCGTTGTTGGTGAGGATGATGTCGACCAGGTTCTTCCCGATGTCGTGCACATCGCCCTTCACGGTGGCGAGGACCATCACGCCCTTGCCCCCCTGGTCGGCCTTTTCCATGTGGGGCTCGAGGAAGGCGACAGCCGTCTTCATGGTCTCGGCAGAGCCGAGCACGAAGGGGAGCTGCATCTCGCCGGACGCGAAGCGCTCGCCCACGGTCTTCATGCCGGCCAGCAGGAAGTCGTTGATGATCGCCAGCGGGGTGTGGCCGTCGGCCATGGCCTCGTCCAGGTCGGCCTCGATGCCGTTGCGGTCACCGTCGATGATCCGGTGCTCGAGCCGCCGTTCGACGGTCCATCCGGAGCGGTCCTCTGCCGCCGAGGCGGCGGTGGCGGAGACCCCTTCGAAGAGGGCCAGCAGCTCGGTGAGCGGGTCGTACCCGTCGCGGCGGCGGTCGTAGACAAGATCGAGGCAGACCTCGCGGGCGCGGTGGTCGACCTTGGCCAACGGCAGGATCTTGGACGCGTGCACGATGGCCGCGTCGAGCCCCGCCTCCACGCACTCGTGCAGGAAGACCGAATTGAGCACCTGGCGGGCCGCAGGGTTGAGGCCGAAGGAGACATTGGACAACCCGAGAACGGTGTAGACGCCGGGCAGCTCCTCCTTGATCCGCCGGATGCCCTCGATGGTCTCGATGCCGTCCTTCCGGCTCTCCTCCATGCCTGTGGACAGAGGGAGCGCGAGGGCGTCGAAGATGAGGTCCTCGGCCCGCAGACCGTAGCGCCCGACCGCGATGTCGTGAATGGCCCGGGCCGCTCGCAGCTTCCATTCGGCAGTGCGCGCCTGCCCCTCTGTGTCGATACAGGTGCAGACCACAGCCGCGCCGAACTCTTTGGCAAGGGTGAGGAACGAGTCGAGCCGGGTGCCCTCGTCGTCCCCCTCCTCGAGGTTGACCGAATTGATGACGGCCCGGCCGCCGATCCAGGACAGCGCGGTCTCGATCACCGGCGCTTCGGTCGAGTCGATCATCAGCGGAACGGTCGACTGGGTGGAGAACCGGGAGGCCACCTCCTCCATGTCGGAGACTCCGTCGGCTCCCGTGTAGTCGACGCACACGTCGATCAGATGCGCCCCTTCCTTGACCTGGTCACGTGCCATGGTCACGCAGGTGTCCCAGTCCTCGTCGAGCATCGCCTCGCGGAACCGCTTCGAACCGTTTGCGTTGGTGCGCTCGCCGATCACCAGGAAGGAGGTGTCCTGGTGGAAGGGAACGGCCGTGTAGATGGAGGCAGCTCCGGGCTCCGGGCTCGGTTGCCGGGCGGCAGGGGAGAGATCGCGGCAGGCGGCCACCACGGCTGCCAGGTGAGCCGGGGTGGTACCGCAGCAGCCCCCGATCACCGACACGCCCAATTCGCCGACGAACTGGCGATGGAAGTCGGCCAGCTGTTCGGGGGTGAGGTCGTAGTGCATGGCCCCGTCGACCACCGAGGGAAGTCCGGCGTTGGGCTGGCAGCTGATTGGCACCCCGGCCTGGGCCGACAGGTGGCGCAGGGGCTCGAACATCTCGGCCGGCCCGGTCGCGCAGTTGAGGCCGATCACATCGACGTCCATGGCCGAAAGAGCGATCAGGGCGGCTCCGATCTCGGTGCCGGGGAGCATGGTGCCGGTGAGCTCGATGGTGACCTGCGCCTGGACGGGCACCCGCCGGCCCGCCGCAGCCATGGCACGGCGGACGCCGTTGATGGCCGCCTTGGCCTGCAGCAGGTCGAACACGGTCTCGATGACGAAGAGGTCGACGCCCCCCTCGAGGAGGGCCGTCGCCTGGTCCCGGTAGGCATCCCGGAGGTCGGCGTAGCGGATCTGTCCGAGGGTCGGGAACTTGGTCCCGGGCCCGATGTTGCCGGCCACCCAGCGCGGGTGTTCGGCCGTGGCGTAGTCGTCGGCCGCCTGCCGGGCGAGGCGAGCGGCGGCAAGGTTGAGCTCATGGACGCGGTGGTCCTGGCCGTACTCGGCCAGGACCGGTGCGAATGCGCCGAAGGCGTCTGTCTCGACGACGTCACAGCCCACTTCGAGGAACGAGCGGTGGACGCCCGCAACGATGTCGGGGCGGGTCACCACCAACAGTTCGTTGCAACCTTCGAGGTCGGGGCCACCGAAGTCGTCGGCGGTCAGCCCGGCCAGCTGCAGGTTGGTCCCCATGGCGCCGTCGAAGATCACGACGCGTTCGGCGACTGCCCGGAGGTAGCTCGATTCGGAGAGTGCGACGGCCATAGCCCCTCAAGGCTACCGGTGCCGGAATGCCACCGGGGCGGGGCAACAGGGCGGAAGGGCCGCTGGCCGGATTCCGTTCGTTAGCATCGGGCCCGTGAATGCGTCGTGGTGAGGATCTACACGAGGAAAGGGGACGACGGGACCACCGGGCTCCTCTACGGGGGGCGCGTGCGCAAGGACGACCCGGTCATGCAGCTGACCGGCACGGTGGACGAGGCTCAGGCGGCCCTCGGCCTCGCCCGGGCCGAGGCGGTCCCGGGGTCCGAGCTCGACGAGCTGCTGACCGTCCTCGAGCGGGAGCTCTACGTGCTGATGGCCGAGGTGGCCACCGATCCCTCCCACCGGGCCAAGCTCGTCGCGGGCACGACTCTCGTCACCGAGGGGATGGTCGAGGCGCTCGAGACGAGGATCGACGACCTCATCTCCCGGGTCGAGATGCCCACCGACTTCGTGGTCCCCGGAGCCAACCGGGCCTCTGCCGCCCTCGACCTGGCCCGGACCGTCGTGAGGCGGGCCGAGCGGCTCCTGGTGTCGGCACCGGTCGAGGGCTCGCTGGTCGGTCGCTACCTCAACCGTCTCTCCGACCTCCTCTGGGCCCTTGCCCGGTGGGCGGAGGGCCCCGAGCACCCGCTGGCCCGCGGCGCCCCGCAGGTCCCGCCGGACCGGGTCGGCGGGGTCCGAGCCGTAACCGACGGCGCCACCGACGACTGAGTTGAAGAGGAGCGACCCTGTGATCCGAGTGACCGCACCGTCGACGACCGAGTCCCCGACCGACTTGGCGGCCGTCGGCGTGCCCGTCCATGCCGCTGCGGACGGACCGGTGGTCGCCGTCGACCCTGGCACCCTGCGGGGTGTCTCACTGCCCGGGTCGCTCGACCCCGCCTGGTGCGAGCGCCAGGGATTCTCCGGGAAGGTCGGCCAGGCGCTGGTCCTCCGTTCGGTGGCCGCAGCGGGGCAGGCCGGGCAGGCCGGTCCCGATCTGGTCCTGGTTGGGGTCGGCGAGCGCGATCTGTACGCCGGCGACCCCGGTCTCGAGTCGCTGCGACGCGCGTCGGCCGCCTTCGTGCGGGCCGTCGGCCGCGGCGAGTTGGCCCGCTGGGTCGTGGCCCCGCCGGAGGGACGCGGGCTCGAAGACGCGGCAGCTGCAGCGGCGGAGGGGGGAGCGCTGGCCGCCTACCGCTACGACGAGTTCCGGAGCTCGGACGCCCCTCCGGGCCTCGGTGAGCTCGCGCTTGCCGGTGGTGCGGGTGCGGACGAGGGCGCCCTCTCCGCCGGGACCGTACGCGGCGCCCGGGTGGCCGAGTCGGTGGCGTTCGCCCGCGACCTGGTCAACGAGCCGGCCGGGTCGCTCACCCCGCAACGGTTCGCCGACGTGGTCGTCGACCGGTTCGCCTCGTCCCCGGGCGTGACGGTCGAGGTCTGGGACGAGGAGCGCATCGCCGCCGAGCGTCTCGGCGGTCTGCTCGGCGTGGCTGCGGGTTCGGTCCGGCCACCGCGCATGCTGCGCATCGCGTACCGGCCGGCCGATCCGTGGACGTTCGAGGGCCATGTGCCCCACCTGGCCCTGGTCGGCAAGGGGATCACCTTCGACTCCGGCGGCCTCTCGCTCAAGACGGCGGGGGGGATGGAGACCATGAAGACCGACATGGGTGGGGCCGCCGCGGTGGTGGCGGCCGTCGACGCGGCAGCCGCGCTCGGTGCCCGGCTCACGCTCACCGCGTGGACCCCGCTGACCGAGAACATGCCGAGCGGGTCCGCCACCAAGCCCGGCGACGTGCTGACCGCGCGCAACGGCAAGACCATCGAGGTGCTCAACACCGACGCCGAGGGCCGCCTGGTGCTGGCCGACGGGCTGTCGCTCGCCGTCGAGGCCGGACCGGACGCCATCGTGGACCTTGCCACCCTGACCGGCGCGGCGGTGGTCGCGCTGGGCAAAGAGATCGCCGCTCTCCTCGCCAGCGACGACGAGCTGCGGGCCGAGGTGCAGGCGGCCGGCGACCGTTCCGGCGAGCCGTCGTGGCCGCTGCCGCTGCCCGACGACTACCGCGCGCACATCGAGTCCGAGGTGGCGGACATGCGCAACGTGGGCCGCGCCGGACAGGCCGGGACCATCTCCGCCGCCCTGCTGCTGCGCGAGTTCGTGGGGGATGTGCCCTGGGCCCATCTCGACATCGCCGGCCCGTCGCGGGCCGAGGAGCATCGCGGGTACATCACCAAGGGAGCCACCGGGTTCGGGACCCGCACCCTGGTGGCCCTGGTGACGTCCGAGGCGTTCGCCCGCTCACTGGCGGCGCGTGCGGAGGGCTGAGCCCGGGCCGACCGGCCCGGGCGATCGCGGGGCCGGTCCACTACCGTCCGTCGGGTGAAGATCGCCGTCCTCGGGGGAGGGTCGTGGGGTACGACGATGGCCTCGCTCATCGCACCGAGGCACGACACCGTGCTGTGGGCGCGTGACCCCGGAGTGGCGCACGCCGTGCACGATGAGCACCGCAACCCGAGCTACCTCCCCGGGTTCGATCTCGCACGCGAGCTCACGGCGACGTCCGATCTCGAGGAGGCGGTCTGCGCCGCCGACCTGGTGGTGGTCGGCGTGCCGGTTTCGGGCTTCCGCAAGGTGGTCGAGGCGGCGGCCGGGTGCATGCGTCCGTGGATCCCGGTGGTCAGCCTGTCCAAAGGTCTCGAGCGGGGCACCCTGCTGCGGATGACCGAGGTGATCCGCGAGGTGGCACCTGGACACCCGGTGGCCGTGCTCACCGGCCCAAACATCGCCAATGAGATCCTCGCGGGCAAGGCGGCGGCAGCTGTCATCGCAACCGAGGACCTCGAGGTCGCCGGTGCCATCCAGAAGGTGGTCACCCGTGGCGTGTTCCGGGTGTACGTCAACGACGACGTGATCGGCTGCGAGATGGGCGGTGCCCTCAAGAACGTGATCGCCATCGCCGCCGGCATCGGCGAGGGACTGGGTGTGGGCGACAACACGAGGGCCGCGGTCATGTCCCGGGGCCTGGCCGAGCTGACCCGGCTGGGTGAGGCGATGGGGGCAAAGCCGGCCACCTTCGCCGGGCTGGCGGGGATGGGGGACCTCATCGCCACCTGCATGAGCCCGTACAGCCGCAACCGGGCCGTCGGGGAACAGCTCGGCAGGGGCCGGCGGCTCGACGACATCCTCGCCGAGATGCACATGGTGGCCGAGGGCGTGCGGACCGCCACGGTCGCGCTCGAGTTGGCCGAGCGGTACGGGCTCGACCTCCCCATCTGCCGGATGATCGACAAGGTGGTGAGAGGGGAGATCGAGCCGAGCGCCGCCTACTGGGGGCTCACCCCGGCCGGTCACGAGGCGGAGCCCGGCTGAACCGCATCACCGGGGATCCGGCGGGCAGGAGCCGCGTCCCGGGCAGCCCGGAATGCCACCGACGGATGGAAGCGCCAGGCGAAGAGGGCCCGTTCGATCGCGCTGCGGTCGTGTCCGGCTGCGGCCAGTCCGACCGCCAGACGCCCGGCCCGCCGGCGCATCTGCTCGGGCTCGGACAGCCGCTGCTCGGTGAGCCACCGGCGGTGGCTCTGCTGCAACGACTCGGGCAGTCTGCTGGCGAGGCGGAGCGGCAGGGGAGGGACAGCGGTGCGTACCGCCAGCTCGCCGACCCCCTGGGCCCGGGCCAGCTCGTAGATGCACAACCGGCTCAACGCGCGACGGAACGGGCCGTTCCTTCCCATCCGGTCGCCGAGCCCGAGAGCGCGGGCGGTCTCCGCGAGGTGGAGGTCGAATCCGTCGCCGTGGACCTCGAGCCCGTAGGAGAGGCGGCGGAGTAACCAGGTGGTCGACGGTCCGATCACCGGAAGCCAGTAGAGCTCGACGTAGCGGCTGCACGGGTGGACGCCGTGCGGGTCGGCCACCGGGTCGACCCAGGTGACGATGCGCAGCCGTTCGGCGCTGCCGAGGTTGACCGACGGCCGGCGGGGGACCGGGTGGGATTGTGGCGGCAGGGAGAAGACGGGGGAGGTGGACACGGTGCTCCTGGGAGTAAGAACCCGGTGACGAACCGAGGTCGATCGGACTCCCGAACTGTGTGAGGGCTTGCTTGCCCGTGACCTTGCCGGGTAGCTACCCGGGCGACGACCAGGCGCCTCGGTGCACGCTGTCGGCGACCGTTCGCCGGGGGCGCGTCGCCGACGCGGAGAGCCGGTCGGGACGGGCGGGCTCGCCGAGCAGGACCGCACCGAGCCATCGCATGCGGGCGGGAACCCCCAGCACGTCGCGCAGTCTGGCCTCGCCACGGAAGTTCCCGAGGAAGGCGGCTCCGATCCCGCTGTCGACGGCTCCGAGCAGGAGGGTCATGACGAGGAACCCGGCGTCCACATGCCAGTACGGGACGACCCAGTCGACCTCCCCGCCCCGTGCCTTGTCCGGCTCGCGGTAGCGCTCGGCGTAGGCGTCCGGGTCGGAGAAGGGGAGCACGACGACCGGGGCCCGGGCGAGCCCCTCGAAGCGACGCGACCGCTTCCGCCAGGCCTCGTCGGTGGTGGCGTCCCAGAAGCGCCCGGTCTCGGCCGGTCCCTCCAGGACGACCAGGTCCCGGCCCTGGGTGTTGCCGGCCGAGGGCGCCGCGAGCGCGTCCGACAGCAAGCCGTCGACGAGCGCGCGATCGAGCGGGTGGCCGGTGAAGTTCCTGGTCATGTGACGCCGCCGCACGGCTTCGGTGAGCTCCATCGACCGGCACGCTACCGGGCGCGCCGGGTCGGCCGGCAGGCGCAATCCGCGACCGCGGGCCAGGGGGAATGTTGACCCCACTGGTAGTGTTTGGATGCGAGGAGCGTCGAAAAGGAGTCGGATCGCAGTGCCCACCTTCAGAGAGATGTTGGCGGCGGCCAAGGCCGCGGTGCGGGAGGTCGAGCCCGCCGAGGCGGAGACCGAGATCGCTCACGACGACACCGTCGTTCTCGATGTGCGGGAGCCCGACGAGTACGAGCAGGGCGCCATCCCCGGGGCGCTCCACATCCCCCGGGGCACCCTCGAGACATCGGTCGAGGGACGCGTCCCGGACAAGTCCTCCCACGTCGTCGTCTACTGCGCCGGCGGCACCCGGTCGGCCTTCGCCGCACAGACCATGCAGGAGCTCGGCTACAGCGACGTGGCTTCGATGACCGGGGGGTTCAACCGCTGGAAGGACGAGGGCCGCCGGTGGGCGGCCCCGTCGTCGCTCACCCCCGACCAGCGCAACCGCTACCAGCGGCACCTGCTGCTGCCCGAGGTCGGGGTGGACGGCCAGCTCGAGCTGCTCGACGCGAAGGTGCTGTTGCTCGGCGCGGGCGGCCTCGGGTCGCCGGCCGCCCTCTACCTTGCCGCGGCCGGTGTCGGCACCCTCGGCATCATCGACATGGACGTGGTCGACGCCTCCAACCTCCAGCGCCAGATCCTCCACAACACCGACCGGATCGGCGAGCGCAAGGTCGACTCGGCCAAGAAGACCCTCACGCTGATGAACCCCGACGTGAACGTGGTCACCTACGACGTTCGCCTCGGTGCGGACAACATCCTCGAGATCATCGACGGCTACGACGTGATCGTGGACGGCACCGACAACTTCCCGACCCGCTACCTGGTCAACGATGCGTCATTGCTCAAGCGGATCCCGGTCGTCCACGGCTCGATCTTCCGGTTCGAGGGTCAGGCCACGGTGTTCCATCCCTACGCGGGCCCCTGCTACCGGTGTCTGCTCCCCGAGCCTCCCCCGGCCGAGCTCGCCCCGAGCTGCTCGGAAGCCGGCGTGCTCGGTGTCCTGCCCGGGATCATCGGGTCGATCCAGGCCGTCGAGGCCATCAAGATCATCCTCGGCATCGGCGACACCCTCGAGGGCCGCCTGCTCGCCTACGACGCCCTCGAGCAGACCTTCCGCACGTTCCGGGTCCGCCGCGACCCAGCATGCCCGGCGTGCGGGCCGGACGCCGGAGAGATCGTGATCGCCGAGTACGACGACCTGTGCATGCCCCACGTCGTGGAGCCACCCGCCGGCTGAGCCCTCGTCCGGTCGGCCTCCGGCGGACCGGTGCGGGCGGAGCCCGTAACCTGTGCCGATGGCACCTGAACGCCCGTCCCCTACGCCGCCCAACCAGCGGACCACCGATTCGGGCATCGAGATCCAAACGGTCTACGGCCCAGACGACCTCATGGGCTGGGATCCGGCCACCCGCCTCGGCGAGCCCGGCGGCTACCCCTACACACGCGGGATCCGTCCGGACATGTACCGGGGGCGTCTCTGGACGATGCGGCAGTACGCCGGCTTCGGCACTGCGGAGGCCACCAACGCCCGGTTCAAATTCCTGCTCGGTGCCGGCCAGACCGGCCTCTCCTGCGCCTTCGACCTGCCCACCCAGATGGGCTACGACTCGGATCACCCACGCTCCGAGGGCGAGGTGGGCAAGGTCGGCGTGGCCATCGACTCCCTCGAGGACATGCGCCTGCTGCTGGCGGACCTGCCGCTGGACAAGGTCACCACCTCGATGACCATCAACGCCACCGCGGCGATCCTGCTCCTCCTCTACCAGCTGGTGGCCGAGGAGAACGGGGTCGATCCTGCCCAGCTCGGCGGGACCATCCAGAACGACATCCTGAAGGAGTACGTGGCCCGCGGCACCTATATCTACCCGCCCCGCCCTTCGATGCGACTGGTCACCGACACGTTCTCCTACTGTGCGGCGAACCTCCCGGCTTGGAACACCATCTCCATCTCCGGCTACCACATCCGCGAGGCCGGCTCCACGGCCGTGCAGGAGATCGCCTTCACCCTGGCCAACGGGATCGCCTATGTCGAGGCGGCCCTGGCCGCCGGACTCGGGGTGGACGACATCGGCCCGCGGCTGAGCTTCTTCTGGAACGCCCACAACAACCTCTTCGAGGAAGTTGCCAAGTACCGGGCTGCCCGGCGGATGTGGGCCAGGATCATGACCGAGCGTTTCGGAGCGACCGACGAACGGTCGCTCCTCCTCCGGTTCCACAGCCAGACCGGGGGGTCAACCCTCACCGCGCAGCAACCCGAGAACAACATCGTCCGGGTGACCGTGCAGGCCATGGCCGCCGCCCTCGGCGGCACCCAGAGCCTCCACACCAACGGATTCGACGAGGCCCTCGGGCTCCCGACCGAGCAGGCGGCCAAGATCGCGCTTCGGACCCAGCAGATCGTCGCCCACGAATCGGGCATCGCCGACACGGTCGACCCGCTGGCCGGTTCGTGGTTCGTCGAGTCGTTGACCGACGCGGTCGAGGAGGCCGCCTGGGAGTACCTCGAGCGGATCGACGCCATGGGTGGAGCGGTCGACGCAATCGAGGCCCAGTACATGCAGCAGGAGATCGAGCAGGCCGCCTACGCGTATGCGAAGGCCGTCGACAGCGGCGACAAGGTGGTGGTGGGGGTCAACCGGTACGTCGACGAGCGGGGAACTGCGACCGACGTGTTCCCGATCGACGCCGATCTCCAGCGCTCCCAGGTGGCCCGCGTGACCCGGGTGCGTGCGGAACGGGAGCAGGCCGCGGTGGACGCGGCGCTCGCCGATGTCGAGGCGGCGGCGCGGGGGACGCAGAACCTGCTGGTCCCGATCAAGCTGGCGCTCTCCCGGATGGCCACACTCGGCGAGGTCTCCGATGTGCTGCGGGGGGTCTTCGGGGTGTTCCAGCCCGGCGGCTGACGGGATCCCGGGCGCCCCGGGATCCCGCGGGCCGGACTCAGCCGGCGAGGAGGCGGTCCCGGAGGGGGCCGGTGGCCGCGTCGACGGCGGTCCAGGCCATGGCGAGGGCCCCGTCCCGCACCGCCCGGTCCGCCGACGGGGTCACGCACGCAGCTGCGAACTCGGGCTGGTGGTTGACGGCGCCGCCGGCGTCGATGTGGAGGAGCGGGTGGATGGTCGGCACGGCCAGCGAGACGTTGGCCATGTCGGTGGAGAGGGTCGGCCGCCGCGAGCCATTGTCGTCGGCGTCGAAGCTTCGCCCGAGGCGCTCCGCGTTGAGCCGGAAGCAGGCCAGCAGATCGGGGTCGCTCACCATGTGGGAGTAGTCGGGGGCGAGCGCCTCCAAGCGGACCTCGGCGCCGGTCGCCCGCGCGCCGGCCTCGAAGCAGGCCCGGACCCGCGGCTCGAGTTGCCGCAGACCCTCCAGGGAGAGCGACCGTGCCATGAACCGGCCGGCGACCCGCGCGGGGATGATGTTGACGGCCTCTCCGCCGGTGGTGACCACACCGTGGACCTGGTCGCCGGGCGGCAGCTGCTGGCGGAGTAGCCCGATGGCGACCTGGGCGACGACCATCGCGTCCCCCGCGTTGATCCCCTGCCACGGCGCGGCGGATGCGTGGGCGGTGCGGCCGGTGAAGGTCACCTCGAAATGGGAGACCGCGAGGCAGGTGGCCTCCAGGCGGTCCTCGGGCCAGGGGTGGACCATCATCGCGGCGTGGACGTCCTCGAAGACCCCCGCCTCGAGCATGACCACCTTGCCGCCGCCCCCCTCCTCGGCCGGGGTCCCGAGCACGCGGACGGTGAGGCCCAGCCGGTCGGCCAGTGGGACGAGGCCGAGCCCGGCCCCGATCGCCGAGGCGGCGATGATGTTGTGACCGCAGGCATGGCCGACCTCGGGGAGGGCGTCGTATTCCGCGCAGACCGCGAGGACCAGGGGGCCGTCGCCGATCTGGGCGGTGAACGCGGTGGGCATGCCGGCGGTGCCGGTGCTCACCGAGAATCCCGCGCCGGCGAGCGCCCCGATCGCCAGCTCCGCCGAGCGGACCTCCTCGAAGGCGGTCTCGGGGTGGTCGTGGATCCGGTGGCTGAGCGCGACCAGCTCCGGGAGGGCGGCGTCCACCGCCTCCCGGGCGACCTCCTTGCTCTCGGACAGGGTCTCGGGCATCAGCGGTCCGCTGTCCGTTAGCCGATCACCGCGATGACGTCCCCGGGGCCCACCGACCCACCGGCCTGGACCCGGACCTCGAGCACCGTCCCCGCCTTTTCGGCGTTGACGTTGTTCTCCATCTTCATCGCCTCGAGCACGCACACGGTCTGACCCACCTCGACGGCGTCGCCCTCGGCGACGAGCACCTTCACGATGGTCCCCTGCATCGGCACGGTCACCGTGCCCGAACCGCCGCCGGCCGTGGCGGCCTTGGCCCGCTTCGGTGCCACCCCGCCGGGACGGTTGGACCCGGGACCGGGCACCGACCCCACGGCGACCGCGTCCCCGGGGTCGGGCACCCAGAGCTTGACCTGGTAGCGGCGTCCGTCGACCTCGGCGGTCACGTCGCGGAGCACGCGGGGGAGGGCCTCCGCGTCCATCGCATCGTCCGGTGTGGGAGGCGCATCGGCGGAGTGGGCGACGATGCCGCTCAGGTCGAGGGTCTGCTCGACCCAGTTGGTCGAGTGGGTGGCCGACACGAAGTCGGGATGGGAGAGGATGGCCACGTCGGCCGGGAGGGTGGTGGCCACCCCCTCGACCACGGTCTCTTCGATGGCCCGGAGCATGCGGCGGCGCGCCGCCTCCCGGTCGTGACCCCAGACCACCAGCTTGGCCACCAGGTTGTCGTAGAACTGGCTGACCGTGTCACCCGAGCCGTACCCGGCGTCGAGCCGGACGCCTGGACCCCCCGGAGCGACCAGCCGGGTGACCGTCCCCGGCGAGGGGGTGAAGGCCCCTCCGGCCGGGTCCTCCGCGTTGATCCGGACCTCGATGGCGTGTCCGTTGCGCTGCACCTCGTCCTGGGAGAACCCGAGCGGCTCGCCGGAGGCCACCCGCAGCTGCCACTCGACCAGGTCGAGGCCGGTCACCATCTCGGTGACCGGGTGCTCCACCTGGAGCCTGGTGTTCATCTCGAGGAAGAAGAAGTCGCCGTCCTGGTAGAGGAACTCCACGGTGCCCGCGTTGACGTACCCGCACGCCCTGGCCACCTTGACCGCCGCCTCGCCCATCGCCCGACGGACCGGGTCGGGGAAGTCGGGGGCCGGGCTCTCCTCGACCAGCTTCTGGTGGCGGCGCTGGGCCGAGCAGTCCCGCTCCCCGAGCCAGAGGGTCGTCGCCGTGGGTGTCCGCGATGACCTGCATCTCGACGTGCCGCGGCCAGGCCAGGTAGCGCTCGACGTAGCACTCGCTGCGCCCGAAGTAGGCCTGCGACTCGCGCATGGCCGACTCGAGCGCCTCGGCGGCGTCCTCGGCCCGCTCGACCACCTTCATGCCGCGGCCACCGCCGCCGAAGGCCGCCTTGATGGCCACCGGCCAGCCGAACTCCTCGCCGAACGCGACGATCTCTGCCGGCGACCCGAGCACCTCGGATCGCCCGGGCACGCCGGACACCCCGGCCCGCTCGGCGGCACGGCGGGAGGAGATCTTGTCGCCCATCACCTCGATCGCCTCGGGGGGCGGTCCGATGAATGTGACGCCGCGCTCGGTGATGGCGCGGGCGAAGTCGGCGTTCTCGGAGAAGAACCCGTACCCGGGGTGGAGCGCGTCGGCCCCGCTGCGCTCGATGACGTCGAGGATGGCCTCTGTGTTGAGATAGCTCTCGGCTGCGGTCCGTCCCCCGAGTGCGTACGCCTCGTCGGCCAGCCGCACGTGCAGCGCCTCACGGTCGAGCTCGGAGTAGACGGCGACGGTGGTCACCCCGAGTTCGAGGCAGGTTCGGATGACCCGGACCGCGATCTCCCCCCGGTTGGCGATGAGGACCTTCTTCAGCACGCTGCGCCTTTCGCATCGATGTGGCCGGACCGCCCGCCTCCACCAGCCTGTCACGGGCCGTAGGGTGTCCGCCATGCCGGGCACCGTCTTCACCGACATCCGGCGGTTCCCCTCGATCGACTCGACCAACCGCTACCTGCTCGACGAGGCCCGGGCGGGCGCCCCCGCCGACATCGTGGCGACGGCCGACCACCAGACCGCGGGGCGTGGCCGCCTCGGGCGCAGCTGGGTGGCGCCACCGGGAGCAAACCTCCTGCTGTCGGTGCTGCTCCGGCCCCCCCTCGATCCCGCCGACCGCCACCTGGCCGGCACCGCGCTTGCGCTCGCCGCGGTCGAAACGGTCGGTGTCCTCGTCGGGGCTGACGGTGGCACGCGGTCGGTGGGCGTCAAGTGGCCGAACGACCTGGTGGCCGCAGACGGTCGCAAGGTCGCCGGAGTCCTGGCCGAGGGGGACCTGTCTTCCGGCACTCCTGGGCTGCCGGCCCCGGTGGTGGTCGGGATCGGCATCAACGTGAACTGGCCGGTCGACGACGACGACGTGCCCCCGGAGCTGGTGGGAGTGGCGACCTCCCTGGCCGGGCTCACCGGGTCGCCGGTCGACCGCGACGCTGTCATGACGGACCTGCTGGTCGCGCTCGGCCCACGGGTGGACGCTCTCGGCACGACCGAAGGTCGGGCGGAGCTGGCCGCGGACCTCCGGGCGCGGTGCGTGACCCTGGGGACAGAGGTGCGCGTCGAGCTCGGGGACGAGGTCCTCGAGGGGACCGCCACGGCGATCACGGATGCGGGTCACCTGGTCGTACGCACCACAGGCGGTGACCGGACGGTGGTCGCCGGGGACGTGGTCTCGGTGCGGCCCGTAGGGCTGCACCTGCCGCCTGGAGGCAGCGCGACCAAGCACTGGCCATGATGACCTGGCCGGGGCGGTGATCGAGGAGATCGGGCTCGAGCTCGAGCAGGTCGCGGAGCACTTCACGCTCGTCGGCCTTGGGGTTCGCGAGGCCGAAGGCGATTGGCAGCCCGGCAGGGGTGGTGACGAGGTGGAGCCTGAGCCCCCAGAAGTAGCGACTGTCTCAGTGCCCCTTCAGGAAACGCTCGCCACGTTGCCTGATCCTCGCCGGTGGCCGGAACCGGCCGAGCCCGCCTCGCGTGAGGAAGCGGACGAACGACGAGCGACTCCCTCCGAAGAGGGGCGGCCCGGTGCCGGGCAGGACCGGCGAGCGTCCATCAGGTGGCGACGCCGGTCACGTCGGGCCGGCGGATGACCGGCTCGGCGGTGCGTGACGACGGAGGGATCCGTCGTGGTCCCGCCGCCTCGGGCGGCGATGTTCCTGGCACCGACGATGTCTCGGTGTCCTCCTGCCCGCAGTGCGGGCAGGAGAAGTTGCGGCCGTTGGGCTTGGGACAGGCGGTTCGACACTCCGGACAGGTCGAAGAGGTGCCTCGCTCGTCGACCGTGCGGACGACGATGCCCGCCAGCTCGGCCTTGTCGGTCAGGGCCGAGGCCAGGTGGGTGCGTCGCCAGGTGTTGGCCACCCGCCGGTTCTGTTTCCGCCCGGCATCCCGTTGGGCGATGCCCTTTGGGTCCCCGATCACCAAGGTGGCGACCCCCTCGGATCGGACCCACTCGACGACGGCTCTGGCCGCTTCGTGATGGGCCTGGTGGACGCGGCGACGGTGGCGAGCTTCTGCCCGGCGCTGGGCGGATCGCAGTTTGCGCCACCGTCTCGAGCCCCGCTGGCCCCGCTTCGAGGCCTTCTTGGCCATCTTGCGAGCCCGGGCCTTGGTGTCGGCCAGGTGGAGGCGCTCTTCGGCCCGGATGGCCCGGCCCGAGACGAGCAGCGTGCCGGTGGGCCCGGCCACCGCGAAGGGGTGGATGATGCCGAGATCGACACCGGCGAGTGCAGCCCGATCGGGTCCGAGAGCTTGGATCGGCACCTCGGCCGTCACATCCACCGCCAGGCGACCGGCGTCCACGAGCAGGGTGACCGAGCGCACTGCCTCTTCGGGGTAGGGGACGGGTCGGGCGAGACGGAGCCAGAGTTCAGGTGCCCCCCGGACGACGAACAGTCGCAGCCGGCGGTCTTCCAGAGAGAAGGTCCCGGCGTAGTAGCGCACCGCCAGAAGGTGGCGTTTGCGTCTCGGGTAGCGGGCCCGCTCCCCTCTGCGCTTGCGCTTGGCCGTCTCCATGCAGGCATCGGCGTAGCGCCGGAGGACCGAACGGAGGGCTGGCGCCGACAGCTCCCCGACCCTGACCCCGGCCACTTCCGGGCACAGCTCCTGGTAGGAGAGGAGCGGTCGGGCCCTCCGGCGGAACCGCACCTGGTTGAGCTCGATGAGTGCGGCCCAGACGTCCCCGGCACTTCGGAGCAGACCGATTGCCCGCCGGGTCTGGGCCGGGGTGCAGCGCAGGCGGATGCGCGCCGTTCGGTGACACACCGGCACAGCGTCGGTGGGGCGGATCCGTGGCCCCCGGCCAGACTGGCACCGGGTTGTAACAGGCAACCGCTGGTGGAGGCGGCGCTAGCATCGCGGCCCATGCGACTTCTCGTGACCGGCGGTGCCGGCTTCATCGGCTCCAACTTCGTCCGTTTCTGGGTCGAGCGGCATCCCGAGGACGCGATGGTGGCCTTCGATGTGCTCACCTACGCCGGCAACCGGCCGAACCTGGCCGACGTCGAGGACCGGATCGACTTCGTGCAGGGCGACATCGGCGACCTCGAGGGGGTGGGCAAGACCCTTGCCGAGCACGAGATCGACGTGATCGTCAATTTCGCAGCCGAGTCCCACAACAGTCTCGCCATCCTCGACCCGACCCTCTTCTTCCGGACGAACGTGCTCGGCACCCAGACCCTCGCCGAGGCCGCGCGGCGCCACGGCGTGACCCGGTTCCACCACATCTCCACCTGCGAGGTCTACGGGGATCTCCCCCTCGACTCGGACGAGGTGTTCACCGAGGAGACCCCCTACCGCCCGAGGACCCCGTACAACGCGTCGAAGGCCGGCGCCGACCATGCGGTGAGGGCCTACGTCGAGACCTTCGATCTCCCGGCGACCATCACCAACTGCTGCAACAACTACGGCCCCTACCAGTTCCCCGAGAAGGTCATCCCGCTGTTCACGGCCAAGGCCCTCGACGACCAGCCGCTGCCGCTGTACGCCTCGACCCAGAACCGGCGCGAATGGCTCCACGTCGAGGACCACTGCCGGGCCGTCGAGCTCGTGCTGCGCGACGGGGTCGTGGGGGAGACCTACAACGTCGGAAGCGGCGTCGAGGCGAGTATCGAGCAGATCGCCGACGCCGTCCTGGCCGCGACCGGCAAGCCCCCGACCCTCAAGGAGATCGTCCCCGACCGCCCGAGCCACGACCGGCGGTACCTCCTCGACTCCACCAAGATCCGCACCGAGCTCGGATGGGCGCCCACCGTCCCCTTCGACGAAGGGCTGGCCGCCACGGTCGCCTGGTACGCGGAGAACCGGAGCTGGTGGGAGCCGTTGCGGGACCGGGCGCCGGTGGTCGAGGGCGCCTGGACGGCGACCGGCAGCTCGACCCCGCTGTGACCGGCCCGCTCCGGGTCCTGGTGACCGGGGGGAACGGCCAGCTCGGACGCGACGTCTGCGATGTGCTCGCCGGGAGGACCCCGGTCGGGGGGGTGGACGACGCCGAAGCCGCCGCAGGTGTGCTGGCGCCGGTGCGGGCGGGCGCCTACGACGTGCTCTCGACCGACATCGACACGCTCGACATCTGCGACCGGGACGCGGTCCGTGCAGCGGTGGACGCGTTCCGGCCGCAACTGGTCCTCCACGGGGGTGCCTTTACCGCCGTCGACGCCTGCGAGTCCGACCCGGACACGGCGTTCGGGGTCAACGCGCTGGGGACCCGGCACGTCGCAGAGGCCTCGGCGGCGGTGGGCGCCCATCTCGTCTACGTCTCGACCGACTACGTGTTCGACGGCGCGGCCGACCGTCCCTACCTGGAGTGGGACCGGACCGGGCCGCGCTCGGTATACGGGAGGAGCAAGCTCGGGGGTGAGACCGAGGTCCTGGCCATCTCTGGCGTCGCCGGGACCGTGGTGCGCACCGCGTGGGTCAGTGGCGCGCACGGCGCCAACATGGTCAAGACGGTCCTACGGCTGGCCGATGCCACGCCCGGGGGGACCCTCCGCTTCGTCGACGACCAGCACGGGTGCCCGACCTTCACCGTGGACCTGGCCCGGGCCCTGGTGCGCATCGGCCTCGACCGGCGGCCCGGCACCTTCCACGTGACCAACCAGGGCGAGACCACCTGGTTCGGGTTCGCCCGAGCGGTGCTCGAGGCCGCCGGCCGCGATCCCTCGGTGGTGGAGCCCATCGGGACCGCCGACCTCGACCCACCCCGACCCGCGCCACGCCCGGCCAACTCGCGGCTGGACAACGCCGGTCTCCGCCTCTCCGGGCTGCCCACGCTCCCGGCATGGCAGGAATCGCTCGGCCGGCTGGTCCGGGCCCTCGCCACCGCCGGCTGATCCGGCTCCGCCCCTGCCGACGGCACCACCCCGACCAGATGATGGGAAGTGACAGCGATGCCAGTGACCCCGAGCCGGCCGACGTCCCGCAGTGACTCCCGGGCGCGGCGCGGCGCCACCCCGGACGCATCGGTGGGCGGCTCCCCCGCAGGGGCGTCACGGGCCGTCGCGGTGATCGGAGTCGGCTATGTCGGGCTCCCGACAGCCGCCACCCTCGCCCGCCTCGGCCACCGGGTCACCTGCGGCGACGCCGACCCTGCCCGCATCGCCATGCTCCAGGAGGGACGGGTCCCGATCGTCGAGGAGCAGCTCGAGGAGCTGGTCCGGGAGGGCCAGGACGCCGGAAGGCTCCGCTTCATGGTCGGTGCTGCCGCCGCGGTGGCAGGGGCCGAATTCGTGTTCCTCTGCGTGCCCACCCCCCAGGGGGAGGACGGCTCGGCCGACCTCTCCTTCGTCGAGTCGGTTGCCTACGAGATCGGCCCGCACCTCGCCGCGGGGACCGTCATCGTCAACAAGTCCACCGTCCCGGTGGGATCCACACTGGTGGTGGAACGGGTGCTCGGCCGCCACGACGTCCAGGTCGTGTCAAACCCGGAGTTCCTGCGCGAGGGGTCAGCGGTCGCCGACAGCCTCCATCCCGAGCGGATCGTGGTCGGTGCCGACGACCAGCAGGCCGCCGCCCGGGTGGGGGAGCTGTTCGTGGGCACCCGCGCCCCGCTGCTGATCACCGACGCGGCGACCGCCGAGACCATCAAGTACGCCTCGAACGCCTTCCTGGCGACCAAGCTCAGCTTCGTGAACGCGGTCGCCGGTCTGTGCGAGGCGGTCGGTGCCGATGTGCGTGACGTCATCCTCGGACTCGGGTACGACCGGCGTATCGGCTTCGAGTACCTGCGGCCCGGCCCCGGCTGGGGCGGGAGCTGCCTCCCGAAGGACACCCGGGCGCTCGTGCACATCGCCGAGCAGTCCGGGTACGACTTCTCCTTCCTCAAGGGGGCCATCGCCACCAACGAGGAGCAGTTCGACCGGGTGGTCGGCAAGGTGCGGCGCCGCGCTGGCCACGGAGGTGACCGGCCCGCCCGGCGCGGCCGGCGAGTTCGCCGGGGCGGTCATCGCCGTCTGGGGGCTGACCTTCAAGGCGGGCACCGACGACCTCCGCGATTCACCGGCCATCGAGGTGGCCAGGCGCCTCGTCGAGGGTGGCGCCACGGTCCGCGCGTTCGATCCGACCGTCACCGTCCCCGAGGGCCGCCAGGCGGTCGAGGTGGTCGGGATCGGGCCGGTGTCCGGGACGCCCGGGGCTGCAGCGGGATCCCTGCTGGCCTACCCCGACGCCTACGAGGCCTGCCGGGGGGCGGCCGCGGTGGTGGTCCTGACCGAGTGGGACGACTTCCGCTGGCTCGACTTCACCAGGGTTCGGGAGACGCTCGCCCGCCCGGTCATCGTCGACGCGCGGAACCTGTTGGACCCGGCTCAGGTCCGGCGTCTCGGCTTCGAGTACGTCGGGATCGGCCGGTGAGCGGCCGCCGGGTGGTGGTGCTCGGCGGTGGCGGGTTCCTCGGGTCCCATCTCTGCGAGCGACTGCTCGAGCGCGGCGACGACGTCGTGTGCGTGGACGACTTCTCGACCGGCCGACCCGCCAATGTGGCCCACCTGGCAGGCAATCCCGCCTTCTCCCTGCTCGAGGCAGACGTCTCCCGGACCGTCCCGGTCGAGGGCGCGGTCACCGCGGTCTGCCACCTGGCCAGCCCCGCCTCTCCCCCCGACTACCTGGCCCTGCCCCTCGAGACGCTCGCCGTCGGCAGCGAGGGCACCCGCAGAGGGCTCGAGCTGGCCGGCCGGCACGGCGCCCGGTTCCTCCTGGCCTCCACCAGCGAGGTCTACGGCGACCCGGAAGTCCACCCGCAGTCCGAGGACTACTGGGGACGGGTCAATCCGGTCGGGCCGCGCAGCGTCTACGACGAGGCCAAGCGCTTTGCCGAGGCGCTGACCATGGCCCACCACCGCACCCGCGGCACCGACGTCGCGATCGCCCGCATCTTCAACACCTACGGTCCCCGCCTCCGGCCCGACGACGGCCGGGTGGTCTCGAACTTCCTGCTCCAGGCCATGCGGGGGGAACCGCTGACCGTCTACGGCGACGGCAGCCAGACCCGCAGCCTCTGTTACGTGGAGGACCTGGTGCGCGGGCTGCTGGCGCTGCTCGACGCGGAGCTCACCGGCCCGGTCAACATCGGCAACCCGGACGAGACGACCGTGCTCGACCTCGCCCGGACGGTGATCTCGCTGCTCGGCTCCTCCTCGGTCGTCGAGCACCGCCCGCTGCCGGTCGACGACCCGACCCGGCGGCGCCCGGACATCGGGTTGGCCCGCACCGCGCTCGGCTGGGAGCCGACTGTCGGCCTGGAGGAGGGCCTGGCCCGGACCGCGGGCTTCCTCGCCGGGGACGCCGGGGTGGCGAGAGCGCCGCGGGACCTGCCTCCGCGCCCACCGGGCCCTCGGCGCGGGAGAATGGCGACCACCCGACGGCCGGGCCGGAGACAGGAGCAGCGAGCGATGCATGAACCCGAGGGAGCAGATCCGCGACCGAAGGGCGCCGACGCCCTCGGCGGAGTGGGACCCGGGGAGCGGCAATTCACCCTTCTCTCGGTCATCGTGCCCGTCTACAACGAGCGGGTCACCGTCGCCGAGATCATCCGGCGCATCCGTGCGGTCGAGCTGCCGGTCGACATCGAGATCATCGTGGTCGACGACGGGTCGTCCGACGGGACCGACAAGGTGCTCGCCGCGCTCGGGGACTCGACCGTCCACATCCTCAGCCACCCGGTCAACCGGGGCAAGGGCGCGGCCATACGCACCGGGATGGGTGTAGCGCGCGGGGACCTCCTCCTCGTCCAGGACGCCGATCTCGAGTACGACCCGGCCGACTGGCCGAAGCTGCTCGAGCCGATCCTCCGCGGCAAGGCCCGCATCGTCTACGGGAGCCGCTTCACCGGTGAGCGCAAGAACATGCTCCCGATGCACTGGATCGGCAACCGGTTCCTCTCGTTGGTCACCAACCTGCTCTACTCCTCGACCATGTCCGACATGGAGACCTGCTACAAGCTCTTCGACCGGTCGGTCCTCGAAGGCATCACCGTCGAGTCGGACCGCTTCGACTTCGAGCCCGAGATCACCGCGAAGATCCTGCGTCGCGGCCACCGCATCTACGAGGTCCCGATCTCCTATGCCGGCCGCGAGATGTCCGACGGGAAGAAGATCACCTGGCGCGACGGCTTCGGCGCCCTCCGTGCGCTGATCAAGTACCGGTTCACCCGGATCGACCCGTGACCACCGGCGGCGGCGCCGACGGGCGCACCGCCGTAGTGGTCGTCAACTACGAGTCCGGGCCGGCCCTGGCCCGCTGCGTCGGGCACCTACTGGCCGAGGGTCCCTCGGAGGTGGTGGTGGTGGACAACGGCTCGACGGACGGGTCGCTGGCCGAGGCGCGGCGAGCCTCTCCGTCGATCGCTGTGCTGGCACCCGGGGCGAACCTCGGCTACGGGGCCGCGGTCAACCGAGGGGTCGCGGCCACGACCGCGCCGTATGTCCTGGTCTGCAATTCCGATCTCGAGGTCCGGCCCGGCACGCTCGATGCGCTCCGCGGCGTCCTCGCCGACGACCCGGGCTGTGCCCTGGTCGGCCCGCTCGTCCGCACCCCCGACGGCAGCCGCTACCCATCGGCCCGGCAGTTCCCCTCCCTGGTGGACGCGGCCGGGCACGCCATGCTCGGCCTCTTCGTCCCCGGCAACCGGTTCACCCGTGCCTACCAGCGGTCGGAGCTGGACGGCGCCGAACCGGCGGTGCTGACCGTCGACTGGGTGTCGGGGGCCTGCTTCCTGGTCCGGCGGGTCGCCTTCGAGGCGGCGGGCGGTTTCGACGAGCGCTATTTCATGTACGCCGAGGACGTCGATCTCTGCTGGCGTCTCGGGCGGGGAGGCTGGCGGGTGGCCTACCTGCCGGCAGCCGAGGTGACCCACACCCAGGGTGTCTCCACCGACCGCCACCCCTACCGGATGATCGTCGAGCACCACCGGTCGCTGCTGCGCTTCGCCGCCCGGTCCTCCGAAGGTGCGAGGCGGGCGCTGCTCCCCCTGGTGGCGGTCGGACTCGCCTTCCGCGCCGTCCTGGCATGCCTGGCCAGGGCCACCGCGTCCTGAACCCGCTGCGGGGGGGCCTGATCGGAGGTTGTAGGGTGTCGACCGATCATGGCGAGCAATTCGACCGGTAAATGGGTGCAACGCGCCGCCACCACCGGTGGGGGGCGGACCTACCGCGGTCAGATGCCGGTCAACTGGTACGCCAGCCTGGCCGTCATCTGCATCGTGGGTCTCCTCCTCGTCGGCTTCAGCAGATACCAACGGACCCATCCGGCGACGTCATCGTCCGGGCCGCCCACCACCAGCCAGACCTGGTACACGGCGCTGGGCATCGACGAGTGCGGGACCATCCTGCCGAACCTGCCCGCGACGACGGCGACCTCGAAGAACGGGCTCATCGCGAACGGGAACGGCGTGCTGACCATCGCGCCGAAGAACAGCTCGCAGTCCGGCAGCAACGCCACCCTCGGGAAGTTCGTCTCGGAGTACAGGGCCTCGAACTCACCAACAGCGTCCTGCGGTATCCGGGCAAGCCGGCGCTGACCAACGGGGACGTGTGCCCGAAGGGGACGCCCGACGCCGGCAAGCCGGGTGTCGTGATCGTCTACAGCTGGCCCAACTTCACCTCCAAGACCGGCTCGGAGACGAGCGGAGATCCCCAGGACCTGCTGTTCACCAACGGCCAGCTCATCACCATGGCGTTCGTCCCGGCCGCCACGGCCATCCCGAAGCCGCCTGCCAAGGCGATCACCAGCCTGATCACCGCGGCGACCGGCGGGTCGACAGCGGTCACCGTCCCGCCGACCGCCACCACCGCTCCTTCCAAGTGAGGGCCGTCGTCCTGGTGGGCGGCGAAGGAACCCGCCTCCGGCCCCTGACCCTGACCACGCCCAAGCAGATGCTCCCGATAGCGGAGCAGTCCATGATCGAGCGGGTCCTCGGCCACCTGGCCGACCACGGGATCGACGAGGCCGTCCTCTCCCTGGGCTACCGTCCCGACGCCTTCACCGACGCCTACCCCGAGGGGACGATCGCCGGGGTGCGCGCCGATCTACGCGGTCGAGCCGAGCCCGCTCGACACAGCCGGGGCGATCCGGTTCGCTGCAGAGTTCGGCGACGTCGACGAGACCTTCGTGGTGCTCAACGGAGACGTGCTCACCGACATCGACATCGGCGCCCTGATCGCCTTCCACCGCGAGCGGTGGTGCCGAGGCCACCATCGCGCTCACGCCGGTCGACGACCCGAGCAGCTTCGGGGTCGTCCCCACCGACGGGGACGGCCGGGTCGAGGCGTTCATCGAGAAGCCGCCGCGCGACGAGGCCCCCACCAACCTGATCAACGCCGGGATCTACGTGCTCGAGCCCTCGGTGCTCGGACGGATCGCCCCGGAGTGCGGGTGTCGATCGAGCGGGAGACCTTTCCCGGCGATCGTCGCCGACCGGCACGCTCTACGCGCTCGGGTCGGACGCCTACTGGCTCGACACCGGGACCCCCGACGCCTACCTGCGGGCCCACCGCGACCTCCTGTCCGGTCGCCGAACGGGACTCCCCGCCCCCGGGGCGGTGGAGGACCCCTGACTCGGGCCCGGCGTGTGGCGATCGGGAGGTCGACGTGGCCGGCGACGGTCGCCCGGTCGCTCGTCGGGCAGGGCGCGGCCATCGAGGTCCAGGCGACGGTGACCGACTCGGTGATCGGCGCCGGCGTCGTGGTCGAGGAAGGTGCCACCGTGACCGGCTCGGTCCTCCTGCCCGGCGCGCGGGTGGCGGCCAAGGCCACCGTCGAGGGGTCGATCGTCGGAGCCGGGGGCCACCGTCGGGCAGCGGTGCGTGATCCACGGGGTGTCGGTCATCGGGGCGGGTGCGATCACCGCCTCGGGAACCGTCGCTCGACGGCGAGCGGTACACGGCGGGGAGCTGACGTGCGGGCGCTGGTCACCGGCGGAGCCGGCTTCATCGGATCGACCCTGGTCGACCGACTGCTCGCCGAGGGCCACTCGGTCGACGTCATCGACGACCTCTCGACCGGGTCGCTGGCCAACCTGGCCCAGGCCCGGCCGTCGGCGACCACGACCTCACCATCCACCGGCTCGACATCCGATCGCCCGAGGTCGTCGAGCTGATGGCCCGTCGTGCGGCGGACGTCGTCTTCCACCTGGCCGCCCAGGCCGACGTGCGGGTCTCGGTCGCCGACCCGGTCTTCGACGCCGACGTCAACCTGCTCGGGACGCTCCGGGTCCTCGAGGGGGCCCGCGCCGCCGGCACCCCCCGGGTGGTGTTCGCGGCCAGCGGCGGCACGCTCTACGGCGAGCCCGACGCCTCCGAGCTGCCCCTCAACGAGTCGCTGCCCCAGCGCCCGCTGTCGCCCTACGGGGTCTCGAAGAAGGCGGCGCATCGACTACCTGGTCGCCTACCGGGAGCTCCACACGCTCGAGTTCGTGGCGCTGGCCCTGGCCAACGTCTACGGCCCCCGCCAGGACCCCCACGGCGAGGCCGGGGTGGTCGCGATCTTCGCCGAGCGGCTGCTCCGCGGCCAGCAGGTGACCATCTTCGGCGACGGCGAGCAGACCCGCGACTTCGTCTTCGTCGACGACGTGGTCGACGCGTTCGTCCGCGCTGCCACCAAGGGCGGGGGTCTGGTCTGCAACATCGGCACCGGACGGGAGACGTCGGTCAACACGCTGTTCGCGGAGATGGCGGCCCAGGCCGGGGTGGACGCCGGCGGTCGAGTACAAGCCGATGCGGGCCGGCGAGCTGGCGCGGAACTGCCTCGACCCGTCCCGGGCCGGGATCCAGCTGGGCTGGAGCCCGTGGACCGAGCTGGGTGCCGGCACGGCGGCCACAATCGGGTTCGTGCGGGGCCGATTGGACGAGTCACGGCGAGCTCTGAGCGCGTGCCTGGGGAGCGCGCACCGCGCCGGCACCACTGCCCGCGAGGCACTAGCCTGTCAGGTGATCCTGGTGCGCCGAACGTCTGGCGGCAGGCCGTCCCTCCGAGGCACACCCCGTGCCTCCCCTGTCGCACGAAAGCGCCTCCATGCCCCCCTCTCCGTCCTCCTTCGCCGTACTCGGCGTGCCCTCGGACATCGTGTCCGCCCTCGATGCCAACAGTCATCACCGTCGCCCTTCCCCATCCAGGCGATGACCCTGCCCGACGCCCTGGCCGGCCGCGACGTCTGCGGCAAGGCCCCAACCGGCTCGGGCAAGACCCTGGCCTTCGGCATCGGCGCCGTCGCCCGCCTGGGGGCAAGCCGCCCGGTCCCGAAGCATCCGACGGGTGCTGGTGCTCACCCCCACCCGCGAGCTGGCCGCCCAGGTCGCCTCGGAGCTCCAGGATGCTGGCCGACCCCGCGGCGCTGCGGGTGGACTCGCTTCTACGGCGGCGTCGGCTACGGCCCGCAGCTGAAGGCCCTCTCCCGGGGGGTCGACGTGGCCGTCGCCTGCCCCGGGCGTCTCGGTGACCTCATCGAGCGGGGCAGCATCCGCCTCGACGACGTCGAGATCGTCGTCATCGACGAAGCCGACCGGATGGCCGACATGGGCTTCCTCCCCGACGTCCGGCGCATCCTCGACCTGCACGCCGGACGGTCGCCAGACGCTGCTCTTCTCGGCCACCCTCGACGGGGACATCGACGTGCTGGTGAAGCGCTACCAGCACGATCCCGGCCCGCCACGAGCTCGAGGTCGACGAGGACGACGCGCGAACGCCGCCGTCCACCTGTTCTGGCGGGTGCGGCTCGGGCGACCGGGTCGACGCGGACGGCCGAGGTCGTGGCCGCGGCGGGACCGACCATCGTGTTCTCGCGCACCAAGCACGGGGCCGACCGGATCGCCCGGCAGCTCGAGCAGCGGGGGGTCCGTGCCGCGGCGATCCACGGCGACCGCAGCCAGAAGCAGCGGGAACGGGCCCTCGACTCGTTCGTCCGGGGCGCGGTCGACGCGCTGGTGGCCACCGACGTGGCCGCCCGGGGCATCCACGTCGACGGGGTCAACGCCGTGGTCCACTTCGACCCGCCGGCCGACTCCAAGGACTACGTGCACCGGTCCGGCCGCACGGCCCGGGCCGGAGCCACCGGCGTCGTGGTCAGCTTCGTCACCCCCGACAAGGCCGGCGCGGTCAAGAAGCTCCAGCGCGAGCTCGGGGTCCCGATCGGCACCACCGAGCCGGACATGGCCGCGGTCACCGCGGCCACCCCCGGCCGCCGGCCCGTCACGTCGCTCCGGTCGGCGTCGCCCGGGACGCCAGCACCGCCGACCGCACAGGCCCACCGAGGCGTGCGGTCCAAGCGGGGCAAGTGGGCCGTGTCCTCCAAGCAGGGAAAGCCGGGTGCGTCGGCTGCGGGACACGGGGTCGTGGTGCGACTCCTGCCGGCTCCCATCCGGTCAGCGGAAGAGGTCGCCCGCCGGGCGCCGGACGATCTCGGCGGCCACCGAGGCCCGGCGGCAGCCACGCGGGTCCACGCCCCGGACCACGGCGGCCGGCACCGACCGGTCCTTGCCCATCACCAGCTCGGCGGCGCCGGCGATCTCGTCGGCGACGCACACCTCCGTCGCCTCCAGCACGCGACCGGTGGCGTCGGGGGTGCCCCGCAGGTCGACCACGCCGGCGATCCCGGCGATGCCGATGGCCACGTCGGTCACCCCGTTGCGCCAGGTCCGGCCGAACGTGTCGGAGACGACCACGCCGACCGCGACCCCGAGCCGGTGACCGAGCGACCTCGCGGATCCGCCGGGCCGAGCGGTCGGGGTCCACGGGCAGCAGTGCGGCGGTCCCGGCCTCCACGTTGGACAGGTCGACGCCGGCGTTGGCGCAGACGAACCCGTGGCGGGTCTCGGTGATCAGCAGGTCGCCGCGGCGGCGCAGCACCCGCACCGACTCGGCCTCGACCAGGTCGCGCTTGGCGCCGGGTCGTCGGCGTCGATCGGCCACGATCCGGCCCTCGGCCTTGGACACCACCTTCTGGGTGACCACCAGCACATCGCCGTCGGGACCCAGGCGACCGGGTCGCCCGCGCGCCGCGGCGCGGCCTCGACCAGCGCGTCGGCCAGGAGCCCGGCCAGATCGTCGCCGGGCCGCACCTCGCCCATCCCGGTGACCGGCAGCACGGTGAGCGCCGCCGGGGCCCCGGTCGCCCGGGCCCGTCAGGCGGCGGCATCGAGCACCGTCCGGGCCAGGGCGGCGCGAGCGTTCGCGGCTGGACATGATCGTCGGGGCCACCACGCAGCGCACCCCCTCGGCCTCGACGGCCGCGGCCAGACCGGCGTCGGCCTCGTCGATGACCAGGGTGCCCACCCAGGCCGCGTACCAGCGGGCCACCCCGACCACCGATGACTCGAAGCCCATCTCCCGAGCAGGCGGTCGGCCGGGCCCTTGAGGGCGGCGCCGGCGACGATGGGGGAGACGCCCACGATCCGCTCGCGCCTCGACGCCGAGCGCCTCGAGCACGCCGGGGACGGCCAGCAGCGGGTCGATGGAGACCACCGGGTTGGAGGGGCAGACCACGACGGTGTCGGCGGCGGCGATGGCCTCCAGGACGCCGGGCCCGGGCGGGCGCCTCGGCGCCCTCGAACCGAACCGCGGCGACGGCCACCTCGTGGCGGAGCTTCACGAAGTACTCCTGGAAGCCGACCTCGGCCCGTCCGACCAGCAGGAGCCGGGTGCGCAGGGGGTCGTCGGTGACCGGCACGACCCGGATCCCGACCCCGAACGAGCGCGCCAGCTCGGCGGTGACCGTGCCGAGGGTGGCCCCCTCGGCCAGCCGCTGGGTGCGGTAGCAGTGGGTGGCCAGGTCCTGGTCCCCGAGGTTGAACCAGGTGACCCCGCCCAGCTCGGCGAGGGACTCCATGACCCGCCAGGTCTCGCCGGCCAGCCCCCAGCCCGTCTCGGGGTTGATGGCGTCGGCCAGCGTGTAGATGACCGTGTCGAGGTCGGGGGAGATGTGGAGCCCGTGGAGGATCGGTGTCGTCGCCGATGTTGACGACGGCGGTGATCTCGCCGGGCGCCACGCACCTCGACCATCCCGCGCAGCAGCCGGGCGGCGCCGACGCCGCCGGCCAGCGCGGTGATCACGGGACGCGTCCGGGTCCTGGTGCGGGCGTCGGGCATCGGCGCAGGCTACCCGTCGCGGTCGTGGCGTCCCGCCGGCGGTGCCGACGGTCGCGGAACCGGCCGGATGATGTGCAAGGCTCGCGGCGTGCCGCCGGAGCGACCAGCGACCGCCGCCGACCCGACCGGCTGTCCGTCGGATTCGACGCCACCCCGCTGCTCGGCCGCCCCACCGGCGTCGGCGTGTTCTGCGCCGGGGCGCTGTCGGGGCTGGCCGACCGGCACGATCTCGACGTGTCCGCGTTCGCGGTGAGCTGGCGCCGCCGGCACGGGATCGCCGCCCGGGTGCCCACCGGGGTCGGCCGCCGCGCAGCGGCCGATGCCGGCCCGGCCGCTGCATGCCGCGTGGGGCCGCTCGAGCCGTCCGCCGGTCGAGTGGTTCGTCGGGCCGCAGCGACGTCGTCCACGGGTCCAACTTCGTGGTCCCGCCGACCGGCCGGCCGCCCGGGTGGTGACCGTCCACGACCTCACCGTGGTCCGCTACCCCGAGCTGTGCGACGCGCCCACCCTGGCCTTCCCGGCGCTGTCCGGCGGGCGGTCGCCGACGGGGCCTGGGTCCACACCCCGTCGCGCTTCGTGGCCGACGAGGTGGTGGCCGAGTTCGGCGTCGACCCCGAACGGGTGCGGGCCGTCCACCACGGCGTGCCGCCGCTGCCCGCGACCGGACGGCCGGCGTACGCGGCCGCTCGCGCTGCCCGACGGGTGCCGCCGCTACGTCCTGGCCGTCGGGCACCATCGAGCCCCGCAAGGACTACCCGCTGCTGGTCCGGCGTTCGGCGCGGTCGCGGCCGCCCACCCCGACGTCGCGCCGGTGATCGTCGGCGGCGACGGCTGGGGGGCGGACCGGTTCTGCCGAGGCCGTGGCACGCATCGCCGGCCCGGTCGCGGATCGTCCGGACCGGCTACCTCGACGACCGGCCCTGGCCGCGGCCCTGCACGGCGCCGCGGTGCTGGCCTACCCGTCGCGCTACGAGGGGTTCGGCTTCCCGCCGCTGCAGGCCATGGCCGCCGGGGTCCCGGTGGTGGCGACCGCCGCCGGCGCCGTCCCCGAGGTGGTCGGGCGACGGGCCGGGCTCGTCCGACCCGGGCGACGGCGACGCCCTGGCCGCGCGCCTCGTCGAGGTCCTGGCCGGCGGGCGCGCGGTCGACGCCCTGGTGGCCCGGGGCCGGGCGCGCGGCGCCGACGTTCAGCTGGGAGGCGTGCGCCGACGGTCTGGCCGCCCTCTACCGCGACGCGCGCCGCACGGTCGGCAGTGCCGGGGCGGCGGGCCCGGCGGTGAGCAGGCCCTGCGGGTGCTCCTGCTGGCCGAGCAGCTGCGCCGGTCGGCCGCGGGGGGATCGGCACCTACGTGCTCGGCCTCCTCCAGGGTCTCGACGAGCTAGCCGCTCGATCCGGAGCGTCGCCCCGCAGCTCGACCCTGCACCGGCCAGCCGCCGCCGCGGGCCCGGCGCGGCCGAGGACCCGCTGGCCGGCGCTCGGGCCACCCGCTGCGGGCCTCGCGCCTGCCCGGGCCGCTGCTGACCCGGGCCTGGGACCGCGGGCTTGTCCGGGCCCCGCCGGGTTCGACGTCGTCCACGCCGTCTCGCTGGCCACCCTCGAGCCGGGGCGCGCGCCCCTGGTGGCCACGGTCCACGACCTGCTGTGGCGCCGGATCCCCGACGCCTATCCGGCCCGCGGACGGCGCTGGCACGAGGCGGCGCTCGCCGGGCGCTGCCGCGGGCCGACCAGTTCGTGGTGCCGGCCGAAGTCGGTGGCCGACGATCTGGTGGAGGCCGGGGCAGCGCCCGGAACCGTCACCGTGATCCCCATGGGCTCGGACCACCTGCCGCCGCCGGACCTCGGGGCGGCGCGGCGCCCACCTGGCCTCGCTCGGCGTGCACGGTCCGTTCCTGCTGAGCGTCGGCACCCTCGAGCCCCGCAAGAACCTCCAGCGGCTGGTCGAGGCGTACGGGTCGGTCCGCGACGAGCTGCCCGAGCCGTGGCCGCTGGTCATGGTGGGGCCCTCGGGGTGGGGCGAGCAGGTGAGGCCCCGGCACCGGCGTGGTCCAGGCCGGGATCGGTGTCCGCCGCCGAGCTGTCGGGTCTCTACGCGTCGGCCCGCCTCCTGGCCTACGTGCCCCTGATCGAGGGGTTCGGGCTGCCGCCGGTCGAGGCGATGGCGCTCGGCACGCCCGGTGGTGGCGAGCCCGCTGCCGAGCACGGAGGGCGCGGCCCTCGAGGTCGACCCGCACGACACGGCCTCGATCGCCGCCGGTCTCCTGCAGGTGGCCACCGACGAGGCCGTCCGCGACGCGCTCGTCCGGCGGGGGACCGACGCGCTCGCGCGGAGCTGTCCTGGGCCGTCGATCGCCCGGCGCCACGTGGACCGGTCTGGGAACGGAGTGTGCGCCGGCACGCGCCGGCCGGTCGGGACCGCCGGCGTGACCGGCCGAGTGCCCCTCTGCGGGTGGCCCTCGACGTCAGCGCCGTGCCCGACCGCCCGGTCGGGGCCGGCCACTACATCCTGCAGCTGGCCGGCGCCGCTGGCCGCGCGGCCCGACGTCGACCTGGTCGCTGTGCAGCCGCAGCTCGGACCGTGCCCGCTGGCAGGCGCTCGCGGCCACCGGGCGGACTGGTGGCCGCGGCACCCGACGCCCGCGCCCGCTGCGGCTGGCCTGGGAGCAGGTGCGGCTCGGCCCGCTGGTCGCCGCCGCCGGCGCGGCGGTCCACCACGGCCCCCACTACACGATGCCCCGACGCTCGCCGGTGCCCGTCGGTGGTCACCGTCCACGACCTGAGCTTCTTCGAGCGGCCCCGGTGGCACGAGCGGTCCAAGGTGCTGCTCTTCCGCAGGGCCATCCGGCGGGCGGCCCGCGAGCGCGGCCGTCGTCGTCTGCCCGAGCCGGGTCACCGCCGAGGCGCTGCGCCCGGTGGTGCAGGGTCGACGGCCGAGGTGGTGGTGGCCCCGCACGGGGTGGACGCCGGCCGGTTCCGTCCCGACGAGCCGGCACCCGGGAGCGGACGCCGCCGCCGCTGGCCGCCTCGACACCCGCCTGGCCGAGCGGTCGGCCCTTCCTGGTGTTCGTCGGCACCCTCGAGCCCCGCAAGGACGTGCCCACCCTGGTCGCGGGCGTTCGCCGGGTCGCCGGCCGCCACCCCGACGCCCTGCTGCGTGCTGGCCGGTGGCCGGGGGTGGGGAGCCGACGCGGTCGACGCGCGCGGTGGCGGCCTCGGGCGCTCGCCCAGCGCATCGTCCGGACCGGGTACGTGCGACGACGCGGCCGTCCCGGCGCTGCTGCGGTCGGCGACGGCCGCGGTCTACCCGTCGCTGTACGAGGGCTTCGGCCTGCCGGCCCTCGAGGCGCTGGCCTGCGGGACGCCGCTGGTCACGACCGCCGGGACGGCGATGGAGGAGGTGGCCGGCGCCGCCGCGCTGCTGGTCCCATCCGGGCGACGTGCGCCGCGCCTGGCCGACGCGCTCGACGCCGTGCCTGGCGGCCGGGGGACGACCGGGCGGCGTCGGACGGCGGGCGCTCGCGGCCGACGCCGGGACGCCGGCGGCTGGCGAGATCGCACCGATCGCCACACCTGGGCGGCGCAGCGCCGGCCGCTGCACCGTCGGCGGCCTACCGCGTCGGCGGTCCGACCGGGCGGCGGGGATCCGACGCCCGGCCGGATCGAGCGGCTCCCGGCACGCGTCCAGCCGGTAGGGTGACCCGTCGTGCGCTCCCTGATCACCGGCGGCCGCGGCTTCGTCGGCACGTGGCTCGCCGACCACCTCCGCGGCAGCGGCGACGACGTCGTCCAGATCGACCAGGAGGTCGAGATCACCGACCCGGCCGCCCTCCTGGCCGCGGTCCGACCGCGGCGCCCGACGCCGTCTACCACCTGGCGGCCATGACCCACGTCGGCCAGTCGTGGGACGAGCCGCTCCGGGTCCTCGAGGTCAACGTGCTCGGGCACCGGCGCGCTGCTGGCCGCGGCCCGGGAGTGCGGCACCGACCCGAGGGTGCTCGTCACCAGCTCGGCCGAGGTCTACGGGGCGGTGACCGACCCGGCCGAGCTGCCGCTCGACCGAGCACTCGCCCACCGCCCCGCTCACCCCGTACGCCGCGTCCAAGCTGGCCGCCGAGGCGCTGTGCGTCCAGGCGTGGCTCGGGCACGGCCAGCACGTCGTCACCGTGCGGCCCGTTCAACCACATCGGGCCCGGCCAGTCCCCGAACTTCGCCGTGTCGGCCCTGGCCAAGCGCATCGTCGAGGCGCCGAGCGATCGGGGGCCACCAGAGATCCCGGTCGGCAACCTGTCGGCCCGCCGGGACTTCACCGACGTCCGGGACGTGGTCCGCTCCTACCGGCTGCTGGTCGAGTCCGGCGCAGCCCGGCGGCGTCTACAACGTCTGCTCGGGCAAGGACGTCGCATCCAGGAGATCGCCGACCGGCTCTGGCCGGCCGATCCTGCGCCTGGTCCGACCCGCGCTCATGCGCCCGGTCGAGGTGCCGGCTCGCGGCGATCCCGCCTGGTCGCGGCCACCGGCTGGGTCCGAGCTACCGCTCGACCAGACGCTGGCGACGTGCTCGACCCGCCTGGCGGGCCGCCCGCCTGACCGGCTGGCAAGCCGGAGATCCGGACCTCGGACGTGGAGAACGCCCGCACGGGACGTGCTCGCCGAGCGGGCGGTCCGCGGGACCGGGCGACCGGGGCTGCGACCGGTCGGGCGCCGGGTCGCCGGGGGGATCGGACCGGCGCGCGGTCGCTCAGGCGACGGTCGTCGGGCGCAGGTTGCGGAGCTGGGTGCGGGCGTCCTTGGCCTGCTCGTGGGCCTGCTTGGCGATGTCACGGGCCTGGGCGGGCAGCCGGTCCTCGAAGGGGGCGAAGACGGCCTCGACCCGCTCGATGATCTCCTCGGCCCGGTCCATGAGCTCCTCGACCTTGGCGTCGACGTTCTTGACGGCGTCGGCGAGGTCGCCGCGGACGGCGGTCACCCGGTCGCCGAGGCCGGACGTCGGGGTCCTGCAGCTTGGCCGAGCTCGCGCCGCTGGACCTGGGCCTGCTGGAAGCCGAGGACCCCGGCGCCGATGACGACGTAGGTGGCGTCCTTGGCCACGTTGGCGATGTCCTTGGCGGCCTTGGTGATGTCGGTGTTGATGTCGGGCATGGTGTGCTCCTTCGTGGTGGGGATGGTGTCTCGTGCCGTGGTCGGTGCGGGCCTGCGTCCAGGTCTGCGCTGTGCTCGAATACAACTGTATACGTAATGATAAACATTTGCAAGCACTCCAGGCATGCCGTGGCCCAGCGCGCCGGAGTCGGGCCGGAGGCCGTCTGCCAGCTCGACGGCCGCAGAGAACCGCTTCTGAGCCGGAAATCCCACGTGTCGGGTGGGGCCCGATAGCCTCTGCCCCTGATGGACACACTGGCCCCGCCGGTCGTCGCCGTCGTCGTCGCCCACGATCCCGGTCCGTGGTTCGCGGAGACGCTGGCGTCGATCGCCTCACAGGACTACGCGGAGCTGTCGGTGCTGGTCCTCGACACGGGGAGTCGCCGAGGACCTCGCCGCCCGGGTGGCGGCGGTCCTGCCCACCGCCTACGTGCGCCGCTTCGAGGGGAACCGGGGATTCGGGGCCACCGTCAACGAGGTCCGGACCATGGTCGACGGCGCCGCCTACTACCTGCTCTGCCACGACGACGTCGCCCTGTCCGACGACGCCGTCCACCTGCTGGTGGAGGAGGCGTTCCGCTCCAACGCCGGGATCGTGTCGCCCAAGGTGGTCAGCTGGAACGATCCCGAGCGGCTGGTCCACGTGGGGATGGCGTGGACAAGGGCGGCTCGGTGGTCGACCGGGTCCAGCCCCACGAGATCGACCACGGGCAGCACGACGCCGTGCGGGACGTCTTCGTGGCCCCCGGCGGGTGCACCCTGGTCAGGGCCGACCTGTTCGACGAGCTCGACGGGTTCGACCCGGCCATCGTGGCCATGGGGGAGGATCTCGACCTGTGCTGGCGGGCCCAGGTGGTCGGGGCGCGGATCATCGTGGCCCCCGACGCCCGGGTCCGGCACCTCGAAGTGCTGGCCGGGGGCGAGCGCCCGAGCCGTCGCTGCGACGCCCGGTGCCCAGTCGCTCGTGCCGCGGCCGGACGCGAGGACCGGACGTCCCGGGCGCAGCCCGGTCACCCTCCAGGAGCTGCAGCGCCGCCACGAGCTGCTGGCCGTGTTCAACTGCTACGCCCGCACCCACCTGGTCCGGGTGGTGCCCCAGGTCTTCCTGCTGGCCGTCGGCGAGGTCGTGGTCGCCGAGCTGGCCGGCAACCGGGCCCGGGCCCGGGCCGTGGTGCGGGCCTGGCGGTGGAACCTCGGCCGGCTCGGGGCCACCCGGGCCCAGCGGGCCGAGCTGCAGGCCAAGCGCCGGGTCGGCGACAAGGAGATCCGGCTCCTCCAGGTCCGGGGCAGCGCCCGGCTCTCGGCCTACGCCCGGCGGGTCTTCCAGCACGGCTTCCACGGGGCCCATGCCGACGAGCTGGCCGCGGCCGCCGCGTGGCCGCCGACGACGCTACGGTCGGACCCGGCGGGCGGCGCCGACGCCCGACGACCGGCGTCGAGCCGACCGAGGCCGGTCGGGTGGCCGGCCGGGTCCGGCTGGCCGTCTGGCTGGTGGCCGCCGCTGGTGGTGGTCATCGGCGTCGCGGGGCGTGCTCGACCGGGCACCTCCCCGCCCTCGGGCAGTTCACGCCCTTCCCGTCGTGGTCGCCGACGCTCTCCCAGTTCTTCACCGGCTGGCACCCGTCGGGGGTGGGGACGACGGCGCCGGCCACCCCGGCCCTCGCCATCGCCGGCGTGGTGGGGACGCTCCTGCTCGGGGCCATGGGCCTCACCCAGAAGGTGCTCGTCTTCGGGTGCCTGCCCCTCGGCGCCTGGGGCGTGGTCCGGCTGCTCCGCCCGTTCGGCTCCCAGCGGGCCGCCCTGGTCGCCGGCCTCGCCTACCTGGCCATCGCCCTGCCCTACAACGCGCTCGCCCTCGGCCGGTGGGGCGCGCTCGTCGTCTACGCCGGGGTCGCCCTGGGTGCTCGGCCGTCCTGGCCCGGTCGACCGGGCTCGAGCCGTTCGTCCGGCCGGCCCACGGCCCCCGGCGGCCGGACAGGTCCGCCCGGACGGGACGGCGCGGTGCGGGCACACCGCCGGCGGTGCCGGCGCGTGGGCCGCGCGTCACGGCGTGCTCGGTGGCGCGCTGGCCCTCGGCGTGCTCGAGGCGCGTCCTGATCGCCTTCGTGCCGGCCGCCGCCATCGTCGTGGTCCTGGTCGCCGCCGCCCTCGTGCGTCCTCGCTGCTGTTCCGGCGACGTCGGCCCGACACCGCCCGCGCCGTCCGTCTCGCCCTGGGTCGACCGTGGTGGCCGCTGGTCATCAGCCTGCCCTGGGCCATCGGGGTGCTGTCGGCCGGGCCGGGGCGTGGTCGCCGTCTTCGGCACGCCGACGCCCCGCGTCGGGTGCCGCGTCGTGGGGGTCGCTCCTGCGCTTCGCCGCCGGCCCCATCGGTGGCTCGCCGCTGACCTGGGGGTTCGTCGCTGGCCGCGGCGGTGCCGCTGCTGCTGGCCCGGGGCGTCCGGTTCCGGTGGGCGGCCCGCTTCTGGTCCATCGCCCTGGTCTTCTGGTTCGCCGCCTGGGTCAGCGGCCGCGGGCTGGACCGGCCGGCTGGCCGTCGACCCGCTCGTCCTCCTCGGCCCGGCGGCCGCGCCACCGCCGCCTCGATCGGGCTCGGCGTGGCCGCCTTCGAGCGGGACCTGCCCAAGGCCGAGTTCGGCTGGCGCCAGCTGGCCACGGTGGTCGGGGTGCTGGCCGCCGCCCTGGCCTCGGTCCCCACCCTGGTCTCGGCCCTGCCCGGGCCGGTGGGACCTGCCGGTCAACGACTTCGCCCAGTCGGTGGCCTGGATGCACGCCAAGGTGGCCGACGGCGCCTTCCGGGTGCTGTGGCTCGGCGATCCCCGCAGCCTCGAACCAGGGCGGGTGGAGCGCCGGGGAGCGGGCTGGCCTACGCCACCTCCGAGAACGGGGCGCCGGACGCCCGGTGGCTCTGGAACGGCACGTCGCCCGGGCCGGCCGCCCAGCTCGGGTCCGCCGTCGACCTGGCCCGGTCCGACCGCACCGACCGCCTGGGCGGTCCTGCTGGCGCCGGCCGGGGTCCGCTACGTGGTCGTCCTGACCTCGGTCGCCCCCGAGATCGCCGGCGAGCAGAGCCCGACCGGCCTATCCCGTCCCGGCCGACCTGCTGCCGGCCCTCGGCCGCCAGCTCGACCTCCAACCGGTGCTGTCCGGGCACCGGGATCACCGTCTTCGCCAACGCCGCACTGGTCCCCCAGCGGGCCGAGGTCGGCCGCGACGGTCGGCACAGGCCGGTCCCGCCATCGCCGCTCGCCTCGCCCCCGGGTACCCCGCCGGTGCCCGGGGCCCGTCCCGTCCTGCCCGGACCGGCCGCCGCCCGCTCCTTCACCGGACGCTCTCGTCACCGGCACGGTGCTGGCCGCCGAGGCCCCGGCCGGCGCTGGCACCTCGTCACGCCGACCGGGCGGGCCGCTCCCCGGTCGGATTCGTTCGGCTGGGCCTCCCGCTATCGCCGTGCCGGATGCCACGACCGGCACGCTCGCATTCGACGGCGGGCCTGCTCCCGCTGGTGGCCGGAGTGTTCTCGGTCGTGGCCTGGCGGCTGGCCCTGGCCGCGCTGGTCGACCGCCGCCGCCTGCGCCGCGAGTGGGAGCGGGTCGGCAGGGGCCGCCACCGACCGGTCCCGCGGGTCCGGCACACCGATGAGCTCGAGGACGTCTGGGCCGACGAAGTGGGGGTGCTCGGATGAGCGTCGCCGAGCCGCCGCCGGCACCGGGGGTTGCGCGGCCGGTCGCCCGGCGTCGCGGCCGTCGGCGGGTTCGCCGGGCGCATCGCAGCAGCTGGTCGCGGTGGCCGCCGTCCTCGTCGGTGTGGGCCTGGTGTCCCGTCGCTCGTCCCGCCGCCCGCCGCCGCCCCGGCCGCCCCTTCTGCCGGCGGCGTCGCCATGGCCCCTGCGCGGCGCCCGCTCGTCGTCGCTCTTCTGCGTCGGGCCGGGCATCGCGGGTGCCGGACACCGTGTTCCTGGCCAACACGACCGGTGCCCCGGTCCGGGGGGTCATGACCACGGCCGGGACCGCCGGGGCCACCCCGGTCAGCCGTCCGGTGGTCGTCCCTGCCAGAGGAACTGCGGCCGTGGTCCCGGCCCAGGGCTCGGCCGGCGTCACCGCGACCGCCTTCACCTTCGCCGGCGGCGGGGTCACCGCCGAGCAGTCGGTCGTTCGGCGGCCGGGGTGGGAGCATCGCGCCGTGCGCCTCCCGGATCTCGACCCAGTGGGACTTCGCCGGGGGTTCGACCGCGAACGGGGACACCCTCACCCTGTCCCTCTACAATCCCACCGCCGCCCCGGCGATGGTCGACGCGATCTTCCTCACCGCCAGCGGCGCGGTGCTGACGCCGCAGGCCTACCAGGGCCTCACCGTCGGTCCGGGCCAGCTCGCAGAGGAGCACCTGGGCGCTTTCGTCCAGAACCAGCCGACGGTTGCGACCCTGGTTTCCTCCGCGTCGGGCTCCCTCGTCGCGACCGAGCTCCAGCAGACGACGGCGGGGTCGGCCAGCGGGCTGTCGCTCGAGCTCGGGTCCCCTGCCCCGGAGACGACCTGGCACTTCGCCCAGACCACGGCCGCGGTCGGCGCGACGGTCGACTTCACGGTGGCCAATCCCGGCACCTCGCCGGTCACCGCGGAGATCTCGGCCGGCCTTCCGTCGGCCACCGTCGTCCCACGCCAGCTGGTCGTCCCGGCGATGGCGGCCACCGTGTTCCGCGCCTCCTCCGTCGCCGGGTGGCCGCAGCGCACCGCCTACGCGGTGACCATCGGGGCGCCTACCCCGATCGTGGTCGGGCGGTCCGTGCTCGCCGCACCGGGGGCGCCGGGCCCGCAATGGGGTGCGTGCGCCGGGATCTCGTCGCCGTCGAACGGCTGGCTGGTCATCGGACCGGGTGTCCCGGGCGCACCGGCGGTGGCCGGCGCCACCGTGCGCAGCCTCGCCGTGGCCGATCCCGGCGGCACGTCCGCCAACGTCGTGGTGACCCGGCTCGGCTCGGCCCGCCCGGTTGCCAGGGGCACCGTCGGGCCGCATTCACTGTCCGTTTTCGTCCCCTCGCAGCTCGGAACCGCGGCGGGTCCGTTCACCGTGCAGTCGTCGGTCCCGGTGGTGGTCGAAGCGGACGCCTCGCCTTCTGGTGCACCGGGCGTGGTCGCGACCACCGGGGTCCCGCTCCCTGCCGCTGCGCTCTCCTGAGCGCGATCGGCTCAGCGGGAGGTCGGCGGCGGGGGAGGGGGCGGCCAGGGAGACTGCTTGCCCGGCCACCGAGAGGGTGCCGATGCCGGCGGCCAGGGGCCGGCGGCAGGTGGGGGGAGCTGGGGCGCTCCCGCCCCCGGGGTGGGCTCGGCGCCGTTGGTGCCGCCGTCGGCGGCGCGGCTGACCGTCTCTGCGGCCTGCTCCGCGCCGGTTCCGGCGGTGGCCTCCTCGCGAGCGTCCGTGGCAGCAGGCACCATGTCGGGTGGTGCCCAGTCTGGTGGGCCGTCGGCGTCCTCCGCCCCGGTCGGGCCGTGCTGGGCCGCGACGAAGATCGGCGGGACCGTCTTCACGCCCTCGGCGTGGACGGGGCGCCCGTAGGCGGTGTCGACCAAGTTGCCGACGGACTCGCCGGAGACGGTCTCCTCGTCGAGCAGTGCCCGGGCGACGGCGTCGAGGCCGCCGCGGTGGCGGGCCAGGACCTCGAGGGCGCGCTGCTCCTGCGCGCGCGCAGGATGAGTTCGACCTCGTCGTCGATGATCTGGCTGGTGTGCTCGGAGTAGTCGCGGGTGTGCATGAGGTCCTCACCCAGGAAGACCTGACCCTGGGAGCCCCAGGCCATCGGGCCGATCTTGTCGCTCATGCCCCACTCGCGGACCATCTTGCGGGCGAGCTCGGTGTTGCCGACGAGGTCGTTGCTCGCGCCGGTCGAGAGGTCGCCGTAGACGAGGAGCTCGGCCGCCCGCCCGCCCATCCGCACGCACAGCGAGTCCTCGATGTGCTGGCGGGGGTGGATGTGGCGCTCCTCCATGGGCAGCTGCATGGTGACACCGAGGGCCATCCCGGTCGGGAGGATGGTGACCTTGTGGACCGGATCGGCGTCGGGGAGGACGTAGGCCAGCACCGCGTGGCCCCCCTCGTGGAAGGCGACCCGCTCCTTCTCGGCGCCGGAGAGCACCAGGCTCTCGCGGCGCTGCCCCATGAGGACCCGGTCACGCGATGCCTCGAAATCCTCGTTCTGGATGACCTTGGAGCCGCGGCGCACGGCGTGCAGCGCCGCCTCGTTGACCAGGTTGGCGAGGTCGGCGCCACTCATGCCCGGCGTGCCGCGGGCCACCCTGCCGAGGTCGACGGTCGGGTCGACCCGCTTGTCCTTGCAGTGGACCTGCAGGATGGGCAGGCGCTCGTCGAGGTCGGGGAGCGGCACCACGATCTGGCGGTCGAAGCGTCCGGGCCGCAGGATGGCCGCGTCGAGGATGTCCGGCCGGTTGGTGGCCGCCATGACCACGATCCCCTCGGTCGGGTCGAAGCCGTCCATCTCGGAGAGCATCTGGTTGAGGGTCTGCTCCCGCTCGTCGTGGCCGCCCCCGAGGCCTGCGCCCCGCTTGCGTCCGATCGAGTCGATCTCGTCGATGAAGACGATGGCGGGCGCCTGCTTGCGGGCGGTCGCGAAGAGGTCGCGCACCCGGCTGGCCCCGACGCCGACGAACATCTCCATGAAGTCCGAGCCGCTCACCGACATGAAGGGCACGCCGGCCTCGCCCGCCACGGCCCGTGCCAGGAGGGTCTTGCCGGTGCCGGGCGGCCCGACCAGCAGGATCCCCTTCGGGATGCGTGCCCCGATCTCCTTGAACCGGCCGGGGGTCTTGAGGAACTCGACGACCTCGCTGATCTCGAGCTTGACGCCGTCGTACCCGGCGACGTCGTCGAAGGTCGTCGACGGGCGCTCGGTCGAGTAGAGCTTCGCCTTGGACCGCCCGATCGACATGATGCTGCCCATCTGCCCCTGGGCCTTGCGGCTGATGTAGAAGAAGATCCCCCCGATGAGGGCGAAGGGCAGGATCCAGGTCAGGAGGAAGCCCAGCAGCGTGTTCGAGGTGGGGGTGACCAGGTGGTAGTTCGAGCCCAGCGGCTTGAGTGCCGAGAGCTCCGAGTCGGTGATCGGGTTGGGCCCGTTGGCCGTGTAGCTGCTCCCGTCGGACAGGGTGCCGGTGATCACCCCGGTGGTCTGGTCGACGGTGGCGGTCGTGATCTTCTTCGCCGACACGTCCTGGAGGAACGAGTTGTAGGTCAGCGTATTGGTGGTGGCCTTGTGCAAGAGGCTGGGGGCGACGATGACCGCCAGCACCGCCACAATGATCACCATGTAGATGATCAGGCGGTTGCGGTTCTGGCCCGGCGCGCCCGGCCCACCGGGCTCCGCGGGGCCGTTCGGCATGCTCGGCGATGGCGGGGTCACCCCATCATGCTACGCGCCCCAAGCGACGCATGAGTCGTCGCCCCGGGCGTGGGCCTGCCGACTTCCGCAGGGACCGGCTCGGTATCGTGGGGGGGTGACCGAGCGGCCCGACCAGGCAGCAGAGGCTGCCGCAGCCGCCGGTCTGCCGCGCCCCGGTCTGCAGCCGTTGGCCCCGCTCACGCCCGTGGCGGACGGCACGCCCCCGACCCGGGTCGCGGACGTCCCCCTGGGACGCCAGCTCGCGATGGGCGCCGCGCCCGACTCGCGACCCGCCGCCTGGATGTGGCTGGTGTTCGCCGGCATCGGCTTCCTCGGCGGGCAGGTCCTCGCGGTGCTGATCGTCGGGGTGACCGCGGCGGTCAGCGGGCACCTCCATACGCTGTCGGCCATCGCCACGCTGAGCGAGCCGCCGACCTGGTACATCGTGTCCACCCTCTGCGGGCTGTGGGGAGGGTTCGCCGGCGCCGGGTGGCTCGCCAGCTCGAGGCGTGGCACGGGGAGCGTCGTCCGCGACCTCGGGCTGCGGTTCCGGTGGATCGACCTGCTCGGCGTGCCGATCGGGATCGGGGGGCAGTTCCTGGTGGCTCTCGTCTACGTCCCGATCGCCAGCCACGTCCACAACTTCCACCAGCAGTTCGACGCGCCGAGTCAGCGCCTCACCGGGGGATCGCACGGCGCCGCGTACGCGGTCATCGTGGTCTGCACGGTGATCGGTGCACCCTTCTTCGAGGAGCTGTTCTTCCGCGGGGTCCTGCTCCGGTCGCTCGCACGGCTGTTCGGCGACTTCTTGGGCTGGGTGGGCCCTGCACTGGCCATCGTGCTCAGCGGTCTGCTCTTCGGCCTGGCCCACGCCGAATCGCTCCAGCTGCTCGGTCTGGCGCTCTTCGGGGCCGTTCTCGGACTGGTCTCGTACCGGACCGGGCGCCTCGGCATGAACATGGTCGCCCACGCCGCCTTCAACCTGATGGCCCTCGTCGCGGTCGTCACGCCCGCCTCGGTCGGGCTGCTGCGGACCCTGCTCTGAGGTGGCCTCCGACCTGACCGTCGTGACGGACGTCGCCGCACGGGTCGAGGCCCCGCGGGAGCGTCCCGCCGAGCCTGCCGCCGACCGACCGCGGTGGCTCACCCGGTTCACCCGGCCCACGCTGCGCCCGACCCTCGCCAACGCCGTCGCGGTGCTCGGGGTGATCGTGGTCGCGCTCAGCCAGCTCCACCCCTCGCTGCTCGTCGCAAACACCACAACCGCCGGCGGCGACACCGGGGCGCACGTGGCACTGCCCGCCTTCCTCGAGTCCCACCTGCTCACCCACGGCGAGCTCACCGGCTGGGATCCGAGCTGGTACGACGGCTTCCCGCTCTACACCTTCTACTTCCCGCTCCCGGGCCTGATCACCGTCGGCTTTCACACGGTGATGCCCTACGACGTCGCCTTCAAGCTGGTCACCATCCTCGGAACACTGCTGCTCCCGGTCTGCGCTTTCGCCTTCGGTCGGCTGGCAGGGCTGCGCGACCCGGGCCCCGGGTGCCTCGCGGCGGCCACGCTCCCCTTCCTCTTCGAGCCGAGCTTCTCGATCTACGGGGGCAACCTGCTCTCGACACTCGCCGGCGAGTTCTCGTTCTCCCTCTCGCTCTCCTTCGCCCTGCTCTTCCTCGGGGTGGTGGCGGCCGGTCTGCGCACAGGCCGGTACCGGGCGCTGGCAGCGGTCCTGTTCGCCGCCACGCTGCTGTGCCACCTCATCCCTGCGATCTTCGCCGCGGTCGGGGCGGTGGTCTGGCTCGCTGCTCGACGCCGACCTGCCCCGCATGCTCCGGGCCCGGGCCACCGCCGCCCGCCGGCGCTGGGGCGGCCGCGTGCTCTGGTCGGTGGTGGCCGGCGCGGTCGGGGTAGGACTCACCGCCTGGTGGCTGGTCCCCTTCGCGGTCGAGCAGCCCTACACGACCGACATGGGCTACACCAAGGTCTTCGGCTATCCGCACCTGCTCTTCCCCGGCTCCTTCCGCTGGGTGCTGGCCGTCGACCTCGTCGGCCTTCTGGCCATGGTGGTCCGCCGCAACCGGGTAGCCCTCTTCCTCGTGGTGATGGCCGCCCTCTCGGCCGCGGCGGTGATCCTCGATCCGGCGGGCAAGCTCTACAACGTCCGGTTCCTCCCACTCTGGTTCCTCTGCCTCTACCTGCTGGCCGGCTATGCGGTGGCCGAGGTGACCGGTGCGGTCGCCCGCCTGGCCCGGCGCCGGCGGCTCGATCGCTGGGTGGTGGCCGTTCGGGAGCGTCTGGTCTCGGCCGACCCCCTGCACTGGGCTCCCGGCATGCGGATCAGCCGGTTGCGCCGCCCGGTGCCCGCCGCGGTGCCGGCCGGCGCGGTGGTGGGTCCGCTGATCGCCTTCGCCGCCGCCTGTGTGGCGGTCGTGCCCCCGCTGCTGCTGCCGGCCGCCACCCTTTCCCACGTCGGGATCACCGTGGGAGCCGACCAGCCGAGCGCGTGGGCCGAGTGGAACTACTCCGGCTACGAGGGCAAGCCCGACTACCCCGAGTACCACGCGGTCATCCAGATGATGGCCTCGGTCGGTGCCGAGCAGGGGTGCGGCCGGGCCATGTGGGAGTACGACCCCTCGCTCAACCGGTTCGGGACGACCATGTCCCTGATGCTCCTTCCCTACTGGACGGGGGGCTGCATCGATTCGATGGAAGGTCTGCTCTTCGAGTCGGCCTCGTCGACCCCGTTCCACTTCATCAACCAGAACGAGCTCTCCCCGAACCCGTCCGATGCGGTCGTCGGCCTGCCCTACGGGGGGCTCGACGTGCCGCTCGGGATCCAGCACCTCCAGCTGATGGGGGTCCGCTACCTGCTGGCCTCCTCGACCACGGTCGAGGCGGCCGCGGCTGCGGATCCGGCCGCCACCCTGGTCGGGTCGACCGGGCCGTGGAGCACCTCCTACAACGGCGCGTCGCTCGACACGACATGGAAGGTCTACCGCATCGCCCGATCGTCGCTGGTCGAGCCGCTGCCGGCCCGGCCGGTGGTCTGGAAGGGCGTCGGGGCCGGCCCAGTCGAGCTGGCTCACACCCTCGGTCGCCTGGTACGACGATCCCACCCGGTGGGGCGTGGTCCCGGCCGCCGACGGACCGGCCGACTGGACCCGCGTCCCGGTCGGGAGCGCCCACCCGACCGCGGTGCCCGAGCCGGCGACGGTGGCCTCGCGGGTCCGGCAGTCCGACGACACGGTCTCCTTCCACGTCGACCGGGTGGGCACGCCGATCGAGGTCCGGATCTCGTACTTCCCCAACTGGCACGCCTCGGGAGCCGAGGGACCGTACCGGGTGGCCCCCAACCTGATGGTGGTGGTCCCGACCAGCCACGACGTCGTTCTCTCCTACCGGCGCTCGCCCGCCGACCTGGTCGGCCAGGTGCTGACCCTCGCCGCCGCGGTGGCCGCGGTCTGGCTCGCGGTGTGGGCCAGGCGGGGCCGCCGGAGGGCCCGCCTGGCCTCCCGCCGCCCGGGGGCGGAGGCCCCCGCCGGGTGAGCGCACGCCTTCGGGATGTTCCCGCTCTCGACCGTCCTCTTCCCCGGTGCCGGCCTGCCGCTCCACGTGTTCGAGGAGCGCTACCGCGTCCTCATGGGTCACTGCCTCGACGGCGACGGCGAGTTCGGGGTCGTCCTCATCTCCCGCGGCTCGGAGGTCGGCGGCGGAGACCAGCGGGTGGGCATCGGCACCGTCGCCCGCATCGCCAACGTTGCCGAGCTCGAGGACGGACGGCTCCTGGTCGTGGCCACCGGGGTTCGCCGGGTGCGGGTCGAGGACTGGCTTCCCGACGACCCCTACCCGCAGGCCGTGGTCGAGGACCTGCCCGACCTGTCGGGTGCCGACGGGGACACCGACGCCGGCGCGCTCGACGCTGCGGAGGCGTCGCTGCGGCGACTGCGCTCGCTGCTCTCCGAGCTCGGGGACGTGCCCGCGCTGTCCCCACGGCCGGCGGATCACCGGGGACCCCGAGGACGTCGGCTGGCAGCTCTGCGACATGGCGCCCCTCGCCGTGCTCGACCTCCAGCGGCTGCTGGTCACCGAAGGACTGCGCCGCGGATGGAGCTCCTCACCGGGTTGTGCGACGCAATGGCCGGCGACGTGGTCGGTCTGCTGTCCGGGGCCGACGGCGAGTAGGCCCCGCCGGCAACGTCGGTCGCGCCGGGATCCACGGACGGGGGCCTGACCCAGACCCTAGGATGGCCCGGCCATGCCCTCCCTTTCCCAGGTCTTCAAGGCCTACGACATCCGCGGTGTCGTCCCCGACGAGCTCAACGCACTCCAGTTCCAGCGCGATCGGCGTGGCCGCGGCCCGGTTCACCGGGGCCGGCACCTTCCTCGTGGCCCGCGACATGCGCGAGTCGGGCGCGGAGCTCTCGGCGGCCTTCTCCCTGGGGGTGCGGAGCGAGGGAGTGACCATGGTCGACCTCGGCCTGGGATCGACCGACCTGCTCTACTACGCGGCCGGGAGTCTCGACGCTCCGGGTGCGATGTTCACCGCGTCCCACAACCCCGCGCGGTACAACGGTCTCAAGCTCTGCCAGTCGGGCGCACGACCGATCGGCCGGGACACCGGGTTGGTCGAGATCCAGGCCTTGGCGGAGTCGCTCCTCGACGCGTGGTCGGACAACGGCCCCCCCGACCCCGACCCGGACCGGCTCGGAACCCTCGAGCACCGCTCGGTCCTCGATGCCTACGCCGACCACGTCCGCTCCTTCGTCGACCTCGACTCGCTCCGTCCCCTGACCGTCGTCGCCGACACCGCCAACGGGATGGGGGGCCTCGTGGTCCCCGAGGTCTTCACCGGCCTCCCTTTCGATCTCGAGCTGCTCTTCCCCGAGCTCGACGGGAACTTCCCCAACCACCCGGCCGACCCGATCCAGCCGGAGAACCTGGTCGACCTGCGCCGGCGGGTCCTCGACGCGCGGCGCGGACCTGGGTCTCGCCTTCGACGGGGACGCCGACCGGGTGTTCCTGGTCGACGAGCGCGCCGAGCCGGTCTCCGGCTCGCTCACCACCGCGTTGGTGGCCTCCGCCCTCCTCGACAAGCACCCCGGTGCCACCGTCCTCTACAACTGCATCTGCTCGCGGGTGGTGCCCGAAGTGATCGCCGAGAAGGGAGGCGTGGGCATCCGCACCAAGGTCGGCCACAGCTTCATCAAGCAGGTGATGGCGGAGACGGGCGCCGTCTTCGGCGGCGAGCACTCCGGCCACTACTACTTCCGGGACAACTACCGGGCCGACTCGGGGATCATCGCGGCTCTGCTGGTCCTCGAGCTCCTGAGCGTCACCGGCAGGCCGCTCTCGGCGCTGCTCGCCCCCTTCCAGCGCTACGCCGACTCGGGGGAGATCAACACGCTCGTCGACGATCCGGCCGGCGCAGTCGAGCTCATGGCTGCCGAGGTGGAGGCTGCTGACGGGGCACTCGGCACGGCCGACCGCCTCGACGGGCTCACCGTCGACCGGGGGGACTGGTGGTACAACCTCCGTCCCTCGAACACCGAGCCGCTGCTGCGTCTCAATGTCGAGGCGAAGGACGAGGCCTCCTGTGCCGCCCGGGTCGCCGAGGTCCAGGCGGCGATCGCAGGCGTGCTCGCGAGATGACCGCTGTGCCCCAGCTGCTGCGGACCCCGCCTCTCCGTACCGCGGGGCACCGACCACCAGAGAGGACTGCCCGATGACGCTCGACCCGTTGCTGATCGAGGTGCTCGCCTGCCCAGAGGACAAGGGCCCGCTGCTGTATTTCGCCGACGAGGACCTGCTGTACAACCCACGCCTGCGCCGGGCCTACGCGGTACGGGACGGCATCCCGGTCATGCTCGTCGACGAGGCCACCACCGTCGCGACCGCCGAGCACGACCGGCTGATGGCCAAGGCCGGGGCCGGTGGGGCGAGCGAGACCAGCCGGGCAGCACAGGCATGAGCGTGCGCACCCCGACGGTGGACTCCCTCGACATGTGGGGTGCCACGATGGCCCTTCCCGAGCAGGTGGCCGACGCGGTGACCGCCGCCCGGGAGATCGGCGATCTGCCCGGTCACGACCAGGTCGAGAACGTGGTGGTCCTCGGTATGGGCGGCAGCGGCATCGCCGGGGACGTCCTCTGTGCGGTGGCGGCCCCCTTCATGGCCGTGCCGGTCACCGTGGTCAAGGGGTACGTGCCGCCCGATTACGTCGGCACCGGGTCGCTCGTGTTCGCTGTCTCCTTCTCGGGCAACACCGAGGAGACGCTCGAGGCGGCCGCGGCCGCCTACGAGGCGGGGGCATCGCTCGTGGTGGTGGCCGGTGGTGGAGAGTTGGTGCGCCTGGCCGGCGAATGGGACGTGCCGGTGGTGCCTGTCCCCACCGACATCCCCCAACCCCGGGCGGCCCTCGGAGCGATGGCGGTGCCGCCGCTGGTGCTGCTCGAGTCCATCGGGCTCTTCCCCGGCGCGTTGCAGTGGGTCGACCAGGCCGTCGACCAGCTGCTGCGCCGCCGCGACGAGCTTGCCCGTCCGGGTAGCACGGCCGAGGGGGTGGCCCACCGGATCGGCCGCACCATCCCGCTCATCCACAGCTCGCAGGACCTCGGGAAGGCCGCCGCCCTGCGGTGGAAGGCCCAGATCAACGAGAACGCCAAGTGCCCTGCCTTCTGGAACCTGCATCCGGAGCTCGGCCACAACGAGCTGGCCGGATGGGGACAGCACGGGGACGCGACCCGACAGCTGCTGACGCTGGTCAACCTCCGTCACGACGCCGAGCATCCCCAGGTGAGCCGGCGGTTCGACCTTGCCGTCGAGGTGCTGCGCGAGGTGATGGCCGACGTGATCGACGTCCGTGCCTCGGGCGAGGGGGACCTCGCCCAGCTGTTCGACCTGGCCCTGGTCGGGGACGTCGTCTCCCTGCACCTCGCCGGCGCCGACGGGATCGACCCCGGCCCGATCCCCGTCCTCGACGAGCTCAAGCGGAACCTGGCCCTGGGGACGAACTGACAGCAGCGGCGACCCGGGGGCGCCACCCAGGCGCCTGTTTCAAAGCGGTAACAGCCAGGTGGCGATTTGGTGAACTGGTGGCTGAGGACCCTGGTCGCAAGCTGCTGTCAGGCGTACACTCGGAGCGTGAGCAGCGTGCGGGTCTGTGGTTGCAAGTCGAAGCCAGTCGCAGGCAAAACGACCCACGTAAGGCAACTTCTCGTTGCTGAGCATGGTGCGGCTTAGGAGTCAGTCCTGCCCGCTGCGTCCCCGGCTGTCGGGGGCGGGCGGAGAGGGGATGACGCGTGCCTTCGGTGGCCCCGTTGGGTGGACGGCCGGTAACGGCCCCCGCCGCCGGGGTCCGGCCGTGACTCTCCCGGCAGGCGAGTGTGGGGTCAAAGACCAGGTCAGCCGCACGCCGCTCACGACCTCCCTGCAACCGACATCCCGCGACAGAGAGGAAGCCGTCAGCCGTAGACCGACAAGGAGGGCCGGACAGCCGTAGCCGTAGCACCCGCGAAACGCACAGCCGAGGAGGCGAACAGTGGACGTGGTCATCACGCATGGCAGGAACATCGTGTCCGACGAAGTACGGGCTCTGGCAGAAGAGAAGTTGCGGCGGATCGCAAAGCACTGTCCGGGCCTCGAACGCGCCGAGGTGCACTTCTCCGAGGAGCACAACCCGAGGGTCTCGGACCGAGAATGCTGTGAGGTGGTGATGAGCGGCCACGGCCGGACCGTCCGGGCCCACGCCGCAGCCCGGGTGCCCCTGGTCGCGGTCGACCTGGTCGTCGAGAAGCTACAGCACCAGCTCGAGAAGACCAAGGGCCGGATGGTCGGGAGGTCCCGGCCCCGTCACCGGCCGGCCAGCACGGTGAGCCTCTACGAGCGGGTGCGCACCGCCTGATCGCGCAGCGTCACTCCACGTGGCGCCGCAGTGGCGCGCCTGTGGTGACGCCGGTGCCGCCCCGACCGCGGCCAGGCCGGCGACGGTAGAGTGTTGGTCCCATGAGCGTGCTCTCGAAGGTCCTCCGCGCCGGTGAGGGGAAGAAGGTCCGCCGCCTCGCCGAGCTGGTGCCCCTGGTCAACGCGCTCGAGCCGGAGATGGAGGCACGCTCCGACGATGAGCTCCAGGCGCTCACCGCCGGCTACCGCGAGCGGCTCGATCGCGGGGAGCAGCTCGAGGACGTCCTGGTGGAGTCGTTCGCCCTGGTCCGGGAGGCGGCATGGCGGGTGCTCGGCCAGCGCCATTTCGACGCCCAGCTCATGGGGGGCATGGCGCTCCACTTCGGCTGGATCGCCGAGATGAAGACCGGCGAGGGCAAGACGCTGGTCTCGACGCTGCCCGTCTACGTCAACGCCCTGGCCGGCAACGGGGTCCATGTGGTGACCGTCAATGACTACCTGGCCACCCGCGACTCGGAGTGGATGGGGCGCCTCCATCATTTCCTCGGGCTCACGGTGGGCCGGGTGGGTCCGGACATAGACGATGCCGCAGCCAAGCGCGAGGCCTACCTGGCCGACGTCACCTACGGCACGAACACCGAGTTCGGGTTCGACTACCTGCGCGACAACATGGCCCGGTCCCAGGACGCCATGTGCCAGCGGGGCCACCACTTCGCCATCGTCGACGAGGTCGACTCGATCCTGATCGACGAGGCCCGCACCCCGTTGATCATCTCCGGTCCTGCCGCCGAGTCGGCGCAGCTCTACTACCAGTTCGCCGGCATCGTCCGCACCCTGCGGGCGGAGCATGACTACGAGGTCGACGAGGAGAAGCGCACGGTCGTACCGACCGAGGAGGGCATCGAGAAGGTCGAGCGGCAGCTCGGGGTGTCGAACCTCTACGACGCGGTCGCAGTCAACTACGTCCACCACCTCACCCAGGCCCTCCTGGCGAAGGAGCTCTACAGGCGCGACAAGGACTATCTGGTGGCCCAGGGCGAAGTCCGCATCGTCGACGAGTTCACCGGGCGCACCCTCGACGGGCGGCGCTGGTCCGACGGCCTCCACCAGGCCGTCGAGGCCAAGGAACGGGTCCGGATCAAGGAGGAGAACCACACCTGGGCCACGGTCACCCTCCAGAACTACTTCCGCCTCTACAAGAAGCTCTCCGGGATGACGGGCACCGCCGAGACCGAGGCCTCCGAGTTCGCCAACACCTACGAGCTGCCGGTGGTCCCGATCCCGACCAACAAGCCGATGATCCGCACGGACCAGCCCGACCTCATCTACAAGTCGGAGGAGGCCAAGTTCGCTGCGGTGGTCGACGACATCGCCGAGCGACAGGCCGACGGCCAGCCGGTGCTGGTCGGTACCGCCTCGGTGTCCAAATCCGAGCACCTTTCCCGGTTGCTCGAGAAGCGGGGCATCCCCCACGAGGTCCTCAACGCGAAGCAGCACTTCCGGGAGGCGGAGATCGTCGCCCAGGCCGGGCGGGTGGGCGCGGTCACCGTCGCGACCAACATGGCGGGCCGTGGCGTCGACATCATCCTCGGGGGGAATCCCGAGGGCCTCGCCCGGCGCGACGCGGTCGCCCGAGGGATCGACCTGTCCACCGAGGAGGGCGAAGCAGGACTGGCCCGCCTCGTGCACGAATTCGAGGAGATCTGCACAAAGGAGGGCGACGGGGTGCGCTCCCGCGGGGGCCTCTACGTCCTCGGCTCCGAGCGCCACGAGAGCCGCCGCATCGACAACCAGCTGCGTGGTCGCTCCGGGCGGCAGGGCGATCCCGGAGAGAGCCGGTTCTTCCTCTCCCTGGAGGACGACCTCATGCGCCTGTTCGCCACCGGCGCGATGAATTGGGTGATGGGCCGGGCGCTCCCCGACGATGTGCCCATCGAGGCGAAGATGGTCACGAAGGCCATCGAGCGTGCGCAGAACACCGTCGAAGGCCGCAACGCGGAGTCACGCAAGGACGTCCTCAAGTACGACGACGTGATGAACGAGCAGCGCAAGGTCATCTACGGCCGGCGGCTGCAGATCATCGAGGGCGAGGACCTCCAGGACGAAACCGTCGAGCTGCTCGAGACCACCCTCACCTCGGTGGTGGCCGCGTCGTGCCCGTCGGACTATCCCGAGGAATGGGATCTTGCCCGTCTCATCACCGAGGTCACCCAGTACTACCCGACCAGGTTCGTCGCCGAGGACTTCGGGGAGGCGTCCACGGTCGGTCAGGTCACCGAGAGCATCATCTCCGAGGTGCTCGAGATCTACGCGGAACGGGACGAGTCGATCCCCGGCGGCGCCGAGACGGCCCGGCAGCTCGAACGCGACATCATGCTCCAGATCATCGACCAGCGCTGGCAGGAACACCTGGCGGACATGGACTACCTGCGCGAGGGGATCAACCTGCGGGCCATGGGCAACCAGGACCCGCTGGTGGCCTGGCAGCGCGAGGGGTTCGCCATGTTCGGCAAGCTGATGGACTCGATCGGCGACGACTACCTGCGCTACATCTTCCACGTGCAGGTGCTCACCGACCAGCAGGCCGAGCCCGATCTCGCCCAGGCCAACTACGTGGCGGCGGAGGATCCCGTGCAAGGCGACGGCGCGTTTGCCGCGGCGTTCGCAGCCGCCTCCCCGGCGGAGATCGAGGCAGCGGCCGCGGTGGCCGGCGGGTCCGCCATGGCCGGCGGGTCCGCCATGGCCGGCGGGATCGCCAACCAGCTCGACGACGGCGAGACGCAGGCTCCGATCGTCAAGTCGGACCGGGAGAAGCTCGGTCGGAACGAGCCGTGCTGGTGCGGGAGCGGCAAGAAATTCAAATTCTGTCACGGCGCCAACTGAGATGGCGGGGGACGCCGGCCCGCCGGAGCCGGTCGATCTCCGGGTTGCGCTCGCCACGCTGGGCGAACGGCTCCTGGAGGCCGGGACCTTCCTCGGCATCGACCGCCTGGCCGAACGACGGGTCGAGCTCGAGAAGGCGGCCTCGGAGCCCGGGCTCTGGGACGACCCGGACCACGCCCGTGCGGTGACCACCGAGCTCGATCGGGTCACCGAGGATATCGAGCTGCACAGCGGGCTCACCGCCCGGCTCTCCGACGCGGAGACGCTCTACGAGCTCATGGAGGAGGAGCACGACGCCTCGCTCCGTCCCGAGGTCGAGGACGCGGTTGCCGATCTCGACCGGCGGCTCGGGGCGACCGAGCTGCGCGCGCTGTTCGCCGGTGAGTACGACGACGGCGACGCGGTCGCGGAGATCCACGCCGGTGCGGGCGGGACCGACGCCCAGGACTGGGCGGAGATGATGCTCCGGATGTACACCCGGTGGGCCGAGCGGCGCGGGTTCGACCTCGAGGTCGAGGAGGCGACCCCCGGCCAGGAGGCCGGCCTCCTGTCGGCCACCTTCATCGTGCGCGGCCGGTACGCCTTCGGTCTGCTGGCCGCCGAGCGCGGCGTGCACCGCCTGGTGCGCATCTCGCCCTTCGACGCGCAGCACCGCCGCCAGACCAGCTTCGCATCGCTCGACGTCGTCCCGTTCCTCGAGGACGTCTCCGGGGTGGTCGAGATCGACGAGAAGGACCTCCGCATCGACACCTACCGATCGTCGGGGGCGGGCGGCCAGCACGTGAACAAGACCGACTCGGCGGTCCGCCTGACCCACCTCCCCACCGGCATCGTGGTCTCGTGCCAGAACCAACGCAGCCAGCACCAGAACAAGGCCAAGGCGATGCAGGTGCTCGGCGCCAAGCTGGCCGAGCGGCAGCGTGCCGACCACCAGGCCACGCTCGACCAGCTCTCGGGGGACCGGACCGACAACGCCTGGGGCAACCAGATCCGGTCCTACGTGCTCGCGCCCTACCAACTGGTGAAGGACCTGCGGACCGGCGAGGAGACCGGCAACGTCGAGGCGGTGCTGGACGGCGATCTCGACGCGTTCATCGAGGCGGAACTGCGGCGCAACGCCGAACGCCGGCGCGCGGCCGGCTGAGCCGGACGCGACGGGCGCGCGGCCTGGTCGTTCCGGGGATCGCGGCATCGGCCGCGTCGGCCGAGGTCAGAGCCGGTTGTGACCCCTGCGCCAACCGGGTGGGGCCCGCGGGTAAGATCGTCCGAAGTGCCAATGCGCCCGGACACTGCCCCCCCTCGCTCATGAGCCTTCCTTCATGATCACGTTTCAGGACGTCACCAAGACGTACAAGGGTTCTACGGTCGCGCTCAAGGACTTCAACGTCGAGATCGAGAAGGGCGAGTTCGTCTTCCTGGTCGGGCCGTCGGGCTCGGGCAAGACCACCTTCATCCGTCTGCTGCTGCGTGAGGAGATGCCCGACGCCGGCCGCATCTGGGAGGCCGGCAAGGAGATCGGTCACCTGGCCAAGTGGCGGATCCCCTACCTGCGCCGCAACATCGGCTGCGTGTTCCAGGACTTCCGGCTGCTCCCCAACAAGACCGTCTTCGAGAATGTCGCCTTCGCACTCGAGGTGATCGGCCGGCCCAAGCACGTGATCGCCGCACAGGTACCCCAGGTTCTGGACCTGGTCGGTCTCGCCAAGAAACGGGACAACCTCCCCAACGAGCTCTCCGGAGGCGAGCAGCAGCGGGTCGCGGTGGCGCGGGCATTCGTCAACCGCCCGCTCATCCTGCTCGCCGACGAGCCCACCGGCAACCTCGATCCGACCACCAGCCTCGGGATCATGCGGTTGCTCGACCGGATCAACCGCACCGGGACGACGGTGATCGTCGCCACCCACGACGCCGGCATGGTCGACCAGATGCGCCGGCGGGTCATCGAGCTCGACCGCGGCGTGCTCGTGCGCGACCAGGCCCACGGGGTCTACGGCATCGACAGCTCCACCGTCGTCGCCGGGGCCGGCGCGCCCACCGGGACCATGGTGGAGCAGGCGCCCACCGAGGTCGCCCGCGGGGCACCCGATCCCTTCGTGACCCGGGCCTGATGCCGGTCTCCGCCGGGTACGTCTCGAAGGAGGCCGCGACCAATCTCTGGCGCAACCGCCTGATGACCGCGGCCGCCATCCTGACCGTGGCGGTCTCCCTGGCGCTGGTCGGCTCCGCCCTGCTCCTCAAGCAGGGCGCCTCGAAGGCAACCGAGCTCTGGCAGAACGGCGTCCAGACCATCGTCTGGGTATCACCGACCGCCGGGCCCGCCCTCACCGACTCGATCCGGACGGAGCTCGGCCAGTCTCCCTACGTGAAGTCGTGCTTCTACCGCAACCAGGCCTACGACTACAACGAGGAGAAGCGCTTGGTCCCGGCCGACGAGGCGGCGGCGACCACGGAGAGCCAGATCCCCTCGTCCTTCCGGTGCGTGCTCAACGACCCGTCCGAGGCGACAGCGGTCTACCAGGCCTTCTACGGCAAGCAAGGGGTGTACGACGTCAAGTACCCGGGTCAGCAGATCAAGACCATGCAGAGCGTCATCCACGTCCTCCAGTGGGTGTTCCTGACGGTCGCGGTGGTCCTGCTCCTCTCGGCCTCGGTGCTCATCCTCAACACCATCCGGATGGCCATCTTCGCCCGACGACGTGAGGTCTCGGTGATGAAGCTGGTCGGTGCCACCAACTGGTTCATCCGGCTGCCCTTCATGGCAGAGGGGATGATCCAGGGGCTGTTGGGGGCCGGGGTCGCGGTGCTGGTGGTGCTCGCGCTCTACTGGGGCGTCGGTTTGAACCGGGGGAACACCGCCGCCAACCAGGGAAGCATCATCGCCCAGATGTCCCTGAGCGGGTGGGAGGTGTTCGGGACCTGCCTGCTGGTGTCGGTGGTCGGCGTGGGGGTGGGGGTGGTCGGGTCGGCCTTCGCCGTCCGGCGCTTCCTCGACGTCTGAGGCCCATCGCCGGACCTGCTCGCCGGTCCGTGTCCGGTTGTCCTATTTGGCGCCGAGACCGAGGTCGGCGAGGGCACACGAGTCGGTCTCCGTCTTGCCGGACAGGCGGTCGGTGATCCACCGGACGAGTGCGCCCGATGCTGTGCCCATGATCGTGTCGTGGTCGGCCCCGCGTTCGGCCAGGTAGTCGACGGTGTCGTACTGGTCCCGGCAGAGCCGCTGGCGCACCAGCGCGGTCGTCGCTGCGTAGGGCACCAGGATGTCCCGGGTCCCCTGCACGACGAGGATCGGGGCAGAGGTCGGTGCGGCCCCGGGCTCGTTGGCGGTGATCGCCGCCTGGAGCGCTGGGACCTGCTCCCACCCGTCGCGCAGGACGCGCCCGGCGGGCACCGTGTCGAATGCGTGGGACACCGCGCCGCTGCACGACGAGGCGATGACCGGCGAGGCCGCCACCCCGGCCGGTGTGAGGACCGAATCGAGCCCGAAGGTCCCGTACACCTGCGACCAGGCGTAGAGGGCCATGGCCACGAACGAGGCCTGTCCCCCCGTGGTCGACCGGGCCGGGCGCGGGGCGAGCTCGACGAGGGAGGCGACCGGAGCGACCGCGGCCACCCCGGCCAGGAACAGCTCGGGGGCGTAGCTCTGGGCCACCTCGCCGGCGAACAGCGCGGCCTGTCCGCCCTGGGAGAAGCCGACCGCCACCACCGTGTTGCTGCCCGCGGCGCCGGCGAGGGACCGGGCCGCCCGGGCCGCGTCGAGCACGCCCTGGGCCTCGGACAGACCGACCAGGTAGGGGTGGATCCCCGGGCCGCCGAGCCCCTCGTAGTCGGTGGCGGCCACGATCACCCGGTCGCGGATCAGGGCGCGGAGGTCGGGGAGCGAGGAGGTGCCCTGGAGGGAGGGTGCGCAGCCGCCGGCCACCCCGGTCGTCCCGTGTGCCCAACTCACGATCGGGAAGCCGCCCGGGGGCGGTGACCCACCGGGCACCACCACCAGGCCGGACTCCGCGATGTCCGACCCCGAGATCGAGGTCGAATGGAAGATGACCCGGTAGGCACGGGCGCCGCCGGGAAGGGTGCCGCCGGCGGGCAGCTGCTGGCTGCGGACGACCGTGCCGGCAGGTGCAGGCGGAAGGGGCCGGGGTGCCCGATAGAAGGCGGCGAGGGGGCCGGTGATTGCAGCTCCCCGGTCGGCACCGGTGGAGGCCTCGGTGCCGCCGGCCAGACCGTGGCCCGCTGCCGATGCGGCGGTCCCGCAGGCGGTGAGCGCGACGAGGAGGAGGGCACCCCATCCCCCCGCTCCCCGGTCGTGCCCCCCGCCCCTGCGGCGGCTGATCGCCATGGCCGATCACAGTAGTCACGCCCACCGGACACCGCCCGACCATGCCGGGAGGCGGGGCACCGTCCCCTAGGCTGGCGCGGAAATGGAGTCGCTGCAGCTGGTGGCAGGCTGGCCGGTCGGCGCGGCCGCGGTCGGGGTGGTCCCCTTCGTAGCGGCATCCGGCGGCCCGGGCGCTGCGCCCGGTCCGGTCCACACGGTGGGCGACGAGAAGCGGAGCTTTCCCTGGGCGTCGGTGACCAAGCCGGCCACCGCCCTGGCCGTCCTGGTGGCGGTCGAGGAGGGCACCATCGGGCTCGACGAGCCGGCCGGCCCGCCAGGGGCGAGCGTGCGGCACCTGCTCGCCCACGCCTCCGGCCTCGGTCCGGAGCCGGGTCCCCCGGTCGCCGCGCCCGGTCTCACCCGGGTCTACTCGAACGCCGGGTTCGAGGTCCTGGCCGACCGCGTCGCGGAGCGCTCCGGGATGCCGTTCGCCGAGTACCTCGAGCTCGGGGTGCTCGCGCCGCTGGGCATGGCCGGCACCGTGCTGGAGGGCGCCGGCTCCGTGGCCGCCGCCGGCCTCTCCGGGCCCCTCGTCGACCTGCTCGCCCTCGGCCGCGAGTGGGCCGTCCCCACCCTGGTGAGCGCCGAGACGTGGTGCGAGGCCACTTCGGTGCAGTTCCCGGCGCTGTCGGGCATCCTTCCCGGCTTCGGACCCTACGATCCGTGCGAGTGGGGACTCGGCGTCGAGGTGCGGGGAGCCAAACAGCCGCATTGGACCGGTCACACCAACGCGGCGCGCACCTACGGGCACTTCGGCCGTTCGGGATCGTTCCTCTGGGTGGATCCCGAGGCCGGCCTCCTCTGTGCAGGGCTCGCCGACCGGCCCTTCGGGGTGTGGGCGGCGCACGCGTGGCCGGCCCTCGCCGACGCGCTCCTCGCGGAGCACCTCAGACAGGTTGACGTCTAGGCTGCGCGCCATGAAGGGCGTCATCCTCGCCGGTGGTACCGGCTCGCGTCTCCATCCGCTCACCCGGATCACCAACAAGCACCTGCTCCCGATCTACGACCGTCCGATGATCAACTGGGGGATCGAGGCGCTGGTCAACGCCGGGATCACCGAGATCATGCTGGTCACCGGTGGGACCCACGCAGGCGAGTTCCTCCGGCTGCTCGGGAACGGGCACGAGTTCGGCATCGACCGGCTGAGCTACGGCTACCAGGACCGTCCCGGCGGCATCGCCGAGGCGCTGGGCCTCGCGACCCGTTTCGTCGACGGTGACCCGGTGCTCGTGTTGCTGGCCGACAACATCGTGGAGGGATCGATACGGCCGATGGTCGATGCCTTCCGGTCTAATCCTTCCGGCTCGCGCATCCTGCTCACCCCGGTCGAGGAGGACGAGCACCTCCGCCATCTGGGCGTGCCCACCTTCGACCAGGACGACCGGGTGGTCGGGATCACCGAGAAGCCGGAGCATCCGGCCTCGAAGTTCGGGGTGACCGGCATCTACTGCTACGACGCCGACGTCTTCGACGTGATCCCGACCCTGGTCCCCTCCGGGCGCGGCGAGCTCGAGATCACCGACGTCAACAACCACTACATCGCCGAAGGCACCATGGCCTACGACGTGCTCGAGGGGTTCTGGGGCGACGCCGGCGAGTCGATCGACGCCTACTACACGGTGAACGACTTCGTCCGGACCCACGGGGCGAACAAGGGCTGACCCCGGCCCGCCCGACGCGGGTGGCCGGGACTACCTGGGCGACACCGCCTCCAGCCACTCGACCGTCTCGGCCCGGTGACGGTTGTAGTCGACCTTGCCGGAGGGGGACCGCCCGATGCTCTGCACGAAGCGGACCCGGCGGGGCGCCTTGTAGCTCGCGAGCCGGTCCTTCACGTGCTCGATGACCGTCCCGGGGGCGATCGAGTCCTCCCGGACGCCGTCGGCGAGCTGCACGACTGCCACGATCTCCTCGCCGAAGCGCTCGCTCGGGATGCCCACGACGACCGTGTCGAGCACGCCCTCGACCGTCTTGACCACCTCCTCGACCTCTTCGGGGAAGACCTTCTCGCCGCCGGTGTTGATGCACACCGATCCGCGTCCGAGCAGGTGGATGGAGCCGTCGGCCCGGACCTCGGCGAAGTCGCCGGGCACCGAGTAGCGTGACCCGGCGAAGGTGCGGAAGGTCGCAGCCGACTTCGCCTCGTCCTTGTAGTAGCCGAGGGGGATGCGCCCCCCGAGGGCCAGGACCCCGATCCGCCCCGATCCGGGCTCGATGTCCCGTCCCTCGGGGTCGAGCACGCGGACGTCTTCGCCGAGGGTGAACCTGGCGGTCTCCGCGGCAGCACCGGCCGAGGAGACCGAGGTGCCCATCCCCAGTGCCTCCGAGGAGGAGAAGGCGTCGACCAGGAGCATCCCCGCGTGGTGGCGGAGCAGACCGCTGCTTGGTCTCCTCGCTCCACATGACGCCCGAGGAGACGATGCCAACCAGGCTCGAGAGGTCCCAGCGACCCGCGTGGGCGTCGAGCGTGGCCAGGATGGGCTTGGCGAAGGCGTCGCCGACGATGACCAGGCCGTTGACCCGCTCGCGCTCGACCGCGTCGAGCAGCTCGACCGGGTCGAACTGGCGGGAGGTGAGGGTCACGACCCGGCCCCCCTCGCTGAGGCATCTCCATCGAGGTGAACCCGCCGGTCCCGTGCATGAGCGGGCACGCCGGCAGCAGGGTCATCCCCGGTCCGTGGGCCGCCAGTTCGGCGCGCACGTCCGCGATACCGCCCGCGGCCGGGTAGCGGCGGAACCCGCCTCCGTTGAGCCGGGCGAACAGGTCGTCCTGGCGCCACATGACACCCTTGGGCATGCCGGTCGTGCCGCCGGTGTAGAGAAGGTGGAGGTCGTCGGGGCTGCGCCCCCACGGGCCCCGGACCGGTCGCTCACCCCCGCCCTCGGAAGGGGGGCCGGTCGTCTCGGCCGCTTCCTCGTAGGGCACGGCCCAGGGCGGGCAGGTGGCCGTCCCGTCGTCGACCCAGAGCCAGCTTCGCACCCGGGGCAGGCGGTCGCGGATCCCTTCGGCCCGGTCGACGAAGGACCCGTGGAGCACGACCGCGACGGCGTCCGCGTTCTCCCAGAGGTAGACGAGCTCGTCGCCGGCATACCGGTAGTTGGTGTTGACCGGGACCAGGCCGGCCTTGTAGCAGGCGAAGGCCGCCTCGAGGTACTCGGGGCAGTTGTAGAGATAGAGGGCCACTTTGTCCTGGCGGGAAACGCCGGCCCCGAGCAGCCAGCGCGCCAGGTTGTCCGCGCGTTGGTCGAGCACGCCCCAACTGCGGGTGCGGGTGCCGTGGACGAGCGCGGGTGCGTCCGGCAGCGCGTCGGCCACCGTCTCCCAGACGTCGGCATAGTTCCAGCTGGTCACCGCGGCTCCTGTTCCCCCGTGCCCGGCCGGGCCGTCTGTCGGCACCGACCCGCCCCTGGCCTCCGCGTCCCCGGCCGGAACGACCGGTCCAGCCTACGCTGTGGGCTGTGGACTTCGCACTCCCCGGCGCCGACGATCCGCGCCGGATCGAGATCCGCGCCTGGCTCGAGCGGCACCCCGTCCCGACCGGGCGCGAGCTCGCCGAGCGCGGACTGGTCGCCCCCCACTGGCCGGTCCCCTACGGGCTCGGGGCCGATCCCACCCACCAGCTCGTCGTCGACGACGAGCTCCGCCGGGCCGGGTCCGCCGTCCGGACAACCCGATCGGCATCGGCTGGGCCGGACCGACCATCCTGCACGCGGGGACCGAGGCGCAGAAGGAGCGCTTCCTGTTCCCGATCCTCTCGGGCGAGGAGGTCTGGTGCCAGCTGTTCAGCGAACCCGGCGCCGGCTCCGACCTCGCGTCGCTGACCACCCGGGCCGCACTCGACGGGGACGAGTGGATCGTGCGGGGATCCAAGGTGTGGACCTCGTACGCGCACAGCGCGTCCTATGGCATCCTCCTCGCCCGCACCGAACCGGACGCTGCCCACCCACCAGGGCATCTCGTACTTCCTCTGCCCGATGGATGCGCCGGGGGTGACCGTGCGCCCACTTGTCGACATGACCGGCACCCACACCTTCAACGAGGTGCTCCTCGACGAGGTGCGCCTGCCCGGCGACCATCTGGTCGGTCGGCGCGGCCACGGCTGGTCGTTGGCCAAGGTCACCCTCGCCAACGAACGGGTCTCGCTGTCGGGGGCGGGGGCCCTCTGGGGGATGGGCCCGACGGCCGAGGACCTGATCGCCGGGGTCAGGCGAGCCGGCGGCGCCGGCGACCCACTGATCCGCCAGCGTCTGGCCGCGGTCTGGGCGGAGGGCGAGATTCTGCGCCTCCTGCGCCTGCGGACGGTCTCGGCCACGCTCGCGGGGGAGGCGCCCGGGCCCGAGGCCTCGGTACGCAAGGCGTTGGCCGACGAGCACGGAAAGCACGTGATGGCGGTCGCCAGCGACCTCGCCGGCGCCTCGGGGATGCTCTCGGGCACCGGACCGTTCGCAGGGGGGGACCCGGGTGGCTGGCCGGACGGCATCTGGAGCTTCGGCTACCTCTTCGCCCCGGCGCTCACCATCGGTGGTGGCACCGCGGAAGTGCAGCGCACCATCATCGCCGAGCGCACCCTCGGGATGCCCCACGAGCCGACGGTCTGAGGCCGGACGAGGGTCGGGTGCGTGCGGTCAGGAGACGATCGGGCCGGCGTCCTCGTACCCCTGACGGACCCCCTTGCCGGCCAGCTCCGCGAGCCGCTCGGGTTCGTAGAGCATCCAGTAGGCGTTGCGAGCATGTTTGCGGGCCCGGTTCACGCAGACGGCGGCCAGCTCGGCCGGGTCATCCTCCTCGGCTTCGTGGACGAAGACCTCGAGGATGTGGGTGGAGGTCAGCAGCTGGGCGAGCATGATCCCCTGGGAGGCCTCGTGGGCGCAGACCTGGTCGATGGCCGCCCGGCCCGGCATCCCGAGGGCGACCACGATGCGGCACCCCTCCTCCTCGATGATCCGCTTGCAGGCCACCCCGAGGTCCTTGAAGCCGGGGACGGTGCGGCGCACGACCTCGAAGGTGCTCCCGAAGCCGGGGCACGACTCGAGCTCGGCGACAGCCTCGGCACCCATGTCGTAGCGGGCGAACATGGTGTCGACCACCCCGATCCGGTCCATCCCCGCATCCTACCGGGGCCCCTTCTCGCCACGGTCCGGTGCCGCGACCGGCGCGGGCCCGAGGCCCACCGGTAGACCGGCCCAACCGGTTCGACCAGGCCCACCTCGTCGGCAAGACTTCCGGCGATGGGCTCACGGCCGGAACGGATCATCCTGGTCTGCGGCACGGGGACCGAGGTCGGCAAGACCTGGGTCGGGGCGCGTCTGCTGGGCGAGCTCCGGTCCCGCGGCCTCACGGTCTCGGCCCGCAAGCCGGCCCAGTCCTTCGACATCGACGGCGACGGCGCACGGCTCGGGGGCCCGACCGACGCCGAGGTGCTCGGGGACGCCGCCGGCGAGCACCCGGACCAGGTCTGCCACTCCTACCGCTCCTACCACCGGGCGATGGCGCCCCCGATGGCCGCCGAGGCGCTGGGCCTGAGGCCGTTCACCGTCGGCGACCTCGTGGGCGAGCTCGAGTGGCCGGCCGAGCCCGTCGCAGTGGGGCTGGTCGAGATGGCCGGCGGCGTGCGCTCGCCGCAAGCGGTCGACGGGGACACCACCGACATGATCGCTTTGCTCCGCCCCGACCTGGTGGTACTGGTGGCCGACGCCGGGCTCGGAACCATCAACGGCGTGCGTCTCTCCATGGCGGCGCTGCACGCGGGCACGCCCGGCGGCCCCGCGGTCCCGGTCCCGGTGGTGGTGGTGCTCGACCGCTTCGACGGCAGGCACGAGATCCACTGCCGCAACCGCCAGTGGCTCGCCGAGCGCGACGCGCTACCCGGTGATCACCCTGCCCGGCGGGGAGAGCGCCCTCGCCGACGTCGTGGCCGGGGCCGCCGGTTGACTGCGACAGGACCCGGCACCCGAGGCCGCCCGCGCCGGACCGGCTGGTACGGTCCTCCCATGGAGCCGTGGGGAGGATCCGGCGGTGATCACGGCCACCGACCTCTCGAAGCGGTACGGCACCACCCGGGCCGTCGACGGCCTGAGCTTCGAGGTGCGCCCCGGCGTGGTGACCGGCTTTCTCGGTCCCAACGGCTCGGGCAAGTCGACCACCATGCGCATGATCATGGGCCTCGACCGGCCGAACACCGGCACGGTGACCATCGACGGCAGGCGCTTCCACGATCTCCGTTGGCCCCTCCGCGAGGTCGGCGCACTGCTCGAGGCGAAGGCGCTCCACCCCGGTCGTACCGCCTACCACCACCTGCTCGTCATTGGCCCAGACCAACGCGATCCCCGCCGCACGGGTCGAAGAGGTGCTCGGGCTCGTCGGCCTCGACAACGTGGCCAGGCGGCGGGTCGGCAAGTTCTCACTCGGGATGAGCCAGCGGCTCGGGATCGCCTCGGCCCTCCTCGGCGACCCCGGGGTGCTCCTCTTCGACGAGCCGGTGAACGGACTCGACCCCGAGGGCATCCTCTGGGTTCGCACGTCTGCTGAAGGGGCTGGCCGCCGAGGGCCGGACCATCTTCGTCTCGAGCCACCTGATGAGCGAGATGGCGCTCACCGCCACCGATCTGGTGGTCATCGGGCGGGGTCGTCTGATCGCCGACACCACCGTCGCCGACTTCATCGCCTCCAACACCGAGACCACCGTGCTGGTGCGCTCCCCGGATGCCGACCGTCTCGCCGGCGCGCTCGACCGGCGCCGGTGCCGGAGTGGTCCGTCAGCCCGACTGCAGCCTGTTCGTCACCGGGCTCGACCCCGCACACATCGGCGATCTGGCCCTCGCCTCCGGAATCGCGCTCCACGAGCTGAGCCCGCGCCAGGCGAGCCTGGAAGAGGTGTTCATGGACCTCACCTCCGAGATGGTCGACTTCCACGGCCACACCCCGGACGAGGCGCTCGCATGACGATCGTCTCGGTCGCGCCGCTGCCCGACCCCCAGGTCGGTCGCGCCGGCCTCCGCAACGAGATCCTCTCCGAGTGGACCAAGCTGCGCTCGGTCCGCTCGACCTGGATCTGCCTGGTGATCATCGTCGTTGCCGGGATCGGGCTCTCGGCCCTCGTCTCGAACATCGAGGCCGGCCGATGGGCGGTCCTCGGTCCGGCCGACCGGGCCCAGTTCGACCCGGTGCGGTTCAGCCAGACCGGCGTGTTCATCTCGCAGTTCGTCGTCGGTGTGCTCGGCGCTCTCATCGTGACCTCCGAGTATGCGACGGGCTCGATCCGCACGACCCTCGCCACCCTCCCGAGGCGCACCACCGTGCTCGCCGCCAAGGGCCTGGTCGTCGGTGCGGTCGTCTTCGTGGTGTCCGAGGTGACCGCGTTCGTCTCGTTCTTCGTCGGTGAGGCGGTGCTCACCGCCCACGGGGGGAAGACCCTTCCCGCGGGGAGCTCGATCATCGACCAGGTGCGCAGCGCGACCATCCCCGTCGTCTCGATCTCCTACCCGGGCGCCCTCCGCGCGGTCTTCCTCTGCGGCGTCTACCTGCTGCTGTTGAGCCTGCTCGCCTTCGGCACCGGGTTCATCGTCCGGCACACGGCGGGTGCCATCTCGGCCTTCGTCGGCGTCCTCCTGGTCCTGCCGCTCATCGTCCAGATCCTGCCCTCGAGCATCTCGAGCAGCTTCGAGCGGTTCCTCCCGTCGAACCTGGGTCTGGCCATGGTCGTGGTCACCACCCGGAAGACCGACTTCGCCGGCGTTCTGCTGAGCCCGTGGGCGGCCGCCGGCCTGCTCGTCCTCTATGCCGCGGCCGTTGTCAGCCTGGCTGCCTGGCTCCTCGTGCGACGCGACGCCTGAGCGTCGTGGGCCCGCGGCTCAGAGCCCGGTCGGCCGGTTGACGAAGCGGCTGGCCTCGGGCGAGTAGAACCATCCGCCACCCGCCGGGTGCCACCGTCGACGGGCATGTTGTGACCGGTCACGAACGCGGCGAGGTCGGATGCCAGGAACAGCGCCACCCGAGCCTGGTCCTCGGGCCACCCGAGCCGGCCGACCGGCGCCCAGGAGGGCCACAGCTCGTCACGGTCGCCCGGCCCGGCGAGGTAGTCGACCTGGGGGGTCTGGGTCAGGTCGGGCCCGATCCCGTTGACCCGGACACCCGAGCGCCCCATCGTCACGGCGAGACTGGTCGTGAAGTGGGCGACGGCCGCCTTCATCGCCGCGTAGACCGGGTCGCCCGGGTAGCCGCGCATGCCCTCGACCGAGTGCACGTTGACGATGGAACCGCCCCCGGTCTCGACCATAGGTCCGAGGAAGACCCGGGTGACCGCGAGCACGTGGAGGAGGTTGACCTCGTACATGGCCTGCCACGAGTCCGGGGTCGACACAGCGAATCGGACGAGCGGCCGGTAGTCGCCCACGTTGTTGACCAGCACGTCGACCCGGCCGTGGGTCTCGAGGACGGCCGCGGCGAGCTCCTCGACCCCACCCGCGGTGGTCACGTCGACCACATGGGCGCGGGCCGTGCCACCGGACCGCTCGACTGCATCGACCACCGCGGCGGCGCGTGCCGGGTCGATCTCGGCCACCTCGACCAGCGCACCGTGCTCGGCGAACAGGGTGGTGACCGCCGCTCCGATGCCGGCACCACCCCCGGTGACCACCGCCACCCTCCCGTCGAGCAGGCGGGACCAGTCGTCGATGCCGGGGACGTCCTCGGGTCGCTGCGGGCTCACGACGGTCGCAGCCCGAAGCCGGCGTCGGCCACGACGGTCCGCGAGAACGGACGGGCGAGTCCACGCAGCTCCGCGCAACCGTCTTCGCCGAGTGCCTCGTAGCCGTGGACCGAGAGGCGGTCGGTCGCCTCCTCGATCCGCCCGCGGACGGTCGCACCCTCCTCGCTGAGGGCGAGGCGGTCGGCGGTTCCGGCCGGGCGGACCCAGCCTCGCGAGCGGAGGCGGTCGGTGGCGACTTCCCACGCCTCGGGTGGCCAGCCACGGGTCTCGCGCAGGAACCCGACCGGTGAGTCACCGGTGGCCTCGTGCAGCACGAGGGCCTCGACCGGCCCGATCCCGTGGTCGACCAGCTGGGCGACATGACCGTCGCCGCGGAACTCGCGCAGCAGGGTCTGGGCGTGCCAGAGGACGAGATGGGGAGCCTCGGGCCAGGGGAGCCCGGCGTGCCCGGCGAAGAGGGGGCGCCCCTCGGGACGTTCGGCGGCCCGCTCCGCCGCCCTGCGGGCCAGCGTCGGCGGCCCGTTCCATCTCGGCCGAGTCGGCGGCGTCGCCGAGCATCCGGCGCAGCGCCCCGCCGGCTGCGGCGGTGCGCGCCTCGAGCACCGTGGTGGGCGGGGTGGTCTCCCAGACTCCCTCCATGGCCGCGTGCACGAGCTCCGGCGAGAAGTTGTAGAAGGTGGCAACCACGGTGTGGGCACCCACCGCGCCCATCGGCGCGGCCCGCGAGGCGAAGTAGCCGGATTGGCCCCGCAGGCCGACCTTCCGGTAGGACTCGTGCGGCCTCGGGAGCGAAGTAGACCATATCGTGGAGCGGCTCGAGGGTGCGCCAGGTCTTCCGGGCGGTGAGTCCGGGGAGGGGCGATAAGGGGGTGTCGGGGACCATGGGCAACGCTAACCCGGCACGGTGTGCGGGCCGGCTCCTGGAGGGCCCGGTCCGGACCGCCCCGCCGGAGGGGCCACCCCGTAGAAATTGCAGGGAGGAGTGCGCGCCCGGGTGCAGTGCCGGCGTGCGGGGCACGTGGTGCGTCGGGGCCGGAAACAGGAGACGACGATGTTGAACGGAGTCCCGGGCATGATCGGCGAAACGGCTGTCGTGACCAAGGCCGTCCCGATCGCCACCTGCCCGGCTCGGTCCTCGCCCGGGGCGAGACGTGGTTCGCCGTCTCGCTCTTCCCGGGAACCACGATCGCACCGGGCACCACCGTGGTGGTGGCGGACGTCGAGCGTGGTCTGCTCGTTGTCTATCCCACCGACGAAGACTGAGCCCGGGAGGGGCCCGACCGGGACGGGATGGGCAGTGCTTCCAGCCTCTGCAACGCCCACCCGGGCGCCCCGGTGCGTAAGGTGGAGGCAGGAGGTGGTCGTCATGATCATCGGTTCAGCGGCAGCATCCGTCGCGGTGGCGGTAGTTGGGTTCTTCATCTTCGCCTTCATCGTCATCTTCCTGAAGTCCTGCCTCAAGGTGGTCCAGCAGGGGTGCGTCGGGGTCGTCAAGCGCTTCGGCGAGTTCAGGACCATCAAGCAGCCCGGGCCTGCACGTGCTGTTGCCGCTTGCGGACCGCATGGACAAGGTGGACATCCGAGAGTTCCCCCGGACCGGTGACCAGCAGGCGGTGATCACCAAGGACAACGTCTCGCTGTGGGTCAGCGCCACCATCTTCTGCCAGGTGACCGATGTGAAGCTGGCGCTCTTCGAGGTCAACGACTTCGGCCTGGCCATCGACCAGATGGCCCGCACCGCCCTGCGGGCGGTATTCGGCGAGCTGACCCTCGACCAGTCGCTCTCCGAGCGCGAGACCATCAACACCAAGATGCAGGACCACATGGCCGAGGCCACCCTCAAGTGGGGGGTCCGGCTCAACCGGATCGAGATCCTCGACATCACCCCTCCGAACAACGTGCTGCAGGCCATGTCCGAGCAGAAGGAGGCCGAGCAGCACAAGCGGGCCGCCATCTTGAAGTCGGAGGGCGAGCAGCAGTCGGCCATCAACAGCGCCCAGGGGCGTAAGCAGGCCAACGTCCTAGAAGCCGAGGGCCAGAAGCAGGCCTCCATCCTGGCCGCCGAAGCCCAGAAGCAGGTCCTCGAACTGCGGGCTGACGGCGAGAAGCGGGCCGCCGAGCTGCGGGGCGAGGGCGAGGCGCTCGCCCTCGAGGCCATCGACAAGGCCGAGGTGAAGCCCAACACCCTGGCCATCATGCAGCTGCGCGCCCTGCAGGCCGTGGCGACCTCGCCCAACTCGAAGATCGTGGTGCCGTACGAGGCCGCAGGACTGGTCGGGGCGGCAGAGACCCTGGTGGAGGCCATCAAGAACGCCGGTCTGCCGAATGAGCCGGTGGCCGACAACGGAAAGGCCCGCCAGCCCACTTCCTGAGCGAACCCGGTCGAGCGGCTACTTGATCTCCACCATGTCGAGCGCCTCGTCCCGCCAGTGGGTGAAGACCTCGTCGGGCAGTGTCAGGCCGTGGGTGGGGTCGAGCGCCTCGACGAACGACCGGTCGTGGCTGACCACCACGATGGTCCCCGGCCAGCTGCTCAGCATGGTGCCGACCGCCTCGATCGAGGTGGGGTCGAGGTTGTTGGTGGGCTCGTCCAGCAGCAGGACGTTGGCATCTGCCCGCGGCCAGCATGGCCAGCCCGAGCTTGGCCCGCTCGCCGCCCGACAGGGTCTTTGGCATCTGGTGGGCGACCTTGCCGGCGAGCCCGAAGGAGCCGAGGAGCGCCCGGCGCTCGGTCTCCTTGGTCAGGATCGGTGTCGTCGATGTTGTCGAGCACGGTGACCTGTCAGGATCGACCTGCTCGTGCTCCTGGGCGAAGTAGCCGAGCGCCACGTTGACCCCGAGCTCCACCGTGCCCGCGGTCGGCTCCTGCACCCCGGCCAGGCAGCGCAGCAGGCTCGACTTGCCGGCACCGTTGCGGCCGATGACGACCACCCGGTCGCCCCGCCGGCAGTGGAAGTCGACGTTCTCGAGGACGGTCAGGTCGCCGTAGCGGACCACGAGCCCGCTCACCCGCAGCGGCACCTCGCCCGAGCGGGCCGGTGCCGGCAGGGTGAAGGAGCTCTTCCGCTCGCGCTTGTGCACCTCGGTCCTCGAGCGACTCGAGACGCTCGACCCGCTTGTCGAGGGACTTGGCGATCCGGGCCCGGCGGTTGGTGCTCCCCCGCATCGAGTCGGCCAGGGTCGAGAGCCGGTCGATCTCGCGGCCCTCGAGCAGGGCAGAGCGTTCGCGCTGGGACTGATCGGCCTCGAGCTGGACCAGGTACGAGGAGTAGGTCCCCTTGAACTCGTGGAGACGCGCGTCGGAGAGGTGCAGCACCTTGCTGATCGAGCGGTCGAGCAGCTTGAGGTCGTGGGAGACGACCAGGATGGCCCCGGGGAACCGCTCGAGCTCGTCCATCAGCCATCGCTTGGCCGGACGGTCGAGGTGGTTGGTGGGCTCGTCGAGGATCATGGTGTCGGGCGCCTGGAAGAGGATCCGGATGAGGTCGACCCGGCGGCGTTGACCGCCCGAGAGGCTCTCGATGTCCTCGAGCAGCAGCTCCTGGCGGAGCCCGAGCCCGTCGGCCAGACGGGCCATGTTCGCCTCCGCCTCGTAGCCGCCGTTCTCGCGGAACTGCTCCTCGAGGTCGGAGAAGAGCGCGATGTTCTCGGTCGAGGGGTCCTTGGCCATCTGGGCACGGGCCTTGCCGAGGGCGTCGTCGAGGACGTCGAGGCCGCGGCCCGACAGCACGTGGGAGAAGCCGTTCGGATCGAGGCCCAGTCCCCGCGGATCGGGGACTCTGGGGCAGGTAGCCGAAGGTGCCGCGGATGGCGCGCATTGCCGGTCGAGCGCACGTTGCGGCCGGGCTCCTCGATGACCACCGAGATGAAGGTCGACTTGCCGGTCCCGTTCCGCCCGACGAGCCCGACCTTCTCCCCGGCGCCGACGACGAACGAGGCGTCCCGCAGCAGGGTGCGGTCACCGATCTCGATGGTGAGGGAGGATCCGACGATCATGGGGGAGCGGTGTTGCCGCACCGCTCCGGGGGATCCCGGGTCGCGGCACCGGGGACCCCGGCGGGTCCGGCCACGGCCAGTCTCCCACACCAGGTGAGCGGCTACGCCCCGCGTCTGCCCTCAGGACGGCGCCCTCGCCCGATTCGACTGGCTGGGCACGAGAGGCGGGCCAGCCGCCGGGACGGTAGTCCATCCATCCGCTCGCCGCGACGAGCTTGTGCTGGGTGTAGGGCGGGGAGCAGATACAGCTATCGTCGGAATACCGATGTTGTTCCTCCCCGAAGCTGGCGGTCCAAGCGAACCGGTGTCAGCCACCATCGACCGTCGGCCGGGCTCGGTGCGCAGGACGTCCACGATCGACACGGCGCGACCGGATGGATTCCGGGGTGATCTGGTAGTCACCGCCCGGGCACGCGACCTCCGGACGGCTTCCGACGCCACGCCGGTGGTGATCGACCAGGTCGACCTCTCGCTGCGGGTCGACGGCACGAACCGGCAGGTGCTCTCGATCGCCTCGTCTCCGGAACTACCGGGCTTGGATCAGCTGGTCGGGTGCCCGGTCGGCCCCGGCTTCCGGTCGCGGGCCAACGAGGCCTGCCCCGGCGAGCGCGAGGCCGGCACCCTGCTCCACCTGTTGCTGGACGACCTCCCGGGTGCCGCCCTGGTCTCGGGGTACTCGGCGCAGCGGGCCGGGGTGCTCGATCAGCCTCGGCGGCGGCCGGAAGGTGATGTCGGGAGCACGTCGGGACTGGGCCCGATGATGGCATCCCGGGACGACCTCTGCGCCGGATGGGCCCACGAAGGCACCCTGATGGTCGACGATCCGCACAACCGGCGAGATCCCGGTGTCATCGGGACCGCCGGCCCCGTCGCTCGAGCGGCAAGACGACCCGCTGGCCTGGCACGCGATGCCGCCCCTCCCTCCCCACGCCATGCGCCGCCGCCGCCGTCTCGACGTGCTGGGCCCCGACGGCTCGGGGGAGACGCACCGCTTCGACGCCCACTTCCGTGACAGCCACATGGACCAGGATGGAGCCGAGTGGGTCGTGCACGAGTACTCCGCGACCGGTGCATTCGACATCGTCGGGGGCCGGATCCTCGACATCGGGGCGAAGGCCCACGTGCTCCCGTGGATGGAGTGCCCAGGTGCGGTGGGAAGCGCCGAGCGATTGTCCGGCATGCCCATCGCCGAGCTCCGGACCCGGGTACGCCGTGAATTCACCGGAGGCTCGACCTGCACCCACCTCAACGACACCCTGCGGTCGCTTGGTGACCTGGAGGTCCTCGTCGGGCAGATGTCGGACTGACGGCTACCGCCTGGTCGGTCTGACGACGGGCGGGACGACGGTGGGTGAGCCGGGTGGCGCTCATGGACCTGCCCCGCAACCGCAGCAGACTCTTGGTTGACCAAATTGGATGGTGTCGTAGCTTGGAGGGATGAGGCGCACCTTCCTGGTTCTTGCTCTTGCAGCCCTTTCCTTCGCCGGATCCACCTCCAACCCCTCCTCTCGAAGAGGAGCGCAGTGGAAGCGTTTACATCCGCCGACAACGCCCTCCTTGCCAATGGCCAAGCAATCGAGAACGAAGCTGAATACCACGGACGCGACACTGCAATCCAGTATGGCCAGATTGTCGGCGTGGTTGATGGCTTCAGAACCAGATTGGGCTCCATCGCTTGGCCGTCCCAAGCAGCCGCGGATGCGACGAGGCCTTCGCCTCCCGGCTGCTCGGGACCGGGGTCTGCCGGACCAACGCCTTGGAGTCGCTCGTGATCGCGAGCTTCGTGCGGGGCCTGTCGGTCCGTGACGTCGAAGCCGCCCTGGCCGAGGCCCTCGGATCGGAGGTCGCGCTGTCCAAGTCGACGGTGAGCCGGATCTGCGAGGCCATCAAGGTGGAGTTCGACGCCTGGCGGTGCCGTGACCTCTCGGCGTCACCCTCGACTACCTGTTCCTCGATGGCAGCCACTTCAAGTTTCATCCCGGATCCCCGGCCGAGCCGGTGCTCTGCGCCTGGGGCATCACGACCGAGGGTGCACCGGTGCTCATTGGACTCGCGCCGGGTGAGTCCGAGAGCTATGACGCCTGGGCTGGCTTCCTCTCCGACCTCGGAGGCCGTGGGCTTGCCCCACCGCTGCTCGTCGTCTCCGACGGGGCACCGGGGCTGATCGGCGCGTGCGAGGTCGTGCTGGCGAAGAGCCTCCGCCAGCGCTGCCTCGTCCACCGGGCGCGCAACGTGCTCGCCAAGGTGCCGGGGCAGTTGAATCTGCACTGTCCGCTTACGCGACTGAGGTTCATTCGATCGCAGGAGTCAGCGGTTCGTGGCTGATGGGCAGTTCAACGTTGACGCTGAATGCGCAGACAGCCACGACAGGGACGAACATCGCTATATGGGAGCTCCCGAGTCCGAACTCAGGGATTCCGACCTGCTAGACACCGCACCCTTCTACGTCATTTGAGACGGGAACTCAGCCGACCAGAACTCGCTCGTCGTCGGTCCTGATGGTCCCTATGGCCCGTCGGGGTCCAGATCTTCTACGCAATGTCGGTGACGTATGCCCCGGTTTCTGGCCAGATCATCCTCAGTCGTCGACAGGGCACCTGGTATTCGTCGGTGAGCGACTGCCCCTCGCTGCCGGGCCGGCCTCCCACTTCATCGCCCGGGGGACAGCCAGACCGTCAATGGATACGATCGGCCAGTGCTTGGTGATCGTCCCCTGATGGCCTTCATTCCAGTGAGAGACCTGAGCGCAGCGCAGTCCTTCTATGGGGACGTGCTCGGCCTACGGGTCAGTGAGGAAGGTCCCTTCGCAGTGGTACTCGACGCAGGGGGAACCATGTTGCGCCTCGCCCAGGTTGATGGCCTTCAGCCTCAGCCCTTCACCATCGCCGGATGGCAGGTGCTCGACATGGCGACGTCGATCGACAGCTTGGCGAGCCGAGGAGTCGACTTCATCAGATACGAGGGCATGGACCAGGATGAAATGGGGATCTGGTCGACTCCCGCTGGGGATCAAGTTGCTTGGTTCAAAGACCCCGACGGGAACACCCTTTCGCTCACCTGCTTCGCCGAGTAGGGAGCGCGGGTACGTGTCATCCAACAACCGGGAGAGCAACCTTTCAGCCAGTTGCAGTGGCCAGATGGAAGAATCCCATCATGCGGTTCAGTCGCCACCCGAAATCAACGCAACGTGCATCAGGGTTGTGGATCAGATCGAACGGGGGGGTTCGGTCACACAGGGCCCTGTGCCCAGCCCGATGAGGGATACCGACTTCATTCATGAATTCGGCGCCCAGGGAAATCCTGTTCGGGATCGATGCAATGGGCGCCACGGGGGACCTGCGGCCCGACACCCTTGCCTCCCCCTTGGTCGCCTGAAGGTCCGGGAGAAGTGACCGTTAGCAAGGGAAGGGTGGAGGCCTTCAGCGACGGGGTCTTCGCCATCGCCATCACCCTGCTGGTTCTCACGATCGCCCAGCCGAGCAACTACTCCGAACTGGCCAGGCAGTTGTTGGACCGGTGGCCGTCATTGGCCGCGTACGTGGTCAGCTTCCTGGTCATCGGGATCATGTGGCTCAACCACCACACCGTCTTCTCGTTCGTCCAACGAATCGACCATGGATTCTTCTACCGAAATCTTGTCCTACTGATGACGGTGGTGTTCATCCCGTATCCCACCGAGGTCTTTGGCGAGGCACTGCGTACCGGGGCAGGCGAACGCACGGCAGCCGTGTTCTACAGCATCGTCATGACCGTCAACGCCCTGGCCTGGGCGGCGTTGTGGCTCCACGCCTCCACGGGACGGCGCCTGCTCAACGACGAGCTCCCCGAGGAACAGCGCCGGAGCTCGACCGTCCTGTTCGTAGCCGGTACCGCGGTCTACCTGATCTCGATCGGGATCGCCTTCATCAATCCGTACCTGTGCCTGGCTTTCCACGGTGCCCTGGCGCTGTACTACGCCCGCGATCCCATCTCCCGACGCCTCGAGCACGACCGCTCCAGTTGACCCTCGGCAGTGGCTTACAGATGCGCCACCGTGCCATGGAGGTTCTTGATGAGGATCCGCCCACCGATCTGGGCGATGTAAACACACAATGTTGCACTCACCTTGGAGCCGATGAGATCGGTGGCCGTGCCGCCGTGGAGGATCGAACCCGACTCCACGTACTCGGCGTGTCTTACGAAGCCAAAGGTGGACGGACAGACATTCAGGGACAGAGTCTTGTACTTGTACGATTCGATTGCGGTGCGACCGGTATTGAAGGTGATCTTTAGCTCAGTCGAGCCTTTCGCTGTTCCGGTCGCGCTCGTTCCGTCAGTCTTCGATCCCGTGCAACTCGTGAACTGCAACTTGATCTCGTTTCCAACGACTGTCGTGCAGACCTCCTTGACCGAGGTGGCTGTCGTAGCCGAAGCCATTGTCCCCGGGAGGAGCACTCCTAACCAGATGGAGCTGGCGGCGGCGATTCCTGCGAGTGGAGCAGCGGCGATTGATCGATGCATCCTGTCCTCCTCGGCTTTCCTGGATCGAACCAGTCCCCTCAGATCTCATCGTAACCAAGCATTGGATGCGGATCCGGGACGAAGTCCCTCAGACGACCCTGACGCTTCGGATCTCCAACACCGGTACTCAAAAAGGCGCAAAAATGGCGGAAGACCGACGCGAGCGTGAAATCGACCTGCTCAGCCCCGTTTGGCACCTCCTTGACCTCACTCCCCACGGCCGAGGTGACTGGTATCCGTCGTTGAGCAATGAACCAATGGCTCATCCCCATACCTGATCTGCACCGGCATCCCCCCTAGCAACCGAGAGGGGGACGGTCATTGACCGCGGCCAACCGCACTAATCGACGGCCCTGCCACAACCAGCCAAGGTCCTGGTGCTCAAAGGTTGTGCAGCTGAGTTAGACCTGAGGATCAGCTCTCGAATCTTCCGTGCGGTGACGCTGAGATCCTGGTACAACGTCGGCTGTGCAGGACGTCGAGGTCAAGTACTTGGACCGGGATGGGGGACGGATCGCCTACGAGGTGTTCGGGAGCGGCCCGATTGACCTGGTCCTGAGCATGTACGGCACCCCCATCGACCACATGTGGGACCTTCCACAGCTGGCTAACTTCCTGGACTCTTTGGGATCTGTTGCGCGAGTCATCGCATATGACGAACGCGGGAACGGCGCCTCGGATCCTCTGCCAACGACCGATGGTGCCGCCGGAGTGGAAAGCGCGGCCTCCGATTGGATTGCCGTGCTCGACACGGTCGGGTCCGATCGGGCGAGCATTCTCTCCTTCAGCTTGACAGGCAACCAGATATTCGCGGCTGCCACCTATCCGGAGCGGGTGCGCTCGATCATCGGTGCGAATTTGCGGTCCTCGTTCCCGGAGATGCGGGGCCAGACCCGGGAGCAGCGGAAGGCCTTCGCGGTGTGGTACGGGACAACGAGCGGGTTGATGACGTTCAACCCACGAGTGGCCCACGATCCCATCCTCAAGCACTGGTGGGGTCGTGCCCACCGACTAGGTAGCAGTCCCGAAGAGTTCGCCAAGACTCTCGAGTATGGATCCGAGATCGACGTGGGTGCCCTGTTGGAGCACGTGCGTGCGCCGACCCTTGTGTTTCATCGGAAAGGTAACCGTGTCTACGACATCGACACGAGCCGAATGACGGCGGAGAGCATACCGAGCTGCCGGTTTGTCGAACTTCCGGGCAGCGAGTCCGACCTGTTCCTCGGTGATACCGACTCAGTCCTTGCCGAGATCACCACGTTTCTCAGAACAGCTGATGTGACACCTGTCGGCGATGACCGGCCGCTTGCCACTGTGCTCTTCACTGACATCGTGGACTCGACGGAGCAGCTGGCGGCACTTGGCGATCGGCGGTGGCGAACCGTGCTCGATGATCACGACCAAACAATCGATCGGACCGTTCACAGCTTTCGAGGTCGGGTGGTGAAGAATCTTGGCGATGGCGTGCTTGCGACCTTCGACGGGCCCGCTCGGGCCGTGCGCTGCGCAGCGGCGATACGTGATGCACTCGACCAGCACGGCATTGCAGTGCGAGCCGGTCTCCACACTGGGGAGATCGAGGTTCGTGACGGCGATGTGGCTGGCCTTTCGGTTCACATGGCCAGCCGGATCTCCGGACTCGCAGGTCCAGGCGAAATCCTTGCGTCTCGCACTGTGGTCGACCTGACTGCTGGGTCCGGCATTACCTACGAAAACCTTGGGGACCAGGAACTAAAGGGAATACCGGGCAGTTGGCCGATCTTCGTCGCGACCGTGCCAGTTGCCACGGTTTAGCCGTCGAGTCGCATCCTCGCCTCAGCCCCCATGCGGATTGATCGGCACAGCTCCGGGGACGGGCAACACCCAGTGGTGCCGCATTTCCACGTGGCCCTCCATGACGGGCGCTGGGAATCCGGGGTCTACAAAATTCCCTACCGCAATTGCGAGGATCGGGTTCTCGCCTTCCTTGTGCCAATACAAGGTCGAACCGCAGGTCGGGCAGAAGTGATAGGTGACCGAGTCCCCTGCTGCATTGCCAACGCCATCGATCTCAAGACCGTTGTAGAGCTTCGTTTCCCCCGACACGTCGATCTCCTCGTCCCGGGCGTAGTAGGCGCCGACCTGGAACACACTGCCCGTCCGCTTTTGACAGAAGTCGCAGTGACAGGTGACCACCGCTAAAGGTTCGTTCTGGACGGTGACCTGGACTCGTCCACAGGCGCATTCTGCAGTTCGCGTCATATCACTCATCGTCGCACAATCCGGCCCCCACCTCCCAGCCAGCCTCAGAGCCGACTCAGACGCACAGTCGTGCGGGTGTCTCACAACGGCGGGAGGAGGTCGCATTATCCGCAAGGGGGCGCTTGCACTCCACACCTGCTCGGCCCGGAGTTAGGGTCGCCAATGTGAAGGGATCAGACGCACTGCATCGAGCGGGCATTGAGTTCGCAAACAGGCTCAAGCTCGTCATTACGAGCGATTGGGAGCTGGCGACGCCGTGCGATGACTGGGCTGTCCGTGATCTCGTGAACCACGTCGTCGACGGTAATTTCCGCTATGCAATGATCCTCCAGGGCGAAGAGCCCAATGCCGTGCTCGCAACCCATCGTCATGATTTTCTAGGCTCGGACCCTCTTGGTGCGTTCAGTTCGGGCTTCGAGCAGGTCACTGAAGCATTCGATACGCCGGGCGCACTGGCGGCGACCGTGCTCCATCCGAAGTCCGGAAAGATGCCCGGAGCGAACCTGCGTGTCCTTCGGGTTGATGAACTGGCCGTTCATTCCTGGGATCTCGCACGTGCTATCGGCGTCGACGAACGTCTGGACGATGAACTTGTCCGATGGCTCCTTGACTGCCTGGGTCCTATTCAGGACACGATCGCTCAGTCAGGCCTCTACGCACCCCCGGTACCAGTTGGACAGGCAGACGAGCCCTTCCAGACTCGCCTCCTCCACTTACTTGGTCGGCGCCCATGACGGCTGGGCAAACCGTCCAGGACGTGTCTTATACCGGAGGCGCTGGGCATCCCCTAATCACATGGTGGGTGACTGCCACCGTCTGTTTTCGGATGGCTACGGGGGAGTACCTCGTGCCAGCTTGCCGCCTCTGGCCACGAGGCAACTCGACCCCGGAGGTCCGCTGACTCACGTCGGGGGAACGTGCCGTAGTGGACTGCCTTCTGTTCTACACACGATTCATCACGGTCGGGTCAACGGAGTGTGAACTGTTGATGAACTGTTGTCCCTTACCACCGCGTCGGCGGCGGCTATTGCTTGTTGCAACTGACCCTGCCCTTGATCACCGGGCCGGTTGAATAGCTTCCTAGTGGTTTGGATGGACGACATCGACGTCTGGTAAGTCCTCGACTTCCTGCTTGCTGATGCTCAGCCGGATACCGTCCTCAACTCCAATCACGACAATGATCGGGATGGCCACTTCCTTGCGTCCCCAGAAGTGACCCTCCTGGAGAAGTACGTGAGTGACGTAGTGATTGCGATGATCGATGACGAGTCCCTCAACCCTTCCAATCGGGCCGTCTGTGGCATGAACCTGGTCGCCTCGCCGAATGGCCACCTCACCCAAAGGAACGGTGTCGTACGTGACAGCCTCAGGGACCTCCCCGATGCTGTCAGCCAAACCGTAGTAGGGCTGAGAAAGCGCCTGTCCCGCCTCGTAGCCCATATGACCGCCGGATCCAGGCAAGAACTGGGTCTCTTCCGCATGTTCGAGTTTCTCGAACTCCGCCGTGGTGCAACGGATCCGGACATCGCCAGTCGATGAGTCGACGAGGTCGAGCGGGACGAGACGACCGAGCCCCTGTCTGTGTTTCGGTTCAACGACCAAATGGGTCACCACGCGAGTAACTGGGTCGATGACCACCCTAGTTATCTCGCCACACACCCCATCGGAGCCGGTTGCTTCGGCTCCGATCATGAACTTCGTCACATCTGCCATAGTCAACCCCTTAGTTCATCTCGACGCTAGGTGCGAGGGCGAGCCCGATCCGCTTTCACTCACCCTGTGGAGCCATATCCGCCATGGCAACATCGTATGCAATGGGTGACCACCCCAGCGGGGCTCAGTAGCACGGGGCGCCATGGGTCAGCACTCACCGGTCAGTGCGAAGTGCCATGCGGAGACAAAGTCCATGAAGCAATAGCTGTTCCAGGTCCGGCCACCGGCGCTTGTCTACTACTGCGCTTCGATCTCGTCGCCCTGTCGCATCGCCAGCCAGAGCATTCAAGGATGTCCGTTGGTGAACGGACGGAGACCCGCTCGGTCGCACCGTTCTCCCGAGTTCACCCTCCCGAGACGAGAATGTCCCCGCCGGCCGGGGGGTCGGATCGTCGACGCTCTCCAGCCACCCGGCGGGAAGATGCACCGGTCTCGGGCCGTGGGTGTGGCCCCTCGCGATGCGTAGGGCCGCGGCGGGAAGGCGCAGATCCGGATCGAGCCCGTCGAGCAGCATGGCAACCTCGACCGTCGAGGAGGCGAGTGCCAGTGAACGGCGGACGGCCGACCCGACCGGGAACCCGGTGAGGTACCACCCGGCGTGCTTGCGGAACTGGCGCACGCCTGCGACCTCGCCGAACGACTCGCACAGCAGCGTCAGGTGGGTCAGCATCATCGACCGGATCTCGCCGAGGTCCGGCGCCGGCGGTATCGGGCGGCCCCGGAAGGCGCAGGCGAGATCCCGGAAGAGCCAGGGCCGGCCGAGGCACCCCCGACCGACCACCACCCCGTCGCAGCCGGTCGCCGTCGATCATGGCGAGGGCGTCGGCTGCCTCCCAGAGATCACCGTTGCCGAGGACGGGGATCGAGGTCACCGTCTCCTTGAGCTCGGCGATCGCCCCCCAGTCGGCCGTGCCCGAGTAGAGCTGCTCGGCGGTGCGGGCGTGCAGGGTCACCGCTGCCACCCCCTCGTCCTCGGCGATCCGCCCCGACTCGAGGAAGGTGGTGTGGGCCGCGTCGACCCCGATCCGAAGCTTGACCGTGACCGGCACCGGCCCGGCGTGGACGACCGCGGCACGGACGATGGCCCGAAGAGCGCCCGATGCAGGGGGAGCGCCGCGCCCGCTCCCTGCCGGGTCACCTTGCCGGCCGGGCACCCGAAGTTGAGGTCGACGTGGTCGACCCCGATCTCGTCGACGAGACGGCCCACCGCCTGTCCCATCACCGCCGGGTCCACCCCGGAGAGCTGGACGCTGCGGACTGCCTCGTCGGGGGCGAACGAGGCCATTGCCTCTGTCTTGGCGTTGCCCTCGACCAGCGCCCGGGCCGTGACCATCTCACTCACGTAGAGCGCCGCACCGTACCCGCGGCAGAGCGTGCGGAAAGCGCGGTTGGTGACCCCGGCCATCGGGGCGAGCACCACCGGCACGTCGAGCGCGATCGGCCCCAGCTTGAGCACGGGAACGGCGGGCGGCGTGGTCTCGGCCGGGGTCGTCACGGGGCCGTCTCCACCCACAGGTCGGTCACCGAGAGGCCGAACCGTCCGAGCAGCTCGCGGAGGAGGGGGAGGGAGAGGCCGATCACGTTGCTCGGATCTCCCTCGATCCCCTCGACGAAGGGGGCAGAGCGGCCGTCCAGGGTGAAGGCTCCGGCCACGGCCAGCACCTCCGGGGTGGCGAGGTAGGCGTCGAGCTCGTCGGGGGTGGTGGTCGCGAAGTGGACGGTCGTGCTCGCCACCGCCGCGGCCCGGACCCCCGGTGACCTCGTCGATGAGACAGTGGCCGGTGTGCAGGATGCCGGAGCGGCCCGCGCATCGACTCGAGCCACGACCTGGCCTCGGCCGAGCGACGCCGGCTTGCCGTGGGGCCGTCCCTCGAACTCGAGCATCGAGTCGCACCCGATGACCAGCGACGTGCCGTCCGGGGTGGCCACCGCGGCCGCCTTGGCCTCGGCGATGCGGACGACCGACCCACGGGTGTCGTCCGGGTCGAGGTCGTCCTCGTCGACGCCGCTGACCACGACCTCGGGGTCGAAGCCGGCGGCCCGCAGGAGCCGCAGGCGCGCCGTCGAGCCCGAGGCGAGGACCAGGGTGCGTGCGGGCATGGGCCAAGCGTAGGGTGCGGCCGGGCCGGGCCGGACCCGCCGACCGAACGGCTGTCACCACCGCCCGTCGATGCGCGATCCTGGTGACATGACCGACACCGGCATCACCATCGCCCCCGAGCGCACCGATCCCGTACCTGCCGACGAGCACGAGCGGCTGTCCCACATCGTGCTCGAGGGTTACAAGCCCGAGGAGGGGGACTTCGTTCCCGTCGGCCCGTCGGTGGTGGAGGGGATGGTCACCGGCACCGCGGTCAAGGCCCTGTGCGGAAAGATCTGGGTGCCCGGGCGCGATCCCGGCCGATTCCCGCTGTGCCCGACCTGCAAGGAGATCGCCGAGGCCCAGGGGATGGAAGATCCCGGCCCGATGACCGCAGTGCAGCCGACCTCGCCGGCGAGGTGCGTGTTCTGGGTGAGCATTGCCGGCGGGAGGATCGGGCACCATGGACCGGTCCTACAGTGGCGGTCAGTGGCCGACCGTAAACCGCCCCGCAGCGTCGGCGACGAGCGCGCCGTGCTCCGTTCGCTGCTCCAGTACCAACGTCGAGTCGGTCGTGCGCAAGGTCTCCGGGCTGGACGAGGTCGTGGCCCGGAGCGAGCTGGTGGGGAGCGGCATCACGCTGCTCTGGCTGGTCCGTCACCTGACCACGGCCGAGTCCCTCTGGATCCTCCAGCGCTACGCCGGCCGGTCAACAGAAGGATCCGGCGCAGACGTCCGAGCCGGACATCCCGCTGGTCGAGGCGGTGAGCGCCTACCGGGAGATGTGGTCGTGTGCCGACGAGGTGATCGACGCCGCACCGGACCTCGAGGGCTTCTGCGCCGACACCGGGACCGAGTCGCCGGTCACCCTCCGGTGGGTGCTCACTGCACCTGCTCGAAGAGACGGCCCGCCACGCGGGCCACGCCGACATCCTTCGCGAGCTCATCGACGGTCAGACGGGCGTTAGCCCGGCGGACGCACTCCAGGCTCAGGGTGCGGCGATCTCGCCGTGCTCCCGGCACCGGGCCCGGTACGAGCGGGGCGAGACCTCGACGGTGAGCCGGCGACCGCAGGTCGCACAGAACCGGGGCGGGTCGAGCGCCTTTCCGCAGCCGGTGCAGCCCGCCGAACCGCACCCCGTGCAGTGGGTGGGGTCGCCCACGGTCCCGTCGCGGTTCAGAGGACGCCGGTGAGTGAGCCCACCGGCATGCGCAGATCGGAGAGCATCCGGAGATCCTCCTCGGGCGAGCGGCCGAGCGTCGTGAGGTAGTTGCCCACGATGAGGGCGTTGATCCCCGACGTCATCCCCATCGACTGCAGCTCGCGGAAGGTGACCTCGCTGTCCACCTGCGTAGCGGAGGATGACCCCGGGCAGCCCGAGGCGGAAGAGCGCGATCCAGCGGATGGCGTCCCAGGGTGCCACCGGCACCGCTTCCCCGAGCGGGGTGCCCGGACGCGGATTGAGGAAGTTGAGCGGCACCTCGGTCGGATCGAGCTCCTGGAGTTGGAGGATGAGCTCGACGCGTTGCTCGTCCGTCTCCCCCATGCCGATCAGGGCGCCGCAGCACAGCTCCATCCCGTGGTCGCGCACCAGCCTGCAGGTGGCCTCGCGCTCCTCCCAGGTGTGGGTGGTGACCACCTTCGGGAAGAACGATCGTGACGTCTCGAGGTTGTGGTTGTAGCGGTGGACCCCACCCGCCGCGAAGCGTGCTGCTTGCTCTGCGGTCAGGATGCCCGGCGCTGACCGCCACCTGGAGACCGGTCCGCTCCCGAACCATGCGGCACCAGCTCGAGGACGCGCTGCATGGTGCGCTCGTCGGGGCCGCGGACCGCCAGCACGATGCAGAACTCGGAGGCTCCGGCCGCCCTCGTCTCCTCGGCGGCCCGCAGCACCTCTTGGGTGTCGAGGAAGGGCGTTGCCTGGACGGGTGAGTCGAAGCGGGAGGACTGCGCGCAGAAGTGGCAGTCCTCGGGGCAGCCACCGGTCCTGGCCGAGAGGATGCCCTCGACCTCCACGCCGGGGCCGCACCAGGCCAGGCGGACCTGGTGGGCAAGGGCGGCCATCGACGTCACCCAGCGGTCGGGGAGAGCGGCCAGCCCAGAGAGCTCCTCGCCGCCAAGCAGCCGGCGATCGTCGAGCAGGGCGGTCTCGGCCGCCCGCAGGAGGGCCCGGGCCGTCCCGGGGTCCGGGCCGATGACCGGCAGGACCGGGCCGCCGGGGTGCCGGGAGGGCAACCGCGGTCGGTCGGTGGGCATCGGAGGCGTCGCCGGGCATGCCGTACGGTACCCGCCGACGCGGTCTGTCCAGGAAACCGCGGAGGTTCCCGGCTCAGTCGCTCGGGTTCCGGATCGCCGAAGACCGGGGCCCGCTTCTCCCGAAGTGCGGCCACCCCCTCCCGGTAGTCGGGGCCGGCCATCATGGGGCTCAGCAGGGCCTCGGCGGACCGCACCGCTTCGGCCACCGTCTGATGGAAGGCCTCGTAGACCTGCAGCTTCGAGGCGGCGAGCGAGGCCGGAGAGACGGTGGTGGCGAGCATCCGGGCGTACCCGGTGGCGTGCTCGAGGAGCTGCTCGCTCTCGACCACCTCGGTCACCAGCCCCAACCCGTGCGCCTCGTCGGCGTCGAAGGTCCGGCTCGAGAGGATGAGGTCGAGAGCCCGCGGCAGGCCGATGAGCTTGGGCAGCAGCCAGGCCAGCCCGAACGCGCACGGGAGACCGAGCTTGCCGTGCGCGGTGGTGAACTTTGCCCCGCGCGCGGCGAAACGCAGGTCGCAGTAGCAGGCGAGGGCGAAACCGATCCCGGCCACCGGGCCGTTGACCGCGGCCAGCACCGGCTTGGGGATCCCGAAGTGGTAGGCCAGCTCGGCGTCGAACTCTGGGCGCACCCCCTGTCCCGGCGTCGCCAGGTCGGCCGGGGCGCCCGACTCGTAGGCCCCGCGATCGGCGTGGCCGGCAAGGTCGTCGGACTCTGCGCCGGCGCAGAAGCCCCGCCCGCTTCCGGTGACCACGATCGCCCGCACCCCCGGATCGTCGGCCGCGGTCTGCAGCAGCAGGCGGTACTCGGCGTTCATCCGAGCCGTCCACGCGTTGAGCCGCTCCGGGCGGTGGAGGGTGATGGTGGCCACGGCGCTCTCGACCTCGTAACGGGTCGCCTCGAGCTCGGAGGGGCTCATGGGCGGCCTCTCTCGCCTGGCGGGGGACCCGGTGGGGTGCCGCTCAGTAGCGGTAGGAGTCCGGCTTGAACGGGCCGTCGACCGAGAGGCCGAGGTACTCGGCCTGCTCCTTGGTGAGCGTGGTCAGCCGCACGCCGAGGGCGTCGAGGTGCAGCCGGGCCACCTTCTCGTCGAGGTGCTTGGGCAGCACGTAGACGCGGTTCTCGTAGGCGTCGGTGTTGGTGAAGAGCTCGATCTGGGCCATGGTCTGGTTGGTGAAGGAGTTGGACATCACGAAGCTCGGGTGTCCGGTGGCGTTGCCCAGATTGAGCAGCCGACCCTCGGAGAGGACGATCACCGTGTGACCGTCGGGGAAGACCCACTTGTCGACCTGGGGCTTGATGTTGACCCGCTCGATGCCAGGGAACGCCATCAGGCCGGCCATGTCGATCTCGTTGTCGAAGTGGCCGATGTTTCCGACGATGGCCTGGTGCTTCATCCGGGCCATGTGGTCGACGGTGATGACGTCCCGGTTCCCGGTGGAGGTGACGAAGACGTCGGCGGCGTCGACCACGTCCTCGAGGGTGACGACCTGGTAGCCCTCCATGGCCGCCTGCAGCGCGCAGATCGGGTCGATCTCGGTGACCACCACCCGCGCCCCCTGGCCCCGCAACGACTCGGCGCAGCCCTTGCCCACGTCGCCGTACCCGCAGACCACCGCCATCTTCCCCCCCAGCAGCACGTCGGTTGCCCGATTGATGCCGTCGATGAGCGAGTGACGGCACCCGTACTTGTTGTCGAACTTGGACTTGGTGACTGCATCGTTGACGTTGATCGCAGGGAAGAGGAGCTCCCCGCTCTGCTCCATCTCGGCGAGGCGGTGCACTCCGGTGGTGGTCTCCTCGGAGACCCCCTTGATCCCGGCGGAGATGGTCGTCCACCGGCTCGGGTCCTCGGCGAAACCGCGGGCGAGGACCTGGAGGACGACGCCGAACTCGGCGGAGTCGGCCGTCGACGGGTCGGGGACGGCACCCAGCTTCTCGAACTCGACACCCTTGTGGATGAGGAGGGTCGCGTCGCCGCCGTCGTCGAGGATCATGGTAGGTCCTGTTCCCGGCCAGAGCAGCGCCCGCTCGGTGCACCACCAGTACTCCTCGAGGGTCTCACCCTTCCAGGCGAAGACCGGGACACCGCGCGGGTCGTCGACCGACCCGTCGGGACCGACGGCCACCGCGGCGGCGGCGTGGTCCTGGGTGGAGAAAATGTTGCAGCTGGCCCAGCGCACCTCGGCGCCGAGGGCGGTCAGCGTCTCGATGAGCACCGCGGTCTGGATGGTCATGTGCAGCGAGCCGGTGATCCGGGCGCCGCGCAGCGGTTGCTCCGGCCCGTGCTCGGCCCGCATGGCCATCAGGCCGGGCATCTCGTGCTCGGCAAGCAGGATCTCCTTGCGGCCGAACTCGGCCAGGGAGAGGTCGGCGACCTTGAAGTCGTGGTGACCGGGCTCGGCGGGCATAGCGGCTCCTTCGCTGTGGTCTCCATGAGATGCTACTCGACGCCCCGGACGGCCCACGGGGTCGCGACCCCGGTCAGGGGACGATGATGGTGGTGGAGAGCGGGAGGTCCGACGACGACTGGCCCACCCCGAGCGTGTAGACGCCGGGCACCGTGGCCGGGGAACCGGTTGCGGCCGTCGTGAACGCCGTCGGAGGTAGGGGGAGCGTGACCCGTGCGCTACGGTGCGCGTCGAGGCCGACCGAGCGGAAGGCCACCAGCTGTCCCGGCGGCTCCCCGGCCGACGCGGGAAGGTGAGGTAGGCCTGTGGGACCGCGGTCCCGGCCCGGTCGCCGGTGTTGGTGACCTCGACCGTGGCCGTGTACCCGCTGCCCGAACGGGCGACCTTGAGGTCGCTCACTGTGAAGCTCGTGTACGAGAGGCCGAAGCCGAACGGGAAGAGCGGCTCGGTCCCCGTGGCGTGGTCGTACCGGTAGCCGACCTCGAGCCCCTCCGAGTACACCGAAGTCAGACCAACCCCCGGCCATTGTGTCGACGAGTCGACCGCCGTGGTGGCGTCGGAGGTCGGGAAGGTGACCGGCAGGTGTCCCGACGGGTCGACGTCCCCGAAGAGCAGCGCGGCGATGGCCGCGCCGTCCTGTTCGCCCGGGTACCAGTTCTCGAGCACCGCGGCGACCTTGTCGAGCCACGGCATGAGCACCGGGCCTCCGGTGTCGAGCACCACGACCGTGCGGGGGTTGGCGGCGGCCACCGCCGTCGATGAGGGAGTTCTCGTCGCCGGGCAGCTGCAGTGTGGGCTTGTCGAACGCCTCGGAGGAGTAGTCCCCGACGAAGACCACGGCGACCCGGGACTGGCGGGCGACCTCGACGGCCCGGGAGATGTTGTCACCGACGAAAGACCAGCCCAGGGTCAGCGCACTCGGCACGAATGCCGTTTCGCCGGACGGGGTGAGATTGTCCACCGGCTCCCACGAGAGATCGAGGTGGTACGGGTGCCCGGCGACCAGGGGCACGGTCTGCGACCAGATGCCGCGGGCGTGGCTGAGCGTGTCGGAGACCGCAGGTTGCCCGTCGAGCGTGAGGCTGGCAGCGCCCGATCCCTGGAGCGCGAGGGTGTAGAGGCCGGTCCGGGGCGCTATGAGCGTGCCGGTCCACCGGGCGGTCACGTCAGACCAGCCCGACGGAAGGACGACCGGGGACCGCAAAGCGGGGGACGCGGTCCGCCTCGACGACGCCTGCGAGATGAGGGGGAGCAATTCCCGACGTTGGACCGACGAGGGCTGGTCGACGCCCCCGGGCAGGAGGGCTCCGGCCGGCGGCGGTAGGCCCACCGAGGTGTCGATCGTGGGCTGGACCATCTGGATCGAGTCGGGACCCGCGTCGGGGTCGGTCTGGGTGAGTGTGAAGGTGAGGCCGTGACCGTGGCCGGACGCAGGCGTCAGGTAGGCGGGCGGCACCGGGGGCAGGGGGGCGGTGGTGCTCCCGCCGTCGGCGGCTCGCACCACGACGGCGGTCCCGGCACGGCGTCGGATCGCCCGCAGTGGCGCCGAGACGAAGGGAGCGGTCACCTGGGAGCTGCCGTGCCCGGTGGTCACCGGTAACGCGGCCGCGTCCGCCCCGATCACCGCGATCGAGTGGGTCCCCGTGCTCAAGGGAAGGACCCCGCCCGTGTTCTTGAGCAGCACTGCCGACCGCTCGGCGGCCTGCAGTGAGAAGGACGCGTGCTGCGGCGTGTCGACCGGGTCGCCGGGCTTCCCGACCGTCCTGCGACCCACCATCCCGTAGGCGAACATCTGGGTGAGGACCCGGGTCACGGCTCCATCGACCAGGGGGGTGGGCAGCCGACCCTCCTGTGCGAGCTGTGTCAGCGAGGGGACACTGGCGGGCTTGATCAGGTCCACGCCAGCCGCCAGCGCGGCACCCGGGTCGTGGACGGCGCCGAGATCGGAACGCACGAACCCGGTGAACCCCCACCCGGCGAGGACGCCGGAGAGCGCGGGGTCCTGGCACTGGAACGTGCCGTTCAACTGCGGATACGCGCACATCACCGAGGCAACATGGCCGCGCTCGGACTGCCGCCTCGAAGGGAGGCAGGTAGATCTCGTCGAGGACCCGTGCCGAGAGCTGGTCGTTGATCTCGAGCCGGTCGGTCTCCTGGGAGTAGACGGCGAAATGCTTCGCCTGTGCCATTACCCCGGCGTCCTGGATGCCCTGGATGTCGGCGACACCCATCGCCGACACCAGGAGGGGATCCTCGCCGTAGCCCTCGTAGGCCCGGCCGTTCTGGGGTACCCGGAGGATGTTGAGGTTCGGGCCCTGCACCACGTCGAATCCCTGCCCGGCCGCCTCCGCACCCTGGACCTGGCCGTAGCGGCGCGCCACCGACGGGTCGAACGTGGCGGCGATGCCCAAGGGGGAGGGCAGTTGAGTCACGTGCGTCGCCCCGAATGCCAGACCCTGAGGGCCGTCCTGCAGGGTGAGCGAGGGGATGCACAGGCGGGGGATCCCGGCGTTGGCGTTCTCGTAGGGGCCGACGGCCTGGAGGACGATCTCCCCGAGCTTCTCGGACAGGTCCATCTTGGCGACGACGAGCGCAGCCAGCGCGACAGGTGCCTCGTGCCGGTCCATGGCGGCCTCGAGCCAGGGGCACCGGGTGAGGTCCGAGATCAGGGTGATCGGGCGGTGGACAGCTCCGGCCGATCCCGAGATATCGGCCTGGGCGCCACCGGCGGTGTCGCCGGTGGAGTCGGATCCCGGACTCGCGCCGATCACGACCGCCGCCACTGCGATGACGACCACGACCTCCAGAACGAGACGGAGGTGCCAGGAGCGGGCGCGGTGCCCTCTGGTCGGCGGGGGGTGGTGCGCGGTCGGGTCCACGGTCTCGGCCCGACAACTTACTCACGGCGTGGTGCGGATCCAGGTCGGGCCTGGTGCTCACTCGTGCCAGCGCCGACTGACGTCGACGAACGGCGCGACACAGGGCGGCCCGTCGGCGACCAGCATCTCGGGCAGGGAGTCGGGATCCGTCCGGACCCGTACCAGTGCGGAGGAACGGGTGCCGTAGTCCCCGGTGTGGACGCACGCGGCTCGGGTGGCCGCGGGTCGTGTGGTCACCTCCTCTCCCTCGGTCTTCACCGGGCCGGTGTCCGCGCCGGGTGGCTGTTCGGGGTCGGGCGGCACCGTATGGTCCACGAGGACCGAGGGAAGGAACGACCAGAGCGGCGCCTCTGTCGTGCGGGCGGCTGCCACCAACGAACGGATGCGGTCCGCCTTCATCGAGGGAGCGTCGAGCGGGACGTTCTCCAGTACGTGCACGCCGGGGTGCAGGCGGCGGACTCTCGGCGGTCCGTCTGCGGACAGCTCCAGGACGTGGAGGGAGCGGCGATCCCCGACGAGCAGCCATGCCGGGTTGTAGACAGCGGGTTGTACCACCGAGAGAAGCTCATCGATGCCCTCCTCGGCGCTGCGCCGACCGGCGAGCAGCAGGGGCAGCTCCCCGCGGGACCGCTTCGTCGGGTCCCGCCCGCCGGGCGAGGGACGGTTGGTGAGACCGGCGACGACCCCGTGCTCATTGACCGCCAACCACGTCCCGCCGGCCAGATCGTCACGCCCGCCCAGGATCCTCGGGTTGCGTTCGCGGAGCACGCAGAGCGAGTGGGCCGGTCGATCGATGCGCTCGTCCCGATTTGCCGCCACGATGAGGGCTGTTCCGGGTTCGGTCTGCCAGGCGAACACGAGGAGGCACATGACGGTGAGGGTAGCGGTGCCACCGTCGGGACGGACCCGCGCTCAGCCCCGAAGGTGCTGGCCACCCGCTTTTTTGGGGCTTGTAATCAAAGTACGATCATGATCATATGGGGGCTGGAAGGGACGGTTCCGCATGGTGGCATTCCGGGTGGACAAGACGCATCGGATGTCGTTGTTCGCGCGGTGAACCTGTTCTCCAGTTGCACGAACCGGGAACTCACCAGGGTCGAGTCGTTGACCACACTGGTAGACGCTCCGGCGGGAACGGTGTTGACCGAGCAGGGAGCTCTCGGAGAGGAGTTCTTCGTTGTCGTGGACGGAACAGCAACCGCGTCGCGCAACGGTCGAGAGCTCGCCACCCTCCGACCGGGTTCGTTCTTCGGGGAGTTGGCGCTCCTCGACGGAGGTACCCGGACCGCGACGGTCACCGCCGACTCGGACATGGCGCTGCTCGTCCTGTCGAGACGCGAGTTCAAGTCGCTTCAGCTGACCGTGCCGTCCGTCGCCTTCAAACTGCTCACCGAGATGGGGGAGCGCCTCGCGCGCCACGGACGGTTTGCTCGACCAGCTGGTCGACCCCCGCCGGAAATCCACACCCGAGCTGTCGGGGTTCTGGTCCCTCTAGGGGAGGGGGGACATCCCGGTCATCGCCCGGAACCCGCCGGTCGTGTTGGTCACCGGGAACGGCTCGTCCGGCACCTCGACGCCGAGGCGATCACAGATGGGTTCCGCCACAGGGAAGGTCGGATCTCGGGTCTGGACGACGGCTACAGTCCTGCTCCGATGGCACGGGCCATGAGAGCACTTTTGCCTGAGCCGGTCGCGGGGGTCGATGTCGCTGCCGCCTACGCCGTCCCACCCGATGCCGGCCGGGACCGGCCCTTCGTGCGCTGCAACATGATCTCCAGCCTCGACGGTGCAATCGCGGTGAACGGCCGCTCCGGAACGCTCGGAGGACCCGCCGACCGCCGGCTCTTCCAAGTACTGCGCTCCCTCGCCGACGTGATCCTGGTCGGCGCCGGAACCGTCCGTGCCGAGGGATACGGACCGGTGCACTTCAGCGACGAGCTCCGGGAGCAGCGCAGCCAGCGGGGACAGTCGGCGGTCCCACCGATCGCGGTGGTGACTCGGTCCGCCAACCTCGATTGGTCGTCGCCCCTGTTCACAGAGGCCGAGGCCCGTCCGATCGTCGTCACGACGAGCGACTGCGACAAGGGGGAGTGGTCGCGGGGTGAGAAGATCGCCGAGTTCGTCGTCGCCGGCGAGGACCGCGTGGATGCCGGTAGAGCCATCGACCACTTCCACCGAGCAGGGTACCGCTCGGTCCTCCTCGAAGGAGGACCGGGGCTCAACGCCGACGTGGTCCGCGCCGGCCTGGTGGACGAGCTGTGTCTGACCGTCTCGCCGCGCCTGGTCGGCGGCACCGGCCCCCACGTCCTCGCCGGCCCCGAGCTGGCGGCTCCGCTCGAGCTCGAGAGTGTCCATCTGCTCGAAGAGGACGGGTTTCTCTTCCACCGGCTGGCCGTCCGTCCACCGACGGCGTTCTCGGAGGCCCGGGGCGGCGGCTAGGGGTTCAGCCGTCCGGTTCGTCGAGCAGGTGCCTGAGGATGGTCTCGATGAAGTCGTTCTCCAACCGGCAGGCGAGGACGATCCCGGCGCTCTTCTCCGGATCTCGGTCCGGGAGACGCCACACCTCGTCGAGGTGCTCGTTGAGCTTCGCAACGCGATCGAGCAATCCACGCAGCTGCGATTCTCGGGAGTCAGAAGTCATACCGGCGACGATACGCCCGGGTCAGAGACGGATGCCGCCATCGGGCGACCGGCGCCGAAACGGCACCGAAACGGCACCGGGTGGAGGGGTCCATCCGCTTTCCACCCGCTAGTCCACCCGTCGGTGCAAGGGGGGGCATGGAGATCAGCCGATATGAGAATGGCTGAAGCGCAGGGGCACCCGTTTCAGGATGACGGTCCCGAGGACCTTGTTCGAGGGTCTCGTGAGGACCACGATGGCAACCGGACCCTCAGACTGTCCGTGCGGCTTGGACACCGAATTCGACCGGAAATCCCCGCTGAAGGCGAGAACGCAGACGCTCTGTTTCGGCGAGCCCTCGGGTGAGACCCGAGCCGCCAACTTCGGCGCCGCACGTCGGAGCTCGGAGAGCGTGAACAGATGTGCTCCGAGCAGCCTGCTGTGTGAGCCCACCGCCTGCGTCGCCGCGGGCAGCGCCAGATAGCACGCGCTATCGCTCGTGCCGAGGTTGGTCCGTGCCGATGTGCAGGATGCTGCAAGGAACACCAACACGGCGCAGGCCGCAAGCGCGCGTGTCGCCGGGAACGAGCGCTGCCGGTCTGCCTGCCTGGCGGTCACCGTCATGCTCCTTGTACCGAGGGTCCATCGGTCGGCAGGGCCGGAGTCGGATCCGAACCCGGCTGGAGCTCGATCTCCCCCCGCACGGGAGTGGTCAGTGCCTGCCGACTCCAGCGGCCCCCTCTCACTTCGAGTGCCAGTTCGCCAACCAGGAGCCACCCGACGGCCAGGACCAACCAGAAACTGATCAGCCGGTAGAGCAGGACGGCATCGACGGTTGCCACATGTGCTCCGCCGAACGCAACGAGGGCGATCGTGATGCTGCCCTCGACCGCACCCAGTCCCCCCGGTGTCACCGGCAGTGCTGCGGCGAGCTGGCCCGCCCCGTAGGCGAGCAGTAGCCCGTTCCAGGGGATCGAGGCGCCGATCGCCAGGAACATCGCTGCGAAGCAGGCGCAGTCGAAGAGCCAGTTCGCCGAACCCCACCCGACGACGGTGATGATTCTCCGCCATCCGAGCTTGACCGACGCGACCTGTCGGACGATCCGATCGACCAGTTCGGTGATGTCGCCCCTCGGTCGCCGAATGATCGCTTGCGATGCCCGTAGTGCCGGGCTCAGGACGAACAGGAGCGGTCGTTCGTAGACGAAGAGCGCCCCCACCGCGATGGTGAATACGAGGATCCCGACGAGAACTGGAACCAGGTCGAGCGAGGCACCCTCGTCCGCTGCGAGGGCCAATCCAGCCGTCGCCACCAGGGAGAGGGCAACCATCGAAGCGATCAAGGTTCCCACCATGGCCCATACGGCAAGCGTCTCGTCGGCGCCGAGGCGGCGGAACCACCGGAATCCGTACACGGCGGAGACGGCGTTCCCGGCCGGAAGGGAGTTGGTCAGAGCCTGGGAGGCAAGCGTGACCTTGAAAAGGGGGAACGTCGGTGGAGTGAAGCCTCCACGAGCGGTCAGGAGCTGGTACTCCATGGCCGTGAAGCTGACGAACGACAGCGCCTCTGCTGTCACCGCCACCGCAACCCACCACCAGTTCACATGGTCGAACACCGTGGTGATGCCGGACAGCTCGTCCGTGTGCGAACTGAGCACCCAGACCGCGACGACCACAGCGCCGATCCCGACGAGGTATCTCACGACCTGCCAGGGTCGGCGTCGCTTCGATCTGACCCGTTCACCTCCTCCCCCGACCGCTGGGTCGGTCACCGTGGGTTCCGGCGCCACATCGCCGGGCTCTGCGGGCGAAGGACGAGACCCTTGCCTTCTCATCGCCCGGTTCAGCTGGGCCGCCCGACCGGGGACGTCTGCACAAGGTCATCGTACGGCCTGTGAGATCGTGGCCGGCGGCAGAGCCGGCTTCTCCAGCGGGGCGCCGTCCTGCCGTCGCCTTCCGGGTTGCACGGGGCCGCTGCGCCTCTCGACGTAGGCCTTGAGGGTCTCATGGACGGATGTGACCGCCACACCGTCGTGAACAAGACTGCCGGATCAATCGGACGTCGACGGAAGGAAGGCGGGGATGCAGCTCGTGGCCGCAGAGTGGGCGAATCTGATCGCGTCCGCGTCGGCCGGTCCAAAGGACAGTTGGTGGGAATACCTACTGCTGTTCCTGGCAGTCACCGCTTCGTGGGCCGGGGTTCCGGCGATCGGCAGCGCAGCAGTTGCGGCTGCAGCCGTGGGAGCCAGCCAGGGCAATCTCAATCTGCCTGCCGTGATCGCCATCTCGGCGATCGCGGGCGAGGTGGGCGGACTCGTCGGCTATTACATCGGCCATCATTGGGGAAGCCAGATCCTGACCCGTCCCGGCAAGCGCCAAAGTGGGCGCCAGCAGATGTTGGACAAAGGTGAGCAGGCCTACGCGAAGTGGGGACGACTCGCCGTCTTCTTCACTCCCGCCATCATCTCGGGTACCGCCAGGATGAAGCTCAGCCAGTTCATCGTCTGGAACTTCATCGCGTCGGTCGCATTCACGCTTTCCGTTGCAGCGACGGCGTACGGTCTCGGACGGGTCACGACAGGACATCACTCGACCGAGGACATTGTGATTCTGGTCCTCGGCCTAGCCATGAGTGCATTGGTGATAGCCGTGTTTGTCCGGCGCCACCGGCGTCACAGATCGCGCACCGCGACGAATTCCTGAGCCGTCGCCAAATGCGCCGTATACCCCACATGCCGGGCGGATGCGCGCAACGTCATGCTCGGTGCCGCCTGGAGGTCGCGCCCGTCCTTCTGGAGAGCGGAGTAGGCGGCCTTTGCCTCAGACCCCGGAGGGCCCTGCGTTGGCTCCCAATGCCATCTCGAGTATCTGGAGGGTTTCGGACACGGTGGTGGCCAGGTCCCCGCCAAGGAGGAACCACCGGGTGAACGCCGCCTGGATGACACCGCCGGCGGCTGCAGCCAGCGTCGCCGGTACGAGAGCATCATCCCCCCGTCCCAACCGGGAGCCGAAGAACTCGACGATCACTGATTGAGACTTGAGTTGCACTCCTCCGATCACCGACCTGAGCACGCTCGGAGTTGCTTGGATGACGCCGATCCATCGTCTGACGGCCACCGGGTCCTCGACCGACAGAACTGACTTGAACGCCTGGCTGAGCGAGTGGAACGGTGGTTCGTCCGCTGGACGGGCTGCGAGCGCCACCCGCAGCGCTTTGCTGCGTCGTTCGATTGCCACCTGCAGCACGTCGTTCTTCGCGGCGAAGTAGCGATAGAAGGTCCGCGAGGAGATCTGTGCCTCCATGGCGATCTCATCGATGGTCACTTCCTCGAACCCGCGCTGCTCGAACAGCCGCAGAGCGACCTCTTCCAACGCATCCACCATCAATTCCGACCGCCTGGTGCGTAATCGAACGGCGAGCGACTGGTCTTCCAAAGGCTGTCCCCTTGCTGACCTGGGGCTACGACGAAGGAACCTACGTGCTGTGAGTGATTGACATTATACGTTACTACTGTCAGGATCTGCCAAAATGGTCCGCATAGGGGGAGTCATCGTGCGTCAATCCTCGGTTCACCGTCGGATGTTGGTCCGCAGCGCCGGAGCAGTGATGGTGTGCCTCTCTCCCGCGGTCGTCGCCGGGTGCGGAACCACCCCCGCTGCAACGACAACCGCGACCGTGAAGGCATCGGTACCGTCGCCGACCATCGAGGGCCCGATCACCCCGAGCAGCGGGATCTCGTTCCTGGGCTCGACCCTCTTCTCCCCGGCCGAGGTCGGCTACGAGCAGTCCGAGTACCTCCTTTCCGGAACGGCCACCTCCTATACGAGCGCAACTCCACTGACCAAGAACGGCCAATGGCAGGTCAAACCCGCGACGACCGCTCCGTACAAGACCCGGATCGTTGTCTATCGGCCCATCGACCCCGCGCACTTCGACGGGACCGTCGTCGTCGAGTGGCTCAACGTGACCGCTGGCATCGACGCCCCCGCTGCGTGGTTGAACGCCCATGTCCAGATGATCCGGGAGGGCATGGCCTACGTCGGTGTGGACGCTCAGGCAGGCGGGATCAACGGAGAAGCAGGCTCGATCGCCACCGCAGCTGGCACGAGTGGGCTCAAGCAGACGGACCCGAGCCGTTATGGAACCCTCGATCATCCTGGAGACAGCTACTCGTACAGCATCTACCAGCAGGCCGGTCAAGCCCTCCACACCTCGGGATCGCGGCTTCTCGGCGGGTTACACCCCGAGCGCGTCCTGGCGCTGGGAGAGTCGCAGTCCGCTTTCCGGCTCGTGACCTACATCGACGCCCTTCAGCCCCAGTCGCCGGGGATCTATGACTCCTACTTCGTCTACAGCAGGGGGGCCAACGGCGCAGCCCTGTCGCAGTCACCACAGGCGACGATCGAAACCCCCACTCCAACGCTCATCCGAACCGATATCCACGTACCGGTCTTCCTCTTCGAAACAGAGTCGGACCTGCTGGGTCTCGGCTACCTGGCGGCCCGTCAGCCGTCCACGGCGTACATACGCGAGTGGGAGACGGCCGGCACCGCCCACGACGACACCTACGGCCTCTTGTACGCACGGACGGACACCGGGAACGGCGTTGCCGACACCGACGCCTTTCAGTCGATGCTCAACCCCCCGAAGGACCCCATACCCGGCATCGTGGACTGCCAGGCGCCCATCAACGCCGGGTCCCACACCTATGAACTACGGGCGGCCATGTCGGCCGTCAACAGGTGGATGAACACCGGGACGGCACCCCGCCAGTCCCCTCGGCTCGAGGTGAATCCGGCCAATCCGCACGTCTTCTTGACCGACAGCAACGGCAATACGCTCGGCGGGATCCAGACAGCTCAGGTGCGGGTGCCGGTGGCGACGCTTTCGGGCATCGGCCAGCCCGGATCCTCCCCAGCGTCGAGCTCCTCGAACAGCGCTGTCACCGGCGCGGTCCTCTGTGGCATCTTCGGTACCACGGTTCCGTTGACTGCCGCACAGTTGTCGGCGCTCTACCCAACCCACAGCGCCTTCGTCACAAAATGGGACGCAGCCACGGCTGCCTTGGTCAACCAGGGTTACCTTCTACCCGCCGACGCCCAGGTCCTTGACCAGGTGGCAGCCAAGTCAACCGTGGGAGGTTGACGAACGGGTTGGGGCGAGGTCTTCAGCCCGCAGCAGCTGGGTCGAGCGACTCCGTCGGCTCGGGAGCCTCCCTGGGATAGATGATCCAGTGGATGAGCGCGGCCACCACGCCTCCGACTGCCGGGGCCACGATGAACAGCCAAACCTGACTGAGGGCCGTTCCCCCGACCACCAGTGCCGGGCCGAGGCTCCGGGCCGGGTTGACTGATGTTCCGGTGAGGGGGATGCCGATCAGGTGGATGAACGTCAACGTCAAACCGATCACCAATCCGGCGGTGATCGCATTTGCGATACGTGAGGTCACCCCGAGGATCACGAACACGAAGATGGCGGTGAGGATGACCTCAACCAAGAACGCGCCACCCACGCTGATCTGGACGTCCGATGCCTTGCCGTAGCCGTCGGCCCCGAGGCCGGTGACCGTCCGGTTGTAGAAGGGGGAGGCGCTGAACACTCCCCAGAGCAGGAGGGCACCGAGGATTCCTCCGATGAACTGGGCAACCATGTAGAGCACGCCCTCGCCCGGTTCGATCCGCCGGGTCAAGAGTGCACCGATGGTCACGGCAGGGTTCACGTGGCATCCGGATATGGGCCCGAGTACGTAGACCAGGGCCATCAGTACCAGCCCGAAGGCAAGTGCAGTGGCGACGATGCCGGCGGACAGGTTGTGAACAAGGGTAAAACCGGCAAAGTTGAACCCCTTGCCGAAAGACAAGGTGGCGACGCCGCAAGCGACGAAGACGAGGATCAGCGTGCCGAGCAGTTCTGCGGCAAGTTTCCGGAGCATGCGAACGACCTCCATTTCACCCGATCGGCTGTGCCTTGGTGGCGCCGAGGTGCTCCATGAACTTACTTTTGGAGGAGTCAATCCGGAGGAATGGTTGTTGCCTGAGAACCCCGATACACCCTGCTCTGCTCCACCCGCCCAGGTTTTCCGCCGCCGTTCGGGCACGCGGTTCGGGACCTGCGTTCCTTGCCGGATCCGGTCGAAGGGGTTGAGAAAAACTAGAACAGGTTCTAATATATGTGGGAAGGCGACGATTGGAGATCAACGAGAAATGCATGCTCCAGAGGTCAACGGATTGCCTTCGTCCAGTCCATGTGGCACGAGACGATCGTCGATCGGTGCCGACAATCGTTCGCTGATGAGGTCGCCGAGCTCGGGGTGCCAGGCGACCGTGTCGATTTCTACAAGGTGCCCGGATCTTTTGAGCTCCCTCTCCACGCCAAACAACTCGCGCTCACGGAGAGGTACTCAGCGATCGTCGCGGCTGGTCTGGTGGTGGACGGAGGGATCTATCGTCACGAGTTCGTTGCGGAGGCTGTCATCAATGGCCTGATGCGGGTTCAACTCGATGTTGACGTCCCGGTCATCTCCGCAGTACTCACCCCCCATCATTTCCACGAGCACGAGCAGCACGCGGCGTTCTTCACCTCGCACTTCGAGCTGAAAGGCAGGGAAGCCGCCAGGGCCTGTGTCGGAACGATGAGGTCGCTCGCTGTCCTTTGAGCGGCAGTCTGGACGCCGGAGGATCAGGACGAGTGTGTCGCCAGTGCTGTCGGATGCCTCGGCTGGTACAAGCCGATCCGGCCTCCGCCCGGGAGTTGGATCTTCGTGACCGAACCCCATCTCGCCTCCTCGACTGCCGAGGTAGGAACGCCCTTCGCCTCGAGACCGGCTATCTCTGAATGGAGGTCATCACACATGAGATACAGCTCGTGCCCGACATCCTCATCAGCCGGGTGCACGGCCAACTCTGTCGGTGGCAGCGCAGAAATCAGCCAATCGTGACCAGCATCCACCGATGGATACTCGAGTACCTCTCGGAAGAAGGCGCGGTCGGCCGAGGGATCCCTGCTGAACACGATCACGTGGGCGCCGAAGATCATTGGCTCTGCTCCTCAAGCTGGGTCTTGTCTTCCTGAGCCTGCCACACAGCGATGGAATTGATAGCTTCGATGCCCTCGCTCACTCTGTGATCAAGGATGAGGACGAGGGTAGGACGAGGTCCTGACGAGGTCCTCTTCGTCCTGAGAGGAACGCCTCAGCAGAACAGAAGGAGGACCCCGGTGGCCACTGACTCGGATGCGATGGAACAGATCGCCGGCCAAGTTCGAGCGGCGCTCGAATCGGCCGATCTATCCGGCTATCGGGAGCTGCTTGACCCCAACGTTGTCTGGGCAGCTCCCGACGACAACGTGTGGGGCTGTCGGAACCGAGACCAAGTCATCGCGTGGTATCGGCGCGGCCGAGCCAAGGGAATGAGGGCGAAAGTCACAGAGACGCTCGTTAAAGGCGACAAGATCCTTGTCGGTCTCGACGTCCTCAATACTGAGTCACCTTCCGAATCTGAGGATCCGGCCCTTCGCTGGCAGATTCTCACGGTGAAGAATGGACTTGTCGTCGACATCCGAGGTTTCGAAGAACGGGCCGACGCAGCTGCCCGGATGCGTTGAGGCAACGATCCCGCCCGGGGCGATGGTCCCGCCCCGGTATCCTGCGCTCCCATGACCGCCCCCGCCGACCGCGTCCCCCGCCGCCAAGGGTGCCCTCACCCCCCGAGACGTGGACTTCCCCCGCTGGTACCAGGAGGTAGTCGCCCGGGCTGAGCTGGCCGACAACGGTCCGGTCCGGGGCACCATGGTCATCCGGCCATGGGGATACGCCATCTGGGAGCGGCTGCAGGCGGCGCTCGATGCCCGGATCAAGGCGGCCGGGGCCGAGAACGCGTACTTCCCCCTCTTCATCCCGGAGTCCTACCTTCGGCTCGAGGCCGAGCACGTCGAGGGATTCAGTCCCGAACTGGCGGTGGTCACCCACGGCGGCGGCCATCAGCTGGAGGAGCCGGTGGTCGTCCGGCCCACCAGCGAGATGATGATCAACAGCTATTTCGCCAAGTGGGTGCAGAGCTATCGGGACCTCCCGCTGCTGATCAACCAGTGGGCCAACGTGGTCCGCTGGGAGCTTCGGCCCCGGCTCTTCCTCCGCACTACGGAGTTCCTCTGGCAGGAGGGCCACACCGCGCATGCGACAGAGACCGACGCCCGGGCCTATGCCCTGCGGATCCTCGCCGACGTCTACGTCGAAACGATGGTCGAGGTGGCCGGCATCCCCGTCCTCACCGGGCTGAAGACCGCCCGCGAGCGGTTCGCCGGGGCCACCCGGACGTGGACCTGCGAGGGGATGATGGGTGACGGGAAGGCGCTTCAGATGGGGACCAGCCACGAGCTGGGCCAGAACTTCGCCCGGGCATTCGCCATCCAGTTCGCCAGCGAGGCCGGGACGCAGGAGTTCGTCTGGCAGACCTCGTGGGGAGTCTCGACCCGATTGATCGGGGCGTTGATCATGGCGCACGGGGACGACGCAGGGCTGCGGCTTCCACCGGCCCTGGCTCCGGTGGAAGTGGTGGTGCTTTTGGTCCGGGAGGACCCCACCGCCCGCTCAGCGGCCGAGTCGGTAGTTGCGGCCCTCATCGGAGCGGGACATCGGGTCAAATTGGACGACCGGGTGGATACGTCGTTCGGGCGACGCTCTGTCGAGTGGGAACTGAAGGGCGTGCCGGCGCGGGTCGAGATCGGCCCCCGGGACCTGGCCGAGGGGAACGTCACCGTGGTCACCCGACATACCCGTTCCAAGGCCACGGTGGCGCTGGAGGCGGCCGCCGCCGAGGTGGACTTGGTTCTGGCCCGGGCCGGTGACGAGCTGCGGGAAGAGGCACTGGCTTTTCGCCGGTCTCGGACCGCCGACGTGTCGTCGGAGGCCGAGGCGGTCGATGCGGCGGGGACCGGGTTCGCCCGCATCCCCTGGTCGGTCCTGGGGGAGGCCGGGGAGGCCGAGCTGGCCAAAGAGTCAGTCAGCGTGCGTTGCCTGCGGCCAGCCGGAGCCGATGACGAGGCGATCGGAGAGGTGGGGCCGGGGGAGGATGCCCATGAGGCTTCGCTCGTGGCGGTTGTGGCCCGGTCGTACTGATCCGAGTGTCGGTCGCTATATCGGGTTACTTCTTGGGTGGCAGTGACCGTGCATAGGCGGCACCGAGCGTTGTCCATTTGGCGAGCTGACGCTTGGTCCGCAAGTACTCGGGCGAGACCCGCAACCAACCCTCCATCGGGCGGCCACGCATCACGGCCCGGTCCGCATTCGAGGTATCGACCAGCCTGTCTGACTGCGCCGGATCCACGCGGACAAGGACCCCACCCTGTCCACTCGCCGCGATGGCCATGTTTCCGCCGATCAAGAACGCGAGACCGCCGAACATCCGCTTCTCCTTGAGCCGAGGCTCGTCTGACAGCAACTCGCGAAGGCGGTCGGCCAACTCCTCGTCATACGCCACCGGCCCGATTGTACTGGTGGGGGGTTCTGCGACGAAGATCAGACGCCGATCCGGCGGCCAGCTAGTAGTTACGCACTTCTTCGCATTGTTGCTCCACAATCCGTGTACGTCGTACTTGGTGCCTCCATGGTTCGGATTCGCTTGTTGCGGTAGTGGCCCGGTCGTACTGATCCGAGCGTCGGTCGCTGGGCCAGGCCCGTCGCGCGGTGCCGTCAGCGCCGGCCCCGGGAGCTGATCGCCGAGCTAGACCGAGGCGCGATGTCGACTCCCCACGCGACCGGAACTAGCATCAGCGGCCACGGGCCTCTTGCTGGCGGGGCAGAGGGGACAGATTCCGGGGGGTTTGGGCAAGTGGGAGTGTCGGCCGAAGTGTTGCCAGCGCCGGTTGGCGCAGCACCTGATCCTCGACCGTTGAAGGCTGCCGACCCGGACCGCTTCGGCATGGGCGCAGTCATTGGGATAGCGGTGGTGGCATCGCTCGGATTGGTGCCATGGCTCGGGAAGTCGATGTTCGCCGACGAGGGCGCCTCGCTCTATTCAGCCCACCTGTCGTGGTCGAACCTGTGGAGCCAGTCGCGTCACGTCGACTTCGTCATGCTGCCCTACTACGTCGTCCTCCATTTCTGGCTGGAGGTGTCCGGGAGCATCGAATGGGCGCATGCGCTCTCGCTTGTGGCCTTCGGCGCCACAATCATCGTGATCGGCATCCTCGGTCTGCGCATCGGCGGGAGATGGTGCGGCATCATCGCTGCGGTCCTCACCGCGAACGAGCACTCTGCTCGTCCTCAAAGCACTGAATGCCCGGCCCTATGAGCTCAGCGCCCTAGGGGTGACGCTGTGCGCGGTCGTTCTGGTCAAGTGGCTCGACGACCCGCGGGCCCGGTGGTTGTGGGCGTTCAGCCTCCTCTCGATCGTGGTGACCGCCATCCAGTTGTTCGCGCTGCTGGCGCCGGCCGCGATGCTCTTTTGTCTGTTGGCGGTACGACCGGGGTTGCTCGCCCGACGCCTCCGGAGCTTGGCCGCCCCGATCGGCTTTCTGGTGGTCGTAACGGTCGCCTGGACCGCCGGCGCAATTGGGGAATTGGGCCAGGTGAACTGGATCGCAACGGCATCGACCCAGAGCCGCCTGCTGGCCGAGGCGAGGGGGCCGGCCATCGGCCTGGCGTACGACCTGGTGTTGTTCGTGATCGTGGCCGTCGTCGTCACCAAACTCGCCTACACCTGGGAATTGGGCGGTCGCGACATCGTTTCGGGGATGGTGCGTGGCGACCGCGACCTCCTCGCCCTCACCATCGGATGGGCGATCCTGCCCACAGTGGCTCTGTCCGTCGCCTCTCTCGCTCACCCCATCTATGCGGATCGCTACGTCACCGGCTCGGCTCCGGGCCTCGCCCTGCTGGTCGCATTGGTCTGCGTCCGCGTCTTCCCCCTCGCCCGCTCCGAACAGCCGCCGCTCCAGCAGCCCGCTGGCCGACCGTGGCGCTGGTTGATGGGGCTCTTCGGCGCGCTCGGTCGCGGTGGCCCTGATTGCAAGCTATCTGAGCACGGCCCCGGCCGTTCAAGAGGACCTGAAGGGGACCGCCGGCTACGTCGCCCGACACGCTCGGCCCGGCGACCACATCGCGCTTCCTGACCACGCCATCACCACCGCGGTCGGCTACTACCTGACCAGAGACCAACGGCCCCTCCCCCTGTGGCCGCAGCTAGGGGTCGGCCAGCGGTACGTCGAGGGATTCGATCTGGTGGCCAATCGACGCTCGATCGCCCACTGGCCGCGGCGCGTGTGGCTGGTGTCCGACGGGAGCGTGCCCCAGGTGGTCAAGTTCCGGCGATTCCTGCACCAGAACCACTATGTGATCCTGAAGCGAACGCAATTCACGGGGGTCACCCTCGTGCTTTACCGGCTGGCGCGGCGGGCGGCGACTCCTCCGGTCTCCAAGCACTGACCGCCTGCCCGGTGGGAGTCCGGTAGGCAGCGGGCTAGGTAGCAGTTACGCACTTCTTCGCACTGTTGCTCCACAATCCCTGCACGTCGTACTTGGTGCCTCCAAGGGTCAGATAGGCATCCAGGTTCTCACAGAGATCGCCGATCTCGTTGAAATCGCCGGAGTACCACCCTGTTGAGAAGGGCTCGGTCACCGACTCCGCGTACTCGTGGGTCTCTGTCGACTCGTAGCCATCGAGAAGGCGGGGGGTCGCAATTGTGGTGCAGCCGCCTTTTCCGAGGTCCGGTACGTACGGCAGGTTCGTCCAAGCAAGCTTTCCGTAGGCACTTGCGACCGCGGAGTGGTAGGCGCAGTACCCAGTCGCAGGATCGGCCCAGCCGTCAGGGTCGGTGCCCGTAGGTGAGGCGATGACGTACTGCGCATTGAAATTGGGAGTCTGGGACTTGTTTCCGAAATGGGCGGCAGCACGCACGGCCTCCGCACCGAGCTGGCCGAACGTGGCGTCAGCGGGCTCAGGGGATGCAGTGTTGAACCAGACCCCGCCCAGGATGGATGCGGTCGGGTGTTTGATGTGAGTTCCCTTGATGCCGCAGCTCGTAGTCCCCACGGGTAAACCCTCGCAGTACTGGGTCAGGATGGTGCCCCAAGTGTCGGGCACACCGTAGAGGTTCTTGAACATTGCTTGGAGCGCGGGAGCCGCATGAGCCGGGTCTCTTGACCACTGCGAGCCCCAGAAGACGAGATACACCTTGGGATTGGTGAGGACCACCCCGGTGCGGGCGCCGGAGTGCAGCGACATCGGAGTGACGATCAAGGGAGTGGGAGGCGTCGCATGGATCTGCTTGACACCCAGCCGAGCTGGGGCAGGTACCGACGAACCAGATGCACCCGCGGTCACCGATGCCGCCACTAGCGCGACCACCCCGACCATCGGGATCGCGACCATCGCACTGACTCGCCATTTCATGTTCCCGCCTCCGTTCCCGCCGGGCGCCCCGGCCGACCGAATCGATGGTACTCAAATCCGTGGCTCGGCATTCGGGAGCGTCTGCTCGGCCTATGCCGGGGTCGGTGACGCTGGGTGGTCCTCTGTTCACGCGATCGGTTCATCCAAGGATCCGTTCGCGACGAATAGATGAACAACAGCCCGGGCAAGCCGACTCGGGACTCCCGGCCTGCCATGAGACGTCAATCTCAAGGAGTCACGACCGTGCACCTCGCCTCACCAGCACAGATATTCGGCGTAGACGGCGTGATCATCCTGATGGTGGTCACCCTCGTGCTCTTTGGATCGAGTCAAATCCCCAAGGTGGCCCGCTCGCTTGGTTCAGCTCAAAAGGAATTCAAGAAGGGGGTTGACGACGGCGCCTCCGAAGGCGGCACCGGTCAGACGTCAGCAGTTCCGGTTGGTCCTCCGGCAGCGGTGAGTGCACCGGCACAGACCGCGGAGGCGGCCGAGGCCTCCGGTGCGAGATCACCCACCACCTAGTCCGAACCTTTTGACGGTGGCAGGGACCCTGAGCCACAGTCCGTCACAGCCAGCATGTCGAATTGCTGGTTGAGGGGTGCTTCCGATTCCTCGATCGCCGTCTCCGAAGACTGGATCTTGCTCTGGCTTTCACCCATGAGTGCCGCCTCCAGGCTCTTCAACTCCCGTATCTGTGCGTTTGCTGAGTCGAATGCCTTTGTCAGTCCGGGACCTTCGCCATCGGGTTGGGCAAGAGCCTCCAGCTGTGCTGAGCCTTGCTCAGCCCGAGACACCGCTGTGGAGAACTCCGACTCGAGCTGGTGCTCATTGCCGCTGTTGGAGAGAGCGATGGTTGCTTCGACGTCCTTGAGTCCGGGTTCATAGGTTCGACAGATGCCGTTGGCCTGGCTCGTGAAGGCGGCAATCGTCGGGGAGGAGCTGCAGGCAGTGGCAATGAGACCTATGCCCACCGTGATCAACGCTGGAATGACGGTCCGTTTCATCAGAACGTGCGCGTCGCCGGACCCATCGTGTTCTGCATGACCTGTTTATACCGCGTACTGGTCCACGCCAGAAAAGCCTCTTTCTGGAAGCGAACACTACTCAATGTCATCCGGTGCCTCACACTTGGAACGTTGTCGGCAGTCGTCCTCGCCGGTTGCATGTCCAACGTGATTGCCGACCGCCCGTCCACGACAACGACCAACGCGTTCACTCACGCTCAGGTACTCGGCTGGGTGACACCGTCACTCGGAAATGGGATTTCGTTCGTCGGACCTGTGGCTCCGACTGCCACCGCCGAACAGATGTTTGCCGCTCCCGGCCGCTCAATACCGCTGTGTCCGTGTCCTTGGACGAGTTGGCCCTGGTCCCTTGGCCAGGCGCCCTGCACCTGCGCGAGAAAGCGCTGGTCAAGGCGCTCATGCGTATCGAGAAGCTCACCGCCGTACCTCCGGGGCCTTCGTTTCTGAACCAGCTGGACAACGACATCCTGATCGCCAGGGGAGCGCTTCGCTCGCTCAACGGAGCCGTCACGGGTTGACAGCACCGGTTGAGAGGCCGGCACCGAGAGAGTCGACGAGCGACACCCGCAAAGAAGTTGTTGCGAATTGTCATCCGGTTCCTCATCGGGTCCGAAATGAGAATGGGACTGACGAATGGGGAGGGCCGTTGAGAATGCGCGGGGTCCACACCAAGAACTCATGTTCGTGGCTGAAGCGGTGCTGGCCGCCGGCAGCGTGATCGCTGCATCCGGCGCTGTGGTCTCGCTCCAAGGAGCCCTGGGGTCACCGGTGGGCGCTGCGAGCACGTGTTCGGGACCGGACGGGTTTGGCTACTGGCAGGTCGCTGCGGACGGTGGTGTGTTCGCCTACGGCACCGCCAAATTCTACGGCTCGAGCGCCGGAATGCCTCTCAACCAGCCCGTCGTCGGCATGGCTCCGAGCGTCGACGGTCGAGGGTACTGGCTGGTCGCGTCAGACGGTGGGGTCTTCAGCTTCGGTGATGCACCCTTCGAGGGATCTAGCCGGCGCCATCCATTTGAATGCTCCGGTCGTCGGAATGGTACCCACGGTCGACGGCCAGGGATATTGGCTGGTGGCTTCGGACGGCGGCGTGTTCAGCTTCGGAGACGCCATCTTCTACGGATCCACCGGCGGGATATCCGCTCAACAAGCCGGTCGTCGGCATCGCCAGCACCAAAGACGGCCGAGGGTACTGGCTGGCGGCGAGCGACGGTGGTGTCTTCAGCTTCGGTGACGCCCTCTTCCACGGATCATTGGGCAACATCCCGCTCAATCAGCCGGTCGTCGGAATCTCGGCCACCCGGAATGCCAATGGCTACTGGCTGACCGCAGGCGATGGCGGCGTCTTCAGCTTCGGTCATTCGACCTTCTATGGCTCGACTGGAGACCTGCATCTCAACCGGCCTGTGGTCGGGATCGGCGGCACGTTCTTTGGCAACGGATACACCCTGTCGGCCTCCGACGGGGGAGCGTTCAACTTCGGCGATTCATCCTTCTGTGGGTCGGCGGGGAACGTCACGCTCAACAAGCCTGTCGTCGGAATGGCGTTCTTCTGATGATGACGTTGATTGTTCGGACCCAACACCCTTCTCACGTTGAACAAGGAGCACCCCATGCCTGAGGTCACCCGCCGCCAGTTTCTCCGAAATGCTTCTCTCGGTGCCGCAGCCGCAGGGGTGCTGGCTGTCGGCGGCCCCAGCATCCTGAATGCCGTCGAAACCGCACCGGGCTTCTCCACGGCTGCCGCCGACGAGGGCGGACCACCGCTTGAGGGCTCCGACGTGTTTGCCCGGGTGGTCGACGCCAAGGCCGGACACATCACGATTTTCGCCGGGACCAAGGCGGTCGACTACACCGATCAAGCTCTGGCCCAGAAGCTGCTCAGAGCAAGTCAATAACCCTTCCCGTCGACGACCGCGCAACGAGACCGTGAGGTGAGCTGAGCCATGTCCTCCCACAGAGAAGCACCTGCCATTTCCAAGGATCCGGTCGCGGACAGCACTGACGTCTACGCCTTCGTGAGCCCCGATGCTCCGAGCACGGTCACGATCATTGCCAACTACGTCCCCCTGCAGGAGCCGGCCGGCGGACCCAATTTCTTCGAGTTCGGCGACGACGTGCTCTACGAGATCCACATCGACAACACCGGATCAGGCACACCCGCCATCACCTACCAGTTCCGGTTCACGACGACCATTACCGACCCCGGCACCTTCTTGTACGCCACCGGACCGATCACGTCCCTCACCGACTCCCACTGGAACCGACGGCAGACCTACACCGTCACCAAGGTCCAGGGGGGCGTATCGACGGTGTTGAGCCCCTTGGGCGGCTCCCACCAGCTGTCCTGCCCACCCTGCAACATCGGTCCCCGCTCGACGCCCAACTACTCGAACCTCTCCGGCGACGCCGTCTACCGGCTCTCGAGCGGCGAGATGGTCTTTGCCGGGCAGCGGGCCGAGGGCTTCTTCGTGGACCTCGGTTCCATCTTCGACCTTGGCGACCTTCGACCACTGTCACCCGATCAGGTGATTCCCGGGTTGGCGGCAGCCGGCATCGACACCATCGCTGACAAGAACGTCCATTCGATCACCATCCAGGTGCCCATCAGCTCCCTGACCAGCAATCAGATGACTCCGAGCGGCCCGAATGATCCCCACGCGGTGATAGGGGTGTACACCACGGCAAGCCGGCAGACACTCACGGCCATCAATCCAGGGGCAGGTACTCAAACGACTTCGGGTCCGTTCACCCAGGTGTCGCGACTGGGCAGCCCTCTGGTCAACGAGGTCGTGGTGCCGATGAACTTGAAGGATTTCTGGAACAGCCAGCCCCCGGTGAACGACTCCCAGTTCGCCGCTGCAGTCGAGCACCCTGAGTTGCAGGCTCTCCTTCCAGCCCTGTATCCCGGGGCGTTCCCTCATCTTGCGGCCTACACCAAAGCGAGAGCCGATCTGGTGGCCATCTTCGCTACCGGTATCCCGGGATCGGTCATCGGTCCAGCGTTCGGAGTCGGCACCTTCCAGGGGGGCACCGTGATCGCCGAGATGCTGCGGCTCAATATGGGAATCAGCCCGACCGGATCCGGGGGCGCCGGCACCAGCAACCTCGGTCTGCTTGGAGGTGACCTAGCCGGTTTTCCCAACGGGCGACGGGTGACCGACGATGTCGTCACCATCGAATTCGAAGGCGGTCGCAGGAGCGACCATTCCCCTGGTGGACAAGACCTTTACCCCAGACGCAGCCGTCGGCGCCGTCTCCCAGGGCGTTACATCGAACTCGGCCGCGTACCAGTCCACGTTCCCCTACCTGGCCGATCCCTATCCCGGGTTCTCGAACCCGCCGAGCACACCGCCGAGCAACCACAACACCTCACCCTGAGTGTGCACCATCGGATTGATCAACCAATGACCGAACACCATCTCGGCTCTGGTGAAGCCCCCTTCGTGGACGAGGGAGCGTCTGACGTGTCAGAGTCCCTCGTTCTCGACATCGGCGATGATGTCGGCGCTCTCGTCTTGTATGCCGACGAAGCGAGCCTGGGCCGCGAAATCGATCTCACTCCGATCGGACAATCGAAAAACCACCACACGCATACCATGATCCGACGTCGGCGAGCGGTCGATCGAGAGTTCGTCGCCGGGGTCTATCCCGAGCTTCGGGCCGGCACCTATACCGTCTGGGGAACGGACGGTGTTGCATTGGGTGACGTCACTGTCGCAGGTGGGCAGGTCACGGAGTTCCATGCGGGCGACTGCCGCGGACTCCTGCGCCGGGCGGCGAGATCGGCGTCATAAGCGATCGCGCCGGGGAGATCAGCCCGGCGCCGAAGCCCTGGTCGCAGATTTCTAGACCTCTCCAGCCACCACGGGTTGGTGGCTGCTCTGGACAACGCCACCTGAGTGCTCGACGGTGATGGCGAAGGCCTCAAACGTCGCGTTTCCAGCAGCACTGAAGGGGACTGCGGCAGGATCGGAACCCAGCAGACCGAGCGAAATGGTCCGGCTTCCGATGATTCCCCACAGTTGGTACGTCTCATTCTTGGGCAGGGCCGACAGTCCCTGGGCCTCCACGAATCCGGTACCGGATTTGGCCAGGACAACAGTCACGGGCCCCTCGTCAAGCGAGCTGTCGGAACCGGGTGGGGCGGTCAAATGCACCCGCTTGGTTGAAGGGGAGTTGAGGAAAGCCTGCTCCGCTTGGGTGAGCAGGGACGGACTCTTCAACGCGTTCACCTGATGGTCGAGATGATCGACTTGAATGCCGAGCACTATGGCGACCACTGCAGCTACAGCGGACACGATTATCGCGATGCGCACGACCGGTGCCCTCGAGCGCCGCTCCGATCTGATCGGCGTCGTGGAACGTCCGTCGGAGTCGGGTCTTGATGAGTGAGCTGCTCCCTCTACCTCCTGGTCCAGGATGTCGGGGTTCTGGGTGGCGACCACGTCTTCCGAATGGAGGCGCTCCGCCAACCGCTCCCACGACGGGGGCGTCGATTCATCCAGCTGACTTGCAATGCCGGCCCAAACCCCCGCGGGCGGCTCACCCCCGGAGTTCGCGATAAGCCCGGCCACCTCATGGTATTCGGCTACCTCGATGGCGCACTTGACACACGATTCCAGGTGTTGCTCGACGACGACGGTCGTCTCGGCGTCTACGGCGTCGAGCGCAAAAGCACCCAAGAGTTCCTGAATTTCCTTGTGCGACAGCTCAGGTCGCGAGCGGCTCATTGGTCTGCTCCTGATGCATCCACCCCGAGCTCAGAAAGGTCGGCACGCAGACGACCCAGGCCGGACCGGATACGACTCTTGATCGTTCCCTCCGGCTCGCTAAGCATCTTCGCCACCTCTTGATAGGTGTTTCCCCCGAAGTACGCCAGCTGAATTGGTCGCCGGAGCTCGTTGGGCAGCGCAGCGAGCGCCACCTTGACCTGATCTGCGATCGCCATATCCCATACTTCGTGATCGATGTCATAGCTGGTCGCAGGCGCCTCACGTGATATCTGCTCCTCCCGACGCCTGCGAGCCACCTCCGAGCGGACATGGTCGACGGATTTTCCATGGGTCCGTTTCAACAGATAGGAGCGAAGGGTGCCACGTTCGGCGTCGAACTTCTCGGGCTGTCTCCACAGGTCGAGGAACACCTCTTGTGTGATCTCTTCGGCCGGAGGATCGCTACGGAGAATGCGCCGGGCCAATCCATGGACGGCACCACCGTGGCGGCGGTAGATCTCGGCGAGTGCCGGCTCGTGCCAACGAGCCACCGCCACAACGAGGTTGGCATCGCTTGCCTGTTCGTAGTCGATCACCGCACTACCTTCGTAGCGAACTTCCGCACGGGATGACTTCGCCGCCCCCCCCAGGCACCGATGAACCTCGGCCAGAGCGACAAACAGCCAGGCCAGGAAGGGATCCCTGGTTCGGTCGGGGTCATCGTGCACAGCCTGGCACTGCTGGATCGGACCGCGCCTGCCGGGGAGGCAGCGCCCGCAGCCCGCCTCGGCGCCATTTCGGAACGGGTCTCTGTCAAACGGGATCCGTGAGGAGCGAGAGCAGTCCGGGCGGAAAGCGGCATCCTGGCGGGGACCGTCGGCAGCCGCACGGAAGCAGTACGTGTTTGAGCAATAATTTGCTCAGGCCTAGTGAGGAGGAACAATGGCAGGTGCGTTCGACGGTCTTCAGGTCCTCGAGCTTACGTGGGGAATCGCTGGGCCGATGGCAGGCATGATGCTCGCCGACCAAGGGGCGACCGTGACTCGCATCGAACCGCCCGAAGATCCCTTCGCGGACCAACCCGGATATCGGGTGTGGAACCGGGGCAAGCGCAGCGCTGTGCTGAACGTGCGTGAGCCCGCCGGACGGGACGCATTTCTGGCTTTGGCGCAGCGAGCCGACGTCGTGCTGGACTCATTCCGGCCTGGGGTGATCGAGCGCCTCGGGCTCGATCGAACCACGCTGGCCGCCCGCAACCGACGGCTCATCACATGCTCACTGACCGCCTATGGCGAGGGCAACCCGGACAGCGACCGTCCTGGCTACGAGGCCCTCGTCGCGGCGCGGACCGGATCCCACTGGGCTCAGAGGGGCGGGATCATGTCGACCGGGGACCTCGGTCTGGCCGAGGTGGAGGTTCCGGAGGGCGCTGAGCAGGCTGCCCGGTCGGACGGGCCGATCTTTCCCGCTTCGCCGTGGATGAGCCTGAATGGCTTCTACCATGCCACCCTCGCGATCGCGGCTGCATTGGTCGCCCGCGAGCGCACTGGCGTCGGCCAGCACATCGAGGCGTCGATGCTTTCCCGAGCTGCTTTCGCCCCTCAAAGTAAACGGAGTGGCGGTGCGGTTGGCGGTACCTGGATGAACCTGCGCGGCGCTCCGCGGTGGCTCTTCGAGTGCAGGGATGGTCAGTGGGTGCACCAATGGCCGATCAAGCCGCTGTCTGTCGTCCAGGCGGCCGAGTACGACCGACTCGAGGCCGCTCCGGCACCGGACCACGAGCACCGCCAGGTCGATCCGGCCCGCATCGGCATAGAGCCAGAGAACATCATCGTGCTCTTTTACTACCTGCCGTTGATGCAGGAGGCGTTCAAGAAATTTGCGGCCGGCGAGTGGCGAGAGTGGGGCGAACGGGTCAGCGAGGGCGTTCAGATCGTCCGCAAACCGGAAGAGGCGCTCAGCGACGCCCTGCTCCTCGAAGACGGTTGCGTCGTAGAAGTCGCTGACCCGGAGCTCGGTCCGATCCGGCACCTCGGGGTGATCACCGAGCTGAGCCGGACGCCCGGCGCAGTGCGCGGACCAGCACCTCGCCGGGGCGAGCAGACGGAGAAGGTCCTGCGCGAGGCGTCCGTGCCTGCAACACCGACCAGATCGGGCGACTCGGTGATCCCGCCACCTTCGGTCGGACCACCACTGCACGGAATCCGTGTAGTGGACATCGGGTTGGCACTCGCCGGTCCATACGGATCATCGCTCCTGGCCGAACTCGGCGCCGACGTCATCAAGATCATGGCCCCATGGGACGGACCGTGGATGGAGACCGGGGTCGGTCAGATGGCCAACCGGGGAAAGCGCGGTGTGGTCCTGAATCTCGCCAAGCCGAACGGGCTGGCGGCGTTCTACAAGCTCGTCGAGACCGCCGACGTTGTCAGCCACAACATGAGGTGGGGAGTCGCAGAGAGGCTCGGCGTGGGATACGACGACCTCCGCAGGTGCAATCCATCGCTTATCTACTGTGCGAGCCGTGGCTTCGACCGCGTCCGCTCGGCACAGGACATCCCGGGCACCGACCAATCCTGCTCGGCGCTCTCTGGACAAGAGTGGGAGGACGGCGGTTGCTGGCGCGGTGGCCGACCCGTTTTTCGGGACGTCGATGGGCGATCTTGGTAACGGTTTTCTCGTGGCGATCGGGGTGTTGGAGGCGCTCTACCACCGGCTTCGAACGGGTGAGGGCCAACAGGTCGGCTGCTCGATCCTGGGAGCCTGCCTCGCATCCTCCTCGGGCACGTTTGCCTTTACGGACGGATCGGGACCGGACCGCCCGAAGCTGGATTCGCAGCAGCTTGGCTTCCATTCGCTATACCGGCTCTACGAGACCACCGACGGCTGGTTGTGCCTCGCTGTGCTCACCCAGGATCACTGGCACCGCCTGTGCGACGCTCTTGGCACAAAGGATCTGATCGCCGACGGCCGCTTCGTCGATGCCGCTGCCCGCCGCGGCAAACGACGACGACCTCGGCAAACTCCTCGAGGAAGTGCTGGGCGCCGACACGGCGAAGGCATGGTTCGATGCCTTGGACGTCGCCGGCGTGCCGGTCGAGATCTCGAGGCCCGACTTCGTTTCGGCCCGGGCCGACGAGCCGTTCCTCACCTTCTCCATGACCCCGGCGTCGGTGCCCGGCGAAGCGCCCGGGGTCGGGGAGCACACCGACGACGTCCTCGCCGAGCTCGACTTGGCCGCAGGGGTCGTTGCCGCCATCCACGAGGAGTGCGCCAGCCGATCACGAGGCTGAATCCCCGTCACGATGACAGAGGACGAAGGCATGATTGGACCGGCGACTCATCTCCGCCGACTCGCACGTCCGCATCACGGAGGACTGAGTCAAGGAGCGCTTGCCGGGCTCCGCTCGTGTCGTACAAGAACGCGATACGGGAAGCTTAGCGAGTTCGAACTCGAGCACAACATGAACCCGGCCTGATAGGCGAGGCACCCATCTACAGTATGGACCTTCTCACCGAAGGTGTCCGGCAGATCGGTGGTAGGGGCGTCAACCAGGTCGACAATGTCGACGGAGTTCTTTTGTAATCGGGAAGAGACCTCAATCTTGGACAAGAGGCGCTCCTTTAGGGAGAATTGCCGCCGCCGTGCCTGCGCTACCTTCCGGGTACGACGTGAACATGACCTCCGTCTTGGCCCAGGTTGAGCACCAAATCCAGGTCGTTGGCCGTAAGGTCAGATTGAACAAGGACGATCCGATGTCAATTGAGCGGTCGTAGCGATCTTCGGGATGCACCACGTCATAGAGTTCGGTGGTGTTGGCCTCAAGGACGACCGTACCCCTGACCACCGGATCGATGCGGACCCTGTGGGCCTAAAGGCCAAGAGCTGTGCGTAGCTCCGTTACGGCGGCAGCGATTCGGCTGAGCTCCTGTTGAAGGACGTCAACGTCGGAGCGCAGCGATGCGACCTCGTCAGTCATCGGACGTTGATGAACCCGATCGGGTTGATGCGTGATCTCAGTGGTGTCGCTCGGCTCTGATGCCGCCGTGCTGAGGGTCTCTGCCCAGCGCTCCTCCTTTTGGCCAGGGCGCCGGGGCAGGCGGCCCACGAGCGGGTCGTCGCCCTCGGCCATTCGGTCTAGGTCCGTCTCGACGTCCGCAATGCTTCCAAAGTCAGCCATCCGCTCCGTGCGCGCTCGCAGCTCTCCAACGGTCTGGGGCCCCCTCAGTAAGAGGACCGCGAGGATGGAGAGACTCCGAGCGCCAAGGCCGAAGCGTTCGTCGAGCACTTGGCGGTATCGGGTGGCTGAGCGGCCGTGAGACGGGTGAACGAGGCGAATTAGTCCGGCCTCCCTGAGCGACGACAAAGCCGGCTCGACGGTTCCGTCGTCGTAGGCAACCACTGGGTCGCGGTTCGAAGTCTGGTTGCACGCCAAGACAAGGGCATTGATCGTCAGGGGGTACTGCTGGGGCGTTGTTAACTGCTTCTCGGCCAGGCTGCCGACCACCCGTGCTTCAATCGGACTCAGTTTCATGAAGAGATGATCCTATCGGTGGACTATCCGATTCCGGTGGAGAGAGGTGCCCCCGTATGACCGGGAGAGCCGCGCTTATCGCCTACCTCCGACTGGCACGAGTGGAGCAGGCGAGGGCGGACACCGGGACGCTCTATCGGTCAGTATCTAGAGGTGACCACCTCACCAGGTCCCGAGAATCCGCAGGCAGCCACATGGAGTGACCCTGACCGGGTCGATCGCTACCTGACCCGCATCGGTGGATTGGCGCCACGTGCTGCCGGGGAGGAGGTGCTGGTTTCAGTGCTGCCTGAGTCACCTTGCTCCGTACTTGACCTGGGTTGCGGCGACGGCAGGCTCGCCGCTCTCGTTCTCGAATATCGACCAGGCGTCGAGCGCGTCGTAGCCGTGGACTCGTCGCAAGCCATGCTCGGGTATGCCCGGGATCGATTCGACGGCGACCATCGGGTACACGTTCGAGAATGGAGTCTGGATGATCCGCTGACGCCGCTTGGATCGTTCGATGTCGTTGTCGCTGGATTCTCCATCCACCACGTTGAGGATCAGCGAAAGCGGGATCTGTTCAGTGAGATCGCACAGCAGCTCAATAACGACGGAGTGTTTGCCAATCTGGAAGTTGTCGCCTCGGCCACCCCAGAGCTCCACCGCCAGTTCCTCAATCTCATCGGCCGTTCTGGTGATGACCCGGACGATCGGCTTGCCCCTGTCGACGCGCAACTCCTTTGGATGCGATGGGCCGGGCTGGCTCAAGTCGATTGCCTCTGGCGATGGCGAGGGTGAGTCATTGTCAATAGTTGTGGATGAGATCTCTCACTCAGGCAGCGACGGACCCGTTGGTGTTGTCAGCGTCGGTCGTGGATCCACTCCTTTCGCGTAGCTTGCCGTCGACGAAGGTGGCACCCGCCCGGACCAGCGGGACGAGCTCGTGGCCGTTGATCCGTCGCCACCGATCTTGGGCGGCGTCGAGCAGCTTGTAGGCCATGGCCAGGCCCGCCTTGCGCGAGCCGGCACCGCGGGTGACCTTGGTTCTGAGGCGCACCGTCGAGAAGGTGGACTCGATGGGATTGGTGGTCCGCAGGTGGATCCAGTGCTCGACGGGGAAGTCGTAGAACGCGAGCAGCACGTCGAGCTGGCCGGTGATCTTGCACACTGCCTTCTCGAAGTCGCCGAACTCGTCCGCGTAGGCCTTGACCGCCTCGAGGGCGGCTGTGCGCGACGGTGCCGAGTAGATCTTGGCGATGGCGTCCTTGGCCTGGGTGTGCAGACGCTTGGGTAGCGCGTCGAGGCAGTTGGCAGTGACGTGGACCCAGCAACGCTGCTCGCGGGTGGTCGGGTAGACATCGCGGAGTGCGGCCCAGAACCCGAGCGCGCCGTCGCCCACGGCGAGGACCGGGGCGGACATCCCGCGGCCCTTCAGTCCCCGGAGCACCTCGGCCCAGCTGTCGGTCGACTCGCGATAACCGTCGGCGAGCGCCACCAGTTCCTTGGTCCCATCAGGGCGAACACCCACGATCACCAGGCAGCACAGACGGTCCTCTTCCAGGCGGATGTTGAAGTGCACCCCGTCGGCCCACAAGTACACGTAGTCGATGTCGGAGAGGTCCCGGGTCGACCAGTCCTGGTGCTCGTCCTGCCACGCCTCGGTGAGCCGGTTGACCGTCGAGGCCGACAGCCCCGCCTCGGAACCGAAGAACTCGCCGAGCGCGGCCGCGAAGTCACCCGTCGAGAGGCCCCGCAGGTACAGGATCGGCAGGACCTCGGTGACCTTCGGGGACTTGCGCATGTAGGCGGGCAGGATGGCCGAGGAGAAGCGCTCGCCGTCGCGGCGGTCGTCGACCCTCGGGGCCTTCACCTCGACCACGCCGGCGCCAGTCGTCACTTCCCGGGCCCGGGCGAACCCGTTGCCCACCACCCGGCGGTGCCCGCCAGCATCGAGCTCGGAGGCATGGTCGTCGAGGTAGGCCCGGCGCTCAGCCAACAGGGCGATGGCCAGCATCTCTTTGGCAGCGACCCGACACAGCTCGTCGAGGTCGATGGCCAGGGCCTCGGGGTCGTCCACCGCGGTCGCGGTGGCGTCATGGACTAGATTCAACATTGGCGTATCCCTCCCCGCCGGTCTCAGCCGGCGGACTCGTTGTTTGCTCAACTTGGAGGGTACGTCGCGCCCTTCAGGAGATCGCGCATCCACAACTTCTGGTTATAACTCGGCGAGGGTTTGCATTACTGGTAGGCCACTCGCACTGAGATGCGAGGTTACGAAGGGCGCCCACTACCGCCGGATATGAGCGGATCAGTCAGAGCCAGGTCCGAGTGAGACCGCCCACGCGGCAATGGTCTTGTCCCGCGACTTGACTCGCCTGGCCCTATACCCGGCAACCTTCATTTGGCGCTCGACCCACTCGGCGGTGTTACGCAGCGTCATATCCACAGCCACAGAGGCCTACCCCCGGGCCAGCAAATGCACGCGAGTGGGGGCAGGCAACGTGCCTTGAGCCACGGCAAAAGGGACTAAGCAGGGCGCGCGGATTGGGATGTGAGCCCGCCGTGTCAAGTACTGCCTGCTGAGGCGCCTTGACCATCCACCGGTCGTTGTGATGGCCCCGAGACTATCGGGGTGCTGTACCCAACCACCAACGACCGAGTGGAGGTCCTCCACTATCATGCGCGCGCTCGACCCCGAAGTGGTCGATGCCGTCTGGGCTGCCGTCGAAGCCCCTGCTCCCGGTCCGCAACGAGACCCATCCGCTCGGGCTGTCACCGGCCGCGGGCCGCGGACCGGGACTGCTTCGAGGTGATGCTGGTGCGCCTGGTCACCGGGTGCTCGTGGGAGGACGCCGAGCGGCTCTGCGGCGAACAAGGTGTCCGACACGACCGCTGCGGGCCCGACGCGACGAGTGGATGGCGGCCGGGGTCTTCGACGCCGTCGCCGCACGAGGCCCTCGCCGGCCTACGACAAGATCATCGGGCTCGACCTCTCCGAGGTGGCGGTCGACGGGTCCCTGCACAAAAGCCCTAGTGGCGGGGAGGGAACGGGCAAGAACCCGACCGACCGGGCCAAGCTCGGATGGAAGTGGTCGATCCTCACCGACCGGAACGGGCATCCCGATCGGCTGGGCGATCGACGGGGCCAACCGCAACGACTCGGTGCTGCTCGACGCCGACCCTCGACGACGCGCCGAGCGAGGACTGCTCGGTGACATCGAGACCATCTGGCTCGACCGCGGCTACGACTCCGAGGCCACCCGCGAGCGCCTCGTGGAGCACCAGCATCGACGACGCCGTCATCGCCAAGAAGCGGAAACGGGGTGAGCGCGAGCACGACCAAGAAGCACCAGCCGATGGGGCTCCGCTGGCCGGTCGAGCGCACCAACTCCTGGCTCTCGAACTTTGGCCAGCTTCGCCGCAATACCGACCGCAAGACCGTCCACCGTCTCGCCCAGTTCGCCCTCGCTGTCGTCTTCCTGCTCACCGCCAAGCTCATCGACTGGCGGAACCGCTGGTCACCAGGATGCTGTCCCTATCCGCTGAGCGCTCTAAGAACCCGTTCGGAGGCCGCCATACAATCTTGGACCCTAGGCGTTGCACTCGAGCGACCCAATCGTGCTCCCTCGGGTGATTGCGGCATGTCCCGAATAGCCGGGTTAGGACCCACTGTCAGGTCATCACGGCCCTTACCCGAGGTCGAATCGAAGCCAAGTACACGAAGGAAAGTATGACTCCAACGATTCCAGTGAAGAGCCAGAACAGCACGATCAGTGCGATCCACATTCCCTTTGATGATCCTGCGGCGGTAAATGCGTCGCTCGGTCGTGAAATGGAGTCAATAAGTGCCCAAATCGGTACCACGACTGCTACGAGGGCAATGACGAGAATGACCAAACCGCCCCCGCCAAAGATCTCGCCGGTCACGCCTGTACCTCCCGCTCGGATGCGTCGACCCTATACCTAACGGGGTGCCTGCCAACGGGTCCCTGATCGTCGGCAGCGTGACCCACTGCGGCACGTCCGGACACACTGAACCCGGCCGATTCACAAGGATTGTTCTAATATTTCTGCATGCCCTCGGACCTCGCCCTGAAGGCAATGAATCGTGTTCACCGCATGGTGCTCGGAGCCACCGGTGGCCGGCTCGGCTGGCGGGCGAGTGGGATGCCGGTGATCGAGCTGACGACTACGGGGCGGCGCAGCGGCCAACCTCGTGCGACCATGCTCACGTCGCCCTATCAGGAGGGTTCGACGATCGTCATCGTCGCGTCACGCGGAGGCGATGATCACCATCCCGCGTGGTACCTCAACTTGAAAGACCACCCGGAGGTGACCGTGTCCGTGGGTGGCAAACCGCCCCAACGGATGCGAGCCGAGATCGCCGACCCCGAGGATCGGGCAAGGTTATGGCCGCTGATCACCGCTGAACACAGCAACTACGCCGGATACCAGCGCAAGACGAAGCGCGAGATACCCCTGGTACTCCTCCGCCCGATTGACGTCTGATCGCGGACGCTGGGCCGCGCTGCCATGTCGTTCACAGTCGTGGCTCCTCGAGTCCACTCCGTATCGGTACTGTTGCGCCGGTCAAATCCCGGCAATGACTGAGTGACCTACATCGGGCAAGATCGCCCGGTGCTTGTCTCCTACCCGGCGCTAGCCGCACCTCGACGCCCTTGAGCGAGGCCTCACCCGCCCGAAGCAGTAGCGCCGACCGGCTCGAGGACCATCGCCGGTAGCATCTGAAACTCATGTCGACTCTGGAGACCACGTGACAGACATATCGGGTCCGGGGATATCGGTTCCAAGTCGGCTCGGGGTGACGGCTCGGTTCGAGGACACTGCCCTGATCATCGAACTGAGCCCACAGCGGGAGACGCTGCACAACGGCGTCGTGCGGGCCAGTGTCCTGTCGTTCGTCGTCGACGTGGTGGCGGGAATCCCTCTGGACCAGGATGCCGACATGTGGACACTCACCTCGGACATGTCGGTCCGGATGCGCCCGCTGCCGGCACCCGAACGCATCGACGCGACCAGCAAGATCCTGCGTCAGGGGCGCCGATCGGCCACGTGCCTCGTCGACCTGAGGACCGACGAAGGAGCGCCGATCGCTGTCGGTGCCATCGGGTTCGTGAACATCCCGCGCAGGGCAACTGATCCGCCAAAACCGAATGTGCCGCTTGGACAAATCCCTGCGATCTTCCGCGATCCCACCACGCTGACCCGACCGTTGCGCGAGGAGGCTGGCATCGAGGTGATCGATGCGGCCGAAGGCGTGGTGCAGGTCGAGGTCACGCCCGACCTCCGCAATCCAGCGGGAACGCTTCAGGGCGCGATGGTCGCGCTTCTGGCTGAAGCCGCAGCCGAAGATCTGATGGCGACACGCTTCGAGTCGCCCGTCGTGGTTACGGACCTCGACCTCCGATATCTCCGTATGGCGCAGACAGGTCCAGTTCGCACCCGGAGCACACTCTTGGGCACCGGACCCGATGCGCCTGTCCAGGTCGAGCTCATCGACACCTCCACGGATGAGGTCACGACGTTGGTCTACGCCAGAGCGGTCACCGCCTCCTGACTCAGGGTTTGCACATCGACAGTGATGTGACCGGGATTCGCCGAAGATCTCGGTCTCTATGAGGACTGTGACGCGAGATTCGCGGCAGTGATCAGGGGAGGACGTCGACGTCCATGGTCAGGCTCGGTAGGGGATCGCCACCCTGGTACAGATCAATGGTGACCGACGAGGTTCCCGGGCTTTGCGAAGTCACCCGAAGCGGAGTCGTCGAACGGCCATCGACCACACGCAAGGTTCCTGAACTCGGTGAGACGGTCACACCGGCGGCCTCTCCCGAGGGAACCACGTGCCACGAAACCGTTCGAGCCGGCCCTGAACTCGTCGTGTCTTCCTCCTGCACGCCGAGCTGGAAGGTGGCGCCGCTGTCGGCGGGCACCGTGAGTGTTCCGCCCGGGGTCGTGAAAGGCACTGCGGTGGCGGCACCTTGCGAGAACGAGGGGGGGCGTGCCGATGTGGTCGACCCCCATGCGTTGTTGGGAGATGTACCCAAGTCGACCGAGAGGGCGGCTCCCTCCGAGAGGGCATTGCTGGGGATCCAAGGCTTGTCCCAGGTCGAGGGCCCGCCAGATCCGATCGCGAGATGAGCATGTTGAATGTACTCATCGGGGGCGTGCGTGCCGGTGACGGTGAGGGTGTGGCCGTTCCCCTCGGTGATGGTCACCCGGGGGAAGACGGGGCTCGTCATGACCAGGTTGGCCACCCCGGGGGTCTCGGGGTAGAGACCCAGGGCGGCCCAGACGTACCATGAGGAGATCGCCCCCAGGTCGTCCTCGCCGGGCTCGGCGGCTGGGGCGAGTGGATAGAGCTGCGTCATGATGCGACGCACGACGGACTGGGTCTCCCAGGGCTCACCGGCGTAGTCGTACTCGAAGGGGATCCACTCGCCCGGTTCGTTCCCGGCCCAGTCGTAGGGCGCGAATCGGGTCGCATTGAGCTGGGTGAAGAACGTGTTGAGCTTGGCCACAGCCGCCTGGTCCCCGCCCATCAGCCCGATGAGTCCGGCCAGGTTCTGGGGAACCGCCCAGGTGTACTGGATGGCGTTGCCCTCCTCGAAGCCCTGCTGGGCCACCCCCTGGGCCTCGAGCGCGGGACTCGCCGGCTGGAAGGCCGGGCCGGCCGGGAAGCTCCCGTCGGCCTGTCGGGCCGAGAGATACCCCGTGGCCGGATTGAACAGGTTCTGCCAGTTCTGGCCACGCTTGGAGAAGACCGCCCCCTTCGCCCGCTCGCCCGCTGCGAGAGCCAGCTGCGAGATCGAAAAGTCGTCGATCGAGTACTCGAGGGTCTCCGAACCCCCGTCGGTATAGGGATACGAGGTCAGGTCATAGGAGAGCTCTGGCACCCAACCCTGAGACTCGTACTGGGTCAAATTCTGCCGCTCGGCCACGAGGCCGTTCTCCTGGACGGTGGCCCCGTGGATCATCGCCTTGAGCGCATCTGTCAGGTTGAACTGGCGCGCCCCGTAGGCGTAGGCGTCGGCGATGATCGGGTCGGCCGAGTCCCCGTCCCACTGACTCGCGTCGTTGTCGGCGATCGCCCACCTGGGCAAGAAGCCACCCTTTGTCTGGGCGGCGTCGTTCAGAAGTGACTGGACCATCTGGGAGGTCGGCCCCGGCAACAAGATGGCCAGGAGGGGAACCTCGGATCGGTAGATATCACTTTCCGAGAAGTTGGCGTACTGCACCTGACCCTTCGCCAATGTGTGGACCCGGTGATCGAAGCCCACGTACTGGCCGTCGTCGTCGCTGAAGACCGAGGGGAACAACAAGGAGTGGTAGAGGGCTGTGTAGAAGATGCGCCGGGCAGTCTCGGTGCCGCCCTGGACGGCCACACGGCCCAAGAGCCCGTTCCACTCGGCCGTGGCCGCATCGGAGATCTTCCCAAAGTTCCAGCCGGGATCCTCTGCGGCCAGGTTGGCGGTGGCCCCCTCCATCGAGACGAAGGAGACGCCAACCTTGACCAAGACCTTCTGACGTCCCGTTCGGTCCGGACGACGGAAGCTGAGCCATGCACCACAGGCCACGTCGGCCGTACCCGCGCAGGACCCTGTCGAGCCCACTGCGCTGTTCCGCCAGGTGCCACTGGCGACAAACGCACTGGAGAAGCGCGCCGCGAAGTACAGGGTGTAGTTGCCGGGGATGCCGCAGAAGTCACCGCTGGTCACCGATCCGGTGAGTTCGTCGGTCCCGACGACCTGGACCCGCGCGTCGCTCGAACCGTTGGCGGAGTCACTGACCTTGAACAAGAGGTCGTTACCGTCAGCGGGCCCGGCTTCCCCTGTAGGCGATGGAGTTGCGGGAAAGGTGAATACCCCCAGCGCACTCCGGGTGGTGGCGGTGAGTTGGACGCCGATGTGCTGGCCTCCCGAACCGACACTCACCGCGTAGTTGCCGGCCGACGCCCGCTCGGTCGCATGCGAGAAGGGCTGGACCGCGGCCTCGGGGTTGGCGGGCAGCGGGCCGCCAATCGGCAGGATGGGAATGTCGCCGTAGATCGCGCAGCCCGGCCCGGAAAGGTGGGTCAGGCTGAAGCCGGAGATGTCGCGGTCGGCGTAGTCGTAGCCCGAGCCGGTCGTGACCTGGCGGTCGGGTGAGGTATCGGGGCTGAATTGGACCATTCCCAGGGGTACCGAAGCGCCCGGGAACTCGCTCACGTTCGCCGGCTCCGCGGTCCCGATCCCGGTCCCGGCCTCAGGATCCACAAGAGCGGCCGGTCCACCCGAGGAAGGGCCCAAGGGAACCGTGATGGGTGAACCGGCGGGACTCTCGGGAGCCGCCACTACTGGCCCGGCCGATCCCGATTGGAGGATGACCGCCACTGCTCCCACCACCAGTGCGGCAACCCCGGCTATGACGAGTACCACCCACCGCCTAGGCGCCTTCGACATGGGGCAACCCTAGGTCCATGGTTGCGACGCCCAACCGACCCCGTGGCCCAGAAACCGGGCACAATCCAATGATGCACTTCGTGGCGTCCCTTCCGCTGTGCCGGCGCAGGCCCAGTCGTAACGTCTTGGTGGTCGAGTGAGTGGGTCTCCGACGACCTCCGCAGGGAGCGATCGGTCAGTCCGGGGTGGTCGGTCCACCGACTGTGTGGTGGTGGGCGGCGGCCTGGTGGGGACGGCGCTCGCCTACGAGCTTGTCCACCGTGGCGCCACGGTCGTGGTCGTCGACCGCCACGACCCGGGCCGGGCCAGTGACGCCGGGGCCGGCATCCTCTCACCCGAGACGAACCAGGACCCCGCACCGGGAGCCTTCGCCGTCGGGCGCGCCGCGGCGAGGCACTACGAGAGCCTGGTCGACCAGCTCGGCGCCGACGGGGTCGCCGACACCGGGTATGCCCGGACCGGCTCGCTGCTGGTCGCCGAGCGTCCAGGTGACGATGCGACCATGGAGGCAGCTTCAGAGCTGATGCTCGGCCGAGATGTGGGGGTCGAGGAGCTGGATCCGGAAGCGGCTCGCCAACGCTTTCCGGTCCTCGGCACCGTCCGACGGGCGCTCTACAACCCGGACGGACGGCGGGTAGACGGCAGAGTCCTGAGGGGTGCCCTGCAGGCCGCGGCCGAGCGCCGGGGGGTGTCGTGGCGGCAGGACGCGGTCACCGGGATTATCGGCGGTCCCGATGGCGGGCGGGTGCAGGCGGTGCGGACCGATCGCGGCGACATCCCGACCGGGGCGGTGGCCCTCTGCGGCGGGGCCTGGACCGAGGAGCTGGCCGGAGACCTCCGGGTTGTCCTGCCGGTCGGGCCGCTCAAGGGCCAGATCGTCCATCTCCGTCTGGCGGACGTCGACACGTCGAAGTGGGCCATTGTCCAGCCGGTGCTCGGGTTCTATCTGGTCCCCTGGCCGGGCGGCCTGGTGGCCTGCGGCGGGACCATGGAGGCAGCGGCCGGGTTTGACCACCGGGTGACCGCCGACGGGGTGCACCAGCTGCTGCGGGAGTGCCTGAGGACCGCACCCGGATTGGGCGCGGCCGAGTTGGTCGAGGTGCGTGTGGGGTCCCGGCCGGTCAGTACCGACGGGATGCCGCTGGTCGGCGCATTGCCCGGGTGGCCGAACGCCTTCGTCGCCACCGGTCACGGGGCGGAAGGGCTGTTGCTCGGGCCGCTCAGCGCGGCGGTGCTGGCGGAATCGATGGTCGAGGCGTCGGGCGCCGGACATCTGGCGGTTGGACCGGACCTGGATCCCGTGGTGGCCGGCGAGCTCGCCCGGTGGTCACCCGACCGGTTCGTCGGGTGAGGATTCGCGGTGGGGCCAATCAGGCGCGATCCATCGACTGGACGTCGAAATAGATCGGAAGCAGATATTTCACATAGAACGCGTGCACGGTGAGGTTCGGATACACCAGATCCTCGTACTCCTGGATCTGTACTCGATCGTCCTTCTCCCGATAGTTCTTGCACGCCTCGAGGAGGTTGTCGACCTCGATCCGCGAGTCCTGGAGCAGACCGAGATGATCGAAACCCGGCGAGCTCATCGGCTTGCCGCTCTCGGCCAGCAGAATGAACTGGTCGGCGTCCGGAAGCAGGATGTGGCATCGCTGGCCTACGACGTCGGTATCGGTCGCCGCCCAACCGAACACAGAGCGGTAGAAGGCGTCGACCTCCTCGCGGAACTCATCGGTCAAGGTGCCGCGGGCGAAAGTCAGTTCCATGTGATTGAACCGCACGACCGAATCGTAGGTCGTGTCCAAGTCCTGTGCCCGTCGGACCCGAACACTGTGCCTATCCCCGCTCAGCGGACGACGGAAGTCGGCTGACCTCCGTCGCAGTATGGCTGCTGCGAGACTGCCCAGGACGTTGTTCGATCCCTTCTGGATCACCGACAAGGGGAAACGTGAGCCATCAAACGTTCGGCCTGCTGCCGGGATCCCGGCGGTCTAGACAGCTGGGTTGCTGGTGCCTTGCTGTGGTGCTGGCATTGCTCGCGTCGGGTTGCGCCTCAGGAACGCAATCCAGGCCCGTAGGTCCGTCCGCGGCCACACCCCGGCACGATGCGGTGCACCGTCCTGCGCCGACCACCTCCACAACTGTTCCTCCGACCACGACCACGACGGATCAGCCAGGTTGGACTCCTGTCAGCCGGGAGTCCGTTGGCATCGCCATCGATGAGCGAACCATCACCGGACCACTCGGAGGGGCCGTGACCGTCATTCGGTTCCGTTCCGGGTACGTTCGGTTCGATCTGCATGTGGGGACCTCCGATCCCACAGTTGGCAGCGCAGTGATCCCCCTTGACAGCCGAGCTTCGATCGGCCCGGACGAGGCCCCGCTGCTTTTGGCCGCGTTCAACGGCGGATTCAAGGAGTCATCCGATGCCGGCGGTTTCGAGCTCGACGGAGAGGTGCTGAACCCCCTCGTCAACGGCATGGCCAGCTTCGTAATCGACGCTGACGGCGCGACCCACGTCGGCGTCTGGGGAGACGGGCTACCCGCACCTGGCGAGCAGGTGGCGAGTGTCCGGCAGAATCTTCCTCCGCTGGTCAGCGGCGGGCTGGCCAGCCCGACGGTCGGTGACGCCGCAACATGGGGTGCGATGCTCGGCCCGGGCCCCGCCGTGGCTCGGAGCGGGCTGGGGCAGGATTCGGAGGGCGACATTCTCTACGCCGCGGGAATGTCGCTGACCCCGACCGATCTGGCCGACGCCCTGGTAGAGACGGGTGCGGTAAACGCCATGCAACTCGACATCAATCCTGAATGGGTGCAGGCCGATGCGGCACCGACCGGCGGTACACCCCTGGTCACCCTGATTCCCGGCCAGAACAGGCCGGCAGATCAGTACCGGGTGGGTTGGACGCGAGACTTCATCGCTGTCATCGCCGCGCACTGAGTGTCCATCAGCAGGTGGACGACGGGGGTGACGAGCCGGGCCCTGTCTCGGGATCGAGCACGACCCCGGAGTCTGTATTGCGGAGAATGGCCCCCAAATGCACCACGTACCACACGCCACGCCAGGAAATCAGCGAAGCAATCCCGATAGAGCGAGTCTGGCCGTCCTCCTGATAGACGATCCTCGAGTTGGCCACTTCGAAGTAACCGACATCGTTGTCGCAAACCCCCGGTGTGATCCAGTGTGAATTCTCGGAGGGGACATTGACGCTGACGAGCGTGGCGCCGGCAGCGTCGGGGCCGAGGAGCGAGTTGGCGGCAGCAATGTCCAGTTCGTAGTCGTGCAGCAGCCGATCCTCGAAGTCTCCCGATGCATCGGCGATCGTCTTCAATTGCAGGTAGGCGGCCTCGGGGAAGAACGCGGGCATCGCATCACTGGCAGAGTCGTTCGCAATTCCTGTCCACAGTGCTGCCATCTGGGATTGGAACTGCGCGGTGTCCACCGAAGGGAGTGTGTCGGTCTGCGGCAAAGTCCCAGGCTCGGTGGTCGTGGTGGTGGGCGCGGAAGTGGTCGTGGCCGGAAGACTCGTCGAAGCCGACCCGGTGCCCCGGATTCGGCGCCCGTCGCCGCTTGCGGGTCGTATGGCTGATGGGGCGGAGGAATCGTGAGCATTGTCATGAGCCGCGAAATACACGAGCGTGGTCGCGACAGCCAGGATCACCACGAGGACCGCAGCGGTCCTGGCCGGCCGCAATCGACGAATGCTCATCCGGGATTCAGGGATCTCGGTCTCGGGACTGTGCCCATCAGTAAAATGATCGTAGTGACGCGGGTAGTGGCCCAACAGGTACACGCGAACGGCTGGAACTCCGTTCCTGGGGAATTCACCCGTTCGGCTCGGATCGCTCGATCGCGTTTCGAGATCGCCGTCCTCGGACGCTGAATCCCCTGTTCAGGGGTTCGAAACAGGGAAAAAATGTAGTGATTCTGATAACGGGGTGGATGTAAGGCAGTATGTTTCGAACCCCTCCTGGCCCGCTGACCTGGGTAAATGCGGTATTAAAGTCTGAACCGGGGCGGAATTCCGGTGACGGAGGTCTCGCCGCAAGATCGGCGAAGTGGCCTGGCTGAGCGAGCCGTGCGAGCCCGACCCACCGGGCGCTCTGCCTCCAAGCCCACCCAGAAGCACGACCAACGACCCCATGATCGTCATCGGTGCGTCAGGTTCGCCTCGTAGCCTACGTTAGGTGCCGATGAGCACCATCAGCCCCCGGGCGCAGCGTGGGGCCTTCCCGCAAGAGGAGCAATGCTGATGCGCCTGGACGGTCACACCCGGGTCGTTGCAGCTGCCGTCCTACTGGCAGCCCGGGGCCTTGTGCTGCAGAAGACGTCGACTATCGGAAGGATGGACTGATGGTTCGAAGAGCAATTGTGGGCTTGACCGCGATCGCGGCAGGGCTGGTTGGCATGTTCTGGGTTGGGAGCGCGGCAGCTGCTACCTCGCCGATCCAACTGCTCGTCCCCCAGGGCACCGCCTTTTCGGTGCTCGGTTACGACTGTGGCGGGATCGGGGAGAACGCCTACGCCACCGGGTTCGACACCACTATCGACCCGGCCGCCGGTTATCCGACCGGTGACGTCTTGCTCACGACGACGTGTAACGGAAGCGGCCGTGGCGGGCATTCCACTACCCACACGGCGTGGACCAGCGACACGTGGGACCTCACGGGGGCGTTGCTTTCTTATTCGGTGCTGTCGGGAGCCCCGACGGTCGATGCCACGTTCACGGCCACCGATCCACCGACGGGCAACCAGGTGTACAACACGACCAACTTCAAGTGCACCAGCCAGGTCGGCGCCGTCCCCAGTGCCTGCCTCCAGCTGGCGCCGAGCTTCACTCCGAGGCCCAGGGTGACCGGGATCTCGTCGACTCAGGGGCCGGCCGCGGGCGGCACCAGCCTGACCATTTCGGGTGATGCATTCACCCCCGCCACCGTCGTGTACTTCGGCACGACCCCTGCCAGCTACACGATCAATAGCGACACGTCGATCACCGCCGTCTCACCGGCCGAGAGTCCGGGCACCGTGCACGTGACCGTGGCCTCGCCGGGCGGGACCAGCTCCACCAGCTCGAATGACCAGTTCACGTTCTACGGGCGACCATCGGTCACCAGGGTAAGCCCCAAGAGCGGGCCGATGAGCGGTGGCTACTACGTGACGGTCACCGGGACGCACTTCGTCGGGACGACGGGCGTCAGCGACGGCGACACGCCGACCGCCTTCCAGGTCATCAACGACACCACGCTCAGCGTGTACATCGTTCCTGGGGAGACAGCCGGTGACCAGATCGACATCACCGTGACCACACCAGGGGGCACGAGCCCGGTGACGCCCGCTGACCAGTTCACGTACAACCCACCCGCATTGATGGGCGTCTCCCCCGCCAAGGGCCTTCCGGCGACAGCGGTCACGGTCAAGGGAACCAACTTCGCCGGCGGTGAATCAGTGAGAGTCGTCTATCTGACAGGGCTGCCGGCCCCGTGGCCTCCGCAGGTGAGCATCTGCACCGCCACCACTACCGCCACCGGCGCGTTCGCCTGCAAAGGAAAGATCCCCGCCAAGGCGGCGGGAGCCAAAGGCCCGCACTCCATCGTTGCCACCGATGCCATCGGCGACTTTGCCAGCGCCACCTTCGACGTGACGTGACCAGCTCGAGCCGACCTCGTCGAATCATATTCCGGGGATGCAGGTGCCCCGGGGAGCTGCCGGCGCAACTCTGACGAGCGCGTCCCGAGCGCCCACTTCGGCAAGGCAACTGGCAGGTGGAATGCCTCCTCACAGTGCCGGTCTGGGCCACCCCGCGGATGTTGTCGATCCAGACCAACACGCGCCTGCCCGCGCCTGTTCGAGTGAATTCCCGCTGAGCCTGGGGTTCGAACATCGCAATGCTCTCTCGTATCTGCCCTCCAGATATGTCGATCAAGGGTTCGGCAGGTGCCCGCCGGAGCGGAGGTATGCCACCGTGTCACCGAACGTGTCGAGCAATGGCCGATAGGTCACCCCCAGGTCGGCCAGGGTGATCGAGTCGTCGGTCGGAACCCCGCTGACCATGATGATGGCCGCCTCCTCCGACAGCGGAACGTCGACAGCAGTCCCTTCGGCCCGCTGGGTGTCGAACTGGCGGCCAAGATCCACCATTTCGTCGGCGCTGATTTCGTGGCCGTGGAGGTCAACGCCGGCGGCTTCACTCAGGAGCTCGGTCCATGTTGCCCATGTGACGTACTGGCCACCTGCGAGGTAGTGCCTTGGCCCCTTCCCAGGTTCCACGGCGCGAGCGAGGAGCTCGGCTGCATCACGGACATCGACCACTCCCAGACCGCCTGGCGGCACGAGCATCATCGAACCCAGTGCCCCGAGGATCGCAGCGAAGCTCCCCTCGAGATGGGGCGATGTCGGCCCGTAGATCCCTCCCAGGGTGAAGCTCGTGACCGGGTCGCCCTCCCTCTGGTGGCGGCGCACCAGTACTTCAGCGTCGCGCTTCGAGGCACCGTAGGCCGACCGCGGTTCGGCGAGCGCCGATGTCGGTGTCACCACGTCGTCCTGGCTGGGGAGGTACGCCGTTATTGTCGAGGTGTAGACGACCGGATCCAGACCGGCGGCTCGGGCCTCGGTGAGAACGGTGCGGGTTCCCACGACGTTGACGTCTGTCGTCTGTCCCCCGGCCCCGCCTACACCGATCTTGGCGGCTGTGTGGATGACGGCGTCGCAGCCGTCAAGCGCCGCCGCAACAGCATCCGAATCGGTGACGTCTCCGCCCGTGACCTCGGCGACTACCCCGAAGGGTTGGAGGACGCGTGGCACCCGGTCCGGACTGCGAGCGAGGATACGAACTTCGTGCCCGCGACCGATCAGGGCCGCGACGGTGTGGGAGCCGACAAATCCCGTTCCTCCTGTGACCAGGACCTTCACACCATCCCTCCCACGGGATCCTCTCACCTTTCGTCGGCCTCACCGACCGGCGCAGGAGGCAAACTCACGACTTTGGCGATGATGGTGGGAGAGGATGGCCAGGGCGTCGGCGCCCCTCGATCTACCTGTGTGGCACTGGGGCTTGCCGGAGACCCGTGAATGGCAGACGGATCGGGCGGCGTCGCTCGCGCCACGTAACGTGGTGATAGGTCGAGGAGAAGAGGTGGGTCCGTAGCCCATGTGGGTGCGAAGACGCCATCAGCCACGGCCAACGATTGCCGAGGGAGTCGTCTCCGATCACGAGCCGACCGGCGCGACCCTCAGGGCGGCCAAGGCTCCCCCCCGGCGGTACATCTCCTGGACGGTGTTGGCGATGATGACGGTGGGATCCGTCGGCTATCTCGGGTCCGCCCCTGCCACGTCGGTCTTCGGTCTCGCCTCGGTGTTCCTGTACGTCCTCCCCGCATTCGTATTCCTGGTGCCCGTCTCCTTGGTTGCAGCGGAGTTGGCGTCCGGCTGGCAGGGTGGCGTCTACAACTGGGTACGAGAAGGTGTATCCGCCCCGATGGGGCTCCTGGCCGTCTGGTGCGAGTTTGCCCAGACGATCTTCTATTATCCTGCCCTGCTCGCCTACGTCGCCGGGACGCTCGCCTACGTCATCGATCCGAGCCTGGCCGCCAATGGCGTCTATAACGCCGTGGTCATCATCGGGCTGTTCTGGGGAGGTGTGTTCATCTCCTCGCGGGGAGTTGGACTCGTGGCCAAGCTCTCCTCGAGTGGGACGCTGATCGGGACCCTGATCCCGGGGGCGATCCTCGTCGCTCTCGGCATCGCCTACCTGGCCCAGGGAAATCACTCGGCTGCCCCGATGAACTCGCACCATCTCCTACCGGCGTGGACGGGTATCGCAAGTGTCGTCCTGGTCGTCAACAGCTTCTTCACCTATGCCGGCATCGAGGTGAATGCCGTGCATGTTGACGACTGCCGGGACCCCGGCCGGGATTTCCCCAAGTCCATCTTTCTTGCCATGGGACTCGTCCTCGGCATCTTCATCCTTCCCACGCTGGCGATCGCCTGGGTGATCCCCGCGAAGGAGATCAGCTTCACGTCCGGCGTCATGCAAGCCTTCAACAGTCTCTTTGCGCACTTCGGGATCAAGTTCGCTGTGCCACTGGTCGCGATCGCCCTTGCGATAGGGGCCCTTGCGGGAATGATCGCCTGGCTCGACGGTCCCTCCGAAGGTCTGCTCAGGATCGGGCGCGAGCAGGGTTTCCTTCCTCCCTTTTTTCAGAAGGTAAACGGGAAGGGCATCGAGACACGGATCTTGACGGGACAGGCGATCGTGATCACCGTCATCGCCCTGCTCTACGCATTCATACCGGACGTCTCGCGTGACTACTGGATATTCGTCGTGATGGCCACGCAGGTGTATCTCATCATGTACATGCTGATGTTCATCGCAGCGGTCAGGTTGCGTCGGAAGCAGCCGGACCACGCCCGCGGGTACCGTGCACCGGCGCTCCGCCTTCTGTGTACCGTCGGAGCGGTGTCGTCGGTGGCAGCTCTGGTCATCGGCTTCATCGCACCGTCGCAGTTCGGCCATTCGAACCGGCTGCTCTACGCCCTCCTCGTCCTGGGAGGGATACTCGTGATCGGGATCGTTCCGCCGCTACTCATGGATCGACTCCGCAAGCCGGGGTGGAAGGTCGCCGGCAGCGCGCCGACCCCGGAGCTCTGACCTCCCAGCCATCTTGACAGGGAGCCCGAAAGCCCCATCTACATAATGGGACGATGTTCGAACCCCCTATGGTGCGCTGACCTGGGAGAACTCGGCGCCGGAGGCTGTACTGGCACCGATCTGGCGTCGCGGATCCCAGTCGGCGATGGCTAGCAGAACAGATGAGACTACGTTCGAACCCCATCGACAGGTTGGTCGGCGTACGCCGGTCCCGATCCGAGTGTGACCTCTCGGCGAAGTCAAGCGAAGGAGCGAATGACGATCACCCAAATATCCGACACCCGGGGAGCGATCTTCATCGACCCGGTGGCCTACGCCGATCAGGAGTCGTGGCACACAGTGGCGGCCGATCTGCGCGCCCACGATCCGGTGCTGCGGGTCGAGGCCGAAGGCTACACGCCGTTCTGGGCCGTCACCTGCTACGACGATGTCTTCACCGTGGCCCGCCACAACGACCAATTTCGGAACACCCGCAACTCGGTGCTCGGCCCGGATGTTCAATTCGAGATGCTCGGAGCCATGGGCGTCGAGCCCAAGACCCTCATTCACATGGACGACGAAGAGCATCGGGAGCACCGGGCGCTGGCCAATGATTGGTTCCGGCCCCGCGCTGTGGCCCAGCGCCAGGTCGCTATCGATGCCATCGCCGACGAGTTCGTGGGCGTGTTCCGCGCCATGGGCGGCCACTGCGACTTCGCCCAAGACATCGCCGTCCCCTACACCTTGCGGGTGATCATGAGCATCTTCGGGATTCCCGAGGAGGACGAGGGTACGATGCTGCGCCTCACCCAGGGCCTTTTCGGCGCGGCGGACCCCGAATACCTCGGCGATCTCAGCGACCCCTTCGCCATGGTCACCGGTACCATCGCCGAATTCGAGGAGTACTTCACCTCCCTTGCCGACGAACGCCGCGCCCGCCCGGCCGACGACCTGGCCACCGTGATCGCCAATGGCACCGTGGCGGGCTGCCCTATGGACCGCCACGCCACCATGTGGTACTTCATCATCGTGGCCACCGCCGGCCACGACACCACGTCGTTCGCGCTCTCCGGCGGCCTCGAAGCGCTTTTGCGTCACCCGGGGCAGGTCGAAGCGCTACAGCATGACCCGGCACTGGCGGGCAACGCCACCGACGAAATGATCCGGTGGACCTCGCCGGTACGCCATTTCCTGCGCTACCTGACCGAGCCGAGCGTCCTGTCGGGCGTGCAGATCCCCGCTGGCGACCGCCTGCTGCTGTCGTACCCGTCGGCAAACCGCGACGAGAAGATGTTCGGCGACTCCATGGCGTTCGACATAGCAAGGCCCAACGCAAACCGGACCATCGCCTTCGGTGGCGGCGAGCACTTCTGCCTGGGCTCGACCTTCGCTCGGCGTGAAATCCGCACCCTCCTGCCCAAGCTGCTCGCCGCCGTAGACGACATCACTCTCGACGGGGAGCCCGAGTTCGCCCAGGCCAACTTCGTGGGCGGCGTCAAGCACCTCCCCGTCGCTGCTCGCTTGCGATAGAAGAGATAGCTCCCTCTCTCCTCCGCTCGTGCGGCTCAGCCGTGCGGGTGATGCCGGGCAGACGAGGTGACGGGACCAGCGGCAGGTCGAGGCAACGCATCCGGGCGACCAAGCAGTCCGATCGGGATAAGCGACGAATGACGCTCCCTGTTCGCCCGGATAGGCTGATCGTTCGACCAGAGACTAGTCAAAAAGCTGATCATATGATTAGATAACTGCTATGGCCACGATCACGGCAGCCGAGGCACCGAGAAGGGCGACACGGCCCTCGGCGGATGCGACACGGGAACGGATCCTCGATGCGGCCCTCGAACTGTTCTCGGAACTCTCCTTCGACGGGGCGACCACCCGGGAGATCGCGGCTCGGGCAGGGGTAACCCAACCCCTGCTCAACTATCACTTCAGTTCCAAGGACGAGCTCTGGCGGGCGGCGACGGACCGGCTGTTCGAAACCCTCAACGCCGCCTTGAGGGCTCGAGCCAATGGCCTTCGGGGCGTTGACGAGCTCACAGTGGCGCGGCTGCTCGTGCGGGAGTTCATCTTCTTCTCGGCGAGCCGGCCGCAGCTGCACCGCATCATCACGCAGGAGTGCAAGAACGACGGGCCCCGCATGGACTGGCTCGTCGACCGGCACATCCGGCCGATCTACGAATGGACGACCGCCCTGTTCGACCGGCTCGTCGAGCGGGGCCACCTACCCGCCATCCCCGCAGCGCACTTGTACTACATCGTGACGGGCGCAGGACCGACGATGTTCGTCCTCGGCCCCGAGTGCCGGCGTCTCACCGGAATCGACCCAAGCGCCTCCGACGTCGTCGAAGCGCATGCTGACGCCGTCTGTCTGCTGCTGTTCGGGCACTGAGCAAAGGACCTTCCGTGCGACATGACATCGAGCTTGCCTACCTCGGCATCGAGGTCCCCGACCCGGGCAGCCTGACACCGTTCTTCGCCGAAGTGATCGGCCTTCTCCCAGGCGCGCAAGCCGCACCCGAAGGAACCGTTACCTGGCGCAACGACGACAAGGCCCACCGGGTCATCGTGCACCCGGGACCAGCCAACGACGCCGTCTACCTCGCCTTCGAGGCGGTGGACACACCGTCCTACGACCGAGCCATGCAACGGCTCGAAGAGGCCGGGTACAATGTCGAGGTCGGCAGCGACGACGAGTGCAGGAACCGCCGGGTCAGCCGGATGGCATCGGTGGCGGCTCCTTGGGGGGTGCGAGTCGAACTGGTCGAAGGGCTTCAGGCTGCGCTCCCACCCTTCTTCTCCCCGCTGATGCCTGGCGGTTTTCTGACTGAGGACGTCGGCTTCGGGCACGTCGTGTTCGTCATCACAGCCTTCGAGGAGGCTCACACCTTCGCCACCGAGGCTCTCGGTCTCGAGCAGTCCGACTGGCTACAGATGGAGATCGCCGCGGGAATCGAACTCGAGGTCCACTTCTACCACTGCAACGCCCGCCACCACACGCTGGCACTAGCCAGGGCTCCCTTCGATCTGCCGCAGAAGCTCCATCACCTCATGGTCGAGACGAAGTCGCGCGACGATGTCGGTGCCGCGTTCGATCGGGCGTGGGCGTCGAGCCTCGCCATTCCGAACGGGCTCGGACGCCACGACAACGACGGCATGTTCAGCTTCTACGTCGCGAGCCCCGCCGGATTTCTGGTCGAGGTCGGCAATGGCGCACGCGTCATCTCCGACCCCTGGATTGACAACCGCCGGTACGACCGCATCAGTGCTTGGGGCCATCAGGCGCTGCGTCAGGCATGACCAGCTCCGGCATCGATGCGGACGTCGCTGTCGTCGGCTACGGACCCGTCGGGAACACTCTGGCCATCTTGCTGGCACAGCTCGAGCGCTCCGTCGTCGTCCTCGAGCGTCGACCCGAGCCCTACCCACTGCCCCGAGCCGTGCACTTCGACGACGAGGTCGGTCGCATCTTCCAATCGTGCGGGATCGGCGCTGAACTGCACGCCATCAGCGAGCCGGCAGACATCTACGAGTGGCGCAATGGTGCCGGGGCGACGCTGCTGCGCTTCGGTCGTTCCGGGATCGGGCCCTCGGGCTGGCCAGCCTCTTCGATGTTCAATCAGCCCGCTCTCGAAGCGCTGCTCCACCGGCGAGCGCGCGAGCTTCCAAAGCATCGATCTTCGCCGTGGCATCGAGGTAGTAGCCATCGAGCAGTGCGACGATTCGGTCGTTGTTCGGGGCTCGGACGGAAGTCGAGTCCGAGCCCGGTACCTCGTCGGATGTGACGGCGCGCACAGCACGGTGCGCTCTCTTACTGGCCTGACGGTGCATGACCTCGGATTCTTCTACGACTGGCTGATCGTCGACGTGGTCCTCGAGGAGCCGCGCGATCTTCGATCCGATCAACATCCAGATCTGCGATCCGATCCGGCCCACCACCGTCGTATCGGGTGGCCCGGGGCGACGGCGCTGGGAGTTCATGCGCCTGCCGCATGAGACAGTCGACGAGATCAACGACGAACGCCGTGCTTGGGAGCTCCTAGCCCCGTGGAACGTGCACCCGGGTGATGCCGGGCTCGATCGCCATGCCGTCTACACCTTCAACGCTCGTTACGCGGAGGAGTGGCGGTCCGGCCGGTGCTCATCGCCGGGGATGCGGCGCACCTCATGCCGCCGTTCGCTGGCCAAGGCATGTGCGCGGGCGTTCGCGACGCCGCCAATCTCGCTTGGAAGCTCGACCTCGTGCTCGCCGGGTGGTCGTCGGACTCTCTGCTCGACTCCTACCAGGAAGAGCGGCTTCCCAGTGCCAAACAGGTCATCGAGTTCTCGATGGAGCTGGGCAAGGTCATCTGTGTCGCCGATCCTGCCGAGGCGGCCGCCCGGGACGAGGTCATGGCGGCCGTTGTCGGTCCCGAGCCGACAGAAGTACCGCCACTTCCGGGGCTCGACGAGGGAATCGTTCATCCGACGGCGCCGCATGCTGGTGTGCTCTTCGTCCAGGGTTCTGTCGACGGCGCCGCCTTCGACGATGTCCACGGCGCCGGCTGGCGGCTGATCACGGTGGAGGGCTGCGTCCAAATCGATGCCGGCCCACGGGCGTGGTTCGAGTCGCTCGGCGGGCGGATCGTGGTCCTGGACGAGCCGGATCCGGTTGTCTTGCGTTGGCTGACCGAGCACGGGACCCGTTGGGTCTTGCAGCGTCCAGATTTCTACGTCTACGGGACCGCCGATTCCGCTGCGGAGGCTGCGAACCTGCTCGATGAGCTTCGTCGACACCTCGACATGGGTGGTGTCCTGAAAGGAGTCCGGAGATGAAGATCGGAAACGTCGCCGAACGCGCCGTGCTCGTCCTCGAGGACGAGATCGCCGACGTGGCCGAGGCCTCAGGTGGCCGATTCGGTCCCGATCCGATGGGGCTCTTCGAAGAATGGGCCGCCTTCGTCGAGTTCGCCGCCACGGTCACCTCCGGCATGGCACCCCTCGTCGAGACGGACCTTTGTTGCCCCGTCCCGCGCCCGCGTCAGGTCTTCGCCATCGGGCTCAACTACCGGGATCACGCCGAGGAGTCGGGGTTGGCGATCCCGGAGGTGCCGGCGACCTTCACCAAGTTCCCCGCGTCGCTGGCCGGCCCGTACGACGACATCGAGATCATGGGCGACAACATCGACTGGGAGGTGGAGCTGGTGGCGGTGATCGGTGCCCGGGCCGACCGCGTGGCTGCGGCGGACGGCTGGAGCCATGTGGCAGGCCTCACCGTCGGACAGGACGTCAGCGATCGGCACCTCCAGTTCGCCGCCGGGGCGCAGTTCTCCCTCGGCAAGTCTCGCCGGGGATACGGGCCGATGGGGCCGTGGGTGGTGACGGTCGAGGAGGTGCGGGACCCCGACAACCTCGCCCTCGGCTGCTCCGTCGACGGTGAGAAGGTCCAGGATGCCCGCACGAGCGACCTCATCTTCAGTGTTCCCAGTCTTGTGGCCGAGCTCTCCGCCGTCGTGTCTCTGCTACCTGGCGACATCATCTTCACGGGAACCCCAGCCGGGGTTGGCGTGGTCCGACAGCCGCCGGTGTTTCTCGCCAGGGGCCAGATCCTCGAGTCCTGGATCGAAGGTATCGGCACCATCCGCAACCGGTGCGTGTGATGAGGGGTCCTGTCGACGAGGCGGAACTGTTCACCGGCGGGGCACTCACAGACCCCTACGGGCGTTGCAGGACACCGGCCCGGTGGTCCACCTCAGACTGCACGACCTTCTCGCGGTGGGCCGCTACGCCGAGGGCATCGCTTGAGCCTGCCGAGGGCATCGCTTGGGCCTGCCGAGTTCACTCCGCCAAGAACAAAGGAGACCGACAACATGTTGTTACCACTCGCGCCAGAGCCGTTCACGGCTCCCATCGACCGAGACTTGTTACCCTCGGAGCGCCGTGCCTTTGTGCGAACACACCGCACATGCGTATTCGGCTACCGCCGCCTCCAAGACGGCCCCGCAATGTCGGTCGTCTATTACATTCCCACGGACGACGATGAGCTCTTGGTCTCGACGATGGCCGACCGGGGCAAGGCCCGAGCGGTCGAGCGAGACCCGAAGGTGAGCCTCTGCGTCCTCGATGAGCGCTGGCCATTTGCCTATCTGCAGGTCTACGCCGACGCGACGGTTGACGAAGGCATGAAACTGGTCGTCGACGTCATGATGGCTGTCGGTGGTCGGATGTCGGGGGAGCCGCTTGGCGACGAAGCTCGTCCCATCGTCGAGACCATGGCTGCCGAGGAGCGACGCGTTGTCCTGCGCTGTCGACCATATGCGACATTCGCGCAGCCACCACGACATCTCCACCGCAACGACCAACGAGGGGTCATCACGCACTGGATTTCAGGGACCGTCCCGTGGGGCGCTCCAGATTCTGAATTCGAAGGGGGCATGTGAGTAGAGCACGGTGGCTCGGAGCAGATCGATCATGTTATTCGGACCCTGCCCCTTCCGTTCCTCCTAATCGACATCGACACTCTCGCGGTGGAGGCGGTGAGCGAGGCCGCGGCCCAGGTAACGGGACAATCGTGACGCCAACAACGTGGACAGCTTTGGACAGGTACACCCAGTGTCTTCAGCTATCGAGCCCGGCGACAATGACGTTGCCCACCTGTTCCGACTCGATGAGGAAACCGTCATGGCCGTGTGGCGAATGTACGAGTGAGACCCTGGGCCGGTCGGGCAGAAAGTTGGGCCATCTCGTGAGCAGACTCAACAGAGGCAATCGATCTTTCGGAACTTGGCAACCAGATAACGACTTGACGAACTGGCAAGTGCATGCAACGGTTTGACTGTTGATGTGGTTTGCGGGAGCCGAAGCACTGCTGCGGAGAGTGCCGAATGTACGGCGGAGAGTGTGGATCGGCTCATTCTGATCGGAGGAACATCCCTGTGTTCGCACCCAAGAACGTCTTGCATGCTGTACTTGCCCTATTCGTCGGGCTATTCACCGGGGCCGTAGTCCTTGTCCTGGGACCGGCTGTGACCCCGGCAGGGGCCACGGGTCCAGCGTGCAGCTATACGTTGACAAGTACCACCCAGACACTCAAGGCCAACTGCACGACCAACCATTCCATCAAGCTGCAGCGGAAAATCTTCGACGGGGCCAACCACACCATCACCGTCGTCAATCCGGGCAACGTGGCGTATACCGGGTCTGTGGTGGTCGACAACGGCACAGAGCTTGGGGCGACCGTCGAATATGTCTCGATCAAGGGCAGCTACACGCAGACATGTGATCCGAACGGCTATCCGCAGGCGGTCGGGGTGGAGATCGACAATGCCTCGGCAACGATCAACCACGTGACGATCTCGGGGATGAACACCGGCAACAACTGCACGGTCAACTACGACGGCAGCTATGGGATCGTCATCGCCGGCGGCGAGAGTGCCGCACACAAGCACCTGGTGACCATCGAGAACAGTTCGCTTTCGGGCTATGTGGGAGTCGGCATGTATATCTACGGCAATGTGGTCGCCACCGTCAAGAACAACACACTGGTTGCCGCAAACTCCGTTGACGGCGCTACAGACATCCAACTCGACTATCAACAGGGTGGTTCGATCACGCCCCAGCCATTGATCACCGGCAACCACATCACCAACGTGTCCACGCATCCCAATGGCTGTGAGTCGATCAACATGTTCGGTTCCAACTACGACCAGACTGGGTCGGGGAAGGTGAGCAACAACACGATCGACCTGAGTTGTCCGGTCGGGAGGTACTCCAGGGGAGGCATCTACCTGAACGAGGGCTCAAACATCATCATGAACGCCAACACCATCACGGAAGCCCATGACGACTACGGCGTGGGCATTGAGGCGGACTGCAACAGCCATGAGTTCGCCAATCACAACGGCGTTGACAACAGCAGCATCACGGGGGCGCTCCAGGGAGTCACCATCGAGTCGTATCAGAACAGCAAGACGCCACCCACTTGCGGGGGCGAGGCCAACAACAACGGTGTCGTCGGGAACAAGATCACTGATCTCAACAGCGGGAATCCCGCCGGAGAAGACGGTGTCTACATCTTCGAGTGCACGCCGACCATCCTCACCTCGACCACCGGCTGTTATACCGACGCAACCGTCGTCTCGGGGAACACCTTCGACGGCTACTCGACCAACGTCCTCGACGAGGGAAGCGGCTCGATCATCAGCGGCCTTGCGACTCCGCCCGGACACCTTGTGGCTCCGTTGACAACGGTGCGACCGGACCGCCCCGGCCACTGAAATGGACGGGTTCACCGGCTAAGCGCGCGCCACTAGCTACTTCGACCTGAAAAACTCGGCTCAGGCATAGACGCCCTTCCGGCGTAGACGCCGACGTGGGCCCGCCTGAGGCCCCGATCCAACCTCTCCGGTCGTTTTCGCCCCTATTTTCCGGCCGTTTCCGGCCTCGGGGGCGCGACGGGAGAGGAAGGAACGAGGTCAGGCGGCGCGGGTCTTGGTGGTTGGCGGGGGTCGACCGGGTGGTCCGGTGGCTGTGGGTCGGCCGATCTGTCTGGCACCGGCGGATGCTTGGGTCCGCTTCTCGCTCTTCGATGAGCACGGAGATCTTGGTGGCGTTGTGTGCGAGCACGCCCCAACCGCACCACGTACTCGCCCCGTCGATGCCGTCGAGCATCGTCCGTTCCCATCCCCACGAATGCTTGAGATGGGAGATGCGACCCTCGGACCCGGTGCGCCACTTGACCAACTTGCGAAAGCGGCGTGAGGATTCGACTGCTTGTCGCTGTGCACCGGGGCGTCCCTTCCTCGGGATGGCGACGTGCTTCACGCCAAGGGACTCGAGTTCGGACTCCACCTTCGCTTCGCCATAGCCGCGGTCGGCCGTCACTGCCTTCGGCACCTTGTTGAACCGGGCCGCCACCCGGGCGACGGCTGGCACCAGCATGGGGGCGTCGGGTGCGTTGCCCTTCTCGACCCGATGGTCGACGACGATGCCGTCGACGTTGTCGGTCACCTGTGCCTTGTAGCCGAACTCGACCGGCTTGCCCAGACGTCCCTTGGCGATGGGCCGGGCGTCGGTGTCGTGGAGGGACACGATCCGGGTCGCCCCGTCGGGGACCTCACCGGCGAGACGGCACCGGGTCTGGGCGACGACCTGGTCCAGCACGCCGATGGTGCGCTCGAGATCGGTGACGAGGGCTGCTGCCCGGCCCGAGGCTCCCTTACCCGCACGGCGAAGGCTCCGGCGGGCGTTTGTGGCCACGACCTGGGCGTCTTTGATGGCGGCCTCGGCGATGGTGGCCAGCTCGCCGGTCAGTCCGAGCACCTCGTCTTTGGCGTCGCCGCTGCGTCGGCGCAGCCAGGCGGCGATCTGATGGGCACGACGACGCACCGACCGGGTGCGGTCCCGGAACCCGGTCCGGCGGGCCAGCCCGAGCGGCGTGCAACGCCGCCACCGTCTTGGTGAGCTTGGCCACTCCTTTGGCCAGCAGTCCCGAGTCGGTGGGATAGGCGACGTTGGCGGGGACGACCGTGGTGTCGGCTCGGACCTTGTCGAGCTTCACCACGTGGGCCGCCATCGCCTTGTTGAGCAGCGCCTCGTTCAGCTGGTCGACGGCTCGTTCCCCGCAGCGGGTGGTGATCTTCATGAGCGTCGTCGGATGCGGCACGGAATCGGTGATGCCGATACGACAGAAGCGCCGCCAGGCAATGGAGTCACCGACCTCGGCACACAACGTCTCGAAGCCGAGCCGATACCGGAAGCGGAGGAACATCATCCGCAGGTAGGTCTCCATCGGGATCGACGGCCGACCGATCTTGGGATCGAAGAACGGCGTGAACGGCTCGAAGAACACCGGGTCGTCGAGCAGGCGATCCACCTGCTCGAGCCCTGGTGGGAGGCGGCTGAACTGGGGCGGGAGGATTGCCTCCCACAGGGTCTGCTGATCGTCTACCTTGGTCCGCAACACGATGGCTCCGTTCTCTCCGGCAAGAGGGATGGAGCCATCGTTGCGTCATTGGGGCCAGAACGCGAGCACCCTCCGAACATGAACACGCTGGTCAGGGCGTTCTTTCACATCTACTTTTTCAGGTCGAAGTAGCTAGGCGACAGCCATCGAGTCCCATCGTTTGGACCACTTGACAGTTTGACCACGATGATCAGGGCGACAGCCAGGGCGAACTGGGCCAGCCGGTGGGCGTTGAACCGGTCGGCATTCCTCCTCATTTGGCCGAAGTTGCTCAACCAGGAGTTGGTGCGCTCGACAGGCCACCGAAGTCCCATGGGCTGAGTCTTGGTGCCGGTGGCCGAGCCTCGCTTGCGCTTCTTGGCGATCATGGCGTCGTCGATGCCGCGTTCTGCGAGGCAAGTGCGGGTGAGCTCGGAGTCGTAACCTCGATCGCCACAGGGTCTCGATGTCGGACAGCAAACCTCGTTTCCTGACGTCGTCCAGGGTCGGGGCGAGCAGGATGGAGTCGTTGCGGTTGGCCCCTTCAGTGACCCAGCCAATCGGTACTCCGTTGGTGTCGGTGGCCACCGACCACTTCCATCCGGTCTTGCCCCGATCGGTCGGGTTCGGCCCTGTTCCCTCCCCACCCATCGGTGCCTTGTGCAGTGACCCGTCGATCGACACTTCGGACAGGTCCAGTCCGATCACCTTGTCGAACGCCTTGATGGCTTCTTCGACCAGGTGCTGGAACGCACCGGCTGCCACCCACTCGTCGCGGCGACGACGCAAGGTGGTCTCGCTTCCTTTGCCCAGTCTGCCGGCCACGTCCCAGGAGCACCCGGTGACCAGCCGGAACAAGATGGCCTCGAAGCAGTCGCGGTCCGAGATCCGAGGACGATGACAGCCCAGAGGGTGGATGGTTTCCCCCCGTTTGGGCAGGTAGGCGGCAAAGGACTGCCAGATGGCGTCGACGACGGTCGGCTCGAGTGCAAGCATGGGACCTCCACTGGTTCGTTGGGTTGGGACGCAGCCGGATCATGTCCGGTCCGACACAACGACCGGTGGACCTTTTTCCTGGTCATGGGTGGTCCACCTCCCACGCGTGCGCGGTGGTGACAATGGCTTCACCAGGAGGTGGTCATGGCCAAGATCAGGCGCAACGGACCCTGCCCGTGTGGGAGCGGATCCAAGGCGAAACGCTGCTGTTATGGGACCAACGAGGCGGCCGCAGTCGGGCTGCTGCCCAGAACTCCGCGACGACGCCATCGCAGACATCGCAGGATCCGACGAGCTCGAGCTCCGCTCCTACTTCGACCAGTTGCTCTACCTGCCCGAGCTCGACTCGTCCCTCCAGGTGCGCCTGCCCGGCATCATCACGCCGGACATGGACCGTGCCATCAATGCGCTGCGAGACGATGACGACGAAGAGTTCGACGACGCACTCGACAAGGTCACGCTCGCTGTCGATTCGGCCGATCGACGCCTCGATCTCGCCCAGGCAGTCCTCAGCCTGCGGGACCAGGGCCAGATCGAGCGGCAATTCGCCGCTATCGCCGTCCTCGAGCTCGACCGCACAGAGTCGATGCTCTTCCGTTCCTCGGTCGCGGAATCACTCGCCATTCTCGCCGGCGATCAGCGCACACCGGCAGGGCTGCTCGTCGCTACGAGGTAGTTCCGAACTCCACGTCGGGAACCTGATTCACCCACCTATTGGCACGCGTTCTTAGCCCAAACTCTGAGTGTAAATCGGACAATCTCACGGCCCCCCGTACCTTGACCTTTCGGGTGCGGACACTTGACGGATTAGCCACCGCATGTAACGGTTCTCGTGTTGATGCGGTTACGGGAGCCGAAGCACTGCTGCGGAGCGTGCTTGATTGGCGGCGGTGAGTGTTGATCGACTCATTCTGATCGGAGGAGCATCCCTTTGTTTGCACCCAAAAGAGTCCTTCACGCTGCTCTTGCCCCTTGCATCGGGCTATTCACGATCCGTTCGCTGCGCTCGAAGGCGTTGGTGGTCGCCACTGGACTGGTCGTCCCGCTCTTGCTGAGCGCATCACCTGCAGCTGCTGCCGGTCTGCCCACGTACTACAGCACGAGCGCATCGGGCTACGCCGTCTACTCGGCTAGGACACCGCCCGCCCACGTGTCAGCGCAGTTCAAAGTGCCCACTGTCTCCGGCTGTACCGCAACAGATCGGCAGATTGGAGCTGGTGCCGAAGTCCAAGACAGCGGGGGAGCAGGAGCATCCGTGTTCTTGAAATTGGGGTGCCATGCCAGCAAGACCCTGTATCAGGGCGCATTCAATGTGTTTGGGAAGTTGACCGTGGTGACCGGCTCGATCAAGCCCAATGATTTGATCAGCTTGTCCGGATCAATGTCAGCGACCGCAACGAAAGTGACGTTTACAAACAAGACGACGGGTGTCACAAAGTCGGTGAGCGGAAAAGGGGACGTTGCCGCCTATGGATCCGTCATCGCCGGTTCAGTCCACGAGCCGCCCCTCACAGGAGTGCTCCTGGGGGTTCCTAAGTTCACGACACTCACCTTCACCAGCGTCCAGGTGAATGGAGCCAACCTCGGAACCTACAGTTCAGCCACGGGGCTCTACGAATTCATTCGCACCACGAACGGGTCAGCACCGCCGAGCGGCACGGTCCAAATTCTCCCGGGTACCGTGGGCGCAGCATCGTTCTCACTCGTCTGGAAACACAATTAGGACACATGGACCTGAAGGTTGTGCTTCGGTGAATCGCCTCGCCGAACTCTCGGATGACAGACCCCGATCGTGGGAGATACGCTCACTGCAATCATCCAGAGGGTGGCGTGCGGGGCAGTAGCGTCGGACATCGATAGCGGGAATGCGGCAGACGGCACTGGCGGATCTGCCAGGAGAGGAGCGAACGATGAGTTCTCTTAATGGTCACCACCCTAAGCGGCTTGCATTCCTCACCGTTTGCTTGGCAGCAGGCCTCTTGGCGCTGGTGGTGGGACAGGTCAACGTGGCGGCTGCTCAATCGTCCGTACCCGGACCCCGTGTTGCTGATCCACTGCGGCCTCCTCCGAGCCTCGGGTCGCTTCACAGTCCATTGGTTCCAGGGTCTCCGTGGCAAGCGTTACCGACACCGCCTTTCGTGCCCGGCTCCATGTTCGTCCTCACGGATGGGACCGTGCTGGTCCAGGACAACGGCCCGAGAAACGTCGGCACCGGCGAGTGGTGGCGTCTCACTCCCAACGACAAGGGCAGCTACGTCGCTGGCACCTGGTCCCAGCTTGCTTCCATGCCGTCGGGATATGCACCGGCGGACTACGGCTCGGCCGTGCTCCCCGACGGACGGTTCATCGTCGAGGGTGGTGAATACAACTCCGGCAACGAGGTGTGGACCAACAAAGGGGCCATCTACAACCCACTGACCAACACGTGGAGGTCGGTCGCGCCCCCGACCGGAAGTAGTGAGTGGTCACGCATCGGCGATGCGCCGAGCACTGTGCTGGCCAACGGGAAATTCATGATGGGGGCGTCCGGGTACACGACGACGACAGTTCAGGCCATCCTCAACGAGACGACGCTCACCTGGACGGCCACTGGCGCCGGGAAAGCCGATGGTAACGGAGAGGAGGGCTGGTCTTTGCTGCCGAACGGTGATGTCCTGACCGTCGACACCGACCTCGCCAACACGGTGTCGCACCGCAACACCGAGATCTACAACCCGTCCACTGGACGATGGACGAGCGCCGGACTGACGCCTGGGCCCCTTGAGGACAGCATCCACGAGATGGGGCCACAGATGCTCCGTCCCAACGGAACCGTGTTCGCCACAGGGGCCTCCGGGTACAACGCCGTCTACAACACCGCCACCGGGAAGTGGTCCAGCGCTCCCAAATTCCCTGTCATCGGGGGAATGCAATATGACGCGGCCGACGGACCTGGTGCCGTTTTGCCCGACGGCAACGTGCTGGTAGACGCCAGTCCAGGTGTCAACAAGAAGCCGACACACTCCTTCGTCTTCAACGGAACGACACTCACACAGGTAGCCGATGCACCGAATGCCGGCATAAGCACGTCCTATTACGGATCAATGGTCATGCTGCCGACTGGTCAGGTGTTGTTCAATGATGGACTCGGCAACTTCTACGTCTACAACGCCGGAGGTTCACCGGAGACGGGTTGGCGACCAGATGTCACCAGCGTTCCCACAGCCGTGACTGCCGGCGACACCTACACGGTTTCAGGCAACCAGCTGGGAGGTCTGACCCAGGACGCAGCGTACGGCGATGACTACCAGAGCGCTACAAACTTTCCACTGGTGAGAATCACCAATGCTGCAACCGGGGATGTGACCTATGCACGTACATCGCACATGTCGTCGATGTCCGTGGCTCCTGGCACGTCGTCCACTGCAAGCTTCACACTTCCAGCCGGCACAGAGACCGGCGCCAGCACGCTCGTAGTGGTCGCCAACGGAATCGCTTCTTCGTCGACAGCAATCACCGTTAGCTCGTAAGGGACCAAGGCGGCATTGCAGGGTTCAAGATTCTTGGGCCCTCGTCGGCTCCTCGGAGCGAAGGCAGCCCTCTGCCCCGGCGTTGTTGCTTCTACT
>CAVYNC010000002.1:0-14398 GCA_963769775.1 uncultured Acidimicrobiaceae bacterium | reverse complement strand
CTGAGCGGCCGAGCGACGACCCCGCCTCCGCGGCAACCGACGAACCGCCCGGCGGGATCGCCGCTTCCGGCGATCAGCGCTCGTCCACCGCTCGACCAACCAATGGACACGGAAAGGGGGCCCGGCTGAGCCGGACCCCCTTCCGTCACTGTGTGACTACGTACTGCATTACTGAGTTACTGCATGTCTACCGAGTGTGTCAGCCGTTCGTAGCGAGGCAGTAGCCCGGCTGGTTGTTGTGGGCGAAGCTCGGGTCCACGAACGTGTAGTTCGGGTCCACGCCGAGCGAGCCCGGCGTGGCCAACAGGCCCTCGGAGAAGGGACCCGTCCCTGGCGTCGTGTGGATTGGCGCCTTGTCGATCGGGAAGAACCCGTTCGCCGTGATGGCGGCTTCGATCTCAGTCCGGTAGTTCACGCCGGTGAGTGGATCGATGTCGGTCGCCGTCTGCGGCTTGCAGAGGAAGCCCTCCTCGCCGATGAAGTTCAGGGCAGCCGCGCTCACGATCCCGTTGGTGCCAACGGAGGTGTTGTTGTACACGTTCGCCAGGTACCGGATGATCGGGAAGTTGCCCGGAATTCCCCCACCGTTGCCCTGGATGGTTGCCTTGCTCGCGACAATGTTATTGACCTTGAGCAACGCCGTCTTGTACTTGTTGGCGCCGACGGTGGTGCCTGGGCAGAAGGCGGTGTAGTTCGCCGCAACGGTCTGAGGAGCAACAGCAGTAGAGGACGTGCACTGCGACTCGTACTTCCCGAAGGAGTAGAAGTACAGGGTCTGAGGGATGTCCGCGTTGTACCAGGCACCCGGGTTCACGATCGAGGAGACCTCGTTCTCGAACAGCCCGATGTGGGACAGATTGGCTGCAGTCTGCTGCGTCGGGGTCCCACAGCTGAGTGGGGCCGTCGTGTTCCCTGCGCATCTCGATCCGGGCGCGCCGGCGGGCCGCGGTACTCGTTGTTCAGACAGGCCGGCGTGTCGCTGCCGAGCGTGACGAACTGCTTCCACGTCCCCTCGGTACCGGATCCGGTCTGTGCCATGTAGCAGTCGATGGGGAGGGTCTTGAGGGCGGTCGCATTCGTGGCCGTCGGATCAAGGCAGTACCACACCATCTTGTAGGTGGTACCCGGCCCGCCACCGTTGGCACACGAAACCCCACCGCTGTAGACATTCTGCAGCTGGGTGAGCGTCAGGCCTGTGACCGAGTTCGTAGGCATCTGCACGGCAGTGGCACCGAGACCAGTACCACCAGCGACGAAGTGGACCCCCGTGACCCCGTCGATGCCCCAGGAGATGACGTTCTGCGCGGAAGTCGCATGGATTGCCGAAGCCAAGTTGCTCGAGGCCCGTGCGTAGGCTTCGGGCGTCGACAGTGCCGTATAGAGCTCCTTCACGCCCTGACCGGAACCGACAGCGGGGAGCTGAACCGAGGTGTCGTTGTAGGGGTTCTCCTTCGCGGCCTGCGAGCCGTCCTCGCCGGGCTGGTTGGGTGCCGTCCCTGCGGTGTCCAGGTAGGGAATGGCACACGAACCGTCGAACGGGTGGGTATTACCGGCAAGGTCGCACCCGGGGGACTGGTTGAACAGGGTGGTCAAGTCCGTCATCGCATAGTACGTGGTATTGGATCCAGTAGCAGCGAGTGGGGGGAGGGGCGCAGCGCCTGCAGTACCGGCTCCTACGAAAGCCAATGACATCCCTGACAGGCCGAGGGCGACAGTGGCTATCGCCACTCCCCTCCGGCGCGTGTGCAGCTTCTGAAACATGGGGGTTTCTCCTCTGTAGTGGCTTGGGAAGGAGGGATTGCCACGGCCAATTGCCCGACAACCTGCCTCCACGGACACCATAGGTAACCGAAGTAATCGCAGCGTCACGGATGGGTGCTGCCGAAATGAACTCTTGGTGACGCTCGGGCCCGCACGGACGCGATGCGCAGTGCGCTCGGCACCAAGCGTGACGCTTGCTGACCCGTTGATCGGCGGCTGTCGATACGTCGTCAATAGGTCGCCGGGAGGGCCCGGGCGAGACTTTCGCAGGCGAACAGCACACATGCGATGACCACCGGGGCGGCCAGCAGGTACACCACCGCCGGCCGCCGCCAGCGCCAGGCGACCAGTCCCGCACCGACCAACACGATCAGGGTCAGCAGCGACCAGAGGATCGTGAGCCCGCCCGCCGACGGGTCTCCGGCCAGACCGAGCTCGTACCCGGGGAGGACCGCGGTGGCACCGGGGACAACGAACGGAGACCCCACGAGCTTCCCGACCACCGCGAGCCGTCCGCTGGTCACCAGGCTCGAATCAGAGGAGATCAGGGTGATCCGGTCGTCGGTGGTCGGGGTGACCACGTCGCGTTGGCCTGAGGTGACCGTGTAGGAGCTGGGTGACCTTGTAGGTGAACGATCCCACCCCGTCCACCACGCGGATCCGGTCCCCGCGGCGCAGCTGCGTGAGCGGTCCGAAGGGGGCGCCGAACGTGACCCTGCGGGCGGCGATCACCGCGTTGCCCACGGTCCCGGGGATGGCCGTCCCGGGCATATGGCCCGGGCCGTTCATGAGATCGGCCGCGCTGGTCCCCTCGACCACCACCTGATGCAGGTGGATCACCGGGATGTCCAGGACCGCGACCGCCGACCCTTCTGTCGGTGTCCGGCCCTGCACCAGGCTGTAGACGGTCAACGGCTGGCCGACGAGGGTCTGGGTGAGTCGCTGCTGGTCGCGGGCCGCGGTCAGAGGCGTGAAGGCGAAGAGGTAGACGAGGAAGACCACGATGAGCGCACCGATCCCGGTGAGTCCCAGTCCGGCAAGGCGACGGTAGGGAAGGTCGGGGAGACGGTTGGCCGGGCGGCTCGGCTCCTCGGCATCCGCCTGCTCCTGCCGGTCCGGAACGTCCCCTTGCCTCGGGGAGGTCCCGGCAGCCTCCGGGCCATCGGCGGGCATGCCGGCCCCGATCCGGTCTGCCTCCCCGACGTCGCGGGGAACGGTCGGAGACTGGGTCCCGGTCACGGCGCCGCGCCAGGCGGCTCTCCGGCTTCGCGCTCGCGGCGTCTCAACCTCGGGGCGAACAGGAGCAGTGGCCCGAAGACGAGGCAGGCGATGGCGAGGATGACCAGGGCCGGCAGGAGATACCGGGCGGCCGCATCGAGGGCGACCAGGATGAAGCCGGTCGCCGTCCCGACACCGCCGGGGCCACCGGTCCCCGAGTCGCGCGAATGACTCCCTCCCCCCGCTGTCGGGGAGGTCGTCGACAGAGGGAGCGAGCCCGGACCGGCTGCTTGTCCAGCGGTCGAGGCGAACGGATTGGTCGAGCCGGTCGACGGGCCACCGGCGGTGGTTCCCCCGGACGATCCACCGGATCCCTTCGTGGACGACCCACCACCGTTCGACGTCGTCGACGAGCCGGAGCCCGGCTCGGACACGACGTACTTTGCGATGTCGGCGAGCGCTGCCTGATACAGCGTGGACGGCAGCGGCGCGTACCCGTTTGGCAGAGGGATCGAACCGCCGCTGTGGGAGTAGGTCACCAGGTTGGTCAGCAGGTTCTTCAACGTGGTGGCCGTGGACGGCGGAAGCGGCGTCGTCGGGACCATCGCGTAGGTGATCTCAGGCATCGGATACGCGTTGGCGGTGGGTGTCTTGTAGTCGACCTTGTAGGTGCCCACCGGGCACGACAGCGTTCCGGTGGGGCACGGGGTGAGATTTGCCAGCGCCGCGTCCAGGTTGGCGACGGTCGGGCCGACGAAGTTGCCCGCTGCGTTCTGCAGGCTTGACGTATAGAGCCCATAGAAGGAGGCTTCGGAGGAGTCCATCACGCCGAACGCTGCGGCGGGATCGGTAGTGAAGGAGGGGACCGTGGCTCCCCCGAAGGCGTAGGTCCGCATCGCTTTGGCCTGGAGTGACGGTAGTTGGGCCTCGCCGTAGGTTGCGATCCCCGAAGCGAGAGCCGGGAACGTCGAGTAGGGCTGGCAGCTTGGAAAGATCCAGGGCGCCGAATTGTCATTTTTGGGCGGCCAGATGTTGCTGCCAACTGGGGGGGTGGTAAAGGTCGTCCCGGCTGTGGTCGTGTCGTGGACCACCGCCGAGACCGGGCTGCTGTTGCCGACCAGTTTGAAGCTGGACTTAAAGGGCACGGTCGGCGCGTGGCAGAGCCAGTCGGTGGCCTGGTAGCTCGCCCCGTTGGCAACGTCGGAGTTGAACACGCCGAATTGTCGTGGCATGTACACGCCGGTGCCGGACACGGTCGGTGGATTCAACAGATTGAAGGCGCTGAAGTAGAGCCGATTCTGCAACTCGGACTGGGGGTCCGGTCCCACGCAGAGCGCCAATTCCTTGCACGGGAAAGGAAGACGCGGGTAGTCCTCGCCGAAGAGGGTGAGCGGGTCAAGAATCCCCGAGCCCTCTGCAGCCGAGTAGTCGGTACTGATGAGCCCTGCCACCATGTTCGGAGTCAGATTGTAGCTGGCCAGTGGGGTTGCTACATTGCCGATCGACTCGCCCGCCAGCACGCTTACTACCGTGGCTGACACCGCGACCGGGATATAGGCGAAGGGCCTCCCACCGAAGAGCGTACCGGCTTGGTTGAGATCGCCGGGATTGTCGATGAACGCCAGGTTCGTGTTACCGGAGTTGAAATCCGAGACCACCGACCCGTTGTCGTTCGTGGTGTTGAGTGCGACCACCCCGGCCGCACCGCTGCACGTCGAGTCCACAGCGGCAGGGAGGAAGTGCTCGAGGCTGGTGGAGCTTTCGGTCTGGATCAAGGGGGCAGCGGAGGGACAACCGGCCTCCTGGGCAGCAAAGGTCAGCGGGATGATCGCGGTGTTGGAGGGGGTGACGGGAGGATTGGTCACGTTGTTGCCCGTGCCTGCCTCCTTGGTGATCTCGATCGCGCAGGGGTCGGCTGTGTTGTCACAGAAGAAGCCGGGGCCGGCGCCCTGGGCGTTTGTGATGTCGTGCGAAGGCAGCGGCGAGTTTCCCTCCCCCGACTGGTCGAAGAACACGGGGTAGGCGACCTCGGTCAGGTTGGCATGGGCCGCGTCGACGGTCACCGGGTTGTGTATCGGCCCCCACTGCTGCGCCTCCCAGTTCCCGAGGAGGCACGAAGGGTCCGAGGGGGAGGAGTTGGTCGTACAGAGGGCGATCCGAATACTGCTGCCTGCACGGAAGTTGGTTGCCCGAAGGAAGACGAATTCGCCGTCGCTCAGACCGGAGGTCGGGGCGACGTCGACCGTGGGACACGCTCCGGTCGTGCAGGGGAGCGCGACAGTGCAGCCCCCCGCACCGTCGCTCGCACAGAGCGGTGCCGCCCCGGCCGCCGACGGGCCGTGTGCGGTCGGCGCGGTGGCCGCGCTGACCGCGGTCAGCGCGGCCACCACCAGGATCATGCAGACGGCGATCGTGAGGATCCGCGGCCGGGACGGATGCTGACGGCTCACGGTTCTTCCCCCGGAGAGACCGTGGACGGATCGGCGTCCTCCGCCTCACCTGCTGCGCGGCGCCGCCGTTGGGACGCGATCATCGGTGGCGCGAGGACGATGGCCAGGACGAGGAGCACCCCGCCGACAACCGCCAGGTTCCTCGGGCCGTACACCGACCCGGTCGCCGCCAGCAGCGCGTCCGCCCGCTGGTACTTGTTCGGCCCGGAAGCCAGGGTCTTGACGACCTTCCCGTTTACCACCGTGTACCCGCTGGCAGCCTGTGCCGAGGTAAGGCCGGCAGCCGAGGCGGCGGCACTCGAACTGCCGCCGCCCGACCCGCTCCCCGAGCCCGCCGTCGATCCCCCGCCCGATCCACCGGCAGTGCCCGACGCTCCGGCAGTGCCCGACGCCCCGGATGCGGATGCTGCTGCTGCGGTGGCGGTGGCGGTGGGCCGAACCCCACCACCGGCCTGGCCGGCGATGGCCGGCTCGCCGGGAAGTTGAGTCTCGCCGTCGACGTAGGGATTCCTGCAGTTGGACGGTGACACCGGGGGGGGTTGCTGGCCGCCGTTGAGGCGTCCGACCGCGTCGAAGTCCTCCTGCACCAGGTTGGGTGGCAGGGGGGAGTAGCCCAGGTCCGCCATCTTCTCCTGCCCGGCGCAGGCCAGGAACGTGACGAACTGGCCGAGCGCCTGGCCCTTCTGGCTCGGGAAGGTAGAGGGTGCGCCGGGTGGACCGCCTGCGCAACTGCCCCCCTTCGTCTGGGCGAGCGACGGTGAGCAGGGGGTGACGAGGTAGCTGTAGGCGGACAGCGGGTAGGCGTTCGGCAGGGGGTTGGTGTAGACGTTGGTGAGGTCCTGGGTCAGGTCAGCATGGAGGATGGCCGCTTCGAGGGCGGTTGCGACGTCCAGCGAGGTGGGCTGGACGGCAGCGCCACTGGCGTTCACCACGGAGGCCACCGGGAAGTTGTGCTCCTTGGCGTAGGCCGTCTCGACATAGGTGATCGCCCCCACACTCGAGAGCGCCGCCACGTAGTTGGCGGCGTTATCCGAGCCGGACTGGCCGGTGGGCGTGCCCTGCTCCCATCCCGTGTACCCAGGGTGCGCCGAGTAGTCGAAGCCCGTCGGTGGGGTCGGCCAGGTCGCGTCGGGCTGTCCGGGCTCGAAACTGCTGAAGTCGTTCTGCGCAGTGCTGAATTCGGAACCGTCCTGGTGCAGCAGGTAGTCGGAGAGCAGGTAATTCTCCCCGGAGGCGTCCTGGCGGTAGACCGCAATGATCTGTGTCGAGGGCAGGTCGCCCGCGAGCTGGGGGTTGAGCTGGGCGATGGAGGGGTCGTTCCACTTGGCTATCTTCCCGAGGAAGATCTTGCCGACGATGGAGGGGTTGAGGATCAGACTGGTGATCCGCTGTCCGTCCCTGCCGTTGAGGTTGTACATGAAAGAGAGACCGCCGGCCACGTCGGGCATGTACTGGTACGGGATGGTCGGGCTGGACTGGGCCTGCCCGGAGCTGTAGGGGATGTCCGAGGCCGCGAAGTCGACCTGGTTGGTAGCGAAGTTGTTGAGCCCGATCACCGACGACGTGACCTGCCAGTTGATGTTGAGCCCGTACAGCGTGCTCGACTGGCCGACCCACTGCTGGATCGCCACGCTGGCGAAGCTCGACCCGGTGGACTGGAGCGACGGGCTCGCACCGGCCGGTGCGAGCCCCCAGAGCTGGGAGAGCACGGCGGTCACCACAGCGAGCACAGAGGCGACGCCGAGCGCCCCAGGGCGCAGGCGACGCACCCGGTGCTGGGTAGGAGCGGCCATGAACCGGGCGGGACCGCGACCGACTCAGCCGAACTGGCCATGGACATAGTCGGCGGTCCTCTGATCGGTGGGCTCGCCGAACATCTTCTCGGTGGAGCCCGACTCCACGACCCGGCCGGGCATGTTCTCCTCGGCGAGGAAGAAGGCGCAATAGTCGGAGACCCGTGCGGCCTGCTGCATGTTGTGGGTGACGATGACCACGGTCACCTCGGCAGCGATCTCCTTGATGGTCTGCTCGATGCGCCGGGTTGAGGTGGGGTCCAGGGCGGAGCAGGGCTCGTCCATGAGGAGCACCCGCGGCCGGACGGCCAGCGCCCGGGCGATGCAGAGCCGCTGCTGCTGGCCTCCGGAGAGCGCCCCACCGAGCTCGCCGAGACGATCCTTGACCTCGTTCCACAGTCCCGCCTTGGTCAGCATCTCCTCCACCAGATCGTCGCGGTTGGCCGCCGAGAGGCCGGTGAACTTGAGACCGGCGAGCACGTTGTCTGCGATGGACATGGCCGGGAACGGATTGGGCTTCTGGAAGACCATCCCGATGTGGCGCCGGGTGTCCATGGCCCGCTGGCCGGTCGAGTAGATGTCGCAGACCGTCGAGCTTGACCGAGCCGGCGAGCTGGGCGCCGGGTACGACCTCGTGCATACGGTTGAGGATCCGGAGGAAGGTCGACTTGCCGCAGCCCGACGGCCCGATCAGCGCGGTCACCCGGGACCGCTCCATGAGGAGGGTCACGCTCTGGAGCACCAGTCGCCCGCTGAACCAGGCACACACCCCCTCGGCCTCGATCTGACCCGCCTGGTCCGCGACGCTGGCCTTCCGTGCGAAGCGCCGGGACTTCCGATCCTTCGGCACCTCGGTCGTTACGTCCATGTCGATCGTCACTGGTCGCCTTCTCTCTGCATAGGGATCGGCACCATGAAACGGGCCATCACATCGTCGTCCGAACCCCCGCGCCTCTTCTTCTTCCCCTTGGTGCGGCTGAAGATACGGGCAGCGACGAACAGGATGAGGACGACGGAAATGAGGACGAAGGCCGCCTGGAACGCGAGGTCGATCACGACCTTTTGGGGTGCGTGGACGTTCGACCAGATGGCCAGTGGCAGGGCTCCTTGGGCGTGGTCGAATGCGTTCCAGTTGACCACCTGGGAGCCGAACGCGGTGAAGATCAGGGGAGCGGTCTCCCCCACGATGCGGGCGGTCCCGAGCAGCACCGCTGTCACGACGCCGGAACGCGCGGTCGGGAGAACCACCGACCAGACTGTCCTCCACTCGGGGGCCCCGAGTGCGAAGGACGCCTCGCGCAGCCCGCTCGGTACGACACGCAGGACCTCCTCGACCACCCTGGTCACCGAGGGGAGCAGGATCACGAAGAGGGCCAGGGAGGCGGCGAAACCCGAGTAGGTCAGGATGTGGTCGATGATCAGGATCGAATAGATGAAGATGCCGGCTACCACCGAGGGCGTGCCGCTCATGGCGGTGACCACGGTCCGGACGATCTTCACGCCCCTTCCGCCGACCTCGTTGAGGAAGACCGCGGTGGCGATGGCGACAGGCACGCCGAGGGCGACGGCGAGGAGTACCTGCTCGAGTGTCCCGATGATCGCATGGAAGATGCCGACGTGGTTGAGTGCATTGGGCTCGGCCGGCTGGAAGCCTTTCTGGTCCTTGGTGAAGAGCGCTCCCCAGTGGATGGTCGGGATGGCCTTGTAGGCAACCCAGACCACTATGAAGGCGATCAGGGACACCATGAGGAGGGCGGCGCTCACCACCACGACGGCGACCACCCGGTCGGTGGCCACCTGACGCTCGAGCACCTGGGCCGTGGTGAACCAGGTCATGGCGAGGAAGCACAGGTACCAGCAGACCAGGAAGCCGAAGGCCCCGGTGAAGAGGGTCAGCTGGTAGAAGACGACCCAGACCAGGGCGAGCGAGGAGACGGCGCTTGCCACCAGGAGCAGGACGTCGGTCGGGCCGAAATCACCGGGACGGATCGGCGTCGGTAGCCGCCGGGGGGTCGGGGGCGACTCGTCCGGGGGCAGTTGGGCCGGGGGCGACAGGGAGGGGACCGGTTCTGCATCCGGCTGGAGCGTGCCGGTGGACGCAGAGGAGTTCGGGATGAGGACGCCCGGAGGTGCGGACTGCACGTCGGTGGAGGCGGTCACAGGTCGACCCCTGCGCCGCTTCGGGATCTGTTGACGATGGCCGAAGCGGCGAGGTTGATCACCAGGGTCAGCACGAAGAGCACGAACCCGCAGAACAGCAGGTCCTGGAGGCCGAGCTTGCCACCGGATCCGAAGTTGACCGCGATGAGCTGCGAGATGGTCGAGCCGCCGTGCTGGAGGATGTGGGCGGTCACGACGAACGAGCCACCCAGGATGATCGCGACCGCGATGGTCTCCTCGAGTGCACGTCCGAGACCGAGCATGACCGCGCCGATCATGCCCCCTCTACCGAAGGGCAGGACCACCGCACGGATCATCTGCCAGCGGCTCGCGCCGAGGGCGAGTGCGGCCTCGCGCTCGCCCGGAGGCGCAAGTGAGAAGACCTCGCGGCAGATCGAGGCCACGATGGGGACGATCATCATCCCCACGACCAGCCCCGCGATGAAAAGCGACGCGTTGAGGGGCGGGCTGACCACCCTGAAGAACGGGATGAACGCGAGGTGTCGGGAGAGCCAGGTGCTGAACCCGACCACGTTCCCCTGCAGCTCGAACACCGCCCAGAGACCCCATATGATGCTCGGGATCGCGGCCGCCAGGTCGACCATCGGCGATGAGCCCCCGGCGGCTCCACTGCGGGGCGTACTCGCTCAGGAAGAGGGCCGTGGCGATGGCGATCGGGGCGCCGACCACCATGGCGACCGCCGCCACCTCGATTGTGCCGACCAGCGAGGCCAGCACGCCGTAGACCGGGTGCTTCCCGAGGGTCTGATAGCCGGAGGTCGTGAAGAAGCGCCAGCCGACCCTCTGGAACGCTGGTAGCCCACGGAGGAACAGGAAGAGGCCGATGAGGAAGAGCAGGACCAGCACCCCGAACCCCGCCATCCGGACAGCTGTGCGGAAGACCCGGTCGGGGGTGCTGTAGTCCGCGGGCAGGGTGATCGGCGCCGGCACCTGGTCACCGAACGCGGCCCGTGGCGGATCGAGTGTGGCGGACATGTCCTCGGGCCTTTCTGGACGAAATCAGGTCTGACGGCGGTCCTGCCCGGTGGCGCTTGGCAATGGCTGAAGGCGCTTGGCAACTGCTGAACCTGGGAGCCAGCAGTTTAAATTAGCCGCCGAAGGTGAACGGGTGGCTAAATCTTTGCAATGTCCCGGTGATCATTCCGCGTACGGCTGACTCTTCGGACCACGGGCCCGCTCGCCAGCCAGGCTCACCCGATCGAACGGTAGACCTCTCCCCGCCCCACGTCGAACGTGACGTTTGGATCTGCAAAGACCAGCTGGTGGTCGGCGTTGATCACGATCGGGAGCATGGAGGCCGATCCGGTCTGGGTGTAGGGCGGGGCCTGCTTCAGCTGAGCGATCTGGAGGGTGACTTCGTCGGCAAAGGTGCCATGGTGGCGTTTCGCCTGGTCGACGCTCAGCCAGTAGAGGTTCCGTCCGCCACATGCCAGGAAGAAGGCGAGCCAGGTTCCGCCCGACCCGGTGTACACGACCGGTTCGGCCACGAGGATCGAGTTCCCGGTTGCCACCGTGCCCACGCTGGGGAGGCTGGCATCGGGGCCCGAGTAGAGCGCGATGCCGGCCGGGACGGTGACGCTGTCGACCATCGCCGTTCCGCCGTGCACCTTGATCTCTTCCAGGGCCCGGTCGGCGGACGCGTCCGGTTCGAAGGGAGCGAATCCTGGGCTCACCCCCGTCGGCTCTCCTGCTGGGATCGTCGAGCCCACCTCATAGGTGCAACCCTGGAGTTCGAACGCAGGTGGCACCACGATGGTTGCGGTGGGAGGTGCGGCCGCACCGCCACCGCACCCCGCCGAGAAGAGCAGGAGCGCGGCGGCCGCGACGAGCCCGGACGCAGCACCGAACGCCTCCGCTCGGGTGCGGCCGCTCTTTTCGTCTGGCTTTCTCGCGTCTGCGACTGCTCATCTGACTCCGTCTCGTTGCGTCCGCCGTGGGTGCGATCCCGCCGTCACGTGACGACGACCCACGGACCGGGATGGGGGGCCCTGTCGGTCGGGACCCTCGTTCTGCCATGTCCCGGCATCGCTGTCAACGCGGCGAGCGGCACAGTACCCAGAGTTCACCGAACGGCAACCTTTTCGCGACGATCCATTCACCGGGGGGTCACGAACGGTGCCCGGCCTACACTTGCCCGGTGCCGACCGGCTCCTCCCGCAGGGCGCTCCTGCTCGCCGCCGTGCTAGGAACTGCAGTGTCGGCTCGCGGCCCTCCTCCGCCGGGCACGGGGAGCCGCCAGGACTCGCGCCACCGGGAAGACGGTCATCGGCGGCGACGTCTGGCCGCCTGTGCCCGGCAACAGCACCAAGCGCCGCAACTGACCGGCGGCTGGTGGCGGCCACGTGAACTGGCGCCCTACGACCGGACGGAGTGGACGTCGCTGATGCCCGGCGACTCGCGCAGACGGGCCAGCGCTCCATCGGGAACCTGGCGGTCGGTGGAAAGCACCATCAGCGCTGTGTTCCCGGTCGCCGAGGGGCCGACCGCCATCGACGAGATGGACACCCCGGCATCGCCGAGGACGGTCCCGACCACGCCGATCATCCCGGCGCGATCGTCGTTGCGCACGACCACCATATGGGGGGCCGGCGGTACCTCCACCGTGTGGTCGTCCACCATCACCAGGCGCGGTTCGCTCCGGGGACCGGCCAGGGTGCCGGCGACCGAGTGGTCGCCGCAGCGCAGGGTGATCAGGTTGACGAAGTCGTGGGCGGTGACCGTCGAGGTCTCCCGCACCTCGAGGCCCCGCTCGGCGGCGAGCTGGGGCGCGTTGACGTACGAGACCGGCTCGGCGGTGCCCTCCGCGAAGAGTCCCTTGAGGATCGACAGCGTCAGGATCCCGGTGCCCGCCCCGGCCAGGCCCCCCTGGTACTCGATCTCGAGGGCGTCGGGCAGCCCGTCGTTGAGGCAGGACAGGATCCGCCCGAGCTGCTCGGCCATGCCCATGAACGGGCGGACCGTCTCGGAGACGTCGGTCGCAGCCACGTTCACCGCGAAGGGCACGAAATCGCCGGCGAGGGCGAGGATGACCTGCTCGGCGATGGTCACCCCGGCCTTGTCCTGGGCCTCCGCTGTCGAGGCGCCGAGGTGGGGCGAGACGACCACGGTGGGGAGCTCGAAGAGCGGCGACTCGGTCGTCGGCTCGGAGGCGAAGACGTCGAGCCCGGCACCCTGGACCCGCCCGGAGCGGATCGCCTCGGCCAGCGCCTCCTCGTCGACGATGCCGCCGCGGGCGGTGTTGATGATCCGAAGCCCGGGCTTCGCCCTGGAGAGCAGGTCCTTGCCGATGAGCCCGAGGGTCTCCTTGTTCTTGGGCAGATGCACGGTGACGAAGTCCGCCTCGCCAAAAAGGGTGTCCAGGTCCAGCAGCTCGACCCCCATGTGGCGGGCCCGGTCGGCTGACACAAAGGGGTCGTAGGCGACCAGGCGCATCCCGAAGGCCAGGGCGCGCTGGGCCACCAGAGCGCCGACCCGCCCGAGGCCGACCACTCCGAGGGTCTTGCCGTGCAGCTCGACGCCCTCCCACTTGGACCGCTCCCACTTGCCCGCGACCAGCGCGGCATGGGCCTGGGGGATGTTGCGAGCCTGGGCGAGGAGCAGGGCCATGGCCTGCTCGGCCGCGGACAAAATGTTCGACTGGGGTGCGTTGACCACCATCACCCCGCGCTCGGTCGCCGCGGTGACATCCACGTTGTCGAGGCCGATACCGGCCCGGCCCACCACGATCAGATCGGTACCGGCAGCGAGGACTTCGGCTGTCACCGTGGTGGCCGAGCGGATGACCAGGGCCTGCGCACCGTCCACCGCAGCGACCAGTTCCTCGGGGGACAGCCCCAGTCGCACGTCGACATCGTGCCCCGCGCCGGACAGGAGATCGAGGCCCGGCTGGGCCAGCTTCTCGGTCACGAGCACCCTACCCATGGCGGTCCTTTCGTCCGGTCATCTCGAAGCCACCGTCGTCAGCGTGAACTGGCACCGGAGAAGAGATCGCCCAGACGGGAGACGCCTTCGACCAGCTCCTTGTCGCCGAGGGCGTACGACATCCGGAAGTGACCGGGCGCCCCGAACGCCTCCCCGGGCACGACCGCCACCTGGACCAGGTCGATGGCGAGCTCGGCGAGCTCGGTGCTCGAGGGGCCGGCCGGCGACCTCCGATCTCGCGGCCGAGGAGGCCCTCGACCGACGGGAAGGCGTAGAACGCCCCTTCGGGCAGGAGGCACTCGACCCCGTCGATCTCGTTGAGCATCCGGTGCATGGTCCGGCGGCGGCGGTCGAACGGGCGCGCATCTCGGCGACCGCGGAGAGGTCACCGGACACGGCGGCCAGGGCGGCACGCTGGGACACGTTGGCCACGTTCGAGGTCGTGTGGGACTGGAGGTTGGAGGCGGCCGCGATCACGTCCGCCGGCCCGAGCATCCACCCGACCCGCCACCCGGTCATTGCGTAGGTCTTGGCCACCCCGTTGACGACGATGCACATGTCGGCGAGGTCGGGGACCACCACCGCCATCGAGTGGTGCTCCGCGCCGTCATAGACCAGGTGCTCGTAGATCTCGTCGGCGACCACCCAGATACCGTGCTCGGCAGCCCACCGACCGAGCTCCTCCATCTCGGCGCGCGGATAGACGGCGCCGGTCGGGTTGGAAGGGGAGACGAAGAGCAGCGCCTTGGTGCGCGGCGTGCGGGCCGCCTCGAGCTGGGCCACAGTCACTCGGAACCCTGGACGCGGCCGGCCGGGACGACGACCGGCACCCCACCGGCGAGCGGATCGCCTCGGGGTAGGTCGTCCAGAACGGCGCGGGCACCAGCACCTCGTCGCCCGGGTCGCAGAGCACGGCGAAGGCGTTCGAGACCGCCTGCTTGGCGCCGTTGGTCACCAGCACCTGGCTCGCGGCCACCTCGTAGCCGGAATCGCGCCGCGTCTTTGCCACGATGGCCTCGCGCAACTCCGGAAGGCCAGCGGTCGGCGTGTAGCGGTGGTTGCGAGGATCGCGGC
>CAVYNC010000001.1:0-82957 GCA_963769775.1 uncultured Acidimicrobiaceae bacterium | reverse complement strand
TGACCGATTCGCCAGCGCCGTTAGCGACGTAGAGGTCCGGACCGCTCACGACGAGGGCATCGGGATCAATGAATCCATACGTAGCACCCTGGATCACCCGCACCAAGGCCCCGGTCGACGCATTCACTTCGGTAACCGATATCCCCAAATTCGCACCCTCCGCGGCAGATGTCACCGCCACCACCCCTCACGACGAAGAGATGACCGCCCGTCACGGCGAGCGCAGTGGACTGATAGAAGCCGTAGTTTGCAGCTGACATCACTCGCACCAAGGCCCCGGTCGAGGCGTTGATCTCGGTGACCGAGCGACCGTAGAAGTTCGAGACGAACAGGTCTGAACCGCTCACGGCGAGGCCAGCGGGACCGCTGAACCGATCCGAGGTGCTAGTGATCACTCGCACCAGGGCACCGGTCGAGGCGTTGCATCTCGGTAACCGAGCCGCCGTTGGAACCGTAGAAGTTTCACAACGAAGAGGTCTGACCCGTACCGTGCGAAGGCAACGGGGTCGTCGAACTTCTACGACCAGACCGGAGTCACCTGTATCAGCGCACCGGTCGAGGCGTTCACCTCGATGAGCGAGTTACCATCGGCGTTTGCGACGAAGAGATTCCCCGTACCGCTCAGTGCGAGAGCATCGGGATCGGCGAACCCAAATGCCGAACCCGAGATCACCCGCACCAGGGCCCCCGGTCGAGGCGTTCATCTCGGTGACCGAGTTGCCGACGCCGTTCGCAACGAAGAGGTCCGAACCGCCCACGGCGAGGGCATCGGGCGCCTGGAACCCGTATGCCGAACCAGGGATCACCTGCACGAGGGCTCCGGTCGAGGCGTCAATCTCGGTGAGAGAGTTACCGGAAGAGTTGGCGACGAGGAGGTCCGATCCGCTCACGGCCATGGCCACCGGCCCGCCGAACCCATACGACGAGCCCGAGATCACCTGCACCAGGGCACCGGTCGAGGCGTGGATCTTGGTGAGCGATCTACGGAGAAGTTCGAGCCGAAGAGATCGGAGCCGTTTATGGCGAGGCCCCCCGGCCCAAGGAACTGATAGGTGGAGCCCGAGATCACCTGCACCAGGGCCCCGGTCGAAGCGTCGATCTCGGTAACCGAGTTGCCCATCAGTTCGCGACGAAGAGGTCCGACCCGCTCAATGCGAGGGCCTGCGGGTTGCTGAACCCATAGGATGAACCCGAGATCACCTGCACCAGGGCCCCAGTAGAGGCGTCGATCTCGGTGACCGAGCCCACACCATTGCCGTTGGCCACGAAGAGGTCAGAGCCGCTTACGGCGAAGGCGATGGGCCCGCTGAACCAGTACGACGAGCCTGAGATCACCTGCACCAAGGCCCCGGTCGAAGCGTCGATCTCGGTAACCGAGTTACCGGCGAAGTTCACGACGAAGAGATTCGGGCCGCTCAGGGCGAGGGCGTCAGGGCCATCGAACCCATACGACGAACCCGAGTGCGCCTCTACCAGGGCCCCGGTTGCGGCGTTGATCTCGGTCAACGAGCTACCGGAGCGGTTCGCCACGAAGAGGTCCGATCCGCTCAGTGCGAGGGCATCGGGACCCTCGAAGACCCATTCGACAAGCCCGAGATCACCTGCACCAGGGCACCGGTCGAGGCGTTCAACTCGGTGAGAGAGTTCACGCCCGCAGAGCCGTTCGCGACGAACAGGTTCGAACCGCTGACGCGAAGGCGTCGGGGTCGCTAAACCCCCATCCATAGACGTGAGCTCCGGCGGGCGACGAAAGGGCCGAAGCCGGGGTAGAGATGGCACCGCCGGTGAGCATCACTCCAATCGGAACCGCCACTGCGCTGAGAACTAGACGACTGCCCGAGCCTTCGATTCGGCCCACATACCCATGGCCACCACTCTCCTCGGCGTTCCCACCGTTCGCAGGTCGGGTACCTTTAGACGGTAGTCCTCATACGCTTCCGACGCGCCTCGGAGTGCTGTTCTGCACCTTGTCGCGCTTCCGACACATCCGGAGTGCCCCACGATCGCCGGGAGTGCGTCACACTTCGGGACGTCCAGAAGGCTCCTAAAGGGAAGCTCGGCGCCACAAGCAACTGGTTCGGCGATACTTGACCTCGATGTCTGACGAAACGCAGTCCGGATCTCATCAGGCAGTTGCCAGTGGACGGAAGATTCATGGTCGCCGAGGCAGGTGGCTGATCGTCGGATCGACATTGGTGGCGGTAGTTCTTGTGCTCGCCATCGTGGCCATCGTTCACACCGAGTCCAACCAAGCATTGCCTCAGGTGCCGATCCAGGCCCCAGTGGCAGCATCAGTGTCTTCGTTCACGGCCATCAACGCGTGCGACATTCCGTCGATCAACGCTCGCATGACCCCAGCAAACCGCGGCACCTGGACGTGCATCGATCCATTCACGCACGTGCACTGCCTGCCGGAATCTCAATCAGCCTCGACCGCAGCAGTGCGGTGCACATTCGATCCGCAGAACGATCCACGAGTTGGGAACACGGGCGATACGTTCTGGTCGGTCTACCTGGAGCGATCCAAATCTGGGCATTGGCTCGTCACGGACTGGGGACAGCCATAGCGTGAATCGCTTCGCACGACCGAGCAAATGAGGTATCCCGATCGATGCTCCTATGGATTGTCAAGAGCAAATTGTGACCGTGGGAGGGCTGCGAACACCTCCCGAGCGACGTAGCGCTTGAGGCAGCGGATCGCTTCCTTCTTTGTCCGCCCCTTCCTTCATCCTGCGCTCGATGTAGTGCTTGGTTCTCGGGTCGTTGACCATCCGGGTGAACACGACGTGCCACAAGGCCGAGTTGGCTTGGCGGTCCCCACTGCGATTCAGCCGATGTCGCCGCTGCTTGCCGCTCGAGGCGTCGAGGGGCGAGACGCCGCATTTTGGCGAAGGTCGATTCGCTTTTCAGGCGCTCCGGGTTGTCGCCGGCGGCCACCAAGATGGCCGAGGCGACGTCGGTGCCCACCCCGTCGACGGCGTTGAGCTCTGGGGCGGTCTCGGCGACGAGAGTCTTGAGCATTCGGTCGATCTCTTTGACCTCCTCTTCGAGGGAGAGGGCCCGGCGAGCCAGTGTGCGCAGGGTGAGCTTGGTGACCGTCGTCACATCAGTCCGTCCAGTGTGGCGATAGGCGCTCGCCACGGTGAGGACCTTGTAGATGGAGAGGCCCCGCAGCTCGGCCCGGAGCTCCTCGGGAGCGGTCGAGATGAGGCTGCGCATCTGGTTGATGGCCTGGGTCCGGTTGCCCCTGGCCGAGCGCCGGGCGACCCGCAGTACCCGCATGGCCTCGACGTTTCCGTCCCTGGTCTTGGCCGATCCGGTGGCCTCACCGCCTTGGGCGGCCCGGGCCGCGGCCACAGCGTCGTGGGGATCGGACTTTCCCGTGCGCCGACGCCGCTGACGATTGGGCCGGTCCACCTCGACGACGGCGACCTGGTGGCCCAAGAGGTGGCGGGTGATCCCGCCCCGTAGCTTCCGGTCCCTTCGACGCCGACCAGCTCGAGGGTCCCGAAGCCCTCGAGCCGGCCCAGCAGCTCCTGGTAGCCCGCCGCTGTGGCGGCAAAGCTCTGGACACCGAGCTGAGCCCCCCGTTCGTCGAGGGCGGCCGCCACGTGCACATCGAGGTGCGTGTCGACCCCTCCGGTGATTCGGCGCGCGATAGTGGTCATCGTCATCTGTTCCTTTCGCTTGGGGTGGGTGACACCGCACCGCCGGAACGATGGACAGGACAGCGATGGGCCTGTGCGGCAGGCTCCTATGAGGTCACTCCGTCCGACCGGTTGGTGTCAGATGAGTGTCCGAGCCAGGCCGACGAATCGACTTCAGGACAGTCCGTAAGGACGTCAGCCGGATTGATTGAGTCAGACCTGGCTCGGGCATTCACCCACACGCTGACCAGTTCTCGCAACGAAATGGTGGATCGTCAGCGGGCTACGTCAATCCTCGCTGCCGGCTCGAGGACGATATCTGCGTGAACCGCAACTTCGATCTACCGTTGGGGCGATGGCGCCGAACAAGCAGCCCACGCCGGAGGATCGGAGTGATGCCATCCGGGTCGCCCTCACCGGCTTGACCTCTGGGAGTGCCGTCCGAGGAGATCTCTCCAAGCTCGGCGCTCTACACATCCGGCACAACACCTTTCCCGCCGAGGAGCTCCTCGAACTCGCTCCGACGCAATCGAAAAGTACGGCGTCGCGCGGGCTCATCCCATCGACTGTGAGGTTATCGAGGAGCGATCCTCGCCGACTATCCCTTCTCCGGGAAACGCAGCACCACAAGAGCAAGTACGCCATTTCTTCCGCTGCGATGATCCACGGCGGCGTCTATCCCGACCTCCTGGATGACGCTGCGTGGTGGGAGGCCGATGACTTGTGGGTCTACTCGTTCTTCGCGTTTCTGCTCTACGTGCGGGTCGCCGCCGAGCGAACGGGTCAGTCCGTCGAACAGGTTGCTCGCTGAATCGCCGTCGGAGCGCGTCGCGCCGCACGGTCTGATTCCGACTTGAGGGGCCATCGGTCAGGACATCCCTGTGTGAGCGCGGCCCGTTCCTGCTTACCCACCGGCGACGAAGGCGGCGGCGGCGGAGGCAGCGTGGCGATCGAAGCTCTTCCTCCTGCGGTCGTAGACGGTTGTCGTCCTCGGATCCGCGTGCCGGGCGGCAATATGAACGTCACAGAGGGGAACCCGGCATCGAGGGCGGCCATGATGAACGCTGACCGGAGCATGTCGGGGTCGACGGCGTTGAGCCCCGCTTGCTTGCCGATCGAACGCACCCGGCGGTAGGCGGTCCACCGGTCCAACCTTTCTCCGTCCTTCCTTCGCAGGGTCGCGCCCTTCGTCCTTTCACCGATGGCCCGGTCAATGGTCCGTGCAGCCCTTGGGACGAGGAATTCACTGCAGGTTTGCTCCCCTTCCCCATGATCCGGAGGGTCCGGTGCCCCTGGGTGAAGGCGAGATCCTCAATGTTGGTTCCACATGCCTCACTGACCCGAAGCCCATTGAGGCCGAGGAGCACGGCCAGAGCGGCATGATCCCTGTCGAATCGCTCAGCGGTGAAGAGGAACGTGCCGAACTCCCGGCGGTCCAAGTCCCCGCCCCTCGGAAGGGTGGACCTTGGGCCGGCGGAGGTATGGGCGGGGTTGGCGCTCACCCGTCCGTCGATGTGGGCGAACCGGTAGAAGCCGCAGACGGTCGAAAGGCGCCGGTCGATTCTCGACGGGGCCAGTCCCTTCTGCTCCATGGCGGTGCGGTAGAGCTCGGTGTGGGTGCGTTTTGCTTCCAGGACGGCAAGGTCCACGTCGGAGGCCCATTGGAAGAACGTCCGCAGGTCGTAGCGGTAGGCATCGAGCGTGCGCCCGTTGTACCGGGCGAGAAATGCTGCAGCTGCCACCTGAGCTTCATCGAAGCCGGAGTCCTCGATGATGATCGCCAGCGTGGTCGAATCTGAGTCGAGTACAGACATGGCTCTCCTTCTACAGTTGGGAGATCCAGCCAACACCGGCATGGCCATTTTGGACAGAGCACGATCCGCCCGCCAATCAACTGAGCCCGAGCCACGGTGATAAAGAGCGGAGGCGTCGTGATGGACGCTGAGTTACAACGATGCGGGGTGTGCCAGCAGAAGAAGTCGGACGGCGCCTTCAGCGACGGCGGACGGTATTCATCTGCGATCAGTGCAATGAGAACGCCATCAAGTTCCTCGAAATTCAAGACAGCCTCTACCTCCCTCAGCAAGCCCCCGCGGGAGCCTGAGTCTGTCGACGACGTGACGCCGGGTCCACGCCGGATCTGTGCAGGCCATGTCCTTGGCCGGCGTTCGGGGGCAGGGTGTTCGGATGAGGAACAATCGGTCGGATATGTGAGTGGCCCCCGGACCCGACGGCGACTACTGGAGGAGCAGTCCTGGATGGAGGCCCCCCTCGACGGAAATCGGCAGGCCGTCGAAGAACGACACAGATGGTTTGCGTCTCTTGACTGTTCGGTCAGGAGGATCAGTAGCTCCGTACGGAGAAGTGCACTCAGAGTTTGGATGACGGTTACTCAGTCCTCGTCTTCAAGTGGAATGGCCGCTACTAAGGTCCGAAGTAGAATGGCTCCACGAACACGGGATCTGGGCTCACCCTCCCGCCGTTCGCTGGTCGGGGCAGGCACGTGGCAAGCGGGCGAGAGCGTGGGAGTCTTAGCCGGAGTTGGAGCGATCGGTATCGCTCACGAGACCGTCTTGTGGAAGAACCGTGAGGAGGCCGGAGCATGAGCTGGAACCGCGTGAATCATCTACTTCTTCCTGGTGACACAGAAGGCGTCCCCGGCTATCTTGGGGGAGCTGCTCGGCGACTGCTCCACAACCGCAGGTTTTCGTGTCCCCGAACACCAACCTGACCAACGGGAAGGCGGTGAAGGTGACGGTCGCTCACTTTCTCCCACACTCACAAGTCATCGTTCAGTGCACCAAAGGCGTGCTAGGCAAGACGGGGCTAGCGGGTGAGGTTTTCTGCAACATCCACAACGTCATCCCCATCGTGACAAGTGCGACAGGAACCATTCCGCCCACGGCCTTCAAGGTCGAAACGAGCGATTGCTGTCAACGGCTCGAAATGCGGTACAAGCGCCCTCACCTCTGTCTGTTACATCGGGGTAAGCGAAATCAAGGTCATGGCAACGTCGACGGGCTTGTCAAGATCACCTTCTGGTTCCACAGTAGGGCTAGTACGAGCCTCGGTGGGAAACACCGATGGCGCCAGCAGAGGTTATCCACACGCCCGCAAGTGCCGGTAGGGGACGCTTTCACCCGTGAAATCGCGTTATTGGGACGGACGGACAGAATTCGTCGGTCGGCAGTCGCCAACGAGGCAGTTCGCCACCCGATTCGACGTCACCCTTCAACGTCACCCTTCCTGGTCAAGCCCCAATTGCGGTCCGATGATGGAGGACTGGGAGGGGACGCCGGAGGGACTGCAGCCCCAACTGAGATTCAGGTCGAGAGGTCATCGGGGCGCCGAGTCTGCGAACATTCGGACCCGCCCCGCTGACTGACCGAGCCCTCCCGGATCAGCAGGCACCTCCGATCTCCCATGGAGGCAGCACCCACGCCGGGCTCGCGCTACTGGCGCGACCCTGCCAAGCGTCGCCGGTTCGTTCCGAGTCCAGGTCGCGCTCCCCCACGATCCTGCGTCACACCCTCTGAATACCTTGAACACGATTGCAAGGGGTTCCCCTTGCCGGGGAAAGGGAGTCGGTGTGGCCTGGATGCGGATGATGGGAGCGGACTCTGTCGCCTACCACCGCGAGACCATCATCGAGCGCGGCGACGACTTCCCCGGGGCCGCCCTCGAGTACTACGCCTCGCGTGGTGAGACCCCGCTGCTCTGGGGCGGGATAGGGTGCCGAATCCCTCGGCCTGATCGGCCCCGTCGACAACCCCTCCTACGACGCGATCTACGGACCCGGCGGGGCCCGTCACCCTGCGACCGGCGAGCGAATGGTCACCGCCAGGCGCCCGGGCATGGAGCTGGTCATCGCCGCCCACAAGTCCGTCGCCGAGTTGGGAGTCCTCGGTCGCACAGAGGACATGCACGCCATCATGGACGCCGAGCGGGACGCCACGCTTCGCTACCTGGACGACCTGACCCGAGAGCGCGGCGGACGCCGGGGAGTAGCTGCCGTTCCGACAGCCACCACCGGACTCGTCTACGCCCACGCCCGCCACGCCACCACCCGGGCCGGCGATCCCGGGCCCCACGACCACGTGCTCATCGCCAACGTGATCGAGATGCTGGACGCAAAAGGCGGCACCAAGGCTCCCGACACCACGCTCTGGCGGGAGCACCTCCACGCCGCCACCATGGTCGGCCGAGTGGCCTCGGCTGCCACAGCGGTCCAACTCGGCTACGGCATCGAGGCCGATCCCGGTCCCTCGGGCAAGCTCGGACACTGGAAGATCTCTGGCATCCCCGACGCCGCCCTGGCGGTGCACTCCAAGCGCTCTGTCGAGATCAGCCATGCCATGGCCGAGAAGGGCTTCTCCACCTACCAGGCCCGCCAGGTGGCGGCCCGGGAGACGAGGAAGCAGAAGCGCCACACGTCGGTCGAGGACCTGGTGCCGAGGTGGCGGGCCGAACTGACCACGGCCGGCTTCCCACCCGAGCAGTTGGTGGCCGACATCGAGCGGGCTGGACTCGATTACCAACGCCGGCACAACAAGGGTACGAGCTCCTCGGCAACCGAGCGCTGGCCGCAACAGCCGAGGACCTGTTGGGACCGAACGGGACGCTGTCTGCCCGCAAGGTGTTCGCCAAGCGGGACGTCATCGTGGCCGTGGCGCCAACGGTCTTCGGGCTGCCGGCCACCGAGTTGGACAAAGTCACGACCCGCGTCCTGCGTGATCCCGACGCCATCCCCCTGGTCGGGGTCCCGAGGGCATCGGAGCAGGCCTATGGCACAGCCCATGTCATCGCCACCGAACTGGCCATCGAACAAGCAGTGGAGCGAGGCGTCGAGAACCGGGAGGCGGCCAGGGTCACCCCCGAGGTGGCAGCCGGTGCGGTGGGCCGCCAGAGCGCTTACCTGGGGTCGCAACTGACCCCCGGCCAGCAGGCGGCGGTGCTCGGGATCGCCACCTCGGGCCGGGGAGTGGAGTTGGTCGAAGGTGTGGCCGGGTCGGGCAAGACGACCGTCATGGCCGCCGTCCGGGACGCCTTCGAGACGGGCGGCTTCACCGTGGTGGGCACCTCGACCTCCGGCCAGGCGGCGAGGACATTGGGTAAGGAGGCAGGACTGTCCGAGTCCCGGACGCTGGCCTCCCTGCGCTGGAGGCTTGAGCACGACCGGATGCGGCTCACTCGAAGCCACGTCCTGGTGCTGGACGAGGCCGGGATGGCCGCCGATCGGGACGTCTCCTTCCTGCTCGACCAGGCCCGGCTGGCTGGCTCCAAGGTGGTCATGGTCGGAGACGACCGCCAACTCGGTGCCGTGTCGGTCGGTGGGGCCATGGGGGCCCTGGTCGAACGCCACGGCGGGATCGTGCACACCCTCGACCAGAACGTCCGACAGCGCACTCGACGCCGAACGGGAGGCCCTGGCCGAACTGCGGGCCGGCAACGTCTCTCGAGCCGTGGGGTTCTACCTCGACCACGGACGTGTCATCTGCGAGCGGACCCGCACCGAGGCGCTCGACACCCTGGTCGACCAGTGGGCCGACAGACACCCTTTCCGGCAAGGACGCCGCCATGTTCGCCTGGAGGCGGGCCAACGTGGCCGAGCTCAACCGCCTGGCCAGAGAGCGTATGGCAGCCGGTGGACGACTCTCCGGGCCCGAACTGGTGGCCCCCGGGGGCGCCAGTTACGCCGCAGGCGATCGGATCATCACCCTGGCACCGGCCGCAGGAGGACAGGTGGTCACCTCCGAGCGGGGCGTGGTGACGGCGGTCGACCTGGAGCACGTGCGCATCGCCGTCGAGATGGAGGACGGCAGGCGGTACTGGTTCGAACAGGAAGAGATCGGAGCCTCCCAACTGGCCCACGGCTATGCCACCACGGTGCATCGGAGCCAGGGGGCCACCCACGACATCGCCCATGTGTTTGAGGACGGTGGTGGCCGGGAGCTGGCCTATGTGGCCATGAGCAGAGCCAGGGAGCAGACCAACGTCTACCTGGCCGCTGACGACCTCGCCCAGGCCCGCGAGGACCTTTGTCGCAGTTGGGAGACCGAACGACGTTGGAAGTGGGCCATCGACACAGGTTCGGTCGGCTCGGACACGCCCGGAACGCCCGCCGAACGGATCGCCTCTCTCCGGCAACAAGCGCTGCAGGTGGAACGGGATGCCCTGGCCGCCGCCATCCCGAAAACCCTCACCTCCCAGCTCCGCCAGGCCGAATCTGACCTGAGGGCGGCCACAAGGAATCTGGACTCGCTGCACGAAGAACGCGGGTTGCGGTCAGACGGCGAGCTGGGTCGGGCCGCTGCCGAGCTGCTCTCGGCCAGGCAGGACGCCTTCCAGCACGAGCGGATGGCTGCGAACAAGGACTATTCGAGAGCCATCCGCAGGATCGGCCGTCGCGCCGCCCCGGCCGACAACGAACGGGTCCAGGTAGCGGAAGACCGATTGGAGAAGCTGTTCCGCCCCGAGGAAGAGAAGCTGACCGAAGCCTTGGATCGGGCCACCCAGAAGGTCGGGGAGATCAGCACCGAGGTCTCCGATCGGGAGCGGTGGATGGATGACCACCCCACCGCAACCGGCCAACTGGCCGGATTGACGGCAAAGCTCCAGGAGGTCAAGCACGAGAACGACCACGAGCGCTGGACCGTCGAAGGAGAGCTGAACCCCCGACCGGAACCGGTTCCGGTCGCCGCCTTCAGCTGGGAACGAGACGACCGCCGCAGCATTGCCAACGATCGCGACTACGGGTTCGGGAGGTGAGCAACACCACTTCTACCTGGGAGGGCGACGTTGACAACGCGTCCAAGGTGACGTTGAGCGGATCAGCCACAGGGCCGTGGGGGACAAGAGGGCCTTGCCAAAACTATGGTTTTATTACATACTTTTGTCATGCCCGGACGTTGGTACACGGAACTGTTCGAGGTGGCCGCCGACCAGCACGGCTACGTCACCACTGACGACGTCCGAGAACTCGGCGGTACCGCCCAGGTACTCGTCGACATGCACCGCCACGGTCAGCTCCGGCGGGTCGCGCACGGTCTGTACCGGTTCGCACTGTTCCCGCAGGATCCGCGGGACGAACTGAAACAGGCCACGCTCTGGCCCCGGGGGCTCGGTGTGATCTCGCACGACTCCGCACTCGACCTGTGGGAGTTGTGCGACGTGAACCCGGCGAAGATCCACGTGACCGTGCCCAGATCCGCCCGACTCCGGCGCCAGACACCCGCGCTCTACGTCGTCCATGTCCGCGACCTCGACCCCGCTGACGTCACTGCCTCCGAGGGCATCCCGGTGGTATCTGCGAGACGTGCCATCCTCGACGGGATTGACCGGCACCTCGACGCGCGGCTCATCGATCAGGCCATCGACAGCGGACGACGCCGGGGTCTCCTGCTCGCCGGGGAGCTCGCCGAATTGGAAGGTGTCCAGTGACGGCCGACCGGCCAGGGAAGAGCAAACCCCCGTTCAACGTCAACGTGCTCGAACGCTGGCTGGGCGAGGCGTCCGAGCAGACAGGTGTGGCTGCGGGACGTCTCCGCCGCTGGCTCGGGTTCATGATCGTGGCTGGCATGCTGGATGCCGCCCGGCACGCCGACGACGGCGAGCCGCTGTTCCTCGTCAAGGGCGGCGTTGCCATGGAACTGCGCATGAATGCAGGCGCACGCGCCACGAAAGACCTCGACACGGCCTTCCGCGCGAGCATGGATGCCATCACCGCCCATCTCGATCCGGCGCTTCGAGCCGGCTATGGGGAGTTCACTGCAACTCGGACGGAACTCGAGGCGGTCAAGGACACGGGCGCACTTCGCTGTGACATCAAACTCGCCTACCGGTCCAAGCCGGTGGTGACCGTGCAGATGGAGGCCGCCACCGTCGAAGGCGGTATGGGATCCGAGATCGACCAGGTCCCCGCCAAGCCCCTCGATCACGTCGGCCTGAGTGGCCCTGCGACCGTGCCCTGCGTCGCCATCAGATGGCAGATCGCCCAGAAGCTCCACGCCTGCACGGAGGTCCTCCCCGATCGCGAAAACGACCGCTTCCGAGACCTCCTCGATCTTCAGCTGCTGGCCGGGCTCGTCAGGGACGACGGATGGCACGAGGTACGTTCCGCGTGCGTCGAGGTGTTCTCTGGTCGAGCCAAACAGTCATGGCCGCCCGACGTGACCGTCTACCAATCGTGGGAACCGGGCTATCGGGCGCTCGCTGACGAAACCGGGTTCTCCGTGCTCGACATCGCCGAGGCGGCTGACGAGGTGCGCAAGATGGTCACCCGCATCGAGAATGCGCGGTCTCGGACAGGTCCATGAGCAGGGAGGGTGACGTTGACCGCCCTGCCAGGGTGACGTTCGGGGTGAGCGTTCAGGGCCGGACACAGACCGACGTCACCCTCCACGCCTGGAGGAGTCGGAATCCGAGGGTGACGTCGGAGGTGACGTCGATCCGGAGGATGGGTCGGGACCAGAGGCACCCGGCCTGGGGTCGAATCCAAGGAGATCCAGTGCCCCGTCGAGATCCGGATCACGCCAGCGGACTTCAACCCGTCATCCGAGGGGGCGGGACCGACCGGCCGGCCTCATCGGGGCTGGGGTCGGAGGAGGCAGTTGTTCGGCTGCTCCCGCCATCCGGTGATCCATTCGGTAGTCAGGAAGCGATCCCACTCTCACGGACTCGCATGGTGATCGTCACCGACACGGGAATCGAGCTTCCTCTGGTCGCCTCGCCCGCCACCGTGGCCCCGATCCTGGGCAAGTCCGATCACGGGGTGCGCGACGACTGCATCGCCGGCCGCATCCCGACTATGCCGAAGGGCGACCGGGCCGGTACCCATCACCGGATTCCGGTGGCCCGGCTCCTCGATCTGCTCGGAATTCCGTATCGCATCGAACGCGTGGCCTGTTGACACACGCCCTCCATTCGGCGCCTCACCTGATTCCCAACCCGTGCTCGCCACGCGTCCCGGGCGGACTTCAGCGATCGACCGCCGGTCGACGGGTCGGCACCGGTTCAGAGCGCGAGTGCCGCCACTCCCAGTCCGGCTTCCAGCGAGTCGGCGGCAGCTTGTGCCTGGGCGGTCGTGTTGGCGGTATAGACCCGAAGCGTCACCGAGGCGTCGGCGTGCCCGAGCCGGTCTGCCACGGTCTTCGGATTCATCCCGTCGGCGAAGAGCTGGGTGGCCGTGTAGTGGCGGAGATCGTGGAACCGGAACGGCCACTGCTCCCCCGGCGCCAGGTCGGTCCGCGTCGCCTTGGGATTCGACTTGTGGAGTTCCGTCAGTGCCGGAAGTTCCAGGCGTCGGCACAGCCGGTCGAAGGCCTGGCTGATCGAGTCGGGCAGCAGGGGTCGGGCACCGTCGGGGTCGGAGCTGAAGATGAACGAGTCGGACGACAGGGCCACGCCAGCCACCGTGGCATCGTCTTCCGCCCGGGCCTGCCGGGCCTTCAGCACGACCATGGCCTGATCGCCCAGCAGCAGGCGGCGGGACTGGTGCGACTTGGGGCTCTTGGTGCCGATACCGTCCGGGGTCTGCCACACCGACCGGGCCACCAGGATCGCCGCGTTCTCCCACTCGACGTCGCGCCACTGCAGGCCGCAGAGCTCCCCCCGCCGCATCCCGGTGATGGCGGCCAGCAGGACGATCGTCGCCAGCTCGGGATTCTTGGCCGCCGGACGGGTCGCCTCGGTGATCAGAGCCCGGACCTGTTCGGGCGAGGGCACCGTGATCTCCGGCTTGCGTGCCGAGGGAGGAGTGGCGTCCTCGGCCACGTTGCGGTCGACCCATCCCCACTTCCGCCCCTGCTTGAGGGCGGCGCCGATGATCCGATGGTGCATCAGTACCGTGCTAGGGCTGAGGCCGGCGGCCAGCTGGCGGGCGTAGAGCTTGTCGAGGTCGTGGGCGGTCAGCTTGTCGAGTCGCGTGGCCCCCAGGTCCGGCCGGATCGACTTGTCGATCTTCCGCCGGTACTCGTAGAGGGTCTTCGGGCTGCGGCCCATCCGCTCGGAGTGGGCCGTCCATTCGTCCAGGAGGCTCCCGAACGTGGCTTTGGTCCCTCCGTACTCGCCCCGCTCGACGGCGGCCACCAGGGCGGCCAGCTTCTTCTCCGCCGCCCGCTTGCCGGCCCCCGGCTCCTTGCGGTCGGCCGAGTAGGTCCGGGTGATCTGCATCGGCTTGCCCGTGACCGGGTCCCTGCCGGTGAACACCCGAAGCTCCCACCGTCCCGGGGAGCGCTCTCTGAGGCTGCCTGCCATGCCTCAGATTGTAGGGTATTTGTAGGGTAAACCGGTGCTTCCGGCTACAAACATGGAGCCTGGGAGGAGAATCGAACTCCTGACCTACGCATTACGAGTGCGTTGCTCTACCGACTGAGCTACCCAGGCGAGGGCCACCAAGCTATCCGAACCGGAGAGGGCCTCCCCGACGACGGGGGACCCCTTGCGCCCTCAGGTCGCCCGCGTCGGGCCTCACCCTCAGTCGAGCATGCCCGAGAGCTCGACCATGAGGGCCTCGAGGAGGAGCCCCTCCTGTGCGTTGCGTCCGAGCGCGGCCGACGCCGTGGCGACGGCCTCCACCTGGCGGGCCGCACGTCGTCGTGTCGCACCGTCCCCCGCCGATCGCGGAGCACCGTCCGCACCGACCGCCGCGACCATCCGGTCGCGGTACGCGCCGGACAGGGCTGCCAGACCCATCCGCAGGTCGTCGGTCCGCCAGCGCCGCTCCTCCCGCCTGTGGCGGTCCTCGGTCTGCTTGCGGCCGGGGATCCCGCGTGCCCCGACTGCCTCGGCCTGCTCCTCGAGGGCGGCCAGCTCGCGGGCGTGTCGTTCCCGCAGGGGCGCGAGAGCCCCCTCGGCGAGGGAGAGCAGCTCCTCGGCGGCCGTTGCGGCGGCCGACCCGGTCCCGTCGAGCCGGGACGGCACCGACTGCCACAGCCGCTGCCGCTCGCCGAAGCCGGGATCGTGCACGAGCAGGCGGGCGCGGTCGAGGTTCCCCCCGAGGCTGCTGACACCGAGCGGGCCATCCCCTCGTCGACGCCACGGGCGACCAGCCACTCCTCGATGACCGCGGGTGCCGGCGCCACGAAGGGGACCAGGACGCACCGGCTCATGATGGTCGAAAGGCCGGGGGGGAGATCGTCGGCCAGGAGGACGAAGACGGTCGGCGGCGGCGGCTCTTCGATCGTCTTGAGCAGCGCGGGCGACGAGGTGACGGCGAGATGGACGTCGGGGACGAGCAGCACCTGGCGGGTCGACTCGAGCGGATGGCGCTGGGCCCGGGCCGTGATGGCGCGGGCGTCGTCGACGTCCAGCGACGCGCCGGTTCGCTCCACGACGACCAGGTCGGGATGGCTGCCGGCGAGCGCGCGACGGCAGACGTTGCAGGCGCCACAGCCGCCGCGGGGACAGAGCAGGGCGGCGGCGAGGCCACGCGCCGCCGCCCGCTTCCCCGAACCGGGCGGACCGTGGAGCAGATAGGCGTGGACGGGCCGACGGGCAGCCGCGGTGAGCTGCGCGACCGCCCGCTCCTGGCCGACCACCTCCTCGAAGAGCCGGGGGACCGGCGGTCGCCCGCCCGTGCCGGTGTCGGAAATGGCGTCGGGGATCACCGGCTCATCTCCCTCATGGTGCGCCGGTACCCGAGATCGCCTCGACTGCCTCGCGGATGGTCGCGGCGACGACCTCGACCGGAGCGGTGGCATCGACCACCACCCAGGGTTCGGGTCCCTCGGCGGCGAGGGTCGAGAAGCCGTCGGCAACCCGCTGGAGGAATGCCTCTCCCTCGGCCTCGAACCGGTCGGCCCGGGAGTCCGCCCGGCGCGCCATGGCCGCAGCGACCGGTAGGTCGAGCAGTACGGTCAGGTCGGGCCTGAGCCCGCCGGTGGCCCATGCCACGAGACGATCGAGCCCCTCACGATCGAGACCTCGCCCGAATCCCTGATAGGCGAGGGTGGAGGCGACATAGCGGTCGGTCACCACCCATCTCCCGGCAGTCAATGCGGGCGTGATGATCTCTGCCACATGCTGGGCACGGTCGGCCGCCATCAGGAGCGCCTCGGCCCGGCGGTCCACCGGACCGCGATCAGGGTCGAGGAGGAGGCTCCGCAGGGACCCCCCGAGGGTCGTGGCACCCGGCTCGAAGGTGCAGACCGCCCCGAGCCCTTCCGCGAGCAGGCGGACCTGGGTGCTCTTGCCACAGCCGTCGATCCCCTCGAGCGCGATGAGCCGACCGCGGGCCACGGTCAGGCGTCGCCGCTGCCGTTCTCAGCTGCCGTCTCACGTGCTGCGGTCCCCCCGGTCACCGCAGCCTTCTTGGCGGCAGTGCCTTCTTGGCGGCAGCCTTCTTGCGCGGCAGGTGCCTTCTTGGCGGCAGCGCCTTCTTCGGCGGCCGGTGCCTTCTTGGCGGCAGGTGCCTTCTTGGCCGCAGCCTTCTTCGCCGGTGCCTTCCTCTTCTTCGGAGCCCGGGTCGACGGCCCCGCGGCGCGGCGCTCGGCGAGCAGCTCCGCCGCCCGCTCGACCGTCAGCTCCTCGACTTCGTCGCCGCGGCGGAGGGAGGCGTTGGTCGTCCCGTCGGTCACGTAGGGTCCGAAGCGCCCGTCCTTGACCAACATCGGCAACCCGGTCTCGGGATCGGGCCCCATCTCGCGCAGCGGGCCGCGGGCGTTGCGCCCACGCGTCTTCGGCTGGGCGAACAGGGACAGGGCCTGGTCGACAGTGATGGTCAACAGCTGGTCCTCGGCCGGCAGGCTGCGCGTGTCGGTGCCCTTCTTCAGGTAGGGGCCGAACTTGCCGTTGTGGGCCACGATCTCCTCACCGCTGCCCGGGTCGGTCCCGACCGTCCGCGGGATGCGGAGCAGTTCGAGGGCCTCCCCGAGGGTGAGGGTGTCAGGCGACATCGAGGCGAACAGCGACGATGTCCGCGGCTTCGTTCCGCCCTCGGCCAATTCCCCGAGCTGGACGTACGGACCGAAGCGTCCTGCCTTGACCTGGACCGCGAGTCCCGACTCGGGGTCGGTGCCGAGCACCCGGTCCGACGAGGGCGCGGCGAGGAGTGCCTCCGCCTTCTCCGGGGTGAGCTCGTCGGGTGCCAGGTCCTCCGGGATCGAGACCCGGTCCTCGCCGCGCTGGAGGTAGGGGCCGTACCTGCCGACCCGGGCGACGATCTCCTCGCCGTCCGCATCGGTCCCGATGGGGATCGAATTGATCTCCCGGGCATCGATCTCACCGAGGTAGGTGGCCACCTCGCGCTTGAGCCCGAGCGAACCGGGCGCTGCCGGCAGCGCACCGTCGTGGCCATTGGTCCCGTTGCCGGCGCTGCCGGGAGCGGCGGACCCGGACCCGTCGGGCCCCGCCGAGCCGAAGTAGAAGCGGGTCAGCCAGGGGAGCGACTCCTCCTTGGCCTCGGCGATCGCATCCAGGTCGTCCTCCATCGAGGCGGTGAAGCCGTAGTCGACGAGGTACGAGAAGTACCGTTCGAGCAGACCTGTCACCGCGAAGGCGGTCAAGGACGGCACCGAGCGCGGTGCCCTTCTTCCACACATAACCGCGGTCGAGGATTGTGGCGATCACGCTCGCATAGGTGGACGGCCGGCCGACGCCGAGGTCCTCCATGGCCTTGACCAGTGAGGCCTCCGTGTACCGGGCGGGCGGCAGTGTCGCGTGGCTGCCGGGCTCGAGATCGGAGATCGAGGCCGGGTCCCCTTCGCGCATCGGCGGGAGGTGCACCTCGCGGTCGGCCAGCTCGGCTTCGGGGTCGTCCTCCCCCTCGACGTAGGCCCGGAGGAAACCGGGGAACTCGATGACCTTGCCCGCGGCCGAGAACTCGACCTCGCGGGGGGCACCGCCGCCGGCCGAGGTGCCCGAGAGGCGGACCTGCGCGCTCGTTCCGGTGGCGTCGGTCATCTGGCAGGCGACGGTGCGCTTCCAGATGAGGTCGTAGAGGCGGAACTCGTCGCCCGAGAGCGACCGGGCCGCTTCGTCCGGGGTGCGGAATGTCTCACCGGCCGGACGGACCGCCTCGTGGGCCTCCTGTGCGTTCTTGACCTTGCGCTCGTAGCGGCGGGGTTGGGTCGGCACGTAGTCGGGGCCGTAGAGGGCGGCCGCCTGGGAGCGGGCGGCGGTGAGCGCCTCGGCCGACAGGGTGGTCGAGTCGGTCCGCATGTAGGTGATCCAGCCCTGCTCGTAGAGGCGTTGGGCGACCTGCATGGCCCGCTTGGAGCTGAACCGCAGCTTGCGGCCCGCCTCCTGCTGGAGGGTGGAGGTCATGAACGGCGGCGCCGGCGAGCGCCGGAACGGCTTGTGGGTCATCGAGCGCACGGTGAAGGGTGCGTGCTCCAGACCGGCGGCGAGAGCTCGGGCCCCCGGCTCGTCGAGCACGACCACGTTCCCCGCTGAGTTCAGCGCGCCGGACCGGTCGAAGTCCCTGCCCGAGGCGAGCGACGTCCCGTCGACGGACACCAGGGAGGCGGTGAAGGACGCCGGCGTGCCCTCCGGCGCGGCGGCGGCCGACGCACCCTCGGCGGTGAAGGAGGCATCGATGCCCCACCAGCCGGCCGAGCGGAAGCCCATGCGCTCGCGCTCCCTGACCACCACCATCCGGGTGGCGACGCTCTGCACCCGCCCGGCGGACAGGCGCGGCATGATCTTCTTCCAGAGGACGGGGGAGACTTCGTAGCCGTAGAGGCGGTCGAGGATCCGACGGGTCTCCTGGGCGTCCACCAGCTTGTTGTTGACCGTCCGCCACTCCTGCACCGCCCGTTCGATGGCCGGCCGGGTGATCTCGTGGAAGACCATCCGCTTGACCGGCACGCTCGGGGAGAGCACCTCCGAGAGCACCTGGAGGAGGTGCCAGGCGATCGACTCTCCCTCCCGGTCCTCGTCCGAGGCCAGGTACACCTCGCTCGCACCCCGGGCCAGCTTCCGCAATTTGGCCACCTGGGCCTTCTTGTCGGCGGGGATCACATAGAGCGGCTTGAAGCCATTGTCCGTGTCGACGCCGAGACGCGACCAGGGCTCGCCCTTGAAGGCTGCAGGCACCTCGGCCGCGCTCTGGGGGAGGTCCCGGATGTGGCCGATGGAGGACTCGACCACGTACCCCGGGCCCAGCAGACCGGCGATGGTCTTGGCCTTGGCCGGCGACTCGACGATCACCAGGGGCTTTCCCCCTTGCGGCGCCGCGGGCCTCGCCGGCACCGTCGCCGGCGTCGAGTTCGTCGTCCGGAGTCGTCTCTGTGAGGTCGGTGGCAGGGGGCATGGCTGTGGGCACAGGGTTAACGGTGGGATGCGGCCTTGTCAACCCGCCCGCGGCCCACCGGGGCCGCTCAGGACCGGTGAGCTGGGAGTTCGTGGCGCGGGTGCCGTGCACCCCGGACACCCCAGCGGGTCAGGCGGCCACTTTCACGCTGGCCGGGAGCTCGGCGTCCATCGACTCGGTCTTGCGCTTGGAGAAGGCGATCGCGCCCATCAGCACCACCAGGGAGACACCGGCGATCGCCAGACGGGCCGCCGTGTTGTGGTGCAGGGTGATCACCGCAGGGAGGATCAGCAGGGAGACCAGGTTCATGACCTTGATCAGCGGGTTGAGGGCCGGGCCGGCGGTGTCCTTGAACGGGTCGCCGATGGTGTCCCCGATGACTGCGGCCTTGTGGGCCTCCGAGCCCTTGCCGCCCTCGTTGCCGTCCTCGATGTACTTCTTGGCGTTGTCCCACGCCCCACCGGCATTGGAAAGGAAGTTGGCCATGAGCTGGCCGGTCAGGATGGCGCCGACCAGGAACGCGCCCGAACGCGAAGTAGTTGATGCCGAACCCGACGATGACCGGGGAGAGCACCGCGAGCAGGGCCGGGGTGGCCAGCTCGCGCTGTGCGGCCGCGGTACAGATGGCGATGACCTTCCCGTACTGCGGCTTCTCGGTGTAGTCCATGATCCCGGGATGCTCGCGGAACTGGCGGCGCACCTCCTGGACGACGGTGCCGGCCGAGCGGCCCACCGCACGGATGGCCAGCGCGGAGAAGATGAAGGCGATCGAGCCGCCGATGAGGATGCCGATGAACACCGTCGGGTGGGAGACGTTGATCGAGGTCTGTGGGAGGTCGAACAGCCAGTTGACCGGCGCACCCAGGGGGGCGTGCAGGTTGAGCTGGCTGCCGATCGTCTCGATGAACGAGGCGAAGAGGGCGACCGAGGCGATCACCGCCGACCCGATCGCCACGCCCTTGGTGACCGCCTTGGTGGTATTGCCCACCGCGTCGAGGCTGACCATGACCCGCTCCGCCTCGCCGGTGAACTCCCCGGACATCTCGGCCACGCCGGCCGCGTTGTCCGAGACCGGTCCGAAACTGTCCTCGGAGACGATCATCCCCGCGGTCGAGAGGAGGCCGATCCCGGTGAGCGAGACCAGATAGAGGGAGAGCTGGATGTTCCCACCGGCCAGCCCGATCGAGACCGAGATGGCCAGCACGATGGCGAGAATGGCCCAGACCGAGGACTCGAGCCCGAGGGCAATTCCTGAGAGGGTGAGCGTGGCCGGCCCGGTGCGGGCCGTCTCGGCGACCTCCTTGACCGGACCGCGTTCGGTGGAGGTGAAGTGCTCGGTGATCTGGCTCGCAACCAGCATGAGCACCACACCGGTGAGCACCGCGTAGAACGCCTTCCAGTAGTGGAGGTAGGCGCCGGCAATGACGGCCGACCCGGCGACGGTGATGACCGCAGCCGTCCACACCCCCCGGTTGATCGGGGCCATGGCGTTGCGGTCGTTGCGCCCCGCCCTGACCACGAAGACGCCGATGATGGTGGCGAGGATGCCGATGGCCGGGATGGCGATCGGGAAGACGACCGTCTTGGCCGCGACCCCGCCCCGACCGATCGAGTTGAACGCTGTCACCCCGAGGATGATCGAGGCGATGATGGTGATCACGTAGGACTCGAACAGGTCGGCGGCCATCCCGGCGCAGTCGCCCACGTTGTCGCCCACGTTGTCGGCGATGGTGGCCGCGTTGCGGGGGTCGTCCTCGGGGATCCCCGCCTCGACCTTGCCGACCAGGTCGGCGCCCACGTCGGCCGCCTTGGTGAAGATGCCGCCGCCGACCCGCATGAACAGTGCGAGCAGCGAGGCGCCGAAGCCGAAGCCGATCAGGACCGAGGTGGCCGTGTTCTGGAAGATGAGCACGATCACCGTGGCTCCGAGCAGCCCGAGGCCCACGCAGAGCAACCCGGTGATCGCCCCGGTGCGGAACGCCACCTTGAGGGCCGGGGCCATCTTCCCCTCACGGGCCGCAGCGGCGGTACGGACGTTCCCGCGGACGGCCAGGCTCATCCCGATGAAACCGGTCAGGCCCGAGCAGAGGGCGCCTGCGAGGAAGCAGATGACCCGGTAGCTCCCTGCCTGGGCGAAGGTCAGGTCGGTGACCGTGACGCCGTTGACGGTGTGGGTGACCTTTGTCGCGGTGAAGAAGATCAGCACCGCGAGCGGCACGATGATGAGACCGATGGTCTTGAACTGACGGGCGAGGAACGCCTCCGCGCCCTCCTGGATGGCCTTTGCGATGTCCTTCATCGAGGCGGTCCCCTGATCGGCCGCCAGCACGCCCCGGGCCAGCAGGAGGCCGGTCACGATGGAGGCCAGGGCGCAGACGATTGCGAAGTACAGCCAGGCCTTCTCGGTGCTGTGCAGCGTGAAGATCTGGTAACCCCCTTCAGCCAGGAGGTGGGTCATCGGTATGGCTCCCTTCGGTGTACTGCGCGGTCGAGGTCTGCGTGATCGGGTACTGCTTAATTGTCAATTGCGGCCGTGTGCTCTCGCTGCGTGATCTGGCTGGATGGTCTCATTCTGGCCGGGTGATCCTGCACGCACCCGGTGTCCCCGACCGCGATCGACCGCAGTACGCGAAGGACTGGGTCCCCCTGCGACACCACGGCCGTCCGGCCGAACACCGCGGCGAACCTGCAGGTCGCGCCGTTCCGGGCGCTGGGGCCAGAAGATACCGACAAATGGGCGTCAGGGGCAAGGAAGCAGGCCGGGAGGGACGGGCGGGACGAGCCGCACCCCCGGGTCGACGGGGACCCGCATGGCCCGAACGGTGGTCGCCAGGCCGGATCAATCCGGTTCGACCTCGGCCTCCGATCCGGCGATCAGTTCGTAATCCGGGTTGAGAATGGCCTGTCGGCGGGCCCAGTCCCCGACCATCCCCTCGACGACCAGGCGGGCCCCGGGCTGGATACCCGGGATACGGCGACGACCCTGGAAGACCAGGAGGAGCTTCCCGCTGCTGTCGGCCAGGACGCACTCGAGGTTCGAGGTCCCGGCCCGCGGCTGGACCCGGACCGACTTGACCCGACCCGCCACCCGTACCCGCTTGCGCCACTCGGCCGCGCCGATCGGGATGGTCCCCCTGGCCCGATCACCGAACGCCTCGCGGTCGAACAGCGCCCGCGCCGCCGCCTCCCGGTCGGCGGCCCGATCGACCGAACGGGATCCCGCGGACCCCTGTCCTGCCTCGGACGGTCGTCGGCGCCATTCGCGTCGCTTCGAGAGCCAGCCCCCGGTCAGCTGATAGGGGACGACGGTCGCGTTGACATGGGCGAGCTGGCCGACCGCGGCCGCGATGTCGTCGGCGGTTGCATCGTGGAGCAGGCGCTGCCACCCGGCGGCGAACCCACGGCGGGGGAGGAGGAAGGAGAGCTCGGTCTCGCCGTCGGCCACCGTTTCTGCGGCCAGCTCGAGCGCGGCCCGGGTCAGTCTCCTGTCCTCACATTCCTCGATGTCGAGGGGGAGCCGGGTGAGCCCGAGACGCCGCCATTCGTTCTCGAGCTCGGCGGAGGCCCTGGGGTCGAGCGAGAAGTGGACCACCCGGAGCTCGTCGGGGTGGAGGGTACGTGCGTACTGGAGGGCGCGTGCGGTGGCCATGTCGAGGCGATCGACCAGCACGACCACAACGTGGCGGGAGAGCACCGGCGCCTCGGCCGCCTCGGCCGCTCCCGCCTCCAGCTGGTGCTCCTCGTTCATGTACTGGTGGTGGAGGCGCAGGAGGACGACCACCCCCAGGGGGAGGATGATGAGGATGACCCAGGCCCCCTCGGTGAACTTGGACACCGCGATGATGATGAGGACGATGAAGGAGAGCACCGAGGCGGTCCCGTTGATGGCCAGCCGGCGCCGCCAGTGGTCCTCGCGGTGGCTGAGGTGGTACTTGGCCATGCCGGCCCCGGCCATGGTGAAGCCGGTGAACACCCCGATGGCGTAGAGGGGGATGAGCTTGTCCACCTTTGCCTGGGTGATCCACAGCAGGATGACGGACACCACGGTGAGGACGATGATCCCGGTCGAGAAGACCAGCCGGTGGCCCCGCTTGGTCAGCTGGCGCGGCAGGTAGGAGTCCTCGGCGGCGAAGCTGGCCAGGAAGGGGAAGCCGGTGAAGCTCGTGTTGGCAGCCAGGATGAGGATGAATGTGGTCCCCACCTGGAGCATGCCGTAGAAGACATTGCCCAGGCCGCTGGCGCCGTAGACGAACTTGGCGATCTGGGAGATGACGGTGGGCGTGCCCGACTCGTAGGGCACCGGGTGGGTGACCGAGGCCAGCAGCGAGACCCCGAGCACGAGCGAGCCGAGGATCACGGCCATGAGGACCATGGTGATCCGGGCGTTGCGGGACTCGGGACGACGGAAGATGCTCACGCCGTTGGAGATGGCCTCGGTGCCGGTCAGGGCCGATCCCCCCGAGGCGAAGGCCCGTAGGACGACGAAGATGGTGGCCCCGTAGAGCAGGCCGCTCCCTGCGCTCCCGATGTGGACGGTCGGGTTCCCCGCGGTGCCCTGGCCGACGATGGCGTGGGCGTGGAGGGTGCCGTCGACGGCCCGGTAGAGCCCCGCGGCCATGAGGGCCACCATGTTGACGATGAAGAAGTAGGTCGGGACGGCGAAGACCCGGCCGGCCTCGCGGATGCCCCGCAGGTTCCCGTAAGCCAGGATGATCACCAGGGCGATGGCGATCTGCGTGGTGTGCGGCCTCAGCCCCGAAAAGACCGAGGTGATGGCCGAAACACCGGCAGCAACCGACACGGCCACCGTCAGGGTGTAGTCGATGAGCAGGGACATGGCCGCGATCTGAGCGACGGTGAGGCCGAAGTTCTCCCGGGTGACCACGTAGGCGCCCCCGGCCTTCGTGTAGACCTTGACCACCTCGAGGTAGGAGAGCGTGACGAAGAGGAGCACGAAGATGACCGCGATGGTCACCGGGATCACCAGGGAATAGGCGGCCACCCCGACCGCGATCACCAGCGGGATCAGCATCTGCTCGGTCGCGTAGGCCGAGGAGGAGATCACGTCGGAGGACAGGACCGCCAAGGCGGTCGGTTTCCCGAGTCGCTCCGAGGTCTGCCGGTCAGAGGCGATCGGCGGCCCGAGCAGACGGTTCTTCAGCCGGTAGCGGAGTGTCTCGGGCAGGTCGACCTTGGCCTGCACCTGGGCCGCCGGCAGTATCCGCGAGGGCACGGCGGGTCGGTCCGGCACGTTCCGGCCGGAGGGTCCCGGGCACCGCTGCCGACGCCGTCTCCCCAGGTCCGGTCACGGTCGGGTCCACCCCCTCAGTAAACCACGGGCCTCTTCCGCTCCCAGGAGAGGCGCTCGCTCCGACCGGCCGGTGGGCGATGCGGGACGGCTCAAGAGTTGTGCCCATCCGACGATGCGTGTTGCATGGGCCCCGTGCACATCGTCATCGTCGGATGTGGCCGGGTGGGTTCCGGACTGGGCGTGGGGCTCGCGGCCCAGGGGCACTCGGTGGCCATCATCGACCGCAACCCGAAGGCGTTCCGGAGGCTTCCGGCCGATTGGCCGGGGACCACCGTGGTCGGCTCCGGCTTCGACCGGGACGACCTGGATCTCGCCGGAGCGGGGGAGGCGTCCGCGCTCGCCGCGGTGACCAGCGGCGACAATTCGAACATCCTGACCGCACGCATCGCACGCGAGACCTACGAGATCCCGCATGTGGTGGCCCGCATCTACGATCCCCGACGGGCACAGATCTACCTCAAGCTCGGCATCGCAACGGTCGCGACGGTGTCGTGGACGATCGACCAGGTGCGGAGGCGACTGCTGCCGGACGAGGTGCAGGGCGAGTGGTCCGATCCGAGCGGCACGATCACGCTTGTCGAACGCGAGCTCCCCGAGCGTTGGGCGGGGAAGCGGTTGGGTGAGCTCTCCGTGCCGGGTGACGTCACCCTGATCGCGGTCACCCGGGCCGGCGTCGCCCGGCTGGACGTCGACGACCTGCTCGGCCAGGACGGCGACGTCATCCACCTGATGGTCACCCGGACCGCCCTCGAGCGGTTCTCCGCCCGACTGGGTGGCACCGCCGCACCGGTGGCGCGATGAGGCGGCGGGGATGAAGGTCGCCATCGCCGGTGCCGGCAGCGTCGGCACGGCCATCGCCGCCGACCTGCACGCGGTCGGCCACGAGGTGCTGCTCATCGAACGGGACCCCGACCTCGTCGAACGGATCCGGAACAGCCTCGACATCACCTGGGTCGTGGCGGACGCGTGCGAGGTGGCCTCGCTCGATGCTGCAGGCCTGGCCACCGTCGACGTGGTGGTTGCCGCCACCGGGGACGACGAGGACAACCTGGTGATCTCCCTCCTCGCCAAACAGGAGTTCGCGGTACCGCGGGTGGTGGCCCGGGTCAACCACCCGAAGAACCAGTGGCTGTTCACCGAGTCCTGGGGGGTCGACGTGTCGGTGTCGACCCCCCAGCTGATGACCGCGCTGGTGGAGGAGGCGGTCTCGGTCGGCAGCCTGGTCAGGCTCCTGCGGTTCGAGGGAGGCAACGCCCACCTGGTCGAGGTGACCCTCGCCGACGACTCGCCTGCCGCCGGAGTGAGCATCGCCGATCTCGGCGTCCCCAGGGACGCGACCGTCGTCGCCGTGGTGCGCGGCGACCGACTCATCGTCCCCCGCGGCGACACCCGGCTGGCGGTCGGCGACGAGGTGCTCGCTCTGGTCACCGCCGACGCGGAGGTCGAAGTGCAGCGCCTGCTGGTCGGGGTCTGACCGGCATGCGGGCCGCCTTCTTCGACCTGGACAAGACGGTGATCGCCAAGGCGTCGATCGCCGCGTTCGGCCGGCCCTTCTACAACGGCGGGCTGATCAACCGGCGGCTCATCGCCCGCTCCGTCGTCTCCCAGATCATCTACCTGCACCTCGGGGCGAGCGAGCAGAAGCTTGCCCGGGTACGCGAGTCGATGCTCATGCTGACCAAGGGCTGGGACCGGGAGCAGATCCGCGAGATCGTTCGGGAGGCGCTCGAGGAGACGGTCGAGCCGATCATCTTCGCCGAGGCCCTGGACCTCATCGAGGCACACCGGGCCGCCGGCCATCGCGTCTACCTGGTCTCGGCGGCACCCGAAGAGATCGTCGAGCCGCTGGCGGAGCATCTCGGAGTCGACGGATGCATCGCGACCCGCGCTGTGGTCGACGAGGAAGGTCGTTACACGGGCGAGATGGAGTTCTACGCGTACGGCCCGTTCAAGGCGGAGGCCATGCGCGCGCTGGCCGAACGCGAGGGGCTCGACCTGTCAGAGTCCTCCGCCTACTCCGACTCCTACACCGATCTGCCCATGCTGGAGGCGGTGGGCCACCCGGTGGCCGTCAACCCCGACCGGGTTCTCGCCAAAGTGGCGCGCGAGCGCGAGTGGGAGGTCATGCACTTCACCAAGCCGGTTCGTCTGCGCGACCGGATGTCCGTCCCCAGCCTGCCGATCACCGCGACCGCTGCCGGGCTGACCGTGGTCGCCACGCTCGGGGTGGTTGCCGCCTGGCGCCTGGCCCGTCGTCCGCGGTCGTAGCACCCGGTCGACCGCCTCCGTTCACGGGGCGCGCGCCCATGGGGTCGTGCCCTTCGATGCACCGCCCCGCGCCGCGGGGCTCAGGTATGGCCGTCGATCAGGTGGAGCGCAACCGCTTGGCGGCGACCGCCCCGAGGATGAGGATGACGGCGAGGATCACGAGCTTCTTCATGGGAGAAGAGCGTACCCCCTCCCCCGCGGCACTGCGGCGGGGGGCCGGCCCGAGGTGCACACCGGAGGGGTCGGCGACCCGGGTCCGCGGCGAGCTCAGACGGTGAGCAGGTCCCGGGCGCCGGTGTCCGACGACGGGTGGCGCAGCTTGGACATGGCACGCGCCTCGATCTGGCGGATGCGCTCGCGGGTGAGGTTGAAGTGCTCCCCGACCTCCTCGAGGGTGCGTGGCTCGCCTCGGTCGAGACCGAACCGGAGCCGGAGGATCTCGCGCTCACGCTCGTCGAGGGGGGACAGCAGGCGGCCGATCTCCTCGGGGAGCAACGAGACCGCGGCCACCTCGAAGGGGGACTCCGCCGAGCGGTCCTCGACGACGTCGCCGAGCTCGGCGTCGCCGTCCTCGCGCAGTGGCTCGGACAGCGAGAGCGGCTCGGCGCGGAACCGGAGCGCCTCGACCAGCTTGTCCTCGGGCATCTCGACCTCGGCACCGAGCTCGGCGAGGGTGGCCGGCCGGCCGTACTTGAGCTCGAGTCGGGCCTGCGCCTTCTGCACCCTGGCAAGCGTGTCACCTGCGTGCACCGGAAGGCGGATGGTCCGGCCGGTGTTGGCGATGCCCCGGGTGATCGCCTGGCGGATCCACCAGGTGGCGTACGTCGAGAACTTGAAGCCCTTCCGCCAGTCGAACTTCTCGACGGCGTGCATGAGGCCGAGATTGCCCTCCTGAATGAGGTCGAGGAGGGGGAGACCGGAAGCCTGGTACTTCTTGGCGATGGAGACGACCAGGCGGAGGTTGGACTGGACGAAGGTCTGCTGGGCGGCCTCGCCCTGCAGGGTGGTCCGTCGCAGCTCCCGCCTCTTGGCCGCCGTCAGGCCCTTCGGCGCAGTGGCGAGCTGCCCGTCGGCCTCACGTCCCGCCTCGATGGCCTGGGCCAGGCGCACCTCGTCGTCCTTGGTGAGCAACGGGTACTGCCCGATGTCGGTCAGGTACAACCGAACCAGGTCCTCGTCGTCTCGCTCGAGGCGCTCCTTTGCCACCTTCACCTGGTCCTTCGTGTTCCCCACCAGGGTGGGGGAAACCAGGCCTCGGGGTCGCCTCGGAATCCGGGTACCCCGCACTACGGGGTCGGCGACGCAGGCCTGGCGTTGTCGGGCGCAACGATTGCTGCTTCCCAACTGTACCGGACGCGTCAAGCCCCCCGAACGCACGGCCTGGTCAGGGGCGGTGTGCGGTTCAGTCCGCCGGTACCGAGTCGGGCAGGGCGACCAGGCCCTCACGGGCGCCGGCCGCGACCACGGCCGACTCGAGCTGCTCCTGGAACCCGTAGACCGCCGACACATCGTGGGGCCGGGTGACCAGACGTTGGACGAGGCGCTCCCCGGCCGTCCAGTCCTCGATCTCGTCGCGCAGGACGAGACGGAGGGCACGGCGCACCGGTCCGTCGGCCACCGGCGCGGTCGCCTGGAGATGGCGGCTGTAGCGAGGTCACCAACCGCGGGAGCACCACCCGGTAGAGACCGGCCAGTAGCGGAAGGGCGCCCGGGCGGGCGGCGGGCTCGTCGGCCGAGGTCCAGGTCGACCCGGGACCGCCGGTGGGTAGGGCGACCCCGTCGAGCGCCGCGAAGAGAGCGGAGGCGGCCGGCGAGGGCTGGGTGAGGCGATCCGGGTCCACACCGCTCAGGACAGGCAGTCGGTCGGCCCAAAGGTCGGCGTGCCAGGCGTGGCGCATGCTCTGGCCGTCGAGGTGGACCTGCACCGCAGCGACCGGCATCTCGCGCACCCAGGCGCCGAGGGTCTCGTAGAGGGCGGTCTCGATCCACCGGTACTCACCGACCAGCGCGGCGGTGGTCCCGAGCGGCAACGCGGTCGCCAGGTCGGCGGCGCGACCCTCCCGGTTCCGACCGGTGTCGGATCGGCCACCCCGATCACCTCGCCGGAGAGGGTCGTGTCAGACAACGGCCCGGGACTCCCCGACCGACGGTGACGACGACTTCGGGGGCTCGACCCCGCCGGCGACCGACCGGTAGCGGTTGGTGATGGGCATCCGACGGTCCCTGCCGAACGCCTTGCCCGAGATCCGGACACCCGGCGGCATCTGGCGGCGCTTGTACTCGGCCCGGTCGACGAGGCCCACCACCCGGGCCACCACCACGGGGTCGAAGCCCTCAGCCACAAGGTCGTCAGCCGAGCGGTCGGCCTCGACGTAGCCGGCCATCACCGGGTCGAGCACCGGGTACGGCGGGAGGGACTCGTCGTCGCGCTGATCGGGGCGCAGCTCGGCCGAGGGCGCCTTGGTCAGCACCGCCTCGGGGATGAGCTCGGTCCCGGCCCTCGCGTTGCGGTAGCGGCACAGCTCGTACACGAGGGTCTTCGCAACGTCCTTGATCACCGCGAAGCCGCCCGCCGAGTCGCCGTAGAGGGTCGAGTAGCCGGTGGCCATCTCGCTCTTGTTCCCGGTCGTGAGCACGATCCATCCGGTCGCGTTGGACAGGGCCATGAGCAGCATGCCGCGGATGCGGCTCTGGAGATTCTCGTCGGTGAGCCCGACCGGTTCGCCGCCGAGCAGCGGAGCGAGCGTCGCGGTGAAGGCCCGGTGGACACCCTCGATGGGGGCGCTTCGGACCTCGATACCCAGATTGGCACCCAGCGCGACCGCGTCGGACACCGATCCCTCGCTCGAGTACCGCGACGGCATGGTCACCCCGTGCACGTGCGCCGGCACCCAGCGCGTCGACCGCGACAGTCGCCACCAACGAGGAGTCGATCCCGCCCGACAGCCCGATCACCGCGTCGGCGAAGTCGTTCTTCCTCAGGTAGTCCCGGGTCCCGAGGACCAGTGCCTCGTAGACCTCGGCGACCGGGTCGAGCACCTCGGCGATCGGGTGCACCGGCGGGCCCGCCCCGGCCCGGCTGGACACGGTGACCGCCACCACGGCATCCCGCGACCCGGACCGCGAGTCCGGGACGGCCACCTCGAGATCGGCCACCAGGATCTCCTCGGCGAACTGAGCGGCCGAGGCCACCACGTCGCCCCGCCGGTCGACGACGAGCGAGGCACCGTCGAAGACGAGCTCGTCCTGTCCCCCGACCTGGTTGACGTAGACGATGGGGCAGCCGGTCTCCGCCGTGCGTGCGCCGAGCACCGCGAGGCGCTCCGCCCGCCGGCCGCGCGAGTACGGCGAGGCGTTGAGGTTGACGAGGAGGCGTGCGCCGGCCGCGGCCTGCTCGGCCATCGGCCCCCCGGCCGACCACATGTCCTCGCAGATGCTCACCCCGACCGGGACGCCGGCCACCTCGAAGAGGGTCGGCGACCCCTGCCCCGCGGCGAACCAGCGCTGCTCGTCGAAGACCCCGTAATTGGGCAGGTCACGCTTCCGGTAGCGCCCGAGGACCTCGCCCTCCCGGCAGATCGCCGCCGCGTTGACCAGCCGGCCGTCGGGGAGCACGTCCACGTAGCCGATGACCGCAGCGCACCCGCCGGTGGAGGCGGCCACATCGGCGAACACCGCCAGGTTGTCGGCCACGAAGGCGGGCCGTCCGAGGAGGTCCTCGGGCGGATATCCGGTGACGGTGAGCTCAGGGAACACGGCCAGGTCCACCCCCGAACGCTGGGCCGCCGACAGGGCGTCGAGAATCCGACGGGCGTTGCCGGACAGGTCGCCCACCACCGTGTCGATCTGGCAGGCGGCCACCCGAACCCGAGGCATCGCCCCAGCTTACCGGGGCCGCCGACGGGCTCCATGGGCCGATCGCCGGCGACTGGTGTTCATCGGCTGTTCACAACGGGGTAACCGGGGGGAAACTGCCTGCTGCGATACTACGGTGTCCCCCGAGTCCCGCTCCCGCGGAGATTCGCGGCCAGAGCAACCGAGGAGCAGAGGAGCGCACGTGCCGTATCAAGCCGAGTACATCTGGATCGACGGGACCGAGCCGTCACCGCTCCTCCGGAGCAAGACCAAGGTCGTCGCCGACGGCGCCGAACCCGGCATCTGGGGATTCGACGGCTCGAGCACCAACCAGGCGCTCGGGCACGACTCGGACTGCGTGCTCCGGCCGGTCTTCGTCTGCCCGGACCCCCTGCGCGGCCCCGACGACAAGCTGGTCATGTGCGAGGTCGAGCTCACCGACTTCACCCCGCATCCGACCAACACGCGGGCCCGGCTGCGCGAGCTGGCCGAGCGGTACGCCGATCAGGAGCCGATGTTCGGCATCGAGCAGGAGTACACCTTCTTCAAGGACGGCCGCCCGCTCGGTTGGCCGGCTGTCGGCTACCCGGCCCCCCAGGGGCCCTACTACTGCGGGGTGGGCGGCGACAAGATGCCCGGCCGCGAGATCGTCGAGCTGCACACCGCGGCCTGCATCGACGCCGGACTGGCCATCGAGGGCACCAACGCCGAGGTGATGATGGGCCAGTGGGAGTTCCAGGTCGGCGTGCTCCCGCCGCTCGATATCTCGGATCATCTCTGGGTCGCCCGGTGGCTGCTCTTCCGCATCGCCGAGGACTTCGGCGTCTACGCCACCCTCGAGCCCAAGCCGATCCTCGGTGACTGGAACGGTGCCGGCGCCCACACCAACTTCTCGACCAAGGCCATGCGAGAGGAGGGCGGCTGGGACGCGATCATCGCCGGGTGCGAGGCGATCGGGAAGCGCATCGACGAGCACATCGCCGTCTACGGGGTCGGCATCGAGAGCCGCCTGACCGGTGCCCACGAGACGGCCCACTTCACCAAGTTCAGCTACGGCACGTCGGACCGCGGCGCCTCGATCCGCATCCCGTGGGCCGTGGCCAAGGCCAAGAAGGGCTGGCTCGAGGACCGCCGGCCGAACGCCAACATGGACCCGTACCAGGTGACCGGGGTCCTGGTCGAGACCGTCTGCGGCGAGGCGGCGCAGAGCTGACCGCGCAGCCCGGGTGGCCCCGGCCGGGCTCCCGATGCGGCAACCGGCGTCCCCCCGTCGTCGACCGGTAGGTCCCCCACCTGCGAGACTGGGGCAATCGACGTCCGTGACCCATCTCACCAGCGCGCCACAACCACCGAGGACTCCGACCCCGTGAGGAGCCAGGAGGAGTACGTCCTGCGCACGGTGGAGGAGCGCGGCATCCGGTTCGTCCAGCTCTGGTTCACCGACGTGCTCGGGACGCCCAAGACGTTCAGCATCACCCCGGCCGAGCTCGAGAACGCGCTCGACGAAGGCATGACCTTCGACGGCTCCGCCATCGACGGCTTCAGCCGCGTCCAGGAGTCCGACGTGCTGGCCCGCCCGGACGCAAACACCTTCCAGCTGCTGCCCTGGCACGGTCACGGCGAGTTCGGGCCCCACGGCGAGGTGCCCGCCGCCCAGGTGGCCCGGGTCTTCTGCGACATCGTCGACCTCGACGGCTCCCCTTTCCAGGGCTGCCCGCGCCACGTGCTGCGCCGGACCCTCGAGCGGGCCAGGGGCCGCGGGTTCACGTTCTATGCCGCCCCCGAGATGGAGTACTTCTACTTCGCGGACGGGGACCCGGCCCATCCCCCCACCACCCTCGACTCGGGCTCCTATTTCGAGCTCACCGTGGCGGACCGGGCCAGCGACATCCGCCAGCGGACCGTGCTCACCCTCGAGGAGATGGGGATCCCGGTCGAGCACGCCCAGCACGAGGACGCCCCGAGCCAACACGAGATCGACCTCCGCTACACCGACGCCCTGACCATGGCCGACACGGTGATGACCGTGCGGCTGGTGGTCAAGGAGATGGCCCGCCAACAGGGCGTGTTCGCCAGCTTCATGCCCAAACCCCTCGCCGGGGTCCAGGGCTCGGGCATGCACACCCACATGTCGCTCTTCCGGGGCGACACCAACGCCTTCGTCGACCTCGACCGCCCGGGCGGGCTCTCCGAGGTGGCCGAGCAGTTCATCGCCGGCCTCCTCCGACACGCCGGGGAGATCACCGCGGTGACCAACCAGTGGGTCAACTCCTACAAGCGCCTGGTCTCCGGGTACGAGGCCCCGATCCACGTCTCCTGGGCGCGCAACAACCGCTCGGCGCTGGTCCGGGTCCCGGTGGTCAAGCCGGGGAAGACCGAGTCGACCCGGGTGGAGTACCGCGCGCCGGACAGTGCCTGCAACCCCTACCTGGCCTTCGCGGTCATCCTCGCCGCCGGCCTGCGGGGCATCGAGGAGGGATACGAACTGCCACCCGAGGCAGACGCCAACCTCTTCGCCCTCACCCCCGAGGAGCTCGCCAACAAGGGCATCCTCCACCTTCCGGGCAGCCTGCACGAGGCCCTCGGCCGGATGGAGGAGTCCGAGCTGCTGGCAACCACCCTCGGTGACCATGTCTTCGAGTGGTTCATCCGCAACAAGAGGGAGGAGTGGGCCGGCTACAAGGCCCACGTCACCCAGTTCGAGCTGGATCGCTACCTGCCGCTGCTCTAGCCACGGCCGGCGCACCGGCAGGTCACCGGATCAAGCCACCGTCACCGAGAAAGGGGGGAACGACGCCATGGAGCCACTGCTGTGCTATCCCGCCACCCCCCCCGCCGCGGTGACCGGTGTCCTCGAACGGGCCGGGTACCCCTGGCGGGCGATCGACCGCCCCGAGGCGGCCGAGGCCGACGAGCCAGAGGACGGTTGGGCGGGTGCGGTGATCTGCAGCGGCCCCGACCCGACTGGGGCCTTCCAGCTCTGCCGTCACCTCCGAAAGCGCGAGGTGCCCCTTGCTCCGGTTCTGGTGGTCGTGCCCTTCGAGCAGCTCGGTGAGCTCGAGCTGCGTGAGGACCTGTTCGACGACCTCTGCCTCGAGCCGATCGTCCCCGAGGAGCTCGGGGCCCGCCTCGCACATCTCTTCTGGCGCACCGGTCGGGGACTCCGCCCCGATCTGCTCGAGCACGGTCCCCTGGTCCTCAACCTCGAGACCTACCAGGCGGCGGTCGCCGGCAAGGTCCTCGACCTCACCTACATGGAGTACGAGCTGCTCCGCTTCCTCGCCGCCCGCCCGGGCAAGGTCTTCACCCGCGAGACGCTCCTCAGCCGGGTCTGGGGCTACGAGTACTACGGCGGGGCGCGCACCGTGGACGTCCACGTCCGCCGCCTCCGCGCCAAGCTGGGCGAGGAGCACGCCCATCTCATCCAGACGGTGCGCTCGGTCGGCTACCGCTTCGGACAGACCAGCTGGTCGCCCTGACCCGCGTCCGCCAGCGCGCCTTTCGGGATCAGCGCTGCCTCGCGGTGCGCCCAGACCTCGATCTCCACGGCGGCCCCCATCGGCAGGGCCGAGACGGCCACCATCGATCGGGCGGGTCGGTGGTCCCCGAAGGCGGCGGTGTAGGCCTCGTTGACCGCCGTGAAGTCCTCCGGACGGAGCGCGAACACGGTGGTCTTGACCACGTCGGCCAACGAGGCCCCCTCGGTGGCGAGCAGCGCGGCGGCGTTGGCCACCGCCTGGGTCAACTGAGGACCGGCACCGCCCTCGGCCAGCGCCGGCGGGGCGCCGTCGGAGGCGGGGCACAGACCGAGCTGTCCGGAGCAGATCAGCCACGGGCCGGCTCGGACGATGGGGGTGTACGGACCGACGGGCGTGCTCATGGCGGCTCCTCGTGGCACCTGTGGGTGGTCGGCCAGCCTACGCGGACGCCGCGGTGGACCGTCGGCCCGCTGACCCCCGGTCGGTGGGCCACTGCCCGGGCAGTCCGTCGGCCAGCCAGCGCGCAGCGGCGACCGCGGCGAACACCGCGTCGGACGCCCTGCACCGGCGGGCCGGCCCGGGTCGCCTCCGACCGTCACGGTCACCGGGGGTGTCGCCCGCGCCGGGAGGATCCCGAACGAGCGGACCGTGAGGTCGGACACCGCGCCCGAGGCGTCGACCGCGATCCCCTCGCTGCCCACCAGGCCCAGGGCCTGGTGGGCAGCGCCGAGCGCGTAGGAGCGGAGCACGGTCTCGTCGAGCGGCGCCCCGGCGTCGACCTCGACCAGCAGGGAGCCGTCGGCCAGGCACCGGACCACGGACCGCCCGCCCGACGGGGCGACCACCTCGACCGGCACGTCCACGACCGGGGTGCGCGGTCCACCGCCCGCCAGGCGGACCGCGAGGTCGAGCGCGGCCGCCTCGGCCCAGACCGCCGCCCGCGGATCCGACGCGACCGGCGGGCCGTCGACCACGACCTGTTCGAGGGTCATGCCCGGGGCGACCACGGCGACCCGGTCGACCAGGGCGTCCCAGTCGGCGGCTGCGAACCCGTCCCCGGTCACCCCGACCCGGAGCACCCCGGTGCCGTCGCGGGCGATCCCTGCGCCAACCGGCGGGCGCTTGGGGCCCCACCGGACCACGTCCTCCCGCGACCAGAGCACCCGGACCGCCCGTCCGTGCTCGTCCGCCAGGCGGCGGGCGTCGGCACCGACCGGCGAGCGGAGCTTGCCGCCGAAGGCCCCGCCGTTCGCACAGGGCGAGGCGGGCGTGCCACCCGGCTCGCACCAGGAGGCGTCCGGCTCCACGTAGGCCGGCTCGACCCAGGTGGTCGCGAGCGTCGAGGCTCCACTCCCCCGGCGGGACCGCGACCGGATGGAGGAGGGGTTCGGTCGAGCTGCGGCCCTGCACCTTCCCTGCCAACGCCCGGGCCGCGACCGGCGTCTCGCCGAGCACGTAGCCCCCCCGCCCGTCGGGCACCGCGACCAGCGCATCGGGGGGGCACCCGTCGTCGGCGAAACCGGCCTCCCCGAGCACCACCGCGGGGCCGACCCGCTGGGGCACCCCGCCCTCGAGCGCGGCCCGTGTCGCGGCTGCCTCCAGGTCGCGCGGCGCGCCGCCCCGCCGCACGGGCTCCGCGCCGAGGACCGAGCGGGCGGCCTCTTCGATGCTGTGCCACCCGGTGCAACGGCAGAGGTGGGCGAGGAGGGCGCGGTCGACCTGATCGTCGGTCACCGGCCCGGTGAGTGCGGCCAATCGCATCACGATCCCCGGCGTGCAGAATCCGCACTGGCTGCCGCCGGTCCCGACCAGCGCATCGGCCCACGCCGCCCGCGACTCGGCGGGCAGGCCCTCGAGGGTCGTCACGCTCCGACCGTCCAGCCGGCGGACCGGGGTCACGCAGGAGACCCGGGGGGCGCCGTCCACCCAGACCGTGCAGCAGCCGCACTGGCCCTGTGGACTGCAGCCGTCCTTGACCGACCGCAGCCGGAGCTGCTCGCGTAGACACGTCGAGCAGGGTGGCGCCGTCGTCGGCGACCTCGACGTCCGCTCCGTTGACGCGGAGCCGGATCAGGGGATCAACGGCTCAGCGGCCCGGCTGACCGGAGCGCAGCCGACGGCAGCTCAGCTGAACGAGGAGCCGCACCCGCAGGTACGGGTCGCGTTGGGGTTGGTCACGTGGAACCCGGCGCCCTGGAGACCGTCGCTGTAGTCGAGGGTCGAGCCCTTGAGCAGGTCGGCGCTCGTGGCATCCACCACGACCCTGACCTCGCCGAACTCGCGGACCACGTCGTCCTCGGCCACGTCGGCGTCGAAGAACATCTCGTAGCTGAAGCCGGAGCACCCGCCTGGACGCACGGCCACCCGGAGAGCGAGATCCTCGGTGTCCTCCTCGGCCAGGAGCTCCGCCACCTTGGCGGCGGCGACGTCGGTCAGGGTCACCGGGTTGGGCTTCCTCCCGATGCTGACGGTCTGCATGGTCGAGCTCATGGATGATCCTCCTGGGTCACCGGACAGGTCGTCTGCCCGGGTGCCACGCACTGGCGAGATCCGGCTGCCACACGCCTCGGGAAGCAACCGTGCCCCGGCGGGTGACGTCACCAAGCGTACCCGTGACCGGACCGCTGCGGGACACCGCCACGTCCGACGGAGCGCCACCCGGGCCGTCTACCGGGCCGGCACGACGGCCGCCCGGGTAGAATTGCAGAGGTGACCAGGTCCGACACTCCGACCGGCGCCGCAACCCCGCCGTCGCCGGAGGCGGTGCGGGCCGCACTGCGCAGCGTGATCGATCCCGAGCTCGGGGCGGACATCGTCGAGCTGGGCATGGTGACCGCGGTAGGGTGGAGGGACGCACGGTCGCGGTCGAGGTCGCGCTGACCGTCGCCGGGTGCCCGCTGCGCGCCCAGATCCAGCGCGACGTCGAGACCCATGTGGGCTCCCTTCCCGGGGTCGACTCGGTCACCGTGACCACCGGGGTGATGGACCCCGCCCAGAAGCAGGCGGTCATGGCCCGGGCCCGGCTCCTCGCCCGGGAGGAGGCGCCGCACACCGACATCCCCGACACCGCCCGGATCCTCGCCATCGCCTCCGGCAAAGGTGGCGTGGGCAAGAGCTCGGTGACCGTCAACCTGGCGGTCGCCCTGGCACGGCGCGGCCTCACCGTGGGGGTGCTCGACGCCGACATCTGGGGGTTCAGCGTGCCCCGCCTCCTCGGGATGCAGGGCGACGTGGAGGCCCGGGACAAGAAGATGGTCCCCCTCGAGCGCCCGGTCGGGGACGGGCTGCTGCGGGTGCTGTCGATGGGGTTCCTCGCCGACGAGGAGAACGCCATCATGTGGCGGGGGCTCATCCTCAACCGGGCCGTCCAGCAGTTCCTGGAGGACGTCCACTGGGGCGATCTCGACTACCTGCTGATCGACATGCCGCCGGGGACCGGGGACATCCAGATGGGCCTGGCCCGGATGCTGCCCCGGACCGAGGTGCTGGTCGTCACGACCCCGCCCCTGGCCGCCCAGAAGGTGGCCGCCCGCACCGCCGACATGGCCCGCAAGGGGTACCTGCGGGTCACCGGCGTCATCGAGAACATGAGCGACTTCACCTGCGAGCACGGTGCGTCCTACGCCCTGTTCGGGTCGGGGGGCGGCGCCCGCCTGGCCGCCGACGTCGGGGTACCCCTCATCGGACAGGTCCCCCTCCACCCCTCGGTGGCCGCGGGCGGTGACGCGGGCACCCCGGTCGCCCTCGACGACCGCCAGCCCCTGGCCGCAGAGTTCGCCCGGATGGCCGAGGTGCTGGTGACGACCGCCGCGCCGCTCGTGTCCATGGAGGGGTGCAGCGCCCGGATGCTCGAGCGGGTCGAGGCGGCGCTCGCCACCGGGGACGCGACCGAGCCCGCGGACTGAGGCGCCCGGGCCGGGGGCTCAGGCCGGGTCCTCGGCGACCTTCGGGCCCCAGCGGTCGCGCACGAACGCGGCGAGCTCCGGCGAGAGCGGCTGATCCGAGGCCATGCGCGCCTCGAGCGCCTGTTCGTAGCCTTCGTCGCCGGGGCGGAGGATGAGCAACCGGCCGTCCTCCATGAGGACGATGGGCAGCACGGTCGGGACGTCGGTGACCGCGCGCGCCCAGGCCAAGACCTGGTCGGTCGAGCTGTGGCGGGCGAGGCTCTTCAGGTTCGAGACGGTGGGGGGCAGCAGCTCGATCTCACCGGCCTCGAAGCGGCCCAGCGCGTCGTCGGGGCGGATCCAGATGGTGGCGATCGTCTCCCCGTCGTCGTGGCTGGCCACCTGGCCGGGCGGCGCCGCGGCCACGAAGAACCGGGTGTCGTACCGGCGAGGCGCGAGCTCGGGGGTGATCCAGTGGCTCACGTAGTGCACGCGGTCCGCAGGCAGGACCAGTCGCTCTTCGCGGCACACGTCGAGCAGGCCGGTGCGCCCCTCGTTGATCTCCGAGTCGGTGGGCCTCGAAGCGGCGGGCCGTCCCCGGGTCGGAGGTGTCGAGCGGGCCGGACCCGTCCGGCCCGCCTCGGGGCTCGGCGAGCAGCACGCCCGCCTCCTCGAAGCACTCGCGCACGGCGGCGACCCAGAAGGCCAGCCCCCCCGAAGTCCACGCCCAGGATCGCACTCGCCTCCGCGTCGGAGAGCCCGCGGCAGAGCTCCTCGGCTGCCGCGCTGCGGTCCTCGGGGTCGACCGAACCCCCGGGGAAGACGTAGGCGCCGGCCACGAACTCGGACGCCAGGTTGCGCCGCAGCATGCAGACCTCGACCGCCCCGGCCCTGCTCCTCCGGCGTCACGGACGAGCATCACCGTGGCGGCGTCGCGCAGGGTAGCGGCCACCGGCTCAGGCTACCGTCCGGGTCGCGGGTCCCCCAGGGCCCGCTACCGACTCGCCCGCGGTGATCAGGCGGGAGCGCCCGGGGGAGCCGACGCCGTGGCGGGCGTCGACGAGGGCGCTGATGGCCAGCTCGCCGAAGGCCGCCGGGTCGGCGATGAGCCAGGCGTGGGGGCCCTCCAGCACCACGCCCTCCACCCCAGCGGCGCGACGGAGCTCGTCGAACGCCGACCGCGGGACCAGGCCGTCGCGGTCGGACCAGGCCACCGAGACCGGGATCCCGAGCGCGGCGATGGACCGGACCTCCTCGACCAGGTCCGCCCGACGGATGAACTCCCCGGTGCGGAGCATCCCCAACGGGTTGCGCACGAGGTTGGGGACGAAGTCCTCGAGCAGGGTGGGCAGGATGCGGAGCAGGCGGGGCGAGCCGAGGATGTCACCGCCGAAGTGACGGGTCCAGTCCCAGAAGGGGCGTTGCATCATGGTCCGGACCTCGTTGGGGAAGAGGGCCCAGGTGGGGCTGCCGATGGCGTTGGCCAGCAGCAGGGAGGCCACCCGTTCGGGCCGGCTGTGCACGAAGGCGGTCGCCACCCCGCCTCCGAAGGAGTGGCCGGCAACCAGGACGACCCGGTCGACCGCCAACCGCTTCGAGGAAGCGGCCGACCCATGCCCCGTACCCGTCGAACGTCCGCTGCTCGGCGCCGAGCTCACGGGTGCCGCCGAACCCCGGCAGGGCGGGGGCGTACCACCCGGCAGCCGGCGGCCGCCATGGCTTCGATCGACCGGAGATAGGCGTTGGGCCGCAGGCCCCAGCCGTGGCAGAAGAGTGCCGGTGGCCCGGACCCCACCGCCACGTAGCGCACGCGGTTGCCGTCGACCGCGACCCGGCGCCAGGACGGGGACGTCGGGGACAGATCGCGGATTGCGGCGACCGGGGCGTCCGCGAAAAGCGGAAGGAGGCCGTCCGCGGCCGACGCGTGTTCCGACACGGCCGATCACTCTAGGTCCGCAGCGCCGGTGCCGCACAGATACCGGTGCCCCGATCGCACCATTCAGGGCGGACCAGTTACGCTCGTGCGGACACCTCCCACCGATCGGGGACTGCGGAACGATGGCTGACACCACCAAAAAGCCCAGCACGGGCGGGAACACGCCCAAGCCGGCGCCACGACCGGCCGCTCCCAGAGCGCGAAGGACAAGAGCCGGGCGCAGAGCCGGCCGGTCACGACCAAGGCGCCGGCGGGCAAGGGCGGGACGACAAGAGCGAAGGGCGGGAATGCTCCCCGACCGGGGGCACGGCCGGCGACCGCCCCGGCCGCCCCGAGGGCGAGCCGCTCGGCCCTCCTGGCCTGGGGTGCGGTCGGGCTGGTGATCGTGGTCATCGCCGTGCTGGTCATCGTCAAGGTGGTCGGCGGAAGCTCGACGAACACCTCCTACACCCCGGTCACCCCCGCCCCGGCCTCGGTCGTCCAAGACGTGACCAACATCCCGCTGTCGGTGTGCAACAAGGTGGGGGTGACCTCGTCGTCGGTCGCCGTCTCCCCACCGAAGATCCTCTCCAACCAGCCTGCGATGACCATCAACGGCAAGAGCCCGGCGATGCTCTACTACGGGGCCGAGTACTGCCCCTACTGCGCAGCGGAGCGCTGGGCGATGGCCGCCGCACTCTCGCGGTTCGGAACCTGGTCCGGCCTCCAGATCACCGCGTCGTCGCACACCGACGTGGATCCGGCAACCCACACCTTCAGCTTCCACGGCGCGACCCTCGACCAGCCCCTACATCACGTTCGCCGGGATCGAGCAGTACACCAACGTGCCCGTTGTCATCGGGGCGGCTACACCACCCTCCAGAACCCGACCAAGGCCGAGGCGGCAATCCTCACCAAGTACAGCTCGTCGCAGTACCTGCCCAACGCGAGCCAGAGCGGGGGCATCTCGTTCCCCTTCGTGGACATCAACAACCTGGCCCTGTTCTCGGGGGCGAGCTACGACCCGGGCGTCCTCGCCGGGCTCAGCTGGACCGACATCGCCGGCGGTCTGTCCGACCCGACCAACCCGGTGACCCAGGCCATCGTGACGACCGGCCAACTACATGTAGCGCGGCCATCTGCTCCAGCTCCAAGGGCCAGCCGGGCAGACGTGTGCACGAGCTCCGGCGTCCAGGCGGCGGCCAAGGCGCTGGGGATCAACGCGAGCTGATCAGCGGCCCCCGGCGACCGTCACCGACCATCATGCCCACCCTGCGCTGGCAGCCGCTCACCACCCTGATCCTGAGCATCACCGGGCTCGGGATCGCGACCTATCTGACGATCACCCACTTCAACAAGGCCGCGCTGGTCTGCAACAGCGGCGGTGCCATCAACTGCGAGAAGGTCACCACGAGCCCGCAGTCGGTCATCTTCGGCATCCCGGTGGCCATGCTGGGCCTGGCCTTCTTCGTACCCGATGCTGGTCCTCTGCCTGCCGGCCGCATGGCGGTCGGCCGACCGGCGGATCCACCTGGCGCGGCTGGCCCTCTCGATCACCGGGGTGGCGATGATCATCTACCTGATCATCGCCGAGCTCTTCCTCATCAAGGCGATCTGCCTCTGGTGCTCGGGCGTCCACCTGATCACCTTCATCCTCTTCGTGATCATCGTCACCTCGGCGCCGATCGTGCTCGCCCCCGGCTACGGCGAGGCCGAACCGGATCTCGAGGGTGACGAGCTCCTGGCCGCCGACCCTGCGTAGTCGCAGCCGAACCGGGGACTACGGGTGACCGACGCCGGACCCGGACAGGTGAGCGCGGAGCCGGTGGCCCCGCCCCGAACCGGACCGCCCGGTTCGACCCGTGCCGCCCGATGGGCCTGGGGCGCGGTCGTCGTGCTGCTGCTCGGGTTCGTGGCCCTGGTGACCTACGCCCTCACCCACACGACGCCGACCGTCGGCGTGGCCAAGCCGGCGATCACCTCGGAGGACATCGTCGCGACCCTGGCCGGGGTCACACCCGCCTCGTTCGACTCGGTCGGAGTCACCGCGGCCGGCACCACCCTGACCGCTCCGACCGTCCTCTCCGGACAGCCACCGCTCTCCCGGGACGGGCAGCCCGAGGTGCTCTTCGTGGGCTCGGAGTACAGCCCCTTCTGCGCCGCGGAGCGCTGGGCCCTCGTCGTGGCCCTCGACCGGTTCGGCAGGTTCAGCGGTCCTCCACAACACCCAGTCCGCCACCCTCTCGGTCTTCTCGGGCATCCAGTCGTTCAGCTTCGCCAACACCACCTACTCGAGCAGGTACCTGACCCTGACCGGGGTCGAGCTCTACTCCGACCAGGTCGGCGCCGACGGCACTTTCACCCGGATCACCCGCCTCGATCCGGCCGAGGCGGCCCTGGTCGCCCGGTACACCTCGCTGGTCAACGGTGCCGGCGCGCCGGCCACCTGGCCGTTCGTCGACATCGCCAACCGGATGGTCGCCACCACCTCGGGCTTCAGCCCAGCGCTCCTGGTCGGGCAGTCGCAGTCCCAGATCGCCTCCGAGGTCGCCGAACCGCTCGCCGTCCCCGCACCGGGCCCGACCCCCGCCCCGCCGACCGGCGCCGCGATCGTGGCCGCGGCCAACGAGCTCACTGCGGGGATCTGCCTGGCGACGGACGGAGCACCCGCCGCGGTGTGCACCTCGAAGGCGGTGCGCAGCGCCGATGCCGCACTCGGACTCGGCTGATGCGCCCCTCGACCGGGTGATCGGCTGGACGTCCTCGGTCCGCCGCCGGACCGGGGCGGGTCAGCCGACCCGGCGCTCGGCCAGCTGCTTGCGCTCCATCTCGTTCAGTCCGCCCCAGATCCCGTGGGGCTCATGGATGCGGATGGCGTAGTCGAGGCACTCGGCGCGGACCACGCAGGTCCGGCAGATGGACTTCGCCCGGTCCTCCCGCTGCAGCTTCTCTTCCTTGCGCTCCGCGTGGGCAGGAGGAAAGAAGATCTCCGCCTGCGGCCCGCGGCACGAAGCCTTGAGCTGCCATGTCTCACCCGCCTGCTCCACGAACCGACTCCCCCTTCGGGCCAACCGATCTCAGGCAAGCGAACGTACTCGTCGGCAGGTGCGGGCAACAAGAGGTCCGGCCAGCGATTTCGCGGCAATTGCAGCCCGGTTCGCGCCGAGCGTGGCGGCCCGAGCGCACCACGCCGGGACAGCCGGCCCGGAGGGCCCGTCGGCCGTCTCCGCGAGGGACGGACACTACGCTCGGTGCGTCATGGACGTCCGCTGCCTTCTGCAGCCAGAGCCGGGTCATGATCGTGGCCGGCAAGGGCGGGGTCGGCAAGACCACCATGGTCGCCGCCCTCGCCCATCTGGCGGCGGCTCCGGCCTGTCGGTCCTGGTCGTCGAGCTCGAGGGACGCAGCGGGGTGGCCACCGCCTTCGGCAGGGACGAAGGGTCTCGGACTACGCCGGCGCAGGTCCTCCACGCGGCCGGGGCGATCGCTCGGGGAGGAAGCGACAGAGGACGAACAGGTCGGCCGATCCCGCCGGGCACCGTCCACGCCCGGACCATCACCCCCGACGACGCGCTCCTCGAGTACCTGGACGACCACGGGATGCGCCGGATCTCCAAGCGCCTGCTCTCCTCGGGGATCATCGACATCGTGGCCGGGGCCATCCCCGGGATCCGGGACATCCTGGTGCTCGGCAAGGTCAAGCAGATCGAGCGGAGCGGGGATGGCCGACCTCGTCCTGGTCGACGCCCCGGCCACCGGCCACACCATGACCTTCCTCTCCTCGGCCGGCGGGCTCCTCGACGCCGCCCGGGGCGGACCGATCCGGGCCCAGGCGGCCGACGTGGTCGCCCTGCTCTCGGACCCGGAACGGTGTCAGGTCGCCCTCGTCACCCTGCCCGAGGAGATGCCGGTCAACGAGGTCGTCGAGGCCGCCTACCAGCTCGAGGACAAGGTCGGGATCGCCCTCGGCCCGGTCATCGTCAACGCCTGCTACCCGCCGCTGGCCGGCCTGCGGGTCCCGCCCCGGCCGCCGCCGACCGCGGCCGGGGTCGACCTCGACCGCCCGGCTGGTCGGCGCGCTGGAGGAGGCCCGCGGTTTCCGCCAGCGCCGCCAGGAGCTCCAGGAGGAGCAGGTCGACCGGCTGGCCCACGAGCTGCCCCTCGCCCAGCTGCGGGTGCCGTTCCTCTTCACCGACACCATCGGTCCGACCGAGCTCGACGCCCTGAGCCGGGCCCTGGCCGGGGGCATCGGGGCCCTCGCACGACCCGACCCGGGCGTGCCGGTACGACCAGCCCTGCCCCGGGGAGCCCGGCCACCATGGACGAGGTGGCCCGGGACCGGTCCATCGTCGTCTGCTGCGGCTCGGGGGGCGTGGGCAAGACGACCACCGCGGCGGCCTTCGCCCTCCAGGCCGCCCGGCTCGGCCGGCGGGCGTGCGTGGTCACCATCGACCCGGCCCGGCGGCTGGCCAACTCGCTCGGGCTCGACGCGCTCTCCAACCGCCCCACCCGGATCGACGGGCGACTGGCCGGGCGAGCTCCACGCCCTGATGCTCGACCCCAAGGGCACCTTCGACGACCTGGTCCCCCGCTACGCCGACTCCGCCGAGCAGGCCGAGGACATCCGGGTCAACCGGATCTACCGGAACCTGACCGGGACCCTGTCGGGCACCCAGGAGTACATGGCCATGGAGAAGCTCTACGAGCTGGTCGAGGAGGGCGGCTTCGACGTGGTGGTGGTGGACACCCCGCCGTCGCGCAACGCCCTCGACTTCCTCGACGCCCCGCGCCGGCTGACCCACTTCCTCGAGAACCGGATCTTCCAGGCCCTGATGACGCCGACCCGGGCCGGCCTCCGGTTCATGGGGGTGGCGGCCCAGGCGCTGCTCCGGACCATCTCCAAGGTGGCGGGGCCGACATCGTCCGCGACGCGGTCGCCTTCTTCCAGGCCTTCGAGGGGATGGAGGAGGGCTTCCGCGACCGGGCCGCCCGGGTGCGCGAGCTGCTGGTCCAGCCGGCCACCGCCTTCGTCCTGGTGGCCTCGCCCCGGCCCGACTCGGTCGACGAGGCCGTCCACTTCGCCGGCAAGCTGGCCGAGTCGCGACATGTCGGCCGACCGCCCTGGTGCGTCAACCGGGTCCAGCCCCGCTTCGCCACCGACGCCCAGCTGGCCACTCTCGCCGCTCTCGGCGGGCGGGAGGTGCGGGGTCGGCGACGCGCTGGGCGACCTGGTGGAGAACCTGCAGGGCTACACGCTGGCCTCCGACCGGGAGGAGCGACCTTCGCCGACCTGGTGGCCAGGTCGCCCCGGCCCCGGTCTACCGGGTGCCGCTCCTCAACACCGACGTCCACGACCTCGACGGCCTGGCGGCGGTGGCCGACCTGCTCTTCGACCGGACCGCGACCTGAGCGGCAGTAGGCGGGCCCTTCCGGGGTCTGGTCGGTCGGAGCTAACCTCTCTGGTGTGCCGACCATCCTCGTGGCCAGCGACGCCCCCTCGGTGCGGGCCGAGATCGCCGCCACCGCCGGAACGCCCGAGGTCACCATCGTCGAGGCCCGCTCGGGTCCCGAGGTGATGGCCGCTCGTGGCCGAGGACTGCCCGACCTGGTGGTCGTCGACATGCAGATGGGCAACATGGGAGGCATGGCCACCTGCCTGGAGCTCCGGCTCGAGGCGTCGTACGACAAGATCGGCCACGTGCCCGTCCTGATGCTGCTCGACCGGCGTCCCGACGTCTTCCTGGCCCGCCGATCGGGCGCCGAGGGCTGGCTGGTCAAGCCGCTCGATCCGATCCGGCTCCGCCGGGCGGTGACCGCGCTGCTCGGCGGTGGCACCTACTACGACGAGTCCTACAGGCCGCTGTCCGTCGTGTCCGAACCGCTCGTCGCCGGCGCCTGAGCGCCCCGACCCCGAACAGACGGGTCACCGCCTTGTCCGTGTTCCGTCGCCACGCCCCCCAGACCGGTCAGGGTCGCCCGAACCGGAGGCGGCGCACCGGGCGGAGTCGACGGGCTCCCGGCGGACAGCGAGGGCGACGCCCAGGAGCAGTTCATCATCGACGCCCTCCATGACCTGCGGGACACCGCGGTCCGGGAGGTCATGACCCCGAGGGTCGACGTGGTGGCACTGTCGATCCCGCTGACCGTCGACGCCGTGTCCAAGGCGGTCCGCGAGTCGGGCCACAGCTGCTTTCCCGTCTACGGCGACAACCTCGACGACCTGATCGGCGTCCTGTTCGTCAACGACCTGTTCCGGGCCGGCTGGAAGTTGGGCGCCGAGGAGGACGGGGGCGACTCCCTGAGCCCGGTCGACATCTCGAGGCGGCTGCGCCAGCCGTTCCTGGTGCCCGAGTCGCGGCCGGTGCTCGACGTCCTGGCCGAGATGCGCCGCCAGCGGCGGGCCTTCGCCGTCGTGGTCGACGAGCACGGCGGGGTGGAGGGGGTGATCACGGTCAAGGACCTGCTCGGCGCCCTGGTCGGGGACCTGCCCGACGAATTCGACCCGGACGACGAGCCCGACGTGGTGCGGGTGGACGGCACGCGGTGGCTGGTGGACGGCCGGATGAGCGTCGACGACCTGCGCGACGAGCTCGGGATCGACCTGCCCGAGGGCGAGTACGTGACCCTGGGCGGCTACCTCTTCGACGCCTTCGGCCACATCCCCGAGGAGGGGGAGGCGGTCGAGGTCGGCGGCTGGCAGCTCAGGGTCGCCGAGATGGACAAGCGCCGGATCGCCAAAGTGGTGGCCAAGCGCACCGTGCCCGCCCCGGCTCCCGCTGACGGGACCGGCACCGGCGAGCGGGGGAACGACCGCACCACGGTCGGGTAGCATCTCCGCGTCCTGGGACCGGCCGTGACCGGCTCCGGAGGACGGGCTGTGGCGCAGCTTGGTTAGCGCGCTGCGTTCGGGACGCAGAGGTCCCCGGTTCAAATCCGGGCAGCCCGACTCGAAACCGAGGTCGATCCGCATCTCGCCGATCTTCGGGGGCCGCTCGCCCGAACGTCCCTCGTCCAGACTCAGCCGGCCGACTACGAAGCGGCTGCCCTCCTCCACCGCACCCGCCGTCGGCGTGGCGAGACCGTGAGCAAGCTCATCGACTGCCTCATCGGCGCCACCGCCATCCGGGCCTCCATCCCCGTTCTCCATGCTGACCCGGACTTCGACCTCCTTGCCCGCCACACGCCCGTTCGGATCGAGCGCCCGTAACCAGACGGGCGAGTCCCGACCCGACCCGCCGGGCCGTCCTCCGGAAAACGCTGTGCGCAGCCGCCCCGGTAGCCAGCGAGCAGAATGGCCGGGGGTGGTGACCGTGGAGCCGGGGGTGATGTCGTTGGTGCAGGAGACGCCGCTTCGATGAGCATCCTGTTCGCCCTGCTCGGAGCGTTCAGCCAAGCACTGACCTCCGTGCTCCAGCGGCTGGCAAACCTCTCGGGATCCGCCGATGAGAAAACGGGGTGGCAGACCGCACGATTCCTCGTCCGCCATCCCATGTGGCTCCTGGGAATGGTCTGCATGGGCGGGACCTTCGTCTTCACGGCCCTGGCCCTCTACTTCGGTCAACTGGCCACCGTGCAGCCGATCCTGGTCACCGAGCTCATCTTCACCCTCGCGCTCCGCGCACTGTGGCTCGGCGACCGCATCGCCACCCGGACCTGGGGTGCCGCCGCGCTGCTCTCCTCCGGCCTCATCGGCTTTCTGGCGGTGGCCGATCCCCGCGAAGGCCACGGACATCCCTCCCCGGCTCGCTGGGTGGTGGCGGTCGGGAGCCGCGGCGCGGTGGTCCTCGTGCTCTACGCGGCCAGCCGGTGGGGATCGCCCACCCGCCGCGCCGCCCTGCTCGGAGCGGCGGCCGCGCTGGTGTGGGCGATCGACGCCGCCTTCGTGAAGGCGGCCACCGAGGTCCTCGCTCATCATGGGTGGAGCGGGCTCTTCGTCCACTGGCCGGTGTACGCAGTGGTGGCCAGCGGCGTCCTCGGGACTGTCCTCCTCGAGGCAGCGTTCGCGGTCGGACCCCTGGCGGCTTCCCAGTCGGCCCTGCTCATCGTCGACCCGCTCGCCAGCATCGCCCTCGGCGTCGAGCTCTTCGGTGAGCAGCTCAACAACTCGCCGATCGCCATCGCCTTCGAGGCGCTCTTCCTGGGCGCCATGTTCACCGGGGTGGTCCTGCTCTCCCGGTGGGCGCCGCCCGAGATGGTGGCCCGCACCGGGCGCTCGCCCCGGGTTGTCACACTCGGTGATGCTGCTCCTGACCTCAACTGAGCGGGGCAAAGCTGTGAGGTGCTCACGGGATCGGGTAGCGCAAGGTTCCTGCTGCTCGTAGACGCAGGACGGCCTGTCCGGTTACCCCCACGTCTGTCGGAGGATCCGCCAGAACGTGCCGGGAGTCAATCGCAGCCCTGGCAAACTGATCGTGCATGTGGCGCGTCGCCGCTTCGTTGGCGAACGAGTGACCGGTGCGAAGGGCCACTTGTTCGACGCACCGTTCAACTGACGGGAGCAGCACGATGTAGTCCAGTTGATCGAGTCTGGTCGCTGCGGCGAATGTCGGCAGGAACCACGGGCCGATAATGCCGTCGTAGACAGTCTCGTATCCGCCCTCTACATAACGCCCGACCGCTGATCCGGCCGCCTCGGTCACCGCCGCGTTCTGAGCGTGAGCATCCGGTAGCCACGGATCGATTGCTCCAGTCCGCAGAAAGCCAAAGAACCGGTCGCCTTCGACGAGAACGCTTTGAGTGAAATGGTCGGCAAGGACACCGGCGAGAGTCGACTTCCCCGCTCCAGGCGGTCCGGTCACGACGATCAGCGAACTCACCCAGTGATTGTCACTCACTCATGGATCTGAAGACGCCCTGGTCGATCCGGAGCCCGTTCCGAATAGCCGCGATGGCCGACTCCCTGGCGCGGGCCTTGGTCTCCGCATGCGCCCGCGGGTCCAGAGCTGCGAGCTGGGTCGCCACCTCGACGGCCGCCGGAAGGAGCCCGGGATCGTCGACCACTCGATCCAGGAAGCCGGCAACGACACCGTCCGCCGGTCCGTAGGCCTCGGCGAGCAGCACAGCCCTGTCGAAGTGTGCGGGCGCGAGGCGCTGGCGACAGATCTCGATCGCGGCCCACGGCATTGTGAACCCGATGGCTACCTCGTTGGCCACGAGACGGTAGGGACCGTTCACCCCTATCCGGTAGTCACCGGAGAGAAGGAGAAAGGAGCCCATGGCCACGGCGTGACCGCTGCAGGCGATCACCACGGGTGTCGGGAACTCGAGCAGGCGGAGCGCCAGCAAGAACCCCTGTTCCAGCATCAGCGCCGCATCGGGTCCGCCGCTCCCCAGGACCTTGAGATCGAAGCCCCCGGAGAAGATCCCCGATCGGCCCGTGAGCACCACGACGGCGCCGTCCGATGCGGCCTGGTCGAGCGCATCGTTGACTGCTGAGAGCATCGGAAGTGACAAGGCATTGGCCTTGCCGTCATCCATGACGATCGTTGCAATCCGACCGTTGAGCTCGTAACGGACCAGGTCACTCATGCCATCGCCCACCCTAATCGGCGTCCAGCACAACCGAGAGCTCGGAAGATAGATCCATCCTCCCCTGTCGCGGATCTGCGGCCGTTGGTAACGTGCGGCCATGTCCCACGGTTGGCCCGCGATCCCGTACGAGGAGTGGCGCGAGACACTGGACACCCTGCACGCGCACACCCAGGTGCTCGGCAAGCTGGCTGTGGCGTTGGCACCCCCCGAGCCGGAGCTGCAGCACGCGGCGCTCCGCCTCACCGCACGGGGATGGGAGACCGCCCCGCTCCCTGCTCCGGACGGCTCCGGCGCGTTGGTCGCGGCGCTCGACCTGCGGACCCACGAGGCGGTCGTCGAGCACAGCGACGGGCGCAGCGAACGCACGCCTCTGACCCCCGACCGGTCGGTCGGTGAGGTCACCCGCACGCTGCTCGGCGCCGTGGGGAGCCTCGGAGGTCCCGTCGAGATCGACCTCACACCACAGGAGGTGCCTTGGAGCTCGCCCCTCGACCAGGACGAGGAGCACGCCCGCTACGACCAGGACCAGGTCTCCGCCTACTTCGGGGCGGCGACCCAGGCCGCTCTGGTGCTCGCAGCGTTCCGCGCCCCCTATCGCGGACGCTCGACGCCGGTCAACGCGTGGTGGGGATCCTTCGACCTCGCCACGAACCTGTTCTCGGGGGTGCCCGCCGAACCCCCCTCGGACGACTTCATCATGCGCAACGCGATGGACGCGCAGGAGGTTGCCGTGGGCTGGTGGCCCGGTGACCAGCGCTATCCGAAAGCTGCCTTCTACGCCTATGCGCACCCGGCACCCGATGAGCTCGCAGCAGCCACGCCCCTGCCCGCGTCCGCACGCTGGGAGGCGTCGATCGGGGAGTTCATCCTCGACTGGGACGACGTCCGCTCGACTGCCGGACCCGCACGCGGTCGCGCTGGACTTCGCGCGTTCGGTGTTCCGGCACGCCTGTGCGGTGTGTGCATGGGACCCGACGCTCGCCGGGAGCACCGAGGGAACACCGCCTGCGGTCCGGTAGACCGAGCGACGTTCGAGGGAGAGACGGTGTTTCTGTTGCGATTCTCGATGACCGCCTCGGGTGACGACCCCGATCGGCGCGCGGCCACCTACGACGCCGCGTTGGAGATGGCGGCCTGGTCCGAGAGCCGGGGCGCACTCGCCGCCGCGGTGAGCCAGCACCACGACGTCGGCAACGGTTACCTTCCCTCCCCTCTCCCGATGGCGGCCGCGTTGGCCGCCCGGACGACCACCTTGCCTATCACCGTCGCCGCGCTGCTCCTCGCCTTCTACGAGCCGCTCAAGCTCGCCGAGGACATGGCGGTGATCGACCTCATCAGCCGAGGCCGGGTCGGGTACGTCGTCGGGATCGGGTACCGCCAGGAGGAGTTCGACCGCTTCGGCGTCGACCGCCGGCACCGGGCCCGTCTTGTCGAGGAGCGGATCGGGATACTCCGCGGGCTCCTCGCCGGCGAACGGGTGCGTCTGAACGGCAGGACGGTCCACGTCACCCCGTCACCGTTCACGCCGGGCGGACCGCACCTCGCCTACGGCGGTGGGAGCGCCGCTGCCGCCCGCCGGGCGGCGCGCCTCGGCATGCTCTTCCTCGCGGAGACCCACGACGACTCGCTCGAGTCGGAGTACCTCGGCGAGGCCGCCCGGGCCGGCGTGGCTCCGGTCGGCTGCATCTTCCCCGCTGCAGGCGTGCCCCTGACCGTCTTCGTCTCCGAAGATCCGGACCGGGCGTGGAACGAGATCGGTGAGTACCTGCTCGGCGACGCGCTCACCTACGGCCGCTGGAACGCCGACCGGCCGACCACCGCATCGGTCTCCTTCGCGACCACTGTCGAGGAGCTGCGTGCAGAGCGGGGGGCCTACCAGATCCTGACTCCGGAGGAGGCTCGCGCCCAGGTCGCCGGCGGTTCGCCACTCGGGCTGCAGCCGCTGGTGGGTGGCCTGCCCCCGGAGATCGCGTGGCGGTACCTGGAGGCGGCGGTCGCGGCCGCGAGCTCCGCCGACCTCCACTCGACCGGACCAGCGGAGGGGTAGCTCACGCTCGGGGTGTCTCGACGAGATCGACCGACCTGCTCCGCCCGCTCATCCGATCGGCATCGCCTCGTAGACCTCGATCGAGCCCCCGCTCGAGAGGACCGGACATCCCTTCGCCTTGTCGGCCGCCGCCGAGAGGCTGTCGGCCTCGATGATCGAGTAACCGGTCAGCTTGCTGGTGCCGCCATCGCTGACCGATCCGTTGGAGGCCACGGTCGAGCCGGGCCCGAAGGGGTTACCCGCGTCGACGACAGCGGAACCGAGCGCACCGAACCAGCCCATCCAGGCGTCCATGGCCTTCTGCTGTTCCTCGGGTGAGGCGCCCATCGCGCCGCCGGTGTAGACGAGTACGTACTTGCTCATAGCTCTCTCCTTGGTGGGGTTGGTCCGATTCGAATGCTGCAGCCCTCTCAGGCGGCCCTCCCGGTGAAGGCCGCCAACCGCTCCATCGCGCCGGCATCCGGGCCGGGCTCGACCTCGTCGCCGAAGCGATCGCCGTCCCGCATGGGCGGTGCGATGAGCTCTCGGGCGAGACCGAGCACGTACTCACCCAGGGCATCGCTCGGCGTGAACGTCGCAGACGTGGCGACGGCGAAGTCCCAGGCGTGGACGAGGAGCTCGAGCGAGAGGATGCTCGCGGCGAGCGGCGCCGGCATCGGCCTGGATCCGAAGAGGACCTCCCCCTCGATCCCCCGCTTGCGCCAGGCCTCGAGTGCCTGCTGGGCGGCTGTGGCCACCCGGGATTCCATGGCGCCGTCAGTCGGCACCGTGATGTCCGCACCGGCCATCGATCCGAGGCCGGAGAGCGAGCCGACCAGGTGGTCGACGAGGTCGGCCAGGGTGAACTTGGCGCACGGCGTCGGCGCTGTGGCGTCGGACTCGCTCATCCCCCGGAGCACGAGCTGGCAGAGGGCCAGCGCCGCCTCGGCCGCGGACAGCTGGTCCATCGGGTCCGGGGATGCCGCCCAGTCGTCGGCACCGGCATCTCCGCTGCCAGCGGCGACCTGGAGACGCTCGAGATAGTGGCTCCATCCCTCACCGTGGCTGGTCGCCTGGGCATCGGTGAGGCCGTCATGGACCAGCCGGACGAGGGTCCCACCCTCGGCGGGCTCGAGGGTGATGGTGACGGTGGACGCCCCCGGAGGGAGGTCATCGGCATCCTCCCAGCCCCAGCTCAGGACCAGGCGCCTCCCGGGCTCGACTTCGACGACCGTGCCGGCGGCGGTATGCCCGGGGACGATCGTCCACCGATAGTCCCCACCGGCGCGCAGATCGATCCGCGCGCTCACCGTCTGCCAGCGACGCAGCCGGTCGGGCTCGGTCAACAGGGCGAAGGTCTCGTCGGCTCCGAGCGGCACGAGGATCGACTTGTCCACTGGCATCGTTGTGCCTCCTGTTCCGGGCGGGCCGGCGACTGCCAGGTCCGCGAGTTCCTGCGTCCAGAAGTGGTCGAGCGAGGCGCGCAGTTCGGCCATGCCCTCGGGGTGCAACCGGTAGTAGCGGAACCGCCCCTCCTTGCGCACCTCGACGAGGCCGGCGGTCGCCAGAACCCCCAGATGCTGGGAGATAGCCGAGCGGGTGCTGCCGAAGTGGGCGGAGAGATCGCTGACCGTCCGCTCCCCACCGGTGAGCAGCTCGAGCAGGCGGCGCCTGTTCGGCTCGGCGATGACGGCCACGAGATCACGCACGGGACTATATGTTAGCCACTACTAACGCGTCAACCGGACACGGGTGCTCAGCCGGCGGGCGGCACGGAGGAGCGGGTACCCGGGCTCTGGATCCCGGCACGACCACCCGGCCGTGGGCGGCCGGCCCGCTCAGCGGACGATCGTTCCGTACATGTCGTCGAGCGGGTAGGTGAGCAGCTCGAGCCGCTCGCCGTCCGGACCGGGGAAGTACGCCGAGGTGCCACCCACGATGTGGGTCTCGATGCCCGCCGCCTCCACCCTGGCCACCAGCCGGTCGAACTGCTCGGACGTGACCGAGATCGCGACGTGGTGCAGTCCCCCGAGCACCTCGCGGTACTCCCCGAGGTCGAGGCCGGGGAAGTCGAAGTAGGCGAGGTAGTTGCCGTGCCCGACGTCGAAGAAGAAGTGGGTCGAACCCCGGTAGTCCCGGTTCTCGAAGAGCTCGGCGAGCGGGAATCCGAGCACGTCCTGATAGAAGGAGATCGTCCGCTCGACGTCGCTGGAGAGCAGAGCGAAGTGGTGGAGGCCCCGTGCGGACGAGACCGGGCGCTCGCCAGGGGGGCGCAGGTAGGTGGCCCGCAGGCCCTCCCACTCGGCGCTCCGGTCGACGTCGCTTCCGTGCTCGGTCATCGGTGGGTCCGGCGGCGGGCGGAGCGGCGGCGGCTACTCGTAGACCAGGACCCCCCGGATGTTCCTGCCCTCCAGCATGTCGGCGTAGCCCTGGTTGACGCCCTCGAGCGAGTAGGTCCGGGTGACCATGGTGTCGAGGTCGAGCTGGCCCTGGTCGTAGAGCCGCAGCAGGTGGGGGATGTCGTAGCGGATGTTGGCCGAGCCGAAGATGGTCCCGACGAGCTGCTTCTCGAACAGGGTCAGCCAGGTCAGGGAGAGGTTGACGTCGGTCTCGGCCATCGGGTGGATGTTGGTCACCACCACCCGGCCGCGCTTGGCCGTCAGCTGCATGATGCTCTCGATCAGCCTGCCGTCGCCGACGCCCATGGTGCAGATCACCTTCTCGGCGTTCTTGCCCCAGGTCACCTCGTTGACCAGCGGCGTCGCCTCCTCGATGCTGGCCGCGGTGTGGGTGGCACCGAACTTGGTGGCCATCTCGCGCTTGAACGGGACCGGGTCGATGGCGAAGATCCGCTCGGCCCCGGCCAGCCGGGCCCCCTGGATGGCCGAGGCCCCGAGCCCCCGATGCCGATGACGACCACGTCGTCGCCGGGCCGCACCTCGGCGGCGTAGACCGCCGAGCCCCATCCGGTGGTGACGCCGCAGCCGATCAGGCAGGCCTTGTCCAGCGGATAGTGGTCGAGGATCTTCACGCACGACGCCTGGTTGACCACGGTGTGGTGGGCGAACGTGCCGAGGCACACCATGGTGGGCAGGTCGATGCCGCGAGGCCGAGTGGTGGCGGTAGGTGCCGTCGGCCTGGGTCGCCCATCATCAGCTCCGCCCCGACGTCGCAGAGGTTCGAGTGGCCGCGGGCGCACGAGGGGCACTTGCCGCAGGCCGGGACGAACCCGAACACGACGTGGTCGCCCGGGCTGAGGTCGCGACACCTCGGGCCCCACCTCCTCGACCACGCCCGGCCCCCTCGTGGCCGCCGATGATCGGGTACAGACCGCCGAGGTCACCGGTCCGGAAGTGCTCGTCGCTGTGGCACATGCCCGACGCCGCCATCCTGACCAGCACCTCGCCCGCCTTCGGCGGATCGAGCTCGATGGTCTCGATCTTCCAGTCGTCGCCCATCCCCCACAGGATCGCTGCGTCCGTCTCCATGGTCTTCCCTTCCGGTGCGAGCACCTCGGTCACCACCGGCTCTCCGAGAGAGGCCATTTCTGCCTCCACGGGCGACCGGAGTCGATTCCGTTGCGTTCCCCCGATGCTTGCATACCTGCGGCCCACGGGTCGCCGGGAGAATTCCGGGGACCGGGGGACCCCGTATGTCCCTTGTGTGATCGGACCTTACCGTCCGTGCGGACCGGCCACGCCGGCGCCGCACCCCGGTCGAGGTCGCTCATCCCGGGTGGGAGCGCCCCTTCCGCTCGTGTGAGCGCTCGAGCGATCGGGAGAGTGCCGCCTCGATGAGGGTGTCGTTGTCCTTCGAGATGAAGTCGTGCACCCGTCGTTCGAGGAGGACCCGCATCATCGGGTTGAACGCCGTGTAGGTCTCCCGGAAATGCACCCTGGTCTTCCCCTCCCCGAGGTCCTCGAGCCTGGTCCAACCCGAGGCGGTCGACCACAGCGGTTTGCCGATCGCGTCGTAGCGCCACGAGACGGGCCGTTCGGACTCGGTGATCCACTCCCAGGACTGCGCCCTGCCTCCCGAGAGCAGATACCTGGGCACCGGGAACCGGCAGTGGCGGACCAGGCCGTTCCCCGCCTCGTCACCCTGGTGGAGGATCGTGATGGTCACTTTGTCCGAGGTGACGCCCGCGCGCATCCCCTTCCAGTAGACGTCCCACACCTCCTCGGGTGCTCCCTCCACGACGAAATCGAACCGGTGGTCCTGCACGGCACTTCCTCCCTGCTGTTGGCTCTCGATACCTTCCCCGCTCGGGGCCGGTCCTTCCGCTGCCCCCTGCGCTCTCCCCGGCCGTGGGTCAGGTAGGGACCGGGCCCTGTGTCGCCACCACCGGCCGGTCCGACCGGGCCGGTACCAGCCGGGCCTTGACCACCTTGCCACTCGCGTTCCTGGGCAGCTCGGCGAGGCAGGTGATCGAGCGCGGGACCGCGTAGTCGGCGAGCCGCCCGCGGGCGAACTCCAGGAGGTCGTCCGCCGTGACCCCCCGGTCGGGCTCGAGCACGACGAACGCTGCGACGTCCTCGCCGAGCACGTCGTGGGGTGTCCCGACGACCGCCGCCTCGACCACGGCGGGGTGGGCCTGGAGGACGGCCTCCACATCATCGGAGTACACGTTGAGCCCACCGCGGACGATGACCTCTTTCTTGCGTCCGACGATGAACAGGTACCCCTCCCGGTCGAGGTAGCCGAGATCCCCGGTGTGCAGCCATCCGCCCTCCCACATGCGGGCGGTCGCTTCGGGGTCCTTGTAGTACTCGCGGTGTCCCTTCGGGTTCCGGGTCAGCACCTCGCCGACGGTGCCGATCTGGCACTCACCGCCGTCGTCGTCCACGATGCGCACCTCCACTGGCGGCGTCGGTCGCCCGACCGCTCCGGGCCGGGTGCGCGCGCCCTCCGGGTCCATGGTGAAGGTGGCATGGCCGCCCTCGGTCATCCCGTAGCTGTTGAGGACCGCAGCTCGGGGCAGCTTCTGCTGGAGCCGTCGCAATGTGTCGGGGGCCAGGGGAGCGCTCCCGAGGATCAGGCGGCGGAGGCTGGTCAGATCGGCCGCCTCGAAGTCCGGGTGGTGGATGAGCAGCTGGGCCATGGCGGGCACCACGAACGCGATCACCGGGCGTTCGTGATCGACGATCTCGAGCCACCGCCCAGCGTCGAACGACGGGAGGAAGAGAACGGTCATCCCGGCCTTCATCGGGTTGTAGATGAACCCGAGGCCGGCGAAGGTGAAGACCGGCGATGCGGTCAGCCAGCCGGTTCCCTGCCACCCGGGACGGCCGTTGGGCAGGAGGGCGATCTGGCCGTGGCGCACCGTGACCCCCTTCGGCCTGCCGGTGGTTCCCGAGGTGTACATCACGTCGGCGAGATCGTCGTCGGCGAGCTCGACCCGGACCTCCCGGTCGTCCGCGCTCTTGACCTCCTCGAAGTCGGTCGTCCCGTCGAGGGTCGACGGGGTGACCGTGACCACCAACAGGCCGGGGTCGGCCCCGAGGAGCGGGGCGATGACCTGGTCGAAGGTGCCGCTGCAGATGACCGCGCGACCGCCGCGTGCTCGAGGATGACCCGCACCTCGGAGGCCGCCAGCCGGTTGTTGGTCGGCACCGCGACGGCGCCCAGCTTGTGCACGGCGCTGTAGCTCACGATCCAGTCGAGGATCTGGGCCGGCTCGAGGTAGATGGCGACCAGGTCGCCCTTCCCCACACCCCGGGAGCGAAGTCCTCTGGCAAGCCGGTTCGCCTCCCGCTCCCACACTGCGAACGTGATCGACGACCCGTCGCCGACATTCCGGTACGCCGTCTGGTCTGGATAGGCGGCCGCCATCAACGCGAGCTGGTCGGTGAGGCGGTCAGCCATCCGGCGACCGCTCGAAGAGCTGTTCGGCGGCCCCGCCGAGGAAGGCCTCCATCGACGCCTCGTCCAACGGAAGGGAGCGGGCAGCGGCAAGCGCTCGCTCCATCGGGAGGAACGGGTGGTCCGAGGCGAACAGCACCCGGCCCCGCCCGCGGCGTGAGCCCATGAACGTCACCAGCGCCGGGTGCATGTACTTGGCCAGGTAGGCGGAGTTCGAGAGGTAGAGGTTCGACCACTTCAGCAGGTACTCGATGAGGAGCTCCTCGTAGGGATGCCCCATGTGGGCGCCGATGACCACCAGGTCGGGGAAGTCGATGAGGACATCCTCGAGGAGCACCGGATCCTGGCAGGCGGAGCGCACCTTCGGACCGGGGATGCCGATGTTGATCGACACCGGCACACCGAGCTCTTCGCACGTGGCGTAGAGCGGGTAGTAGAGCGCGTGGTTGAGCGGGTACTGGTGGAGCAGCGGCGACACCCGCACCAGGTCGAGGGTCCCGTCAGCGACCCTGGAGCGCACGCTTTCGCTCTGGGCACGCGGGCGTCCGGGGTCGTCCGAGGTCGCGGCCAGCAGGAACCGGTCCCGGTGCTCGGCGACGAAGGCGAGCGTCTCGGGATCGACGCTCGCAAGTGTGCTGGTGAGCACCGCCCGGTCGACCCCCAGTCGGTCCATGTCGTCCAGCAGGTCGAGATTGGTCATCCCGCCCTGGATCCCGCTCCCGAAGAACCCCTCGACGTCCCCGAACCCCCGTTTGGCGAGGAACCGCTCCGCAGCCCGGCTCGAGATCGAATTGACCCAGAGATCGAAGACCATCTGCCGGGCGGTTCAGGATGCCGCGGCCGTCGCGGACGACAGCGGCACCGGTCGGGCCAGGCTCCAGCTGAAGGTCTCCGGTATCTCGTCCAGGGAGACGGGCTGGGAGAGCTCCTCGACCGTGGGACCTACCCGGTCGGCGACCTCCTCCAGGCGCGCACCGTCGAACCCGAAGACCCGGATCGCGTTGAGTCCGAGCATCCGCCGCACATCCTCTTCGGGCATGCCGGAAAACACCCACCGCAGGATCTGGCGGTGCACCGGCGCCGCACCCTCGAGATGGGGGTAGTCGGCGCCCCACATGAGCCGGTCGATGCCGATCTCGTGGCGCATCTCGGCCTCGGGGCGTCGCATGAGCGACGCCCCGATGAAGACGTGCCGGTCGAAGTACTCCGCCGGACGCATCTCGAGATAGGAGCGGACCGGCGCGCCGCCGTGGGTGTCGAAGAACCCCTCCATGTCCCGGATCAGGGAGGGCAGCCACTGCGCACCGTTCTCGGTCACGACCACCTTGAGCTTCGGATGGCGGTCGAACACCCCCCCGAAGATGAGGAACCAGAGCGGGCGCCGGGTGAAGACGAACACCTCGTAGAGCCCGAGGAAGCCGCCGTGCTTGGCGTCGTAGAGCTGCTTCGCGTCGGTGGCGGTGCCCGACGCCCCGGTGTGGAGGTTGACCACCAGGTCATTGTCCTCACATGCCGCCCAGAGGGGTTCGTAGTAGTCGTCGGCGTAGCCCGGCAGACCGGACTTGATCGACATGGCCGGGAGCATGATGCCCCCGAACAGGCCGGAGGCACGTGCCCAGGCGATCTCGTCCACCGCCCGTTCCATGTCGTGCAGGTCGATCGGGATGCACCCGGTGCGCCGCCCCGGGGCGGCGTCGCAGAACTCGACGAGCCAGCGGTTGTAGGCGTGCAGGGCGGGCCAGACCGGCTCGAGCCCCTTGCTGGTCTGCCCCCCGAGGTACATCGCCGGGGAGAGCCCGCCCGCGAGCACCGGCCCGGGGAAGGCCACCTCGGCATGGATCCCCTGTTCCTCGAGGTACGCGAGACGGCGGCCGCCCGCGTCGGAGGGGAAGACCCAGTCGGTGCCGTACCGGGCCAGCCAGGTCCGCGCCCCGTCCGTGTCGACGCCCATGCCCGCCAGGCGTCGGATCGCCACCGCCCGCACTGCGTCCGGGTCGTCGATCTCGCCGGGATCGACGCCGCCGAACATCGGGATGGCCACCGAGGAGAGGTCACCGAACCCGGCGACCGCCTCGCGGTGGACCGGATCGACGTAGGAGAGGAACTCATCCAGGGTGTCGGGAGCCGCATGCGCGTCCGCCGACACCACCACGTAGGGCTTCCCGGTGCGCAACTCCTGGCGATCCCCACCGGCCAACCGACTCACCCTCCCCCTGCCGCGACTTCGGACACCCTCCCGCGCCGCAGACTACCGTGATTCGATGGACTGGACCGGGTGGTCGCAACGACTCGAAAGGGCGCTCGGGCCGGAGGGCGACTTCCCGTCGTTCTTCGCTCCGGGAGCGCTCTTCAGCGATCCGGTCAACGAGCCGACCACCGACCTCGCCGCCATCGAGGAGATGACCGCCGCATCGTTCCCCGACTGGCGGCAGGAGATCGTCTGGGTCCACGGCGACGACGGCGGGGGCTCGTTCGAGTGGATCGGGAGGGGAACGCTCGGCGGCACCATCCCGATCACCATCCACGGGTGCACCGTTGTCGACATCGACGCTGACGGTCGGGTGACGCGCTGGCGCGACTACTTCGACCTGAAGGAGATCGACGAGCAGGTCGCCCGGCCGGCGACCGCCGACCCGGGCTGAGCCGCGCCTACGACCAGTCCTCCCACACCCCGCCGCCGGCCGGATCGGGATGGAAGACCGGCAGCGCGCCGAGCGACCGCACCAGCGCCCGGTCCCGCCCGAGTGCGGCGCGCCAGGCGGAGCCCTCGGTCATCAGGGTCCCTACCGCTACCGGGACACCCGCCGCCCGCCGGATCAGGGTGAGCGCGGCCGACATCGACGCCCCGCTCGACACGATGTCGTCGACCACAACCACGCGCCGGCCGCGGACTGCAGGGACCCTCGCCGGGTCCAACCGGAGCGTCTGGGGTGATCCAGTCGTGATCGAACGGACCGGCTCGGAGAAGGTCTCCCCGAGATGGATCTTCGGCGTCTTGTGAAGGATCACGTAGTCGTCCAGATCGAGCGCGCGGCTGACCTCGATGGCCAGCGGGATCCCCATGGTCGCCACGGATACGACGATCTCGGGGGCGAGTGGGGCGAGCTCGGCGGCGAGCTCACGACCCGCCTGCTCGGCGAAGGCCACGCCCAGGTCGACGGTTATGAGCAGGGCGATCACGAGGTCGTCGGCGACCGGGACCAGCGGGAGGTCGATCTGCTGGGAGCCGACCGTGGCCCGGTAGGGGGGGAAGACAGGCACGGCCCTGACTCTCGTCGACCACCCCGACCGCCGCAAGAGCGCACCCTCGCGGCGCTCAGCGGCAGTCGGCGCAGCGCCCGAGGATCGCGAAGTGGTGGGTGTCGATCTCGAACCCGAAGCGGGAACGGGCAGCCTCGGAGAGGCCGGCGAACAGCTCGTCGGGTGCCGCGACCGCCACCCCGCAGCTCTCGCACACGAAGTGACAGTGGGCGGCGTCCGCGAGGTGGTACGTGGCCGGTCCGTGGCCGAGGTGGGAGTGGACGAGGACGCCCAGCCGCTCGAGCTCGTCCAGGTTGCGGTAGATCGTGGAGAGGGCCACGTCGGGAGCCCGCTCCTGGACCACCTCTGCGAGGTCCTCGGCCGTCTGGTGGTCGGGTCCATCGAACAGGGCCTCCAGGAGGAGGCGCCGCGGACCGGACACCCGACCGCCGTGCTCCCGCACAAGTGCCAGCACGTCCTCCACGGTGTGGGCCTCGTGGTGGTGCTCGTGGTGGGGTTGCGAACGGCTCACCGTCGTCCCAGCCTATGGCGAGGTACCCCTTCTTGCAAGAGACTCGCAATTACTCTACGGTGACGGGACCGTCGCTCCCGACCCCGATGTCACCACTGTGGAGGAAGGTATCCGATGCCAGACCGGATGGACCGCATCGCTGCGATCCGCGACCGGCCTGACGCCGCGCGAGTGGGCGAAGATCGGCGCGATGGCACTCGTGACCATCGTGCTCACCGTGACCGGCTGGGCGCTGCTCGCAGCTGCGAGCGGCCGCTACCACGTCACCAAGGTCGAGATCTTCGGGTTCGGGACCGGCGTCCTGGCCTACTCGCTCGGCATGCGCCACGCCTTCGACGCAGATCACATCGCCGCCATCGACAACACCACCCGCAAGCTCATCCAGGAGGGTAGGCGTCCCCTGAGCACCGGCTTCTGGTTCTCACTCGGGCACTCCTCCGTCGTGTTCGTCCTCGCGGTGCTCCTCAATCTGGGCATCCGGGCACTCAACGGCGCGGTCAGGGACAGTGCCTCGTCGCTCCACCGGTGGACCGGCATCATCGGGACCTCGGTCTCCGGCACCTTCCTCTGGGTCATCGGTCTCATGAACCTGGTGGTGCTCGTCTCGATCATCCGGGTCGCCCGTGAGATGCGCGAGGGCCGGTACGACGACGCCGAGCTCGAGCACCAGCTGCAGAACCGCGGCCTGATGAACCGCCTCCTCGGCGGATGGTCCACGCGTATCGACCAGCCGTGGAAGATGTTCCCGGTGGGGGCCCTCTTCGGGCTCGGGTTCGACACGGCAACCGAGGTCGCCCTGCTGGTGCTGGCCGGGACCGCGGTGGTCACCGGCCTCCCCTTCTACGCGGTGCTGTCCCTCCCCATCCTCTTCGCGGCGGGGATGTGCCTGTTCGACACCATCGACGGGTGCTTCATGAACTTCGCCTACGACTGGGCCTTCTCCAGGCCGGTCCGCAAGATCTACTACAACCTCACGATCACCGGGCTCTCCGTCTTCATCGCCCTGTTCATCGGGACCGTCGAGATCCTCGGCCTGCTCGCGCAGGAGGGCGGCCTGTCCGGCGGGTTCTGGGAGTTCCTCGCCACCTTCAACCTCAACCGGGCCGGGTTCATCATCGTCGCTGTCTTCGTGGCCACCTGGATCGTCGCGCTCGCCGTGTGGCACTTCGGCGACGTCGAGCGCAAGTGGGAGGAGCAGGCCACCCGGGCCCGGGCAGCAAGGATGGCCGTCGACTGATCCGTGCCCGAGCTCGGGGACGCCCCACTGCGGCCACCGGCGGTCAGTCCGGCCGCGTGCCACCGAACGCGCCGATGACCTCGTCCCGCCAGGCCCGCAGCGCCGGGCTGACGCTCGGCGTCGGTCCGGCCCAGGCGCACCAGCACCAGGTCGAGGGCGGGACACACGTCGATGTACTGGCCCGTCGTGCCCGGCCGCCCAGAACGTGCCGAGCGGCTCCGTCGCGGGTCCACCAGTGGCGGCCGTAGAGGTGGCCGTCGTCGGGGTCGACCGACCGCGGTGCCCGGCCCGAGTCGACCCATCCCTCGGGCAGGAGGCGCCTGCGACTCCCAGATCCCGTCGCGCAGGTAGAGCAGCCCGAACCGGGCGAAGTCCCGGGCCGTGGCGTGCACGTAGGACCCGGCCACCCAGGTGCCGGCGTCGTCGAAGGTCGCGGTGGCCGACGGCATGCCGAGCGGGCCGAACAGCCGCTCGTCGAGGTAGCCGCCGGTAGGGCTCGCCCGGCCCGAGCGCCCGGGCCACGATGCCCGAGACGACCACGCTGGTCCCGGTCGAGTAGTTGAACCGGGTGCCGGGCGGGGCGGCCAGGGGCCGGTCCGCGGCGAAGGCCGCCATGTCGGCCTCGCCCCGTCCGAACAGCATCTGATGACGTCGGACGTCTCGGCGTCCTCGTACTCCTCGCAGCAAGTCCAGGCCGTCGCGCATGGCGAGGAGGTCGGCCAGAGGTGATCGCCCGCCGCGGGTCGCCGCTCGCCCGCCCAGGCCGGCACGTCGGGCCGGTGGCGCCGAGGTCGAGCACCCCGTCCCCGACCAGCATCCCGACCACGGCGTGCAGCATCGACTTGGCCACCGACCACGAGAGCAGCGGGGTCTCGACGGTGACCGGCCGGCCGGGACCGTCGAAGCGGGGCAGCGTCGCCGCCGTACCGCTCGGAGACCAGACGGCCACCGAGCACGCAGACCACGGCGTAGGTGTCGTGCAGTGGGCCGTCGGGATCGAAGGCGGCATCCATCCAGCGTCGAGGTCGACCCCGGCGGGCAGCGGGCCGGTCGGCCAGTCGCTCGTCGGGCCACGGGCACGCCGGCCGGCTGGGCCGGCAACGGAGGCAGCGGGCCAGCGGCCGGGAGCGGGTCAGTCACCGGGCCAGCATCGCACGACCGAGCCGATCGCGGCACGCGGCCCCGGGCGGCGTCCGCCGGGATCCCCCGTAGGATGCGGTCCGTCCGCACCGGCGCACCGGGCCCACCGAGCGAAGAGGGAGTCACCATGGAGATGGAGTACCGACGTCTGGGCGGCACCGGCCTCAAGGTCAGCGTGCTGTCCTTCGGGTCCTGGGTGACCTTCGGGCCCCAGCTGGCCGGCAACCTGGCCGAGGACTGCCTGGCCGCCGCGTACGACGCCGGGGTCAACTTCTTCGACAACGCCGAGGCCTACGCCGGCGGCGAGTCGGAGCGGATCATGGGCGAGGCCATCGCCGCCGCTCGGCTGGCCCCGCCACAGCTACGTCCTCTCCACCAAGCTCTTCTGGGGCCTCCACCCGAGCGTCAACATGCGCAACACCCTCAACCGCAAGTACCTGATGCAGGCCATCGACGGCTCGCTCGAGCGCCTCGGCCTCGACTTCGTCGACCTGGTCTACTGCCACCGGCCCGACCCCGAGACCCCGGTCGAGGAGACGGTGTGGGCCATGTCCGACATGATCTCGGCCGGCAAGGCCCTCTACTGGGGCACCTCGGAGTGGTCGGCCGAGGCAGCTCCGCGAGGCGTGGGACATCGCCGACCGCCACCACCTGCACAAGCCGGTCGTCGAGCAGCCCCAGTACAACCTGTTCTGGCGGGACCGGGTCGAGCAGGAGTACGCCCCCCTCTACGACGGCATCGGCCTCGGGCTGACCACCTGGAGCCCGCTGGCCTCGGGCCTGCTGACCGGCAAGTACCTCGACGGGGTGCCCGAGGGCTCGCGGGCCACCCTGCCCGGCTACGAGTGGCTGGCGCAACCTGCTCACCGACCCGGACCGCAACCAGAAGGTGCCGGAGCTCCAGGCGATCGCCGAGGAGCTCGACTGCACGCTGGCCCAGCTGTCCATCGCCTGGTGCGCGAAGAACCCGCACGTGTCGACCGGTCATCACCGGGGCCAGCCGGGTCGAGCAGGTCCACGAGAACCTGGCCGCCCTCGACGTCATGCCCAAGCTGACCGACGACGTCATGGCACGCATCGCCGCCGTCGTCGCCTGAGCGAGTGCGCCGCGGCGTCTACCCGTTCGGCCGTGAGGACCCGACTCCGGGCTGTCCGGTCGGGGGAGGGTCCGATCGGTCGCCGGTCCGGACCCGTTCCCCGTCGCCGCGGCGGGTGGATGGAGATCCCGGTCGGATCAGTGCTCGAGTCGGCGAGGTCGGAGACGTGGCGGTTGACCCGGCGGGCCAGCCAGAGGGAGAACACGGCGGCCGGGATCTCGATGAACGACGGCCATGAGCAGCGCCTCGAGGAACTGGTCCGCGCCGCCGGAGGTCATCACGTCGAACCAGGCGTCGACGATGAGCAGGGTGGCCGTGGCCGTGGCCGGGAACTGCACCCGGGGGTCCATCCGGAAGGCGTATGTAGGCGGTGAGGACGATGGCGAAGACCAGCAGCAGGTCGAAGCCGACCCAGGCCGGCCCGGTAGTGGGGGTCGATGTCGCGGCCTGGGCAGGGTGACCGCCAGGAAGACGGTCCAGGGCACGAGGAAGAGCCTGCGGCCGCGAACAGCCAGGCCAGCCGCCGAGCCTCCCGCCGATGGCCTCGATCTCCCGCTGGTGATCCGGTGCACCTCCGGGAGGGCGGTCCGAGCTCACCCCGCCAGCTTAGGAGTCGGCGGCAAGGATGCCTACCGCACCCACGGGAGCGTCCGCAGGCACGAGGAGCCGTCGGAGCAAGGGGTCAGCGGCGCGGGCCGTGGGACTCGTCGAGCAGGTCGCCGCGCTTCAGCGCGGCCTCCTCCAGGGCCTCCTGGGTGGCGATGCCGACCACGGTCGGGATCCGGTGCCACGAGCCGTCGGCGGCCAGCGACCACGACTGGACGTCGTCGGCCAGGTTGAGTGTCGAGGATCTCCTCGAGCCGCTCGACGGCGTCGGGGTCGGCCACCGGGATCATCGCCTCGACCCGCCGGTCGAGGTTCCGCCGGCGGAGGTCGGCAGAGCCGATGTAGTAGATGGCCGGGCGGCCGGCGGCCCCGCCGAAGCGCAGGATCCGCGAGTGCTCGAGGAACCGGCCGACGATGGAGCGGACCCGGACCGTCTCCGACAGACCCGGCACCCCGGGGCGCAGGCAGCAGATGCCGCGGATGATCAGGTCGATCGGGCACCCCGGCCTGGGACGCCCGGTAGAGGGCGTCGATGACGGCCACGTCGTCGAGCCCGTTGACCTTGATGGCGATCCGGCCGTCGGGTCCCGCCTTGGCCTCCCCGTCGATGCAGCTCGACCACCCGGTTGCGGATGCCGCCGGGCGAGGTGACCAGCTCCTGGTAGTGCGGGGGCTGGCTGAACCCGGTGATGTAGTTGAAGAACCGGGTGACGTCGGCCCCGAGCTGCGGGCCGGGACGACAGCACCCCGAGGTCCTCGTACATGCGGGCCGTCTTCGGGTTGTAGTTGCCGGTGCCGACGTGGCAGTAGAGGCGGACGGCGTCGCCCTCCTGGCGCACGACCAGGGTGGTCTTGGCGTGGGTCTTCAGCCCCATCAGCCCGTAGATCACGTGGGCCCCCGCCTCCTCCAGGGCGCGGGCCCACCCGATGTTGGCCTCCTCGTCGAAGCGGGCGGTGACCTCGACCAGCACGGCCACCTGCTTGCCCCGCTCGGCCGCCCGCACCAGGGCGGCCACCACCGGGCTGTCGCCCGAGGTGCGGTAGAGGCACTGCTTGATGGCGAGCACGTGGGGGTCCTCGGCCGCCTCGTTCATCAGCTCCTCGACCGAGGCCGAGAACGAGTCGTAGGGGTGGTGGACGAGCACGTCCTGGCGGTCGAGGACGGTGAAGATGCTGGCGCCCTCCTCCCGCTCCACCGAGGTGAAGGCCGGCGGGACGAGCGGGGTCCACGGCTCGTCGTGCAGGTCGGGCCGGTCGAGGGCGTGGATGGCCCACAGGCACCCGAGCCCGAGCGGGCCGGCGAACCGGTAGACGTCGTCGCGGCCGAGCCCCAGCTCCTCGGTCAGGCGCTCGACCGGCGCCTCGGAGGTCCGCGAGTCGATCTCGAGGCGGACGACGGGGAGGAAGCGGCGGCGGCGGAGCTCCTCCTGGAGGGCGAGCAGCAGGTCGTCGGCGGCGTCGTCGTCGAGGGCCAGGTCGGCGTCGCGGGTGACCCGGAAGACGCAGGGCTCGCCCGACGTCCATGCCCGGGAACAGCTCGTCGAGGAAGGCGACCATGACCTGCTCGAGCGGGACGAACCGCTCGCCCCCCGGGCAGGGGCAGCAGGCGGTCGACGTTGGGCGGGATCTTGACCCGGGCGAACCGGGCGGTGTCGTCCGTGGCGGCTCGCGGACCTCGACCCCGATGTTGAGCGAGAGGTTGGAGATGTAGGGGAACGGGTGGCTCGGGTCGACGGTGAGCGGGGTGACCACCGGCAGGATGAGCCGGTCGAAGAGCTCGTGGAGGTACGTGCGGTCGGCCTCGTCGAGGTCCTCCCAGTCGCACGAGCTCGATGCCCTCGGCGGCCAGGGCCGGGATCGAGCTGCTCGAGCAGGAGCGCCTCCTGGCGGCGGACCATCCGCTCGAGCGAGGCCCGGACGTCGGCGAGCAGCTGGTCGGGGGTGCTGCCGTTGAGGGCCCGGCTCGTGATGCCGGCCACCACCTGGCGGCGCAGGCCGGCCACCTGGACCTGGAAGAACTCGTCGATCCGCTCGGAGAAGAGGATGAGGAACTTCACCCGCTCGAGGAGCGGGATGTCGTCGTCGGCCACCAGGTCGAGCAGCCGGTCGTTGAAGTCCAGGTCGGAGAGCTGCCGGGCGAAGTACCGGGATCTCCGGCCGGTCCTCCGCGGCCGCCGGCGATCCCTCGGACGGTTTCGTTGCTCACGGACCAACGTTAGCAAGGGCGTCCTGTCGGCGCCATCCCGGGCCGACCGGCCGTGCGGCAGTCGTCGGGCGGCGCGTGGGCCACAATGAGGGAGCGCCGGACCGACGAAAGGGACAGGTCCGATGGACACGGACCGCACGATCGACGTCATCGTGGAGATCCCCCGGGGGAGCCGCAACAAGTACGAGTACGACCACGAGCGACCACGTCATCCGCCTCGACCGGCGGCTCTTCTCGGCGACCTTCTACCCGGCCGACTACGGGTTCGTCCCCGACACCCTGGCCGAGGACGGCGACCCGCTCGACGCCCTGGTGCTCCTCGACGAGCCGACCTTCCCGGGCTGCATGGTCGAGAGCCGGCCGGTCGGCGTGTTCTGGATGACCGACGAGAAGGGCCCCGACGCCAAGATCATCTCGGTGGCCTGCGGCGACCCGATGTGGGAGAGCGTCAGGGACCTCGACGGGCTGCCGCCCCACCTCACCTTCGAGATCGCCCACTTCTTCGAGGTCTACAAGGACCTCGAGCCCGACAAGCGGACCGAGGTCGGCGGGTTCGACGGGGTCGAGGCGGCCTGGGAGGAGATCGCCCGGTCGCTCGAACGGGCGGCAGCGGCCGGCTGACCAGGTCGACCTGCGGACCACCCTTGCTCACGCCGCTTCACCGGTTGACTCCCCGGTCTCGGGAGCGTCGAGGATGACCGACGCCGCCCGCTGGATCCTGCCGCCGGAGGCCTTGATCCGGGCGACCGCCTCGTCGCCACCTCCCGCCCAGCAGGCGACGTACCCGAAGGAGTAGGTGCCCGTGTCGAGGCCGAGGGTCCGGCACACCACGTAGGCGGTGGACTCGGCCTCGAGCTCGGCCAGGGGCCGGTCGTCGACGCCCTCGTGCAGGAGGGCGTGGGCGAGTTCGTGGGCCAGGGTCTTGACCTGCTGGGCCGGCTCGTTGCGGCACTCGACCCGGATCCGTCGCGGGGCGAAGGAACAGTCGCCGTTGCGGTGCCGCGGAAGCTCGGTGAACGCGACCGTGTAGCCGATACGTTGGGCCCGGTCCACGAGCCGCTCGAGGCACCGGGTCGGATCACCCCGTCCAGTTGTGGCACACCTCGGGGAGCGGCTCCCCTTGGTCTGGGCCACGTCGAACACCGGCACGGGCCGGAAGCCGACGATCGGCCGGCGCTCCTCGTCCGCCTCGATCCGGACCTTCCGGCCGACGACCGGGGCGAGGATCCAGATGGCCGGCTCCCCCTTGACGACCGATCGGCCGAGCCGCTTCCAGGTGGCGAATCCCGCCACCCGGGTGGCTTCGGGAATTGGGCGCAGATCAGCAGGGCGTTGGAGAAGCTGTAGCGGTGGAACCGGCCCTGCACGTCGAGATGGCGGCGCCATCGTTCCGAGGTGGTCAGTGCCTCGATGCCCTCGGTCAACGTGTCGAGGAGCTCGGTGCGGTCGGGAGAGCCCATGGATCTGCTCCTGGGTCGTCGGGGGCCGATCCCCCGGAACGGGGAGGGCTCCCTCCGGGAGCGAGATGCGGGCCGTTTTCGTCCCTGCGGGCGAGCGGCCGCCGATCCGATTCCGAGGGTCGCTCGTTGGATCCGACGGGGGAACCGTATGCCGGAGCTGTGACGGAAACCCGGGCGACCCGAAGGAACGTGTCATCGTGGCTGGCGACGACTCCTCCGGGCCCGAGATCCCGTCGCCGCAGTCGGCCCAGCGGATTGGCCCTTCAGGGTGGGTGCCCTACCATTGGCCCTGGCACGCCGGCCTCGAAACGGGCGGCCGTCCTGCAGACGCACCTCGGGGATGTAGCTCAGTTGGCTAGAGCACCTGCTTTGCAAGCAGGGGGTCACGGGTTCGAGTCCCGTCATCTCCACCGTTGTCGGATTTACAACGTTTTCCCAGGTAGGTGGGTGTTTTTGGCATCCGGTCGCTACTCGAGGCAAAGGTCGATGTTCGAACCCCCCTGGCCTGGGAGAACGTCCAAACCAGGGGTCCTGTCCGCATGAGCGGGTCAGGCTCCCGCCGTCCACAGATCATCGATTGCTGTAGATCCGGTCCGGCCGGATAAGCACGGCGGCCCGGCGTTCTTCGGCCATGATTCGGTCGTATTCGTCCCAGTTGTCATGCTCCCCGCCGGCAGCGGTGAAGATCTCTCGGCGGAGCTGCCGTAGACCTTCCGCATCAAGCCACGGCTGGGGATCATCGGGCCCGACGAGCTCGGCGTGCCCTTCTACTGCTGCCCACTGCCAACCGTCTCGGAAGATTGCGGTCACTTGGGGACGGGCGCGGAGGTTGGCCAGCTTGATCCGGCCTGCGGTGACCAATCCCAGAACGGTCTCGCCTGTGGCTGGGTGAGCGATCACACCGGCATTGACAAGGGACGCCTGGATCGTCCCGTTAGACCGCAACGTCGAAATCACGACCAATCCGTGGTCCCGACTGGCAAGTGCTGCCGCTTCCTCGAGTGTCGTCATCGGACCTCCTCGCTGTCCTGAAACCTTGTGCCTCAACTGATCAACGCAACACCTGACGGATTGGCGAACATTGAGTTCGTCGAACGGGAGGTGGGGAATGGCACGGTTCATCCAAGAGCCGTGAGACGACCGCTCTGACGGCCGAGATTGATCCCGGCTTGGGCTCATCTGCCGATGGCAAGGGCGAGAAGGGTATTGACGGCAGTCTCGAACGGACGGGGACTCTGCTGTACCTGGGCGAGTAGAAGTCCCCCTTGGAGCGTGGCGAGCAGAGTAGTGGCGAGGTCGTCCGGGTCGATGTCCGACGGGAGCTTCCCGTCGGCATGAAGGGATCTCAGCCCATCGCTGATGGCGGCTGCCCACTGATCGAACCCTGCCGCGATGAGCGCTCGGGCCTCGGGGTCACTCTCGGCGAGTTGACCAACGAGCGAGCCAAGTTGGCAGCCCCCCTTTGCTTTGGTGCGCTTCGCTGCGGTGATCACCATGTTCCGCCAGGCTTCGACTCCGTTCGCGCTGCTGAGCGCGTGCCGCTGGCGATTGACGATGGTCTCGGCCTGGTAGTCGATGACCGCCTGCACGAGGTCGTCCTTGTCGGGAAAGTAGTGGTACATCTGCGAGCCGCTGACTCCCGCCGCCGCCTTGACGTCTTCCAAGGTGGTGCCCGCCACCCCGCGCTCATGGATCAGTGCGGCGGCGTTCTCCACTATTCGTGCCCGGGTGCGTGCTCCCTTGGGGGTGAGCTTCGGCCGGTCACTCGTCTCGTTGACCATGCTCCAATGCTAACAGAGATTCTGAGTTTGACAACCCAGTCTCTCAGCTGTCATAGTGGGTTGTGCAACCCATTTTCGACGAGAGGAAGAACAACGCATGACTGATCTAAGCGGCAAGACAGCACTGGTAACGGGCTCGACGAGCGGAATCGGCAAGGCCACGGCCACCGCCTTGGCCGCCCGCGGCGCTCACGTACTGATCGTCGGACGCAACGAACAACGAGCCAAAGACGTGGTCGCCGAGATCGAAGGCAGCGGAGGCAGCGCGACGTTCCTGCTCACTTCGTTGAGCGATCTGAAGTCGGCACAGGACCTGGTCGAGTGGGCCACTGAGGCAGGTGGCGGTCACGTCGACATCCTCATCAACAACGCCGGTGTCGCCTTGCTCGGACCGAGCAACGCAGCCACCGAGGCTCAGTTCGACGAGACCTTTGCACTGAACGTCAAGGTTCCGTTCTTCCTCGTCGCGTCACTGGCACCAGCCATGGCCGAACGTGGATGGGGTTCGATCGTCAACGTCTCCACGATGGTCGCGAGCTTTGGACAGGCCGGCATGGCCATGTACGGCGCCAGCCGAGCGGCTCTCGAGCTGCTGACGAAGACCTGGGCAGCCGAATACGGCCCGAGTGGTGTTCGAGTGAACGCCGTTGCCCCCGGCCCGACGCGCACCCGCATGATGGAAGCGGTCCCCGAGGAGATGGTGAATCAGCTCGCAGCACTGGCACCAGCAGGTCGCGTCGCTCGAGCCAGAGGAACTTGCTGCGGCGATCGTCTTTCTTGCCAGTGACGATGCCAGCTTCGTCCACGGCGTCACTCTTGCAGTCGATGGAGGCCGGGTCGCCACGTGACGCCTGTCGGCAGTGACGTTTGAGAGCGAAGACCCAGGAAGCACAGATCGACAACTAACAACGAAGGAGTATCAACATGAGCGCATACGTAATTGTCGAATTCACAGTTAAGGACCCAGATGTTTACCGTGAGAAGTACGCCGCCATGCCGGAAAGACCGCCAAAGAGCACGGAGCCGAGGTTCTCGCCACTGGCAACTGGGAGATCCTCCATGGCGAAACTCGGGCTCTCCTCAGGGGTGATCGTGCAGTTTCCAGATCATGAGACGGCACTCAGGTGGTACAACTCGCCTGAATATCAGCAGCTGATCGAAGTCCGAGGTCTCGCGATGGATGCCCGTTTCAGCTTGCTCGACGGCCTCCCTACGCCCACAGAGGATGAGGGGGACTCCGAATGAGCGCGCTCCATGGAAAGACGGCGCTCATTACGGGCGCCAACGTCGGGATCGGCAAGGAGGTGGCCCGGCAACTGGCATTACGTCCTGAGTTCGCGCGGATCTACCTTGCATGTCGGAACCAAGATCGGGCGACACAGGCAAAGGCCGATCTCGAAGCCGTGACTGGCCGAGACATCTTCGACATCATTCTCATGGACGTCGCCGATCTTGGTTCGGTCCGCGCTGGCCTAGCGGCCATCAGCGGATCCCTCGATGCGCTGGTCATGAACGCTGGTGTAATCGGCAACAAGACCTTGATGGAATTGACCGCTGACGGGGCCACCAAACTGTTCGCAACGAACGTTCTCGGTCACGCCGTTCTCCTCGAAGGGCTCCTGGCCGAGAACCGACTTAGCGAGGTAGCGGTGTTCGTCGCAAGCGAAGCAGCCAGGGGAATTCCGAAGTTGGGGTTCAAACGGCCTACCTTCGTCTCAACCTCCACCGATGAACTCACTACCGTCATCGACGGCAGCTACTTCGCTGACAGAAAATATGATCAGAACCTCGCCTTCGGTCAGGTCAAGTACATCGGGGCCTTGTGGATGGCCCACCTGGCGCGCCAATACCCCGACCTCCGCTTCATCACTGTGAGCCCCGGCAACACCACGGGCACCGAAGCTGCCGCCGGCGCGGCGCCACCGCTACGCTTTGCGGCCAAACACATCATGCCCCGCCTCGGTATTTCCCACGAACTTGACGTGGGCTCGAAGCGACTCGTCGACGGTGTCACCGACCCGACGCTTTCGAGTGGCGTGTTCTACGCGAGCGCGGCCGGCAAGTTGAAGGGTCCCATGGTCGACCAATCGGAAATCTTCCCTGATTTGGCCAACTCGTCCTATCAGGACCACGCCAACGAGGCCATCCACCGCTTCATCGCCAAATGACGTTTGGAGTTGGCCCGTTCCCACGCGGTCGGAAAGGGGTTCGAACATAGTTCCACAACCTCCGCCGAGACGGTGTTCCCGGTCAGCGGCTGGACTCTCCTCGACATTGTCTTCGCCGTAGGAGCGGTCTGGCGAGACTCTCGTTCTGCGATGCCAGGTAGGCAGGGACCATTTCAGGTGGAGCCTGCGGGTGGGCAGCAGTGATTCAGTGATCGGGATTGCCGTCGCTCAAGCCAGTGCCAGAATCAGCCCAGCCGCGTATCGATCACCTCTGGCCGTGAGCCAGTGGACGCCCAGCGCCTTGGAGAGCTTTCCGCCGTTAGCGACGACGATAAACCCGTCCGAGATCGGCGTGATCGCCGTAGCTACATAGACCCAAGCCAGGGTGACGCGGCCGCGGATGCCCAGACCACGAGCGGCACCACACCCGAGGTGATGTCGCGGACGCCCTTGGATACAACGGCGTTTTCCCTGTTAGATGGGCATTCTGCTTCTGGTTGCTACCTTCGATGTTCGAACCCGCTAGTGAACAGGAAGCAGGTCCGCTTCACGTCAGCGGTCCAGCCCGGAGGCCACGCTCTTCCCGGCCGCTGCGCAAGCGCGCCCCGGTCCGCGGCGTCGGCCCATTCGGTCAGGTTGCAGGCGGCTCAAACGGCGATGCGAGTGAGACGCACCGGCCCGCGCTCAGGTCGTAAGGTCCCGGAGGTAGGGGTCAGGGTCGGCTGGGAGTTGGCGGACGTGTCGGATGAGCGAGGTGGCGGCAGCGGCGGCCCATAGTGAAAAGACGAGGGGGCCGATGCCAGCTCCGTAGCCCGCTGCGTTCAGGCCGCCCCTGCTGGCCAGTCCGGCGAGCTCCACGAGGTTGATCGCCACCTCAGCCGCGCCGAGGGCGACGAGCCAGCGGGGAAGGACACCGGTGCGGTAGATGACGACCGAGGTGGCTCCGACGGCGAGGGCTACCGCCATCGCGTCGACGGCATAGAGCGACAGCGTGCTGAGGTCGTAACCGAACTGGACGAGGTGTGAGTCCAGACCGGACGCGCCCTGCCAGGTCAGTGCAGTTTGGGACAGGACGCCGATAGTGACCACGGCTAGGAGCAGTGTCCAGCCGAGGGTGGCGGCGCTCGTCAGGGTGGTCCGTCCGCCTTCCGCGTCGCGGAGCACTCCGGTAAACAGTCCAACGAAGCAGCCGAAGAACGGAATGGCCAACAGGATGAGGGCGGTCCCAACGAGCAGGCTGGAGCGCTGCTGGACGAGGAAGGCGGTGATCCCAGCGGCCGAGGCGTCCGGCTTTGGGACCGAGCCAGCGAACAGCGATCCGGAAACGAAGAGGACGACGCCGATGACCCCGGCCCAGGCGGCGGCCACGTCGACCGACCGGTTGGTCGTAATCTCCGAGGCTCGGTTCCCGCTTTGGCTAATGACTGGTGAGTCCTGGTGGTTCATAGCCGCACTCTCCGGGGCTGGCTTTGGGCGCGGAGGGTAGACATGAGTGATACCTCGTCTCTCGGGTGGTTGGGGGTCTGACCGTCAGGGTGATTCATGGCGGGCCGCTTCGGCGGCCAGCTCCGCTCGGGTGCTGACACCGAGCTTGGTGAGACAGTGTGAGACATGAGTCTTGACCGTGGAGCGGGCCATCAACAGGGTCTCGGCGATCTCGGGATTGCTGTGGCCCAGGCGTACCTGCTCTACCACCTGACGTTCGGTGGGGGTGAGGCTGGCCCACCCGGTGGCGGGTCGCGAACGGGTGCCATGTGACCGCATCGCCTGCTCGACGGCCTCTTCGAGCGACAGGGTGGCGCCCTCAGCGATGCGGACCGACCCCTCGTCTCCGAGGGCGACGTGGACGGCCTGCACGTCGAGATCGGATTGGGCATTGATGACGGTCGGAAAGTCACCGAGCCATCCGTGCTCGACACGGAGTGCCTGCACCGCTCCGAGTATCCGTGCCGCTTGGGTGGCGTTGCCCAGGTCGAGCACGCAGCCGGCGAGCACGGCCAGCGCGTCCACCGCGTCGGGGCGGATACCGGCCCCGACCAGCACGATCAAGGCCTTCCGGACTGACTTGTCAGCCAGATCGGCTCGACCGGTACGTCGTTCCACGACCGCGTCGAGGAGGTGGGCGGTGGCGTCAGCTACATCGCTCTGTAGATGGGACGCTACGTCATGTTGGGTCACTGCGGTTGCTGCCGCACCTTCGAGATCACCAGCGCCGACTTGTGCCATACCCAGGTACGAGAGGTAGATCGACATCGGATACAGCATCCCCTCGCCCCGCAGCGCGGCGACGATGAACGTGAGGAACTCCACGGCGCTTGCGTCGTCGCCGGCACGCAGAAGGGCGGCCGCGTCAACGAACCCGATCTGCACCATTGCGAAGCCGGCACCGGCTTTGTCACCGAGCAGATCCAGGACCTCCTTGGCGACCGCGGCCGCGGCCGCATCGTCCCCCCTTCGTAGAGCGACCCAGCGCAGCAACGTCCCCGGAACGGCAACGGTTGTGGCTTCGCCCAGCGTGGCGGCGTGGTTCAGCGCGACCCGCAGGGCCGACTCGGCCCGTTGGTACTCACCCCGGCGGAGCGCAGCCATGCCGACCAGGCTCTCGTGCCAGACGAGGAAGAATTGATTGTCGAGGGCCCGGGCCGGCCCGACGGCCTGTTCGGCGAGCGCCAGGGCCTCAGGCCAGCGGTCGCGATACCAGTCGCTGAAAGCGGCCTTCTGAAGAGCGTCGATCCGGCACCATGTGTCGCCATTGCGATCGGCATGCGCCGCGGCCTCGAAGAAGTCAGCTTGGGTGCCGGCAGGGTCTGCGTACTGGCGCATCGTCGCCGCCGTGTCGAGCGCGCTGTCCAATGGTCCGTTCGTCTCCGCATTCACGAGCCAGACTGAGGGCCGCGGCCGACCGCTCGGCGCAAAGTGCCATGTCGTCGGCGTACACGGCCAGATACGACGAGGCCCAAAGTACCCGGGCACGCAGCTCAGGGGGCGCGTCGGGAGCCTCAGCCAACAGCCGGTCGTACCACCCCTGGGCCTCACGGCTGTGGCCGCGGGCGTGCCAGTAAGCCTGCAGGGCATAGGCCAGCCGGTAGAGCGACTCCACGCTGAACGAGACCGACGCCCAATCGAGTGCCGAGCGCAGGTCGTCGTGCTCGCGGTCGAGCCGGCCAAGCCACTCGCTCTGCTCGAGGCCCAGGATTCCTTCCTCGGAACGTTCGACCACTGAGAGATGGTGGGCCAGGTGCCGGTCACGCACGGCTGGTTCGTCACCCGACTCGACCAGGCGATTGCGCCCGTAGGCCTTGACGGTCTCGAGATAGCGATATCGGGTTGACTCCTCTCCGTCGTCGAGACTCACCAGCGACCGGTCGACCAGCGCGGCCAAACCGTCGGTGATGGCGGCCGGGCTACCGCTGGCCACCTGCCGGGCAGCGTCAAGAGTGAACGCTCCGGCGAAGACCGAAAGCTCAGCGAACAGGCGCTGCTCGTCGATGTCGAGTAGGTCATGGCTCCAGTCGACCGACGCGGCCAGAGTCTGCTGACGGGGAAGCGCGGTGCGGGCTCCGCCGGTGAGCAATCGGAATCGGTCGTCCAACCCCTTCGCGATGTCGTCGAGTCCCAGGGTTCGAACTCTGGCGGCGGCCAGCTCGAGGGCCAACGGGATGCCGTCAAGCCGCCGGCAGATCGAGGCGATACGCATCGCGTTCGAGGCCTCCAGGGCGAACCCAGGACGGCTCCGGGCCGCTCGTTCGCAGAAGAGCCGAATGGCGTCGTAGGTGCCGAGGGCGCCAACGGGGGTAGCCGGGCTGTCGGGCGGAAGGGTCATTGATGGCAGGCGCCACATGACTTCACCGGCGACGTCGAGGATCTGCCGACTTGTGGCGAGAACTCGTACGCCGCCACATTCGGCGTGTGACCTCATCAATCAGCTCGGCGCACTGGTCGACCAGGTGCTCGCAATTGTCGAGTACCAACAAGACGGACTGGTCACGCAGTCGTTCGACCAACGAAGACATCAGCGGCAGATCGGCCTCGTCGCTGATCCGCAATACGTCGGCCACTTGGCGGGCTACTGTGCCGGATCCCGAAAGAGGCGCCAGATCCACATACCAGACCCCGTCGTCGAACTGATCGGTGCGGTCGGCCGCCAATTGCAATGCCAAGCGGGTCTTGCCGCATCCACCGGCGCCGGTGACCGTCAGCAAGCGGTGCTCGTCGAGCAGGCCTCCGGCCTCGGCAAGTTCCCGCTCGCGACCGATGAACGTGCTGAGCTGGCCAGGAAGGTTCGTCCGATTGTCATTGATGCCGGCCAGGGCGGGGAAGTCGGATACCAGACCGGGATGCTCGAGCTGGAACACATATTCGGGACGACCGAGATCCTTCAGCCGGTGCATCCCGAGGTCTCGCCAGCGAGACCCGGCCGGAAGCCGGTCAGCCACCAGGTCAGTCGTAGGGCGAGAGGCGATCACTTGACCACCGTGTGCCAGAGACCGGAGGCGGGCAGTCCGAATGACCGTCTGCCCGAAATAGTTGAACGCATCGCGCTGCTGGGCGTCGCCGGTGTGCAATGCCATCCGGACCGACAATTCGGCCCCCGCCGGCCACGGCTCGTCGGCCAGCGCCAACTGGGCGTCGAGCGCGGCCGCCACGGCGTCAGCTCCCCGACTGAAGGCGGCCACGATGCTGTCTCCCTCACCCTGCTCGGTGGGCCGGACCCCATGGTTGCGGGCCACTGCCTCAGCCAGGATCTCATAGTGACGACTGATCGCCTTGGCCATGGACTCGGGCGCCGCCTCCCAGGTGGCGGTCGATTGGGCCACATCCGTCAACAGGAAGGTGACGGTACCCGTCGGGAGCAAGAAGGTCGACGGCTCCGGTCCAGAATCTGACAATGTCGGTTCACCCAACAATCGGTCTGCCCCAAGGTGCTGACGGGGGGAGCGGAGCTCAGTCACGGCCAAACCCTCAGACCACGGCCAGAGCGTCGATCTCAATGAGAACACCAGCCTCCCACAGCGCGGCAACACCCACGAGAGTGCAGGCCGTGATCGGGTAGGCCTCCCCGTACTCGCCTATGGCCGCCTCCATCAGAGCGTCGAGCGACGCCGCGGTGTAATCAACGATGTAGATAGTCAGATGAGCCACGTCTGCCAAACCCGCCCCTACCGACTCAAGCGCAGTCCGCAAGTTGCGTAGTGCTTGCACAGCCTGCCCTGCAACGGTCTGACCAGCCAGGCTGCCGTCAGAATTTCGCCCAGCCTGACCCGACACGTGAACGATGCGCCGGCCCTCAGCGACCGTGACGTGCGCGGCACCAGGAATCGGGTGCAACGACGGAGGGTCGATTCGCTCGATGATCATTGAATCTCCTAGTCATTTGGGTTCCTTGCCATTTTCGACCGAAGTGTCGATGGAAACATCGGCCACATGGCCGACATCGGACGACAGCGGGATCGGTCAGCTCCCCATCGCCACCCAGCTCGACCAGGGGCTCACCGACAGCGAGCCACTCCCGGTGAACTGGGGCACCCCCAAAATGGAATCAGCGCCCAACCACACCCATGGATAGCATCACCCCATCGTCCATCGGAGGAGATCGCGTGCCGAACGGGAAGCCAAACATTCTGGTCATCTGGGGTGATGACATCGGGATCTCCAACCTGAGCTGCTACAGCGACGGACTCATGGGTTACCGCACCCCCAACATCGACCGGATCGCCGACGGAGGGCATCCGCTTCACCGACTACTACGGCGAGCAGTCCTGTACGGCCGGACGGGCCGCCTTCATTTGCGGGCAGAACCCGGTCCGGACCGGTCTGACCAAGGTGGGCCTGCCCGGCGCCGAGCTCGGTCTCCGACCTGAGGATCCGACGATCGCCACGGCGCTCAAGGCGCACGGCTACGCCACGGGACAGTTCGGTAAGAACCACCTGGGCGACCGGGACGAGTACCTACCGACGATGCACGGCTTCGACGAGTTCTTCGGCAACCTCTACCACCTGAACGCCGAGGAGGAGCCCGAGCTCGAGGACTACCCACCAGCCGGAGGACTTCCCGAACTTCCGGCAGAACTTCGGCCCCCGAGGCGTGATTCACACGTGGGCCAACCCTGACGGCACCCAACGCATCGAGGACACCGGACCGCTGACCAGGAAGCGCATGGAGACCGTCGACGACGAGTTCCTTGACGAGGCGGCTGTGTTCATCAAGGACAAGGCCGAGACCGAGACGCCATTCTTCGTCTGGTTCAACACCACCCATATGCACTTCCGAACGCACGTCAAGCCGGCGAGCAAGGGCCAGGCGGGCCGCTGGCAGTCGCGACTACCACGACATGATGATCGACCACGATCGACCCGTCGGCCAGATGCTCGCCCTGCTCGATGACCTCGATCTGGCCGAGGACACGATCGTCTTCTACTCGACGGACAACGGACCGCACATGAACTCATGGCCCGACGCGGGCATGACGCCGTTCCGTGGCGAGAAGAACTCCAACTGGGAGGGTGGCTACCGTGTACCCGCACTCGTGCGCTGGCCTGGCCGCATTCCCGTCAACACCGTCCTCAACGGCATCATGAGCCACAACGACTGGTTCACCGACACTGCTCGCCGCCGCCGGCGATCGACGACATCGCCACACAGCTGAAGGCGGGAGCGGACCTGAACGGCACGACCTACAAGGTGCACCTCGACGGCCACAACCAGCTGCCGTACCTGACGGGTGAGGCGGACGAGAGCCCCCGCAACTTCTTCTTCTACGTCAACGACGACGGTGACCTCATGGCCGTGCGCTACGACAACTGGAAGATCGTCTTCCTCGAGCAACGCGTCCCCGGGACCCTGCAGGTCTGGGCGGAGCCATTCACTGAGCTGCGGGTGCCCAAGATCTTCAACCTGCGCACCGACCCCTACGAGCGGGCCGACTTCACGTCGAACACCTACTGGGACTGGATGCTCGACCACGCGTTCCTGCTTGTCCCCGCCCAGGCATTCGTGGCCCAGATGGTGACCTCGTTCCTCGAGTTCCCGCCTCGCCAGGAGTCGGCCACGTTCGGCATCAAGCAGGCACTCGACAAACTCCGTGCGGGCCTCCCGAGCACGTAGTGGTTCCCGACTGGACAGCTCGTGGGCAGGTGCCCACACGCCCGACAGCGCTGGAAGTAGGCAGACAGCTTCCGGGGGCGCCTACCGGGCTGAGCCCTCAGGTCTTGTCGAGACCTGCTTTCTGGACAGCCGCTCCTGCGTCGGGGCATCGCCAGGATTGCTCGACACCAGCGACGTCCGGCAGGGGTTCGAACGTAGTCGCATTACTTCACCCGCTCGCCTTGCGGCGGACTCCGAAGAGCCCGAATTCGGTCATCGTTCGCACTTAGCTGGCGCATAATCCCTGGTCAGAAGGTCCAAGAGGGGTTCGAACATAGTCCCATAACCTCCACGTCGTTGTCGGAATCACAACGTTTTCCCTGGTCAGAGGCGGTATTGCATTGGCAATTGCCAACCAAGGCAAACGACGATGTTCGAACCCCTGCTTGTCGGGTGCGTGCGAGCAAATGACGCTGTTCGCGCCAGCAAGCAGTTTTGGCAGACCCGAACGACTCGTGTCCCACCTGGCCGGTGTTCGAAGGCCGACTCTGGGGAAATGAGCATTCCTTGAGACGACTGGGGAATGGGTGGGATGGCCGCCGAGGACGTGATAGCGGAGATCCATGGCTTCAGCGAGCCGCACTCAACGCCGACGTCATGGGCGGCGGGACTTGAGCAGTTACATGCCTCATCCGGGACTTCTGGGCTCATGCGGCGCTCCGATCAACGCTGACCGTCTACGGAAGTAGACGCAGCCATAGTCGAGGCATGCCTGTGGCGAGATCAACCACGTCTCTGAACCGACACGTAGGGATTGTCTTTTACAAAAAACCGCCACTGAAGATCGGCGGCTTTGGTGATGCCTACACGTGTACCAATCGATATCTGTGACGATGCCAGCCGACTATGTAGTGTCAGTGTTAGCGGCTGTTTGGTTAAGTCGTGTCCGTTGAAATCCAGATCAATCGCCAGTGCCTGGCAAACTTTGCCGGGTCCGTTCGTCAGCATTCTCTCTTTTGAAATCTTCGGACGGTTGGATCGAATTGTGTCCAGTCCACTGATGGGTTCAACCGCCCTTATCAAGACTGCCGAAGCATGACCTTCTTCCCCGGTTACGATGTTCATGCAATAGTGGATTCCGTAGCTGAAGTAGACATATAGGTAACCAGCTTCACCGAACATGACGCTATTCCTCGGCGTCATTCCTCTGTAGCTATGACTAGCAGGATCCAACTGGTCGTAGGCTTCAGTCTCAACTATTTTGCAGACGATTTTCTTGTTCCCAAGTCTTCGGTTTAGATAACAACCCAGCAGCCGTTTGGCCATCGAGTCGGGATTGCCACTAAGGGCCTGGCTCAAGTTCCTCATCGTGTGATCGGATCGATTGTATTCTCGGGCTGACCCTTCGAGCACCCTCAGAATCGCTGAAGTGGATTTCCCAACCTGGGGAGTCCCAGGCGCATGCCGGAGGATCCTGGAACAGACCTTGTCAAGACGGACAGCGTGTGGGGTGGGCTTAGTGGACCGTGACAACATGTCTCGAAGGCCGCAGAGCGACAAATGATGACCGATCTCATACCTCGGTCGGCAGCGCAGAACTGGCGCCGATCATCAGTTGCAGAGCGAAAATCTTGAGGCTGCGAAAGCACTTCTCGGCTATGCGTTGCGGAGGCCCTCGGACATCGTCGACCACAGGTGGTCAGGCATGCCGACAGATGGTCGCGACTTCCAGATGTCCCTGTTAGTTGGAGGGCTAGATCAGTTGACGAATCAATTTCCCGCTGGACTGACCTCCGTCGATGTGAAGGACGACTCCCGTGACGAATGAGGCCAGTTCGAGATAGAGGATCCCTTCTACAACGTCGCTAATGTGGCCGACTCGGCCGAGCGGATGGAGTTGTGCCAGGCCCTCATACGACGCCGGGTCGTAGAGAGGGCTCTCTATGACTCCGAGGGCAACTGCGTTGAAGCGGATACCGCGAGACGCGTACTCGATAGCCAATGAGCGCGTCACAGCTGCCAGTCCACCCTTCGTAAGCGATACAAGGGCGGACGGGTTTTCGCTCTCGGCGTGGTCGACCAGACTCGTAGTGATGTTGACTATGTGACCACCAGTGCCCTGAGTCAGCATCTGGCGGATGGTGGCTTGGGTTATATGGAAGAACCCGGTCAGGTTCACGGCTGTAATCGCGAGGTAGTCATCCAGTGTGTAGTCGGTGAATGCCTTGCTGATGAAAATCCCCGCGTTGTTGATCAGACTGTCGACGCGCCCAAAACGATCGACCGCCTGTTCCACGATCAGCTGAGCGGTCTCGACTTGTGCGATATCACCCCTTACCGTGATGAAATCGGGAGCGGCGGAAGGGTCGATCGAGCGCGACGAACCAACGGCCGCATATCCGGCATTGCGGAAGCCTTCTACAAGGCCTGCGCCGATGCCTTGGGAGGCTCCGGTAACGATAACGACTTTGCGCGAAGCGTCGGATACGCCGACACGAGATCTCGTCGACGGCTCTCCCGAGTCGGATGGACCCATCATCCGACGAGATAGACCTCGTAGATCACGCCTCCGCGCTGCCGGCCTCCGACACCGACGAATATGCCTCTGTTCAACCAGTCGAGGCTGTTGGCCCCGGTCTCAATTTTGACTGAAGTGCGGAAAGTGTATTCACCTGCGTCGACATCTCCCCCACGTCCGAGCCGCTCGAGGACCGCCGTGCTTCCGTGCCGCACACTTTGAGATTCAACGTATAGTACATCTCCGTGTTCGGTTTCAAGCGTGTAGCGGACGTCGCCAAGTGCTGTGCCATCCGGAAGAATAATCTGCCAATCGGCGCTCGCTCCCGGAAGCAGTGTCCCGCGCAGCTCAGGTCCACTGAACGTCCCACCGGTCAACGGAACGATGCGCCGGTGACCAGCGGAGATCTCGCCGACATCCTGGAGGTCGCCGACACTTGCTTCCAAGCGGTAGACCAGGTTCAGGCGCGGCTCGGGAAGTCGACTGGTCACGGCTTCACTCTGAGTGCACTCTTGGTCGCTTTCGAACATCGAGCAGCGGTTCGCGTGTTGGGTGCCAGTCGACATGGCGATGGTCGCGATGTGAGCAACTTGTGGGCGATGACCCAACCCGGGACGTGGCTCGGCCGAGCTGGCAATGCGATCAGGCCCCGACGATCAGGGAGCGCGCCTCTGCTGGGCCGACTATGAGATCATGAAGGTCGCCACCCACTTCGAGCCGGCTCGACTGGTTGATCCCGCCGACTTTCATCGGCTCGAAGCCAGCGGTTTGAATCAACCACTCGACTTCGTCATCACCACGGTCGTCGGCGGACACGTAGAACAGAACCGCTGGCTCGGGTGAACGGTTGCTCGAAGACT